>CP070640.1:0-10965 GCA_020354065.1 Candidatus Bathyarchaeota archaeon
AGAAAGACCGTTAAATCCTCGTACTTATCACTGCCTCTTATTTTCAGCCAGATCTCGAGGAGGATGCTGAGGCCCTCATCGAAATTAGTAGATTTTTTCGGTACTAATGCCAGTTCCACGGGATTATCAGGAAGGTCTTCCGTGAGTTCGATCTGATCGAATCTCCTGGAAACGAGATGTTTCGCCCTGCCATTCTCATCGATGTCAAATATTTTAAGCCTGATATCTACCATGCACAAGGCTTCAGCATACATGTGGAGGTATACCCTGAGTTCTCCACGCAACTGGTAATCCGCTTCCAAAGGACCGTACAAGTAGAAACCCCAAGCATTTCTCCATCCTTCATGGGGATCAAAGCTGTCGATGTGCGTCACGCCCAAGGATGTGAAGTCGGGGTGTGTCAGTATCCTGTTCGTGTTTATGCCGTTGATATTCACTGCAGGGTCATGGTATTCCAAAGTTAAAGCCGTGCTAATGTTGCATCCATCCGGTGTGGATATCGCTGCTGCTGTGACCCAGGCTATTAAAGAAGACATAAGGACAAGGAAGATAAAGACCATGGCTGAAGGTCTTCGCCTCTTCTTGGCAGCCTCCTGCCTCGTTGACCTCCTTTGAGCCTCTCTGACTGGTAGAATCCAGCTGAAGAGTCTTCTAACCTTGACTTGTAGTATCCGGTCGGTGATGCTCCCTGTCTTCAGAGTTCTCACCCAGCCACCTTCATCTTTCTCCAGGAGTCCCTTTAGTGCCGCATAAGCCTGGAACGGTGTAAGCACGTAGGATAGGACGATGAAGGAGAGGATTCCAGAGAAGTCCTCTCTGGCTGATTGTTCTAGGTAGAGCCCGGAGAAGCTCATTAAGGGTAGTGCAACAAGGTTACTAATGATGAGGCTCCAGCCGAAGATGGTCGTCCAATAGGAGGGATGTTGACCGAGTAACTCAGCTATAATCCAGAAGAAAGTTCCAATTAGGAAGAAAAAAGACTGGAGGTAGTAAGGAGAAAAGTAAAGAAACTCCAGCTTCTCCCTGCGAGTCAAGTTTGGCGACCTCAGCACATCCAAGAAATATTTCTTTACAGCAAAGGTGTGCCCCTCTGCCCAGCGCATCCTTTGCTTGGCGACAGCACGCATTGTGGCTGGTATTTCGGCTGGCGCTTGAATCAGGGGCGAGTAGAGGACTTTATAGCCTTCAATGTACATCCGGATTGTGAGGTCCCAGTCCTCCGTAATGCTGTGGGTCCATCCCAGCTTCCTTACAATGTCTGCTTTGATCATGAAGACGCTGCCTGTGATCATCTTCATGGCGCCGAAGAACTCTTCCGATACTCTTTCGATCATATACCCCCCGCTGTACTCGCATCGGATACCCTTGGTGATCCAGTTCTCGTTCTTGTTCAAGTGGTGGAGCTGGTAGCCCTGTACTACGCCGATCCTCCGCTTCATATACCACTCTTCGACCTTGTTGAAGATGTCCTCTCCTGATCCCTCGCCATTGCTGCTAACGTAATGGTTGAGAATCTCGTCCGTGAACCTGTGACCGTTCTCATCATGACCGTTCCTGTCTCCCCCTTCGAAATACCAGAGGAACTTCCTCAGGATGTCGGAGGGTGGTATGAAGTCGGCGTCGAAGACAACGATGTACTCGGTCCGGGGGTCCATGTACTCGACTGCTTTCTGGAGGGCGCCTCCCTTGAAGCCCGACCTGTCCTTCCTGTGAACTGTCTTGATCACAGGGCCGTTGGCACTCCTGCTGATCTTCTTGAGGATGTCGATGGTTTCGTCTCTCGAGTCGTCGGCCACCAGTATCTCGTAATTGGTGTAGTCGATGTCAACGCAGGCCTGGATTATTCGCCTCGCCACGTTTCTCTCGTTGTAGAAGGGCAGCTGGATGGAGATGAAGGGTTCCTCAATCCTGCCGTCGGGATCGACGGTACCGTTATAGTAGTTCTCATTCTCCGTTGCGTTCAACTGCCTCCTGAGATTCCCTGGCGCTCCATTACCCTCAAAGGGGTTTCTGTTGTTCACTGTTTTCCCATTTTTCCCGTTGGACCCGCCGCTGAAGAGGGCGATCAAAATGGCGAGATAGTACTTGCAGGCAAAGAGGAAGAAGAAGAGGCCAACTGTCAGGGCTACGTAGGAGAACGCTTTTCCCAGGATCGCCAACGTAGACATCTGGTCCCACCTCTTCTCATGTGTACTCCTGTTGCACACCACTACATTATATCGGTTCTTCGATATATCCGCCCATTAACCCAGAAACTGGTTTATAAATCTTTACTTGGAAAACGGATTATCCATAAATATCTTCAGAAAGGCATCTCAGGACACATGATCAATAACTTTGCTTTCTGAAACCCTATATATCACAATAACGATACTTCCCTTTACTGGGACTAGAATGTCTAGAGACGCCTGCGACGAGCTACGGAGGAAGTTCGTCCGAAGCTTTATGGACCTGATTGTGATCCGCATGCTAGCAGATAAACCTCTCTGGGGCTACAAGTTGATGACAACTATCAAGGATGTCTACGATATCAAGGTCGGTCCCTCCGTAATCTACCCTCTCTTGGACGGCTTGGAGGAAGCGGGGTTCATCGAGGGAAGCGAGGAATACGATGGTAAGCGCAGGCGGAAGATCTACAGAACCACTCCCGAAGGCCTTGAGCAGCTGGAATGCCTGGGAGAGATCCTAAAGGAGTTCTCGGTTTCAGCCCCTTGAGCATATTAGGCTTCCAGGCGCTTGGCGACCTCTGTGAGGGCCCATGTAAAGGGGTGTTCAGGTTTATCTAGGGCGAAGAGTGTGACCCGCTGGGCCAGGAGGATGTCACAGTAACACGGGATTATGGCGATCACGGGCTGGGTGAACCTCCTCCTGACGTTATCGATGAGGGTTGATTTGTTGTCCTCCCCCATGAACATGTGGGGAGTCGCCTTGTTCACAAGGATGAAGGTCTTCTTCTCGAAGGGCTCGTAGAGGTCCTGGACCACCCTCTGGGCGCCCTCGAGGTCCAGGATGTCCATGCTCGACACGATCACCGACACATCCGAGCTCACGACCGCATTGACGGATGAGTACTGAACCCCAGGGCTGGTGTCCAGGATGATGACATCCACCTCGAACAGCTTCGCCAGCTCCTCCTTCATCGCCATAACCCGCTTCAGGGCTCTCATCTGCCACTTCCTGTCCTTCCTGGCGATCTCACGCATGGCGTCCATCTCGACATTGGCGAAGCCAACGAGGAACCGCCCCCCGGTCTTGTACCGGTCCGTCAGGTCCACCATGACGTCTCTAAGCTTGGCCTTCCCGTCTAGGTAGTCGTTGACCCATTTCTTGACGGTGTTCCTCGCCTGGAATATGGTGAGGAGGCTCGGCGCCCTGAAGTCGAAGTCTAATAGGGCGATGTTCCGCCCCATCGAGGCAAGGATCGCGCTTATGTTGCTGCAGATCAGGCTCTTGCCGGTGCCACCGCGGCTCGAGTGTATGGATATCATCTTCACCATCTTTCTTCACCTAGCTTATGACCGAAAAGAGCACCAGCCTGCCCTTCCTCTCCTTCTTAAGGTAGCCCATCCTCACAAGCTGGTTCAGGTACCCGCTCTCGACCGCTCTTGCCCGCTTCGTGATCTGGGATATCTCGTCCGCCGTCGTCCTCCCCTTCTCGCAGACCACTGAAGCCGTCTTCCTCAGGTGGTCCGGGAGGGAGAGCAGGGTCATCACGTCCAGGGTCTCGAAGCTAAACTCGTCCACGGGCGGGATCACCCTCCTGAGGTTCTTCCAGATGATATCTAGGTTGTGCGTCTCCACGACATCAATCTCATACTGATCCGCCAGTTTCTTCGCCTTCTCCGTCAGCTCCGGGAAGACGACGAGGATTGATCTGAGGGGGTTTGCGTCGAACACCTTGGCGAACATCGAGATCACGTTTTCCTCTCCCACAGGCCCGTCTGAGATGACGAAGTCTAGTGCGACGACCCACTCGTCCTTCTTGCTGTAGGCCGTTATATCGAAGGTGTGGTCGACCTCGGAGGCGCCCACAAGGGTTCCGGGGCTCTCGATCCTGTATCCCCTATCCCTGAGGAACTCCAGGAGGGGTCTGACGAGCAGCTGATCTGAGACACCATCAATCCCCTCTCTGCTGAATCTGTAAGAGAAAACCGGTCGCAGCGTGAGGGTATCCTCTTGGAGTAGCTCGCCGCATCTCAGGCATCTCCAGGAGTTTCCCGATGCCGAACCATTTCTTGATGGTTTCCGCTTTTCACCGAGAACCTCGTCTACGCTGTAGGAGCCACACTTGCTGCAACACGCGATGATCCCGCACGGCTCGGATGTAAGGAGACTGTTCTCGTGTAACATCAATAGAAAGGCCTCCGCCTCGGTCGGGTCGTCGACAAAAGGCTCCGCGTCCTGATATCTGTAGCCCAGCTTGCTATCCAGAACGGGATTGATGGTCTCCAGCTCTCCGTTGAGAAACTTGCCGATGAATAGCTGTATGTGTCTGTCCATGATCAGATCCTGACTCTTTCTCTTTGTCGGCTTTCTTCTCGTCAAGCGGAGGTATCCCTCGGTGTCAGGATGATTATTAACCATCTTTTCCTTTGAGCTATTATAACTGTTCCTCACCGAGATCGTTTCAGCTAAAGTAATATCTGCCCGGTCCTGTTGATAGCAAGAATGGACTACCTAAAGATCCTCGTACAAGAACGTTCGGCCTCGTTCTATGTGCCAGAGATTACGAGGTTGGAGGGCGAGTCCCTAGAAAGGACTAGATCTCATGCAGCCGTGTTCTACAATCCGAGGATGAAGCTGAACAGGGATTCCGCAGTCTTGGCGTTGAACGCCCTCGGGAAGATTTTGTCGAGGCCCATCCGGGCTTGTGAGCCGATGTGCGGAACGGGGATCAGAGGTATCAGGCTTGCCCTCGAGGTAGGGGATGTCGACCGGGTCGTACTCGGGGACCTGAATCCGAGCGCCGTGAAGTTAGCTGAGGAGAACGCTAGGATGAACGGTGTGTCCGCCAAGGTGAGCGTAAGGCTGATAGAAGCTAATCTGCTGCTCTCACTTCACGCGAAGCCCCTGAACCGGTTTGATTATGTGGACATCGACCCCTACGGCACCCCCTCCCCCTACATCGACTCTGCGGTCAGAGCCTGCAAGAAAGACGGCATGGTGGCTCTGACGGCGACGGACATGGCGCCCCTCTGCGGCGTCAACCAGAAGGCATGCGTCCGGAAATACGGAGGCCGCCCCCTCCGGACGGAGTACTGCCACGAACAGGCCCTGAGGCTCGTGGCAGGGGCGTTCGTCACGCGGTCAGCTATCCACGAGGTGGCAACGAGGCCGGTTTTCAGCTACGCATCGGATCACTACGTCAGGGTCTATTTCATGCTCACATCAGGGAAGAAGCGGGTAGACAGTGGCCTTGGCCAGATGGGGTACATCCTCCACTGCTTCGGATGCTCTAACAGGAAGGTCGTATCCACCAGAATACACTCTGACGAAGTTTGTGATCACTGCGGGTCGATGATGAGAGCGGCTGGCCCCTTGTGGATCGGAGAACTAGCTGAAGCATCCTTTTGCGATGAGATGCTCGATGTTTCAGAGAGGTCGGCCATTAGCAGCAACAGGAGGCTGATCCAGATAATCGGGATGGTGGGTGACGAGATCGGCTTGCCTCCGGGGTTCTACAACATCGACAAGGTGTCATCAAAGCTCCGTATACCATCCGTCCCTATCACACAGGTCCTAGGAACTCTCAGAGAGGCTGGTTTCAGGGCCGTAGGAACCCATATAGACGGGAGAGGGCTGAAGACCAATGCGGCAATCCAAGATATAGATAACGTAGTCCTGAAGATATCTAGGGGAAGGTGACGATAGATGTCTGGTAGGTGGCTGAAGGAGAGGAAGAGTGATCCCTACTATCGGAGGGCGAGGGAGCTGGGGTATCGCTCAAGGGCCGCCTTGAAGCTCAAGCAGCTCGATGAGAGGTTCGGTTTC
Organism: Candidatus Bathyarchaeota archaeon; assembly: GCA_020354065.1. Classification (GTDB taxonomy): domain Archaea; phylum Thermoproteota; class Bathyarchaeia; order TCS64; family TCS64. Next base: position 5,992 of record CP070640.1, read on the forward strand.
TTCAAGGGTGCGAGAAGGGTGCTGGACCTTGGGGCTGCCCCCGGGGGGTGGCTCCAGGTCGCCAGTGAGTCGATCGACGAGGATGGTCTCGTAGTTGGTGTAGACCTGGGGGAAATCGATCCCCTAGGCTTGCCAAATGTGAGCACCTTCGTCGGGGATGTGACCGAGGAAGAGACCAGGAACAGGATATTCGAACTGTTCGGGGAGAGGGTCGATGTCATCCTCTCTGACATGGCCCCCGATGTCAGCGGCGCATGGGAACTGGACCATTACCGGCAGATACACCTCGCTCGGGTCGCCTTAGTGATAGCTGACAAGCTGTTGAAGGAGGATGGCTGGATGGTGGTCAAGACGTTCCAGGGATCCGAGCACGACAGGTTCGTAAGAGAGATGCATGACCTGTTCGAGCACGTGAGGATCGTGAAGCCCAGGGCGTCGCGGAAGAAAAGCGCCGAGATCTACCTCGTGGCTAAGGACCTGAAGACGGACCGGAGGCTGCCGGAGGAGTTCCGGGAGGAGGAAGAGGCCTAAGAGGCGAGCTCTTTCAGCACCTTTGCGACGAGGGTGTTGGACTGGATCACCGGCCTCCCCGTCCTCTCAGCCACGACTTTCTTAACGTCGGAGCCGAATCCGAAGCAGTTGAGCAGGATCAGGTCTGGGTCCTCCATTGATAATCTTGCTGCCAATTGTTCGAGGTCGTCCTTACCCTTGTAGGGGGATAGGTGGTCTGAGTATATCGTGACGCCCTCCCTGCTAAACTCAGATGCCATGCGGGTCTGCTCCTGCGCAGGATAGACCACAGCCAGTTTACCTCTCTTCAAAGATGCTTTAAGAACTCCCTTCAGGATCTCCTGCGGGGTCACGACCAGGCCCTTGGACTCGAACTGGGGGAACTTTCCGGTGCACATGATGACCGTCAATCTCACCCCTTTCCCCTCGAGCTCATGGATCCGTTTCTGCAGAAGAGGCAGGATCAGCCTCTTGGTGATCTTGACCTGGGTGCCATCCCTCATCCTCGAGATGAGGAGGTAGTCGTCGGGCTTGAACTCGATCCTGTCTAGGTCCTCCTTGGAGAGATCGTCGAGGGCCCCAGCCTCAAGGATCTCGAAGCCTTCACCGAGGATCTCCTTAAGTAGGGGTAAAATATCGTCCCTGGGGGATTGTCCTATGGTGAGCATCCCGATCTTCTTCATTCCGAAGAAGAATAGAGCGCGGGTTCACTATTATTCTTGCTGCCTATAGGAACCTCCTCTTGAGGGCGTTCCTCTCCGCCTCGACGATCCTCTCGAAGAAATCGTCGGATTCCCCCTCGGTCTCTGCGAGGAGGTCCCAGGCCTCGGTGAAGTCAATCCTCTTCGCGGAGGCGACGATTGCCCCCCTCCTGCCGTATATCGAGACGAGCTTGGAGGCGTCCCTCCCTCTCTCCCACCACCTCTCCACCTTCCTCTTGACGCCTGGCCTCTCCTTGGCGAGCTCCCCCGAGACCTCCTCGATGCTCCTGTCGAACACCCCCAGCTCGGTGGAGCTGCAGCTGGGGCAGGTGATCCTCTCTGGCAACTCCTTCACCCGGTATGTGGCAACATAGTCTCTCCTGTGGAAGCAAGCTAGGACCCGGGTCTCGTTCAGTAATCGGGCCTTGGCGGATTCCACGATGATTCGGGTGATCTTGTCCGGGGGGACGATGTCCGCCTTCATGCTCATGCCGTCCACGATGATCTTCGCCAGCGGGCTGATCTCCCCTCTGTTGTCCAGGTAGACCACTTCGATCTCCCCCTCCCCCATCTTCTTGAGGAGGTCCTTAGTAGCCTCGAGGTCCAGGTCCTTCCTGGCGGTGTCCTTCATCGCCTCCTCATAGATGCAGGTGCCCTCGAAGCTCTTCATTAGCCTTCCCAGGGTGATGTTGCTGAAGTTGGCGTACTTGCTCAGGGCTCCTGATTTCCTCGCCACGTTGATCAACCTCCTCTTGAAGAGTCCGGTCTTCGTGACCGCGTTCTCAATGACGGCCTCGAGGTCTGTTTCCCAGAGCCTCTTCAACAGCCTGACGATGTAAGCCGCATCTACCTCGCCGACTGTCTGGGTCACCACGGTGTAGGTCTCCTGCTGGACCCCCACTGGGTATCCGGTCTCCTCGGAGATGATGTGCCCCACCAGCCTCGCGAGGGTCCTGTTCACCAGTGTGCCGAAGTTGGCGTGGATCAGCACGTTCTCCCCCCAGTCCTCGACCACCACCCTGCGATCCGTCGGGACTGGGTAGCCTAGCTCGACGTGCTCGACTATCTCTGAGATCGTCCTCTCCAGGGTCTCAGATCCGGCTGGGAACTCCTCGGAAAGCTCTTGGGCGATCCGGCCGATTGATTTGCTCTCTAATACGTCGCTCTCGACCTTAGCCTTGACCCTGCCGACCTCTAGGGCCACCTCTATGGGCACCGGTATTTCCTCCCCGACCCAACTGGGGATAGCGCCCGTGGGATCGTCCTCGGCCCGGACGTAGATCCTGTCGTTGTGGATGTTCAGTATCTTCCACGGCCTCCCCCTGATGACGAACTTGACCCCGGGCTTGGCGTACTCGGCGACGAAGGCCTCCTGGAGGATCCCAACCGGGGCCTCCTCTAAGATGTCGATGACGAGGTAGGTCTTCTCGTCGGGGATCATGGAGAGGTTGTCGAAGAAGTAACGGTAGAGGGTCTTTCTGTTCCCACGGGGCCTGATTAGGACTTCATCCTCTTCCGAGACCCAGGCCATTCGGGGGATGCGGTCGTGCATGTATCTGGCGACGAACTTGATGTCCTCCTCTTCGAGGTCGACAAAGGGGTAGGCCTTGCTGAACAGGTTCTGGATTCGGAGAAAGTAGAGCTTGGACCTTGACATGAACTCGGCCACGATCTGGTTGACGACGACGTCGTATGGCTTCGGCGGGACGATTAGGGGCTCCATGATCTCTGAGAGGGCCCTCCGGCAGATGACCATAGACTCCAGGGCGTCGTCGCTGTTCATCGCGATGATGACCCCCTTCGCCATCTCCCCGATGCTGTGGCCGCTCCTCCCCACCCTCTGGAGGAGCCTGGTCACCTGCCTCGGGGAGTTGTACTGGATGACCAGGTCGATGCGGCCAATGTCGATGCCGAGCTCGAGGGATGAGGTGCAGACAACAGTCTTAAGGTCCCCCTGCTTGAGCCCCTTCTCGGCGGCGATTCGGGTCGTCTTGGCCAGGGAGCCGTGGTGGATGCTCAGGGGGAAGTCCATGTCCCAGACGTTGAATCGGCTCGTGAGGAGCTCCGAGGTGGACCGTGTGTTGGTGAAGATGAGGGTGGTCTCATGGTCCTCTACGAGGCCCTTCATCACTTGGAGCCGGGCTGCTACCTCGGGGTGGGTGAAGAGCTTGGACGCAAGCTCGTATTCGCTGGGGCCGGGCTCGGGGTATACTATCTCGAAGGTCATATCCCTCGTCGCCGAGACCGGGATCAACTCCACATCCCGGTCGTTGCCGACGAGGAACTGGGCCACTCTCTCCGGGCTGCCGATGGTGGCGCTCAGCCCTATTAGCTGGAACTCCTCGTCAGCGAGCTCCCTCACCCTCTCCAGAGCTATGCTCAGCTGGCTGCCCCTCTTGTTATCCGCGAGCTCATGGATCTCGTCAACGATCACCCACCTCACGGCTCTGAGGAAGCGCCTCAGGATCCGGCCTGTGAGGATCGCCTGAAGGGTCTCCGGCGTGGTGATGAGCATCTCCGGCGGTGTATGGCGCTGCCTGGTCCTCTCCCGGGTCGAGGTGTCCCCGTGGCGGACAGCCAGCCGCATGTCGAGGCTGGAGCACCAGTAGGTCATCCTGTCGAGGATGTCCCGGTTCAGTGCCCTGAGGGGGGTGATGTAGATGATGCTGATTCCGGGCTTCCGCTCGCTCATGAGGAACCTGTGGAGGATGGGTAGCATCGCTGCCTCTGTTTTTCCCGTGGCGGTGGGGGAGATGAGGAGGACGTTCTTCCCTTCGAGTATCCTGGGGATTAGGAGTCTCTGGGGCTCTGTGGGCTCGTCGAAACCTCTTTCCTCTAGCAGCCTCCTGACGGGGCGGCAGAGCATGGAGAAGACGTCTTCCTCGGTCAACTGAGCCCAGCTAGTCTAAACGGTAGCCCCTCAATAAAAACCATATCTTGGGGGCGAGTCATATGACGGTCCACTTCAGAGGAATCGACTTTCTACCTTTATCTGGGGGTGCTATAGGGCTTTTTGTCTCATGTTTTTAAGACAAAAAGTCTCATTGAGCCAGAAAGAGGTTCAGGATGTAGAACTTTCTGAGGTCATCTTTATATGAATAAGCTTTTCCTTTACTTGTTGGTGATGACTCTCGTGGATGAGGTTGAGTTGATCGTCAGGCTTCTGAACAGCACTTTTAACGGCAGGGCTTGGCACGGTCCTTCGTTGATGGATGCCCTGAAGGGCGTCGACGAGACCCATGCCAGGGTTAGACCGTTTGAGGGAAGACATACAATCTGGGAGATTGTTGACCACTGTGCCTTCTGGATGAGGGTTGTCCAGGGGGTTCTCATGGGGGAGGAACACCCCAAATCCGGGGAAGAACTGGATGATTGGCCTCCAATGAAGGAGGAGGGCTCTTGGTTTGGTTCTGTCGAGGAGCTCGTGGAGAGTCAGAGGTCCTTGGTTGAAGTGATCCATGATTATTCCCGACCCTTGGATAAAAATGTATCAGGGACTGGTGTCACTTACTTGGAATTGCTACACGGGATTATTCATCACAATCTGTACCATGCTGGTCAGATCGGGATTCTGAAGAGAAAGACCTCTTGAAGAAAATTGAGCTTGATCCATGAATCGCGTCGAGGAGGGTTCAGCTCTTCCAGCAGACGATCTTCCCTTCTCTTTCGAGGGCTTTGATCCGTTCCTCCGAGTAGCTAAGCAGGGTTGTGAGGACATCCTTGGTGTGCTGTCCGAGCATCGGTGAGGCCGAGGTCACCTCCC
>CP070640.1:11065-14692 GCA_020354065.1 Candidatus Bathyarchaeota archaeon
GTTCACCTGCTCAAAATCCGTTCCGATTCTGTCGGTGACGATGACTGGTGTCAGCTTTGTCGAGCCCCTGTTCGCCACCCAGATCGTCAGCTTGAAAAGGGTTGGGAAGCCCGCGTCGATGGCTATGTACGTCACCGCCGGCTCCGATGTGGGCTCGCCTGTCTCCGGGTCCGTGTAGGCTCCGTCCAGCTCCTCCCAGATGCGCACAGCGGCCTTCCACTTACCCGTGCTCACCTTTCCGACTATGGAGACTTGGTCACGCCATCGAGAGTAGGCGACCCCGCTCAGTATGGTGAGGATAAGGATGAGGGTGGGGATTGCGAGGGCCTTCCCCTTCATCTTCCCATCTACACTGCCAGGTCGTCGACGATGGTTATGTGGATCGTTATCAGCTTTCCCTGGGCGCTGGGAGATGCGTCCTCTCTGACGTGTAACCAGATCCACAGGACGGCCTTCTCTCCCGGGTCTGCGACGAACGGAGGGGGGTTGCTGGGCGTATCGAAGGTCACTGTCCCGTCTGACATGAGGTCCTCGCCCACCTTCACCTTGCCCCACACCTCCATCTCGCCGTATCCCATGGCCTCCGGGTACGGTCCGTAGAAGTACATATTGTACTCGAAGTACTCGTTCAGGCTGTCCGGGTCGTCGTAGGTGATCTCAGGCGGCTTGACAGATGCGGGGAGGCTCCCCTGGTTCTGGGTCACGATCCCGACCCAGACGAACCAGCAGGGCTTGAGGTTGTCGGCGGTGATCGTGAGTGTGTGCTGGTCCTCGGATATCGTCCCCTCGGATATGGTGGAGTATCTCTCCACCTCTTTTGAGGTGAGGACCTTCCTGGAGGTTATCGTTATCCTGATGTGGGCCATTTCCGCCGTGCCCTCGATCTTCACGGTGTCGCCCCAGTGGGCGTAGGCCAGTCCCGTGATTGACATGGTGATCACGAAGGCTATGAGAAGCCAGGTAACCCTGTTCGCGGTCATCCTTCCATACCTCCTACTCATATGTTATCTCCACCTCGAAGCTGTAGGTGTGGCACTGCTCTGCGCTTTGTTCCACGTAGATGGTCAACTCCCCCGGCAGTAGCTCGAGTGAATCCAATGTTTGGGATACGAGAGACGAGCCAGCATCGTCGTAGATATAGACGTTGAGTATAGGCTCATCCGTGACCTCGTCGTCGAGCCGCCAACCCACGAGTCTGCCGTCGGCGTCGACGTAGGTATCCCCTATCTTGAGGCCGGTTCCGGGCGTCATCGTGATGCCCACAACCTGTTCTGGGAGGGTGCCGACGTTCTGAAGGGTGAATGTGCAGTATGCCTCGTATCCAGGGTAGGTGTTTGTGACGGTGGCCTCAAGGGTCTTGTAGCCGCCAGTTGCGAGGTCGGGATCGGTGTATTCGCACGAGCTTACTCCGATGTTCTTGGTGTCGTCGTCGTTGTCGGAGCAGACTGGGGAGCCGACGAACCTTAGGGTGAGGGTTCCGAACCTCATCTCTGTGTGGATCTCGATGACGTCGTTCCACTGGGAGTAGCCGACGCCGCAGATGCTCGCTGCTACCAGGATGCAGAGGAAAATCCCCAGGGTCTGTTGCTTCATCTTCTCACCATCCCCTTGATCTCCTGTGGATCGCGCGGCTCCTGCGGTTGCGGATCAGGTACGCGGAGGCCGCTGAGGCCACAGCCATCAGCGCTCCGTAAATAAACCTCATATCCGAGGAGAGGAGCACCCACGCCTTCGAGAACCCCTCTTTCAGGTAGATGGACGCCCACCCTAGCATTGGAAGGGTGGCTATGACTTTCCCCCTGATCTGCTCGGGGGAGACTGTATCCGTGTCGGGTGCCCTGTTGGCGTCACCCTTCGTTATGAAGAGCTTCCGGTCTTCAATCCGTATTTTGTGGACCCGGTGTAAAACCATCTCATCGCTCCGCCAGAAGTGGATGATGTCGCCCACCTTGATCTTGTCCGTCGGTGCTTTCACCAGTATCGCCAGGTCGCCCACATCCATGGTGGGCCTCATGCTCCCGCTGAGGGGGATCGTCGGATAGACGCCGAGGAGACCTGTCGAGAACCAGACCATGAGTATCCCGATCATAGACAGCGCGGTCCAGCCGATGAGGGAGCCTCGCTCAGCCTTCTCGCTCCTCTTGAGCCTGGCGAAGTCCCTCTGGTTGATCCTCATCCCGATCCTCCTGAGCTCCCTCGGCGTAACCGCCTGGTTCACGTAGACGAAGCCGAGCATGGGGGGCACGACTCCCAGCAGAGCCTTGAGGCCCCAGCTGAGGTCTGGGAGGACTGGGAAGAACCACTCGAAGGCCTTTAAAGGCGCCTTGTAGGCGAGGGAGGCTATGGGTCCTCCTAGGAGGGCGAGGTAGGACGCAAGCAGGTTCTCCGAGACGGTGGGGAGGAACGTCGAGCCCAGGTAGTCGGCTGTCTTGAGTGGATCTCCTAGGCCGAAGACGCTCAAGAGCCCTGAGAGGGATGTGTTCACGAGCGTGTAGAGGAGCGTCACCAGGCCCAGGGTCAGAAGGGGCCGCCTTTTTCCGTAGGATTTCATGAGGTAGGCCCGGCTCAACTCGAGCCCCAGAAGGCCCGTCAGAACGTAGACCAGGTTGATCGCTACGCTCTGAGGCGAGAACGACAGGGGGCTCTTTCCGAAGCCCGTCAGGAGCCCCAGGTCTATTAGGATGAATATCTGGGCGACCGCCGCCGCGGCCGCTATGAAGGTTATGGTCTTATTGTACCAGGTTCTCGGGCTCTCGAGGCCCGAGACGCATAGCACAGCTAACGCTACCAGCGCCCAGCAAGCCGATGGGGTAATGTAAGCATATATACCTCCCGGCTTTGCGGCGCTCAGGAGCGCGTGCACAGCCATCACCATGGCTGCTATCATCACGGGTTTGTGGGATACTTCCCATCTCCGGATTGATACCATTTTGATGTGCCAAAAAAGGGGGGAATCAGGGCATCGTTCCTCGGCCTCACGCCTTGTTCCACTGTATGCCCACGAACTCTAGTGCGAAGTAGTAGGTGTGGCACTCCTCGGCTGGCTGCTTGAAGTCGATGTCCACCTCGCCCTTCGTGGATTGACACGGGTCGATCTGGACGCAGACGAAGTTTACGATGTCGATGTTCATTATCTCCTCTTCACCCGGGTCGTAGACGCCGTCGCCGTCGAGATCCTTCCAGAAGAAGCCCTCGGCAGGGCTCGCGGGGGGCGGTGCCGTCCACACCCAGTTGAGCACTCCCGTGGGGTCCCAGATGTTGATGGCTATGATGTGGATGGGTATCGTCCCTATGTTGTGTAACACGACGGTGGGGAAGTGGACCTCGTACTGGGGGTAGGCGTTGTGGATCACGAAGATCAGCATCTTATAGCCGTCTTTGAGTGTGTGGGGGTCCATGACATAGCTGGCTGTATCGTAGTAGATCTCGCACCTGTGCTTCTCGCGCTCGAAGTGGGTCGTGAGGTTGAGTGCGTTGATGCGACTAGTGAGTTCGATTTTATCTAGTGAGATCTTCATGCTTGTGCTATACTCGTGGTATGGAAACGCCACTTGAGACGATGTTGAGAATTGAAGAGATTGAGCGGGTCATGGCCGAAGTTGCCAAGCTCCGACCGCTCGAGCAAGA
>CP070640.1:14792-18222 GCA_020354065.1 Candidatus Bathyarchaeota archaeon
CATACCCCTCAGTAAGGAGATCGTCCCCGATGAGAGAGGCGCGATCGAGACCGCGGTTAGAGAGGCTTCAACCCACGACCTCGGAGTCTTCTCTGGGGGGAGCTCGGTCGGCACCCGAGACCTCTTCGCCACCGTCATCGAAGAGCTGGGACAGGTGTTCTTCCACGGCGTTCAGGTAAAGCCGGGGAAGCCGACGCTCTTCGGCGTAGTGGAGGATACACCCATGTTCGGGATGCCTGGATACCCGACCTCCTGCCTCAGCAATGCCTACGTGTTCCTGGCCCCCACCCTCAGGGGGCTTGCCGGGCTGCCACCTCCGAATCCGAGGACCGTGACAGCCAAGATAGGCTCCAGGTTCGTCTCCTCTTCGGGGCGGGAGCAGTTCCTTACTGTCAGGGTGGTCGATGGGGTGGCTCATCCAGTCTTCAAGAAGTCGGGAGCCATAACGAGCATGGCCCACGCTGATGGCTACATCGTTCTCCCCGTCAACCTCGACGTCGTAGAGGAGGGGGAGGAGGTCACAGTTGTCTTGCTAAGTTGAGCTTGTCTGGTTTTGTAACTCATTAAAATCTGGAATAACGACGTCTCAGATGTCTATGAATGTTATATAAGGGTGTTAGGCTCAATCTGGAACTTTTGGCTGGAAGAAGACCTTGTACAGCAGCCCGTTCGCAACGAGGAGCCCTGCACCGATAATGAAGGGCATGGAAAGGCTTATGGCCTCGAACATGTAGCCGGCTATGGTAGGAGCCACTGATCTGAGGGACATGCGGGCGAAGCTGCTGACGCCGATGGCGGTGGCCGTCTCCTCAGGGTCGACGATTGCCGTGGCGAATGACTGCCTTATTGGCATGGTGAACATTATCACGATCCTCAGGGAGACCATGAGGATCACCGCGAGGGGGTACCACGATGTCACGGAGAAGACCACGGTGAGGGCTCCAGTAATGACCCTAGAGCCAATGATGGAGGTGATCTCTCCGAATCGATCCACCGCCCAAGGGATGAATGTGTAGCTGAAGACGCTGAGGAGGCGGGTCACCGCGTAGATGGGCCCCAGGATCTCGCCCCCGACCCCGAATCGGATGAAGAAGTAGAGGGGCATCAGGGCCTCGATGAATCCCCATCCGAGGCCGCTGGTGGACCGCACCAGGGAGAAGCGGGCGATGACTCCCCAGGACCTCACGTTCAGGAGCCTGCCCTCCCCTGGCTCCTTCTCCACCTTCTGGACCTCCACATCTTGCATCGGGATAACGAGGAGGAGTGAAATGACGGAGCTCGCGGCGCCTATCCAGAAAAGGAGAGAGTGGGCCCTCACAACGTCGAGTCCGAAGCCTTTCTGTAAGAGGGCTGGTAACCCGGCCAGGAGGGAGCCGACAGTCGCAGCCATTGCATTCGTTATAGCTAGTGCACTGAATATCGACGGGCGTTTGACCACATCGGTCTTATCGGATATGTAGCCCGACACGACTGGCTGGCCAGCCCCCGCTCCCTCCCCGAGGGCTCCTATACCCTGACCCAGGACCAGTAGCCAGAAATCAGAGCTCATCGCGAAGATGACCATCCGCATGATGGCGAAGAAGTTCCCTAGGACGAAGAAGATCTTCCTGCCGAACCTGTCCGAGAGGAAGCCGAAAACGATGGAGTGGAGGGCGCTCACGAAGGTAGCGATGGATAGGAGGAAACCGATCTCCACCGGGCTGTACCCGAGGAGGGCGAAGTAGATCGCCCTCACAACCATGAGGAAGCCCATCGAGAGCCTCCTGAAGGCCATGGAGACCATGAGAAGCCTCAGGTCCCTGTCGAAGCCATCGGGGAGGGTCAACCCAAATCTTGAAAGCCTTCCACTCGACAATTGGAACCGTTATCCCCCATGATTTTGTAGATATAGCCCGAGTACGCTAAAAGCCCTTCTCAAGCATCTTGGAATTTAAGGTAATAATCAGCTTGATGAATCGAGTTTTTGAGACTTTATTCTGGAATATGAGTGTGTTGGAAAGTTGGGTTATGTCTATTAACCTGCCTCTGTCAAGGTTAGAAGAATGATCGAGGAGCGTCTCGAAAGCGTTAGAATGCCAAGCTGAGACGCGGCAAGAGGCTTGAGAAATTTGATGCGATAAAGAAGTTGGTACATGAAATCGTTATACTACTTGTGAAGTGAGGGGGATCCTCTTAATCGGTATCGAAAACCTGTTTAAATCCTCGCATGCAATTTGAAGGAAGAAAGGTGTTCGGAAGATGAAGATCGACGAGGGGAATTGCACCAGGTGCCGGTCCTGCATCATCTATTGTCCTGTTTCGGCGATTAAAACTGGGGAAAACAGGGTCTTAATCGATCAAGATCTTTGCGTCGAGTGCGGCGTCTGCCTCAAGAGCGGGGCCTGCAAGTTCGACGCCCTGCACCAACCCCCCCTTGAGTGGCCTAGGATTCTCAGATCCCAGTTCAGCGATCCCCTGATCTCCCATCCCTCCACGGGGATCATGGGTCGTGGGACGGCCGAGATGAAGACTAACGACGTCACTGGGCGCTTCAGGCTTGGCGAGGTTGGCTTCGCCATCGAGATGGGGCGGCCCGGGATCTCGACGAGCATGGTCGACGTGGAGAAGGTCTTCAAGGCCCTCATCGGCGAGGTGGAGTTCGAGCCCCTGAACCCGGTTACCTATCTCTTCGACCTCGAGGAGGGTGAGTTCAGGGACCCCCGGGTACGGGGGGAGCGAGCCCTCTCGGCGATCATAGAGTGTAAAACCACAGAGGAAAACGGGGTAAGAGTCCTTAACATTCTGAGGGAGGTTTCCGAGGAAATCGACACAGTCTTCACCCTCTGCGTCGTCAACAGATGCCGCGACCATGAGATCCCTTTCAAGAGAGTCATGGAGGAGGAAGGGTTCACGCCCCGCATCAATGGGAAGACCAACGTGGGGCTCGGGAGGCCTCTGGCATGACCCACACCCACCACAGGAGGGGGTCGCGGCAGTCCCTGGAGAGGGATTACGTGGTCCTGGCGATGATCGACCCTGAGGTCAAGGCTCAGCAGGAGTATCGAGGGGATCTCGAGAACCGGGTGAGGATCTTCCTTGAGATCTGCGGGAGGCACCACCCGGTCTCGCTGGTCGGCAGGGCCTCCGGGGAGAGGCTCAGATACATGAAGGGCTGGGAGCCCAGGATGGACAGCGGCATCCATCGAAGCTCAACCGTGGGCGAGATCGTCAAGTGTGAGGAACTCTCCGATCTAGGAATAGGCCACGCCGTCTTCGATAACAGGGAGGCCGTTGAGAGGGTCTTGAAGGAGCTGAAGGAGGCCGATCTCGGGATCAGCATCGTGGTGAGCGGCGTCTTTGACGAGGTTTTCAATATCTGCAGGAATGTCGGGATAGCGCCTCACACGGTGAACATGAGCCTGGGGACCTGGGGGAAGACTGAGTTCCTACC
>CP070640.1:18322-30989 GCA_020354065.1 Candidatus Bathyarchaeota archaeon
AACTTCGAGACCATCGCTGGCACGGGGCTCCCATGCCTGGTCCACGCCGAGAACGAGGACATCGTGTCCAGAGGGATGGAGAAAGCGATAGCTCTGGGCCGGGTCGATCCCATCGCCCACTCGGAGTTCAGGCTCCCGATAGCCGAGATCGAGGCTACAATGAGGACGATAATGCTGGCTAGAGATTCTGGCGTCCATCTCCACATCTGTCACATGTCGACGGGGGAGGCTGCGAAGGTTCTAGGTTGGGCGAAGAGCAAGGGGAGAAATGTGACGGGTGAGACATCCGTGAACTACCTCCTCCTCAACGCCGAGGTCATGAAGAGGATCGGCCCCTACGCGAAGATAGACCCCCCGCTGAGGAGCCCAGAGGACCAGGAGGCCCTCTGGGAGGCGGTGGACAGCGGCGTGATCGATGTCCTAGCCAGTGACCACGCGCCCTATCCCAAGGAGGCCAAGGAGGCGGGCTGGAAGAACATCTTCGAGGCTCCATCTGGGGGGACCGGGGTCGAGACGAGTCTCCCCCTGATGCTCGACAGCGTCAACAGGGACCTCATCAAGCTGGAGCGCCTGGTCGAGATCTTCTCGGAGAATCCCGCGAGGATCCTGGGCCTGTATCCCAGGAAGGGAGTGATTACTCCGGGGGCTGACGCTGACATGGTCATCTTGGACCTCGATGAAGAGTTCGAGATCAAAGGGGAGAACCTCCACTCGAAGCAGAAGCACACGGCTTTCGAGGGCTTCAAAGGAAGGGGTCAACCGTTGACGACCATCGTGAGGGGGAAGATCATCATGGACAGTGGGGAGGTGCTCGGGAAGCCCGGGTACGGGGAGTATCTCCGGCCTCAATGATGCTCCACCAGCAAGGCGCACACATTTTCAGACCACCAGATGGTTTCACAGGATGCTCCAGACTCGCACAATCACTGGGGTCCTGAGATATCCCAATCCACAATGATTCAGCGAGCACAAGATGTCAATGCCTCAGCGAATTTTTTCCCATATTTGGCAACGGTCCACTTTAGTTGTTTCCAAAATCGGCGAAAAATCATGTTTTTAATCAATATAATCATAAAATATTACCCAAAATCGTTAGAGAACCCTTATATCTGAATAATGTTTAGAAATAAGACGCAAACAAGGTGAGAACCCCGATGACTTACGCAGGCATGGCAGCTATGATGTGCTCCTCCCCCCCGATAAATGCAGCCATGTCTGCAAAGAGGTCCCATCTTTCTTTCATTAAAATGGTCAGGCGTATCACACCCATGATCACGCAACCGGAAGAGACCGAAACAGAGGAAAAAAAGGAAAAGATTAAGATCGATCTCCCTGTAACTTCAAAAAGATGATATATAGCGTGCGGGAACGGCTTCCTCTCTGTGGCCTAACCAGAACACTTACCAGTGGGTGATTGGATAAGTGGGTTCTATTCCCGCACGCCATTAAAATCCAGTTCTCGCATTGTTAAAATTATTATGAATTGTTGATCAAGCACACTCATCCATACTTGAATGTAACTGACTTAACCTCCTTGATCTAGCGTGCGAGTCATGGTAGTCACGCGGGGAAAAATTATAGTAAATTATTGATCCAAGTATAATTCCTTAAACACTGAACCTATTGTTTCACGGGAGGCTTCATTATCCTTGACTATGTTCGATCTCGTCATCAGGAACTGCAGAATCCTGGACGGCACAGGGAACCCATGGCAAAGAGGCGACATCGGAGTTTCAGGTGGGAAAATTGAGAAAATAGGGTTAATCGGAAACGAAGGAGATCGTGTCATCGATGCCTCAGGCCTCATGGTGGCCCCGGGATTCATTGACACCCACAGCCACTCCGATCTCATGCTCATGGCTGAGCCCGAGGCCCCCCAGAAGGTGATGCAGGGGATCACGACCGAGATCGTCGGCCAGGACGGCCTCGGGGAGGCGCCTATCAGGGAACACCTCATAGCTGAATGGCGCAGATATCTCTCAGGCCTCAACGGAGACCCGGACATCGATTGGACCTGGAGGAGCTTCAAAGACTACTTGGACGCCCTTGATTCAGCGAACACCTCCACCAACGTTGCCGCCCTGGTGGGCCACGGCAACCTCCGCCTCCTCGCCATAGGGATGGAAAACAGAACACCCAAGGATTCAGAGCTCGACGAGATGAAAGCGTTCCTGGTGGATTCGATGAAAGAAGGAGCCTTCGGCCTGAGCACCGGCCTCATCTACCCGCCCTGCGTCTATGCGGACACGGAGGAGCTAACAGAACTCTGCAAGGTGACAGCCTCCTACGGTGGGGTCTTCGCGGTCCACATGCGGAACGAGGGGGACCGGCTCCTCGAATCCATTGACGAGGTCATCAAGATCGGACGGGACTCCCAGGTCCCTGTCCACATCAGCCACTTCAAGGCGAGTGGGGAACAGAACTGGGGAAAGGTGGCTTCAGCCCTTGAAAAGTTAGAGGATGCAAGGTCTAATGGTGTGGCCGTGACAGTAGACCAGTACCCCTACATCGCGGGCAGCACCTTCCTCAGCAGCCTCCTGCCCGTCTGGGCCCACGAGGATGGCACTGAGAGGATGCTCAGCAGGCTCCGGGACGGGACGATGCGGAAGAGGATCTCGGACGAGCTGCAGAGGAAGGGGAGAGGCATCGACTGGGGCTGGGGTAATGTCATGGTGACCTCCGTCAGATCGGAGAGAAACAAGCCCTTTGAGGGGCTAAACCTCCTGCAGATAGCGAAGCAACGAGGAGGCACGGCAATGGAAGCCCTCTTCGACATCATCCTCGAGGAGGAGAACGCCGCAACCATGGTGAGCTTCATCATGTCCGAGGAGGATGTCGCCACCGTGATGCGCAGCCCGCTCCAGATGGTCTGCACAGACGGCATCGTTCTCGGCAAACCCCACCCGAGAGCCTACGGGAGCTTCCCCAGGGTCCTGGGGCGCTATGTTAAAAAAGGGGTGTTGAGGCTAGAGGAAGCGATCAGGAAGATGACTTACCTCCCAGCCCAGACCTTTGGCTTCCACGACAGGGGGCTCCTAAGACCGGGTATGTGCGCTGACATCACAGTGTTTAACCCAGGAACGATCACAGACACAGCGACATATACAGACCCCGAACAATATCCCATAGGAATCGAGCACGTGATCGTCAACGGCGAGATTACAGTCGAAGCAGGCAAGCACACCGGGAAACGGGCTGGGCAGGTGCTCAGGCACACATCCAACCGTGAATTGAAACCTCTGTGATTACTACAACTCTTAAGGAGTTCAGACTTCCTCATCCCAAGCGCACTACCTCCCTGACAACATACATCATTAAGAGGAAGATCCAGCCCGCGGAACTATACTAATATTAAGCCCACTCCTGTCTGTTAGGAGAGTGTGTACTCGATGGAACTCGCCATCGATGCGAAAGACCTCGTCAAGAACTTCGGCAACGTTCTGGCTCTGGACAAAGCCAGCTTCACGGTGAGGGATCGTGAGATTTTCGGCCTCATCGGCCCAAACGGGGCGGGGAAGACCACCGCTCTCCGAATCCTCGGAACCTTGATCAAGCCTACATCGGGCACCGCCGATGTATTCGGCAACGATGTTGTCAGGAATCCTGAGAAGATCAGGGGTATCATCAGCTATCTCCCTGAGGAGGCAGGAGCCTATCAGAACCTATCCGGATACGAGTACCTGTCATTCATGGCTGGGTTCTACGTCGGCGACGGGGACACCGCCGACGACATGATGAAGGAAGCGAAGCTCATCTCGGGCCTGGGAGACAGGCTTGGGGACCGGGTCAAGGGCTACAGCCAGGGTATGAAGAGGAGGCTCCTCCTCGCGAGGGCCCTCATGATGAAGCCCAAGCTCGCCATCCTCGACGAGCCCACCTCCGGCCTCGACGTCGTCCACGCCTTCCACGTCAGGCAGATGATCAAGGACTACGCCGATACCATGGGGGTCACCGTGCTCCTATCGAGCCACAACATGCTGGAGGTGGAGTACCTCTGCCACAGGGTCGCCCTCATCAACGAGGGCCAGATCATAGCGGAGGGGAAGCCGGAGGAGCTGAAGGAGAAGTACACCGCTGAGAACCTCGAACAGGTCTTCATGGAGGTGACGAGGCTTGGGTAGCCTGACCGCCCTAATCATCAAGGAGGTCAAGGAGCTCATCCGGGACCCGAAGATCCTCATCGGCGTCATCCTCATGCCCCTGATCATCTTCCCCATAATGGGGTCCGCCATCAGCATATCCCAGGAATCGGTCCAGAGGGCCCTGATCTCGGCCTCATTCGCCATCTACAACGAGGACCAAGGCCTCGTGACAGACGCCTTCCTCGAGTACCTCTACGCGAACAACACCGTCGTCCCACTCCAGGCGGCTTCATTGGAGGAGGCCATCGCCGCCTTCCAGGAGACCAATGCAACCACTCTGCTGCACATCAGGGAGGGATACTCAGACAACATCACACGGGGCCTGAAAGGGGAGCTGAAGATATACGCGAACCTGAAAAGCCTCTCCATCGCGGAGGCAGGCACCACAGACACCCTCGGGGGCCTCGTGAACATCTACTCCTACGTCCTCTCCATAACCAAGATTAACACACTGCTCGAACAGGTCGGGGAGGCGGTTGACGCCAGGAACGTCCGTAACCCCCTCACGGTTGACTATGCTTCGATCATCAAGGGTACAGTGCTGGAGGTCGCTCCCTCGTCTATTTTCAGCATCATCATGTCCCAGAGCATCCTGCTCCCCGTCATGATGATGGTGATGCTCATGTTCGCAATCCAGATGGCCGCCACGAGCATCGCCCTGGAGAAGGAGCAGAAGACCCTGGAGACCCTGATGACTCTCCCCGTGGGTCGGATGACTATCCTCAGCGGTAAGCTCGCAGGCTCCATCGTCGTGGGGGTCGGAGGCGCGATCTCCTACATGATCGGCTTCAGCTACTACATGACCTCAGCCTTCAGCTTCGCCCCGGAGATGACGAGCATGACGACGGGAGACGTGGGCCTCGGCCTCGAGCCCATCGGCATGCTCCTCCTGGGGGTCAACATCTTTATCACCCTGGTCTCGGGCCTCGCCCTCGCTATCTCCCTCGCCACCTTCACAGACGACGTGAGGAGCGCCCAGAGCCTCACCGGTTTCCTGATCCTGCCCGTGATCCTCCCGGCCATCATCCTCATGTTCAGCGACATCTCAATGCTCCCCCCCACGGTCCAGTGGATCCTCCTAGCAATCCCCTACACGCACAGCATCCTAGCGTCGAAGGCCGCCTTCCTCGGCAACTACCAGCTCGTCATCCGCAGCATAGCCTACATCGCAGGGTTCACCGTAGCGGTGCTCTACATCGCCGCCAGGATCTTCTCCACGGAGAGGATAATCACCTCCAGGTTCACCTCCTTCAGCCTCAGGAGACTGCTCAGGAGACGCTGAGCCCCAGGGCCGCACGCCCCCTACCATAACCGTTAAATCGAGCCCGGGGAAAATTCACCGATATCCTCAGTGAGCCGATTCATGACTGATAGCAGGTTTAAGGGAGTGATATTCGACCTAGATGGGACCATCATCCGCTCAGAGATCGACCTGCCAGGGATGAAAAGACGGATGATCAGAGTCCTCGAAGCCAACGACATCCCACCCGGATTATTGACCCCCAACCAAACAACAGTCGACATCCTCATAAAAGCCGAAGAGATCTGGCGGGAAAACGACAAACCCGAAAACGAGATAGAGGAGATCCATAAGGTCATCGAGGAGATCATGAACCACGCGGAGTTAACCGCAATCCCCATGATCAACGAGGTGGAGGGCGCGACAAAGACACTGATCAAATTGAAAATGAAAGGCCTCAGGCTCGCCGTCCTCACAAGAAGCCATCGCGCCTACGCCGTTGAGGTCTTGAAGAAGATAGGGGCATACGAGCACTTCGACCTGATCCTGGGGAGAGGAGAGACCCCCAGACCAAAACCCTACCCCGAGGCTCTACAGCACACCGCGAAGCTCTTGGGGTTGTCTTTGAGAGAGGTCTGCTTCGTGGGAGACCATCAGATAGACGCATCGGCTGCCAGCAATGCCGGATGCCTCTTCATCGGGGTTCGAACAGGTCCGAGAGGAGACGATTCATGGACGCGTGGAGAGCCCGAGATCTTGCTCGACAGCATCAGAGACCTCCCGGACCTGCTGGAAAAACTGTGACCACTCGTTTTAGGCTAATCCTAGAAAATTCTTCCTGGCTATCCACTACTATACCCCCTGATAATGAAAGCTGTGGATGAAAACAATGAATGTCAGAATGCAAATCGTTGACATGAATAGAGATAGGTTTTTATCGAAACTTTTAGGATGTATATTCAAATCCACGTCTAGAAGTTTGGGTTAGAAAGATTGTGGGAAGTGTCGAGATGACGGATAAGAAAGAAGAGTACATGCAGAAGCTGAACCAAGCGATGGCGGTCTTGAACAGAGTGGCTGAGGACAACACCACGCCGAGGAATATCAGGAGAACCGCCAAACAGGCGATTGACATGCTCCTGGACGAGAATCTGAGCCTGGCAGCCAGGGCTGCGAACGCTATAGACCTTCTGGACCAGATCTCCCAGGATCCCAACATGCCCATGTACACGCGAACCAGGATCTGGAATGTGATAAGCGTCCTCGAAGGCATCAGAGACTAGATCGACCAATCCATACATCATCACCTTTTTACAAATCATGATTCTAGATTCGACCCATAAAGAAATATTAGATATAATTAAAGCTCGTTCATAAAAAGCCGTGTTTTTCTACTCTATCCGGATAATTTTGCTTAAAAAATCCATTATAATCGATTATTTAGCCTTGAAAAGCAAGCGCTCCTTTTTTATATACGCTTGATGAAGGTAGAATTGGAGTTGTCAACCAAATCCGTCTCGGTTCCATGGTTCCTCAGCATGTTCTGGGATGAGATATTCACACTTATCGTATGCGTATTTCTAGACGTGATCGAATACGTTTTCCCTCTGCTCATGATACCGGTAGCGGGGGACATCATCGACCTAGTAGGGGTAACATTCTGCATTTATTTCTTCAGCTGGACAGGCGCAATCGCCTTTCTGGAAATAATACCAGGATTGGATTCTCTCCCCCTCTTCACGGCGACATGGCTGATATGGTATGTTATGAAAAGGCGTAGAGCTCAACAGAAGCAGAGGGAAGAGCTGGAGAACTGGAGATAAAAAATCAAAACATTACGCTGCACGGAACGGGCATTTCCGACATCAAAGAAAAGAGAACATTAACATATAATTCCACAGATAAGACCGGAGGAAGAACTTTGTACAGGCTTATCGACACCCATGCACACCTGAGCGACCTTCAAGACCGAGAGGGTGTGATACGACGCGCCAAGAGCGCTGGGCTGGAAGCGATCATAGCCGTGGGAGCCAATCTAGAAAAATGCAGAGCCACTTTGGAATGGGCCAATGATTTCACGGGCTATGTGTACCCCGCCCTTGGGATCCACCCGACAGAGTGGTCAGGGGACGAGATTCCCGTGACCTTGGCCTTCATCGAGGAACACATTGACGACTGCATAGCTGTAGGGGAGATCGGCTTAGACTACTGGAACAGGGATGCGAGGAAAAACAGAGGGATAAGAGAGAAGCAGCGAAACCAATACACGGATCAGCTCAAGATCGCTGAGAACCATGGCAAGCCCGTCTCGGTCCATGGGAGAGGATCCTGGGAGGACGCCCTGTCTATCGCCCGCAAGCATGGCCCCGACCGCATCGTATTCCACTGGTACAGCGGACCCTTGGACACGCTGAGAGAGCTCCTCGATGCAGGGTATCTCATCTCTGCAACCCCAGCTTCAGAGTTCAGCAAACAACACAGGGCGGCATTGGCTGAGACCCCCCTCGAGAGGATCGTCGTAGAAACAGATTCTCCAGTCAGTTACCACGGAAAACTAGCAGAGCCTGCAGACATCCTGCTGACTCTTGAAGCTTTAGCAGAACTAAAGGGCATCTCAGAGGAGGAGTTGGCAGAAGTCACGACAAGAAATGCGGAGAGACTCTTCAACATATGAGCAGTCTACCCCTAACATAGTAAATGGCTCTGCTCGGACTAGGTGCTGAGCTTGAATGGGACATTTATTATGAAAAAATGAATGGGGGGTTTAGGATTGTGGTTAGACCTTGAGCAGTGCTCTAGCACCTTCAAAGTATTGTAGTACGTTCAACCCCTTTTCAGTGATGTGATACCTTTTCTTCGCTCTCTTTTGGCCCGGCTCCTCGGTGACGAAGATCAGGTCCTGTCTGAGCAGGTCCTCGAAGACCTTCTGCGTCGAGTTCCAGGACATGTTCGCAGCGTACATTATCCTGGTGGGCTTGTCCATCCCATCCCTTATGGACCGAAGCACCGTCATCATGATGTCTAGCTTCGACCTACGCTGGGCCAGCGAATCTCCGAAGGGGCTCGTGAGGCTATCAGTCGTCAACATCATCACCTCTACTGGGAAGTGGCCGATTCAACGTTGCACTCATCAATGTATTGGGCGTTGTTGGTCGTGACGCAGATGGCCACTGGGGTGCCTATGTCGTCCTGCTGGATGTTGTCTGGACCCTTAACATAAACCAAGAGCTCTCCACCGGAGATGAGGGGGAGGTCGTCGGTCGCCTGGGTAAAGTTCCTACCATCGATGATGAGACTGGTGCCCGTCAAAGAGTTATAGCTGGTGATGTTAAGATCTGCAGTCACGCTGGAGCCTGAGGGGACCCTGTAGTAGTAGATGTCGGACCAATGTGAGTCCACGCCCCTGACTGAGAACTTGTCGATGAGAACGTCTCTCCCCCCAAGGTTCTGCAACTTGAAGGCGGCGACGGCCCCGGAGGCATTGACCCAGACGTGGTCAGCGGCAAGCCTCACCTCCTCCATGGCTGTGCGGGTCATCGTGACGTTGGTGGCATAGTAGGTGACTACTGAGGAGAGCAGTACGGCTACCACGAGCAGTATCAGAGTGGACACGACTTCACCGAGTCCTTTTCTTTTTCTTATTATTACTTTCTTCAATTCTTCATTCCTCGACCTTTTTTGTTGACCCAAATATATCTCCAGTTGTTTAATAGGGATTTTGAATCCTTAAAAAATGTCTATCACATTTCTGTATAATATTCATACTAATAATTATTTCATTATCCATACATATTTACAGGTTCACAGAATGGTCACAGGCTAATTTCTTATAGAAATCAGTCGAAAACACTGATCGCAGTACAGTAATTGAGCCATTGTTCTAATTCATAAATTGGAGATTAAAAAAGGCAGTTTTTAAATCCCTTTCCCTAACTCTAATTGCTTAAAATGGAAATTCATCAATAGAAACTGATAAAATAGGGATTATCGTATGTAGAAGTCGACCTCAACCTCAAAATCTGTGCCGTTTTTCTGGATGAGACTCCTCATGTTCTCTATCAGTTGAGGCTGGATCCTCGCCACATCCGTGATGGTGAGCATCCCCACCAGCCTGACCACATCTCCCTCCCTCTGCATGACGGGGAGTTTCTTTATGCGCTCTCTGAACATGAGCTTCACCGCGTCCTCCAAGGGGGTCTCGGGGTTCACAACGATGATGGGCTCGGACATCACCTCCTTCACAGTGACCTTCTCGGGATCCTGACCGCTCGCTACCACCCTTGCGAGGATATCTCTCTCGGTCAGAATGCCAATGATCTCCCCGTTCGAGGATACGATCAGGCTGCTCACGCTGAACTTCGACATCATTCTTGCAGCGTTCTTGGCTGATATATCAGAATCGACTGTTAGGACCTTACGCACCATAACATCTTGAACGCAAAGAGACATTATCTAATGACTTCCTTTTTCCGAGTAGAATTAAGAAACTAAAAGTACTTATGGAGTCAGATAACTGGTTGATAAAATTAGTCATAATCGCCTGTGTTGATGTGCAGAACCCTATTTCCCATGCGCGCGCACACACACACAAGCACAACGACGCCGTTGAGTCAAAGGGCTACTGCCCGATATGTAGACGAGCCCAGAGCCCATACGTCGAAACCCCCGCTGTGCGCTCTTAGATGAAAAGGGCGAAAAAAGGAACATAGTTTCTGAACAATGTTCCCCCCCTAAAAGATATACGTTCACATGAATATTTAAATTTCAATGGTAATTCTTAAAAAAAACATAGTATTAACCAGAGTACGCTGGTTTAAGCGTGCTTTGCCCGGAGCCGTTTTTTTACAGAACGGCGAAAACGGGTTGAAAGAGAGGAAAAGAAAATGAGTAAATTGAGAAAGAAGATTGTGCTAATCTCTGTTTTGATGCTGGTGTTCTCGATTGCTTTAGGAATTCATCCAATTACACGTGTCGAAGCGGATTCAACTCTCTACATTTCCACTGATTTCACCTTCACCGAAGACATTTATGAGCCAATAGTCGTTACGGCAGACAACATAGTGATAGATGGAGATGGGTTCTCTTTACTTGGTCCAGGACCTGGATATTATGGTTTCCATTTAGACGGAAGAACCAATGTAACGATTAAGAATGTCGAAATAAAAAATTGGGAACGAGGTATAAACCTAGAATCTTCTTCAGGTAACAGCATATCTGGGAACAATGTTACAAACAACGTCCATGGTATAAGGCTCGGTTCGTCATCAGGGAATAATCTATTTGGGAATAACATAACAGAAAACTACGGTAATGGTATCATTCTCCATTATTCTTCGAGTAACAGCATATCTGGGAATAACATAACATACACCGATTCTTTTTATGGCATGTATTTCCGTTATTCTTCGAGTAACAGCATATCTGGCAATAACATATCGGCGAATAGATGGGGCGTCGTGGTAGATTATTCTTCGAACAATAACTTCACTGGGAATAACATAACATCAAACATAGTTCATGGCATCGTTGTCCGATATGATTCAGCGGATCATATTCTATCTGGGAACAATATAATAAACAATGGCGCCGGGGGTATCGAACTCTACTATTCTTCGGGTCACAATATCTCTGGGAACTATATAACAGGGAACAATGGTGGTATCACAGTCGATGGGAGTCCGGATAACCTCATAACTGAAAACAACATTATAGCAAACGGTGGCGGTCTCGGGATCAAGTTCACTTCAAATAACTTCGTCTCTGGGAACAACATATCATACAACAGTGCGCAAGGTATCAACATAGCTTATTCCTCGGGTGACAGCATATATGAGAATTCTATAGAAAACAACCAATATGGCATCTGGATCCATCATTCTTCGAGTCAAAGCATATCAGGGAACAACATAACAGAAAACTTCTATCATGGCGTCATTTTCGAAGATTCTTCTGGCATGAACCTATCTGGGAACAACCTATCTCAAAACGGTAATGCCGTCAGTATCTACAATTCTACGAGTTCAAGCATATCTGCGAACAATATTACAGAAAACAACAATGATGGCGTCTATCTCCATGAATTATCTTCTGATAATAACGTCTCTGGGAACAACATCGAATCAAACGAACGGTTTGGGATCTTTATCTCGTCTTCTTCGGATAACAGCATCTCCGAGAACAGCGTAACCCAAAACGATTTAGGCGTCTATCTTGCAGGTGCTTCGAGTAACAATGTATGTGGGAACAACATCGCAGTAAACGAACGTTGGGGCATCTATCTCTGGTCTTCTCCGGGTAATAGCATATTCGGGAACGAGATATTAGAAAATGGAGACTATGGCATCCGTTTATATTCTTCTCAGAACAACGTTATTTATCACAACAACATCATAGACAACACACTCCAAGTATACGATGATTCTCCTGCTGACAACGACTGGCATCATCCTGACCTGTTAGAAGGTAATTATTGGTCAGATTATCCTGGAGTAGACGATGGAAGCGGTACTGGTAAGCATGCTGTTGCTGGCGATGGAATAGGGGACACCGAAATACCTTGGCCAGGAACAGACTATGACTACTATCCATTTGTTGACAAGACCCCACCCATTATCACTATTGTTTCACCAATGGAGTATGGTATTTATCCAGCTGACTCGGGTGAAAAATATGATTTTAATGCTGTAGACAACGTGGACCCCGACCCTGATATTTTAGCGATCCTCACAGACTTCCATGGACAAGCTGTTGAAGTAGATTCGGGTGAACTTCTCCCCTCCTTAAGTGGGGTATACACTCTGACTGTCACAGCCACTGATTATATGGGTAACATCGCAGTAGAAGAGATCGAGTTTGTAGTCTACGACTCAACTGCAGGATTCGTCACAGGCGGAGGCTGGATCGACTCTCCTGAGGGCGCCTACACATCTGATCCAACTCTAACAGGGAAGGCGCGCTTCATCTTCGTCGCCAAGTACATGAAAGGAGCTTCAGAGCCTGATGGGCAGACAGAGTTCGTCTTCCATGTGGCTGACCTGAACTTCCATAGCACAGACTATCAATGGCTTGTGATCTCAGGGTCAAGGGCTCAGTTCAAGGGGCATGGGACCATCAACGGGGAAGGAGAGTACGGCTTCATGTTAACCGTCGTCGACGGTCAGCTAAAAGATAACGGAGGAGGCTCTGACATGTTCCGTATCAAGATATGGGACAGATCTACAGACGTGGTGGTCTATGATAATCAGGTAGATGTTCTCGATGACTCTACCGATCCCACGACCGAACT
>CP070640.1:31089-34204 GCA_020354065.1 Candidatus Bathyarchaeota archaeon
GAGCCATTCGAATCTGCACCTCACATGCTTTACAACCGTAGCCATCAGTAGATCCAAAATCCTCCTCATCAATTCCGCCTCTTTTCTAGCTTATTTATAAATATTATTCGGATATAAGTCTTCTCTAACGTTTCTGGGACGTATTTTCCATTATAGGAAGAATTGTGATGCATTTACCCACATTGAGATAACACTTACCATTTTGAGAAGTGCCCCCATTTGTGCACGTCACCCATCTCTTTTTATATCCCAATCATACTCAGCCTAGTATGTCCTAACACAATTTTAGGGATGAAAAATTGAAGATAGGCATAACCTGCTATCCCACGGTCGGCGGGAGCGGCATCCTGGCGACACGCCTCGGTGTGAGGCTCGCAGCGAGAGGCCACGAGGCCCACTTCATAACCTACGAGAGGCCTGTGGCGATCCAGGGCGTAGACCATGAAAACGTCTTCGTCCACCTCGTCAACGTAGTCGAGTACCCCCTCTTCAAGTACCCTCCCTACACAATCGCCCTCGGCTCAGAGATGTTTAACGTCTCCCAGCAGCGGAGCCTCGACCTGATCCATGTCCACTACGCCATCCCCCACGCGACTGCGGCTCTCCTGGCCCGGGAGATAACGGGGACACCTTATGTCGTCACCCTCCACGGATCTGACGTAACCATCCTCGGGAGCGATAGCTCCTACCTCGCAGTGAACACCCACTCGGTTGAGCAGGCGGACGCTATCACTGCTGTTTCCAACTTCCTAGCAGATGAGGCGTATGAGAGGCTTGGTATAATGCAAGACATTACCGTCATCCCCAACTTCGTCGATGCTGAGGTCTTCAGCCCTCCCCCCTGCGAGGTGATCGAGAGGAACTCCAAGAGGGACGTCGTCGTTGCCCACATCTCCAACTTCAGGCCCGTCAAGAGAGTACAGGACATCGTCTACGCCATGAGCATCGTCGCGAAGAGGGCCCCAGGTGCTCGCCTCATGCTAGTCGGGGACGGCCCTGAAAGGCACATGACCGAGAGGCTTATCGACCGCCTCGACCTCAGGCAGCAAATCCTCATGACGGGCTTTAGGAGCGACGTCCCGAACCTCCTGAGGTGCAGCGACTTGGTCGTCCTCTGCTCAGAGACGGAGAGTGCCCCCCTGACTCTCCTCGAAGGGATGAGCTCTGGTCTGCCGGTGGTGGCGACGAGAGTCGGTGGGATCCCGGAGATCGTCGAGGACGGTGTGAACGGGTTCCTCGTGCCTCCGAAGCACCCCGAGGCCATCGCCGAGAAGATTATGGAGCTGAATGGGGACAGAGAACTGAGGTCTCGTCTCGGGGAGGAGGCGCGCAGGACCGTTCTCGAGAGATACACCGCCGACAAGGTCGTTGGGCAGTACTTAGAGATATACGAGAAGGTCGTTTCAGGTTAGAGGTTGACGAAGAACATCGAAGAGTTCGGTGTATCTCTGTTATACAGGCGCAGGTAGACACCGAGCAAGTCGTCGACCCCAGAGGCCACCGCCAGGTCCAACCAGGCCCAGCTCACCTCCTGGCCAAACCACTCAGGGCTGAACCTGCCAAATGCCGAGGAAAGGTACAGCTCAATGTCGTTGGTAGCGCTCTGCTTCCTACTCAACTCCTTGACCAGGGTTTCCCTATCGCCCTGCTCATGCAGCCTTGTCTTGATGTCTTCCACCTCTGACTGTAGATTCTGCAGGAAGCCAAGCAGCTTGTCATAGGTCTCCTCAATTGTAGCCCTTATTTCACGGTGGGCCTCGCAAAGCCTTTTTCCATTCCCCGTGTTACGCGCCTCGACCCACTTGCCGAGGCCGGAGAAGAGCCCCTCGTTCATTAGTGTGGGATACCCCTTCTCCTTGAGCCTTTCAGAGTAACTGTTGTTCCACGGCGTGTTGTAGAAGGCCCTCGTGTATCTAAGGAAGATAGGGAACGGCGTACCCAGGGCCTTGGCGGCCGGGATCACCTCGGCATAATAACCTGTCTCCCCCGGCCCGCCGACGTGCGCCAGCACAGGGACGACCGAGTCGACCACTAACTGCCTCGAGTCTACCCTCGGGTTGACCCAGCCAATGATGTCGGAGATGTCCGGGCTACCGGCGTCGAAGGAGAACTCGTGGACCACCCCGCATTTAGGGCACTTCCCTGCCACGTAGGCCGTTGGGGAGCTGGTCTCACGTTGGTATATGAGCTCCACCCTGGTACGGTGGCAGCCTTGGCTCGGGCACTCAAGGTAGAAAGGGACGTAGTCTTCACCCCTCCGCCCGATAGAGCTCCGGTAGCCTTTCCCTTCAATCAATTCTGATGCCCTGTTGGTGGCCTCGATGAACTTGCTCCTGTTCGGCTCGGAGAGGAGGAACTCGTAGCCCGACTGGAAGAGGCGTCGGGCCTCGGGCATCGAGAAAGGGAGGATCGGGACGCCGAGGTTCGACTCAACGTTCACAAGGCTACCAACGGTCTTCGTCGCCCACTCGGAGACGCTCTCCGTCGAGTAGTACACGTTCCTCAGCATCGTGAAGGCGTGGGACAGGTTCTGGAGGGCCCTCTCCCTGACCTCAGGCCTCGCCTTCCTCAGTAAGCCGCGGTAGTTCCCCTCGATCTTCTCAAGCGTCTCCGTCAACCAATGCTCAGGGGGATTGGGGAGCTCATAGATGGGCGAGCTTTTGTACTCAGGCCCTGAGGGGTAGGATACGAAGAGGCCTTTGGGGGAGGGGCTGGGCACCCTGGTATTCAGGAGCTCTGGCTGGACACTGTCGTAGTCGGCGACGTAAAATAGCGGGGAGAAGCCATCATCACCGATGGCGGATAAGGTGCGGATGTAGGCTATCTTGTTCAAGATCAGGCTCGATCCTCCGAGGCAGTAGGGCTGCTGACCGGCCTCCACGACGCCCTTATCCATGGCGTCGATGCTCTCTTCCACCTTCGAGGTGAGGACGCCCATCCTCCTGAGGTGGCCTTTCATCGCCTTCTTCAGCTCCTCGAGGGCGCCAGACGCTGAGCCATAAGCCTTCCTAGTCTCGACAAGTTGTTTATAGGCGTCTCCCATGGTAGCTGGGATGTTACCCCAGAGTTCCAGGGCCAAACCTCTGGCTTCACGGTTCTCTATGTGTTCTGTGTA
>CP070640.1:34304-38394 GCA_020354065.1 Candidatus Bathyarchaeota archaeon
CGAGGGGGTGATGCAGGACACCCACTGGGCCAGCGGCCTGTTCGGCTACTTCCCGAGCTACGCCCTGGGCAACATCTACGGCGGCCAGATGCTGGAGAAGATGGCCGGGGACATCCCCGACTACAAGAAACAGGTCGCAAAGGGGAGCTTCAAGGAGATAAAGGAATGGCTCACAAAGAACGTCCACGGCTACGGAAACCTCTACGACCCTGCTGACCTCATCAAGGTGATCACCGGAGACGAGCTGAGGATCGAGCCTTTCTTCAACTATTTGGACGAAAAATTCTCCAAGCTGTACGGGTACTGAGGCTGCTCAACAAGAGGCAGGGCTAACACATTAGCGGCGCCCGTAGCGTTGCAAAAACTGTCGGCGTTGCCTCCAGATCCCTCTTATTTTTATCTGAGTTTCTGGAAAGGATTAAAGTCTATTATGAGATAGAATAATTGTTGGTGCGTATGGTAGAGTCTAAAGGTGAATTAGACAAGACGTATGCTGAGCTGATGGAGAGGACGAAAGATCTTATCGTCTTCGGGACGGTGGGGTCGATCGTTAGCTGGGACATGAACACCAAGATGCCCCCTAAGGGGATCCAGCTCCGGAGCCAGCAGCTCGCCATCCTTCAGAAGATGGGGCACAGGATGCTCACCGACCCAGAGAACGGGAGGCTAATAGAGGCGATCGTGGACCATAAGGACTACGACGGATTGGAGCCCCTCCAGAAGAGAAACGTCCACCTCGTCAAGAAGCAGTACGATGAGGCCACAAAGCTCCCGGAGGAGCTCGTCGTCGAGACAGCGAGGCAGAGGGCTCTGACAAGAAACACCTGGAGGAAGGCGAAGGCTGCCCGGGACTGGAAGATGTTCAAGCCCGACCTGGAGAAGCTGTTAAAGCTCAGGGTGAGGGCAGCGGACATCCTCATGGAGGTAAAGGGCACGAAGACACCCTACGATGCCCTCATCGACATATTCGAGCCCA
This sequence comes from Candidatus Bathyarchaeota archaeon, assembly GCA_020354065.1. Lineage (GTDB taxonomy): Archaea > Thermoproteota > Bathyarchaeia > TCS64 > TCS64. Next base: position 35,281 of record CP070640.1, read on the forward strand.
ACATGACGGCGGAGACCATCTCCAAGGTCTTCGACGGGATGCGCAGAGGCCTGGTCGGTATCATGGAGAAGTGCAGGGACGCGCCGAGGCAGCCGGACACGGCCTTCCTCGGAAGGAAGGTGCTGTTTGAGGTGCAGCGGGGGATCTCGGAGGCCCTCGCCGATGCGATCGGGTATGACACAAAGTCCGAGCAGGCGGGGGGTAGGATAGACGAGACGGAGCACCCCTTCACCACAGGCTACTTTGACGATGTACGGATCACAACCCACTACTACGAGGAGAACTTCACATCCAGCGTCTTCTCAGTGCTCCACGAGGGCGGCCACGCCCTGTACGGCCAAAATCTCCCGAGTGAGTGGATGTACCAGCCCGTGGGGAGGTCGTGCAGCTACGGGATATCCGAGTCGCAGTCCAGGTTCGTGGAGAACATGGTCGGCCGGAGCTCGGAGTTCTGGAGCCACTTCCTGCCGAAGCTGAAGGAGATAACAGGAGGCGTCCTGCAGGATGTGGGTCTTGAGCAGTTCGTCCACGCCATAAACAGGGTCACTCCGTCGAAGATACGGACGAGGGCGGACGAGGTCACATACGGCCTCCACGTCATCATCCGCTTCGAGATGGAGAGGGACATGTTCGCAGGGAAGCTGAGCATCGATGAGCTCCCCCAGGTCTGGAACGAGAAGTACCTGAAGTACCTCGGGGTCGAGATCGAGCACGACTCCGAGGGAGTGATGCAGGACGTCCACTGGTCAGGGGGGTCCTTCGGCTACTTCCCGAGCTACGCCCTGGGCAATATCTACGGAGGGATGATGCTGGAGAAGATGGAGGGCGACCTCCCCGACTGGAGGGGGAAGATGGCGGCCGGCAGCATCTCAGAAGTTATCGGATGGCTCGTGAGCAACGTCCACAAACACGGCAGGCTCCACGACCCGGCAGACCTCATCCGGCTCGTGACCGGAAATGACCTCACAGTCGATCCCTTCCTAAACTACCTGGACGACAAATACTCGAAGCTGTACGGATACTGAGGCTGCCCGTTGAGCGTCCCCGAGGAGCTCATACGGATCTACCGGAGGCAGGGCTACCACCGTGTCGGTGCCCACAGCGCCGTCAAGACCTGCCACTGGGTCCGGAGGAGCCTGAATACCGGGGGCCTGGAGCACTGCTACAAGCAGAGGTTCTACGGGATCCCCTGCCACCGCTGCCTCCAGATGACCCCCAGCCTCGGGCGGTGCACCCAGAGCTGCCTCTTCTGCTGGAGGGCCACCCCGGAGAACATCGGCGTCCAGTGGGAGCAGACCAAGTTCCCAAAGTCGGAGGCAGAGGACCCCGAGGCCATCGTAGAGAGATGCATCCAAGCCCACAGGAAGGCCGTATCAGGCTTCGGCGGCAATCCCAATGTCCAGGAGACGATGTTGGAGGAGGCCGGGAAACCACTCCACGCCGCCATCAGCCTCGAGGGAGAGCCCACCCTCTACCCCGACCTCGGCGACCTCGTGGAGGCATTCTACGGACATGGCTTCAAATCGGTGTTCATCGTCACCAACGGCCTTGACCCTGAGGCGCTGAGAGACCTTGAAACAGAGCCCACGCAGCTCTACGTGAGCGTCTGCGCCCCCAACGAGGAGACCTACAATCGCACATGCAGACCCCTGATACCAGACGGTTGGCGGAGGCTGATGGAGAGTCTGGAGCTTCTCCGAAGCTTCGGCTGCCTCACCGTCCTGAGGCACACCCTGGTGCCTGAGCTCAACATGCACGACCCAGCCGGATATGCAAGGCTTGCGGAGCTGGCGGACGCCACCTACCTGGAGCCCAAGGCAGCCATGTCTGTGGGCTACGCGAGGCAGCGTTTCGGGTACGAGGAGATGGCCTGGCACCACGACATCCGGATCTTCGCCGAGGAGCTGGCCGAGGAGTCGGGGTATAGCATCCTCGACGAGCAGCCCCTCAGCTCCATCGTGCTACTGAGCAGGCTCCCCGAGGCGAGGAAGCTCTTCTAGAATATCCTGAGTAATGTCATCACGACGCCCAAGAGGACGAATATACCTCCCACGGCCTTTGAGAGGGTCTCCTCGCTGGCCAGGTTCGCGAACTTCGCCCCCGAGACTCCGCCCAGGATGGTACCGATCGAGACCAGGGCGCTCACGAAAACGTCCACATTCCCCCTCACCAGGTATCCGAGGGTCGCCGAGCCAGCGGTAATAGCCATGATGATGGTGGAGGTGCCTATGGCGCTGTGGATGGGATAGTCCAGGACGAACATGAGCACGAGCATGATCATGACCCCACCTCCTGCCCCGAAGATGCCGCTGTTCAGGCCTATGAGGAAGCCGAGGACCAGGGCGGCTGTCACCCGCTTCGCGTGGGACTCGAACTGGACATACTTGTAGAACCTATCAGCGATCTTCGTCCGGTCCAGCCCCTTACTCCAGATGGTTGCCCCGGCCCCCACCATCCAGAGCCCGTAGCTTATCGCCAGTAGCCAGCTGGGGATCACCACTGTGTACCCCGCCCCCAGCTGGGCGCCTGCTATGGAGCCGAGGGCGATCCAGAGGCTCTGGCGGAGATCCACGTTCCCGTGCCTCCAGTATGCGTAGCCGACGGCGAGGGAGGCGAGAACATCCACGAGGAGGCTGACACCTATGGCCTTGTGCATGACTGTGCCCAGGACGAGGTTGAGGCCGGGCACGATGACCATCACCGCGCTGGCCCCCACGAGGCTCATCACAAGACCGCTGGCCAGGCCCAAGAGAGCGAGATAGAGCAACAGGAGGGGGCCGTCCATGTCCCTGAGGTTGTTCTGAAGCCATTCAAATACCTTTCCCCGGGCTGGTTTTAGAGGTCTGGGAAAATTTCCAAGGCTGAAATAAATGACAGAAGCACGGCTATTAAGTTTCGTGTCTTCCACGATGATAAGAAATTATGCCACTAGAAACGTCTATATCACATACTTGCCTATCAAACTAAATTTATCATCTTAAAAATCTCCCTGTTTTAAGACTTGAGATCTGCCCGACCGGCCAAGAATGGTATGGCAACCTGAGGTTCAGACCTCCTCTTCGAAGGCCGAAAAATGTTTTTACCACCTAGCCCGCACTTATCAGGTCAGCGACC
>CP070640.1:38494-46836 GCA_020354065.1 Candidatus Bathyarchaeota archaeon
GGGAGCCGCTCATGAACTCCCTGGTGAGCTCGAGGAACCGGCCCGCCTCGCTCCTCTGAACCTTCTCAAAGCTGAGCGCGCCGGAGGGCTCGAAGAACCCGTCCAGCTGGCAGACCATCCAGTAGGCGTCGGCGAGCACCTGGAAACCCAGCTCCCTGAACAGGTCGATCACTCCCTCGTATTTCGATGGGATGCTGATCGAAGCGTACTCCACTGCGTTCTCCTCCGACATGGCCAGAGCCTTCTGCGAGAACTCCTTCAGCGTCTCCTTCGGGCGTTCAAAGTCCAAAATCCTGATCATCGAGAGCGGTGTTCCCAGCGGGGCGAAGAGCTGGACGGGCTCCTTCCCGACAGCGACTAGGCCAACCGGAGAGTCATCGACGAAGACCCAGTAGGGCATCCCCAGCATCCCATAGACATCGGTGTACTTCGAGATCACCTCTTTGTAGGGCTCCAGCTCCGGGTCGTCCTGCGTCAAGATCCTCGTGCTCATTTTCACCCGTCTCTCCTCCATTTTATCTGAGCAAGATGCATCATCCGCCTTTGCTCATCGACATAGTTGATTATGGTGAGCAACTCGCCTTCCTCTCCTCGATGGCCTACGCCTTCTGGCTCCTGAACCGTCTGCTCGCTGTTGTCAACTTTGTCAGGCTTGATCCTTCCAGCATTCACATAGTCCTAGTCCCCCCTTCCTCCAATCCTCCGGAGAGACTTCCTCACCCTCGGGGTGGCCCGCAGGATGCCGTAGATCTTCACGCTCTCGACCGCTTTCTCCACCAGATCGGGCGTGACGTCTTTATTCACGAGCAGCATCCCCACCCCGTGTATGCTCACTCTCTCGCCCTGCGCGACGGCGCGTTCTAATTCATCCCTGCCCAGACCGATGACGCCCACCCCCCAGACTCTCTTGCTGACATCGTCAGCAATTTCTTCTCCTTCCGGAGGTGAGACGATCCCATCGATCTTTTTGGAGATGAAATCTTGATGGACATCCAGCGTCCTCCTGATGGCGGTTCTGATGAACTCTGTGCGATTCGGGTAGTAGCCCGCCTCGATCAGAATGTCCATTCTCGCAATCTCCACCGGGGGGAGGTTTATCGTGATCTTCTCCATCTTCGGCTCCTCATACATTGCGGCCCGTCTCCAGTTCTGGAACATCTATAAGGATTCCCATGAACATCCCTGGGGATGGTATACACCGACCTAGTACTTAAATCTTATGCATTATGAGTCGATAAGCTTGGCCTTCAGGAAGTATTACTTCACCGAGATGGTTGGGAAGACATCGCCAAAGCCGCATATCTGGTCTGGCATGTGTTGGATGGTTTTCTTATTACCTCGTGCGTATGCGCATAATAGACGCAGGCATTTAGGATTGTTCAGCAGACTTCCTCATCAGCAACTCTTCAAGGAGCTTCGCCCGCTCCTCCCTGCCCAGCATCAATGAGAACCTGTGTTCGTGTTCCAGGGAGAACACGGGCACATCCATGCCCTCGACCTCGATAAAACGGATGTGAGTCTCATGCTCTGCCGGGGACTCCCATCTGCCGTCCCGAGTCTGGATCTCCACGTTGCCCATTATCTCGACCTTGACGCCTTCGATGGTAAGCTCCCCGAAGTGGGAGCGGACACTCCCAGATTCCTTGAACCCGACCCCCTGGGTGACGCAGTCCATGAAGAAGCGTTCGATGGCGTACACTCCCTGCTCATCGGTCTTTATGTCGATGTCCCTCGGCCGGAGGTGAAGGCCCTGCAGGGCGTGGTTGAGGCTCCCCGTGATCGCCCATCTGATTCCTGTGTCTTTTAACCGCTCGGTGAGCTTCCTCAGGGCCTTGACGTATGATGGATCTAATGAGTGAGGCGGCATCACTCTTCAAGGACACCTCTCGCATGACAAGGATATATTATACATTCCTACACGTGGTGTAAGCTACACGTATGGGGCTGAGGCTGTTGTTCTAGTCTGGCCCCCATTTTCAAGGACCTCCCAGGGGCGCGCCGAACTCCTCGTGGAAGGCGACCTCTTCCATCCTCTTCGTCGTTCTGAAGAGGTGGAGGAAGGTCCGGCTGAGATCCCGGGCTTTCCCCGCGTAGCCGATGGACACCAGGGCGACTACGCTGAACCTCTCCGGGATCTTCAGAAGCCCCCTCAACTCCTCCTCGTCGAAGCTCCCTATCCAGCAGGAGCCCATGCCCTCGCTCGTGGCAGCCAGCACGATGTGCTCCAGCGCGATGCAGGTGTCGTGGACGTGGAACCGGGATCTCGTGTCTCCGCAGGCCACGATGATCACAGGCGCCTGGGAGGCGAAGCGGGCGAACATGCCGCTCCGGGCGATTCTCTCCTTCACCTCCTGCCTCCTCACCACGATGAACCGCCAAGGCTGGTAGTTCATGGCAGAGGGGGCGAGCCGGGCGGCCTCCAGCAGCCTCATTAGGACCTCCTCCGGCACCAGATCGGATTTATAGGACCTCACGCTCCGCCTCGCCCTTATGGCCTCAAAGACCTCCATGGGACTCGATCAACAACTGGGTTCCAAGCACAAAAAGATGCTCTCACGGAAGAGAGGGAACAGGGGGCAGGCGGGAGTCTTCTCAGAATCGATCCTATCTACCAATCACCGATGTTGAGATCTTTGCATCGATCTTGCGGAGGCCTTATCTTGAATCCGACCCTCTGCCAAGGCCAAGAGTGATCAGGATGGGAATCAGAGAGCGAAGGAGCGCTCCCGGGCTCGGCCTCGGAGCCTTCCTCGTGGGGCTGGGCTCGGGGTGGTTGATCTTCGGTTCGGTCAGAGTGACCTCGAACCTGTTTGCATGGACCCTCATATTTGGGGGAGCCATGATCTCCCTCTCATCCCTGTTCTCCTATTTCAACAGATTCTCGGCGGTCAGAGGCGTGACCGGGGGCCTGGTCGTCGGCCTCATCATCTCGATGATCGCGACGGCTCCCTTCAACTTCGCCGTCAGCACCAGCGGTAGCTACAGAGCAACGGACACCAAGACTTTCACCGGCCCCGTCCTCGCCAAAGGGATCTACCTGGAGGTCGACAACTTCAACGGACCCATCCAGGTGTCGACCTGGGCGAGGGACGAGTACAGCATCGAGCTGGATATCAGGGCGAAAGGGGAGACCCAGAGCGAGGCCGAGAGGCACATGGAGGAGCTCGATATCGAATTCCGCGACACCGACGACCAGGGCAAGAAGAGGCTGACCCTGGGATACGACATCCCCCCTATGGCTCATTCGCTCTACTCAATCACAGTGAGGGCGTACCTGCCAGGGGAAGCCGTGATCGAGCTCGACCTGGGCTCCAACAACGGCGGGATCAGCCTGGAGGACTTGGGAGGCGGAGTCATCTACCTTTCGACCTCCAATGGAGCGCTATCATTTGAGAACGTCCGAGTGGAGAGGGTGAGGGCCTCCTCCAGCAACGGGGGCATCTTCGGCGATCTCAGCGCGAAGTATGCCGACTTCTCCACCAGCAACGGCAGGATCGAGCTCAGTCTCTCGAGCACGGTCAGCGGCGAGTACCACCTGGGAACCAGAAACGGGTGGATCGAACTCGACCTCTCCTCCTCGGCGCAGGTGGGATACGACATCGACCTCTCGACGAGCAACGGGGGCATCGACATAGACCTGCCGAACTTGGACTACAGGATAGACCAGAATACCCGCAAGAGGGTTGTGACGGAGGGCTTCAGCGGTAAGCTGATCCAGATAACCATCCACGCGAGCACGTCGAATGCCGGGATCGACGTCGGCACCTGAAAAAACGTCGAGACTCGACTGGGATAACCCCCCCTTTTTTCTGAGGCCTTTCCCCAGAAGTGAATCCCAGAATTGAGTAGATTGATATTCCACCGTTACTGAAGCCTCCAAAGGTCTCACGGTTGAACAGGAACATCCGGGTTCTCCTCCTGATCTGCGTCATACTGATAATCGTATACGCCGCATACTACTTCATGCAGAGCCAGACAGCCGATAGCGAGCTGGGATACGGCGACATCACCGTGGAGGAGGCGGTGAGGCTGATCGCCGAGAACCCAGGCCTCGTCATCCTGGACGTGAGGACCGAGGCCGAGTTCAAGGAAGGCCACATCGAGGGGGCGATAAACATCCCGGTGGAGGAACTCCAGGGCCGCCTGGTTGAGATCAACCCGGTCGACGAGTTTCTGGTCTACTGCAGGACGGGGAACAGGAGCGCGACAGCCGTGGGGATCCTAGAGCAGAACGGCTACTCGAGGCTCTACCACATGGAGGGGGGCATCGTGGCCTGGACTGGAGCGGGCTACCCCACGGTGAAGTAATCTCTAAACAAGATGCCAGAAGGCTTCGCCGACGATAGGTTTGGGAGCAGCGGGATCACGATCCTCAGTCCCTTTGGTACGCGTCCTTCATGGTGGTTTTTTGTTTCTCACGCACATCTTCAAGCGTGCGTGTGTGCTATGGCGAGTGAGGTCCGACAGAGCGCGCGAGGGGGGCTTTCACCTTCTAGGGCTCAGACAAAGGATGAGATTTACCTGTGGATTCTTTGAAATCACTTCTTCATCTTGAATTCGATCAGATCCCCAACCTGGATGGGCTTGATGTCGAGGCTCTTCGTCTTGACAAGCACGTTCATGTGGTTGGGCATGTGGGTCATGTCGTAGCCCGCGACGACGCCCATGGCTCTGCCCGCTACGGACACCTCGTCCCCCACCACGATCAGCCCTCCCTTGCTCACCTCGAAGAAGGCGACGGCTGCGACGTGGTCGGCTCCCCCGCCCGGGGCTGCCTCCTCCTCGTCGGTGATCATCAGCTCGTGAATCTCCTTCTCCCTGAGAGCCCTGCTCCTCGCCTGGATGAGCTCCAGCCCCCGCTCCTCGAAGGTGATGTGGAGAAGGGCTACGACCTCGCCCAAGACAGGGCGCCTGTCTCCGTAGACCGAGGGGGTGATCAGCTTAGGGTCGTATGGGGCGTCGCTCAAGTCCTCTCCTCCTTGTTCTTCACCCAGACGCCCAGGCGCTCCTCGGACCCCTCCGAGTCGACATCCATGTAATAGTGGGTGGATTCCCTCCTTGTAGAGGCGGACATCGTGTTCCCATTCCTGTCGAGGGCGAGGCAGCTTATGCCTCCCGGCTCGTTCAGTGCATGGATGTCCCGCATCGCCCAGACGCAGGCCTCCCTGATGCTCGCCCCGTTCTCCATGCGGTTGATGATGGCTCTGGCCGTGGACAGCCGGATGGCGAACTCGCCCCGGCCGGTGCAGGCGGCGGCGCCCACCCGGTTGTCGCAGTAGTTCCCCGCCCCGATGATGGGGGAGTCACCGACCCGCCCAGGGAGCTTCAGGGAGAGGCCGCTCGTGGATACGCCAGAACAGATGTCGCCTTTGGCGTCCATGGCCATGATGTTGACCGTGCCCCAGTGCTCCTCCGAGAGCTTCTCGTACCAGTCCCGGAGGTTGTAGTCCTCCACGTAGCTGACGAGGTACTCCCTCCTCCTCTCGTCCTCTATGCTCCCTAGGGCGTCCTCAACGAATGCCTTGTAGATATCGCGACTTTCATCGGTGAGGAGCTCCGTATCCTCGAATCCCACGGCCCTGGCGAAGAGCGCCGCCCCCGGCCCCACGAGGAGGACGTGGGGTGAGAGCTCGAGGACCTTTCTGGCGACCGAGATGGGATGGAGGTAGCCCTCCAGGGCGGCGACCGCTCCCGTCCTCAATGTCCTGCCGTCCATGATGGAGGCGTCCATCTGAGGGACCCCCAGGAGGTTCGGGATCCCGCCCAAGCCAACGCTGTGATCGTCGGGATTCTCCTCCACCGACCTCGTGGCGGCCTCGACCGCGTCCATCGCCGTGCCGCCTTTCCTCAGGATCTCCGCTCCTATGTGGAGCATTTCCCTGGAATTCCTTGTGCCTATGATGAAGGGTTTGACCATGCGACCATCTACGAACGATACAACGAGGTTCTATAAAAATCAGGAGAAATTCATGCAAAACCAATTTCTGGGAGTGGACGATAGGGGATTCGGGGCTGCGATGAGGGGGGCTAATCGCTGCGGGATCTGCGGAGACAATTCTAAGCAGGTGTCAGGGGCTCTCGGCGTCTGCCTCGACTGCATCAGGGAGCGGTGGGGTGACGCCGCCCAATACGTGAAAGGGGCCCACAGGCGGGCCAGGGAGAGACACGGGCTACCCGTGAGACCTCCGGATGCGGAGGGAGGGATCCGCTGCGGCCTCTGCTCCAACCGCTGCGTGATGGGAGAGGGGCAGAGGGGGTTCTGCGGGCTAAGGTGGAACGATGGTAGGGTGAGGTCCTCTTCGAGCAGGGATGAAGGCTTAGTTTACACCTACCTCGATCCCCATGTCACCAACTGTTGCGCGGCCTGGTTCTGCCCGGCCGGGACCGGTGCAGGATACCCGAAACACGCCTACAGGGACGGCCCAGAGTACGGTTGCAGCAACCTGGCCGTGTTCCTCTACGGGTGCAACTTCGACTGCCTCTTCTGCCAGAACGCCTCCCACAAAGACCTCAAAAGTCAGAGGCCCAGACCGGCGGAGATGATAGCGACTCAGGCGGAGAAGAACAGGAAGATCTCCTGCGTCTGCTACTTCGGGGGCTCCCCCGAGCCCCAGCTCCCCTTCACCCTGAACGCGTCTAGGATGGCTCTTGATGCGAGGCGTGACGCCCCCCTCCGCATCTGCTTCGAGTGGAACGGCTGCGGGGACCCGGCCCTGGTGAGGAAGGCCGCGGATATCTCCTTGACGAGCGGGGGAAACATCAAGTTCGACCTCAAGTGCTCCACCCCGGAGCTGAGCCTAGCCCTCAGCGGCGTCCCCAACGAGAGGGCTTATAGTAACTTCGAGATGATCGCTGAGGAGTTCTACCCCGAGCGTAAGTGGCTGCCGGTCCTCACCGCGACCACACTGCTGGTGCCGGGATACGTGGACGCCCGGGAGGTTGAGGGGATCGCTAGATTCATCGCCGACCTCGACCCCTCCATCCCTTACAGCCTCCTCTCCTTCCACCCCGCCTACAGGATGGCCGACCTCCCCTACACCAACCTGAGGCAGGCGGTCGAGTGCTACAGAGCCGCCAGCGGGCACCTGGACCGGGTGAACATGGGGAACCTCCACATCCTGGGCCTGAGGAACATGGCCGAGTTTAAGCGCTACGCCTCCCGAGGCTAAAGGTTTAATACCTCAACGAGTCGAATCGTCCCAGTGACGGTGTGAAATATACCATGGAGGCGAGGACAGTCTACTTCGAGAAAAGGGGAGCCGAGAACACCGAAGAGACACTCCGCCTAGCCAGGGAGAGGGCGGAGGAGCTGGGAGTCAGGAACGTGGTCGTAGCCTCCTACACAGGGTTCACGGGGGTCAAGGCCGTCGAGGTCTTAGAGGGCTACAACGTTGTGGTTGTGGCAGGCGTTGTGGGGTTCAGGGAGCCCCAGCAGGACAGGCTGGAGCCCGAGGCCAGGGAGGCGATAGAGGCCAGGGGTGGAAGGATCGTGAGGGCCGCCCACGCCTTCGGGACCCTGGGGCGGGCGGTGAAGGCGAGGTTCGGGGCGATCCAGGTTGACGAGATCATCGCCCACGTCCTCCGCCTGTTCAGTCAGGGGGTGAAGGTGGGCTGCGAGGTGGCCTGCATGGCTGTGGACGCCGGGCTGATCAGGACCGACGAGGAGTGCATCGCCATCGGGGGAAGCGGAAGGGGGGCGGACACAGCCATCGTCCTGAGGCCCAGCAACACCCACACCTTCTTCGATACGAGGATCCTGGAGATAATCTGCAAGCCCCGAGGGTAAGGGGACGCCTCAATAGACCCTAATCTCTGTTCAGATGAGCTTCTATGAGGCCGACTCGACGTTGCACTCGGTGATGTACTGGGACATGCCCGTGAAGACCGAGATGCTCACCGTTGTCCCTATGTCGTCCGTGCTGATATTGTCCGGCCCCTTAATGTAGACCAAGAGGTCACCACCGGAGATGAGGGCGATGTCCTCCGAGGCCAGGGTGTAGGTCTTACCGTCGATGACGCAGCTTGCACCGCTCAGGTTGTCGTAGCTGGTCACATTCAGGTCGCCGGATATCGTAGTACCCGAGGGCACCCTGTAGAAATATATATCCGACCAGGAGTCCTCCACCCCCCTAGTCTCGATCTTGTCGATGAGTATGTCCCTTCCACCGAGGTTCTGGATCTTCAGAGCCCCCACGGCGCCAGTGCTGTTCACCCAGATGTGCTGCTTGTAGAGCCGGACCTCCTCTGTCTGCAGCCTCGTCGATATGATGTTGACGGAGTAGTAGATGGCAACACTTGAGATGAGGATGGAGACCACCAGCAGGATGAGGGTGGTGACAACC
>CP070640.1:46936-51886 GCA_020354065.1 Candidatus Bathyarchaeota archaeon
AAAAATCATTCTTTGTCGATAAAAAAGAGGATTATCAAAAAAGGAATTAATTTTTCCCCCTTAGTTTATCAGAACCTCTAAAGTCTCCTAATAATGATAACAACTTTACTACTACACTCCAATAAGAGAGAAATGTCCTCTGAGATCTCCACTCCAACGAGTTAGAAAATGTCTACATAAAATTGCATCAACATGCACAGGAGGATTTCGTAAAGGCTGGAATATAATTGCCTACAACCTACCTCAACCCGGATCTTTCCTACCTTCATGAGAAACCCTCTCCTCGATTGGAACACACGCTAATAGCAAGCATCCCCGTCCAAGATCCATTACGAACTGAATTACCTACTCAACAAGGTCATGGATACTGTCCAGAAAATTCCACAAAATTTACATCGCATACTAGCTGTTGCTGGGTATAGACGACTCAAGGAGGAGCTCTCACCCAGAATATTACAGCTCAGATCTTCAGGGTAGCGATTGATACAGAGCAGCATTAACGAGGGATAATATTAAACCCCTCTTCCGTCAATTCTAGCTCTGGTGCCATTATGGCAAACCAAATGGCAGAGAAAGAGATGATCTGGGACCTATCACAGATGGTAGATATCACCGATCCTGAATGGATGAAAGAGAAGCTGGGGTCCATGGTGGCCGAGGCTGAGAACATTCGGGAGAGATACCTCGGGAAGATTGGTGGCTTGGACGCGGTGGGTCTCCTCGAGCTTCTGGAGTTGAGGGACGCCCACACCCTTGAGTTCGAGGGAGTGTCCATGTATTGCAGGCTCTTGTACGCTGCGGACTCGACGAAGGATGTTGCGAAACAGCTCAGCAACGCCTACAGGAAGGCCTCTGTGGAGGCGGAGCAGGCTCTGGCCTTCGTGGAGATCGAGTTGGGCAACCTCCTGGCGGACAAGCCCTCACTCGTCGAGGACACCGCCCTGGCGGAGTACAGGCACTTCCTCGAGAAGATCGAGAGGAGGGTGCCCCACATGCTGTCTGAGACAGAGGAGAGGCTGGTGTTAGCCAAGGACAGGAACGGGATCAACGCCTGGCAGCTGCTCCAGGGGGACTGGCTGGGCACCCGGAGCTTCGAGATCGAGGTGGAGGGAGAGGCGAAGACACTCCCATACGGGGAGATCATCGGTTTCTACCAGAGCCCCGACAGGGACCTGAGGAGGAGGGCCAACCAGGTGGTCTACGAGGATCTGGGCAGGGATGAGATACTCTGGGCGAGCGCCATCAGGGCGGTCTGCTCTGACCACCTTCAGATGTGCGAGCTGAGGAAGCATCCCTCGCCGATGACTCAGAGTCTCATAGCGAATGACGTGGATCAGGAGACCATTGACAGCCTGATTAGGACCATGGAGAGAAACGTCGGAGTCTACAGGAGGTACCTGAGGGTCAAGGCCAGGTTGATGGGGCTGGAGAAGCTGGCCAACTGGGACATCGTCGCTCCCCTCCCCCAGGCCCCCTCGAGGGAGTACAGCTGGAGGGATGCCCGGGCGCTGGTTGTTGAGGCCTACAGCGGCTTCGACGAGGGGTTCGGGGAGTGGGTGGACGAGATGTTCGAGAGGAGGCACATCGACGGGGAGGTCCGCAGGGGGAAGAGGTCGGGAGCCTTCTGCTCCTCGTGGCTGTCTGGGAAGAGCGCCTACATACTGCAGAGCTACAACAAAAAGTTGGGGAACATCTACACCATGGCCCACGAGCTGGGGCACGCCATACACGCTTACCTGGGGTCAAGGGCTCAGAATCCCAGCAACTTCTCTATAGGGAGCTGTATCGCTGAGTGCGGCAGCGTATTCGGGGAGCTGCTTTTAACCGACAAGCTGCTGTCTAAGGTGGAGTCCAAGGAGGAGAAGCAGGCCATCCTCGCAGCCATGCTGGACAAGTTCGGGATGGCCGCCTTCCAGGTCTCCGCCAGGGTCTTCTTCGAGCAGAGCATGTACGACTCCATCGAGCAGGGGAGGTTCCTGGACGGGGAGACCGTCGCCAAGCTCTGGACGGCTGGGAGGGACAAGATCTACGGCGACGCAGTGGATTGGCTGCCTGAGATGAAGTGGGAGTGGACGATGAAGGTCCACTACTACATGCCCAACTACAGGTTCTACAACTACCCCTACGTCTTCGCCCAGCTCTTCGTCTACGCCCTGTACAGGCTCTTCAAGGAGCAGGGGAAAGAGTTCGTCCCCAAGCTGAAGAGGCTCCTCGCGGCGAGGGGGAGCAGATCCCCTGCTGAGCTGGCCGCCGAGCTGGGCTTCGACATAAGGGAGGAGGAGTTCTGGGAGAGGGGCATGAAGCAGGTCGAGGAGTTCATCGACATGCTGGAGGAGACCCTCTAACAGGGAAACAGATCAAATCCCACTTTTTTTATTCTGATTCTGTATGCTAGGAGTGTAAGTTCTTTGCAGTTTTATATCGTCATAATGCAGATTATCAAAGGGTGCGAGTTGAGATGAAAGATAAGTTAAGGGTGCAAAACTTCATCGAGGAAAAAGTACCGGCTGCCATGAGGGAGGCGAAGACTCCGGGTCTCAGCATCGCCATCGTCGTGGAGGGCGATGTTGTGTACGCTGAGGGCTTCGGGGCGAGAGACCCAGCCCGGGGATTGCCAGCGACGCCGGATACCCTCTACGGCATCGGATCTTGCACGAAATCCTTCGTCGCCATGGCGATCATGCAGCTGGTGGAGCAGGGCAGGCTCCGCCTCGATGACCCGGTGAGCAAGCATGTTCCCTTCAAGATCGGTCTCCCTGGTGACCCGGTCACCGTCCACCATCTTCTCACCCACTCCTCAGGGATCCCCTCCCTTGCAACGTCGACTGTGGCACTACACAGGGGAATTGGACTGGACACAGGCGTCCCTTGGGGCGGTGTCGACGACTTCTACAGACTCGTAAATGGCGCCCAGGATGAGATCGCTGGCGTCCCGGGGAGCCGCTTCTTTTATAACAACGCGGGCTACCGGATGCTGGGTCATGTCATCCAAGAGGTGAGCGGTGAGCCTTTCCACGAGTATATCACAGGAAAAATCCTGGACCCTCTCGGCATGGCCAAGACGACTCTCGTCAAAGAGGAGTACGAGCGAGATCCTGATAAGATCGTCCCTCACTGGAAGAAGCCCGACGGCAGCGTGATCCCCACCGACTTCCCCTATCCGAACGTTCCGGACAATCCTGAGTTCTCGTTTATCGCCGCTGCCGGGGGCATCATAAGCTCCGTAAGAGATCTCACCCGCTACCTCGTCGTCAACATGGAGGGGGGTAGGCTTGAGGATCGCCGTGTCCTTAGCCCAGAGTCCGTTGCGAAGATGCAGACATTGCATGTTGAACGCCCGCCCAACCTCCACGGAAGGTACGGGTACGGATATGGCTGGGGCATCACTGAGGACTTCTTGGGGCACAAGATGGTCTCCCACGGCGGTTCCATTCTAGTATCAACGGCGCATCTAACTTTCATTCCGGATCTGAAACTGGGAGTGGCGATGGCGGCCAACAGCGCTGGTCTAGCATACTCTACGATAGCCGAGGGCGTCTTCGCGGCTCTTATGGGGGAGGACCCGATGGAGGCTGTACCCGCTCTCCGAATCCAGGAGAAAATGAGGACACTGAAGGGCACATACGAGGCCTACAAAGGTCTGAGCAGATTGAAGGTGCTAAGTAGGGCGGGTCTCCTGTACCTGGAGCAGAAGGGACCTTTCACAGACGCCCTTGTCCCTCTGATCCCCGAGGACGACAGGTTGGAGACGAATAAATTCCACATCCTCACGGCGGGAGTGAGACAGCCCGTCGAGTTTGTCGTCAGCTCTCTCAGCGATATCGACCTCTACATCGAGCGGTATAGGTACCACAAGAGGGGCTAGCCCTCTCGGGTGATAATGTTCACGTCCTCGAAGACGATCTCGGGTCCGATGAGGCCTAGCTGCACGAGGGGGGTCTTGGCGACCTCTTCGGCGTTCTTGAAGAGATCGTAGATGTTTCCAGCCACCATGAGGCCGTGAATCGCTCCGACCATCTCCCCATCCTGGATCAGGATCGCCGGGTTCCCCACCACGCTGAAGTCTCCTGACTCGGGGTTCGAGCTGTGGGCCCCTTGGACGTTCCGGATTAGGTAGCCGTGCTCTATCCCGGCGATGATCTCGCCGATCTCTCTCCTACCAGGCTCCACCACAGTGTTTGTGGGGGCGAGCTCGACCAAGCCCCGACGCGTATTCCTACGCGCGTTCCCTGTGCTCTTTTCCCCTGTCCGGTTGGCCCAGTAGGTGTCGAAGAGGAAGGAGCGGAGGACGCCCTTCTTTATTATCGGGGTCCTCTGGTGGGGTACGCCCTCGTCGTCGGCGATGGACGTGTTCGTCCCGAGGGGGGCCGTGCCGTCGTCGACTATGGTCACAACCTCAGGGGCGACAGTCTCCCCAATCTTGTCTGCGAGCTTGGACTTCCCTCTGGCTACATTGTCTCCCCTCACAGCCTGTCCGAGGGTGTAGTAGATCAGCTGACCATATGCGCTCGGGTGCATCACCACCGTATGCTCACCCGACGAGCCCTTCTCCGTCCTCTTGCAGACACGGATCGTGTTGGCGACGTCCTCAACGGCCCTGTCGAGGTCTAAGTCGAGGCTTCTCCTAATGTCGTAGGAGAATATCAGCGGGGTGACTCCGCTCTCAATCCGGGCTATGGCTCCAAGAGAAGCGAAAGCCACGGTTCCTTTCTCAGAGTGGGCGATCCCGCTGCTGTTAGCATAGGCGGAGTAATAAGAGCTGACTCCGGAGCCCCCAAAGCCAGGGATGAGGCCCGCCTCGGCTTCTGTCGCCATACTCATAATCTCTGCTGCGATCTCTACAACCTTGGCGGACTCGCAGGCGGCCACTGATTCGTTCCACAGCCCCTCGATCTCGTTGTATTCTGAGGGCTCCGGGAGTGCAAGCCAGTCCTTGTCTTCTGTGGTAGC
>CP070640.1:51986-56552 GCA_020354065.1 Candidatus Bathyarchaeota archaeon
GGGCATCTACCCCCTCCTACTCATGAAAGCTGATATCTTCGGAAAGATTGAGAAGTATTGACTAGCATGAGCCCTGACGGGATGCGCCTTTTCGGGGTGGAGGACGGCAGCTTCAAGGCCTTCCCGAAGCCGAGATCCGAGGAGACCCTTCTCTGCGGCGTGGAAACAGAAGGAGACAGGATCGTTTGTGTAAGGCTCGCGAGGATCCATGTCGATGGGCTTGACGCCACCGAGAAGCTCTTATGCATGTTAACGGGAGTCGAGACCGAGGCCGTCATCCTGGGGGGCATAACATTCGGGGGGTTCAACATCGTCAACCCGATGAGGATCTACGAGGAGACAGGAGTGCCCGTGATAGTCTACTCCGGGGTGAAACCGGACAACGAGTCGATGTTGAGCGCCCTTAGGAAGCACTTCGCGGATTGGCGGGTGCGGTGGGAGATCATCGAGCGGTTGGGGCCTGTCTACAGTGTGGAGCCTTTCGGGGGAGAGCCCCCGGTCTATTTCGAGGTGATAGGCGGGGTTCGCGATTGGGCTGAGGACGTTCTGCGAGCCTCGGCGGTTGTGAGCAGGATACCGGAGCCTGTGAGGGTCGCCGGGCTTATCGCGCGGGGTCTCAGCCGAGTTTTTTGAAGTCTATGGGTACGACTACGTGAGTCTGGAGATCCATGATGGGAACCACTCCAACCGTCGGAGTCAAGTTGACTCTCTTCTGATAAGGTGTCTGCTCCTGCCAGGAGCCTGATGAGATAAGGGTTGCTCCCTTGTACTTCCTGACCCCGTGGACATGGATATGGCCCATCTGGAACACATCTGGTGTAGAGCCAATGACAAGCCTGTCCTCCCTCTCCGGGGCGATAGGAGTCGAGTTGCCGTATATGGGTGCCACATGGCGGCATCTGAGGAGGAGCTCCATGCCGTTCACCGGGTTATTGAAGTCCATCCCGGGGACGTGAGAGAGGATCTCGTCCAGAGCCTTCCCATGGCTGATGAAGGCCTCCACGCCGTGGAGCTGGATGCGACTCGGATTCCCATAAAGGTGGACCTTCCGGTTCTCGTGGAGGGCTTCTGCGTACTCCTTGGAGATGGGCTCCTGGGGCAGGCTCTTCCTGACGGCGTCGTGGTTGCCGGGGAGGACGATTATCTCGACGTGATCCGGGATCTCTGTGAGCATCATGGCCGCGACCTCGTACTGCTGCCGGATGTCCCTGATCTCCAGCTCCTCCAGCTGGTTCGGGTAGACCCCTATCCCGTCTACCAGGTCTCCCCCTATGATCAGATACTTTACCCGGCCCGCCAGCCGCCTGAACTGGGGTGGGCCGAGCTCCATATTCATCCACCTGATGAACCTGTCGAAGAGCTCCTTCTGGAATTGGACGCTCCCAACATGGACATCCGCAAGGAACGCGGCGCAGAGGGGAATCTCCGAACGGTTCGGGGGCTTGCTCGGAATGTCAGGCCAGATGAAGTCGTTGGCTATGAGGAGGTCTTGCCGGTATTTCACGGCGTCCACGCAGATCACCTGGTCTTGGACTACGGAGAGCCCCCTCCTCACGGTGTCGCTATCCGAGGCCATCACCGTGACCGAGTCATCACTGTCCTCTATCTCTAGGAAGAGCCGGTGACCGGAGGTCCTTCTATCCGTGACAATGCCTATGACCTTCATCTTCGCCTTCAGGGGCATTTTGAGGGCGGAGCCGATGGTCACGGCGTTTCGAACGTCAATTCTCTGGCGGAGGATGCGCTCGATCTTTCTGAACCGGCTCCTGAAGTAATCGACGAAGCCCTCAATGTCTCCCGATGGCTCAGCAGGTGGTTTATCTAATAGTTTGAGTTCGGGATCATGCTCCGAGGCCATGGGGCGAATCCTCGGTTTCCTCGAAGCGAGTCTCAAGGGATCAGGTATTTGGGCTGTCTCTTCATGTGCCCTCTGGAGGAACTCCTTGTCGAGGATCACAACCCTCTTGGGGGATGTCTCGGCTGCCCTGAGGGCCTTCTTCACACTAGCATTGAGGTCGTCGCCTTTCAGGGTCTTAAGGTACTCGAATCCGTCTACGCTGATCTGGTATCCGGACTCGATTATCTTGTTTAGGATGTCCCTGAGTTCCTCCGACACGGCTAGATGCTCCGGATGGAGTTAGCCTTGATAGGGTTTAAACGACTTTTGCTAGCTTCTTGTAGTCTTCTCGAGGCGGGCTCCAGATCTCGTGGATCAACGTAGGGTTCTCCCCTTTTGCCTCGAACCTGTGGACCTCTTCCGGGGGGATTGTCCAGGTTATCCCTGGAACCACTTTCAAGGCCTCACCGCCTGATGTCAACACTCCTTCTCCTTCCACGCACGTGCCTATCTGCTCATGGGGATGAGAATGATCGGGGATTACAGCTCCAGGCTTTATCTTGATCCTGATGAAGCTCATCCTCTCCCCGTTTCCGATAAGGGTCATCTTCACGCCCTTCATGAGCTTGAATTTCGGCGCATTCTCAATTGTTGTGGATTTCATCCTAGTCACAGCTCATTTTCTGTTTCTTGTAGTATTTAGAATTGTACCAATGTAGTCTTAGCTATAGAGTGACCTTTGTCTTCTCCTTCTGCTGCTGGACGAGCTCCACGATCTCCTTCCTCAGGTAGTACCTGTAGGGCATGCCGCTGGTGTTCCTGTCTATGAAGCCTCTGTCGAACAACTTTTTTAGCAGGCGGGCAGTGTGCTCCCGGGTTTTCAGGATCCTACTCCTGATCTCCGGGACGGAACCCTCTCCGAGCTCCTCGATCAATGTGAGGACCTCTAACTCTGTCGGGGTAAGCTGGTCGAGGACCGCATCCTGCCTTAGCGGTATTGGGGCATCAACCTGTGTTGACACAGTAACCGGCGTCGGCCTCTTTGCAAGCCTTTGGATCTCATCCCTCATTTCTACTATAGATGTCTCCGTTTTGCTCAGCCTCTCCGTCAACTCCGATCTTTGCTGATTATTCTCGTTCAACGACTCCATTGCCTTCTGGCTTGTTTCTAAGGCCTCTCTCGCAATAGTCCTGGCCTCAGATGCGTCATTCTCAAAGTTCTGGATAGCTCTGCTTACTCTTGAAAGCTGCTTTGTGAAACCTGTTGTTATGCTTCTAACGAGGTCTTTGGAGCTCTCATACTCGTTTTGAGCCTGTCTTATTCTTTTATGATAGATGAAAGATGCTACGACTGTTACCGCGAATAAGCATGCCGTGGCGAATAACAGTTCCAAAACTTTTCACTGCGCTATTTTTCATGTTATATTCCTGTGATTAAATATATGATTGTTGTCTTTCTCAAGATATGAAAATAACTTCCTATAAACCAAAGTGGTTTGAAACAGGTTATTATTATATTATGAGGGAAATAATGTGATCACACACCGCAGATTGATGTAATGTTATTTTTGATTCGTGAGAATTTATTTACTCTGTTGCTTCTTGGAGGAAAATTTCTAAAAGGTAACTGGTAACATGAAATAATTCCTGATGACAATACTTACATAGATTTTTATGTTGTCTTCTTGATAGTTTTGAGAACACACGTGAATAATCAATGATAGAAGCCGAGATCCACATCACTGGGAGAATCCAAGGCGTAGGATTTCGACCTTTCATCTGGAGAAAGGCAGTCGAAAACAAACTGAGAGGTTATGTCATAAATTTAGGGGACGCCGGAGTAGAGGTTGTTGTAGAGGGCCCTCGTGAGAGGATCGAGGCTTTCACGGAAGCAGTCAGATCAGAGGTTCCCTCGGTCGCAGAGATTGATGACATTGAGGTGAGCTTCTGGCCTTATCTGGGAAGGTTTGAAGATTTCACGATTGATCGGAGCCGGGAGTCAAAAGAAAGTGTTAAAGGGATTTTCCCTCCGGACATAGGGATCTGCCCCGAGTGTATTCAAGATATGCGGAACTCTGAGAGCAGGTGGCATCTATACCCTTTCACAGCGTGCGCCTGGTGCGGCCCTCGTTTCACGGCCATAAAAACCATTCCGTATGACCGGGAACGGACCCACATGGCCCAGTTTCTCATGTGCGATCACTGTGGTAAAGAGTATCTTGATCCCATGGACCGGCGCTTTGATGCACAGGGTATAACCTGCTCCCAATGCGGGCCGAAGATGACTCTCTATGACGGTTTTGGAAACGAAATAGCATCCAGCGACATATTTGTTGAGGCTTCTCGGATCTTAGAGGAAGGTAAGATCCTTGCCGTGAAAGGGATTGGTGGGGTACACCTCGCAGCTCAGGCCACGGACAGTGATGTGGTAGCGGAGCTCAGGCGCAGAAAAATGAGGCCGAGCCAGCCCTTCGCTCTGATGGCGCCAGACTTGGATACTATCGACAAATTTGCCTCCATGATAGAGGCAGAGAAGAGAGTTTTGTCCTCTTGGCGGAGGCCTATTGTCCTGCTCAGAAAGAAGCCGGGTGGCCAGATCTCGGAGTTGGTGGCGCCAGGACTGGATCGTGTGGGCGTCATGATTCCCTACACAGGCATTCATCTAATGCTGTTCAAACATCTGGACGAGCCGGCTTTGATAATGACGAGCGGAAATAAGCCCGGTCTAC
>CP070640.1:56652-64740 GCA_020354065.1 Candidatus Bathyarchaeota archaeon
AATACTTACTAAAATGGTTAGAAAAACTTTATATCGGGATATTTTTTAGATATAACCTGAAAAGAGGAGTGAATCATGAGGAGGGACAACCTGGATATATGCGTGGACATCCTGCAGGTAGCGAAGAGCGAGGCCAAGAAGACGCATATGGTATACAGGGCCAACCTCAACTTCAAGCTCGTGAAGGGGTACCTGAGGAGGCTTGTCGACAACGGTTTCATAAGCACTGCCTCCAGGGGATGGTTCACAACCACTGACAAGGGAGACGACTTTCTCAAGCAGTATAACAGGCCTAGGATTTCACTCATCCAAGAGAAGGAGTCCAGAAGAGCCTCCTAACGGAACAGGTGGTTGAGCGACATAATCTCCTCCTTCGTCCTCCTATTGGGCGTAGTGCTCCATATGCTACTCTGCGTGGTCTGACCAACGATCTCCTTCTGCTCTTACGCCTCCAAGGGGGTGCTCTGGCCGGATCACACCCCATTTCCAACCTTTTTTCAACTAGAAATTTTGGCCTGAAGATCTCGGACTCATTTTACTGTTCATTCCTTCAGCTACAAGAACCCATTCAAGTCAATCAGGCTTGGTTGTCCCGACGAAATTAAATGATGATGAGATGGATCGGCGCGAATCTAGGATTCAAAAGGGACTTATAGTATGACCCTCGCGTCGACTATCTTCGCGCCCTTCTCATAGACCAGCACGGGATTCATGTCTAGCTCGCTGATCTCAGGGCACTCGACCAGCATGCTCGACGTCTTCAATAGGATGTCGACGAGGGCTTCCTGGTCCGCCGGGGGCTTTCCCCTCACGCCTTCCAAGATCTTGTAGGCCTTGATCTCCTTGATCATCTCCTCGGCGTCGGTTCTCGTGATGGGAACGAGCCTGAAGCTGACATCCTTAAGGATCTCGACGAAGATGCCGCCGAGGCCGAACATGATTGTGGAGCCGAAGGTTGGGTCCTTGGTCGAGCCGACGATGACCTCGGTCCCCCAGGGCGCCATCTCCTGGACGAGCATTCCAGTGATCTCAGCGTCCGGAACGTGGGATTTCACGTTCTCGACGATCCTCTTATAACCCGACCTGACCCCATCCGCATCCTTGATGTCCACTAGGACACCGCCTGCATCCGATTTGTGGAGCACCTGGGGGGAGACGATCTTCAGCACGACCGGAAAGCCCATCTTCTCTGCGGCCCTCACGGCATCCTCCTCGGTAGCCTCCACGGAGATCCTGGTGACAGGGAGGCCGTAGAGGCCGCAGAGCTCCTTGGCCTCGTTTTCGAAGAGAAAGTCCCGCCCATCGCCCTTCACAGCCTCAAAGATCTGCGTCACAGCTTCGTCTCTCATCAAACAAAACCCCCAGATCGAATCCTATAGTGGATTCCTCAGGCCCTTTTAAAAATATGGTATGAAGGGCGGAGTCCTGAGAAGAGGATCGCCTAGGCTTCCCCCAGCCTCTTCTTCAGCCAGGCTGCAACCTGCCTCAGCACCGGGTTGGGGTTCATCAGCACCGGGATGTCCCTCGCCCCCACCTTGAGTGTCGGTCGGTATTTCGCCATGGCTGCGTAGATGACGCTGGCCCAGTAGATGCGCCCCCTCATCCTCTCCTTGAGCAGCTCCTTTGAGCTGAAGGGCAGCGGCTGATGGTAGAAGGCGACGCCCTCTGCCCAGTTCAAGATCACAGGCATACCCGAGTCGATGAGGAGAGCCGCAGTTTCGGCAAGCTTGAGGATGTTATACTCCACCATCTCGAGGATAACGAGCTCCTCCACAGGTTTGTAGGAGACCCTGACTGCGGGCTCCCTGCCCGGCATAATGACCACTACAGGACCTCCCTCTCAGCCTCGCCGATTGCGGCGTCCAGGATGGAGACGATCTCATCGATCTGCTCCCGCGTCACCACCAGAGGCGGCGCGACCTGGATGTGATCACCGTCGAAGCCGTCAACGGTCGCCACTCCCGGATAAACGAGCAAACCCCTGCTGAGGCAGTGTTCCAAAACCCTCCGGTGGAACCCGACGCTTGCCGGGAAGGGTTTCTTCGAGGTCCTGTCTTTCACGAACTCTATTCCGGCGAAGACTCCAAGGCCTCTCACGTCGCCAACAGTGGAGTGGTCATAGAGCTTCACAAGCCTCTCGTGGAGGTACCTCCCCAGCTCTGCCGATCTCTGGACCAGTTTGTGCTCCGCGATATAGTCCAAGACGACGGCCCCGACGGCGCATGCGACTGGATGGCTTCCATAGGTGTGGCCGTGGGCGAAGGCGCCATTGAAGCCCTCGGCGATCTTGTCGCTGACGATGCACGCCCCCAGGGGCATGTAGCCCCCCGCGAGGCCTTTCGCCGTTGTGATCATATCGGGCTCGACTCCCCAGTGCTCGATCCCCCAGTTCCTCCCCGTGCGCCCCAAGCCCGTCATCACCTCGTCGGCGATGAAGAGCACGCCGTGCCTGTCGCAGATCTCCCTGATCACCTGGAAGTAGCCCTCAGGGGCTGGTACTGTTCCCAGGGTGGCGCCGACCACGGGCTCGGCTATGAAGGCCGAGATGTACTGGGGGCCATTGGTCTTGATCTCGGCCTCCAAAGCCAAGGCGCAATCAATGTCGCAGGCCTCCCGGTTCTTCCCGAATGGGCAGCGATAGCAGTAGGCCGGTGGGATGTGGGGGAAGTCAAGGAGAAGAGGAACATATCTACGCCGCCTGGCGATGTTCCCGGACATGGAGAGAGCCCCCAAGGTGTTACCGTGGTAGCTCTGCCAACGGGCGATGATCTTGTACCGGGAGCCTCCCCCCTGCTCCAGGTGGTACTGCCGAGCGAGCTTGGCGGCGGCCTCCGTCGCCTCAGAGCCCCCGGAACAGAAGTATGTCCTGTTCAGGCCAGGAGGAGCGAACCTGGCCAGCTTCTCCGCGCACTCCAAGACGGACTCTGTTGTGTAGCGGGAGCTGTGGGCGTACGAGATCTTCTCCATCTGGTGGGCAACCGCCTCGGCCACATCTTTAACGCCGTGGCCGATGTTGACGCAGACCGGGCCCGAGCTACCGTCTATGTACCTCCTCCCCTCGCGGTCCCAGCAGTAAACTCCCTCACCCCTGGTGATGACGAGAAGCTTCCCGGAGGACCGGGAGAAGAGATTAGAGGCTGATGGTTGGACGGAGATACTTTGCGGAGCCAATTCACTCAGAGAAGGCTACCCACTCAGAAACTTAACCTTACCGTCAGCCCACTTCCCCAGAAAACACTCTGCGAATCGAGCTCCCGACATCCACGAGGAGGGCCCCATCCCCGTCCACGTCGACAGCCATGCCCCTGACAACCTCCTCAGGGCCCACTGCTATCTCCACGGGACCGCCCATGGTCGAGGAAAGCCGCCTCCAAGAAGAGAGGACTTCATCGGGAGCCGACTCAAGCCTTGAGAGGTGGCAGCCGAGTTGCCTTAAAAGGCCGTACAGTAGCTCTTCCTTGTCGATCTCCTCGCCAACCTCTTTAGAAAGGGTGGTCGCTTCCATCAGGTCCCCTGGGATGGGGTTGGTGAGGTTGACCCCGATCCCTAGGAGGACGAATTTAACCTCTCCCCCCGACCAACCAGACTCCACGAGTACGCCCGCCACCTTCTTCCCGTCGATCAGGACGTCATTGGGCCATTTCAGCTCGGCTTTTAGCCCGGTTAGATCCCTGACTGCTTCGGCGACTGCCACCCCGGCCAGTAGGGGCAAGAGCCCCGATCGAGACCCAGGCTTCAGGACGGCCGTCAGATAGAGACCGCCGGGCGCTGAATCCCATCTCCGACCGCGCCTCCCCCTGCCATCGCTCTGGGCCTCGGCGACGATCACCATCCCTGTCCCTCGACCAGTCTCAGCGTACTCTCTCGCCACCCTCTGCGTGGAGTCTACCAAGCCAGTCCTCACGATCTCCCAAGGCAAGGCAGGGTCGCCTGGGAAGGATATCGAATATCTCGGTGAAAAGATTGTTGGATGAAGAATTACGGATATGGGGATATTTGAAGTGTAGAATGATATTTAAAAAAAAACAAAGAGTCTCCGGAGTCGATCCAGCTATAAAAAATCCCTCATGACAATGTACTAACTACTGTAGAAGAAGAGATCTATTGGTAAAGAATAGCACCGAAATTATATAAAGGGATTATGGGGAGCAAATAAGTATGCTTAGAAAATACTTGTACTCGATTAAATAGATTCTCAACGAGATCTATTGTTGAGTAGGTAACCCTAACTTATATAATGGGATTGTGGAGAGCAACTCCCTACCTGTCATCCATCATCCCGCATACGAACAGTCTTATATCGAGTCCCAGGGAAATACGATCGGCTGCCCGGATTGGAATTAGATTTTGGCCTATACCTGACCGCCCTGGGCGTGGCGCTAGTGTTCCTCACCCTCCTCGCCGTTGCGGCCTTCAGCGAGCTGATCCGCAAAGTCTTCCCGACCAAGGTAGTGGAGGAAGAGGGCAAAGCAGAACTCGTTAAGGTAGCTGCTACCGCTGCTGTTCTAGCCTTCATGGAGAGTGAGGGCGGAAGTAGTTCAAGGCGGATCGAGTCTGGTGAGAGTCGCTGGGAGGCAGCCGCCAAAAGTGAGGTAATGGAGAGGTTGGATAGGTCCAGATGAAGCGGAAGTTCAGGGTGACCGTGGATGGGAAGACCTTCCTGGTCGAGGTTGAGGAGATCGACGAGGGGGGCCGAGTAGCTCTCGGGGGAGCGCCTCCGACTCGGAGGCCAGAGATCACCGTCAAGAAGTTGGTCGAGCCACTACCTGGATCCAGTCAAACCGGTCTGGTCACCGCCCCTTTGCCGGGCGTCGTTTCAGATGTCAGAGTAGCCCAGGGAGATCGTGTGGAAGAGGGGGCGGTGCTTGTGGTCCTCGAAGCGATGAAAATGGAAAACGAGATCTTCTCTTCGGTCGGAGGTGTTGTAGAGGATGTGTACGTTGGAGTCGGCCAGCAGGTCGGCCGCGGCGACCGTCTGATCCTAGTCTCGTAGCTGGATGGATCCGTGATGTGGCAGATCCTCGGCGAAATCGTAATGATGAGTGTCGGCTTAATCCTCATCTACTTGGCGGTTTCCAAGGGGTACGAGCCCCTGCTCCTCCTTCCCATAGGCTTCGGAGCGGTTTTGGCCAACATCCCCTTCGCCGACATCGCCGCCTCCGGCGGGATCCTCGACGTTCTACGGGTCCACGGTATCGAGAACGAGCTCCTCCCAGCCCTCATCTTCGTGGGGATCGGGGCCATGAGCGACTTCACCAGCCTCATCAGGCGGCCCATGCTCCTGATCTTCGCGGCAGCGGGACAGCTGGGGATATTCCTCACACTGAACCTCGCCTTGGTTTTAGGGTTCTCCCCTCTTGAGGCGAGCAGCATCGGGATAATCGGGGCGATGGATGGCCCGACGGCCATCTTCGTGACCCAGCGGTTCGCCCCCCACCTACTGGGACCAGTCACTGTCTGCGCATACTCCTACATGTCCCTCGTGCCCCTGCTCCAGATACCCCTCTCCAGATGGCTCACCACAAGGAGTGAGCGTAGTATTGCCATGGAGTACAAGGAGGAGGAGCTACCTCGTGCAGTCAGGGTCTTGTTCCCGGTCATCGTCTTCCTAGTGTCCAGCTTCCTCGCCCCTCAAGGCGCCCTCCTCATGGGGACCCTGATGCTTGGGAACCTGATGCGGGAAAGCGGTGTCGTGGGGCGCCTCTCCGATGTGGCCCAGAACGAACTGGCGAACATCGTCACCCTCCTCCTGGGCCTTTCCATCGGGGGGACCATGACCGCCGAGGCCTTCCTGAACACATCCACCCTCTATGTCTTCGCCCTCGGGCTCGTGGCCTTCATCCTCGCTATATCCTTCGGCCTACTCTTTGCAAAGCTCATGAAAGCCCTGACGGGGGGGAAGATTAACCCCCTCATTGGCGCCTGCGGTGTCTCCGCCTTCCCCATGGCCGCCAGGACAGCCCACATGCTAGGACGCCAGGAGGACCAGGATAACTGGCTCCTGCCCCACACTTTGGCCACCAACGTGGGGGGGCAGATCGCATCAGTCGCTGCCGGAGGCGCCATCCTCTCCTACGTGCCTTTTGTACTTGGTTTACTGGGGATAGCTTAAGCGTCAACTTGAGGGTTAAGGTTCCGGATTCGTTTTTGATCCACAGCCTATCCATATCAAGCGTATCTCTGCTCCTTCCAAGGATCGGCCTCGTTGTGATAGCCCATCCTCTCCCAGAATCCTAGCCGGTCGTCTGCCCTGAACTCCAGCGCTCGCAGCCACTTCCCACCCTTCCAGAGGTAGGTGGTCTTCCTCTCGTTACGGTCCGGGAACGAGCCTATCACCCCCCTCAGAGGATACCCGTGCTCTGGAGTTAGGGGTTCCCCGTTATGGTGTGTAGCGAGCAGGAAGTTGTCCTCCAAGACGAGGTCGAGGGGGAGGTTAGCGGTGAAGCCCCGCTCGCAGTGCTGGATCACGTATCTTGCTTCTTTTCTGGGCTTGATCAACCCCTTCTCCACGAGGGTCCTAACTGAGACCCCCTCCCACTCGGTCTCGAGCTTCGTCCACCTTGTAACGCAGTGGATGTCCAAAATGACGCTGGATCTTGGAAGCTGCTGGAACTCCTCCCAGCTCCAGTTCATCTCCTCATCAACTAGGCCAAACACCCTGAAGTCCCACTTGGCGAGGTCAACACTGGGTACAGGACCATAGTGCAGAACCGGGAATTTGTCTGTGAGAGTCTGGCCGGGAGGCAGGCGTCTCGGTTCATTCCCTTTTTTACTTTTCTTACGGGAGAAGATGCTCCTCAATTGAATTGCCTCATGTTTGATTACCGATGGCGGTTTATCAACCTGCTTTACCCTGACTGTTGAGTCTGATCTAACCAATCGGATTCGCATTGCGTCCATTTTCCTTTGCATTTCTGGGGAAATCGGAAACGTTAAGATGCTGACAATTCCAATAACTACGGTACCTGAAATGAGTATGAAGGACCGATTCCGGGGGAAGGACTTTCTCACCCTCATGGACTTCACCCCCATAGAGATCAACTACATTCTCGACTTGGCCTTCGAGTTCAAGCGGATGAGGATGATGAAGGAGCCCCACGAGTACCTTAGGGGCCGCACAATCGCCATGGTCTTCGAGAAGCACAGCACCCGCACCCGCTTCAGCTTCCAGGCCGGCATTGCCCACCTCGGCGCCCAGAGCTTCTACTCCACTCCACAGACCATGCAGCTCGCCAGGGGGGAGCCCATTAAGGATACAGCCCGCATCCTCGACCGATATTGCGACGCCCTCGTCATAAGGACCTACGGCCAGGAGATCGTCGAGGAGTACGCGGAGTTCATGAAGAACCCGGTCATCAACGCCCTTACCAACCTCACCCACCCTTGCCAGGGGCTCGCCGACATGCTCACGATAAGGGAGCGCAAGGGCAAGATAGCGGGGAACAAGCTCGTCTACGTCGGCGACCCGTACAACGTCTGCCAGACGCTGATGGTGTGCAGCAGCCTCATGGGGATGGACTGCTACGTCGCCGTCCCCAAGGGATGGGCGCCAGCGAAGGTGATCGTCGACTTCACCGAGGAGAACGCGAAGAAGAGGGGCACCGAGATGGTGGTCACCGACGACCTGGAGGAAGCCGTCAAGGATGCCGACGTCGTCTACGCGAACACCTTCCACAGCATGGGCCACAAGGACATCGAGGAGAGGAAGAAGGCCTTCGCAGCCTACCAGATCAACGACGAGACCCTGGGCTGGGCGAAGCCCGACGCCATCTTCATGCACTGCCTCCCCGGCTACAGGGGGGAGGAGATGACGGACAGCGTCATCGAGGGGCCCCAGAGCGCCGTCTTCGACGAGGGCGAGAACAGGATGCACACCGAGAAGGCCGTCCTCGCCCTTGTGGTCGCCTGATTAAAGATGGGAATTTCCACTCTCCTCTACCTCGTGAATGGTTTTAAGGCCGACAGGTTCTGCAGGGTCCCCTGCATACTACTTGCACGGGGCTTGAGACCCTTCGACTCTCTCAGCCTCCTCCTCTTCAGGGACACAACCAGCTCATCGCCGCCTATGGTGTCATCGGCGTGGCCGGA
>CP070640.1:64840-71573 GCA_020354065.1 Candidatus Bathyarchaeota archaeon
AGAAGGGCGATGCTCTGATCAGGCGACATGCCAGGGACGTCCTCGACAACGCAGTGGCCACGCCGAGCGCACCCCGGCTCTCCGAACCTCTCTATGCAAGCGGTGCACGGCTTCAAATATCTGCCCTAACCCTGTTGGAGTGAGGTTTATAAATAATTTATGACGTGAACGCCTGAAAACCGGCTCCTCTTGTCCCATTTAGGAGTAGAAAAGGGAGTGATGGGGCTAGAGCTTCTCCTTCAGCAGGCCGCCCAGGATCTGGATGCCCTCGACGATGTCAGGCTCCGACGGGAAGCTGTAGTTGAGCCGAATGTAGTTGTGGACGGGCTCGGCGAAGAAGTTAGAGCCCGGCACGTAGGCGACCCCCCTGTTCAACGACTCCGTGAGCATCTCAGTGGCGTCCACCCTCTCGGGCAAACTCACCCAGAGAAATAGGCCCCCCTTCGGCTCTTTCCACTCCGCCTCCTCGGGGAAGCTGGTCTCCATCGCCTCCAGCATGAGATCCCGTTTCCGCCTGTAGACCCTGGTTATCATGGGGATCTGCTTCTCTACATCTCCCCGCCTGAAGAGCTCCGCAGCTATGTACTGGGTGACCCCGTCGTTGCAGATGTTGACCTTTCCTTTGGCCTCCACAATCTTGCCTATAAACTCCCTGCTGCCAGCGAGCCAGCCGATTCTGAGGCCTGGGGAGACGATCTTGCTGAATGTGCTTGTGTACATCACCCTCCCAGTCCTGTCCAGCCCCTTGATGGGGGTGGGCATCTCCCCCCCGAAGTTGATGTAGCCGTAGGCGTTGTCCTCCAGGACGAGGAAGTCGTGCTCCTCCGCCAGCTCCAGGACCCTCCTTCTCCTCTCTTTGGTCAGCATCGAGCCAGTCGGGTTCTGGAAGGAGGGCACAACGTAGAGCAGCTTCGCCCACTTCCCCTCAGCCTCTATCCTATTCAGCTCAACCTCCAAAGCTTCAACGCTCATACCGTCGCCGTCGACTACGACCGATCTCAGCTCGGGGTTGTACTGCTTGAAGGCGCCGAGGGCCGCGAGGTAAGTGGGGGAGCCCACGAGGATCACGTCGCCCGGGTTCAAGAAGACCCTGGAGACGAGGTCCAGGGCCTGCTGGGAGCCGCTCGTCACGATTATCTCCCCCTTGGGGTCGGCCGTGATGCCGTGACCCGCCATGAACCCGGAGATCTCCCGCCTCAGCTCCATCTTCCCGGAGGCCGCCCCGTACTGGAGGATCTCCTGCCACTCCTCCGTGGGCGTCCCCGCGATGATCTCCTTGATCTGCTTGTAAGGCACCGAAGACGGGTCGTAGCTCCCACCCGTCATGGAGATGATCTTCTTCCCCTGCTTCATGAGCTCGACCGCAGCAAGAACCACCTTGGTGAGGACCCCGGGCTTCTGAGACCTGCCCAGCTCAGAGTAGAATTTATCGGCATCCACCATATTCTCACAGCGTCTAATCCAACCCAACTCGTATATCTGCTTTAGGGCGCCCTGATTCCGGCAGGTAGCCTGGAATAATTAGTTTATTTATGATAAAATGCTTTTAACAGAAGTCTTTTATCCTGAAAAACAAAAGTCAACAGAACCGAGAATGGATGTACAAAGAGGACGAATTCTTGAACCGTCTAGCATTCTCGGTTCAGTCTGGCTTACAGCGAGGATGATCAGATGGTAGATGAGATAAGGCTCCACGGGATGGGCGGCCAGGGTGTCGTTGCCGCCGGGGAGCTCCTGGCAATAGCGGCGTCGTTGGAGGACAAGTTCTGCAGGGCCGTCCCAATGTATGGCTCCGCTCGGAGAGGAGCCCCTGTCCTGGCTTTTGTCCAGATAGGGGAGGAGTCCGAGGCGACCCGGTCCATGATATACCACCCGAAATATCTCTTGGTTCTCGACCCGACGCTTCCAGAGACGACATCCCTGACGGAGGGCCTCAAGGATGGAGGCGTTATCGTTTTCAACACTCCCAAACCGGCTGAGGAGGCGGCGAGGGTGTTCAACGCAAAACTCTCAAAGTTCGGGGTCGTCGATGCGACAGGCATAGCCGAGAGGGTTATAGGGAGGCCTATCCCCAACACGACCATGCTGGGAGCTTTCGTCCGGGTAACAGGTCTGCTTAAGCTTGAGTCCGTGTGCAAGGCCGTGGACAAGCGTTTCAATCCGAGGATTGCCGGGATGAACAAAGAGGCCGTGAGGGCCGGATATGAAGAGGTGGAGATAGTCACCTATTGAGGGGATCGATTGTGAGTGAAACGGAAGAAAGTGAGATCAAGGGCATGATGCTTTACAGAGGCAAGAAGCACGGCGGGAAGGATGTCGCCAACTGGCGGATTTTGAGGCCAGAGGTGGACGAGGATAAATGCGCGAAGTGCGGTCTCTGCGAGAAGTACTGCCCGGAGGAAGCCATAACCCTGGACGAGGAGGGGAAGCCCAAGATAGACCTGAGGTTCTGCAAGGGGTGCGGGATCTGCGCGAACGAGTGCCCCCAGGAGGCCATCGAGATGGAGAAGGAGGGGTGATGATGCCGGAGTCCGACGTGATGCCGGGAAACAAGGCCGTTGCCCACGGCGTCCGCCTCTCCCGCGCAGAGGTGATACCCGTCTTCCCCATCACCCCCCAGACCACCATCGTGGAGTACATCGCCAGCTTCATCGCCGACGGAGAGCTGGACGCCGAGTACATCCATTCGGAGGGCGAGCACAGCTGCCTCGGTATGGCAGTCGGGGCGAGCCTCGCCGGAGCCCGGACATTCACCGCCACCTGCAGCCAGGGCCTCGCGTACATGCACGAGGTTGTAGCACAAGCCGTCTCCTACAGGACTCCCATCGTCATGGCTATCGCGAACCGGGTCCTCGGCTGGTACTGGAGCATCGGTCCCGACTACTCCGATGTCATGCCAGAGTGGAACCTCGGCTGGATTGTCAGCTTCGTCGAGAGCAACCAGGAGGCACTCGACATGGTCCTCCAGCTCTACAAGGTCGCCGAGGACAGGCGGGTCAGCCTCCCGGCCATGCTCAACCTGGACGGGTTCTATCTCAGCTACAGCCAGGAGAGGGTCGAGCTCCCCGACCAGGAGGCCGTGGACGGGTGGCTTCCCCCGTACAAGGCGCTCCACCCCGTCGATCCCACTGTGAGCGACAGCTGGCCCTCATCCCTTATCCCACCGGTCCTCCACACCACCTACCGCAGGCTCTACGAGGAGGTGCTCCACGACTCCAGGGATGTCATCGGGGAGGTGGGGAGGAGCTTCCGCGAGACCTTCGAGAGGGGCTACGGAGGCCTGGTTGAGGAGTACAGGTGCGACGACGCCGACTCCCTCTTGGTCACCATGGGCTCCATGACCACAGCGGCCAGGAGGGCCGTGGACAATCTCAGGAGCGACGGGGAAAAGATCGGCCTCCTCAAGATCAGACTCATGAGGCCCTTCCCAGCCCCCGAGCTCCGGGAGCTGGCCGAGCGGGTAAAGTCGATCGGCGTCGTAGACAGGGTCGTCCTCCACGGCACTGGCGGAGGAGGGCTATCCGCCGACGTCAAGGCCTCACTATACAACATGGAGGACAGGCCTCCTGTAATGAACTTCATAGGCGGTATGGGGGGCGACGACATATCCATCGACGACCTCTACGCCATGGGCAGGAAGGTCATAAGGACCTCGAAGACGGGGAGGCTAGACGGGGAAGTTGAGTTCATAGAGCACGAGGTGCCACCCCCGCCGAAGCCCGTCAAGATCGAATGGGATCACCCCCTCTACCCAGGTTCCGCCGGCTGCGCTGGCTGCGGCTCGAGCATCATCATAAGGCGCATGCTCAGGGTTCTGGGGCCCAGTACTGTCGTGGTGATCCCGCCCTGCTGCGGGACCATAAACTACCCCTCTGTGAGCAAAGTCCCCATGGTGCTGGCAAACTACGCTGCGGCTGCTGCCTTCGAGACAGGGTTCTACAGGGCTTACAGGAAGAAGGGGAAGGCCGACAAGATCTATCTGACCAGCTACAGCGGGGACGGCGGCACTGTGGACATAGGACTCCAGGCTATCTCCGCGGCTGCGGAGCGGGGGGAGAGCATCATGTGGGTCTGCTACGACAACGAGGCCTACATGAACACAGGCATACAGAGGAGCAGCTCCACGCCCCAGTTTGCGGCCACGACCTCGACCCCGACGGGCTCTGTGTGGACGGGCAAACCCCAGCCCCGGAAGAACATGGTCCTCATCATGGCCGCCCACCGGATCCCCTACATCGCCACCGCCTCCATCGCCTACCTCCCTGACCTCGAGAGGAAGATCAGGAAGGCTGCGGATGTCACCAGGGCCGGGAGGGGTCTGGCCTACATCCACGTCCAGCAGCCCTGCGCCACAGGCTGGTACTTCCCCCCGGAGAAGACCGTGGAGGTGGGCAGGCTCGCGGTGCAGACCGGGGCCTGGGCCCTTCTGGAGGTCGAGGAAGGCGCCCTGAAGATCAACGTGAAGCCTAGGAAGCTCAAGCCCGTCTCGGAGTACCTGAAGCTCCAGAGGAGGTTCCGCCACCTCACCCAGGAGCAGGTAGAGTTCACCCAGAACGAGGTCACCCGAAACTGGGAGAGCTGGCTCAAGCTGGAGGAGCTGGGCAAGCTCCCCTGGTACTAGCCCCGACCTCTTTTTCCCGCTCAGGTCATCATCAGATGGCTCCCCAGGGTCACATTTGATAAACACGCCCTGGATAATACGCAGGGAGGATGTCGAAGCCCTCGCCGTTTGTAACACTATATTAGTCAAGGGAGGAGGGGATATCCACGAGCCCATCGAGAAAGCCCGGGGAAGCAGATTGTTGGCTACCTATCGAGGCTCCTCAGGCGGCAGATGTGTAGATGCCGGACCAGGCTCGAAAAAGCTGCGTTCACGCCTACGATGAGCCTCTTCCGGCGAACCCCTGGCCCGAGACCTCCCTAGCGATGAGGACGACCATGTCGATCATCCCCTCGGCGTCCCCCACGGGGCTCACGGACTCCTCTACCACTGTGATGTTGCCGTCCTCATCCAACCTCTGAAGGGCGATAGTCACGTTCATGCGTCCCTCCTCCAACATCAAGACGATGGGGCAGGTCTCGCCATAGATGTCGCAGGGAGCGTCGTATCCTGCGATGATCGAGTAACATGTCCCTCCCTCGATCTCCTCGCGGCCTCCGCTGGTCTGGTTGATGGCCGCGTCGTTGGCCAGGAGGATGATGAGCTCGTCCGGGTCGATGATGAAGGTCGGGTGGGGGACGTTGTTGAATATGCTCTTGTACCGTTCCAGGGACTCCAATGCCTTCTGCTTCCCGCCTGCCCTCGACAGCGCTGCGCCGATAGCCTCCCCGAGCCTCTCCAGGAAGCCGACGGTCTCCTCGCTGAAGGCTCCGGGCCGGGGCTCGTTGAGCTGTAGGAGCCCGAGGGTCTCCCCTTCGTGCCGGATGGGGATGAGCGCCACTGACTCGTAGCCCTCAGCCTGACAGGTGTTCCTCGTCTTGATCAGCCTGTCCTCATCGGTCGTTGTGGCGAGGAGCTCGGTGGAGGAGTTCGTCCAGAAGCTCCCCCCCTCGGTGAAGAAGGGCTTGGAGGGGTCGAAGCGCTCCCTGAGGACGTTGCCGCACATGCAGTCGAGGACGGGGTTCCCCACCTCGTCCCTGATCAGCTGGCCCTCGAGGTCGTAGGCGCAGAGCTGGTTCTCTAGGAGGATGTGCTCGTCGTGGAATCCGTCAAAGACGTAGTAGGGATAGTCGTCTCCATCCCGCAGGCGGATGCCGACGGCCTCAACGCCAAGGCATCTCTGGAGGATCCTCAGGGTCCTCCCGAGGATGTCCTGGAGATCACCTTCAACGCTCAGGATCTGGAGGATCTCCAGGGTCGCCGCCCGACTCATCTCCTCCCTCCTCTTCCTCACGGCCTCCTCCAGCCGCCTGGCCAGCAGCCCGTAGTGTTCTGGCTCGAGCTCCTTCCTGATGTAGATGTCCACCCCGGATCGCAGAGCCTGGGCCGCGACCTCCTCGCCGCCCTTGGCGGTGTAGATGATGAAGGGGATGTCCCTGATCTGCTTGACCCTCTCCCGGAGCTCGACGCCGTCCATGCCGGGCATCACGTAGTCGGAGACGACGGCGTCGAATGCCTCGTGCTCCAGCATCGAGGGCACGTCGTCCGGAGAGGTGACCGACTCTATCTCGAAGCCCTGCTCCTCCAGAAACAGCCTAACGAACTTCAGCTGATCCAGTTCGTCGTCGACGTGCAGGACCTTGATCAAACCTCGCTTGCCGCGGGATTCAGAGTTGGCCAATCTACCCTAAGAAGTTTTACCTCTACTCATTTATAACATAAGACTTCCAGGTCCAGAGACATGGGTGCTGCATTGTAGGAAGATCAGGTGCGTCATCGCAGCCAGAAAAATGAGATCTGGGCGGTCCTTCCTGGCCTTGGCGATCATTAAAGATATCAGTGAGGACTTCGCTACCTCAAGGGAACTCTTACGCGCGTCTGGAAGGTGCCGCAGGTGATATCCAATGTTGGGATCGAGGTCGTGGACGCTCACGCCCACTTCTTCACCGCCAACACGCTGAAGGCTTGGGGCCTGAGGGGGAGGACCAGGGAGGGCTTCGAGAGACGGACCCGGACCAGGACCGACATGACCTCCATCGAGCTTCCCGACGAGACCTGGGATGTCCCAGGGAGGTGGGTGGACGAGATGGTCAGGCACGGCAACACCGCTATGGGCTTCATGGTGGGCCAGGA
>CP070640.1:71673-101246 GCA_020354065.1 Candidatus Bathyarchaeota archaeon
GCTAGAAACCGTCTGGCTAAACCCCGACGCCTGAACTCTGGGAGGATGTGGAGGTTGTATATCCAGGCCAACCGTTCCTTGAATCTCCAAAAAGGCTCCCTGTCGGCCAGCCAGATAAGGCCTGCGAGGCTACCTTTCTCGTCCTCCACGAAGAAGGCTTGATGGTCATCGCCCCAGGGGTCGAGGGGGTCGGCCTTCTCGAACTCCTCGAACCTAGCCCTGGCTTCATCCTCGGATATCTCTTGACCCCTGAGCATCGTGAGCCTGTAAGACTCGAAGTTCAGCCTCTGGAAAAACTCCGCGTCCTCTTCGGTTTCCCTGGTTCGTATCTTGAACTCCATCTCTATCCCTCAAAATTGTGAATCTAATCTCCGCAGTCTCCTTAGATAAATGGTGTGGTGTGTAATTAGTGCGAGCGCAAGTAGCAAGCTCGTCAATCCAGCTGCTTGTGGGCAGTCTCTTAAGAGGTGGATAATGCTCATTACGGCCCAGGACTCCAAGAGGTCACTGCAAACGAATTGATATCATCGCATGTTTTGCTGATGAAGTTAGTGGGGTAGAGCCACTGCTACATTTTTAAGTGTTGATAAGGCTAAGGTAGGCTAGGACTTAGTTTGGTCCTGCTGAGCGATATGGGGACGTCTGTTCCATGGGGCAACAGTGAGCCACAACGGGCCGAGGAGGCATTTCTATGACTCCATCCCAGCTCAGACCCTGATCGCCCTCCTTTTCAACATTATCAGCCTCTTCGCGGGAGGACTCATCTCCATCTTTACCCCACAGTTCAGGGCAGCCTCCTGGATCCTCGCCCTCTTCCCCCCCATCCTCACCATCAGGGGGGGCATCGGCGGCATCTTCTCCGGGAACATGGCCACCATGCTCCACCTCGGCCTTATCCGCCCCAAGATCAGGGGGAACACTGAAAACTACTGGCAGCTCATCAGCTCAGTCTTCGTCATCACACTCATAGACACCCTCGCTATGGGGGTCTTCGCCTTCATCCTCAACCTGGTGTTCGGTCGAACCTCCATCGGGCAGCTCTACATCTTCACGATGGTCCCTCCCGTAGCCTGCACCATGGCGATGGCTCTCTCCCTCCCCCTCACCTCGGTGATAGCCATCGTGACTTTCAGGAGGGGGCTCGACCCGGACATACTGGTCTACCCAATCCTCGCCTCCATAAACGACATCGTCGTCACGACCGCCTACGCGGCGACCATCTTCCTGGTGCTGAGCGGTGGACCCTTCAACGTCATCCTCACCGGGATGTTCCTCGCCACTATCGGGATATCCTGTATTCTCGTCCTTAGGAACCGCAGAGTCCGGTTTTTCTACCAGATCATCAGGGAGGGGACGACAGTGGTCATCATGTCCAGCCTCTTCGGGAGCCTCAACGGCTATTTCCTCTCCGGTTTGAGTGGGGCCCTCCTTGAGTATCCGGGGGTCATGGTCCTCTATCCAGCCCTCACGAACGCCCTGGGCAACATCGGCTCCATCATCGGATCAACAAAGACCACTAGTCTTGCCCTGGGCTACGTCAGGGGCTTTAAGGAGGAGATTAGCAGCTCGGTCCGCTACATCCTCCAGGTAGAGCTTGTCGCCGTTTTCATGCACCTGGTCTTTGGCCTCGTCACCTACATGATCGTTGCGCCGACGGTTTCGGGGGTGAGCCTGGCCACTCTCGTGGGAGTGGCCCTGATATCGAATCTATCCAGCTTCCTTTTCATCGCAATATTCGCGATAGTGGCAGCCCAGCTGGCCTTCAGGAGAGGTCTGAACCCAGACAACCTGGTCATCCCTGTCATAACCTCGATATCCGACACCGTGGCGACCCTGACTCTTCTCCCCTCCCTCATGGTTCTTGGATTCCTTGGTGTCATCTGAGGCACCGGTCGATTGTTCGTTCAACAGGTCTTGTTTTTTCCTAAATGATAGATTTGCGATATGTATCTCAGCTTAATTTTAGTTATATAGTTGATGAAATCATCTGAGGCTTGGGGTACACTTCGAATGGAGAGTAGGCTTGAGACGGGGGCAGATCAGAGTGCATGGCGTCTGGAGCTTGTGCGGTGCCCGGACTGCGGTTCGGAAAATCCCAAGATGAAACGATGTCTCAAGTGTGGCCATACTTTCCAAGACGAGGATGAGTTGGATCTGGTCAAGGTCGTGGATTTCCAGACCGATGAACTCCTAAAAAAGGGTCAAGAGGAGGAGATTACAATAGAACTAAGGGAGACCCCTGAATTCGAGGAATCGTCGTTTCCCAAGGCCGAGCATGGAGGTGAAGGGACGCTCAATCCAGAGATTCACGATGTGATGGAGAGTCTTGTGAAGAGCCTCTCGATGCAGCTCTGGTCGGTGGACATGCTCCAGGAGGGCAAGGTGAACGAGAAGCACTTCAACAGGCTCTATGCTTCGTACTCGATCCGTCTGAAGCCCTGCCTGGGCCGTCGGAATGAGATGCTCGAGTTCGCAAGGGACCTCGAGCCCCTGGAGACGAAGCTGGACGATGCGAAGGTGCGCATCGAGGAGCTCGAGATGAGGAGGGCCATCAAAGACGTCACGGACGAGGAGTACAGGGTGAAGATACCTGCCCTGAAGTGGGACATCAAGCACTACGAGGAGGGGCTCACGAAGAGGTGGGCGGAGATCAATTTCCTTGAGGATCTGAAGAGCGTGGCCTCTGAGGAGGAGATAAACGAGTTGAAGGTGAAGGCCGAAAAGTGCATCGAGGCCATGAATAGCGAGGATTCCCCCTGGAAAGGAAGCCCCGAGACGACGGAGAAGGTCAAGGAGGCCCTTGAGGACATAAAGGCCTGCTTCGAGGGTTTCGGCTACACCCTATCCGAATAGTGCTTTTTCAATAAATCTAGCCATTTTTCTTCATTCCGAGGAGACGATCCTCAGGTCAAACAAGAAGATAGATAGGTTGGTGGTCGTCGACGAGGACTACGACCTGTGCAGCTTCAGCGACGAGATCGCCGCCTTTGCCGCGGAGAAGAGGCCTCCGTTATCTCAAAGCGCCACCTCTCATGTGGTAACTCCAAACTTTCCCATACCCTATAGTCCAGTCTTGGAGAGGCATGTGCCACCTTCCAAGGAGAATGTCAGAGCCATCTATGGGTTTTTAGGCTGATATAAGACTCATGTTACAAATATGATATGGTTACCATTTTTCTAGGGCTTTTTCCAGCTGCTCCGCTGCTCTCTCGTCGAGGGGCTTTATCCTCTTGAGTATTTTAGCCCCCTTCATTCTGTCGTCTGTAGACATCTCGCCTTCCATTTTGAAGGGGAAGATCTTGGTGAACTCTCCCAATAGTCTCGCCATCTGCCCGTTTATCTTGGACGCCTCTCCCAGATGCCTCGTGTAAGCTCCTTTCCGCCTCTTGGCGACTCGGTCTAGAAACTCAGAGGCCATCTGCCGTGCCTCGTGATAGCAAGCTGCGTTGTAGCTGTTCCCGTGGTAGAGTTCCTGCTCCGGGTGGTTCTCCAGAATGTCTGCCCACTCAGCCCAGGCCCTGGGCCCGTTGACGTAGCGTTCGACAGCCGGCGTTAGGCATCTAGCGAACCTGAGGCCTCTATCGACTGCGTCCCTGTCCGCCTTCTCAGCATCGACATCGATCGTCTCTCGGAAGAAGTAGGCGTCCAGGCAGCCCGGGGCCTTGAGATCGATGTAGAGGACCGGCTCCTCCGGCTGCCCGATGAGGCTCTTGAAGCTGCGGGTGAGATAGCTGTTACCTCTGATGCCCTTGACTATTCCGTACGCTGGTATGTGGAGTCCCCAGAGGACTACGGGCCTGTTCTGCTCTATCTCCACTCTCACAAGGTCGAAGAGCCTCTGAGCCCTTTCCACGTCTTGGGGTGAGGGGGCCTCTTCAACCCTTGGATAGCTCCCCTCGTCGAACCAGTGGACGATCTTCCAACCCAGGTTCTGGACTCCCCAGTGGAGCTTCTCGTAGGTGTCCGTGTAGAAGGCCGTAGGCCCCGACGGGCAGAACTCACCCTTCAGGACGTTAACAATAAAGGCATACCCCGAATGGCCGCCGATATCTGTGGTGTCGCAGTTAACTCCAAGGCTTCTGAGAGCTCCTGCCATCGCTCCTGTGTAGGAGATCCAGCACGGTTGATACCTGATTTCTCTATCGAGTGTTATCTCCTTCAATCCCTCTCCGCTCCAGCCGCTGGCGTAAAGCCTTTGGGAGAGTCTCCTTCTCTCCTGCTTTCTGAGGGTCGAGTCCCTGTATACGGAAGCCGCAGCCTTGATCAGATCTAGTCCGTCGTGGGTTAGGGCGTACTCTCCTCTTCCTACCCGCTCTACGAGGCCGTTGTCGATGAGGATGGTGAGGTGGTTAACTATGGCGTTCTTGGATAGCCCAGTCTCGTCGACGAAGCTGGATAGATCTTGGTTCTCTTCGAGTAGAAGCGATAGTATCCTGACTCTTCCCTGGTGGGCGGCAGCTTTGAGGAGCTCCGCTACGGATTTTGGCGACTCTTTCAAGATGTCGAAAAGATCACCGTCATCCTCCAAGGCTTTCACCGTAGGCTGAGGATTTTGAGCCGTTTCGATTATTTAAAAATATCCTTTTTCATGTATAATAGTACCAAAATTCGTGAATAGATATGATTGGCCTTCAGCAAAAGGGCTTTTCATGGTTATCGCCGTTCTATTAGAATTAGTGAACGATAGTACTAGCCATTCATCCATGCCCTTAGAAGGGAGATTTTGATGTGACGTTGGCAGAATGACGATGAAGGTTTATATAGGGTAGTAGTTCCCTTTCTGAGAGGTGTGGATTTGAAAGCTGAAGTCGTGCAGGCACTTGAAGAGGTTCGTCCCAGTCTGCAGATGGACGGCGGGGATGTGGAGTTTGTGGATATCGAGGACGGAGTCGTCAAGGTGAGGCTCAAGGGACACTGCGCAGGATGCCCTATGTCCCAGATGACGGTGAAGATAGGCATCGAGAACTACCTGAAGAAGAAGGTACCCGGAGTCAAATCGGTAGAATCGGTCTGATAAAGATTTGGGCGTTATGCTGCTCACAGAAGAATTAGAGAGCGCCAAGACCTACGGCGACATTTTTGTCCTGGTCAAGAAGGCAGTGAGGAATACCCTTAAAGAGCACAGGGTAGGGCTCATGCTCTACCTTGGAAACCTGCCCATGAACGTGGGCGCCTTCCACCCCATGGGGACCAACGACATAGTGCTGAACAGAAAGCTGCTCAAGGCCGCGGCGAAGACCGAGCCGAAGTGGAAGGCCTACACCTTCTCGATCCTCCTCCACGAGTACCTCCACTCCCTAGGGTATCACGATGAGAGGCAGGTACGCGGTCTAACATACAAGGTCTGCATGGAGAACTTCGGTAGCGACCATACTGTCACGGACGCGGCTGTTTCCGGTCCGTGGGTGAACCTGAGCCAGGAGGATTTCCAGGCCATGAGCGAGGACATGGATCTGGAGCGGGTGAGGGACTTCGAGCGGATCGAGAGCGGCTACATAATCTAGAGTTACCTCATGTCCATTTACCACGAGTTTTTCACTAGAAGCTTTTCTGGAAGACCCTAAGGAGCTCATCCTCCCTGTTGCATTTAGGACAATCCAACCGGTTCTCATATCCGTGGGGATAGTCGAAGACGAGCCCGTGGACGGGGCATCTGAAGGCATAGAAGGGAAGAGGGCCTCTCCATCCAGAACGGGTGCGATGGTCGATGTAGACCTGGTTGAAAATCCGCAGCTTTATACGCTTGTAGAGGGAGAGCTCCTGTTCATCGATCTTAAATGCAGCATTACTGGTTCTTCTCAAAATATTATCTCCCCGTTTCTCTCTGGCGTCCGATCCTTTGATGCGGATTTCCTCGATATCTGGTAAGTCTGTGTACCTTGTTCTTTTCTCTTGAGTTTTCCTTGTCAACCTTTCTTCTCAGGTGAGTCTCACTTTGTAGAATGATTACGTTCTGTGACCGCGTTGCAAGTCAATTAAGGACAAACCCAATGGAAGGAACAATTACAATCATCATCGCTCAGAGGATTTTCTGGTTTTATCCTCGAAAAGGGTTAAACGGTGAGCGCATACTACTCATTCTGGTGTTCTCATGGTAAGAGAGAGGGTCAAGGACTTCGAGTTTGTTGACGAGACGCATCGCCTGATGCGGAGTGGCGGCTTGTTCCTTGTCACGGCTGGGAAGGATGGCAAGCCAAACGCCATGACCATAGGCTGGGGGCTTGTGGGGACGATGTGGAGGAAACCCTTCTACACCGTCGCCGTCAGACTATCCAGGTATACCCACGGGTTGATGGAGGAAGCGGACGAGTTCACGGTTTGTCTTCCAACCCAAGGCATGGAGGAGGCCCTGGATGTATGCGGTACCATGTCTGGCAGAGAGCTAGACAAGTTCAAGGAGCTTGGCCTCACCGCGGAGAAAGGAGTCGATTTGGCTGTCCCTTACATCGCTGAGTGTCCTGTACACTACGAGTGTAGGGTGGTGTACAAGATACAGGTGAGGCCTGGTGAGCTGGTCGATGAGCTTGAGAAAGATGTCTACCCTGGCGGAAACTACCACATTCTCTACTTCGGGGAGATCCTCGGAGTCTACGCTGAAGATAATGCAGAGAAAAAGGCTTCTATAGACATCTAAGAAATTTGTGAGTTGTATTGAGAGGTTACATAAAATGAAGATTCTTATCGTCTATGATTCCCGTTCAGGGAACACGGAGGCGATGGCTCACGCTGTGGCCAAAGGCGTGGAGTCCGAGGGCGTAGAGGTGGTCATAGAGAAGGTCGATGAGGTCTCGGTGGACGAGCTCCCTGGGGTCGATGGCGTCATCTTGGGCTCCCCCACGTACTATGGTCTGCCCTCTGCGAAGATCAAGGAGTTCATAGACGCCTCCGTCAAGTATCATGGAAAACTAGACGGGAAGGTCGGCGGGGCTTTCGCAAGCGCGGGAGGAACCCACACCGGGGCTGAAACGACAATCCTGGCCCTCACGGAAGCCCTCCTCATCCACGGCATGGTGATCCAGGGGACTTCGGGGTTGAATCACTACGGGGCGGCATCTGTAGGAGCCCCGAACGAGGAGGAGTCCGAGACATGTAGGAAGATGGGCGTCCGGCTGGCCAGTCTTGTGAAGAAGCTCCACGGCTGACCCGATAATTTCTCACAATTTTTTCAGATTCTAGCGACCAGCTTGACTAGAGCCTCGATGACGAGTTCCTGGCAGATCTTCCGCCTATCTTGTCCTTCTACTTCTACCGGGTCGAAGAAGCTCTGTTTATCAATAGGGTTGTCGCTGACGACGTGGAACGATGCGGCTTTGATCCCGTACATGCTGGCGATGGTGTAGATGGCCGAGGTCTCCATTTCTATGCCCAGCAGGTTCCTGGACTTCCATAGTTCGAGGAACTCTCTTGTTTCCGAAGCGAAAGAGTCGGTGGTGTATATGGGGCCGTAGTGGATTTTGACATCGCAACCGGTGTATACCTCGTCGAGGGTTTCTGAAATCTCTCGGAGGATCTTGAAATCGGCGACAGCGGGGTAGCCCTCCTCAATGAAATATCTCGTCGCTCCTTCGCCTCGTACAGCTGCTGTCGGCACGATGATGTCTCCCACCCTGATTGTGGGCTGCAGGGATCCGATGAGGCCTGTGTAGATTATCTTCCGGCAGGGGGTGAACCTCAGATAGTAGGTGCAGTCGCTGGCGATAGGGCTCCCTACCCTGGAGTTGAATACTGAGATTTGTTTGCCGTTGAGATTGGCGTGGAAGCCTTGGATGAACTTTTTCAACTCGCAGACATTTTCGGCTTTTTCTTTAAGGGCCTTAATGACGGAATCCATTGGCGTGAGGAACACTGCCTCCGCAATATCATTCGCCTCGCAACCATACATGATCCTGGTGAAATTACTCGGATCGCCTTCCGGCATCATGCTGTAGTATTCAGATGGATTCCTTTCTTTATGATAGTAACGCTCGTGAGGCCTACGGAAACCGTTATCCTTTGAACCAGATC
This sequence comes from Candidatus Bathyarchaeota archaeon, assembly GCA_020354065.1. GTDB lineage: Archaea > Thermoproteota > Bathyarchaeia > TCS64 > TCS64. Next base: position 79,678 of record CP070640.1, read on the forward strand.
TATATGTGCCGGGACTGGCTTTGAAAGTTGTCGATAGCATCCTCGATCTAATTGGAAACACTCCGATGGTGAAGCTGACCAAGGTCGCGGAAAAAGGGATCGCTGAGGTCTATGCTAAATGCGAGTACATGAACCCCAGTGGGAGCCTGAAAGATAGGATAGCCTTGGAGATGATCAGAGAGGCAGAGACCGAGGGAAAGTTGAAGCCAGGTTATTCCATCATAGAGGCTAGCACGGGGAACACTGGGACAGCCATCAGCTTCATTGGCGCCTATCTGGGCTACAAAGTCGCGATCTTCATGCCAGAGGGTATGACGCCCGAGAGGATCAAGCTGATAGAGAGCTACGGCGCTGAGATCCACCAAATCAAACTCGAATCGAGCTCAGAGGAGAAGAGTGTGGCGGGAGCAGAGGTTGAAATAGGAACCCGTTTGAAATGCTTGAAGCTAGAGCGTAGCCAGCCGAACACCTGGTGGGCCCGACAGTTCAGCAACGCTGCAAATGTCAAGGCGCACATCAAGACGGGCAGGGAGATTCTGGAGCAGATGGGAGGTAAGGTGGACGCCTTTGTGGCCTCCATAGGGGTAGGTGGGACTCTGTACGGCGTGGCGAAGGCTCTGAAGGAACAGATACCCACCGCGAGGATCATCGGCGTTGAACCCGCCTCAGCGAACTACCCCATAAGCGAAGGATTCTCCAAGATACCAGGCGCCAGTGACGATGTGACCGGAGGAATCATCGAGGAGATGATGAAGAGTGGGTTGGTCGAAGAGGTCGTAAAAGTCACAAATAGCGATGCCATAACAATGTCCGACAGGCTGGTGAGGGAGGAAGGTCTTTTCTGCGGCATCTCATCAGGGGCTAACGTGTATCAGGCCCTGAAGGTCGCGAAGGAGCTTGGCGAGGGCAAGCGAGTGGTCACCGTCCTCCCCGACAGCAGGGATCGTTATTTATCCGAGAAAAAATACACGACATAGGTTTTTAGATTTTCATTTTCTCAATTTGTTCTTTCTCTTCCCCTGTCACCATTGTGTAGATTCTTCGAGGTGAGAGCTCAAGCCTGAAATTCAAGAGGCTCACGAGCTTGATTGCTCTCTTTGAAGCGTCATCAATGTCTGGCTCTATCCTAACAAGACCTGCTCTCTCTAATTCTGCTACTCTCTGCTGAGTGGTTGTGTAGGGTATGCCCAGCGACTCAGATAGCTTTGAAATGTACTGTGGACCGTCCAGTAGGCCACTTATTATTTCCAGAGAGTACCTCTTCGAGAGTGCTTTCAACTGTGCCCTCAAGGTTTCCATTAATAAACCCCATGATAATGTAAATTTCAATATCATGTAAATGTAAAACCGATTATTTAAAGATCATTTGCACTGGAGTTTCACACAGGCGCATTAAAGACGTGAATTTTAGCCTCTTTCGTCTCCATTCACTAGAAACCCGATTTCTAGCCATCGAAAAACAGGATCTTGGATTCGAAAATTGCGAAATCAGAGGAGCGTTGTATCCTTCATGGGGGTTGAACTGGAACACCCTTCCGGTAACACACGCAACGGGCTGTAACCGCAAGGAGAACAGGAATCGTGACAGTATCAAGAAATAGTAAACGAAGAAAACACCAACGGGAAAAGGCAAATTTGACCCATTTCACCAAAAATTCTAGGGACAACAGTGCCTTAAACGAAAAAAAAGAATGCCAAGACATCGCAGACCTCCTGGTAATATGGCCTAAAATGGTCGAATACGCCGGACTATCAGAGTACGAGGCGAAAGTGTACCTGAGCCTCCTGGGCCTTGGAAGCTCAGGTGCCAGGAAGCTCAGCCTCACCTGCAACGTCCCCAGAACCAAGGTGTATGGGACACTGAAGAAGCTGATAGATTACGGCCTAGTCATCGAGATCCTGGGTGTTCCAAAATACTTCGCCCCCGCCTCCCCCATCGACGCGTTCAGCACAACCCTCAAGCGGGTGAAGAACAAAGCCCACGACTTCACATCGGTCCTCGAGACCCTGAACGAGACCCACGAGTTCGTCACGACCGAGACCTCCCCGAAGAAGAAAAACATCTGGTACATCGAGAAGGAAGATAACATCATCGGCAAATGCCACGAGATCATCAGCCAATCCGAGGAGATCCTGGAAATCCTCACAAGCGCCGACGGCCTCTCCCTCCTCTTCAACTCAGCCCCTCGGCTCCTCGATCAGGTGAAGGAGCAGGGAGTGAAGGTGAGACTCTACTCCCCCCTCAACCCCAGGACGAACCCCCTAGCACGGGAGCTCTCATACATCTTCGACGTGAAGAAGGTTGACCTCTCGAGCCCCCTCATGTTCATCGACTCCGATCACATACGATTCATTCTAGCGAGGCTCGCAGACCTGGGCGACGAGAACCCCATCGACTCCGCAGTCTTCTCCGAGGACGCCACCCTCATCAGCCTCCTCTCCCTCCTCGTGGCCGACCTAGCCAGGAAACCCTTCCTGAGCGCACCGACCATCCCAGGACACAGGAACAAGGAGATTCTGTACAAGCCGATGGTGGAGCCGGGGCCAAAACCGTAGGCGCCGGGCTCCAGAGGAACGGCAAGGCCGCCCAGAACCAAAAGGATCGGGCCGCCCCCACGGCAACGATGGACGACGGTCGACACGGCAAGGTCCCGCCCACACACAATCGAGTGAAAAAAACCCGGCTGAACAATATACCAGATATAAACTATCTCAGGGTCTCCATTATCTCCTCGTCCGAGGCGTTCCGGGGGATGCCCATGACATCGTTGAGGGGCCTGAGATGGCTCATGTTCACCCTCCTCCGCCGGACCCCGGTCAGCTCGGGCGGGCCGGTCACCACGACGTAGTTCCTGTCGATGACATCCACGATGACGCAACGCCTCCCAGCCTCCCTCCCCCTCAGCTTCACGCAGACCCGCCCGACACCCATGGAGGACATTCCATCACCCGGCCGAGCAGTACTCCTCGACGACTCTTTTAAGGATTCGCGCCGTCCCCTTAGGCTTGAAGAGATCTGTGTTCAAGACCACATCATAGATGGAGAGATCCTTGATGTCCACGTCGTAGAACTTCAGGAACCTCTCACTCTCGCTCTCCTCCCTGACTACCGTCTCCCTCTTGGCCTCCTCGTAGGAGATCCCCTCCCTGTCCGCGATCCTCCTGATCCTAGACTCGAACGGCGTCGTAAGGAAGATCCGGATGTCTGGATCTTTGGCCATCCACCCGGAGAGGGTGGCATCGATCACGACCTCTCCCTTTGCGGACTCCTCCCTGGCCCTCTCATCAATAACCTTGTCCAGCTCAGGGTCCTCGTCTGTCAGCTTGGACAGCTCTTCGAGGCTCAGCTCCCGCTCCTCCGCCATCTGCCTGAAGATGGTTCCCGAGGATACATACCTCAGGCCGAAGGCCTCAGCCAACTTCAGGGCGTGGGTTGAACGACCTGAGCCATGGAGGCCGCTCACAGTGATAACGAGCCCCCTGCAGGAGGGCCTCTCAGACGGATTGTTCATCTCGGAGCCCTACTATCCGCTATCCTTGGGACTGATCTCGAAGGTGAGTCCAAGAACCCGCTGGGTAACGATGCTGCTCGCAATGGAGCAGAGGAAATACCAGTTGATCAGCTTCAGCTCGGTGCCAAAGAACGGAGGCTTGAAAGGCATGTAGGCGAGGACCACATTACCAAAGAATCTCCCAAGGATCGGCCAGAGGAGCATCAGGGGGATTATGAAGAAGAACGACGCCTTCATCCTGTTACCCGACATCTTCATCTGCTCTTGAGAGAGTTGCTGCTGTCTCTTCTGAGCCTTCGAGATCCTCCTCTGATTGCCGGTTTTCATCGCTGCCATCAGCTCCTGCTGGGCGATTCGAGACTCCGTCATGATCCTCCTATACTCCTCGAGGTCCATGCCTCTCCTGCCTAAGAAGCCTGTTATCAGATTCACGGCGACGGAGAGCAAGAGGATGAGTATGGTTGCTATGGGAGGCTGCTGCAGATTGCTGAGGTCGGCCGAGACGAAGCTCGATAGCAGACTCATCATGCGGTTCCCTTCAGCCCTCAATCGTATTATTGGAATAAAAAGTCTGTCCTTCCCTACCGGTATAACTGGCAGTATGTTCGCCAACTAAGGCAGATGGTCTTCGGATGCGCGGCCCTCGCCTCGTCGAGCTTACTCAACGTAGTATCGTGTGGGGCTCCCAGCACCTCCTCCGGGTTCGTGTAGGCGAGGTCGGAGATCTCTTTCATGGCTTCGATGAACATGTCCAGGGCCTCTAGGGGCTCCGTCTCCGTGGGCTCGATCATGAGCGCCTCCGGGACGATGAGAGGGAAGTAGGTCGTGGGCGCATGGAGACCATAGTCCAGGAGCTTCTTAGAGACGTTCAGAGCCCTGACGCCCGTCTCCTCCTCCATCTTCAACGCGCTCAGCACTGCCTCATGCATCCGGGGCTTCCCCTCGGCGAAGGGAAGGGTGTACCCCCTCACATCCTTCAGCTTGCTGGCGATGTAGTTCGAGTTCAGCACCGAGATCTCAGATGCCTCCTTGAGTCCTTCCCCCCCGAGGGTGAGCATGTAAGCGAAGGCTCTAAGCATCGGCCCCACGTTGCCGTGGTATCCGTGGATCTTTCCTATGGTCTTGGGCCGATCCCAGCTGAGGCTGTAGACGCCTTCCATTTCAACGACATCCGGTACCGGGAGGTAGTCTGCAAGGAAGGCCTTCACGCCAACCGGCCCTGAGCCAGGCCCTCCTCCGCCGTGGGGAGTGCTGAAGGTCTTATGGAGGTTGACGTGAACCACGTCGAAGCCCATATCCCCCGGTCTGCACTTGCCCATGATGGCGTTCAGGTTCGCGCCATCATAATACATCAGACCGCCAACCCCATGAACTATCTCGGCAATCTCTGCGACGTTGCTGTCGAATATCCCTAAGGTGTTGGGGTTGGTGAGCATCAAGCCTGCCGTCTGGGGCCCGACGATGCTCTTCAAAGCCGCCAAATCAACGCCCCCGTCCTCGTCTGACGGGATCTCAACCGTCTTGAACCCTGCCATCATGGCGCTAGCGGGGTTGGTCCCGTGGGCGGCGTCTGGGATGATGATCTCCCTCCGGCTGTCTAGTTCACCCCTGTCGGCGTGGTAGGCTCGGGTTATCAAGATCCCCAGGTACTCGCCATGGGCTCCCGCAGCCGGCTGTAGGCTCGCGTCGTCCATGCCCATCACCTCAAGGTAGCCCTTCTTGAGCTCGTGCATGAACTCGAGGACGCCCTGAACGGAGGATACGTCCTGATCCGGGTGAGCCCCGGTGAGCCTCGGATGGCCAGCCAGAACCTCGTTGATCACCGGGCTGTACTTCATCGTGCAGCTCCCCAAGGGGTAGAACAGCCCCGAGCTAACACCGTAGTTCATCTGGGAGAGGTGGATGAAGTGGCGGAGAACCTCGATCTCCGAGACCTCCGGAAGCATCGGAGGCCTGGTCCTGAGCATCCCGTTGGGGACGAGCTCAACTATGTCGTCCACGGTGTCTCTTAGCTCTGGCTCCAATGAGGGGACGCTGAACCCCACCCTCTCCTCGCTGCCCAGCTCGAAGATCAACGGCTCTTCCCAGTCTGCCTGCCTGAACTTCCTCAGGCTCATCCCTCCAACACCTCCCCCAGCGCCGAGACCAGTCGGTCTATGTCCCTCTTCGTGTGCCTCTCAGTCACGCAGTAGAGGGCGGATTCCCCTAGATCCGGGAACTTGTCGACGAGGGGTTTTCCTCCGTGCAGTCTCCTGTCGAAGAGATCCAGGTGGACCTCGGAGACGGTCTTTTCCCTGAACTGGACCGTGAACTCCTTGAAGTGGAAGCTGTTGAAAAGAGGTGCCTTGACCCCTGGGAGTTCCCCGATCCGCCTCATCGCGTATCGGGCGCGGCTCGCGACAAGCTCGCTGAGCTCCCTGATACCTTGGGGGCCGAGGAGGGAGAGGTAAACAGCCCCCGCGACGGCGTTCAGGGCCTGGTTGGAGCAGATGTTGGATGTCGCCTTCTCCCGCCTTATGTGCTGCTCCCTCGTCTGGAGAGTCATGGTGAAAGCCCTCCTCGATCCTTCCTGGGTCTGAGTGACTCCGATGAGCCTCCCCGGCATCTGCCTGATCGTCCTTGGATCGCTCTTGCACGCGATGATCCCTAGGAGGGGCCCGCCGTAGTTCATGTGGTTACCGAGGGGCTGCCCCTCCCCGATCACAATATCGGCCTCGTACTCCCCTGGTGGCTTTATGAGGCCCAGGGAGATGGGGTCAACTCCAACTATGAAGAGCGCCTTCGCGTCATGGGCCACATCGGCGATGGCCTCTGCTCCCTCCTCGAGGAATCCGAGGTATGAGGGATTCTCGATGTAGACGGCCGCCGTCTCGGTGCCTATCTTCTCCTTGAGGTCCTCTAGTTCGAGTTGCCCCGTAGTCTTGTCGTAGTCGATCTGGACAATGCTCATTCCCACGGGCTCCGTATAGGACTCTAAGACTGCGAGCCTGCTGGGACTGATGAGGCTGGGCACTGCGATCTGGCTCTTTCGGGTGAGCCTGCTCGCCATGCGGGCGGCCTCCCCCAGGGCCGTGGCCCAGTCGTACATCGAGGAGTTGGCCACCTCCATGCCCACGAGCTCGCAGACCAGACTCTGGTACTCGAATATTGACTGGAGCATCCCCTGTGTTATCTCGGGCTGGTAGGGGGTGTAGCTCGTGAGGAACTCTGCTCTGTGGACGATCTCGTCGACGACTGCGGGAACGTAGTGCGGCCAGACTCCGCCGCCAAGGAAAGGCGGGCTCCTGAAGCTCCAGTTCTTATCCAGAATGCCTGAGACCTGCTCCCTCACCTCGCTCTCGGTGAGGGGGCCGGGGATGTCGAGGTCTCCATGGAATCTCAGGGCTTCAGGTATGTCGCTGTAGAGGTCGTCGATGGACTGGATGCCGATCTCGTCCATCATCCTATCCTTGATCTCAGGGACGCTGTTGGGAAGATAGGGGTGTGGCTTGCTCAATCATTTTACCTCCGGTCTAACACCTTTCAACCTCTCTGACCCTTTTATTTATTTTTAGCTTTCCACGGGAGGATGCGGCTAACGCCTCACTTTTTAAATTCAAGATAAGGTTCTTTACACTGTACGGTGTCCTAAATGAGGTGCGCGAAGAACCTGATGCTATTCACTTTGATGGTGCTTGTGACCTCCCTTTTCGCAAAGGGAGTCGAGGTGTCCGCTGATGAATCGGTTCAACCAGTCCTACAGGTTGAGCGGGAGGTGAGGATAATCAACGGCGGCATACTGTTCATGAATGACACTTTAACCCTGACCGCGCCTCAAGGCCAGGAGCTGACCGTCTCAGACTTTTGGACAGGCCTCCACAAATCGTTCCTCCATGAACGATTCTCCTTCGAGATGTGGCAGGCCGGGAGCTGGTCTCCATTGGAATACTCGGAACAGGGTATCAGCAGCTTCTCCGGATACAACATCGAGCTCCCCTCCCCCACCGTCCTGCGGGATGGCGTCAGCCTCAGAATAAGGTCTTCCTACCTCTTCGTCGACCAGGTGAGCGAGGGGACTGCCAGTTTCTCCGCCTTGATACCCGTCTATCCGGCCCTTCAATACAACATCTCGTCATGCAGTCTCCAAGTTGTGCTGCCCATGGATGCGGATCTCGAAGGGGTTACAACCAATCTCAACTACACGGACTCCCTTGTCAATGGGGAATGGACTGTAACCCACGAGGCGGAAGAAGTCGGATCGTTAGCCCAGCAGAACATGACCATATCATACCTCCCAGGTCCTGACGACGAGCACCTTCTCGATTGTGAGAGGATGGAACGCAGCATCACAGTCAGAACGAGGAGCCTGAGGATCGATGACAGCTACATCTTGACCAACAGAGGAAACAGGATCAGCAGTTTCAACCTCAAGCTTCCCATCGAGGCCTCAGCCATCGAGGTGAGGGATGGAGTAGGTGCCCTCGTGTTCATCATCGACGAGGAGACTTTGGATGCTACGGGCCTCTTCATCATCCCGAGATACAATGTGAGGAGGGGTGATCGCTGGGGCCTCACCGTCTCCTACACGGTGCCGAGGGAGGGGCACGTCGCCACATCTGGTGGAGGACCAACCCTGTCATACCCAGGCAACCCCTTCCCCCACTACGTCAGGGAGACCGCTGCCGTGGTGTCCAGTGCCGAGGGTGGGAGTGTGAGCTTGGGATACGGCGCGACCCTCCCCTCGGAGCGACCAGAGATCGAGACCGAGCTGCCTCCTGAATCTATTATGCCCACCATCAGACCCATCGCCATCACGCTCATCGTTCTTGGAGCAGTCGGCCTCATCGTCATCCAACGCCGACGGAAGCCCCCTGCAGTGGTCGTGCCAGTCGAGATTGAAATCCCGAAGCTAGCCAACTTCCTGACGATGCATAGGGAGCGGCTCTCCATCATGAGGCAGGTCGAGGCTCTGGAGCAGGAACACGAGGAGGAGAAGATCAGCAAAGACGACTACAACCAGCGTACAGCTGATTTGAACCGTCAAGCCTCAGAACTAAGCAGCTCTCTGAGGCAGCTGAGCAGGACGCTCGAAGAGGACCCCGAACTCGAAGATCGCATCAGGGCGATAAGGAAGGTTGAGGGGGAGCTTGAGCGGATAGAGAGAGATCTCAGGAACCTCGAGATCAGGCTCAGGGCTAGGCGCATCTCTCGGAGGGACTTCGAGAGGCGAAGGAAAGAACGCTTCAGGAGGAGGAGCCTCGCTCTCAAGAGGATCGAGCAGGTCCTCGCAACCCTCGGCGGAGACTAGCTCTCCACCTCAAGATTTTAATACAGATAACTGCAATAACAGAGGATTCCATATAGAAGGTAGGGAGAATGCCGAGCGTAACAATAGATCAAGACACCTGCACCGTCTGCCAGACCTGCCTCAACATATGCCCTATGGGGGTCTTCGAGGCCAAGAGCGACACCGTCGTCGTGGCCGAGGCGGATCAGTGCATCGCATGCCGAGCCTGCGAGGCGTCATGCCCGTCAGAATCAATCGTGGTAGAAGACTAGCTCCAAAATTAGATTAGATCTATTTCCATTTTCTTTTCCATCCGGTTTTCTAGGTAGAAGGGATTATCATAAAGGGTATTGTCCTCCTTAACGATTGAAGAGCTTTTATCTCAGGCAGTTTGACCTAAAGGGTGATGGACACCATCCTTGACGAGCCTGAAAGACTCCGAGTACTGGATAAGAGCGGGATGCTGGAGGTCTTAGGGAGGTTCCCCGAAGACTGCAGGTCGGCCATAGAGGTGGCGGAAAAGACTCCCCTCGGAGACCTGCCGAACAGATCCTATAAGGCTGTGGTTTTCGCCGGCGTGGGGGGCTCCGCCATCGGAGGACAGCTGGTCGCAGACTGGTTACGGGACGAGTCGCCAATCCCTCTCGTGATCTCAAGGAGATACCACCTGCCGGGGTTCGTTGATTGCAATACCCTCGTATTCGCAGTAAGTTACTCTGGGAACACGGAAGAAACTTTGGACATGTTACGAGAGGCAATTGTGAAGGAGTCGCCCATTGTCTCCGTCACCTCCGGGGGCAAGCTGGAAAAACTATCTACAAAAAAAGGCCTTCCTCTGATATTGATGCCAGGGGAGTTGATACCTCGAGTGGCTCTCCCCTATCAGTTCTTCATTCTCGCCGTAGTGTTGAACAGGCTGGGCCTAGTGCCCAGATCCTGGGGTGAGGTTGATGAGGCCATCGGAGTGATTGAAGGTCTCAGGGAGGAGTTGAAACTCGAGGTGCCCACCGAGGCGAACCCGGCGAAGAAAATTGCCCTAAAAATGAGGAGCAAGGTACCGTTGGTCTACGGCCCGAGCCTGCTTGAAGGAGCGGCCTACAGATTTGGGACCCAACTCAATGAGAACAGTAAGGTGCCGTCAGCGTCGGGGGCATTCCCCGAGCTCTTCCACAACGCCGTCCTCGGGAGCGAGGGCCCCGACGAGGTCCTTCGCCCCCTATTCGTTCTCATTATACGCGATCCCGGCGAGTCCGAAAGGGTGAAAAGGAAGATCGATCGGTTCAAGAGCCTCCTAGAGGGAAGAGTGGGAGGGCTACTTGAGGTAGAGGCGAAGGGAAAGGGCAAGCTCGCCCGTATGCTGTCCATCATATACATGGGTGACTACATCTCCAACTATCTGGGTCTGCTCTACGGGCGAGACCCCAGCTCAATGAGGTCCATCGAGAAGATCAAGAGGGTCTAGCCCCGGGGTCTTTCTTTAAATAGGTATCACCCCAACACTCTTCTCTGCGGAGCGCGATGGTCGTCGAACTGGACGATACCCGCTAACGTGGGCGTCAATCAGGCTGGGGCGACCTGCTGGGCGGCGCAGTCATAGTGATGCGCCGAGTCGAGACCGGGGAGTTCTACTCTGGAGAGGTGCTTCTCAAGCTCTTCCAGGGAAGGGAGTTCAAGGCCCAAAAATACCTGGAAAAGACTCTGGATGTCGTGCTGGAGGGTATCGAGAAGCTGGGGATCTCAAAGGATGAGCCCATCCATGTTTGCACGGGGTACATCTTCACGAAAGTAAGGGAGGACTTGAAGTCGAGAGGCTACAAATTGACACCTGTCAAGGTTGCAGGAGCCACGCAGGAGCTCGCGGAGCGTGAGTTCGTCAAAAGCCTCGTTCGCCTAGGAGTTGGCGACGAGCGCGAGGTGGCGGAGATGCGTAGCTTCGACTCTTTCCTGGAATGGGTTCTCCAGGATCTGGAGGGCAGGGAGCGCTTCGTCAAGACAGGCTGGCCATCCTGGCCGAGATTGAGGGAATCAGGGGAGCCGAGTTGAGTCTCAGACAGAAGAGCTTCAGTCTCTCCATCGGCATCCCCTCCTCCCTCGTTTCGGAGGTTCCTCACCTCAGGGAGAAGACGGGCGTCATTGGACAGGTAGCCAGAGCCGCAGCCATCTTCAGGGTCGAGGACATCTACGTCTACCGAGACATTCCAGATGAGTCCCCGCTGATGCGCCTCATCCTCAACTACGTGGAAACCCCCCAGTATCTGAGAAAGAGCCTGTTCAAGAGGAGAGAGGAGCTCCGATACGTCGGAACCCTTCCCCCCCTGCGTACCCCCCATCATCCCGTCGAGAAGAGGGCTGAAAGGCTTCAGGTTGGAGAGTTCCGAGAGGGAGTCGTTCTATCCGGAGAAGAAGGAGAGTTCCTCGTGGACATTGGCGTTGAAAAACCGATCAGGACAACAGGTCGTGCCCCGTCGTTTGGGGGCAGGGCGACAGTCCAGATACGGAGTAAATCACCTGAGCTCATCGGGAAATTCGTGAGAAGAAGGGAGGTTCCCTTCTATTGGGGATACAATGTTCATGTCGTCGATGGAGGCGTGGAGAAACTCGCCTCGCATAGGGACTTCGATCTCAAACTAGCGACCTCAAGGCACGCTCCATCCTTAAGAGAGATAGAGCCCCAGATTCGTTCGCGCCTAAAAGATGTGAAGAGCGTCCTCGTCGCTTTCGGCTCTCCCCGGAGGGGTTTGAGACAGATGCTCATGGAGAAAGGACTGGACCGGGATGAGGTCTTCAACTACACTGTAAACACGATCCCCATGCAGGGCTGCGAGACGATTCGGACGGAGGAGGCCCTGAGCGCCACCCTCGCCATAATCAACATCATGGCTCCCTAGAATCTCCTCCCAACTGTTTTATTTTCGACCCACGCCTAGTCTCTAAGAGGATTCGGGCTTGGCCACTGAAGAGGATGTCATCGAGTCTGAACTGAAGGGGAAGACGCTTCTCGTCTACATGTACATCCTCAGGGCCAACAAGTCTTCAGTGGGAGTGAGGGAGGTCCAGAGAGCCCTCGGCTTCAGCAGCCCCAGCGTCTCAGCCTATCACCTGAACAAGCTACAGGAACTCGGGCTGGTGGAGAGCATCAGGGGGGACTACAACCTTATCAGGGAGGTGAAGGTCGGGGTGCTCAAGCAGTTCGTGACCTTCGGCGGGGTCATGCTCCCGAGATACCTGTTCTACGCAGTCCTCGTGACAACCATGCTCATCACATACCTGATCCAGTTCCCTTTTGCTCCAACGAGGCAGAGCATCACCACAATCATACTCGGGATCGTACCCTCCATCATCCTCTGGTACGAGACGGTGAAGCTCTGGAGAGAGAAGCCCGGGTAGCAAACGAACAGAATGAAGGTCCTAAAGCCATGCCCTTGAGCGTATTACACCTCCAGCCTCGAACGGCTGTTCTAAAGAGTAGTACTATATACGCCCAGAGCAGGGTATTCAAAGGAAGGATAGAGACAAAATTGAGAAATGTGACCGGAAGCAGGGGAGGTGATTGAGGCGGAGTCCAAGATGATCGTCTACACCTTGTTGGCGATAACGCTGGGATACCTGTTGATCTCAACAGTCCCGGGTCAGCTGGCTCCCCCCCTGTACGAAGGGGTTCTTTCTGAAACGGAAGACTCCCGAGAGATAGGACCCGACGAATCGCAGCCCAGCGTTGAAGAGGCGCCCGAGACCCTTGGCGACTCGAGCGCTTTAACCGCAACGAGCCCGGCGTCAACAGCAGGTGAGGTGGCAAGCGGTCTGAGTGGTGGTTATACCATGCTGGTCGGCACGCTGATCGTCAACCTCTCCATTGCTTTCGGTGTGTACATGTTAGCGAGACGAAGATTCGGTTAGGCCTCTGAGATTCGATTGAAAACCGACTCGGACCGATCGACAATCTCTCTTCTGGAGGCTTCCATCTCGGCCCCTTTAGTCTTGACAACGAAGGAAGCCATTGCAGTGCCCATGGCTGCACACCACAAAGGATCTTCCCCTACCAAATACTCCATGAAGAAAACGCCGAGGAAGGCATCGCCCGCCCCAGTGGGGTCGACCGTATTTGTCTCAAAGGCCGGGATGTGGAATCGCCTGCCCCCTTCCGAGAGCAAAGACCCTTCTCGGCCCATGGTGGCGATGGCTATCTCGGCTCCCAAGCTCCTTATCCTTGATAGAGCCCTCCTGGGATCCACCTCGCCTGTGACGTACCCCAGCTCCTCCACCGATGATTTGAAAACCGAAACCCGCCTAATAGCGCTTCGGTCACGCCATGATTTCAGCCTTAACGATCCATCTGCTTGTACCTCCCTCAGGAAACCCTGGGGATCCAGGGCTATTTTATCGGAGCTCATAGAAGCTATCGTTGAGGGCTGTATCTCCCCTATGATGGGTGCGAAAAGGGCGGCGTCGTGATCTCCAAAGATGGCATCCGGATAAATATCTCCACAAATACTATCCACGCTGAGCCTGCGTCCCATCCCTCGATAGTCGAGGGTGAACCTGGTCGTCTCTGCGCTCTCATCGATCATGTCTCGAAGACTGATGCCCAACTCGTCAATTTGAGGGTGAAACAGATCCAGGATGTCGCCTCCAACCTTTGTGATTGTCTCGGTTCTCTTCCCCAGCCTCTTAGCGGCTAGGGCGATGTAGGTCGGGGGTCCGCCCAGCTGGGTCCTTTCATCCTCGGATGTGATGATCCTATCGATGGCCATATGGCCGATGACCGCGATGTCTGTCATCAGATATTGTAATGTAAGATATCAATTTATTTCACTGTTGACACGGGAAAACCCCTAGATCGAAAAGGTTACAGGATGATCCTCTTCCCGTCGAACTCTAGGAGCCTCTCCCGCTTCCTGTCAACTTCGCCCTGAATGTACTGGATCTGCTCGTCCGTTAGGTGCCTGAACCTGTTCTGGGCCTTGAGATAATCCTCCACCGGCCTCTGCCTCGGCTTCAACGTGAGCCTTAGGAAGCCCTCCTCGATCTCGTAGAGGGGCCAAGCCCAAGCCTGGACGCCGAGGCGTACGACCTCCACGCTCTTCGCGGGGTTGAACCTCCACCCTGTGGGGCAGGGGATTACGACGTGGATGTACTTGAACCCCTCTGTGCCCTTCGCCTTCCTGATCTTGGCCTGGAGGTCCTTCGGATAGGCTACCGAGGCCGTGGTCACGTAGGGGACATTGTGCTGAGCGATGATCATGGGGACATCCTTCTTGGGGGCCTCCTTGCCCAGGGGGGTGGTGGTCGTCCAGGCGCCGTAGGGGGTGAGCCCGCTCTTCTGTATACCCGTGTTCATGTAGGCCTCGTTGTCCACGCAGATCTGGATCATGTTCTCGTTCCTCTCTGCGGCTGCGGAGACCTTTCCCAAGCTTATGTCAGCGGTGGCGCCGTCTCCTCCCGAGGAGACCACCGTTATGTCCTCCCTGCCCTTTGCGGCCAGGGCTGCGACGACTCCCGTGGCCGTGTCGGCGATGAAAGAGAAGTGGAGGTTGAAGTTGGGCAGCTTGATGTTCCTGACAGCGCACATGGCGCAGGGCCCGTCTCCATAGATGATGGTTTTTGAGCCCAGGATCTCCAGGATAATCCTCCAAAGTAGGGGCCCTCCGCAGCCGGGGCAGCAGGTTGTGCCACCCTGGATGAAGCTCTTCTCGTAGTACTCGTCGAACAGGCTGTTGAGACCCATCTACATCACCTCCCCCAGATCCTTAAGCTCGACCCAGTCCACCATAGAATCCACCCTCCCCTTCTCCACGGCCTCCAGCGTCTTGCCAGCCATGTATCTCACCTGGCGCATGGTGACGTCGCTCCCACCGAGGCCCACATGGAAATTTACCAGCAGAGGCTTCTCCTCCAAGAGGTAGAGAGCTCTCGCCACCTCCATGGAGACGATGCCGCCTCCAGCCGAGCCATAGCTCGTGTTCCTGTCCACCACGCCGATGGCATGATACCCCTCAGCCAGTTTCTGGAGCTCCTCGGTCGGGAAGGGCCTGAAAGCCCTGAGCTTCAGCAGCCCTATCCTCTTGCCCTCCGCCTGCATCTCGTCGACCACGTCCCTCACGGTGCCAGTCATGGAGCCCATGGTCAACAATACAGCGTCAACATCATCACAAGCGTATTCCTCCAGGAGGCCATCGTGACTCCTCCCGAACCTCCTCTCGTACTCCTTGTCCACCTCCTCAATGACCCTCTTTGCCCTCTCGTGGGCCTGCTGGACCTCATACCTCGACTCGGCGATGGGCCGGTAGAAGGGGATGGGCTCGTATTCCTCGGGCATGAGGTTGTACATCTCGTGCTTGTAGGGCGGGAGGAAGTCGTCCACCTCAGCCTGATCGGGAACGGTTGTCGGTGTGGCAGTCGCAGAGACAAAGTAGCCGTCATAGCAGGGCGCCACGGGGAGGTAGACATTCCTGTCCTCGCCAATCCTGTATGCCATGATTATCGTGTCCAGCACCTCCTGGCTGTTCTCGCAATAGAGCTGGATCCAGCCGTTGTCCCTCTGCAGCAGCGAGTCGTTGTGGTCGGGCCTCAGACCCCCAAGAGGGGCGAGAGACCTGTTCACCATGCACATCACGATGGGGAGCCGCCTCCCCGGAGGCATCCAGAGGGCCTCTTCCATGAAGACGATTCCCTGGGAGGCCGAGGCTGTAAAGACGCGGGCCCCGGCCGTCGAGGCGCCAACGGCCGCAGCCATGGCTGTATGTTCTCCCTCGACCTTGATGTACTGGGCCTTCATCTCCTCCCTCGCGATGAAGTTGGCGATGTGGCTGATCACCTCCGTCTGGGGGGTGATCGGGTAGACTGGGATGACCTCGGCTCGGCTGAGCCTGGCTCCCCAGGCCGCGGCCTCGTTCCCCTCCATCATCCTCGTGAACAGCATCCCTAGGCCTCCCTCACCATGCTGATCGCATCCGATGGGCACTCGTTGGCGCAGACACCGCAGCCCTTGCAGAAACGGTAGTCGAACACGACCTCCTCCCCCCCTTTGAGCATCACGGTTCCCTCAGGACAGAAGGTCTGGCACAGGCCGCACTTTATGCACTTCCCAAGGTCCACCACGGGCCTGAAAGATCTCACTATCTGGCTCAACTGCCGCCCCCCTTGACCCTCACTGTGTCATACCCCCGTTTGCAGGCCTCGATGTTCATCTCCCCGATGCGGCCTGGGAACGTGTGGGTTATGGGCTCGAAGAGGGACTCCAGCTCGACCCAGTCCGTGGCCCTGGCTATCGCCCCGAGCATCGTGGTGTTCGTGATGGGGATCGCTCTCGCGCCGAAAATCTCCATGGACACCCCCGTGGCGTCGACCGTCGCAACCGTGCTCAAATCGACCCCCAGGTCAATCTCTGATGGATCCTTCTCCCCGTTCAGGATGGCAGCCCCCCCCTCCTTGAGCCCCTTCCTCACCGCAGGATAGGCGGTAAGGGCTGGGTCCAGCACAACCAGGGCGTCCGGCTCGTAGATGCCACAAGTCCTCCTTATCGGCTTGTCGTCCAGCCTCAGGAAGACGGTGACATCGCCACCCCTCCTCATCCCCCCGTAGACCGGAATCTTCTGGGCGTGCTTCCCCTCAGAGAAGGCGGCCTCGGCAAGTATGAGAGCCCCCATCACGGATCCCTGCCCCCCCATTCCGTGGAACCTTATCTCGATCATCCTTCCTCCCAACCCCGAATCTTACTAGAATTTCCCTTTTGCAGGATAAGGATTGTGAGTAGCTACTAAAAATAGCCGTAAGAATCTTGGAGATGAGAGAGACCATGGTCAGGCCAATGACGGATGGGAACCTTAAGAGCTCCTTCGCGGGGGAGAGTCAGGCCCACATGTGATACAGCATCTACTCCAAGAGGGCGGAGGACAACGGTCTGCCGAACATAGCAAGGCTGTTCAAGGCCGTGGCGTATTCTGAGAGGGTCCATGCTTCGAACCACTACAGGAACATCCAGAGCAAGGGGGACGCCCTGACGGTCTCGATGATTGCGTTTGGCTCCAGGACCACCGTCGAGGATCTCCAGATCGGCATAGAAGGCGGGACCTTCGAGGTGGAGGAGATGTACCCCGCCTACCTGGAGATCGCCCGTATGTAGGAGGAGTACGCAGCCGAGGTGCGCTTCAGGTTCGCCTGGGAGGCAGAGAAGACTCACGCGGATTTCTACAAGAGGGCGAAGGATGCGGCGCATCAGGGAAGGGACCTCGATCTCGGTCAGATCGGCGTCTGCGACGTGTGCGGCTACACAGTTGAGGGCGAACCCCCGGAAAGGTGCCCGATCTGCAAAGCCAAGAAAGAAAGGTTCAGGGTATTCAACCAGTAAAGAAATGTTATTTGGCTTATCAGAAAGCTAATACCAATATCTTATTCACATTTCAGACCGTTTTCTCCATTATTGTGTAAGTGTCTAACAAGCTTCTGGCTTCAAGCATGAGTTGATGATCTCAACATGCCTACAAAATAATAGATCGGTAATCGATGTTTTATATACAAAGAATGTTCACTTGATGAAGGTGCCTGAAACCATCCGAGAACTCTTGAGATACCAAATGGTTTGACAGGAGTGTACAGCTTGAACCTTTCCGGTAAACCCATGAATATATCCGTCACGGGGGGAGCGGGCTACATAGGCTCCCTGCTCGTGAAGAAGCTTGTTGAGGATGGCCACGAGGTGGTCTCTATTGACAATCTCACGAATGGGGACTATGGAAATCTGAGGTCTCTTGGTATCCACAAGAAGGCTGAGCTTCTTGTGGGGGACATTAGAGACGCGAAATTCATCGAAGACGTGATTACGGGTTCGGATGCGATTGTCCACCTTGCAGCCATTCCGGGGCTCGTGAAATGCAAGGAGCGCCCAGAAGAGGCTACTTCCACAAACGTATATGGGACCTACCGTGTGCTGGAGGCTGCGAGGAAGCTGGACATCGGGAAAGTCGTTTTTTGCTCAAGTGCAGCGGTATACGGGACACCCGTAGAGATGCCTGTCACCGAGCGCCACTCCCTCCGCCCCATGAACCTCTACGGGGTCACGAAACTCGCCGGGGAGAAGCTGATGGAAATTTATCACGAAAACTACGAGATAGAGACCATGAGCCTGAGGTTTGGGAACGTCTTCGGGGTAGGACTGTTCACAAACTTCGATACTGTGATCCCTAAGTTCGTCCGGATGGGCCTCAATGAAGATGACCTCACTGTCTACGGTGACGGCACAAGCAGCAGGGACTTCGTCCATGTCGAGGACATCGCCCAAGCGGTTGTGCTCTCCCTCAGATCGAGTGACAAGGGTGGGGAGGTCTTCAATGTGGGAGGGGAGACAATGGAGATTGGAGCCCTAGCTGAGCTAGTTGCTGAGTCCGTGAGGTCTGCAACCGGCAGACGGATCGGCATAACCCACCTCCCCCCTAGGCCTGGAGAGGCGAAGGAGTTCAGCTACGATCTCGAGAAGATCAAGGAGCTGCTTGGCTATCGGTCTCGTTGGAGCATTGAGCATGGAGTAGCCCAGATCCTAGAGTATACGCGAACCCATTTGAATCCCTAGAGTTAACAATCTAATAGAGATAGGGAAAGAACCCTGTCTCTATAGATAACCGAGCTCCTGTAGTTTATGAAGGACTTTCTGGGCGCACTCTTCCACCGTCTCCTTATCGGTGTCGAGTATGAGTTCTGGATTCTCTGGCTCCTCGTAAGGGTCACTTATTCCTGTGAAGTTCTTGATCTCTCCCGCCATCGCCTTTCGATACATCCCTTTGATGTCGCGCTTCATACAAACCTCGACCGGGCAGCGAATGTAGATCTCAACGAAGTTCCCGATCTCCTCCCTGGTCTTCGCCCTTCTCTCTCTGTAGGGCGAGACGAAAGTTGCTAGGACGGCCACGTTGTTCTTCGTCAACAACTTCGCGACGAAGGTGACCCGCTTGATATTCTCGTCCCGGTCCTCCTTCGAGAATCCTAGATCGCTCGTCAGGCTCTTCCTGACAATGTCCCCATCCAGACGCTCGACCCGATAGCCTCTCTCTTTCAATATCTCCGCAACCCCGTCGGCTATCGAGGTCTTCCCTGAGCAAGGCAGGCCGGTGAACCATGCGGTGAAGCCTTTCTGATCCCTCATCTGCCTTCTCATCAGATGCTCGTCCTCTGTTTATAAGCTAATCCTCCTCCCATTGGAATGCTTGGAGATACTGAGCAGAAATGACTTGATTATCGTTCAATAATGCGTCTAGACAACGATCATGGTAAGCGTTGATCTCACGTTCTCAAGAGCCCTTATCTTGTTGCTTATTGCGTCTTTGAGCTTCTCTAGAGTCTCGGCTTCGATCCTGACCACGAGGTCGTAGACTCCGTAGACCCCGTAGACCTCCTTGACCTCATCTATGTTACTCAACTGCGCGCTGACTGCTGCATCCGACCCCATGTCGGTGTTGATCAGCACAAATGCAATGTTCATGGTTATCATGTGCATTTATTTTCAGATGGTTTAAAGCTTTTCTAGCCGGGAGCCGCGGGAAAATTTAGACGTTTGTCGATGAGATGTTCGTCATAAGTTTTAATTTAACCTTATCGGGAGAAGATGAGAGGGGTCGGGGTGAGGCTCTCCCGGGAGATCGCGATCATCGGCGCAGGGATGACGCGGTTCCACCATAAGCTCCACGCAGACAAGACCAGCAGGGAGCTTTTCGTTAAAGCCGCTCTGGAGGCCAGGGGATCCGTCGACAACGGCTTCGAGCTGCCCGAAGTTGAAGCCCTCTTCGTCGGGAATTTCTCCAGTGACGCGTTTGAGGGACAGATCCACATGGCAGCTCTCGCGGCGGACTGGCTCGGAATCTGTCCGAGGGCGGCTACGAGGGTCGAGGATGCGTGTGCGAGCTCAGGCGTCGCTATGAACGTTGCCTCGATGGCGATCGCCTCAGGGGCATATGACATTGTCATGGTGGGCGGGGTGGAGAAGATGAGGGGGCTGAGAACCGAGGAGGTCACGGACACTCTCGCCATGGCCGCCGACGCCGTCTACGAGGTTGGAGCGGGATTCACGTTTCCGGGCCTTTTCGCTGCACTGGCCAGCGCCCATTTCGCAAAACACGGTTCGAACTGGGAGCAGCTGGCAGCGATTTCCATAAAGAACCATCACAACGGTGCGCTGAACCCGAAGGCCCATTTTCAATCAGAGATCATGGAGACCGCTAGGAAGCTCGGGGAGAGGAATGACATGACCTTCGAGGACGAGCTGGAGTTCCTGAGGTCCCCCCTCAACCCTGTGATAGCCCATCCCCTCAGGCTCTTTGACTGCTGCCCTGTCTCGGACGGCGCCGCAGTGCTCATCTTGGCCGCCGGGGATGTCGCGAGGAAGTTTACCGACACCCCGGTATACATCAGAGGGATAGGACAGGCCTCGGATACTTTAGCGCTCCACGACAGGGTGGACTTGACTACTATGAATGCCGCTAAAATTGCGGCCGCCCAGGCCTATGAGATCGCATGGGTCAAGGCAAAAGACATCGATGTGGCCGATGTGCACGACTGTTTCACCATCGCCGAACTCCTAGCGACAGAAGATCTGGGATTCTTCCCTAAAGGGGAGGGAGGCCTAGCAGCTGAAAACGGGAGGACCGCCCTAGATGGGGATGTTACCGTGAACCCGGACGGAGGGCTCAAGGCGAAGGGACACCCAATAGGGGCTACGGGGGCGGCCATGGCCTACGAGATATTCAAGCAGCTCAGGGGGGAGGCCGGGAGACATCAGGTGGACGATGTCGAGTACGGTCTTACCCACAACATGGGTGGCTCCGGTGCGACGGTCTCGGTCCAGGTGTACGGGAGGTAGATCGATGGCCGAGTTCACATCAAAATCTTACTTCGACTTCCTTGAGGAGGGGAGGATCATGGGCTCCAAATGCATGAGCTGCGGAACAGTTCACCTCCCCCCTCGGCCAATCTGTCACGATTGTGGGGCGACGGAGATGGAATGGACCGAGTTGGGTGGGGAGGGGGTTGTGCAGGCTGTTACGGTTATAAATGTACCACTCTCGAAGATGGAGGGGCGTTGCCCTTATGCTGTGGCGGTGGTTAAGCTTGATGACTGTCCGAGCATATCGGGTTTGGTTCACGGCGTCAAGGAGGGAGGCGAGCTCTCCATCGGTGATAGGGTTGTGGCGGAGTTCGTGAAGGAGGGGGATAAAACCACCCTATGCTTTCGGTCTTCTTGATTGACTACCTATGTAACTCAAGATCTACAGTATTTTTTCGGGTAAAAATCTAAATAGGCTTTTCCTGAGTATCCCTTTGTTCAGGGGGTTTGAAACTGGCCCGTATGATCGTACTTCTCAAGGACATCGTCGACCTCACGGAGATGAAGATCGATCCCTCGACCCGGCGGCCGAGGACTGAGGGCGTGAAGAGGAGGATCAGCGACCTCGATAAGAGGGCCTTGGAGGCCGCGATTCAGCTCAAGGAGAAGCACGGAGGCGAGATCCTCGCCCTTTCCATGGGCGATGATAAGACCAGGACTGCCCTGCTTGAGGCTCTCGCCATGGGCGCCGACGCCGCCTACATCGTCAACGACGATGCTCTGAAGGGCGTCGACACCTTGGCAACTTCTAAGGTGCTGAAAGCAGCCATCGAGAAGATCGGTGGATATGACCTCATCCTCTGTGGCGAGATGACCCTGGACAGCCTCTCGGCCCAGGTTGGCCCCAGGTTGGCGGAACTACTAGACCTTCCCCAGGTCGCTTACGCTAGGTGCCTTGACTTGAACGAGGGAAAGTTGAGAG
>CP070640.1:101346-108477 GCA_020354065.1 Candidatus Bathyarchaeota archaeon
CACAGGTTTTATTATCGAATAAAGATCCACAATCGATTTCTCTCGTCGTGTATTCTTTATATCTAGCTAGCTGGGGGGCGATTGATGCTGTGGATCCTGGTGATTCTCGGTATATTGGTGGCCTTACTGCTACTTGGCTCTGCCGAAGCAGAGGAATACGTCAGGGAGGAGGAACCTCTCGAAGAAGAGGTTCTGTTCTTATTTGATGAGGAGGAGGATGAGGAGCTTCTCGAGGACGAGGTTTTACTCCTCTTTGATGAGGAGGAAGAGGAGGAGCTCTATGAGGGAGACGCGTGAGACGACCCTCGCAGTTGCGCGAGGTTCATCGAGAGTTTACTACTGCGCGCACAAAACTTCTCCTTTCTTAAAGTTCACCAACGCTAGCCCCACCTAATCGCCAGCGCGAAAATATTAATTAACTATAGATCTAAGAACGAAGTGTTAATTCAAGGAAAAAGTGGTGATAAAAGGAATGGAATTTAGTTGGATGGGGTTGGCAACTGGAACTGCGATGTGGTTGATGGCTGCCATGGTTGCGGCGAATGGAGCGGTGATGGCTCTGATATTCTACAGAAGGATCTGGAAGGTGGGCATTATGATTGGGATGAGAGACGAGACGCTTAAGACGGCGATCAGGTCCTCGATCATAAGCTCGATCGGCCCTTGCCTCGGTATATTCTCCGGAATGGTCCCCCTGGTGATCGCGCTGGGCGGAGCCATCTCCTTCCTCCGGGAATCAGCCGGCGTGGGCGCGATCTTCGTTGAGCTCTGGACAGCGACTGAGGGAGCCGGGGCTGTGGGTGCCGAGCTGACCGCCGAGGGGATGACCTTGGAGGCGTTACAGAACGTCCTCTGGATTATGGCGAGCTGCTCCGTCGGATGGGTAATAGTGGGCTGTTTCGGATGTTACGTCGGATTGCTACCCAAGATCCGAGACAGAATGTCTGGTGGGGACCCAAATTTGCTAAGACTCATCATTAGCGTGATGATGGTTGGGGTCTTTTCGAAGCTGGTGGTGGAGCAGGGAATCATCCCAGGGGTGGTCGGGGATTATGGCCCCCTCACGGCCTGTTTGGTAGGATTCGCCGTGGCGCTTGGTTGGAGGGCACTCGTAGATATATTGGACAAGCCGAGACTGAACGAATACTTCCTGCTCATCGCAATAATCGCGGGCATGGCAGCTGCACAGATCCTGGTCGGCTAGGAGGGATGAGAATTGGTTGAAAAGAAGCAAGATGGGATGAGCCCGATGCCCCTGGATGAGAAGGAGAAGATCCTCGAGAAAGAGTACTATTCACATATTAACAGGTACGGCTTCATTACGAGCGCGGTACATGTGCTTCTCATATTCCTGCCCGCCGTCTACGTCTACCTCGTTATGGGCCGCTTTGTCCGCCTAGAGGCCTTCCTCACCGCGTTCGCCACCATCTTTCCGATCCTTCTCCCAATATATTTCATCGAGCCCATCTCTTATTTCACCGTCCTAAGCGTCGCAGGGACGTACATCTCGTTCCTCGCCGGAAACATCTCCAACATGAGGCTCCCGGTGGGAGCCATCGCCCAGGAGTCGGCCGACGTAGAGCTCGGTTCCCCCGAGGGCGAGCTCGTTGGTGGGCTTGGCATCATCGCCTCTCAGCTGATGCTGACGGTGATTTCCTTTGTCGGGGCCCTCGTCTGCGTAGCCATAATCAGGCTCCTACCGCAGAGCGTCAAGGTTGCCTTCAAATACGTCCTCCCCGCGATGTTTGGAGCCATGTTCTCTCAGTTCGGGCCTAGGGCGCCGAAGTATGCAGCGATAACTCTCGTGCTGACGTTCATCCTCGAATATTTTTTTCACATCCCAGGTCCGGTGACACTCCTGATAGCCTGTTTTGGAATAGCGCTTCTAGCCACCGCGCTCTATAGACGCGGAATATGGGTCAAAAGATGAGATCTAAAAAACCGTACGGACTCGGACTTAAATCCTGAATATCGAAATCATCAACCTTCTCGACTAAGCCCAGCAGCCTCCTAGTAACAGAAGCCATCCAAGATAGAAGAATCCAGTTTCGCAATCTGGCCGAGGTCGATGGAAGATATATTTACAAAGTGTGGTCAAATAACGTCGTACAAGTGACATGGACAGTAATTATAAATATATGATAAAAGTAGTATGAGATATTAGATATGAGGTTTTTTCAATCCCTTTTATATATATTTAATTCAAAATTCGCGCGCACGCTGACTCATTCCGACGCTTTTCATGGGTTTCATCTAATAGTTAAAAGTGGGAGAAAAATACGAAAAGAGTAGAAGAATTGTATCTCTAAAAAGAGGACTAAATGATGATAAAAATGTCTGAAAGGGAAGACATAGAGGCGATTCTGAGTCAGGCAAAGGAGCAGGAAAAAACATACGATTGGATGAACACGAAAGATCTCTACGAGAATGCTTTAAAAGCCTCACTCCGGATCGAAGATTTCCTTATAGCAGGAGAGATAAACGAGAGAATGGGTCATTGCCTGAGAAGGGCCGCATTTCAAGCTGGAACACGAGAAGAGTTCAAGAATAGAATACAACAAGCGATTGAAGCCTACGAGGGAGCCTACGGATCATACGAAAGGCTGACCGACGAGCAGATGGCCGCAAGGATGTTACGATGTCAAGCCGTTGCTAGGTACCTCGGTTACTGGCTTGCTTCCGGCTCGACTGAAAAGGGGAGGCTTCTGGATGAATGTCTGGAGCTGGAAGAGAGGGCGCTGACTGCTTTCTGGAAAGAAGGGGATAAGTTTGAGTACGGCAGGACGTACAACGAACTCTCACAGGTTTTTTGGGACAGAGGCTATCGGGGATGGGACATCGAGCGCAAAGATAAAGTCGTTAACAAAGGGATTGAATGGGGAGAAAGGGCAGTTACGTCGTTCTCTGAAGTCGGGGACCATCACGAGATTGCTAGAGCCAATTTTGCATTGGCTACATGCTATCACCTCTCTCGACTCTGTTTCGTGGCAGATCCAAACGAGCAAGAGGACTACCGTATGAAACTTGTCAAAAAGTCGCGCGATGCCATCGAGTATTCTGAAAGTGCTGGAGACGCCTACTTAGCCGGACAGTCCCATTTTTGGCTGGGGCTTGAGACAGGCGGGGAAGAGAGTGCGGGGCACTTCATGAAAGTGCTGGAATGCGGCGAGAAAACTAGAGACAACTTCCTGAAAGCTATGGGACTGAGCCTCCTGGCATGCGGGATCTATTGGAAAGCCCTCGCGACCGAAGACCCTGACATGAGAAAGAAGACGGCTAGGCAGGCCTTGGCGTTCTATGACAAAGCGGAGCACCTTTGCTCCATAATGTCTCTCCAGGATCCCAGGGGAGCCGAGATGGCCTCCATTATAGCACCACCCGGTGGATACGCGGAGCACTACTATTACGCAGCCGTCCTCGACGAGACCGACCCGATGAAAAGGCTGGAGCTTTTAGATAGGTCGATAGAAGTCGGAACAAAAGCCCTGGAAGTGGCCGAAAAATCGGATTTCCCACCATGGATTGGATGTACGCTCCACGTGTTTAGCAAGGTCCTGGAAACTCGTGCTAGTGTAGAGCCAGACATCGATAAGAAGAAAAGCCTATTGGAGAAGGCTCTGAAGCACAGGAAAAGAGTCATCGAGGGAGTAGTAGAAAGATTGACGCCTGTCTCACATTGGAATCTCGGGGTATGTCATTGTTATCTCGCAGAGACGAAGGCGAGGTTCGCCAACATCGAGTCGGACCTGAATAGTAAAATAGGTTATCTCGAGGGAGCCGCGTCGAATTGGGAAATAGGTCTAGAAAAATGCGGTAAAGGGCTGTTATTCTTCGAAAGGGTGGGCAACTTCACCCCTTTTGCAATGCTCCAGAGATATCAAGATACATACGCCGCGACGTTAACTCACTTCCACGACTTAACGAAAAAAGCGGAACACCTCAAAAAGGCAATGGAGATCTCTAAGAGATCAATCGTATCCGCCAAGAAGCTTGGTATGATCAGCCGTATGGCAGAATCCTACTGGAAGATTGCCAAGGCTCATGCTACCCTCGGAGAACACAGGGAGGCCGCCGAGAACTTCGATTACGCAGCGGGGAGCTATAAAAAGGCCGCTGAGAAGATCAAGCAGTTGAAGGAATTCTATCAAGATTACTCATACTACATGCAGGCTTGGAGCGAGTTCGAGAAAGCGAAGCTGTCTCATGGAGAAAAGAGATACACGCTGGCGAAGGAGCACTACGTGAAGGCGGCTAAACTTCACAGTTCGACGGAGCGATGGAGATACCTCGCTCCGAACTACTTGGCGTGGGCTCGGATAGAGGAAGCGGAGGACCTCAGTAGGAGGGATGAAACGGAGGGGGCCATGGAATTCTTCCAGCAGGCAACTAAGCTGTTCGAGGAAACGAAGGCAACCATCGAAATGAACCTAGACGACATCGAAGCCAGAGAAGAGAAAGAGATGCTGATCAATCTGGCCCAGGCCTCGGATATAAGGCGCGACTACTGCCTAGGGAGGGTTGCGCTTGAGGAGGCGAAAATCCTTGACAGGAAGGGAGACCACCTGGAGAGCTCTAGGAAGTACAGATCGGCAGCAGAGACGTTTGATAATTTAGCGGGGACATCCGAGGAGACCCGAGTGGAGCTGCAACCGCTGGTCTGCCTCTGCCAGGCATGGCAGAAAATGACTAGGGCAGAGGCCGAGGCCTCGTCCGATCTGTACCTTGAGGCTTCCCAGCTTTTCGAAGAGGCGAAAGACTACGCCCTCGATGAAAGATCCAAGAGGCTAGCCCTTGGTCACAGCCGTTTCTGTAGAGCCCTCGAAGCCGGCACCAGGTTCGAGGACACGAGGGACATCTCGTACTACTCGGAGGCGATACGTCACCTCGGGAGCGCTTCAAGCCACTATATGAGGGCCGGCTTCAAGGGCGTCTCGGACTACGCCGAGGCCACCCACAGGCTCTTCGACGCCTATGTCTACATGGACAGGGCCAACAATGAGACTGACCCCGAGAAAAAGGCGAGGTTCTATATGATGGCCGAGAGGGTCCTGGAGACATCGGCGGGGTCCTACTTGACGGCGAAGCACCCGGAGAAGAGCAAGGAGGTCGAGAGGCTCCTGAAGATGGTCAGGGAGAAGCGTGAGCTGGCCTTGTCCCTTAGTGAAGTCATTCACGCACCGACAATCATCTCCACGACCGAGGTCTTTACAGCGCCCATGCCCACAAGAGAGGAGGCCGTGGGCCTCGAGAGGTTCGAGAGCGCTGACATACAGGCGAACCTAATTCTAGGGGGGAGGGAAGTGAGGGTAGGGGAGGACATTGACCTAGATATAGAGCTCGTCAACGCTGGGAGAGGGTCGGCCCAGCTGATGAAGGTCGAGAAGGTTATCCCCGAGGGTTTCGAGGTTCGGAGTGTGCCAGATATCTGCAGGATTGAGGACAGCTACCTCAACATGAAGGGGAGAACGCTGTCCCCCCTCAAGACCGAGGAGCTGAGGCTTGTCATAAAGCCTTTGAACATGGGAACATTCCAGCTGAGGCCGAGGGTCCTCTACTTAGACGAGGCCGGGAAGCACAGGGCCCACGAGCCAGAGCCGGCCACGGTCGTGGTGAAGGAGATGGGAATAAGAGGGTGGCTCAGAGGACCAACCAGATAAATACGGCCCAATACACAGAATCATTCGGAGGGTTCGGCTTGAGCATGGATCTCGAGGAGAGGTTCATTAAACTTATAGTTAACGCATCATATCCCGGAACCCTGGCGGCCCTCAACCTGACCTTTCTCTAGGTAACGGGAGCCGACGCACCCTTAGCGAATTTGAGAAGTGGAAACCCGCACGTTGGCTTCTCCAAGAATGGGGGGATTGCGCGCTAGGTTGTTTTGAAAATATTGAAGTCGCCAGAGTTCTCATTGATATGATATTTGAAATTGGAGCAACCCATTCAAATTCTTAAAGTAGCCTGAGTATGTAGCTTCTAGGGTTCTACAGGTCAGGAGGGGTGTGGTCATGACGAATGGTTTCCTCAAAAGCGAACGTAGAAGGCCGGGATTCAGGTACGCGGTCTTATCAGACACCCACATAAGGCCTGAGGGAGACGAGAGTTCGTCCCCTTGGAGGGTCAACCTGTACACCAACGACAGGGCCCGTTGGGTCATCGACAGGATCAACCGATCCGCTCCCGACTTCATCGTACACATGGGAGACATAGTGCACCCCCTGCCACACCTACCGACTTACGGCTCTGCGGCGGAGTCCGCTCTAAGCATACTCAGCGGGTTGAAGGCGCCCTGCCACTGCATCCCCGGGAACCACGACGTCGGGGACAAGAAGAACCCGACTGTGCCCGCCTACGTGGTTGACGATCACGGCCTGGACCTGTACAGGAAGTGGTTCGGACCACTATACAGATCCTTCGACCACGGGGGCGTCCACTTCGTGTTGATCAACGCCCAGGCGCTGAACTCGGGGCTCGCCCACGAGGACGAGCACTCCAAGTGGCTGGTGGCGGACCTAGAGGAGAAGAAAGGTGAGCGGATTCACATGTTCAGCCACTATCCACCCTACATACTGGAGCCGTCAGAGCCGAGTAACTACGACAACCTGGACGAGCCAGCCAGGTCTTGGCTCCTCAAGTTACTAAAGCGATACGGCGTCGAGGCCCTCTTCGCAGGGCACGCCCACCAGTTTTTCTACCAGAAGCACGACACCACCGACATCTACAACGTCTTCTCGACCTCCTTCGTCCGCCAAGACTACTCCGAGATGTTCCGAGTCGAGGCCGCGGAGGAGCATGGGCGCAATGACGCTGAGAAACTCGGTTGGTGCATCGTCGATGTCTACGAGGACACCCATGTGGCCAGGATGTTCCGCTCCCATGGCCATACCCTGAGGAAGGGGGAGAAGGCCCTTCCAGAGAACCCGAAGGTGAACGCTTATCACACAAATGACGGCCTTGCGTCTTTTTTAGTCGTGCACCTCCGCCACCACTGGGCCGAGATCATAGAGTTGCCGTATAACGGGCCTGTGGACGAGTTCGTCCGCAAGCGGGTGCGCAACGACTACACGCTTCTTGGGCTCTGGGAGTGCGGCATCCGGAAGCTCAGGGTGCCTTTAAGAGACCTAATAGAAG
>CP070640.1:108577-131243 GCA_020354065.1 Candidatus Bathyarchaeota archaeon
CCTCACGGGCAGGCTCGAGGTCTGGCACCTCTACATCACCTCGGCCTTCTCGGGAGCCTTCCAGGCCTTCCAGTTTCCCGCTTTCTCAGCCGCCGTCACGCTGATGCTCGACAAGGAGCAGTACGCCAAGGCCAACGGAATGCTCAGCCTCGCCCGATCCGCCTCGGGTATATTCGCACCGGTCGCTGCCGGGATATTGCTGCCCATCATCAGGATTGGCGGCATCATGTTCTTCGATGTCCTGAGCTTCGTCGTAGCAGTGGGAGCCCTCGCTGTGATCCACGTACCCTCGCCTTCCGATTCGACTCCGGCCAAGGAGAGGCCGAGCCTCCTGGAGGACTCGGTCTTCGGGTTCCGCTACATCAAGGAACGCCCCAGCCTCCTGGGGCTCCAGAGTATCTTCTTCATCGTCAACTTCGTAGCGAGCATCAGCTTCGCCCTCCTAGCACCCATGATCCTGAGTCGCACCAGTAACTACAGCATCGTCCTGGGAATTGTCCAGTCAGCCTTCGGCATCGCCTTCGTCGTCTGAGGACTACTCATGAGCGCCTGTGGTGGCCCCAAGAGGAAGGTCTACGGCCTCCTCCTGGGCCTCGTCTCCAGCTCCCTGCTCGGCAACGTCCTGATGGGCCTTGGCCGGAGTGTCCCCTTCTGGGTGGCCGCGGGATTCTTCTTCATGTTCGTCAACCCCATCACCAACGGTTGCAGCCAGGCCATCTGGCAGTCCAAGGTCCCCCCGGAGCTCCAAGGCCGGGTCTTCTCCACCAGGGCCCTCATCGCCAGGGCTTCCCAGCCCGTGGCGATGTTTATAGCTGGCCCCCTCGCAGACCGCGTTATGGAGCCCGCCATGATGCCCGGAGGAGCCTTAGCAAACGCCTTCGGCTGGCTGGTTGGCACCGGGCCTGGAGCTGGCATGGCGCTGATCTTCATAGCGGCTGGCATCATCGGTGCCTCAACGAGCCTCGGAGGATTCACCCTCAATGCCGTGAGGAACGTCGAGGACATTATCCCAGACCATGACTCCATCTCACAAGTGGCTATAGAGATCCCTGCGGAAACCGGTGAACAATAAAAAGCTATCCTTTGCAATCTACGACGCTGAAATAAAGGTAAAATATCTTTAGTGCAGCCGATGCTCTGAGACCGATAAATTTATATTCTACTTCAATCGAATTTAATTCGAAAGAAATAGAATACAATACGAGGTTACTCAAAATGAATTTGATATTCCGCTGGGATGGTCGTGGTGGAGTGCCGATTCCCGGGGACAGGATGAGAGCAGGCAAGGAATGTGTCATCCCAAACCCGGTCACAAAAGCCCGAGTCAATGATGCGAAGAACGGGAGGTGAGAAGATGTTCAGTAGAAAGGATAGAGATGAGGAGCTTCGGAAACTCCGAGAAGAGCTGGAGACGCTAAAGGAACAATTCAGGAAAATATCCCGAGAGCAAGAGGCTCCCGAGGAGGCAGAGACCAAGGAGCCGGTCGAGGTGCCGATTGAGGAACCCGAAGAGGCAGGGGAACCCGAGGAAGCAGGGGAGCCTGAGGTGGAGAGACCTCCGGAGGTTCAGGAACCCGAAGAGGTAGAAGCAGTGACGCCCGATGAACGTCCGCCAAGGGAGGAGCCGCGGGAAGAGGATGAAGACCGTCGGCATCGAAGGGGCGGTCCCGGTTTCAGTTTCGACTTCGGCGACAGGCTGGGGGACTACATCAGCGGCTTCGTGGAGGACGTGATGGAGGGCGTGGCAGACGAGATAGAGCACTCCCTCTTCGTCCACCCGCGCGGCAGGGTCGTTCTGAGCAGTAGGAGGCCAAGGCGAGGGGTGAGAACCGACGCGAAGAAGGTCGCCTCCGTGATGAGCGCGCTGGGGAACGAGTACAGGATTAAGATACTGGAAGCCCTCAGCTCTGGCGGCCTCTATGCGAGCGACTTCCAGGAGACGCTCAAGGAGATCAGCCCCAGCACCCTCTCCAGCCACCTTGATGTCCTGGAGGAGGCGGGGCTCATCCTGCAGGAGCGGAGGAGGGGGCGGTACCTCATCACCATCCACGGCCGGATCGCCATCAAGATGGCGAACCAGATCGCGAGACGCATCACAGCCAAGCCAAATAACATTTGAGGCGGCTCATGATGCCTGGAGGCTACGAGTTCCATTTAGGGCATATCGCTTGTACAGGACACACCGTGAGCTCCGTCTACCAACAAGTGGAGACAGGAATTATTCCCACATTACACACACAAACGATGGCGTGATCCATGAATGATAAGGCGTACTCGATACGACATCTACATGGACACACTCGAGACGATCCGCAGGATGAGGCTGGTGGGGATAACTCGAATCTCCTACGGGGCTAACCTCCCCATAGATAGAGCCAAGGATGTGCTCACCTACCTATCCGAGAGGAACCTGATAAAGGAGGAAGAGTACGGCCAGAGGAGGGGTTTCAGGATCACGCCGAGGGGAGGCGAGTTCCTCCGAGCCCTCCAGACCGTGAGGATGTACTTGAACCCCACGGAGTATAGTCTTGAGAGCTGATCGGAAAATGGACAAGGTTTATCATCAGGCAAGAATCCCATGACCAGCCCCTAGAGGTCCTAGAATTCATGGAGCTCAGAAGAGATGCCGGATGACCCTCAAGAGGCCACAGAAGCAGAGGTTCAGAAGCCTGGGCTATTCTCCAGATTGAGGTCTGAGTTCTCCTTCATCAGGGGCAACTTCCTCATCCTAGCCATGAGCTGGCTCATCATGGACCTGGCAAGCGAGATGCCGTTTACCTACTACGGGCTGTACGTTAAGGCTCTTGGCGGCTCGGCGGCGATCATCGGCCTCATCGGCTTCGTCTCCACAGTCGCCCAGGCCCTCGTCCAGTTCCCCGGCGGGTACCTCGCTGACAAGTACGGAAGGAAGTGGCTAATCTCCACCATGACTTTCGGGCTGGCCATCTCCCACGCCTTCTACGCCTTCGCCCCGAGCTGGCAGTGGATCATGGTCGGAGGCGTGATCCAGAGCCTGTGTTTCGTCTACAGGCCGGCCCTCAGCGCCATCACCATGGACTCGCTTCCCTCGGAGAGGCGTGGGATGGGCTACTCCATCATAAACCTGATAACCAGCGTCTCGACGACGCCCTCGCCCCTCATCGCGGCGTGGCTTTTCAACAGGTTCGGCCTGGTCCCGAGCGTCAGGATCGGCTATACCTTCGTCCTAGCGGCTTATCTAGTGGCAGGGGTCATCAGGCTGAGGCTGAGGGAGACCGTCGATTCGCCCCGGAAATTCGAGCCGGGAGAGCTTCTGAGGTCGTATCCAACCTCAATCGAGGAGAGCGTCCGCGTGTGGAAACTCGTGCCCCATTCCGCATTCATCCTCTTCGTCAGCAGATGCGTCATGATGTTCTCCGTCGCCATCGTCAATCCCCTGATGGTCCTGTACATCGTCGAGGACCTGGGGATCACGGAGGTGAGCTGGTCCATCATCCTCACCTTCCTCTTCGTCTCCAATATAGTCCTCTCGATACCTGGGGGCAAGATCATCGACAGGGTCGGCAAGAAGACCCCGATTCTGGCGGCCCTTGTGATCTGGGCCTTGATCATCCCTCTCTTCATCTACGGCGACTTCTACAGGCTTGTACTGGCCATGATACTCCTGGGGCTCCTCCAGATCCTGATGGGGGCTTCCTTCTCGGCCCTCATGGCCGATCTGGTGCCCAGGGAGCACAGGGGCAAGGTCTCGGGCTCGAGCAGCTTCTTCAACCTGATAGCCACGTCCGTTGGCCAGCTCGCCGGGGGCTTCATATACGACAACGTCTCCCACCAAGCGCCGTGGTGGCTCCAGCTTGCCTTCATCGTACCCTCCTTCCTCCTCATACTCTTCTTCGTGAAGGAAACCGAGACCAACAAAGAGGCGAACTCAGAGCCAGAGTCATAAATGGAAAGAAGTTGTGGGTTGACAGCTACTACACACTCCCCCTTAACTATCGATCAGGGCTAGTTCTAGCCGTGAGCCGTGAAAGCCAGAACAAGGTCGGGAGCAAATACTTCTCCAAAGAAGTCCCAGCCTGGGCCAGAGACAACCTCGTCCTCAATCTCCTAGACGACAAGGACCTCAAGCTGGAGATCATGTATGACAAGAAGTACCTGAACGGTCTCGCCAACAAGCCCCTGATTGTAATCAGACGTAAACGTTGAATCGCAAGACGGAATCCCGAGTCTCAGTCTTTATGGTTTCATCCACCCCCTCAAAATGATATCTTAGTTTTTCCCATGAAACGGAGCTCAACTTGGAGTCGGCCTCCGTCCAGTGACAGGGGGCGCCAATGGTGATTGATGAACAATTCTAAATGCGATACACGACCACATTGGATCCAGCATGTCAGGCAGGCTTTCTGAGGTTGAGAGGAGGATCCTGGGGGAGGTTCATTCCAGCTCCGAAGCGATGAGCAACCTCACCGCTCTCTGCGACGACTTCGGAGGGAGGTTCGCCGGAACCCCTGAGAACAGGGAAGCTGCGGAGTTCCTCCTAGGCAGATTCGAGGAATATGGCTTCGAGGCCCCCCACCTGGAGACCTTCCGATTCATGGGATGCGATACCGGGCAATCCAGCTTGGAGATACTGGAGCCCGTCAGAAGAAAGATCCCGTGCCTGACCCTACCCATGACAGCCTCCGGCCAGACAGAGGCTGAGCTGGTTTGTGTGGACGATAGAGCGACCGTTGAGGAGGAGTTCACAAGGAAGGTTGTGATGGGCCGGACCCGGCTTCCCTTCATCAGGAGCTCCGAGACTGATGTGAGCGCCTACGTCTGGGTCCACCCATATCCGGCGATGGGGCCACCCACGGGGTGCATCCGCAGCACTGTCCCCGCGGTCTCCGTGAAGTATGAGGACGGAGAGATGCTCGGACGCCTCCTCCGGAGGCACGGTCGTGTGAGGGTCAGGGTGGAGGCGGAGTGCGAAACCTTCGAGAGGGAGTCCTGGAACGTCTGCGGGGAGATTCCGGGAAATGGCAACTCAGAGGAGTTCGTCCTCTTCGGGGGCCACTACGACGGCCACGAGATCGCCCAGGCAGCCTTCGACTGCGGAGCCCCCTGCGCTGCTGTCACCGAGATGGGGCGTATCCTTAACACCGAGCGGGAGCATCTGGACCGAGGACTGAGGGTGGTCCTCTTCTCCGCCGAGGAGTTCGGTTTCTGGGGGTCCAGGGACTACGTGAAGAGGCACACCGACGAGTTGGAGGACCTCAGGTTCGCCTACCAGCTGGACTGCTGCGGAGGGGGGAGCACCCAGATGGTGACTGTGGACTTCTGGCCTGAGCTGGAGCCCTTCTACAGGAGGCTTGCGATGGACATGAACATGGAGATCCCCTTCGAGCAGAGGAGGGGGCCCGGGGACAGCAGACCTTTTTTCGAGATAGGGATCCCCACAGGGAGCATCATCGACTACAGGAAGCCGGGGATGCTTGAGCTCTTAAAGACATACAGGCACACGGTCTATGATACCCTGGACAAGATCGATCCCCGCAGCCTGAGGGATGCGGTGGCGATAGGTGCCGTATCCGGATATAGGATGATGAACGCCGAGAGCTGGCCTAGCCACCGCGGCCCAGAGGAAGTAGAGAGATATAGAGACGAACCCCTGTAATGACCATCCAAGAACTCTAACACCCGAAACTTCGAAGAACACATGCGCGACGAAGCATACATGTGGAAGATACGGGTTAGCATAAAACGGAATCCTGACTGGAGAAAAAACCAGGCAGGTCATCATTAATTACGATGGAGATGTGAGACTTGTACACACCTAGTTTTTACCATTTAAATTCATTTTTAAGTATGCGGTGGCCGCGGGTTCATCCGACGATCAGTTATTCCGATAGTTCCATCAGCATCCTCTGGATGTTGAAACAACCCTCGTAGAGCACACTGTCTAGGTGCTCAGCCTGGACGCCCAACTCCACTAGGTCATCTACGAGCTTGTTCATGAATCTGACAAGGCTCCTCTTGATGTAACAGATGGACCTAAGCTCAATCTGGATCTCATCCGCAACCCTCCGCGCCGTTATTTCGTCCTCCTCCCTACCCCAGAGAGTCTCACAGCCATCCTCCTCGATTATGACTATGGAGTTCCCCCTGGCCTCAACCCTCGGGAACAGTGGAAGACAAGATCGTTTAGTTTTCATCAAAAATGACCCTCAGCTGTTCGGTCAATAATGATCAAGAATTTGTTGTCTAATATAGGTTGCTCAAATATTCCAAGATGAGATAATGCGGTCTTCTTCCCGCTCTCCCTTTCATTGAGCATGGTTGGCTGCGAACCAGTCGAGAACTCCTCGGTGCTCTCAAACTCGTGGTAGAGCTTGTCGTTGAAGACCGTGTTTACGTGAACGGTGTGGTTGATCCATCTGATCATCCACTGCGCGCGCGCTGTCGACACAAGAGCGAGATGGACCCCCAGGAGTCATCCCTCCCCAACATTGCATCACGCACTGATCCGTGTAAAATATGTTGACCGGGGTCCAGTTAATCCTTGCGCGGTTTCCTTACATCGAGGCGGAGCGCATTGTTCTCGCATGTCGCGTAGCATGACAGGCATCTAAGGCAACCTGTGGAGTCGTGGGAGCCTTTTAGGCTCATCGGGCAGCTTCCTATGCAGCTCTCACACTCCTCACACTCCTCTGGGTGGCGTCTGAGGGTCAAGAAGCTGAACCTGTTGGACACAGACAGCAGGGTGCCGACTGGGCAGAGGTACATGCACAAAGGTCTGTAGATGATAGTAGAAATTATAAGAGATCCCAACGTCACAGCTATGATGGCGATTGCTACCTCTCTTTGATATGTGATCATCAGCGACCACAGGCCTTCCACAGGGAGCCCCATCAAAATCACCGCAGCCTCTGACATGAGGTACAGGAGCAAGACCACGGCGCTGTACTTCAGGTATGCCAGCAAGCTGTGAAGGCTTGGAACTTGAAGCTTTTTCATCGGAATCTTAGAAGCTAGTTCGCTGACGATCCCGATGGGACAAATCATACCACAGAAAACCCTCCCCACAACTAGGCTCGCGGCGATGACGCCCCCGAATATCCATGGGCGGATCAGGTTGAATGTACACGGGACTGGACATACCGGGCATAAGATGAAAGGTATCGAGTAAGGGCAGCCGAAGAGACCTCCAACTACACTGAGACCATAGTGCCCGAAAACAACTATCGGACCCAGTGTCAAAAGCGATGCCCCTTTTATGAGGAGAAGCAGCCTCTCAAGCATCGCCCTATCCTTGGAGGACACTCCTCATCACCAGTATTGGCCTCCGCCGATGAACTGGGACAGAATCTGCTTGGCTCCCAGAATTATGAGAATGAGGCCGCAGGACCTCTTGAACAGCTGGTGTATCCTAGGGGTCTTGAAGATCAGGGTAGGAGCACCCCCAGCCACTACTCCAACCAGCACCAAAGGCGTCGTGATGGAAGCGCCCAGGCCGAAGCTGAGGGCGTAGTAGGCGCCTACCAAGGGGTTCTCTACCGAGAGCGTTATGTATGTGAGCACTCCGAGGAGGGGGGCACAGGGAGTGATGCCTACTATGAATCCGAGCAGCGCCAAACTCTTGAGGCCATCCTCGATGGTGTACCTCGCTAAAAACCGACAAGGGGCTATCCCATGCCCTTCGCCCAGAAGGATGAGTACGCCTAGCAACATGATGAAGAGACTTCCAATAATCCAGACGTAGAAGCTGAACTCGGTCTGGCCTATCATCTCAATCAGAAATTCACCGGTTAGGCCAGTTAGAAGCCCTAGAAGGACATACGCTGATAGCCGTGATAATGAGAAGGCCAGGGTGGCTTTGAGGCCCTCACTCCAACCCTCCCTAGTGCCGGCAACAAAGGGGATTAGGATCGGGAAGCAGAAGAATAGACATGGGCCCATGCCCAACGCGAGGCCGCTCAAGAACAATTCTAACGGGATACCCATGCCCGCTGAGTGCTAGAGCTACAAAGGTTAAAAGCGGTTCGCTAATAGCCCCAACAAAGGATCAAGAACTCCATGCCTTGTAGCAGCCATGATTTCTACTGTTTCCATGATTGTATGAGCTACTGCACTGAAAACTTAGATGAAACCAAATATACATGGATTTAGTTCTCATTCATGGCGAAGGCTGCCAGTTTCGGGTGGGTGGATTCGTGGGCGAGAGGCTCAGAGGCATGAGGCCAAGGCTCAGGCTAGGTCTGGAGGTAACCGCCCTAGTCGTCTTCGTCCTTATAGGCTTGGTACTCATATCTCCGGAAACATTTTCCGGGCTCTTCCAGCCGTCTACGGAGGGGCTGAATGAGGCGATGTACTACTCAAGGTTGGATGAGAAGACCGTACAGTGCCAGCTATGTTTCAGGAGGTGCACGATAAGGACAGGTAGCAGGGGGTTCTGCAAGAACAGGTTGAACGCAGGGGGGACCTTGTACACTCTGGTCTACGGGAAGCCATGTGCCATGCAGATCGACCCCGTCGAGAAGGAGCCCCTCTTCCATGTAATGCCCGGTAGCAGAATCTTCTGCATAGGTACATCGGGATGCAACTTCCGGTGCAGCTTCTGCCAAAACTGGCACATGTCCTACAAGAGGCCGGAAGAAGTCACCTATTACACACAAACACCGGAGGATCTGGTCCAGATGGCCATTCAGATCAACTGCACGGGCTTTCACTTCACGTACAACGAGCCAACCGTCTTCTACGAGTTCATGCTCGACGTCGCCAAGGAGGCGCAAGAAAGAGGGCTCACCACGGCTTTCCATTCGAACGGTGCGATGAACCCTGAGCCACTGAGGGAGCTCCTTGAGCACATGGACGCCGTCACCATCGACCTGAAGTCCTTCGACCAGGGATTCTACGACTACGTCACGGAGCAAGCTGTGTCAGGCCCTTTCACACCCTCCTCCCCTGCCCTGGAGTCCGTTCTCAGCACTCTACAGACGATCAAGGAGGAGGGCGTCTGGCTCGAGATCGTCAACCTGGTCATCCCGACCCTCAACGATGATATGGAGGGCGTGAGGGACATGTGCATCTGGATCAGGGACAACCTGGGCGACGATGTCCCGCTCCACTTCATCAGGTTCATGCCTGCTTGCAAGCTGACAAAGCTGCCGCCGACGCCGGTGGAGACCCTTGAGGAGGCGAGGAGGACAGCCGCCAGTGTGGGGCTGAAGTATGTATATGTTGGAAATGTCCCTGGTCACGAAGGCAACAGCTCATTCTGCCCGCTCTGTGACAGGCCGCTCATAGTAAGGTACCACTTCTCCGTCCTCGAGTACAACCTCATGGAGGGCAGGTGCAAATTCTGCGGTCATGAGATACCAGGCATCTGGAGCAATCAATAGGAGTTGACCCTATCCAAGCCTAACTTTACCGTAGAGAAGAACAAAGCTGGTCACATTGAGCACAGCCGCCACAAGACACGCCCCTAGCACTCCATGGAGGGGTATAAGCCAGACGCTGGACAGGAATGCCCCCACGCACGCTCCGAGTAGGTCTGAGGCATACAGGGCACCGGCGACACCCCCCGGGTGACCACCCCTCCTCAAACAAATTCTGCTAGCCAGGGGGAACTCCAGCCCCACAAAGAAGCCGGCCGCGCCGTTCAGCAGGGGGAGCATGCCCCTTGCTAAAGGGAGTATCACAGACTCAGCTGTATAGTAAGAGAGTAGTCTTATGGCTAGCGGGATCAGTAGAGAGTACAATATCACAGCAAGCTCGGTCTTGAACATGATGGAGACATCGCCATCGAGCATGGATACCCTGCGGCCCATGAACCATCCGCCGAACGCTAATCCCAACATGAATGCGGCTGCCACGACTCCGAGATCTTGGTATAGGTAGCCGCAGAGGGCTTGATACGAATAGAGCATGATGATGCTGAGGGTCATCCCGGAAAGGCCCGTGGTGAAGACAGCCAGATGGACGGGCGTTCTTGGCCCCAGCTTTCTTCGCACCATCACGAGAGCCAGCGTCATCAAACCCAGCGAGATAACGATCCAACGCAGATCCACATTCGATAGAATGGCGAAGAACATCCTCGTCTGCGGATGGAAAATGGCGTTCCAGAGAGATAGGTCATGGTAGACAGCCACCGGCCTCACGTCGCTGTTGACCTCCACACTGTCTGTCTCTAGATACGCAAGGGCAATCTCCATCCTTTCCGGGGAGAGCTTATACCTCAGATGCTCCCGCGTGAAGAGACTCGTCTCTAAGCCTCTGTCAAGGAGCCTCTGGTAAAGGAGGTCGGCGTCACTGGTTAGGGCGCCCTCCCCTCCGGTTGAGGAGGCTAGGAATATGTTGTAGTCGCCTGGAACGACCAGGCTTGAGGGGAAAACGTTTCTGATGGTGTCGTAGACGCATTTGTTCCTTGACGCCATCTCCTCGCTCATGTGGGCGAGGGATGAGGGAAGACAGAGAGATAGGATCCCCTCACCGTCCAAGATTCTCTGGATCTCCTCGAAGAATTCGATTGTGTAGAACCTGTTCAGCTGGAGCGTGGAGGGAGGTGGCAGATTCACGATGACCACATCGAAAGATTCCTCGGCCCCCTTGACGAAGTGCCTGCCGTCGGAATGAACTACATCCACCCTGGGATCATCAAGGATCTCGGAGGCTTCCTGTGAATACCTTCGGGCAAGCCTAATCAGCAGAGGGTCCAACTCCACATATGTGACACTCATTATGGGGTGCTTCACAAGCTCCTCCAAGACACCCCCCAGCCCGCCTCCTCTGAGGAGGACTCTCTCGGACGATGGGTGCTGCAGCATAGGAAAGTGCACGATCTCCTCGACGAACTCCTGATCGGGATTCGGCGTTGTGAACAAAGGCAACCCGTTCACCCAGAAATCTAGCTGCTCATCGCTCTGGGTTATGGCAATATTACCGTAGATTGAGTTCTGGGTGTGGATTAGCCCCAGCCCCTCCCACTGCCATCCACTAGATACGGAATCCAAGGTCTCCGACCCACCTGCGAGCATGGCAAAGCCAACCACAAGTATCACCAGAAAAATGATTCCCGCTGGAAGCCTCCTCGACGGGCTTGGTACATTTCCAGCCCTCCCAGTCACGAACAATAGAAATGCCAGTGACAGGTACAGAAGGCTCAAGCCCAAGGATACGTCAAAGATCTGGAGATAGTGGACCAGTATGTAGGAGAATGCGAGCCCGCCAAGCACAGATCCAAGTGCCTCTAAGATATATACTCGGCTGATCTGAGCCGTCGGATCTCCTCCGTTGTCTCTTGAGTATAGCCTGCATCCGAGGGTGAACTGGAGGCCGTGCAGCGAGCAGAAGGGGAGCAGGACGAGGAATGTGGCGTAGACGGTGGAGAAGAGGCCTGCCATCTCGCCCCTCTCCTCGACGAGCCATCCCCCCATCGACCTCGCGAAGAGGATCTGAAGGGGCAGGATGATCGATACGAGGATGAGGGTGGCAATGAGCCAGTCGAGCCTTCTCTCCGATCTATCGGCGAGTTTGCCCAGCCCCCAGCTTCCGAGGGCGATGCAGAGGAGCCAGTTGACGAACAATACTCCCAGGATGAGCTCGTTGCCGCTGAAGATGTTCATGAACTCCCTTGCAAGCAGGACCTGACTGACAGAGCAGCTGAAGCCCATAACCACAAAGGTCAGGTCGAGTCTCTTCAATTACAGGCTACCCTTCCGTCAGTCTCTGGTCTACAATCCGCGAACGCATATTCATTCTCCACCAGCCTCGAGGGCCTCTCCTGTCATGGGGACGAACCTCACTCCGGTGATGTATGTGACATCCAGTTCCTCGCCCTGTTTCTCGATGAGGGTCAGGGTCTGGTAGTAGAGGACGCTGCCCAGGGGTAGGATGAGGCGTCCACCGTCATCCAGCTGCTGAATGAGGTATGGGGGGACGTGGTTGACGGCGCAGGTGATTATGATGGCGTCGAAGGGGGCGTGCTCCTCCCAGCCGAAGTAACCATCCGAGCACCTCACGTGGACGTTGTCGAAGCCCAAGCCGGCGAGCCTCTCCTCGGCGCTCCCAGCAAGCCCCTCCCTGATCTCGATGGTGTACACCTCACTGCAGAGCTCGGCCAGGACGGCCGCTTGGTAGCCTGAGCCCGTCCCTATCTCCAGCACCCTCTCAGGGCCCTTAAGACCCAGGGCCTCCGTCATCAGGGCGACCACATAGGGCTGGGAGATGGTCTGCCCCTCACCGATGGGGAGGGGCCTGTCGGCGTAGGCCTGTTCCTGCAGCGAGGGTTCGACGAAGAGGTGCCTGGGTAGCATACCCATGACATTCAGCACATTCTCGTCGGAGATCCCCCGGGACTTGAGCTGGGTCTCCACCATACTCCTCCTGGCCTCCTCGAACTCGTCTGCTTCCCCTTGCATCGGGTTCGTATAAGCCAGGTAGAGGGCTGAGGCGATGACCAGCACTCCTACAATGATCGAGAGCTTGATCGTCGACCTCACTGGTTTTCTCTCCTCTAAATCGAAGAATTCCGGTCCAGTATCTCAGAATCTCAAGTCCTCTAAAGGAGTTTTCGCTCCTCAGCTGGTTCGGATCGTGTACAAGGGGAAGCAGGTTTTATCGGTATCCTTCATCGATTATTACCCGCTGTCGTTCGAGCTAGGTGGGGGCATGAGGGCGTTTGGTTGGGGCTCACGGTACGTCGGAGTCTTCCTGCTATCGACGGCCACCTTGATGTTCCAGGTTTCGTACACCAGGGTCCTCTCCGTCGCCCTCTGGCATCACTTTGTATGGATGGTGGTGAGCATCGCACTCCTCGGATACGCGGCGAGCGGCACCTTCCTGACATCGGCAGCATGGCTCAAGGGGAGGGATCTCGACCGCGTCCTCACTGTCACATCTGCCCTTTTTTCGTTATCCATTCTCTCGAGCTACTGGTTCCTTAACCGTGTGCCCTTCGACCCCTCTAGGCTCTCCTGGGACCGGTTCCAGCTCATCTACATCGCCATCTACTACCTCGTCCTCTCCCTGCCTTTCCTCCTCAGCGGCCTCGCCATAGGCCTCTCCGTTGAGAGAGCTGGGGACCGGATAAATCGGCTCTACTTCTCCAACCTGACCGGCTCGGCTCTAGGGGCCGTCCTCGTCCTCCCCCTCTTCGGCCCGCTGACCGGCCCAGGAGTGATCGTTTTCTCGGCACTCATCGCCGGAGCCTCGACGATCGCCTTCACAAAGGGTCATGGGGGAAGGTTCCTCCATGCCGCAACCGGATGGATTATCGTGTTGCTAATCTTACTCCCCAACGCCGGGATGCTCCTCCCCATACGGATGTCCCCCTACAAGAGCCTCGAGCTCGCCCTGAAGTACCCCGATGCGAGGCTCATAGAGACGGAGTGGAATGCTTTCTCGAGGGTCGACGTGGTCGAGAGCGGGTTCGTTAGGTACGCCCCCGGCCTCAGCCTCCGCTACGATGACCCGATACCCGGGCAGGTCGGGGTGATCGTGGACGGTGACACCCTCAACGCAATCACGGGGTATGGTGGGGATCCAGCCTCTCTCTCCTTCACGGGAGCCCTCCCCTCGGCACTCCCGTACAGGCTCCGGGACAGCCCCAGGGTCCTCGTCTTGGGTGCGGGTGGCGGGCTGAGCGTCCTGACGGCATTGCATCACGACGCCCGTGAGGTGACTGCCGTTGAGGCGAACCCCATCATCGTGAGGTTGGTGAGACGGGACTACGGAGATTTCTCAGGGCATATCTACGAGGATGAGAGGGTCAGGGTATTCGTGGCTGGAGGGAGGAGCTTCATCCAAGGAGCCGCGGAGGAGTACGACATCATCGAGCTCCCCATGGCCCATGGCGCCCCCGCCTCCTCCACGGGCATATACGCTCTCTCAGAAGACTATATCTACACCGTCGAGTCCTTCCAAGAGTTCTACGAGCACCTCTCCGATGACGGGTATCTCTGCGTATCTACCTGGCTGCTGCCGCCCCCCAGGGAGGATGTTCGCCTCGTCTCCCTCGCCGTGGCAGCCCTTGAAGAGCAGGGAGTTCGAGAGCCCTCGGGGCACATCGCCGTGATCCGTTCCTGGGGGACGATCACCCTGCTGGTTGGTAAAAACCCCCTAGATGCAGTGGAGGTAGCCGCCGTCAGGGGTTTCTGCGATGAACTAGGGTTCGACATCGTCTACGTCCCGGGCGTCGAGGCCTCGGAGGTGAACCTCCACAACAGGTTCCCGGAGCCCATCTACTACAGGCTGGTGTATGGCATGCTCCACGCGGAGGATCGGGAGGAGTTCTATGAGAGCTACTTATACGATATCCGGCCCATCACCGATGAGAGGCCCTTTTTCTTCCACTTCTTCAGGTGGGACCGCATCCACGAAACCTTCGAGAGCTTGGAGAGGAAGTGGCAGCCTCTCATAGAGGGGGGTTTCCTCGTGCCCTTGGCCCTACTCCAGGCCCTGCTCCTCTCGGTCCTGCTAGTCCTCCTCCCCATCAGATGGCGTGGAAGCATAGGGAGGGGCTGGAGCCTCTTGGGATACTTCTTCTGCCTGGGCCTAGGATACATGTTTGTGGAGATCTCTGCAGTACAGCGATTCATCCTCCTCCTCGATCATCCCGCGTACTCCATCTCGGCTGTAATCTTCAGCCTCCTCCTAGCCTCGGGCTTGGGCAGCTATCTCTCCGGGAGGATAGAGACCGGGGGGAGAGGCCACAAACTGGTTCTCATAGGCTTAGGCCTTTGGCTGACCCTCTTCGGTCTTGCATCTCCCGTGATGAACTTGGTGCTCGGACTGCCCCTGGCATTACGGCTCGTCGCCGTTTTCATCTTAGTCGCACCCATGGGCCTCCTAATGGGCATACCCTTCCCCCTGGGAATTGAGCTTCTATCAGGCCTTCGAGACGATCTCGTGCCCTGGGCATGGGCGATCAACGGCTGCGCCTCCGTCCTGGGTTCAATACTGCCAACTATTCTAGCTCTGTCTCTCGGCTTCTCCACGGTTTTTCTCTTCGCGGGGCTCGCTTACATCTTGAGCCTCGTCATGATAACTAGAACACGCTAGATGAACCTTTATTTGAGACATGGAGGCATTGTCGAAATTATACTGATGAGAAGAAAGTTCGCTTTATATTCACATGCTGCAAAATAGACTGCACTGAAGATGGACTGTGCATGAACCTGCCCTTCTGGATGAAGCCAATCACCCTCAGAGTAGTAGAAAAATGACAATAAAGCAGTATATCGCCCTTTCAAACCCATTCTAAGTTTTTTCAGGTTCCCTCGGGTT
Source organism: Candidatus Bathyarchaeota archaeon (assembly GCA_020354065.1). Classification (GTDB taxonomy): domain Archaea; phylum Thermoproteota; class Bathyarchaeia; order TCS64; family TCS64. Next base: position 123,821 of record CP070640.1, read on the forward strand.
TGAACTCTTTGAACCAGTTGAAACCAGATTCCTCCATAAGCTTCAAGAACTCTAAGTTTCCCTCAGGCATCAGGTCGGCTCTGTAGTGGAGGCCGAAGTAGCGCTGAACTGAGCTGAAGAACCCGTTCTCCTGAACGCGCTCGACGCATCTCTCGGCGAAGCCCTCCCCATGGACCTTCGTGCAGACCTGACGTATGGTCTCAAGCCTCTTCTCGGTGATCTCGAGCCTGCGACTGTCCCTCGGCCCACTGTACTTCTCGCTGTACGCCTCGAGAAGAGCCCTGTCGTCCAGCTCCTGGTACAGCTCGTCGTGAACCACAACGTCCACCCCCAGCTTCTTCCTTGGAAGGATCCTAGTTTTAGGGTACCCCATGCAGAGGAGGACGACAGGATAAACGCCCTCGGGTAAATTGAACTTCTCCCTTATTTCAGGGACAATCTCTTGAACTGTACCTATATAGCAGGAGCCCAGCCCCATTGCGTCAGCGGCGGTGCAGATGTTCTGAGCGGACATTATTGTGTCCTGGAAGGAGATCCAGAAGTGGCGGAAGGCGCTCGTCGCCGTGAAAGGGGCGACCTCCAGCTCCGCCCATCTCCTGAGCCTCCTGAAATCGATGCAGAAGAGGAGTAACACGGGCGCCTCTCCAATGAACTTCTGGAGCCCAATCTCCACGAACCAGCGCCTCGACCCCTCGTCCCCGATCTTGATGATTGAGTATGGCTGGAGATTACCGCCTGTGGGGGCGTGGGTCCCCGCCTCCAGGACGGTCCTCAACACCTCCTCCGATACCTTGCGATCCGAGTAGTCCCTGCAGCTCCCCCTCTCGAAGAGCAATCTGATAGTCTCGTTTGGGTACTCTCCACCGGCCTCTGCAAACGCGCCGTGGTGATCTGGCACATCGCTGTCGCTCATTACTAATCCATTGAAATTTCGTGGATATCGATATAAGACTATCCGGGATTCAGCACGGGAAAAGGAATATGCTAGCTACATAATTCCGTCCTCGCCATCCTATCTGGATTGTCCTCGAACCTTCTTCTCTTAAGCTTTTTCTGATTAAAACAGACCACTCCAAAGGAGTGTAAAAACCCCACGCTCCCTCGGTTCCCCCAAGCATGCTTCCGGGGTCAATACTCTCTATAGGCCTCAGACAGAGGGTGGCCGATGCAGCTCAGGTCGAAGGCCTTGTACCAGCCGAAGGGAGACTTGTGCGTCTCCAACCCCCCCTCCTCAAGCCGGTCCCTCAGGCCGCTCAGGAAGCCTTTCGCCAGCCTCGCTGAGCCAAGGCTCTTGGAGAGGTGGGCGTAGGGGTACAAGAGGACCATGCTACAGCCGATACGGGACACATCCACCTTCACGTTCTCCACGAACAGATCTATGATCTCGTCGATCCTCTGCTCGTCCCTCTTCTCGAAGCAGATGAAGCAGACGAGGACATCTTCGAGGCTCTCCTCTCTCGGACTCGCGGGCTGCTCCGCTACGGGCGTCTCCCTCCGGACTTGATATCTGAAATCTGAGCAGTGTAGCTGCAGAACCCTCATTGTTCGGCACCAGACCTATCACGACAAATACGGTATAAAACTTTAATTTTGGGGGATTATTACGGGCGAGGAGGGAGGAGTCTCTATTCGTCCATGGGCGGGGGATAAGGCTCCACGGGGAGGGCATCCTCCAGCGGAGCCTCAGCCACGGCGAGAGCCTCGACCCCTCTGCGGGCGTCTGCATTCCTAAGAAGCAGAAGCGTGGACACCGCCATCACGGCGTAGAGACCGCTCCCGAGGTAGGCGGGGAGCTCCAGAGTCGCCCGCTCCATCAGCATCCCTCCTAGCCAGGGCCCAATTACGCTACCAGCCTGCATCGCCATCATCCTTATGCTATTCGCCGTCGCCTTCTCCTCCTCCCGGAGGCCCTTCATCAGAGAGGAGCCGAAGAGGGGCGCCGCCATGTTCGCAAAGCCGAACCTCAGTATGTAGAGGGCGGAGAGCCAGGTGAAGGAGGGAGCGAAGGGTATGAGCAGGTAGAAAGGAGCCGCCATGGCGAATGCGACCCCTATCGTCTTCAAGGAGCCCAGCCGCGCAGAGACCCTGGATGAGAAGGCCTGGAACACCGCGGAGATCAGGTTCGAAGCGAAGAAGAGGCTGCCCAGGGCGTCAGACTCCAGCCCAAACTTCTTGTTCACGTAGAAGGGGAAGAGGCTGAAGAACAACCCCACGGAGACAGCCACGAGGATCTGGACCAGGCTGATCTTGGCCACCAGGTCCCGGGACTCGATGTTGAACTTGAATCCGTTCTTCCCCGGGGTCTCCTCCAGTCCCTTTATTGATCCGAGGTAGAAGACGTTCTGGGTTACGAAGAATGCAGCGCCGAAGGCGAGGAAGGCCCAGTATGCGTTCTGGAGGGTGAATCCGAACCTGTCGACGAGGACGGGGGGGACAAAGCCCAGGAGGCTCCCAAGGGAGACTGTGACGATGTTCAGGGCCCCGTAGAAGCCGAAGGCCTTGTCCATCTCTTTCTTCTCGAAGAAGGAGGAGTAGATGGGGCTGATAACCACGCCGGCGGCGTTGGTGACCCCGATGGAGAGGAAGGCCAGCTTGAACATGAGCACGCTCCTCGTGAAGAGCAACATTGGCACCGAGACGAGCATCGCGGCCATCATCACGAGCATGATCTTCTTCTTACCGTATCGATCCGCCAGGAACCCCATCGGGACGGTGAGGATCGCAGCGCTCAGGGCGTTCATCATCAGTATGGAGCCCAGGGTCAAGCTCCCGATCCCCATTGAAGCGAAGTAGAGCTGGAGGACCACTCCGAAGATTCCGTTCCCGATACCGTTGAATATCGTCCCTGTGAGGAACAGTCTAGCCGGGGTTGAGATGTTCTTTGGAGCTATAGATCTCAGATCCAAATCTCTCCACCGTCCTTAGAGGTAGGGAGGTTTCTTCCCGTAGAAACAATGATGCCTTGAGATCGCTCCGCTGAAGCTCTTCCCAATCTTCCCTCGCAAATCCATGATCTTGAGGAAGCCCTTTCGGTCGATCCAAGAAGTCTTCGTGGGGGCTCTTTTCACCATCTTCACCTGAGACTGGGGCCGTGAGACCAGTTATAAGGGCGACTCAGGTTCTGTAATCACCAATCGTGGTCACAAATTGTGAGTATCGAAGCCAAATCAGACCAGAATCGATATCTGAAGATCCAGTAATCGCTCTCGCACTACCGTCGACGAGACAGTTAAGAATGTCACCAAAATCACGACCCAGGTATGTTTCGAGAAGCCGGAAGGTCTATACTGCCCTCTGCGCAGCCACCCACCTCTGCCGAGAACAACCGCGATGTTAGTAGACAAGGCCCGGAAAATCAAGGAGTTCCGGGATGCGGTCCTCCGCTGGACCAACTACGACGGCTGTTCCCATCTAAAGAAGTGAATGCGCTTGGGGAAGTCGGGCTAGGCTTCCCCGCCACTTTTTTCGGCGTTTTTCTTCTTCCTCTTGGAGAGCCTCCGGATGATCCCGAGGCCAGATTTCCCATCCTCAACAGGTTTGACCTCGACCAATCCGTTTTTCTCCGCCGCCTTTAGGATTTTCTCCCCGATCTCGTTTCTCACGATGACGGTGGACCAGCCGTCGGGGGAGCCCACGTTTCCAACCGAGAGATCGGAGAACTCGGCGGTGAAGTCGCCGCAGGTGTGGCAGCAAGCCCTGACCAGCTCCTTGACCGTGCCCAGCTTGACATCGTGGACCACCTCCCCTTCCTGGTGGGCGATGAACCTGCCACTCTTGATCTCGAACTTATCCACTATTGAGGCATCGACACCCTCCTTCTTTAGGTACTCCATGAAACTTGGGTAGGCGAACGTCTCCATGCAGAAGACACCGATCCTCAGGGCCACCGCATCCTTTATCCTCGCGTCGGACCTGTCCCCTGTCTCGATCTTCCTGAGGCCCCTCATCTGGCATGGGGTCCCGACGACGGCGATCTTCTCCTTGGCATACTCGTAGACCGCTGACCCCACTCCCACGAGGGTCGGGCTTGAGGTGTACTTCGTCCCAGCTCCCTTGAGGACCTCCTCCTTGGAAGAGACCACGAGGGGCCTTGCGGCCCAAGGCCTGTCATCCTCCACTCCAGTCACGACTGCTCCATCGCCCCCGTCGGCGAGGAACTGGCAGAGTATCGCAGAGACGGCTCCCCCGTCCTGGGCGCGCCCGAGGATCTCGCCATCCTTAGCCTGTACCGCGCAGATCGTCTGGTGGACGCCTATGGCGGCCTCCTCCTCAGTCCTGGCTCTGCCGAAGACCTCCTCCTCCATCCCCGTCACGTCGAAGACGGCAATTGGACAGTTCCAGTAGCACATCTGACATGCAACGCAGAGGCCCACGAGGGTGGGCGTGCCGTCCCGCAACTCGATGGAGTTCACGGGGCAGACGGCGGCGCAGGCCCCACAGCTCACGCATGTTCCTTTCCTGATGACGTCGGTCATGAGGTGGCCGAAGATCTTGGGTCTCTCGCTCATGGGGGATCACAGAGTTTTGACAACGTCAGTATAAAAAAGTGCTCCTCGCAGACCTCTCCCATGAGAAATCCCGGATCCTCTGAACGGTGAAGAGCAGTCCGGTAAAATTTTTACCCATCTTCATTAACCCATTGCATAGGTGAGGCACGGTGTTTGATTACGAGGTGACCTGTGAGATAAAGAGGATACTAGAAGCGGGGAGGTGTCCTATTGGACACATGGTAGGAGATGTCTTCAAGTACCCCAATGACTGGGGTAGATTATGCCCCGCGGCTGCGAACTCCATCTATCCCTATGTCCGGATTCTCCAGACCGGGGGGATCCTCCATGGGAAGGACTTCGTCGAGGCCTGCTGCCCGGATGCAGCGAACCCCGTGGTCTTCAAGATCACACGGAAGAAAGCGGGGGGATAATCCCCTTACATTTCTATTAGGGCATATGACCACCAAAAAAATAGTCCAAGGCTTTTCCAAAAAATCTCTGAATTTTAACTCTTTGAATATGGAATTTTATTATAATAACTGAATCTTTTTATCCTGTGTAAAGTCTACTACCTGAACCCTGGCTCTGGGTTGTAACGGGTGGAAAATGTGAAGCACGACGCCCTCTTCCGTCCCGGCTCCGTGGCGATCATCGGAGCCTCCCGGACGCCGGGCAAGGTCGGCTACATCCTGACGGAGAACGTGATCGAATCTGGCTTCCAGGGGCACATCTACCCGATCAACCCAAACGCCGAGGAGATCCAGGGCCTCAAGTGCTTCTCCTCGATCCTAGATGTCCCAGAGGAGGTCGACCTCGCGGTCATAGCTATTCCCGCCAGACACGTCCCTCAGGTGGCCGAGGAGTGCGGCAAGAAGAGTGTGAAGGCCCTGGTCGTCGTCTCCGCAGGCTTCAAGGAGATCGGCCGGGAGGGAGCGGTCCTCGAGGCGGGGCTTGTAGAGATCGGTAGGAAGTACGGGATGAGGATCCAGGGCCCCAACTGCCTCGGCCTCATCGACACATCGACCCCCCTCAACCTAACCTTCGCTACAGCCATGCCGGAGAAGGGCAGGATCGGATTCATAAGCCAGAGCGGCGCCCTCGGCACCGCGGTCCTAGACTGGGTCCTCGCGGAGGACATCGGGTTCCACAGTTTCGTCAGCCTCGGTAACAAGGCCGACCTTGATGAGGTGGACTTCATCGATGCACTAGGGGAGGAAGATGAGGTAGCCGTCATCCTCCTCTACCTGGAGTCCATCGAGAGGGGACGCAGGTTCATCGAGGTCGCCTCGAGGGTCGTGGAGCGCAAGCCGGTCATCATCCTCAAGGGGGGCACCTCATCTGCAGGGGCTAGAGCCGCCGGGAGCCACACGGGCGCCCTGGTGGGGAGCTTCCTGGCCTACAAGACTGCCTTCGACAAGGCCGGTGTCATCCTGGCGGAGAGCGTCGAGGAGCTTTTCAACCATGCCATCACCTTCACGAGGCAACCCGTCCCCATGGCTGAGGGGATCGCCATCGTCACCAATGCAGGCGGTCCGGGCATCCTCGCCACTGACCTCAGCGAGAAGATGGGGCTCAGGCTCGCGGGATTATCCGGTGAGACCCAGAACCAGCTCCGGCAGGGCCTTCCAGCCGCCGCCGCCACGAGCAACCCCGTCGACGTCCTCGGGGATGCGAGGGCCGACCGTTACAGTTTCGCCATGGAGAAGGTCCTCAGGGATAGCCATGTGAACGTTGTGGTCGTCATCCTCACCCCCCAAGCGATGACCGAGAGCATGGCCACCGCCGAGGGTCTAGTGGAGCTCCACGGGAGGTTCAGGGGAAAGCCCATCGTGGCGGTCTTCATGGGCGGGGAGGAGGTGGGGGAGGCCAGCGGCCACCTGACGAGGCACGGCATCCCGTGCTACGCGTTTCCTGAGAAGGCGATAAAAACCATCTCCGCCCTCTACGACTACGCCCGGTTCCTCAAGGAGCCTGAGAATCCTCCGGTGAGGTTCCGAGATGTACGCCCGGACAGGGTCCGAGAGATTCTGGACCGCGTTCGGGAGGATCGGAGGGTCGTCCTCCTATCCCACGAGGCCGAGGCGGTAGTGGAGGCGTATGGGATCTCTGTGCCGGATAGCAGGGTCGCGCAGTCGGCTGATGCAGCGTCGAGATACGCCGAGGAGCTGGGCTTCCCAGTTGTGCTCCGCATTGTCTCTCCCGATGTACTCCACAAGACGGATGTGGGCGGTGTGGTTCTGAACCTGAGATCAGCGGAGGAGGTCAGGAACGCCTTCAACGGCATTCTCGCCAGCATTGCCAGGTTCATGCCCCGGGCCCGCATTTATGGCGTCATGGTCTACCACATGGCCCCCAGGGGGAGGGAGATGATCATCGGGATGAGCCAGGATGTCCAGTTCGGTCCCCTCGTCATGTTCGGCCTGGGAGGCATCTACGTCAACTTCCTGAAGGACGTCTCCTTCCGCCTCGCCCCCCTCTCCGAGCCAGAGGCTAGGGAGATGATGGAGGAGACCAAGGCTTACGCCCTCCTCAAAGGGATCCGGGGGGAGCCCCCGTCGGACACCGAGGCCCTCAAGAACACGATCCTCAGGGTGGGCCAGCTGTTCTGGTACTTCCCCGAGATCGGGGACATGGACATCAACCATGTCATCGTCTACGGGTGGGGGGAGGGCTGCATAGCCCTTGACGTGAAAATGACTTTAACCAAGGATTGAGGATGTGATAACGATGGTCTACTCGATCTACATATCGGGAACCGGTTACAGCGGGAAGACGGCCCTCTGCCTGGGCATCTTCGGCAAGTTCCAGGAGATGGGCTTCAGAGTCGGCTACTTCAAGCCCGTGGGACAGGGGCAGAAGATGGTCGACGGGAAGCTCCGGGACCTAGATGTAATCCTGATGAAGGAGGTCATGGACCTCTCGGAGCCCCTCGA
>CP070640.1:131343-136084 GCA_020354065.1 Candidatus Bathyarchaeota archaeon
AAGCTCGACAGGGGCTTGGAGTTCATCGGGAGCGGGGCCTGCAGCGACCACATCCGATCGCACGAGGACCTGGCTTGCCTCTGGTCCATGCAGTATGTAGACATGGTAACACACTACAGGGCGTACGTCGCTACGAGGCAGAGAGGGCTCTCCAAGCTCGATCTGATCTGGGGCCTCATGCTGGACGGGTATTTCCCGCCGAATCTCCTCACAACCATCGAGAGGGAGAGGGATACCCGTTACATCTTCGACTCCATAATCGGCCAGGTGGGCCGCTATTGTCTCATCGACGCTCTGATGGAGTCCTTGAGGATCGGGTATAAGGTCTCCTGCAAGTACACCGTCTGACCTTGCGGAACAAGTTTATACCCGTTTAGCCTTAGAGGTTCTCTGGTCGAACATGCTCTACTCCACCCTCGTCGAGACCTATGAGAGGCTTGAGGCCACAACAAAAAGACTGGAGATGACTGACATCCTCGCAGGCCTTCTAGGTGCGGCGGAGCCCGAGGAGCTTGAGAAGGTCATCTATCTGACCCAGGGGAAGATCCACCCCGACTGGACGGGTGAGCCGGAGATCGGCATGGCCGAGAGGATGGCGGTAGACACGATAGCCCGGGCTTCAGGCTTGAAGAAGGACGAGGTCGAAACCATCCTGGCTGAACGGGGGGACATCGGCCTGGCAGCTGAGCAAGCCCTCAACGCCAAGAGGCAGGCGATGCTGGGCGGCAAGCGCTTCACAGTCTCCGATATCTATGGCATCCTCGACCTGATCGCCAAGGAGTCGGGGAAGGGTAGCAGCGGTCGGAAGGTGGATAGGCTTGTGAGGGCGATGGTGAACGTCTCACCGGTTGGAGCCAGGTATCTGGCGAGGACTGTGGTCGGGGCTCTTAGGCTTGGCGTAGGCGACATGACGATCCTTGACGCCCTAGCCCTAGCCTACACGGGATCAACCGGTAACAGGGGGCTCCTGGAGAGAGCCTACAACCTCACAAGCGACCTCGGCTACGTATCCCGAGTGCTGGCCGAGGAGGGGCTTCAGGCTCTGGGTGAGCTCCATGTAGTTATCGGCAAGCCCATCAGGATGATGCTGGCCCAGCGGCTCTCGACCCCGGAGGAGACCATCGAGAAGCTTGGAACTTGCTCTGCGGAGTACAAACTCGACGGGGAGAGGTTCCAGATCCACAAGAAAGGGGGTGCTGTCCAAATATTCTCCCGCCGCCTTGAGAACATCACGAGGATGTATCCTGATGCCGTGGCGATGACCCTGGACCATGTGAACGCGGAGGAAGCCATACTGGAGGGTGAGGCGGTAGCCATCGATCCCGAGACCGGGGAGATGAAGCCCTTCCAGACCTTGATGCAGCGCCGGCGGAAGTACCGCATAGAGGAGATGATGGAGAAGTTCCCCATCGCCGTCTTCCTTTTCGAGTGCCTCTACGCAGACGGCGAGGATCTCACGCTGGAACCCTACACCATCCGTCGGGCTAGGCTAGGGGAGATCGTTGAGGAGAACGATAGGTTCAAACTCGTCAGGGCCATCGAGACCTCCGAGGCCTCAGATCTCGTGGATTTCTTCGAGGAAGCGATAACAGATGGCACAGAGGGCTTGGTCGTCAAGTCCACAGCTGATGAGTCTATCTACAGGGCCGGGGCCCGTTCCTGGCTCTGGGTGAAGCTGAAGGCCAGCTACCAGAGCAAGATGGTGGAGCCCGTGGATCTCGTCGTCGTGGGGGCCTTCCACGGCAGGGGCAGGCGAGCCGGTAGCTACGGCGCTCTGCTCATGGCCGCCTACGACCCGGACGAGGAGATGTTCAGGACCGTCTGCAAGGTCGGCTCGGGGTTCACCGACGAGGATCTGGTCAAGCTGCCCGAGATGCTAGAAGGGGATCAGCGGGACGGAAAGCACCCGAGGGTGGACTCCCTAATAGAGGCGGAGGTGTGGTTCAACCCAAGCCTGGTCATGGAGATCCTCGGGGACGAGATCACCCTGAGCCCAGTACACACGTGCGCCTTCAATGAGCTTCGCGAGAAGTCCGGGCTCGCGATCAGGTTCCCGAGGTTTCTGCGGCTGAGGGAGGATAAATCTGCCGAGGACACCACAGTGGTTGACGAGATCGTCGACATGTATCGGGCCCAGACTAAGACGATGTGAGTTTGAAGATTGGTGACGGGGGATTTTCTCAAGAAGCTTGACGATTCCTATACCTGTCGCTGCCTCGAGGAGATGATACGCATCAACTCGGTGGTGGGCCAGGAGGCGGAGCTAGCCGAGTACTTGAAGAGTGAGCTGGAAGCCCTCGGGATGAAATCTGTCGTGGAAGAGGTCGAGCCAGACAGGCCAAACCTGTATGCGAGATTGGAGGGGGATGGCCCCGGGAAACGGTTAAACTTCAACTGCCACCTCGACACGGTGCCGGTGGTCGAAGGATGGGATTCTGATCCATTCACTCCGGTCATCAAGGACGCCAAGATGTACGGCCTCGGATCATGTGACATGAAGGGGGGCATCGCCTGCACGCTGAACATGCTGAAGGCATTAGCAGACTCAGAGCACAAATTCGATGGGGAGCTCTCTTTCTCGGGAGTGATCGACGAAGAGGCCTACGGGAAGGGGGCGAAAGCTATGCTCAAAACCGATTTCGCCAGGGTCGATGCGATCGTCTTGGCAGAGCCATATTCTGGTGACGAGTCCAAGCCCATCCCGCTAGGAATCACGGGGAAGATGTTGTATGATGTACATGTCAAAGGGGAGGCGGCTCACGGGTTCAGTCCACACCTCGGGATCAACGCCATCGAGGACGCTGGAAAGATAATTGCGAACTTGAAAAAGCTCGAGTTCAAGGAGCACCCCAACTTCGGCAAAGGGAACTACTGCACTCTGAAGGTCGAGGGTGGATACGAGATATACTCAGTGGTGGTCCCTGCGGGCTGTCGCTTCGAGGTAAATCGGCTGCTGGTCCCAGGGGAGACGGTAGAAACCGCCATCGAGGACATGAGGGGGCTTGTGGATTCCCTGGGCTTGGATTCCGAGGTAGAGATCAAGACCAAACCGCCGCGCTATGAGGCCTACATCATGAACATGGATGAGAAGATCATCCGGGTCTTCGATCAGGTGTACAGGGAGGTCATGGGGCGAGAACCCCTATACGAGTACGCGTACGGGATCACAGACGCTAACATATTCGCCGGGGAAGGGGGGATTCCATGCTTACACTTGGGGCCGAAGAGAGGAGGTGCTCATCAGAAAAACGAGTACGTACCTTTGGATTGGTTGCCCCCCGTCTCAAAGATGTTCGCGCTGATCGCAGCCCGTTTTTTGGGTGATTGAAAATTTAAAAACTTTGAAACGGATTGATGGTGCAAGGTGCTCGGATTGAGCGACACGGTAACTATGAAGGAGTTCAAGAGGCTGAATATTCGTATTGGGACTGTTGAGGTTATCGAGAGGGTCCCGGGCTCGGACAAGCTCTACAAGCTTCAGGTTGACATGGGGGACGAGACCCGCCAGATTGTCACCGGTCTGGTCGACTACTACACGGCTGAGGAGCTTGAGGGTAAGGTCATAGCCGTGGTGACCAACATGAAACCTGTAAAAATCTTCGGCCAATGGTCTTACGGGATGCTCCTGGCAGCCGAGAAAGAGGATCAACTATCCCTTCTCACGGTCGATCGGCACATCCCAAACGGAGCAAGAATTACTTAACGGGAAAGAATAGAGATAATACCCATCTACAAACAATAATTTTGTATTTTATTTTATTTTTCTATTTTCAACATCCAATGAGGCCCTTAGATAAGTCTGGGATTTGGAAATTTTATGAACATCTCTTTGTGATAGATTTTCATTTTTAGGGTTTTCTGTTTTGATCATCCTTTTTAACTAATTTTCTTAAACATCGGAGTTTTCTGCGTTTGATTCCTCAAGGATTGAAGATGTACTCTCCCCATGAAAAAACAATACAACCTGCTATCTGATTGTTCGGGGACAAAAAGATAGAAATAGTCTCCAGCCGTCTATCTTGATCCAGGGGTGAAATGTGTGAAGGCGTTTGTCCTTATTAATACGGAGCTGGGGCAAGAGGCCGCAGTCGTGGAGACTCTGAACCACGTTCCAGGGATAAGCAACATCCACTCTCTCTATGGGATCTATGACGTTATAGCCGAGGTTGAGGCCGAGTCCATGGACAAGGTGAAGGAGATTGTGTTCAACAACATTCGCCGGCTGGAGAGCGTGAAGACCACCATCACCCTGATAACCTACGGCGAGAGCATACACCGGGACTAGAAAAGAAATATTGATCAATAACATCCAGAATTTTCTGGGTCGTTATGTAACCCAAGTTATGGAGTTCGTGTTACATCAGAGCGAAATAGAAGGAAACATCAAAAAAGTAGAGGAAGCCAGGGAAAGAGTTTATCTCCCCCCTTCGAGAAGTCTCTGGCTTCCAAATACTCTCAAAAAAAATTGGGAAATTCGCATGCGATTTGGAGAAATCGGTGACATTTACTCGTCTTTGCTATAAGATTTTATCTCGGAACTTAGACTCCTACATGGATGTGCAATGAGTAGCCCGAGAGGTTTGGGTTTCGGCGGATTCCTCGTTGGAATCGGGGTGGGCTGGCTCATATTCACGAACTACGATGTCACATCGAACCTTGTCTCATGGATCCTCATCATCGTCGGAGGATCAATTGTACTCTCGAGCTTGATCTCCTTGACCAGGCCCGGTCTCCGCCTGTC
>CP070640.1:136184-138829 GCA_020354065.1 Candidatus Bathyarchaeota archaeon
AGCGTCATGAAGAGTTCTGCCTGATTAGTTTTATTGAGTTTCAATAGTTGCATGATGGCGATTGCGACCCCGATGAGGATTCCGAAAGTCTCCACCATGTTTAGCATGGTTAGCCAGTCTACCATACACGATTCACCTGTGGATTATTACTCGACTTAGAATAAATTTATAGTTTTTAGATTAGATAATAAGCAAAACCAGTAAACCTTCACGGCGCTGACGAGCTTGTTGAAGGACTTCCATTACACATCGTTCAAGAGAGCACAAGGCGAAGAAGGGCGCACATGATCTTACCGTTGTTCCACATACCGAGGAGCTGTGTCTGCCATCTTATGCTCCTTCGAAGTCTTTCAGCCTCCCGCTCAGGTACTTGAGAGCCGAGAAGACGACGTGAGTAGAGAGTGCTGAGCTCCCAGAAGCGAGCGGTCCGAGAGGTCAGATCCAGCAAGCCATCCATCTTGAACCCTTCCTCTTCAGCTGTGGATGTGTATTCCTCTACGGTGCCTATTCGGGTCAGCCAGTACCTGTCGAATGGTTCGCGAACCTCGTCGCTCAGTGCGAAGCAGTCTGCGATAAACACGCGGCCTCCCTGTTGCACCCTTTCAACCAGGTGACGGAACCAGTCCGCACGATCTAGGTAGCACGAACTCTCTATAGCCATCACCGAATCGTAGACCTGTTCTCCCGGTACCGCACACGCATCCCCTAGGATTGGTTCAACCCTATCAGCTACTCCCGCTTGGTCGACGAAGTGCGAGATCCATGGTATGTGTCCAGGAACATTCGTAAGCGCATGGACATGTGCCTCGTACTCCTGGGCTAAAAAGATGGAGCTTCCTCCCAGACCACATCCCACATCCAAGACCGTCCCACATAAATGGCTCTCTGCGTTCCAAAAACGAGCTGCTTCTAAAAGTAGATTCTCCTGGGATTGGACAAGTTGTCGATTGAGTCCATCGATATTGGGCGCTGGTGTTGCATCTGGTTCAACCAGCCCGGTGTGAAAGTGCACTCTTGGACCTGGCCCATATTTGCCTATAATCGACTCGGTCTTTTTCTCGTACCAGGCAATGACGTCTTTCATCGAAGTATTCATGTTTAACTCCTGCATCTCGCGCATGCCAGGCTGCATCATCAGGCACGGGCCTGGGATGGTCCCCTATCGAATATCATCAGTAACTTTATCTCAGACAAATATCTTTACCTCGGACTAAATTGTTAAATAATCTATGGAGAATACGTGAGTTCAAGGTTTCACTGTCACCAAAATTAATTGGTTTCTAATGGAACCTAGCTCCGAGGTGGGGAGCTATAGAAATACCAAGACGGGGGGAGAGGTGAGGAATGAAGAAGTACATTGTGTTCTGGGAGTGGAACAAGGAGGACACTGAGAAGGGAATCGAGAAAGCTAAGAAAATCGACGAATTAAGAAAACAAGAACCTGAAAAATATCCGAAATCCCTGGGCTCTTCCTATGGAATACTCGGGTCTGATGTGAAGTATCATGGGTTTACCCTTTTCGAGGCTAATGAGAAGCAGTTGAAGGAGTGGGAGGAGTTTTACAAGCCTGTACTTAGAATAACTAAAAAAAAGCACATAATTAGTGCCGCGAAGTTCATTGAAAAATACGAAAAAAAAGAGTTAATTCTCTAATAAGAGGATCAATAACCCAATCTTTTTCTCCAAACCATTCGCACATCTGCTTCTTAAGGGGAAAAACGAGGTTTCACTCTCTCCGTCGCGTGCGAGAATTAATCGAACTAGTGCATCAATTCTACTCAATGAACCACCAAATAACCGAGTAATACCCACTTAAGATTAATTAATCCGCCCGTGGTCTAGTTCGCGGGGTCCAGAATGACACTCAGGCAGCCAATAGTCTGTATGCTCGGGCACGTGGACACGGGGAAGACCTCCCTCCTAGACATGATCAGGGGGACCGCGGTCCAGCTGAGGGAGGCGGGCGGCCTCACCCAGCAGATCGGCGCCAGCTTCTTCCCCCTGGACACCCTCATCGCCATCACCCAGCAACTGATCAGCGACTTCAAGGCCCAGGTCAAGATCCCCGGCCTCCTCGTCATCGACACCCCAGGCCACGAGGCCTTCGCCAACCTCCGGAGGCGCGGGGGATCAGTCGCCGACGTCGCCATCCTCGTCGTCGACGTCATGCACGGGTTTGAGAACCAGACCTACGAGTCCCTAGAGATCCTCAAGTCTAGGAAGACTCCCTTCATCGTGGCAGCCAACAAGATCGACCGCATCGACGGTTGGAGAAGCGCCGAGGACACCCCCTTCCTTGCCTCATATGCCAAGCAAGTCCCGCTGGTCAAGGAGGATCTGGACAACAGGCTCTACAACATCATGGGAACGCTCTCCAGGGAGGGGTTGAGCTCGGAGCGTTTTGACAGGGTCAGAGATTTCACGAGGGACATCGCCATCGTCCCCGTCAGCGCCAAGACGGGGGAGGGCCTGGGAGAGCTCCTCGCCGTCCTCATCGGCCTGACCCAGCAGTACATGACCGACAAGCTCGAGGTCTCGCCTGGACCTGCCCTCGGGACCGTCCTCGAGGTTAAGGAGGAGGTGGGTCTGGGAACCACCATCAACGCCATCATCTACGACGGGGTCCTCAGGAGCGAGGACACCAT
>CP070640.1:138929-146663 GCA_020354065.1 Candidatus Bathyarchaeota archaeon
AGCCCGTCTGAGGGCACCAGGTGCAGGTAGCAGAACCACCAGACCCGTACCGTGAAGCTGGAGCCATCCTCAAGCGTCATCCTGATCTGGTACTTCTCAGGAAGCTCTTCCCCGGCGTCGAAGTGTATGACGTCTGCCCCCATGCCCGAGTTGAAGAGCAGGGTGTAATCTGGGTCCAGGCCCATGAAGACCCACTTCCCCCGGGGCTCGACCGATCGTATCTCCTTCCCCACGACGATCTCCCGGAATCGGCTCAGGGGCATGTTCAGGCACTTCTCGTTTGAGACCTGGATCTCGGAGACCCTCTTCCCCTGCATCTCCGCGCCCATCTGGCCGGCGAGGATCTTTATCTCTGGTAGCTCCATTGAGAAACTATACAAGCGTTATCTGATTAAAAATGAATGCTTCTGTCATGCTGTGCTAGATTCCAGTTTCTTGCAGGTCGACAATATCAAGCATTAACACTTTTCTGAGCGCATGAACATCACTCAGATGAAGTAGTCGACAATCATCGCAATTATTGAGACAAGCATAGCAACATGGAACAACGGTAGAACACGCAACCAAGCCACAGAGCTATCCCTTCTCAAAATAATGATGTTGGCCAAAAGGAGGAGGAGAAGGCTGATAAACATGCCATAAGATGTGATCGACCCAACTACTTGCATGAAAAATAGGGCTCCCAAAAAATGCAAGAGTGTGAAGAATAATATCCAATACTTCGTTCCCTTCAATCCATAGAGAACGGGGATCGTGTTCATCTCGCGGGCCTCGTCATTAGCCACATCTATGATATCGTTGGCGCCCAGATGGGCTTGAGCAAACGGATAGAAATAGAGAAAGTAAAGCAATGCAGTGACATCGGGTCGGCCGTTGCATAGATATCCAGCGACTGGGAACAATGAAAAATCTGTGCGTCCCAGAAGTTGAGCGATCGGGTGTCTCTGATCCCTCTTCTTCACCTGATAGAAACGCTCCATCAAATAACTGTACACCATTATAACGAAAACATAAGCAGAATTCGGGAAAGGAAGGGTGAATATCAGAGCCGAGGTCGCACCCACCAAGACAAAAAAGAGAATGATAGCCCGGCTTGGTGAAATATCACCCGATATTATGGGTCTTTGACCAAAGGGTCTCCAATACTTAGTGAGTTTGTCGTGTTCAACATCCTTTTTATCGACCTCTCTATCGACATAATCATTAAGTACGAATCCGGCCTCGAACCCAAGAAGAGCGATCAAGGCCGCTCTCAACACGAGAAACCATGAAAATCCACCATAACGGGCGAAGCTGAGGAAAAGGCCGGAGCAGAAGAGAAGAGGCCAGACGAAGAAGAAGTGAAGCCTTGTGAGGTCGAGGTAAGCCTTCAGAGTGGATAGAGTCATGATATGGATTCCCAGCGACTTATATCTAAAAAACATTACCAATTCAACATAGACTCCCGAGAACGTGTCATGGATGAGACGCCTGGCAGGTTTACGCATGTGTCTTCAGGTTATTCGTCCACACATCGTAGCCGGAGGCTTCCTCGGATACTGTTTAGGCGTTCTTCTCGCTATACTCATGGGAGGGAAAATATACTTTGAAATATTCGTTCTTGGATACTTGATAGTTCTATTCGGTGACTTAGCCACCCATTTTAGCAATGACTACTACGATGTCGATATCGATAAAAACGCCCCAACAAAAACCTTTGGAGGTAGCAACTTTCTGGTAGAACATCCCGAGATCAGACCTTTAGCCATCGGTAGCGCAATTTTCCTCTCAGCAGGATCTCTGTTCATAGCCCTTCTGATGGTCTCAATGTTTGGTTTCCCACCTCTCCTGCTACATCTAGTGGCAATCACGAATCTGTTTGGCTGGCTATATTCAACTCCCCCCGTGAGCCTCAACGCCCGGGGTCTTGGGGAAGTCACAATAGCTCTAGGAACAGGTTTTTCGATACCAGCCGTCGGCTATGTAGCTACATTGGGACATATCGACTCAGCTTTTCTCATCTTCTCAGTGCCACTCATATTGTATGGTCTCATACTGAGCCTGAGTCTCGAGCTGCCAGACCTTGAAGTTGATCGAGAATATGGGAAATTGAATCTCGTAGTTTTGATAGGCAGGAGGAAAGTTACCTTCCTAATTTTGCTTACATCGATACTAGCATCAGCTTTCTTCGTATTCTTCGCAACATTTGATTTCGATAAATTCTGGATTCTACCGATTTTATCGTTGTTTCCCATTTTTGCGAGCTTGAAGGGTTATATGTCATGCTCACACAGCCAATCGAAAGCCAATCACACCAGTATGATGAACATCTCTTCTCTATTCCTGTTCTTAGCAACCCTCAATTGTTTTTTCTTACTGAAACTCATTTAATTTAGTGACTCTCGCGTATGCGCACGCGAGAATTATCGCGAATTTTACATGATAATCATCTAGGCGGCTTCTTTATTGTCTAGGTTTACTCCCACCCTTATCTTTGAGCTCGCGCATGGTCGTAGTCACATTCATGCGAGTTCATCGCACAACATCTTGATGACCTGCCTCAAGGTCCGTTCACGATCCACGGTCTCAGCTGTCTCGTCCGCCAGGGGCGTGCCCCCCACGAACCGGTAGAACTCAGCTGCGCCCTGGTAGATTTTAGGGGTCATGCCAAGGTCCTCATAGGTCCTCGATATCTCCTCCATCTCGCTGATCCAGCGGCGCGACCTGTGAGGCATCCCAGCCACGGCCCGCAACATGCGTTTGTACTGCACACCCTGTGTCTCCTCGAAGAGATCCACCAGATCCCCGTACAGGCCCATCTTGAATGCGGCTATGAGAAGCTGCGTCGAGATGGCGGTCAGCCCCTTCGTGAGAGCGCCGTACACCATCTTGATCCCCTTTCCGAGACCTATCACCGGGCCTAGGGGGCGAATGTCGAGGCCATACCCGGCCAGAGCCTCGAAGGCTCCGACATCTGGCCCGGAACAATAGAACTTGGTGACGCCATCCCTCCTCGGTGGAGGACCGATGATCGAGGCATCCACGTACCGGCTCCCCGCGTCTCTGATTATCTCATCGATCCTCCTCGATGTCGCAGGCGACACAGCGTTACAATCCACATAAACCAGGGTCTTCCCCGTATCACGGAGAGCCCGCGCCACGGTCCTCGCCGCGTTCTCAGCCTCGCCGGGCACCAGTATGGAGAGGATCATGTCTGTCTCGCTAACGAGGTCCCCGTAGGTTGGCACCGCCTTGATTCCCGCCTTGTCGGCCAGCATTCTGGTGCGTCCACTCCTCCCTGCGAGGCATGTCAACACCGGCATGCCGTGGGTTATCAGCACCCTGCCGACGACGTGACCCATGTCTCCTGGGCTCAGCAATCCGACTGCTCTGAGGCTCATGTCGAACCCTAGTTTTCTCTCAATAGAAGAGGTTATTGCTCTGCTCGGTCGCTCAGGAGCCGTGTGCCTCCGCATCCGTTAAAAGTCCGGAGGGCTCACTGTAGTGAAAAGTGACTACCATGGACGGCGAGACCCTGCAGAAATCCACCCGGGTCCTGGGCTACGGCCTCCTCGCCATGGTGGTCACCCACACCCTGATCCACGCAGCAGGGAACATCCGCAGCACCCTCTTCCCTCTCCTCAAGGAGGAGTTCACCCTCACCAACCAGCAGATCGGCCTCATCGCCGCTATACCCCCCCTCTGCCAGGCCCTCCTCTCCGTCCCCGCCGGCTTCCTCTCTGACAGGTTCGGCGCGAAGAGGCTGATAGCCCTCAGCATCCTCCTGGCTGCTGCGGGTTCCCTCCTCGCCGGCTTCACGGCGAACCCCCTCATGTACATCGTGGCCACCACCCTCCTCACGCTCAACTCCACCATCTACCACCCCCCCTCCCACGCCTACACCGCCAACCTCGCCGACTCGAAGAGCAGGGCCAGGGCCCTTGGCTTCCTGAACGCCGGCGGCACCTTCGGCATGAGCCTCGGCCCCCTCTCCGTCACCCTCCTCATGGTGGTGCTCGCCCTCCAGTGGCGCCAGGTCTACCTTTTCTGGGTCGTCCCCATCCTCCTCGGCCTGGTCATCCTCTACTTCGTCAGGGCCGAGCCTCCACAGGAGAGAAAGCTAGAAGCCCCCGACGACCTGTCCGAGCCTGGCCAGCCCTCGAAGCTCCTCTCCACGGGCTTCGTCCTCTTCCTATCCTCCAGCGGTGTCAGGAGGTTCGGCGGAAGCATGACAACGGGCTTCCTCAGCATCTGGCTCGTGGAATCCCAGGGCTGGGAGGTGGCCGACATAGGCCTCATGTTCGGCATCGCCTCACTCCTCGGCATCGTCGGATCCCCTCTGGGCGGCGAACTTGCCTACCGCATCGGTGAGAAACGCTGGGCCGTCATCTCACTCCTCGCCTCATACACATGCTTCGTCGCAGCCATCACCCTCAAGGGCTACATCCCCTTCATGCTCTTCTACCTCGCCCGGAGGTTCTTCGGCACAATGGCCATGACCGCGAACTCAGCCATAACCGCCACGCTCTGCCCTCCTGAGCAGAGGGGCACTGGCTTCGCCCTCTCCTTCGTCCCAGCCAGCGTCGCAGGAGCCCTCGCTCCCATGGTAGCCGCATACATAGCCGACGCCTACGGCCTCTACCCAATATTCACCGTCGCGGCCGTCATCTTCTTCATCGGATTAGGAGTCCTCCAGTTCGGTGTACAGATAGAGTAGAGCTACCATTGAGCTTCGCGTTTGTTGCGGGATCCGATCCGGGACGGAGTCATTTTACGACTCTATCAGGCTTGAGGAGGTGTTTCACTGCTTCCGCTTCCACTTTATCACAAAAAAGAGATTATGTTCTGGGGAGTCTTTTTCACGCTCTGCCTTTTAGTGGTTTAATTCAACATGGGCTCATCGCTGAGTAAACCATTATTTTCCTCCATTGTTATCGTTTGATTGGTTGCAATGACAATCGTGGAGGATTTTCTGAGATCTACATCTGAATGGGTGAATCTAAACGCATACAGCATCATGTTCTCAGCCTTCGTGATTGTGGTGATATACATCATCTACCGGTTCTCAGTAAGGCAGGTTACCAGACTAGAGGATAAGAAGAGGCTGGATGAGACCGTCTCGTTCATTTTGAGGAGAATCCTCAAGTGGGGTTCGACGGTGATAGCTGTCGCAATCATCATCGCCCAGTTCGGGATAGAAATTGATTTAGTGGCAGGCCTTATGGTCTTGGCAGGTGGGACCGTGATAGGCTTCGCAGCAATTAACACCCTGGGGAACGCCATAGCCGGCATCATCGTCATGGTGAGCAGACCCTTCAACATAAACGACAGAATAACGTATGGGGGTAAATTCGCCGACATTGAGGAGATCAACCTAATCTACACAAAGATGAGGACCCTGGACAATGTGCAGATCTCGGTGCCGAACCAGGAGCTTCTCAAGACGGACATCGAGAACTACGGGAAGAAGAGGATCATCAGGAGGAACTGCACAATCACGGCAAGCTACGATGAAAAGCCTGATCACGTCGAGAAGGCGCTGATGGAGGCCTCCGGGAAGGTGAAGTGGGTCCTCGAAGAGCCAGCCTCCTACGTCTGGGTCAGCACGCTGGGAAAATTTGGCGTTGACTACACCCTCTATGTCTTCATCGATGAGATAGAGAGGATAAATGAGATCGATGCGAACCTCAACCTACAGGTTTTGGAGACCTGCAGCCAGTACAGCATCGACCTAAGGACGCCGAGCCTTTACCAGACGGTATCTGGCCCCCCAACCATGTGAAGACAACTCGCTACCTGAAGGAGTTATACAACTCAACACGGCGAGGCCCGTTTATCCCTGAGTGCCATTGATCTATGTACCCAGACGATAAATCAAACAGCCAACCGAGGACTTCAAGTGAAAATGTTGGAGGAGTGCTAGAGGCTAAGCGAAGCATTTTAACCCAGACCAGTCATTCTTCCGCCCACCCGAAAGGGGGTATTCAGGAATTCAAAAATTTCCTTGCCAAGTAAGGCGTGACAGACCGGTCATCGCCTTGATAATGGGAGGAGAGGCTAACAACCTCATATCGGCCTTAGTGGAGTTTGTTCTGACGCCTATGGTTGGGTCTTTATCCTAAGGGGACTGGCGAGTTTGCGAGGCGAATACAGGAGACTTCTCGCAGTAAATCTGTTATTTGATTTGAGCCCTCTTCGAATTCCTGATCATCGCCTTCATGCTGTTCCTGCTGATGAAGCTACTTACAAATGCAGGTCTAAAAAAACACCTGTCCTCACACACGTCTGCTCGAATTGTTTCCCTAAGGAAACAGCTAACCCAATAGATCGGCTTGACATCTCCCCTCGGTTTATAAAAACCACCTGGCCGTGGCGTCGATATATTTTGCTGCAGAAATATTGCGAGAATAAACTTAAACAGCGATCTCAGAAGGTCATCTCAATAATGGATAGAACTATCCCGATCTGCGGTAGAATACATCCTCTCCGGCTTCGAATTGTTCAGGCTCGTCCTCGTCGTATTCCACTTCTTCAAAGCAGTCTGAGCAGAAGCCATCCTCTATAGAGCCACACCACTCACAGAAACTGACCCCGCACTTCTTGCATTTGTATAACGTGTCTTCGCTTTCCCCACAGAGATCACATACCGGCATGAACCGTCACTTCTCCTTCTTCTTTCTTTTCGATTGCTTCTTACTCTTCTTTTTTCCATTAGCCATAGGCATCACTTTAACAATTTTCTGGAAGATAATAAACCAGAAATAAATTATCTTATCACAAAGAAACAATTCTCAAGCATGGAAAATAATTTCATTAATTCAATTTTGTAAGTGCTTTAATAGATGTTTACAGGAGATCCAAGTTATAAAAAAAATTCAGTTTTAACTCAATACTAACAAAGTTTTTATTAAAAATTTAATCTGAGAGGAAAAACAATGTTTAAATATACTTAATTTTTGGAATGCGCCACCTCTTACATTTTTAATCCGGAGCACATGTGGCTCCAGAGCGACCGTGCCTAGAGTCTACTTTGAGAAGAAGCAGAGCACAGCTATCGCGACGAATAGAGATGTGAGGTCGCATGGAGCGATTGATCGAGCCTCTACCTGTCCGCTACCTCCCCGAGCATCCAGCCCCCATGAAGTAACCCATGTCCCTTAAGCAGAGGTAGCTCCCGATCAAGATGCCCTCGAAATTACTCTCCGCAGGCTTGGTCCTCTCCATCAACCCCTCCAGCATCGCGGGAGACATACAACCTCACAGCCGCATAAACCACCGACGCATAGGACCTAAACCCCATGTTCGGGGCCTCGGTCGCCATCTACTCTTCGGACTAAGAGTCCTCCAGTTCAAGGTAAAGATGGAGTAGAGACCGAACTCGAGTTTCGCGTTTGCTATGGGGATCGATCTCGGACGGCGTAATTTCCTCATTGTTCACGTTGTGCAGTTCATTGTATGTGCAGGTAAAATTTTTAATTAATCGTAAAATATTCTTCCTTTTGTGGAATAGGTCATGTCTTTTTTGGTTTTGGTGATTTGGGCTTTGGGAGTGACCATCATTTCGGCGATTTCATGGGTGTTTTTTCTAAGGAAGTTGATAAAAAGGAAAAGAAGTACGTAATGCGCGCTCTGTAACGCAACGTGAATTCTAACACCCAGGCGCGCGTTGAAACATCGCCAAAGGCTTCAGGTATAGTGTGCGCGCTAATGTAAAGAGGATCATGGAGCTATGATGGATGCCCTCACCTGCTTGAC
>CP070640.1:146763-155663 GCA_020354065.1 Candidatus Bathyarchaeota archaeon
AATCAAATTATCTCAAAGAGGATTCAAGATGACAGGATGGAAAGAATCGCGCCCACGGTGACCATCATCAGCCTCCTCCTCGTGAGCATGGGCGTTCAGAGATACTTGCCCGTCATCAGCTGGCTCCTGGCTGTCGTCTACGCCCTGATGGTTGGAGCGAGCATATACTATACCAGGCAGAATCCGGCTGGGTGGAACGTGTCCGTGATGATCAGCAGCCTGTTTGTCGGCGCGACGATGGAGTCTCTAGGGGCCTGGGAGGGCCTCTGGCACTTCCATTATATGGAGCCTCTTTCCGCCTTTATGGCCTTCACTTGGACGCTGAGGACCTGGACCATCCTCACCATATGCTCCCTTCTGGGCGCCCGATTTGACACCTAGAATATCGGCAGCAACAAATACAATCTGGCCTCTGAAGGTTCAAGAGGAGCTCAGAAAAGCCTAACAACACCATCCTCTCTGAAGATCTCACCGACATCAAAGCCGATTTCCTTGTATAGGAACGGGGGTATCCCAATATCGGCGAGGTAGAGCCCGCCCACGTATTCCCTGGCGCCCTCTGCCAACAATTCCTTCTTGGGGAGGGCGAGGGTCAGGGTGCTGGATGCCATGATGCAAGGGCTGTGGGCTTTGCCGGTCGTGGTGTCGAGACCGGAGGGTATATCCAGGGAGAGGATCTGGACGCCGCCGTAGTTCGCCCACTCTATCATCTCCGATATTGGGGGCCTGGGATCCCCCACCAGGCCGTAGCCGATCAGGGAGTCTATGATGAGATCGGCCTCGGAGGATGCCTTGTCGAGCTGCTTGAAATCCCTGAAGCTGAACACCCGCGTGTCCAAGATTTCGAGGGTCTCCAGCCTCCCCCTGGTGACGGGGCTCAACTCCGCCCTCGCGGGGATCACGACTGTGACATCGCCGCCTCGATTCATGATGTGCCTAGCGCAGACCAGCCCCCCAGCGCCGTTGTTCCCCTTCCCAGACAGCACTAAGACCCTCTTATCGCCGAGGGAGCCGTTGAAGATCCCCTTAGCCATGTCGGCTAGGTGGTATCCCGCGAGCTCCATCATCTGCTCGAGCCTGATCCCGTACTTTTCTGTGGCGAGCTTATCGATCCTCCTCATCTCCTCGGCCGTCACGTTGATCATTAGAACACAAACTCGAGGATCCTTCCAAAGTTGTTCAAGGTTTGTAGGGCGGAGACATGAGAAAAAGTGGTTTTGGAGCGGCTCACATGGCTACACCGCGCTGCTGGGCCTCGTTCCCCCTGGTGCAGTAGTAGAGCTTGGTGAGCCCCATGTGGGGAGTGACGGGACAGCCTCCGCAGGTGCAGCCCTTCTCCTCGGTTATCACGGAGCTCTTGCCGGCACTGCAGAAGAGGCCCTGGGTCTCGCCTGTGCCCTTGTAGCTCGGGCAGTCACCGCAGATGCACATGCCCATCAGCCTCTGCCTCTGTTTCATCTGCTCCTCCTCGGGCATGCCTTTCATCATCTGCATCATCTGCTCCCATTTGTCCATCGAAGAATCCTCCGAGGATTTTTTCGAGATTGCGCCATTTAAAGGGTGACATTTTGACGCCGGCGCTGGGAAAACGGGGAATTCACGTTTAAATCACGCCGAAACAAAGGTCTTCGTGAGGTTTTCTATGGCCAGGTGGAGATGCACCGTCTGCAACTACATCTACGACGAGGAGAAAGGGGGAGTCAGCTTCGGGGATCTCCCTGGGGACTGGGTCTGCCCCATCTGCTCCGCTCCGAAGTCCGCCTTCGTCCAGGTGGGCGGGGAGAGAGTCGAGGAGGAGGGCGCCCCCACCGTGGCAGACAAGATCGTGGCGCAGCTAGCCGCCCTGGGAGTGACGCACATATTCGGGATCCCCGGGGACTCTATCCTGCCCCTGATCGACTCTCTGAGCAGGCAGGAAGAGATCAAGTTCATCCTCACGAGGCACGAGGAGACGGCGGCCATGATGGCCTCCGCCCACGGCAAGCTGACCGGGAGGCTGGGAGTCTGCCTCTCCATCGCCGGCCCCGGGGCCACCAACCTGATCACCGGGCTTGTGGACGCCGCCACGGACCGGGCGCCCGTCCTCGCCCTGATAGGGCAGGTGGCCCAGGTCTTCTTAGGGAGCGAGCACCTCCAGGAGATCGACGAGATCGAGATCTTCTCCCCCTTCTCCTTCTTCGCCGAGGCCCTGGCAAAGCCGGCTCAGGCCATCAACCTGACCATGTTCGCCGCCAAGAAGGCGCTGCTGAATAGGGGGGCGGCGGTGATGAGTTTACCGACCGACATCCTCGCTGAGCCCTTGAGGGACGAGATATGGGAGCCGGGGGAGCACCTCTTCGAGCAGCCCATCGCTCCCTCTGCGGCCGAGGTGGAGAGGGCTGTGGAGCTCATAGACCGGAGCCGGAGGCCCCTCATCTTCGGGGGCTGGGGGATCAGTGACTGCGGCGATGACGTGCTCAGACTTGCCGAGAAGATTTACGCTCCCATAGCCACGACCACGAGGGCAAAGGGAGTGATACCGGAGACCAACGAGCTCGCAGTAGGGGTCCTAGGCTCCGTCGGCAATAGATACGCGGCCAAGGTGATAAGGAAGGCCGATTTGATCATCGTGATCGGCTCCGGGTTCAGGCAGAGGAACCTAATCCCGTACATCCCCGTCGTGCAGGTGGACATCGAGGGGACGAGGCTGGGGAAGAGCTTCCCCATCAAGGCGGGCCTCATCGGGGACGCAGAGGAGGCTGTCCGGATGCTCCGGGAGAGAGTGAAAGCGAAAGAACCGGACAAAGAGTACCTCGGGGAGATAGCCGAGTTGAAAGCGGCCTACCTCAGGGAGCTGGAGGAGGACGCGAGGAACAGATCGGTGCCCATCAACCCCGGCTACGTGATCCAGGCCCTCAAGAGAAACGCGCGAAAAGACGCGATCATCACCGTGGACTCTGGGGACCACACATACTGGTTCTACAAGAAGTATCTCTGCGACGGGGAGAGAACCCTCCTCTCGGCGAACATGGCGAGCATGGCCTTCGCCTTCCCCGCGGCCCTGGCGGCCCAGATCGCCTACCCCGGGAGGCAGGTGATCGCCGTGAACGGGGACGGAGGCTTCGGGATGCTCATGGCCGACTTCACCACCGCCGTGCGGGAGAACCTCCCGGTGAAGGTGGTAGTCTTCAACGACTCCAAGATCAAGAACATCGCGAAGGAGCAGGCGCTCTACGGCTACCCGGTCTACGGCATCAGCTTCCCCAACCCAGACTTCGCCGCCTTCGCAAGGTCTTGTGGCGGGGAAGGGTACCGGTGCGAGACCCCGGACGAATTGGACAAGGCCCTGGAGAGAGGCCTGGCCTCGGACAAGCCCACGATCTTCGACGTGGTCGTGGACCCGGAGAAGATGGCGCCCCTGGTCAAGAGCGCTGAGGAACACTGACCTCCTTGCAAGCGTCTCGGGCTTCCTGAGGGCTCAGCCTGCGCGCGGGAAGAAGAAGACACTACTCCGACAGCCTCCGCCTAGGAAAAAGATGTTTCATCGTAAGAGGGTTGGAAATTTATAATCATATTTTAAGCCTTTCCCTGGGGCGTTCAACTAACTTTTGAGAAAAAGTTTATATCCCTACCATATGCTGGTGATCTCGAAAAGGGAGGATTGAATTTGGCATATTTGACAGGTCAACCCATTCTGATTCTGAAGGAAGGAACGGAGAGATCCAGGGGCCGAGACGCCCGCAGGTCTAACATGATGGCGGCGCAGATCATCTCGGAGGTGTTGAAGACCACCCTGGGCCCGAGGGGCATGGACAAGATGCTCATCGACAGCCTGGGCGACATCACCATAACCAGTGATGGAGCCACGGTGCTCGACGAGATCGATGTCCAGCACCCCGCCGCGAAGATGATGATCGAGGTCGCGAAGACGCAGGACGACGAGGTCGGGGACGGTACCACGACCGCGGTCATGCTCGCAGGCGAGCTCCTGAAGAAGGCCGGGGACCTCCTGGATCAGAACATCCACCCCTCCATCATCATCTCGGGGTACCGGAAGGCCGCTGAGAAGGCCCTTGAGACCCTGGAGAAACAGTCCATCGACGTGGACCTAGACGACATGGATACCCTGATGAAGCTCTCCAACACCTCGATGAGGAGCAAGATCGTCTCCAGCGAGAGGGACCACCTCTCGGCCATCGCCATCGGGGCCATTAAGCAGATCATCGAGGAGAGGGACGGGGAGATCATCGCCGACGTAGACAACGTCCAGATAGTGAAGAAGGAGGGGAAGAGCCTCGGGGAGACCGAGCTCATCAACGGCATCGTCATAGACAAGGAGGCTGTCCACGACGGTATGCCCAAGAAAATAGAGGGTGCTAAGATCGCACTTGTCGACGCGGCCATCGAGGTGGAGAAGACCGAGTTCGACGCCGAGATCCGGATCCGGAGCCCCGACGCCATCAAGGCCTTCCTTGATCAGGAGGCCGAGATGCTGAAGAAGAAGGTGGATCAGATCGTCGCCACCGGAGCCAACGTCCTCTTCGCCCAGAAGGGCATCGACGACGTCGCACAGCACTTCCTGGCCAAGGAGGGGGTTCTCGCCGCGAGGAGGGTGAAGAAGTCTGACATGGAGAAGCTGGCTAAGGCCACAGGCGCCAAGGTCGTCTCTAACCTCTCAGACCTCAAGGATGCTGACTTGGGCTCCTGCGAGGTGGTGGAGGAGAGGAAGATCGGGGACGACGAGATGATCTTCGTCGAGGGCTGCAGCGACCCCAGAGCCGTCGCCATCTTCATCCGGGCGGGCCTGGAGAGGATGATCGACGAGGCCGAGCGCTCCATCAACGACGCCCTATACGTCATCAGCGACGTGGCCGAGACCCCGAAGATGGTTCCCGGCGGAGGCGCCATCGAGGTGGAGCTCGCGAGGGGGGTCCGATCCTACGCGACGCAGATCGGCGGCAGGGAGCAGATGGCTATAGAGGCCTTCAGTGACGCCCTGGAGATAATCCCCAGGACTCTGGCTGAGAACGCAGGCCTGGACACATTGGACACCATGGTCGCCATCAAGGCGGCCCACGAGAAGGACGGGGGCTTCGCCATGGGGGTGAACGTCTTCGAGGAGGGGGTGGTCGACATGCTTGAGCAGGGCGTGGTCGAGCCCACAGTTGTGAAGGATCAGGCCATCGAGTCCGCGGTCGAGGTCACCTCCATGGTTCTGAGGATCGACGAGGTCGTGGCCGCTTCCGCGCCCGAGGTCCCTGCAGGGGGGCCGGGCGAGATGCCCGACATGGAGGAGGAGTAGCTGCATGAGCGCCGCAGGCCAGCCAGTGATAATACTGAGGGAGGGCACCGAGAGGAGCCGGGGAAGGGACGCCAGGACGGGGAACATCATGGCGGCCCGCATCGTCTCCCAGGCCATAAAGACCTCCCTGGGCCCCAAGGGGATGGACAAGATGCTTGTGGACAGCTTCGGCGACGTGACCATCACCAACGATGGAGCCACGATGCTCAAGGAGATGGACGTCCAGCATCCAGCCGCCAAGATGATGGTGGAGATCTCCAAGACCCAGGACGACGAGGTCGGCGACGGCACCACCTCTGTGGTGGTTATAGCGGGCGAGCTGCTGGGGAAGGCCGTGGAGCTCATGGACAAGAAGGTCCACCCCACGGTGATCATCGACGGCTACAGGGAGGCCCAGGAGCAGGCCATGAGGATCCTGGATGAGATCTCCATCAAAGTCGACCCCAGGGACAGGGAGATGCTTCTCAAGGTGGCGAGGACCGCCATGGCGAGCAAGCTCATCTCAGGCCACAGGGGCTACATCGCAGACATCGCCATCGACGCAGTGCTCCAGATAGCCGAGGAGGCCGACGGGAGCCACGACGCTGACCTGGACATGGTGAAGGTGGAGAAGAAGCCCGGCGGGGCCGTGACCGACACCGTGCTGATCAGTGGGCTTGTCATCGACAAGGAGGTGGTCCACGACGGCATGCCGAAGAAGGCGAAGGACGCGAGGATCGGCCTCCTCAACGCCTCGATGGAGGTGGAGAAGACAGAGTTCAGCTCCAAGATCCACATCGAGACCCCGGAGGAGATGCAGGCCTACCTGGATCAGGAGGAGCAGATGCTCCGGGAGATGGTGGAGAAGGTCAGGGCCACCGGGGTGAGCGTCCTCCTCTGCCAGAAGGGGATCGATGACATGGTCCAGCACTTCCTAGCTCGTGAGGGGGTCATGGCTGCCCGGAGGCTGAAGAAGAGCGACATGGAGGCCCTGGCCAAGGCCACGGGAGCCAAGGTGGTGAACAGCGTCGACGAGCTCACCGAGGAGGACACAGGCTACGCCTCCAACGTCGAGGAGAGAAAGATCGGCGACGACAAGATGATCTTCGTCGAGGGCTGCAAGAACCCGAAGGCGGTCTCCATTCTGATCCGTGGCGGGACCGAGCGCATAGTGGACGAGGCCGAGAGGTCGCTCCACGACGCCCTCTGCGTCATACGGGACGTGGTCAGGGAGCCCAAGGTGGTGGCCGGAGGCGGCGCCCCGGAGATCGAGATCGCCCGCCGGCTCAGGGAGTACGCCGAGAAGGTGGTGGGCAGGGAGAGGCTCGCAGTCTCCAAGTTCGCCGACGCCATCGAGGTGATCCCCACAACCCTCGCCGAGAACGCAGGGATGGACCCCATAGACGCCCTCTCCGAGATGCAGTCAAGGCACACCAAGGGGGAGCTCTGGGCCGGCCTCGACGGCCTGGAGGGAGAAGTCTCCGACATGGCCGGGCTCGACGTCTACGAGCCCATGGCTGTGAAGGCCCAGGCCCTCAAGTCGGCCACCGAGTCCTCGACAATGCTGCTGAAGATAGACGACATCATAGCCGCATCTAAGATGAAACCCCCGCCGGGAGGGCCGCCTGGCATGCCAGGCGGTATGCCAGGCGGTATGCCAGGTGGTATGCCAGGCGGCATGCCGCCCATGTAGCACCGCACGTAGAACCATCTTCTTTTTTGTGAGTGTTCCCTACAAGACCCCTTTTTTCTCTTTGAAGAGAGAGCTTAGCTCAATGTGGGCTTCAGGCCAGCGTGCTCTCAAGCTTGGTTTTGCAGTCGTCGCAGAAGCCGTTCTTTATGATGGGGGATCCGTCGAGGAGGCCGACGTACATGAGGCCGACGGGCTCCTGGTGGTGGGACAGCCCCTGGTTGTGGCCGAGGCCGTGGGCTGCTATTCTGACGGCTGTCTCGTCCTCGGTCTCGAAGAGGGAGATCATGCCCACGTCCTTGGCGACGTAGTCCCGGACCAGGTTGATGATCCTCCTGAACCTGTTGAGCTCGTAGTGGTAGTAGGTGATTATGACGGGGTCCTGGGTTAGGGCCAGGAGAAGCTCACGGATGTCCAGGAGCCTCTTGAGCTCCCTGAGCTTCTCGACGAGGCCGTTGACGATGAAGGCGCCGTGGAGCTCCTCCCTGGACTTGATCCTGAGGTGGTGGTCGATGTTGATGTTGCCGAGGTAGTTTACGCCCTCCCACATCTGCTCGGGGAAGTAGGCGAGGGCCTCTTTGATGGTCTCCGTGAGTTCCCCTCTCGTCTGGGGTTCCTGGTTGAGGGTCAGGACGTCGAGGAGCTGCAATGGTCAGCCAATAGGAAAAGATGGGAGTCTCGTATATTATTGATGTGGAATGGGAAGTTTACAGGTCTCTGTCCAATTAAAAAAGGAATAAATGAGGGATTAATCTTCAATTCTCTCCAGCTTGAATATCACGTTCCTCAAGCCATCGGTACAGGAAGAGAAGGCCACTCCCTTTTTGCCGATCCAGCCGAAGTCGCCGCCTCTAAGCATGTGGTTTATCTCTCTGCGCATGTCTGCGTAGGCCCAGGTGCACAGTCCCTCTGGGCAGATCACGCTCTCGGTGACGTACTCCTGGCCTGGGCTGTGGATGGGGCAGACAGTAGAAAAGGACTCAATTGTCCTCGGTGCATCCTCCCTGTAAAGCTCATCGGTGCTGAAAGCCTTGACCACTGTGATCTTCAGCTTGGTCATGCTAACCCTCCACCCTCTCTATCCTAAACAGGACGGGCCTCATGCCGTCGGTGCAGGCAGCGTATCCGACTCCCTGTTCGTCTATCCAGTGGTTGTCTCCACCGTAGTAGATGTGGATGATCTCCTTCTGGATGTCCGAGTAGGCCCAGTTGCAGAAGCCCTCAGGACAGTTCGTGCCTGCTCTGATGAACACCTCGCCGGGCCTGTGCCTACCACATTGGCTGGGAGTACTCGACGGGAAGTACTCGGGAACATCGTCGCCGAAGACGTCCTCGAACGTCAGGACCCGCATCACGGTGATCTTGATCTTAGTCATAGCTCAGTCCTCGACTCTTTCCAGCTTGAAGACCACCGGCTTCTTCCCGTCCGTGCAGGATGAGAACATGGTCCCGGGCTTCCCTGTGGGGAAATCCCCGCCCATCCACAGGTGCGCGAGGTCCCGGTAGATGTCGTCGTAGGCCCAGTTGCAGAAGCCCTCCGGGCAGTCCAGGCTCTCCATCATGAATACCTGGCCGGGGTGGTGCTTCTGGCAAGGGGAGATTTTACCATCGAGATGGTCTGGGACTTCGTCTCCGAAGATCTCCTCCTGCGTGAAGCACCTCAAAACCATTACTTTGAGCTTCGTCATGGCATACACCTACTCGATCCTCTCTAGCCGGAATATGACCGTCGCTATGCCGTCTGTGCATGCGGCGTAATGGGGTTCCCCGACCTTGTAGTATTTGTTTCCGAAGTCTAGGAAGACCAGCTGTTTCTGGATGTCGGCGAAGGCCCAGTGGCAGAACCTCCGGTCGTTGTTGACCGGCTCGGGGTAGCCGTGGTCGACGGAGATGTACTCCTGCCCCGCTACGTGGTAGCGGCACCTCCTGTCCGGGTCCGTGTCAGGCAGG
>CP070640.1:155763-160067 GCA_020354065.1 Candidatus Bathyarchaeota archaeon
CCTCTCAGGGAGTCACTATAGATGAGCCCTTCGAGGGCTATTTCTACGATCCTACCGTCGTCCACGGAGGATCTTTAGTAATAGCGACTCCCTCCGATCCACCCGAGCTGCACCAGTGGAACGCAGGGGCAACCGCCAGCTACAACTTCCTAGATCCGATGAATAGCTATCTGACAGCAACAGACCCTGTCACTGGGGGAGTGGTACCTTGGATAGCCGAGAGCTGGGAGATGTCGGAGGACACGCTGTCCTACACTGTCCACCTGGTTGAGGGCGTAAAATTCCACGACGGAACAGAGATGACCAGCGAGGACGTAAAGTGGTGCTTCGACTTCGTCATGGCGAACAACTTCACGAGGATGGCCGATGTCTGGGAGTATCTAAGCCGTGAGAAGCCGACGGAGATAATAGACGACTACACCCTCAGGTTCCACTTGAAGGCTCCCTTCGTTTCATTTGCGCGCGAAACTCTGGGAACGGTTGCTATCGTTCCCAAACACATCTGGGAACCGATATCTCAGAGGCCTGACTTTGACTGGTTCACCTACGTGCCGACTGAAGACGAGTTTGTAGGCTGTGGGCCCTTCAAGTTTTCAGAGTACGTGGTAGGCTCTCACTACAAGTACGAGGCGTTCGAGGACTACTGGCACGGCAAGCCCTACATCGACGAGCTTCTGAGGCCTATCATTACGAGCGGAGACGCAGAGCTCCTCGCCGTCAAGAGAGGCGAGGTGGACGTCTTCACTGGCTTCCTCGCCTCCGAGGCCATCCCAGCCCTCATGGGTGAGGAAGGCATAGGCCTCTACCTCTACAACCGGCCCTACATGTACCACTGGGGTTTCAACAACGCCATATGGCCCTTCAACGTGAAAGAGTTCAGGTACGCCTGTGCCCACGCAGTGGACAAGGAGGACCTCGTCGCGACCCTCCTCCTGGGCTACGGTATACCTGGCCCGGTCGGCGTGCAACCCCCATTCTACAGCTACTATTACAACCCCGACGTACCACAGACCTACACCTTCGACCTGGAAAAAGCGGCTGAGATCCTCGACGATCTCGGCTGGGTCGACACCGACGGCGACGGTATACGCGAAGGCATAGGGGAGCACGCAGGTGAACCGTTGGCCTTCGACATAGGGCCGCCCATCTACGACCCAGTCCGCGTACGCGCAGCGGAGTTGATCGCAATCAACCTCAAGACGATCGGAGTCGATGCCACGGTCCAGTATACAGAGTGGGCTACGCTGTGGAAACAGATAATCCAGCCCCTCGACTCGCCGACCAAGATCGACTCCTGGCTACTCGGATCCAGCCTCAGCGTAGACCCCCAGATATTCAGGACTCGTCTACACTCCTCAGCGATATCCAACCCGAACTACTACGGATTCATCAATGCTGAGTTCGACATGCTGGCTGAACTTCAGAGCACTCAATTCGACTCTGAAGAGAGGAGGCAGTCAGTTTTCAGGATGCAGGAAATCCTGGCCGAGGAGATACCCCTCATAGTGATGTACTTCCGACAGAGCCCGAGCGTCTACAGGACGGACAAGCTCACCGGCTGGATAGACGACTTCGACGCAGGCAGGGGCCATGGCTGGGACAGAATCAACGTCCGCGTTAAGGCCCTTCAGGAGATGAAATCATTCGGCGTCTCCGTTGTAAACACACCGCCACCCGAAGTAGAGCTAGGAGAAACCATCACACTAGGGTTAACATATACGGGTCCGGAGGGCGAGGCGGTAACAGATGCATTAGTCACCGCCCTTGTTACCGGAGACCCCACCACGTACCAGCTGGAACACGTGGGAGGCGGGACCTACACCGCTACCTTCGAAACGTCGGGCTGGTATACAGGAAAATACACAATAAGAGCTGAAGCAAGGGCCGAAGGCTACAACGAACTCGTTACGGCTTTCGATGTGGACGCAGTCGAGCCGGAGGCTGAAGAGGAACCCACTTTCTGGGAGTCCTACGGAGCCACGGTGACAGGCGTAGTTGTGGTTCTGGCCCTGGTCGCCATCGCGGCCGTGTACATGTACGCAAGGAAATAACTGTAAAAAAACATCCCCTCTTTTTTTCTTTATCTTTGAAATGAAGCAGAGAACTTATCTGTATAAACGTAGAGACAATTCTAGCAGCTTCGCGCGCGAAGGTAAAGTGGGCTCATGGCATACATCGCGAGACGCACGGGATCGAGGATCATCACTTTCTTCGTGGTGGTCTCGCTCTTATTCTTCCTTGCCAGGAGCGCTGGTACTGACCCGTTCGAGCGCTATCTTTCCGAGGATCCAAGAATCCCCCAGGCTCAAATCGAGAGGCTCAGGGCCAAGTTCGGCTTGGACAAACCATTGCACATGCAATATCTCGACTTCATACAGAACACCCTCAAGGGGGAGTTCGGGTATTCTCTATACTATAAAAGGCCCGTCTTCGACGTGGTAATGGAGAGGCTGCCCTGGACCCTCTTCCTACTCAGTATATCCATAGTCATCTCAACCATTGTATCCTTTGCGGTGGGGGTTTATTTTGCCTGGAAGAGGGGCACCAAGATAGACCTGTGGGGAACGAATATCTTTATGTTCATCCGATCCACCCCTCACTTCTGGCTCGGCATGATCTTGCTGCTGGCCTTCGCATATTACATTCCTTTCTTCCCGCTCTTTGGCGCACGAACGCCGGGGAAAGATTTCGCGGATGTCTTCGGCTTCATCAAGGATGTCCTGTTCCATGCGACCCTCCCCCTCACAACGCTCCTCCTAAGGCAAGTAGGGATGTACGTTCTCTACATGCGCAACTCAACGGTGGAGGTCCTGGGAGAGGACTACATGGTCACCGCCAAGGCGAAGGGTGTGCCGGGATGGTCTTTAATGTTCAGCCACGCAGCCCGTAATGCGATGCTCCCCATGGTGACTATGACGGCCATGCGCTTTGGGTTCATGGTCAACGGAGCAATACTGACCGAGACAGTCTTCTCATATCCCGGAACAGGACGACTGATATATCTAGCGATAATGAACGACGACTTCTTCCTCCTTCAGGGAGCATTCTTCATAACCTCCATCACCGTCCTGATGGCTAATCTCATAGCCGATCTATTATGCGCCTGGCTGGACCCCAGAATCAAGATATAGGTGTGAGATGATGACGAGGCAGAAAGCCAAGATAACCCGCAGGCAGATACGCGTTGAGCAGCTCAAGAAGAGTATCAAGGAGTTCGCAGCGGTCTACAAGAGGAGCA
Source organism: Candidatus Bathyarchaeota archaeon (assembly GCA_020354065.1). GTDB lineage: Archaea > Thermoproteota > Bathyarchaeia > TCS64 > TCS64. The sequence continues at coordinate 159,002 of CP070640.1, forward strand.
AGTCCGGGCTACTTGGCCTAGCGATCCTGCTTTTTTTCATCTGTACTGCGGTGTTCGCACCCTTCCTCGCACCCTACAACCCTTACACGAGGGTCGACAGGCCGTTTAGACCCCCGTCTACTAGGTACCTGTTAGGGACCAACGACATTGGGCAGGACATCTTCTCAGAGCTTATTTTCGGCACAAGGGTCTCCCTCACCATCGGGTTCGCTGCGGCTATTTTCACTGTGGTCATCGGGACGCTGGTAGGGGTTGTTTCTGGCTTCGTAGGCGGGGCCGTCGACGAGGTGCTCATGAGGTTCACGGACGTCATCATGATCCTCCCGAGCATACCCTTGCTCATACTGCTCATGGCTCTCTTCGGGAAGCAGAGCTTCTTCATCATGGTCCTCGCCATCTCTATAATGGGCTGGACCGGGACAGCGAGGATGGTCAGGTCGTCCACCCTCTCCATCAAAGAGCGGATGTATGTGGAGGCCTCCAAGGCCATCGGGGCCGGCGACCGCCACATCATAGCCAAGCACGTCCTCCCCAACGTCTCCCCCCTCATCATGGCCACCATGATCTACCAGGTGGCGGGCGCCATGATGTCCGAGGCGGGCCTCGCCTTCCTCGGCCTCGGCGACCCGGGCAACAAGAGCTGGGGCATGATACTCCACTACGCCCAGACCTCGGGAGGCTGGTACGCCAACATGGGCTACCCGGCCTGGTGGTGGATAATCCCCCCGGGCCTCTGCGTCGCCTTCACGATCGCCTCCCTCGTCCTCATCGGTCAGACCCTGGAGGAGATAATCAACCCCAGGCTCAGGAGACGCTGAAGAGGATCATTCACATTTTTCATCTATAGACTTGGCCAAGCTTGATTGTAGTAATATTTGAAAAAAGGTAAGAGTATTTTCCAAGCCCGTATACTAACAGCTCAAATTTTCATGATGCGCTGTATATTTCCACCTATTATCTTGCTCCTCTGATCCGTCTTCAACCCCGCCAGCTCCACTCTCTTACTTTCAATCTCGATGCTCCCCAGGGGGGTGTCTGAGGCGAAGATGAGCCTGTCGATGTTGAA
>CP070640.1:160167-163411 GCA_020354065.1 Candidatus Bathyarchaeota archaeon
ACGCGTACTCAGAGGTTAAATCGGTCGACGGGAGGCCGGGAAACTACTCCGTGGAGGTCTACAAGAAGCCGCGCGGGGTCGACCTGGAAGAGTGCCGCGGCTGCGGGGTCTGCGCCAGGGTCTGCCCCGTCAGCGTCCCGGATGATTTCAACGAGGGCAGATCCCAGAGGGCTGCAGCCTATCTGCCCTTCCCCCAGGCCGTGCCGTATGTCTACGTGATCGACCTGGAAAACTGCGACAGATGTGGAAAGTGCGTGGAGCTCTGCCCCAGCAAGGCCATAGACCTCGACGACCCGGGCGAAACCATCCACTTGGACGTGGGAAGCATCATCCTGGCGACCGGATATCAGCAGTACACCGCAGAGGAGATCAAGGAGTTCGGGTATGGGCTGTACCCCGATGTCGTCACCATGATGGAGGTGGAGAGGTTTACCTCCCTGTTCGGGCCCACGAAGGGGAGGGTGGTGAAGCCCAGTGACGGTGGTGACGTGGACCGCATAGCCATCGTCCTCTGCGCCGGGTCCAGGGACAAGCACCTGTACATCCCCTACTGCAGCCGGATCTGCTGCATGTACTCGATAAAGCAGGCCATCCTCCTCAGGGAGATGCTCGACAAGGATGTCTGGGTCTACTACACCGACATCCGGGCCACGGGCAGGGGGTACGAGGAGCTCTACTGGAGGGCCCAGGAAGCCGGCGTCGTCTTCGTCAGGGGAAAGGCCTCCGAGATCTGGGCCAACAGGAGCAGCAACAAGCTCGTTGTCAGGGCGGAGGACACCCTAACCGGCAGGGTGATGGAGGAAGAGTTCGACATGGTCGCTCTGGCCGTGGCGATGGTCTCCCCCCCTGGGATAGAAGCCCTGGCGCAGGAGATGGCCCTGCCCCTCGGGGAGGACGGCTTCGTCCAGGAGAAGCACCCGAAGCTCGACCCCGTGGACACCTTAAAAACAGGGATCTTCGCATGCGGGTGCGCCCTGGGCCCAAAAGATGTCAGGGACACCGTCTCCGATTCGCTCGGGGCCGCAGCCAAATCTGCCACCTTCCTGAAGGAGAGTACAGTCACCTCAAGCCCGGAGAAGGCCTTCGTGAACCCGGAGGCCTGCGATGGCTGCGAAGATTGCATCCAGGTCTGCCCCTCGGACGCCATCTCCATGTCAAGCCAGAAAGCCAGCGTCGATCCCTTCCAGTGCACAGGATGCGGGGGTTGCGTGCCCGAGTGCCCCACCGATGCAATCGACTTCAAGAACGCCACGAGGGACCAGATCACGGCGTCGCTCAAAGGCCTACTCCACGACAAACGAGAGGACGAGGTCAGGCTGATAGCGTTCGTGGAGAAGAGCATAGGCTACACGGGAGTCGACTTCCTCGGCCTCGACAGAACAACCTATCCCTCAAACGTAAGGGTGGTCTCCGTCCCGTCAACGGCCATCATAGGCCTCAAACAGATACTGCAGGCCTTCGCCCTTGAAGCGGACGGGGTCCTGATGATCGAGGGGGAACACGACATCGACGAGAGGTTCACTAGGGAGAGGATTGACTCATACAAGGATGAGCTAGACGACATAGACATTGACAGCATGAGGCTCTACTACAACCTCGTCCAGCTCCCCTCCTACAAGAACATAGCCAGGATCTTCGAACTCTACACCTCCACAATAGATGACCTCGGACCCATCGAGCCAGATGCCCTCGAAGCCGTGAGGGAGAGGCTGGGCATCTAGGCCTTTTATATTAAACAATGGTAGACACTTTGAGGGTTGGTGTTCTGGAGTGGACATCATAGTTTGCGTCAAACAGACTCCTGAGACCGCTGAGGCCGAACTTAGACTTGACGACTCGGGGAAGAGTGTTAAAACCGCAGGCTTGGTCTTCGAGATGAACGAGTGGGACGAGTACGCCATCGAGGAGGCGCTCCTGCTGAAGGAGAGGCTCGGGGGCTCGGTGACCGCGCTCACGATGGGCCCCGAGGGGGCTGACGCCGTCCTCAGGAGGTGCTTGGCGAAGGGGGCGGACCGGGCCATGTGGTTGAAGGACGAGGCCTTCAAGGGCTCAGACGCATACGCCACAGCTAAGACCCTCCACGCAGCGATCAAGGACCTTGAATTCGACTTGGTTCTAGCGGGTACTCAGGCAAGCGACGACGGATACTCAGCTGTCGGCGTCATCCTGGCTGAGCTCCTGGGCGTCCCCCATGCCTCCATGGTCAAGAATGTGGATGTCGGGGAGGGGAGGGTCATCGTCAATAGGGAGCTCGAGGGCGGGCTCGAAGAGGTCGTCGATCTCGGAATGCCAGCCGTGCTCACAGTCCAGACGGGCATAAACGAACCCCGATACGTCTCCATCATGGGGATCAGGAGGGCGAGGAAGAAGGAGATGGCCCTCCTGGGGCTCGGCGACCTGGGATTGACCGAGGAGGAGGTCGGGGCTAGAGGGTCCTGGCTGAGTGTTGAGAGGATGTACAGGCCCCCGGTGGAGAAGGAGCCAATCATCATGGCCGGGAGCCTGGACGAGGTGGCCAGGAAGCTAGCGGAGCTCTTCAGGGCCAGAGGGCTGATCTAGATGACCGAGCTCATCGTACTGGCCGAGCATCGGAGAGGGGAGCTCAGAGACATCACCTTCGAGATGCTCGCAAAGGGGAGGGGGCTAGCCGATAGTGAGGGCCTCGAGCTCGCGGTCATCCTCTTTGGATTTGAAACCGAGGAATTCCAAGAGACGCTACGAGCATATTCCGACAGGGTGCTGGTCTACAATCACAAGGAACTGGCTGACTTCAACGCAGAGTGCTACCAGCAGTTACTGAGCTGGCTCATCGAGGAAAGGAAGCCAAAGCTCACCCTGATCGGCCACACCTCATGGGGCATAGACCTAGCCCCCGCCCTCGCGGTGACCCTCGATAGACCCCTGGCTCCGGACTGCATCGATCTGAGGATAGAGGGGAACAGGGTCTTCGTTACCCGGCAGGTCTATGGGGGCAAGCTGAACGTCGAGGCCTCCATCCGCGAGTCCGACAGCTATATTGTGACCGTCCGCCCGGCCACCTTCGAGGCAGGAGAACCTGGTTCTAGGAAAGGGGAGGTCGTCAGCCTCGACTACCCTTCCACGTTGACCGTAGAGAAAAAAAGGTTCGTCGACTACGTCGAGCCACCCCCCGGGGAGGTCGATATCTCTGACGCAGAGATCATTGTCTCCATCGGGAGGGGGGTCAAGGACGAGAAGAACCTCAACATAATACAGGATCTAGCCG
>CP070640.1:163511-174588 GCA_020354065.1 Candidatus Bathyarchaeota archaeon
GCCCGGCGCACCAGCTACGTAGTCTATGATGTCCTCTTCAACTGGCAGAAATGAGGCGATGAGCTCGTAGACCTCGTCCCCGAACTTCTTCTTCCAGAGATCCACCACTGCTTCATAGTCAAGCTCGACTACCTCAAGCCCCGCCGCTTCCGCAATCGTGGTTATGCCTTTGCTCACATCTGTCTCTAGGATGTCCGAGAGGGATGGGGCTGGATCCGTGGACAGGAGGAGAGTCCTGAAGCCCCTCAGGGCAAAGTGGAGGGCTGTGGCAGAGGCGGAGGTCGTCTTGCCTACACCGCCTTTCCCGCAGAACATGATGATCCTGGGTTTCTCGTCGTCTAGGAAGCCGAGGCCTGTGGAGCTCATGGAATCAGGTGATCTCTCCTCATGTCCTAGATAAACATTCAGAAAGGCTGAATACCTGAAGATACGACAGGTTTAAGAGCCCAACACAAAGGACTACTGGAGGTTCGATAGCAATTGACCATCTGGTGGGAGGTTGAAGACGCCCTTGAGGAAATAATCGATAATTACACCAGAGTTAACCATGTTATCTCCTTCTTTCAAGACGATAGGGCGCGGTTGAAGGGGCTCGATAAATCTGGATGCCCTACTGGCGTTGTTCTCGAGCTCGGATCAGGTCCTGGGAACTTCACGAGGATGCTCTGTACAAAAGTCGAAGGCCACATTGTCTGCATGGATTATTCAGTTAGAATGCTTCCGGTTGCGAGAGCCTCCAACATGGATGACCGAATAGGATTCGTACAGGGGATCTTCGAAGCTTTACCCTTCCGAGAGGGATCTCTATCACTCACGATGACTGCCTACGCCCTCAGAGATTCGAAAGACATGATTAGAGTTCTTCAAGAGATCAGACGAGCCCTGAAGGATGAGGGGAAACTAGTTGTCATCGACATAGGAAAACCCAGCAATCTGCTCATCAGTGGGTTTTTTTCCCTCTATATGAGGCATATTGTGCCTGTCCTCGCTGGTGTTGTAGCCGGTTATGGATATAGGAATCCTTGGGGTATCCTCTACGATACATATGCCGTGCTTCCCATCGATAGACACCTCCTATGGACGATGGAGGAGATATTTGGGGGAGCTGAAATGGAGGAACTAGCCTTCGGAGGCTTAGTGGTCATTTTAGCGAGGAAGGGTTGGCTTCAGGGCTCGAACAGTTGCTCGTAGATCTCCTGCGCCTTTTCCTTCGCATCCACGCCCTCAAGGATGGTAACACCGCTCTTCAAGACGCTTCCTTTCACCGGGTCCTTCACGAATGTTGAACCCAGTCTCGCTTTCACGAGCAGCTCATAGCCCAGCTTCTCAAGACGGCTGTTCAGCGCGGTGAGGTCCATGTCCAGTTCATCATCGGGCGAGAACACAAACACACGCCGACCCTCCCTCCCGCAGATCTCCTGAACAGGCTGGTGCTCAATGGGACTGGGCTTGGAGCGGGGTGCTGACCCGCAGACAGGGCAGGATTCGGCTTTGGCAAGCTTGATCCGCTCGAAGGACAGATCCCCCAGGTCGCAGTAGAGGAGTGTGTTGGCAAGGTTGGGGGTTTTTCCTGTTATCAGCCTCACTGTCTCTGAGACCTGGATGCTGGCTATGACGCTTATGATGGAGGGGTGGACCCCGACGATGGCGCAGGTGGGAAGCTCATCGTCGTCGACATCCCCCTGGAAACACTCAAGGCAGGCGGTCTCACCGGGAATGATCGTAGACACGTTACCGATGTGGGTGATGACCGCGCCGAAGACAAAGGGGACCCCAAGCTTGACGCATGCCCTGTTGAGGAGGTATCTGGGGGTCATCATGTCGAGTCCATCCACAACAACATCCACTCCCCCAATAATCCTCTCAACGTTCTTGGGGGAGAGACTCAACGGAACGGGCTCGACCTCGATGTGGGGGTTCAGCTTCCTCAGCCTGTTGGCTGCGGCCTCCACCTTCGGGTAGCCAATCACATCCATACCGTAGAGGTGCTGCCTCTGCAGATTAGATGTCTCCACGACATCTCTGTCCACTATCCTGAGATGTCCGACGCCCATAGAGGCCAGCTGAATCGAGATAGGGCTTCCTAGACCACCCAATCCCACCACGCAGACCTTGGCCTCGTTCAACCTCTTCTGACCGGCCAAACCTATTTCTTGGAGGACAATCTGCCTCGAATAGTACTCGAGTTCCTCCTCCGAGAAATCCTGCACGTCGATTCTCGCCATGGCCCTCAACGTGTAACAGATTCTTACGACCTCATTAATTTATGCGACCCCTCGGATAGCCGGTTCTGAATGCCATGTTTCTATGAGCTACGTAGAATCAATACGTCCTGAAGGATCTAACAGGTTTCTACGCTTTTCTTAGATTCCTTAGAGAAGGATGGACAGGAGAAGCCCCAAGGTTGTTGCGGCCGTCATGGACAGGACCAAGTTCACGTTGGCGCCCATCGCCGGGATGAGTTGCCCGATGTTGTCGTAGTTCTCAAGCACTCCTCTCGTCGCTTTAAGAGCGGTGGGCAGTGTCAGTAAGGTCACGAGGGTCGTGATTGGCATCCATCTCACCATAATGGAGACCAGCACCCAGATGTAAGACGAGGCAATCAGCACTACGTAACCTTTTGATGCACGCTCCAAACCCAGCTTGATGATCACGTTTTTCCTCCCGACTCCCTTGTCGGCTTCCAAGTCTGGGAACTCGTTGAGGTAGAGGAGAGTACCCACGAGGATGCCTGGAACCATGCCTGCGGCGAGGGCGGGGATGCTATAACGACCAGTCATAATGAAATACCCCCCCAAGACCATGAGGGGACCAAAGTTGAGACCCGTGAACAGCTCACCTACATACAAGTTGGCGAGGAGGGGCGTGTAGAAGTAGATAGTGAAGGCTGCGAGCCCTATGAGGGGGAGGAGCATCCATCCCGTGGTCAGGACGAAATAGATACCTATGCAACTACCAATGAGAAGGCTTCCGAGAGCGAATTGGTAAACAGCCTTTGGTTTCAGAGTCTTGGAGATTAGCATGCCGCTGCCACCGCTAAAGGGGGTGGGCTTCGTGGTGAAGTCGAGGCCGCTCTTGTAATCGAAGTAGTCGTTGATCACATTGATACTTATATGGGCTAGGAGAACACCTATCAAGCCCAAGAACGCGTTTAGCACGTTGAAGCTTCCTTCGATGTAGGCGGCAGCGAGACCCACAGAGAAGGCGATAGGGGTCAGGAGAAGAAAGGGTGGACGTGTCTCTTTGAACCAAGTTTTCAGGTTCATTCTCTGATCCTTCACGCAATTTGGGCTCGTTTATCAATATATTTTCTTTGCCACTGCGGGTAACCCTATAAGTTAAAATACGGTTGGTGAGGGTTATTTACGGATTCGAAAGCTGGTAATTGACTGGGAGTGGATGTTTGGACCTCTTCGAGGGGCTCAGAGAGAAACTGGATTTCGTGAATCAGGCCATTCGAGACCTGGACCTATCCAAAGTACACCCCATAATCGAAATACCAATTAATTACGCCATCCAGGGAGGCGGGAAACGCCTCAGGCCTGTTATCTGTATGCTCTGCGCCGAGGTGGTTGGAGGCGACTACAAGGAGACCAAGAACGCCTTCATGGCCCTTGAGCTCATCCACAACGGCACTCTCGTTCATGACGACATCATCGACGAAGACCTCTTTAGGCGAGGCAGTCCCTCAGTCCAAGTAAAGTTTGATAGTAAGAGAGCGGTTTTGACTGGGGACGCCCTTCTGAGCCTCGGCCTCCAATACGCGACAAAGACGGGAAAACTGGGGATTGTCGACCGGCTTGCGGAGACCGCGCTTAGCATGGTCCAGGGTGTAGCCCTCCAGACCTTCTTCCGTCGAAAGATGGTGTCAGAGGCGACTTACCTCAACATCAACTACTTGAAGAGCGGCAGCCTCTTCGAGTGTGCGGCGGTCCTCGGAAGTCTGATAGGCTCCGAGAATCCTGAGGACGCCGTCATCCTGGCCGAGTTTGGAAGAAATTTCGGTGATGCTTATCAGATAAGGGATGACATCTGCAGCATCTTCGCAGAAGATCGGCATGACGATCTCTCACGGGTTGATCTCTTAAACGGCGACGTGTCTCTCCTCCTCATCTACTCACTCGACTCCGAGTCCATCTCGAACGAGGACAGAAACACACTGATGATGCTGCATCTAGGGCAAAAGGAATCTTTGGATATCCATGAGATCCAAAGGATCTACGAGGAGGCTGGAGCGCTGGAGAGATCGATCACCTTGATGAAGAGTTTCGCTGAGAAGGGTCGCGAATGTCTCAAGAGGTTCAGGGATTCCGATGCGAGGGCGATCCTATACAACCTTCTAGACTTGTATTACAGCAAATTTAACCCCAAGGTAAAGCCAGAGATCCTGCTCTAGGACCTCTTCTACATGTTTAAAAATATGAGGTTTGAATATCATTGAACTACTTGGAGGACGACTCCAATGTCTGATGTCATAGTCGTTGGTGCTGGGCCGGCTGGAGCGATGACGGCGAAGACCGCAGCGGAGAAGGGGCTTGAGGTTCTGCTCTTAGAGAGGGAGCTCGAGATCGGGGTTCCTGACAAGTGCGGCGAGTTCCTTCCTAGCCTTGAGGAGATGAGGCGTCTAACTCCAGATGTCAGAGATCTGGAGAGCCTCTTCGATCCTCCAGAGGAGTTCGTCTGCAATAGAACCAAGTACGTCAGATTCATATTTCCCAACGAGGTGGAGATCAGCGTCGATTTTAAGGGCGTCGTCGTGGAGAGGAAGCTTCTCGACAAACATCTCGCCAACGAGGCAGCCAGGGCCGGCGCGGATGTGGCCACATCAACGAAGGCCCTCGACATCCTCGGCAATGGTGAAGGCGTCAGGGCCAGGAGTCTAGACAGTCTGAGGGAAATCCCATCGAGGACCGTTGTCGCCGCAGATGGAGCCTACTCCTTGATCGCGAGAAGGGCAGGCCTCCCCGTCTCCAGAGACTCCCTCGACTATGGCGTCGGATTCCAGTACGAGATGGTGAATGTCGAACACGACTCGGATTACGTGGACATGTATCTGGGAGAGGACATCGCCCCAGGCACCTACGCTTGGATAATACCCAAGGGAGACGATGTGGCCAATGTGGGAACGGGCATGAGGATTCCCTACAAGAAACCGGGTATGAATGTCAGGGATTACCAGCACAACTTCGTTGAGAATAACCCGAGGTCTTCAGCGAAGCTCAGGCGTGCCAAACCCACAGCGATCAAGGCAGGTTGCATCCCAGTTGGTGGACCGCTTGAGAATACAAGCACGGATAGAGTCATCGCTGTGGGGGACGCAGGAGGCCACACGATATCCACTGTGGGCGGGGGGATTCCTCCCGGTCTAATTTGTGGAAGGTTAGCCGGTCAGGCCCTTGCTTCACATATCCTCGAAGGTGGGCCTCTCAGAGAATTCGATAAGGCTTGGAGGGAGCGGATGGGGAGAACGTTGGAGAACGCCCTACGGATAAGGAAGATGGGCGACATCTTGTTCAGGAAAAAGAAGAGGATCGACTGGGTAAGTAAGCGGGGCTGGCTCAACGAGGAGATGATCGAGAAGTTCATCCTCTGCGAGATGGACACGAAAATGAAGCTCGTCGAGAAGACGCTAGGCCTCATCAGTCAGCGCTGATCGCCCCCGCTCTTCTTTTAGGTTGAAACTGTAGGGATCTATTGAGCAGCCCATGTCAACGGAGCAGATCCGGATATACCGCCTCGATTTGAAAGAGGAAACCTTCTCAGAGCAAGATGACACCGTCGCAACCGATGAGGCGGTCTGCATCTTCGTCAACGACGAGTACTATAGGACTCTGATAGCTACTCCCACCATGACCAAAGAACTTGTGGTCGGGCACCTATTGGGAGAGGGGATCATAAACTCCTTAGAAGATATCAAGGAGTTCGAGGCTAGGCTCCTCAAGGTCTATGTGGAGCTGCATAGGGACGTGAACCTCGATCTCATCAGCATGAGCAAGGTGGATCTAATAACTACCGCCTGCGGCTCTATATCAGCCCCCCTGCAGAGTGATCAGCTTGAAGGCTTGATGGTGGCATCGGATGTCAAGGTAGATCCCGAGGAGATCTGGGGCATAGTAAGGGAGCTCAACCTCAGAAGCGAAATCTACCACAAAACGGGGGGGACTCACTCAGCAATGCTGTGCACCACAGAAGGACAGGGGATAGCCTTCGCTGAGGATGTGGGTAGGCACAACGCTGTGGATAAGGTGATAGGAGCCGGACTGTTAAAAGGGGTGGAACTTGGAGGTTGCTTCCTCATATCTTCAGGGAGGCAATCGGGCGAGATCGTTCTCAAAGCAGCTCGCAGCGGAATCCCAGTTATTGCGTCCGTTGCAGGGCCACTGAAATCCGGAATAAGGTTTGCAGATGCCGCCGGAATCACACTGATATGCTTCGTTAGGGGTCGCAGGATGAACATTTACACAGGTCATGAAAGAATATCAAATATTATGTCATATTCATTTGAAGTGCATTGAGCTCCAAGGATAGATTAATAATAAAACCCAAACAGCATGTTCTTCGACACTTGATCACGTTTTCTTAAGAACGCATAAGTGCCATTCAATTAAGGGTTGCGTGACTTATCGATCAACATGGACCGTTTTCTGGTCCTGCGCATCCAGCGCTGGATCGCTGCCCACAAGGGCTGCTATAGCGTCGCCCATCTGAGAGGAGCTCGAACTCCCCCCAAGATCAAATGTCCGTATCTTACTCTCCGAAAGAACTGACCTGACCGCATTATCTATAGATTCGGCTTCTTCCTCTCTTCCCAGCCACTCCAGCATCAACCTCGCTGACAGAATGGAGGCAATCGGATTTGCAACTCCCTTCCCTGCGAGATCCCATGCGGTCCCATGGATTGGCTCGAAGAAGGCGAAATCATTGCCGATGCAAGCTGAAGGGGCCAATCCAACCCCGCCGATCTGACCAATCACAAACCCTGAGAGGATGTCTCCGTAAATATCGGGAGTGACGATGACATCGAAGCTGCGAGGATCACGGGCCTGCATCATGGCCGCCACATCCACGCTGACGCAATCAGCCTCCAAGCGGGGAGATCTCTCGGCCACGAGGTTGAATGCATTCCGGAAGAGTTTGTCACTGAACAGCCAGTTGCTCTGGTCGATGCAGGTGATCTTCCGCCTCCCATGCTTCATGGCATAGGTGACTGCGAACAGGATGATTCGCTGGGCTCCGGCCTGTGTGATGACTCTTTTATCGATGCCTCTGTCCTCCCAGAGGAAGCCCTCGTGCTCCAGGGCGAAGCCCTCGGCGTTGTCTCTGATTATCACCAAGTTGACATCCTGCTGGGACCGATGATCATCCGGGGGATAGACGCCTGGATACAGTTTGAGGGGGCGAACGTTGGCATAGGCGTTTTTCTCGATCCGTAGGTAGATCAACACTTTCCGTGGGATACCATAAGGGGCATAGTCATGACCCACGGCCCCGAAGAGCACGGCGTCCGCTTCCTCGCAGGCCTCCCTGGCATAATCAGGCAAGGGTTTGCCTGTTTGGATGTAAGCCATACCACCAACATTGCAGTGTCTAAACTCGAAGACAAGGCCAGTGGCCTCTAGGACCTTGATGGCCTCGGCAGTGACCTCAGGACCTATGCCGTCCCCTGGCATCACTGTAATCTTGTAGTCCCTCGACACTATCCTATAACCGCCACTAGAGTTGGAAATCATTTTTAAATCGGTTTATAGGTACCAGACGGCTACATACAGCCCCTTGGAACATATTGAAAAGAAAAACGGCTTCACTGTGTATACGCCAGAATAGTAATTTCCTCGATTATATGGACTAAGAGATTATGATATCTCGAGATTGATAAAGTCAAGCATCTATTCAACAGAGAATAATCAAAGAACCGTTTGCCCTTGTATAGAAACTTAGTATTCATTTCACAGATACTTCTCGATTATCTTCAGGAATATGTTGAAGATAGGCGTCAGAGGCCCCAATGAACTGAGTATGCGTCTCAGGTTGTATACGTCTGATATTTCAAGCGTCCCTAGCTTCAACAGCATGAAAATGTACAACAATGTGTATGCTCCAAATCCGAGAATTAGACTCGTCCATTCACCTAGATGAGCTGTTTTTAGGAGATAATATGCGATGATAAAGGATATTCCAGAGGATAGAAAGATTTTTGCCGATGAACTCCAGTCAATGGAGAATCCCAAGTTTTTTCTTATCCACCAAAGGCTATTGAATAGCATTGTTTTTGGCGCAATTATCAACGTTGCTATCAGGCCGATAATACCGAATTTAGGTATCAAATACAAGCCGAGAGGAAGGCCTGCTAGAAGATTAAACAGGTTGCTGATGAAGATGACCCTCGTCTTTCCCTGGCCATTAAGAAGTGACCCATTACTGTTACTCCCGAGGCCGATGAAAAGAAAGTTGATGGAAATAAGCTGTAGATAGAATGCGGTCTGGGGATAGCTGTTGCCGTAGATTATTTGTACAATCGGGTCAGCGAGGAGGATTATCGCCATTGTTACGGGTACGGTCATCAATGCCGCGTACTTGACTGAGTTCTGGTACACGATACCGAGCATATGGTTCTCTGTTGGTTCGAGTTTCGAGAACAATGGGAACAGTACTGTCGAAATTGGCATCGTGAAGAATGTTATCAGAGCAGTAAAGTTTGTGGCTGCTTGGTAGTTTCCTATACTGGATACGTTTACATATATGGCCATCAGAAAATTGTAGATTTGGGATATCGCTCCGGAGAGCAGAATCGAAAGGAATAATGGAAAACCATGTGAGAGAAGGATCCGCGAAGCCTCCCGGTAGCTCAATGTAGATTCATTCGTTTCGGCTTTTCTTAGAAATACGAGAAGAACCAACGCTAACCCCAGACCTCCTGTGACCAAAGTGGATGCAGTAGTTCCGAGTATTGCTCCGAGAGGGCCCATTCCAAGATATACCAACAGTGGCGCAAGGAAGCTCTTCAGTAGAGATTGAACTATAATGGTTAGGCTGTAGAACTCCATCCTCTCATAACCTACGAAGATGGATCTTGTGGTGGTCATGAGGGAATGGGCGATGAGATTTGCAGATGCAATTTGTATTAGCAGTTGGATGGTCGACTGATTGAATATTTCCCGTGCTATAAACCCCGATGAGATGAAAATAATCACCAGCATCGCTAGACCAGCGGTTGAGTTGATGAGGAGCCCTGTTATGATAAGGGTTCTAATGTCGCTGGCCCTGTTCTCGGTTCTATACTGAGCGATGAATTTTATCAGGCTAGATCTTATACCTGGATTCGTGAACAGATTTGCTAAGGTAATGGGAATCATCGCGAGGGCGACCTGTCCGTAGGATGTGGAGCCCAGAAACCTCGCGACCAGAATGGTGGCTATGGCGGTGATTATGGTTGAGGTTACCTGACCTATCATGAGGATAAGGCTACCCCTCGCCGATTGCTGTAGATGGTCGGTGAGATCGTAAGCCAGTAATCTCCCTCCGAAATTTCCCGCCAATCTATTAGGGTGAAGGTTATTATCGTTTGTTTCGAGCTGAGTCGAAAAATATTTCGACATGGTATCAAATATATTTCATACAGCCTTTTTCAAATAGTTGATAAAGTCATTGAGATTATAACAAATCAGCCTTTTTTGCTCTTTTCTTTTAATTTCCCTCATTTTCTTCGAATTTAATTGCTTTATTCATTGGTTATTTTTTGGGTAGGTGTGATGTTTTTAAATGAATTAATAAAAAACTAATCTATAAGAACCTCCATTTTAACAGATATCTTGTAAAAACGTGTCTAAAAGTAATAAATCGTTCATCGGGTCTATTATCACACAACCAATCGACATTGAGGAGGGTGTGGTATGCAGACGAGCTTACAGGCAGAGGTTTTACTCTGTCCGAATTGCAAGGAGGAAGTCCCGAAGACCCTTTACTGCCTTAACTGTGGGTATCCGCTTTACAAGATCGAGCTGGATCAGCCCGGGCTTGACGAACCCGAGGCGGCGGTGGTCGAGGCTGTCACTGATCGCGATGAGGTTGAGACTGGGGAGAAGATGGAGGAGGACGAAGAAGTTACCATCACTGTAGATGAAACCCCTGAAATTATGGAAGAAGAGGAGTTCGAAATTCCGCCTGAGCCGGAGGTCTTGCCTGAGATAGAGACCACCGAGACTGTCGAGGTTGTTGAAGATGAGGTTCTGATCGAGGAGGAGCCCTCTCTGGAAATTGAGATCGAGCCGGTTGAGGAAGTCACCGAAGAGGTCGTACTGGAGGAAGAGGCCGTTGAGATTGTCGAGACAGTTGAGATAGAGACGACGTCTGTAGAGGAGGTCGGAAGCCTCGAGGCTGAGACAGTTGAGGCTATTGAAGAGCTTGAGATGGTCGAGGAGATTACAGTAGAGGAGGAGCCTACGGTGGATATCGTCGTCGAGTCTGAACCGATCCATGAGCCCGACCCCATCATCAAGGAGGTGATGGAGAACTTCGCCAAGAACATCTCCATGAAGATCAAGCTAGTGAACCTGTTAAAGGAGGACGGTGTGAAGACAGAGATCTTCAACAAGCTCTTCGAGAGCTATATTGCCCGGGGCGAGCTGCTGATGAACAGCCGGAGCGAGACGCTGGAGCGGGTGAGATACGATCTCGAGTCCATGGAGAAGGCCCTGAACGAGGCCAAGGTGGGGCTTGAGGAATTGGAGATCCGGAAAGCCATCAACGATATCTCTGAGGAGGAGTACGCGGCCAAGTCACCAGGATACGAGTGGGACATCAAGCAGTACAAAGATGAGGTAGGAAGAAAGAAGGCGGAGATCATCTACCTTGAAGACATAACCAGAGTAATGACCCTAGATGAGATCACCGAGCTGATCAAGACTGGCGAGGGCTGCTACGAGGCTCTGGATGGCATATCGGAGTCGAAGATCGACACTGAGATGGTCGCCAGGGTCAAGGTCGCGTTGGAAGAGGCGCTTTCTTGCCTTAGAGCCTCCTAGGTTTCTTGATCGCATCACCCCTTTTTCTGTCTCATTCGAATACTACAATATCTACA
>CP070640.1:174688-181421 GCA_020354065.1 Candidatus Bathyarchaeota archaeon
GCCTTCCTCGAGCACAACCCCGAGATCGCCCCCTGCCTCAGCTGCAACACCTGCACTAAGGCTTGCCCCCAGGACAACATGGTGATGGACTACGTCCAAGCCGCCCTGAAGGGGGATGTCGAGAAGGCGGCGAAGCTCAGCTTCGACTGCATCAACTGCGGCCTCTGCGCCGTCCGCTGCCCCGCAGAGATCGTCCCCTACAATATCGGCCAGCTGGCCCGAAGGCTCTTCAGCAAGTACATCGATGGTCCCACAGAGCACGTGCTCGAAAAGGTGAAAGAAGTTGAGGCGGGCAAGTTCGACGCCGAGATCAAGGAGCTAAAAAACCTGGACAAGGCGACGCTTCAGTCTCGGTACGAGACCAGGGAGAAGAGGTTGTGACCATGAGCGGATACCCAGACTACATGCAGGAATCCTTGGAGCTGGTGAAGAAGACCCGGCCGAGCCGGGTGGGAAAAGCCCTACCTGAGATGACCGCTGAAGAGAAGGAGAAGATCCTCAGGGACTGGCACCCTGACTTCAAGATGGACCAGAAGCGGGAGCTGAAGATTGGTCCCAGTAAGGGGGTGCTCATGCCCCACGAGGTGGCCGACACCTTAGAGGCACACCCAATAATCAAGCCCAGGGACATCGACCTCACAAACATCGACCACGACGTCGATGTCCTCATAATAGGCGCTGGCGGAGCCGGCCTGAGCGCAGCCCTCCTAGCCCAGGAAAACGGGGTAGCCCCCGACAAGATCCTCATGATCCAGAAGCTCCGGCTGGGGGACGCCAACTCCAAGATGAGTCAGGGCGGCATCCAGGCCGCGGATGCCCCAGACGACAACCCGGCCATCCACTACCTCGACGTCATAGGCGGCGGCCACTACGAGAACAAGCCTGAGCTCGTCGAACTCCTGGTCAAGGAAGGGCCCGACGTCATCAAATGGCACGAGGAGCTCGGCGTCATGTACGACAAGCTGGAGGACGGCACGATGCAGCTCGCCCCAGGGGGCGGCACCAGCCGGAAGCGGATGCACAGCTGCAAGGACTACACAGGCCTAGAGATCACCAGGGTTCTAGTAGACGAGTTCCTCAGCAGGGGCATCTCCTATTTGGAGCTCACGTCAGCGGTGGAGCTCATCTTGGACGACAAGGGCCAGGTAGTAGGAGCTGTCCTCTACGACATGGACTCGGACGAGTACAAGGTCTGCAGGGCCAAGGCCACAGTCTTGGCGACGGGGGGCTTCGGCAGGCTCCACATCCAGGGATATGAGACCACCAATCATTATGGAGCCACCAACGACGGCGTCGTCATGGCTTATCACGCTGGTGCTGTCCTCAGGGACCTCGACTCAACCCAATTCCACCCCACCGGGGCGGCATACCCGGAGCAGATCGTGGGCCAGCTCTGCACGGAGAAGCTCCGGGGCAGGGGCGCCCAACCACTGAATAAGCACGGTGAACTCTTCGTCTACCCCTTGGAGACCAGGGACGTTGAGGCCTCAGCCCTCATTAGGGAGTGCTATGGCCGGGACAACGGCATCATCACCCCCACAGGGATGCGAGGAGTCTGGCTGGACACCCCCCTTATCGACATAATAAACGGCGAGGGCACCATCGAACGGGAGTTCGCCGCCATGCTCCGTAACTTCAACAAGTTCGGCATCAACATCAGGGAGGAACCCATGCTCGTCTTCCCCACCCTCCATTACCAGAACGGTGGCGTGGAGATCAACGCCGAGACCGAGACCAGCATCCCCGGCCTCTTCGCGGCCGGCGAGGTCTGCGGCGGCGTCCACGGGAAGAACAGGCTCATGGGCAACAGCCAGCTCGACCTCTATGTCTTCGGCAGGAGGGCTGGGAGGTTCGCGGCGGAGCGGGCCAAGACCGCGGAGATCGGGAAGTTAACTCTGAACCACCTCGACAAGTACGAGAAGTGGCTGAGGGAGGCTGGCGTCGAAACCGACCGGAAGGCGCCGATCCTGCTCCCAGAGTACAGGGGAAAGAAGACGATAGAACACCAGCTGAAGCTGCTGTAGGCAGTGAGATGGGATGGCGGAAGAGCCGAGAATAGGCGTATGGGTGTGCGAGTGTGGCGGAAACATCGGGGATGTCGTTGAGATCCCCCGGTTGTCAGAGAGGCTGAAGGGAGAGGTCGCCTACATCAAGGAGGAGCGCTACCTCTGCTCCAGCCCCTCCATCGAGAACATCAAGAAGGCGGTCGAAAGGCAGAAGCTCGACAGAGTCGTCCTCGCATGCTGCACCCCAAAGATGCACTGGGAGACCTTCAGGGGCAACCTCGAGGAGGTCGGTCTCAACCCGGCTCTCCTGGAGATGGTCAACATCCGGGAGCAGTGCAGCTGGGTCCACAAGGACGACCAAGAGGGAGCCACCCAGAAGGCCCTCGACCTCATGAGGGGCGCCATCGCCAGGGCTAGGGAGTCCATGGCGCTTGTCTCTAGTAGCATGGAGGTCGTCCCCGAGGTCCTGGTCATTGGCGGCGGTGTCGCCGGCATCACCTCCAGCCTCAGGATGGCGGAGAACGGCCTCAAGGTCCACCTTGTGGAGAAGAGTCCCAGCATCGGCGGCCACATGATCCAGTTCCCCAAGGTCTTCCCCACTCTCGACTGCAGCCAGTGCATCCTCACTCCCAAGATGGCCCAGGTCAACCAGAGCGGCAATATCGACCTCATCACCTACGCAGAGGTCCAGGAGGTCAACGGCGTCCCCGGCGACTTCAACGTCAAGGTCAGGCTCAAGCCACGGGGCGTCGACGTCGATCTCTGCATCGGCTGCGGTGCCTGCAGCAGGGTCTGCCCCACCGAGGCCCCCAGCGATCACGACGAGGGCCTCGGCATGAGAAAGGCGGCCTACATCCCCTTCCCCCAGAGCGTCCCCAGCGTCTACACCATCGACTTCGACCACTGCATAAAGTGCGGGGCCTGCGCCAAGGCCTGCCCCCGAGAGTGCATCGACATCGAGGATCAGGGACGGGAGATCGAGCTCAACGTCGGAGCCATAGTCCTGGCCACTGGCTACGAGCTCTACGACATCGGGAGCCTCGCCAACTACGGCTACGGGAAGTACCCCAACGTGGTCACAAGCCTCGAGATGGAGCGCATACTCGACGTCAACGGCCCAACTAGCGGCCAGCTCATCGTCCCCTCCACCGGCAGAGAAGTCAAGAGCGTCTCCTACGTCCTGTGTGCCGGCTCCAGGGAAACCGAGGTGGGCAAGCAATACTGCAGCAGGGTCTGCTGCCTCTACGCCTTGAAGCAGACTCAGCTTCTCAGGGACCGGGGGATCGAGGTCTGGATCCACTACATCGATGTCCGGGCGCCGGGGCGCCGTTACGAGGAGTTCTACCTGACAACACAGGAGAAGGGAGCCATGTTCGTCAAGGGGAAGGTGACCGAGATCATCCCCCAGGGGGGGCGGGTCTTGGTCCGGGGGGAGGACATGCTGATCAACAGGATGGTGGAGAACCCTGTCGACCTTGTCGTCCTCTGCCCACCCATCGTCACCGCCGAGGATACACTGAAGCTCGCGGAGATACTCAGGGTCCCCGTTGACGAGGATCAGTTCGTCCTGGAGCGCCATCCAAAGCTCGACCCCGTGGCCACGAAGAGGGACGGGATCTTCGCCGCCGGGGTGGTGGTCGGCCCCAAGGACATCCAGTCCACCACGGCGGAGGCCGAGGGCGCCGCGATGAAAGCGGTCAACTTCCTCTCCGACGAGAGGATCATCGAGCCCAACAAGGCCTACCTGGCCGATCCCGAGCTCTGCGACGGCTGCGGGGACTGCGCCGAGGCCTGCCCCGAGTCCGCGATAACCTTGGAGGACGAGAAGCCCGTCATCAACGAGATCATGTGCTCGGGCTGTGGAACGTGCATCCCAGCCTGCCCCAAGGACGCCCTGGACCAGCAGGGCCTCACAGACGCCCAGATCAACGCTCAGATCAGGGGGGCGCTAGAGGGCTCGGAGGCGGAGCTGAAGATTCTGGCGTTCATCGAGAGGGAGGTGGCTTACACCGCCGTCGACCTGGCTGGCCTGGCCCGACTGACCTATCCCAGCAGCATCCGCGTTATTCCCTTGCCATCCTTGAGCAGGCTCAAGCTCACCCACCTTCTCCAAGCCTTCGCATATGGCGCCGACGGCGTCATGCTCCTCGAGTCGCCGGAGCACGAGGGGCCCTATGGCAGGGCCCACATCGTCTCCAAGGAGAGGGCCGAGGACTACAAGTGGGAGCTGGAAGACTACGATGTGGACAGCGTCCGCCTCTGGTTCAGCAGGGTCTACGTCCCAGACTGGAGGAAGCTGGAGCGGGTCTTCAGGACCTTCCACAACATGATCGAGGACGAGGGCCCCTTGGAGGAGGGCGTCCGGGAGAGCCTCAGGGAGCAACTGGGCTGAAAGCGTATCCCATCAAATCTTTTATATTCTGCACCATTATGATGGGGGAGAGATGATCAAATGAAGGTCACCAAGGAAGAGCTTCTCGCGAAAGCCTCGAAGTGGAGCAAGATCGCCCCGCCCTACCACGCGTTCTACCGCGGCAAGGTGGAGGTCATGCCGAAGTGCGCTATCCGTAGCCTCCAGGACTTCTCCATCTGGTACACCCCTGGCGTGGCCCAGTCCTGCCGTGAGATAGAGAAGGACCTGGAGCAGGCCTTCGAGCAGACTAGCAAGTGGAACTACCTAGCGGTGGTCTCTGACGGGACCCGGGTCTTGGGCCTTGGGGACATCGGCGGCCAAGCCGGGATGCCAGTGATGGAGGGTAAGGCCCTCATCTTTAAGTACCTCGGGGGCGTCGACGCTTTCCCCATCTGCCTGTCCACCAAGGACCCGGACGAGATCATCCAGGCCGTGAAGTGGATCGAGCCCAGCTTCGGCGGCATCAACCTTGAGGACTTTTCCAAGCCCAAGTGTTTCTACATCCTGGACCGCCTCAGGGAGGAGATGCCCATCCCCGTCTGGCACGACGACCAGCAGGGGACGGCTGCGGTCATCCTCGCCGGCGTGGTCAACGCCCTCAAGATCGTGGGCAAGAAAATGAAGACGGCGAAGTTCGCTATCATAGGCAGCGGTGCCGCAAACACACGAACCTTCTACGTGCTCGAGGCCGCGGACGTGAACCCCAAGAATGTGATAATGGTTGATAGTCGGGGAATCATCAACCAGCACCGCGAGGACGTGAAGGATACCTACAAGTGGGACCTGGCCCTCAAAACCAACCCCGACGGGATCTCGGGGCGCAACAGGGAGGCGATGGAGGGTAGCGACATCGTCATCGCCGCCTCGAAGCCTGGCCCCGGCGTCATCAAACCCGAGGAGGTTTCGGTCATGGCCGATGACCCCATCGTCTTCGCCTGCGCCAATCCGATCCCCGAGATCTGGCCCTGGGAGGCGAAGGAGGCCGGGGCCAAGATCGTCGCGACGGGCAGATCTGACTTTCCAAACCAGGTGAACAACAGCCTCGTCTTCCCCGCTATCTTCAGGGGAGCCCTCGATGTCAGGGCTAGGACAATCTCCGATGAGATGTGCATATCGTCTGCCAACGCACTAGCGAAGTTCGCAGAGGACAAGGGCCTATCCGAGGAGTACATCATCCCCACCATGAGCGAGTGGGAGATCTACCCGAGGCAGGCGGTTGAGACCGGGCTCAAGGCGATAGAGCAGGGTATAGCCCGGAGGAAGCTGAACAGGCAAGAGCTCTACGAGCACGCTGATTACATCTTCAAGAGGACTCAGGACATCGTCACCCTGCTGATGCGCCAGGGCTTCATCGAGGCTCCCCCGCCAGAGCCGGCTTGACCATGCCCCGTCTTTCGCTAATCATTTTTTTCCTCTCCCTTTCCATTGAGGATTGATCGAGATGTCCTTCTGCCCCTAGTAACAAAATGAAATTTTTTATAATATTTTAAAATCCCGTTTTGAGGTTTGTCATGAAACTAGATAGGGCTTGGGTAGCTATGCCGTATGCTTTGTTTACTCCTGACAGTTACTGTGAAGTACCTCTCCCTCCAGGAGAACATGATGTTTTTTCTTTATGTTCGCGTGTTCAAGATTAGTAATATGTGTTGCATGGTGCGCGCGTTTGTTTGATGACATTTTTTACTAAATATTTCTTTTCAAAAAGAGTTTTCTTCATCTTTGTAATTATTATCGGAGGGAAAGGGTCGATGAAAAATAAAACTGAGGAGATCGAAGAGCTCATCATCCAGGGTCTCGCCCATAGAGAGCGCCGCAATATTTTGAAAATAATCAGCCTGGCTGAGGGTGGAGCCGTCTATAGTGATATCCTAGGGGAGTTGGGCTTGAATACGGGCACAATGAACTACCACCTCAGACAGCTAGAGGGCCTCTTGGAGAGAAACGGTGACAGAAAGTATCACATTTCTCCTTTGGGCAAGAAAGCCCTCGGAGTGCTCCACTCAATGACAGAAAACCTGGAGAATGGCTATGAACAATACATCACTGCAGCCAGATCTAAAGAGAGTAGCATGTTCTCAACGTATGTCAATAGGATTTTCTACATCATCGTCATATTCACATTATCAGCTTACGTATTTCTCACTAACTTTGTTCGTATGGAGGTTGTAGTGGGTAGTTGGCCTCGAACCTCGTACTACTACCTCGCGGGCTTTGGACTGTTGGTTATTGCGGTCCTCGTATGGTTAAGGAGCTTTGTCATGAAAGAGGCGGAAAAGGCTTCGGAATGGTGGATTCGGTTGATAGATAGAATTAC
>CP070640.1:181521-187133 GCA_020354065.1 Candidatus Bathyarchaeota archaeon
ATCTCATTGCCCCTGAGCTCATTGAGCTCCTCCTCAGAAAGCTTCAACAGATCCCTACCTTTGAAAAGGACTTCTCCCTCGATCTCCCACTCAGGCTTCCCAGCTCCAATGGGCTGAAGTATCCCCAGGATCGCCTTGGCCGTGACCGTCTTCCCCGTCGCAGAGGGACCAATCAATCCGACCGTTTCGCCTTCATGTATTCTGAGGTCTCCGACGCCAACAACTTTGATCAGATCGTGCCCGCGCGTGTGTTTCGCGCCTAGGTCCTTTCTACCAATGAGGGATATGTTCAGATTTTTCACTCGAAGTAATTCCCTTCCCTTTCTCAAGGAGCGACCACTCATTCTTAATCAATAACTGCAAGATTAAGGCCTATCGATTTGACCAGATATGACCGGAGTTATATCTTTGACAATTGCCTAAGCTCCTCCGGCGCGTGAAAGACAGCGCGCTAATAAAACTATTAATCGGGTTTTAATCAGGGCGCGTCTACAAAGAGCCTTCGCGTAAAAAAGGGGAGGAAGCGTCTATTATTTCTGGCCAGAGTTGGTGTAGGTGAAGTCGTATGTGTATTCGACGTAGCCTGTGAATCCCTCGGGGGCGTCGAAGGTCACCAGCATCACGGCGCTGTCGGAGCTTTTCAGCACGCTGTTCAGTTCGAAGATCACGTCCTCGGTAACCTCGTCGAGCTTCAGGGTGAGCACCTTGTACTGGTTGCCCTTTGCCTTCTCTTTAATCCCCACGATGGTTACGGTGAAGTCGTTGTTGATGGGAAGGACCTCGGTGAGGTCCTTGAAGGGATCTGTGCTGGATCCATCGGAAATGTGCGTGCCATCGACGTAAACATTGTCTATGTACCAGCCGTCGTAGAGGGTGTTCCAGTCGGTGACGTAGCGGAAGGCCAGCAGTATGTCCTGGCCCGCGTAGGCGCTGAGATCGAAGCTCATGGTCACCCAGCTCCCGCTCCACCCCGTGAGGCCCGGCAGGTTCTCCACCACCTTGGAGTGGGCGTTCGGATCGTGGAGGTAGGTTGTGTACGCGTCCTCCAGGCTCGTCCATGTGTGGCCGCCTTCTGTTGACGCCTGAACGAAGCCGAAGTCCCAGTAATCCTCGATGTCGTAGTAGGTGTCGAAGGTCAGCGTGCCGCCTCCGGCGGCCTCGAAGATAGCCCAGTTGTCTATCAGGTTTCCAGTGCCGCTCCAGAGCACGCTGCCGTCGGAGCTCCAGACCGTCGGGAACACCGTGTAGTCGAGCCCGTTGAATGTGAACTTTGCGAGCTCCTTGGGGTCTCCGTCGATCCAGATGTAGTCTGTCCCCCACGGGGGTGCGCCCGGGGTGTCGTATGCCTCGGGATTCGGCGAGTCCGGAGTTCCGATATCCAGGTTGAACTCTATGTTCTCGAGGCTGTAACGGCCTCCACCTGGAACCTTGGAGTCGATCAGCAGGCTCACCGCCCAGTCGTGGTAGAGGTCACCGAATTCCTCCCTGATGTTAAATGCATCCAGTGTGGACCCAACACCAGATATGCCGTTCTCAGGGTTGTTCGCAAGGGCATGGATGAACGGGTTGCCGTAGTTCTCGGCGAGGTAGAGGGTCCAGAGGTAGGCGTGACCGTAGTCGGACAGGATCTCCAGGTCTCCCTGGTCCTCCCAGACGACCAGGGAGTTCTCGGGGTAGGCAGCTGCGTCCTCGACGTGGGAGCCTGGATGCCCGTATCCGCAGAGGAACTCGGCGTAGTCCGAGCAGCCCTCGTTCACCCAGTCCTCCTCATCGGAGTCGAGGTCGTCGTGTATCAGGTGCTGGTACTCGTGAGCGATGACGCCCTCGTACAGATATGGTCTGCCGACGTTTGGCCCGATCCTGTTCCCCCAATCGTAGGAATCTATGTTGATGATGTTCCTGTCGAAGTAGCCCTCAAATGTGTTTGAGTAGAAGCCGGCGATGTAGATCGGATACATCGGATCATAGTAGTTGTCATCTCTGACATTCGATACCAGAACCACGTTTCGACCTGTCTCCTCGTAGTAATATCCGGGGGGCACGTATCCCCAAGCCTCAAGCAGCGAATACGTTCCATCGTGGTAATCGGGAGTCCCGAAGTAGCTCGTGTCCGTGGGATAGATGTTGCTCTCGAACTCTTCTAGAAGGTAGCTGATCTGCTCATCGGTGATTGCTGGGTAAGGTCTCGGGTCTCCTGCGGACCAGCTCAGATCTGTCTGCACCCATATCTCGGCGACGTCTCCCAAGGCCCTCAGCTGGAAATCGGCGAAGAAGTAGTATCCCATGTAGGAGTCTAATGCCAGCCAAACGATGACATCACCTACAACATAATATGAGTGATGGCCAGGGCCCGCGTCGACGGGGATGCTATCTGTGTTTATTGGCAGTTCCTGCGATCTGAGTGTTGGTCCTATGTCATATGGTTCGTAGTCCAGCGTGCTTGTGTATCCCATCGGGGTTCTGACGGTGAACGCAAATAAGAGAGGCATCAGCAGTAAAAGACACAATACTATGGATTTGGCTTTGTTACTCATTTTGTAAGTTTACTTTTTACAAAGTGGTCTTTAAAACTTATGCATACATTACATTTTATTATATTCACAATTAATTAATATACCGATATATAAATTTTCAACCAGCTTTTTCACATAGAGCGAGTTGGGAGCTCGCCGAAATATGGGCTTATCATTACGCGCGAGCCTTTCATGCTGCTGCAGTTGGCTTCACGGGCTTTACGGGTCCACAATATCATCTACCTCTCACCCGTAATCCTCCACGCGCGCAGTCAGTGAGAGTTTTCGACGCTTGCAGGCTTTATATTCAATGGTCTTCCGCAATTAGGGCATACAACAGTGCTGAGATCTTTGAATATGGCGCAATAGGCACATTGATCAGGCTTTTCGATGACCAACAGTGGTCGAATCTCCAAGCCCACATCCCTATCCTTCAAGGGCAAGGAGATTAACGATTCAACCTCTTCAACGATCGGAATCGGGCTGATCTCAGGTTTGACCCCCTTTTCCTCATGCAACTGACGAGCCTCGTTCTCAACAATTATTTCACGGGGTTGCACTACATCTCGTGAGCCCCTTCTTCTTAGGAGAACTCTCGTTATGAGAATCAAGTTCGCCAAGGTGGCGACTATTAAGAGGGGGATGATTGGCTCCTCTGAAAATCGCCATAAGAGTTCTTCGAGAGTCAATGTCAATTCTAACCTATTGTGTGCACGCGCAAGATTATACTCAGTGATTATAGATAAGTTACGCTTTCACTGCGCAATCACTTTCATTGGGTCCTCTCTTCCCAAGGGATCGACGGATCGCGCGCGCCCGCTACTCTCCATTGTCGCCGGTCTATGCACATTTTTACTAGCTGCCGCAGGAATCTTTTTATTGTCATCGTAAAATAGGATGTCTCATAACCTGAGCGGTGATGATCAGACCGATGTGCTCTGATGGCGATGCTGAATAAGCCCTCGAGTAGATGGGCCTATCTCAGAGGAAACATCGGCGTAATGCTTCTCAGCTCAGGTTTGTGGAACCTCGCAGGCGCTATGACCTGGCCCTTCTACTCGCTCTATGTCCTGGAACTCGGAGGCAGCCATCTGGACATCGGCCTGATATCCGCCCTCTCCGCAGTCTTCAAGATCGCCCCTACATTCATCGGCGGGTACCTGGCTGACTCCCTCGGGAGAAAGAAGATGGTCTACACCATGAGCCTGGGGCTCGCGGTGAACCAGATCATAATGGGCTTTGCCCCCAGCTACCGGTACCTCTACATCGCAGCCGTGATAGAGGCCCTGCTCAGCGGCCTCAGACAGCCCTCCCTGATCGCGATAGTGGCGGACTCTACGCAGCCTGAGAACAGGGCGTTCTCCTTCGCCCTCTGGCAGGTCGTCCCTCCCCTCTTCGGCCTCTTCTCGCCTTACGTGATAGGCATTCAGATGGACAGGCACGGCATCATTACCGCGATGCGATGGGCCTACCTCTTCGTCTTCTCCATGGCGCTAGCCGCGTCCCTGATGAGGTACAGGTACCTCGAGGAGACCCTCACAGACGAGGAGGCCACCGGGGAACCCGCTGCGGATCCGAGGAAGTTCATAAGAGACTTCAGGGAGACCTTCAGGAGGCTCCCAGTCCAACTTTGGGTCTTCCTCCTCATAGACTTTATATTCACCTTCGCATGGGCCCTGACCGAGCCCTACTTCGTGACATACGCCAAGGAGGTCGTGGGCCTCTCAGCCGCCCAGTGGGGGCTCACCTCAACCCTGTTCACGGTGGTGAGGACCTTCATGCTGCTCCCCGCGGCCCGGGCCTCCGACCGGCACGGGAGGCTGAAGTTCATCCTGGCAACAATGTTCCTCTGGCCTGTCTCCTTCATCTTCTTCGTGAACTCGGTGGGCTTCTACGGAGTCCTAATGGCCCAGGTCCTCATGGCGGTCTTCGACAGCATAGGCAACCCCGCCTGGGATGCCCTGTTCGTAGACCTCTCCCCAAAGGAGCATCGGGGGAGGTTCAACGCCGTGGCGAACGTCTCGTGGTCCCTCATCTGGGGGGCGGGGAACATCACGGGCGGCGCCATCTACCAGAACCAGTCCAAGAAGAACCCCTTCATCGCTGGGGCAGGTCTCTTCGTCATAGGCGCCCTACTGACTCTGCTACGGGTGAAGGAGCCGGAGGAAAGAGAGGAGTAGTACTCCACCTTGTTGGGTAGATATGAGGATGAGAGACCTCTCAGTCATAATTCTAGAGTCTGCCATAAACGCTTCAACCGGATGGCGTCTGCCTTCGTCTCTCATCTGACCCTCCTCAGGGTCTCGAAGATGCTATAGTCCCCTGAGACTCCGTCGAGCTCGAAGCTCCCGAAAGACTGGGTCAGGACGGAGAGGCTCTGCTCCCTGTCGTAGAAAACGAAGTAGCAGGACTCGTTCCACTCCCCGTGTCGTTTGGGCTCATGGTGAAGGGTTTCTAAGCCGAGCTCCCTCACTCCTCTATGCTCACCACACCACGGTTACCATCCACTGTCACCCTCTGCCCCGTCCTGAGAACGCGGCAGGCGTTGTAGATGTTGGCGACTACGGGGATCCCGTACTCCCTGGAGACCACGGCCCCGTGGTTGAGGATGCCTCCGGTCTCCGTGATCAGGCCCCCGATCTTGGTGAAGACAGGGGTCCAGCCCGGGTCGGTTCGGGGGACCACCAGGATCTCGCCTGCCCTCACCCTCCAGATGTCGTCGATGTGGCTTAGCACCCGGACCTGGGCGGTGATCACCCCCTGGCTCGCAGGTATCCCCTCGAGGGCCTCTCTCTCCTCCGGCGAGGGGTCGTTGAACTCCCGAGCACCTTGGAGGAACTTAGGGGGAGTCGCGTGCTCATACCTCAGGAACTCGGCCTTCCTCGCTTTAATCAACTGGCAGAGCTCCCCGAGCTCCTCTCCGGTAAGCCCCACTTCCGAGATCCTCCGGATCTCCTCCCGCCTGAGGAAGAACACGTCCGAGGCTTCCTTGAGGATCTCATACTCCCTGAGGATCCCGCCCACATCCAGGTAGATCCTACGGTTCATGGTGATCCATCGGTCGAGGTTGAAGCGCTGGTCCTCGCGGAAGACGATGTA
>CP070640.1:187233-193903 GCA_020354065.1 Candidatus Bathyarchaeota archaeon
AACCCGAAGCCGGGGATGAGACTGGTCCAGTTCATCGAACCCTCGATCTCCACGCCGTTCTCCGTCTCGAGGTTCAGGCTGAGGTCATCGATGACCCTGTATCTCTTCATCCGACCTCTAACCTTTTTTATCACGGTGACGGGACGGGTCAGTATCTGTACCACGGACAGAAGGTGGGGGAGAATGTCCTCCACGATGCTGTACCTTTCCTCCATCCGGAAGTTTGTTCTGGCCCCGTAGCTCCAGAGGTTGTTGTTGAACCTCGCCTCGATCCTCCGGATCTCCCCAATCTCGCCTCCCTGGATGACGCCCCGGGCGGTGTCGAGGCAGGGGGTGAAGGCGTAGTTATGGACGGGGAGGACGATTAGCCCCGAACCTCCCAGAGCCGCTTCAATGCGGTTGCAGCCCTCGACGCTCTGGGCGAGGGGCTTCTCGCAGAGGACGTGCTTCTCTGCCCCCAGGGCCTCGACGACCATCTGCTCGTGGAACCTGGGAGGGGTGTTGATGGCCACGGCCTGAATGTCGGGGTCGGAGAGGAGCTCCCTGTAGTCCAGGTAGCCTCTTTCCGCCCCAGCCTTCCTCCTGACCTCCTCCATCCTCGCCCGGTTCAGATCCGCAACAGCGGTCACGGTCACCTCCTCCACCTCCTGGAGGGCTCTGAGGTGGAACATTGTCGTGACCCTGCCGCAGCCGACGATCCCCAGCCCGAGCATCTCACCTCATTCCTGTTTGCGTCTGTATAATAGTTTTCCATGACTCTGAAATCCCTTAACCTTGTGCGCGCTCCGGGCCGTTCTGGGCTCCTAGATCAGCTTTGCGAGGAGCATCTCTGTGAGCTTGCTGGGTTTCTTGAGGCCTGGGGGCTTGGGCGGGTTGTTTATCCCGCAGAAGTGTTTCCAGTAGAGGTATTTGCCCACGGTCACCTCCCTCTTGAAGGCCTTGTGGAGGAAGACGTCCACCGTCCCCATCCACTTCCTGCCCAGGAAGCTTCCGGCGAAGGCCATTCCCAGGAGGTAGCCGATGACAGCTATGAGGATGTTAATCCACCATTCCAATCCTTTTCACCTTAAGGTTTCCAATGATGTTCTATATCGCTAGTGATATAAAAATCAATCGCTAGCGATATGGAGGAGAGGTACATACTCCTTCGTCGGACCGTCCCGGGTAACAGCTTCAACGATCTGGAGGACCTGAAGATACTGTAACGAGGTGTCTCACGATTTGAAACGTGAATCTCCCGCTAGCGCTACTGCAGGTACTCCTTCAGGGACTCCTTGTATCCATAGAGGAGGCTGACGCCGGCGCATAGGGCCAGCTCAAGCCAATAGGTCGCCATCCGGGTGAGGAGGGAGATCGCCGAGGCGAAGGAGAGGGGAACCCCGAGGATGACGAAGGCCCCAGTGAGGCTCGCGTCGATGATCCCCAGCCCCCCCGGGATGAAGACGTTCAGCTGCTGGATGAACTCTATCAGGGCGTAGACCAGGACGACGGCCCAGAAATCGATGGGCCAGCCCAGGGAGAGGGCCACGAGGTAGGAGGTAAGGGCGCCAGTGCTCCAGTGGAAGGCCACCATAAGGATGGAGAGGAAGTTGCTCAGGGGTCGAGCCATCAGGGTCTTCACGGCCGAGCCGATCTCCTCGACGACCGCGGGGAAGCCCTCCTCCCTCATCCTGGGGTTGACCAGCCTGTCGAAGACGTTCCTCCTGACCCAGTCGGGGCTCCGGTCGTACGCCCTCATGAGCAGGCCGGGGCTCAGGAAGAGACCGTAGAGGGTGCTGGAGCCCGCGGCGAAGAGTATCACGAAAAGGACCAGCTCGGGTCTCACTGGGATGGAGCCCCCTCTGAACACTGTCACCATCAGGGCAGCGAGGGCGATCAGGAACCCGAAGGAGATGTTGTAGTACGCCTTGTGGACCACGACGGAGGCGATGGCCTTCCCGGGGCCCGAGTTCTCCTCGTCCCTCACGAGGTAAGCCCTGATGATCTCCGTGCCCACGGGGATGGGCACGAGCCAGATCACGAACAGGCTGACGAACATCGCCCTCACAGACTCCAGAAGGCTGACCCCCACTCCCAGCACCCTGAGCAAGACATACCACGAGGCCGAGAAGAAGAAGAGCCCAGCGTAGTTGATGAGCACCGCGAGGGCAAAGGTAGCCGCGTCGAAACGCCCCACCTCGAGGAGGACTCGGAAGGGCTTGGAGTAGGCTAGGTAGACGGCGAAGATGATCAGACCCATGGATGTGAGGATCAGACCCCTCCATTTTCTCGTGGCGGCCATCCTGGATATCACAATTAGAGAGACACCAATAATAAAATCAGTCGCACAAAAAACCTTCCGAGGCTTCTAGCGCAGTGATTCAAGCTGTTACAATAATCATCGCTGACCCGAAGTTCAAAACGGTATACTCCTCATCAGCGCAAGATTCATCTTTCGAATTTTAACCCTTTAACTGGGGGTAGGTTGCGATCAACTATTCGGCAGACCTCTGGTACCGCCTCGTGCATTTCAAGAGGGGCTTCAACAGGAGGATACTCGGGAAGATGAAACCCGACTACATCTTCATCTGCTTCGATTCGTGCCGCTACGACACCTTCAAGGAGGCCGACGCCCCGAACATGAAGGCCGTGGGGAGGCTCCGTAGAGCCCACAGCTTCTCATGCTTCACCCCCGCCTCCATCCTGGGCTACATGATGAACTTCTCACCCATCGGCCTCGACATGGGCCGGCTGTACCCCTATCGGAAGTGGGCCTGGCTACCGACCGAGATGAAGAAGGACGGCTACTCGACGGCTTTCCTCACCGCCAACGCAGCCATCCCAATGATGGACCTCTCCCTGGGAGGCATTCTCTCGAAGACGTTCGACCTCCACGAGGTGCTGAAGTACGAGGGCCAGACGAGCGTGGAGGCCATCGTGGAGGATTCAGTCGACTTCCTCGAAATGAACGAGCCCGTTTTCCTCTTCCTGTTGCTGATGGAGACCCACGCCCCCATGTTCGACGGGCGGAAAGCCAAGATCCCCTATCCGATACAACGACCCTCATCAGTCTCCGCCTTTCAGAAGCGAGCCGTGGAGTTCATCGATGAGAAGCTCGAGCCTCTTTTCTCCTCTTTGAGGGAGAGGGAGCCCCCCTCGGATGTGATCATAACCTCTGATCACGGCGAGCTGCTCGGCCCGATGAAGTGGTGCCATAACCCTAGCGACCTGACGATCCTCAAGAGGAGCATGATAGAGTACTCTGAGGCCCTCTTCGAGATACCCTTCATCAAAGGCCGTATTACGTAATTTTTACACAGAATTCACTGCTTAAAGATAAAATTGATATTCAATCAAACTTAACATATCGTTTATTTTTTAAGGATTTATTCGAATACCATTTGATGGAAGAGCCCCCGGAGGAAGATCTCTCCGTCTCGGTCATCGTGCCTGTCAAGAACTCGGCGCGGACAATAAGGGACCTAATGGAGTCGTTGATGAGCCTAAGCTACGACCGGGATTTGCTGGAGGTCGTCGTCGTCGACGGGAACTCGACAGACGGCACGAGGAAGATCGTAGAGGAGTACCCGGTCACGCTGGTCAACGAGGATGGGAGAGGCCTCAACGCAGCGCGAAACACCGGGATCAAATGGTCAAGCGGACAGATTGTCGCCTTCACGGATGGCGACTGCATCGTTCCCCCGGGGTGGGCCAATGCCATAGCCAAGAACTTCCAGGACCCCGATGTAGGCTTCGTGGGGGGCTCCGTTGAGGGGTACGAGAAGGAGGGCTTCGTATCAACCTACATGGACGAGACCTTCTTCCGAGTCAAGCCCGAGTTCAAGTGGAGGATGGAGGGGACGAGCCTCTCGCTGCTCCATTTCCCTGCGGGCTGCAACATGGCCTTCCGGCGCCACGCCCTCTCGAAGATACACTTCTTCGACGAGCGCATCGAGCACGGCTTCGACGAGCTGTACACAGTGGAGAAGCTGGGGGAGAGGGGCCTCCGGATAGTCCTCGATCCCGAGGTCTATGTCTACCATCATCACAGGACCAACCTCAGGGAGGTGCTCAAGCAGCACTTCAACTACGGCCGAGGCGGCGCCCTCCTAATCCTCGCCAAGAGGGCCAGCACCCTCGCCCGCTGGTTCAGAACCTACCTATTCTCTTCAGCGTTCGGCATCCTCCTGATGTTGTTCCTTCTGGCGTCGGGGCTGCTGTTGAAAAGTATGCTCCCCATCCTGCTTGGGGCAGGTCTCTTCTCCCTCTCCTTCGCGGTCCTCACGAGCTTCTACACAAAAACCGCCAAGAGGACTCGCAGCCTGGGGAAGCTGTTCCTCTACCCGATCCTGGACATGGCACGCGGCGTTTCCTTCACCCTCGGGGGATTGACACAGCTACTCAAGAGCATTTTCGGGAGACGTGCCTGACAGAACCTTTAAAGCCGGTCTGAATTCCTGATCCTTTGAACTGGTTTTGTCTCCTACGATCAGGCTCTACAAGGAGGAGGATCTGGACGAGATCAGCCGGATAGAGTCAACCTCGTTCAGAGAGCCCTGGCCCGACAGCTTCTTCAACTACATCCACAGGAAAGCCCCCGAGCTTTTCGTCGTAGCCGAGGAAAACGGAGAGATCATGGGCTACGTGATAGGCGAGCTGCGGGAGATCATGTTCAGCGGAGTCTCCCACATGTCCAAGATGGGCCACATACTAAACATAGCCGTCGACGAGAGGCGTCGGAAGAGCGGGGTGGGCACGCTCTTATTGGAGGAGATCGAGGGTAGGTTCCGGGAGGCCCAGGCGACGAGGGTGACCCTCGAGGTGAGGGAGTCCAACAAGACCGCCCGCACATTCTACCAAGACAGGGGTTTCAGCGAGATCGGGAGGGTGCGGGCCTACTACCCAGATGAGGACGCGATCGTCATGAGCAAGGCCCTCTGAAGAAGCCCGTCGCGGACTTCGGAGCGCCTCCGTTAAATAATTGAAGCCTCCACATTCTACTCATCTCACAAACTCTGAGGAGAAGGTCATGAGAAGGATTAGGGTAGCCGTGGCTGGGGTGGGGAACTGCTGCTCAGCCCTCGTCCAGGGCGTAGAGTACTACAACGGGAACGGGATGGTGGGGCTCATCCACGAGGAGGTGGGAGGCTACGCGGTCTCGGACATCGAGTTCGTGGCCGCCTTTGACGTGGACAGCCGGAAGGTCGGGAGGGACCTGTCGCAGGCGATATTCAGTGAGCCCAACAAGACCCCTCGAATCGTGGAACCCTCTTTGCTAGGAGTCGAGGTGCAGATGGGGCCTCCCCTGGACACATTCGAGAACACCGGAGAGGCCCTCGTCGAGGTGGCGGAAGAGAAGGCGGTCGATGTCTCCAGGGTTTTGAAAGACCGGGGCGTGGATGTCCTCGTTAATCTCGTTTCAGGCAGCGCTACCGAGTCGTCAAAGTACTACGCTGAGGCCGCACTGGACGCCGGCTGCGCGTTCCTGAACGCCGCACCTGCTCCCATCGTCACCGAAGAGAGAATCGCGAGCATGTACAGCTCTGCGGGGGTGCCCCTGGTAGGCGACGACCTCCTCGACCAGATAGGCGCCACGGTGGCCCATATCGGCCTCCTCGAGTTCCTCCACAGGAGGGGAGTCCGTATTGACGAGAGCTACCAGCTCGATGTGGGTGGCGGAGCGGAGTCGGTGAACACCCTCTGGAAGACCCGGGGGCTGAAGAGGGACATAAAGACAAGCGCGGTCTCGGGCTCGGTCCCCTATGAGTTCCCCCTAGTCTCGGGGTCCACCGATTATGTTGACTTCTTGGAGAACAGGAGGGATAGCTTCTTCTGGTTCAAGGGCAGCTACTTCGGCGACGCCCCCTTCACCATGGACGTGAAGCTGAACACTGTGGACGCCCCCAACGCAGGCGCCATCCTGCTGGATGTGATCAGGGGCCTGAAGATCGCACGTTCCAGGGGCCTGGGGGGGCCGATCCTCCCCCTCTGCGCCTACGGCTTTAAGAGGCCCCCCGAGAGGCACAGCCTCGTGGAGGCGTACAGCCTTTTCAGGGGATTCGTGGAAGAATAATTCCTGGGTGAGCCCTTGTTCCTGATCTTCGTGCTAGGAACCGCTGGCTCCGGGAAGTCGGAGCTCACCGGCGTCTTCACCAGGTGGCTGGAGCTCCAGGGGGAGGACGCCATGGCTGTCAATCTGGACCCGGGGGCCATCACCGTCCCCTACTCGGCCAACGTGGACGTCAGGGACTACATCAGGGTGGAGGCGCTCATGGAGGAGTACGGCCTCGGCCCCAACGGCGGGTTGATGCTCGCGAGCGAGATGATGCTGGAGATCATAGACCAGCTCTCCTCGGACATCGAGGACTTCGACCCGGACATTGCCCTCGTCGACACCCCGGGCCAGATGGAGATGTTCGCCTTCAGGGACGTCGGTGCCAAGATCGCCGAGGAGATATCGGACGAGGGTAAGGGCGTCATCTACCTCTTCGACGCGGGTTTCTGCAGGGATCCCCTCAACTACGTTATGAACATGTTCCTCGCCTCTGCGGTAAGCAACCGCTTCCTTATCCCCCAGGTCTCGGTACTCTCCAAGGCAGACCTCCTGGGGGGGGAGCTGGAGGAGATCGAGGGCTGGGCCGAGGACTCCCTGCTCCTGGAGGAGGCGATAAACAGCAGGCTGACCGGTTTG
>CP070640.1:194003-200164 GCA_020354065.1 Candidatus Bathyarchaeota archaeon
CGGTGTACAGCAGCAGAGCAGGATTCTGGGGGAAGTCGAAGTTCCTGCCGAAGATTGCTGGCCCACCCTCCCCGAGTGCGACGAAACAAGTACAGGACGGGCTGGTGGGTTGCCTAAGAGTGAAGCTCAAGACACCTGTTAGTAGATACTCTGAGAACCCGTAGTCGCCCTCCAGCCTAATCACAAATAGGGGGTAGTCATCGACCCTATCAAAATCCGAGAAGCCAAGACCTTCAGGTTCCTGAGCAAAGCGCCCCGTGAGAACGGGCCAGAATTGCTGGAGCACAAGGGCGGATGCAGCGATTCCGATCAAGGCCAGGGGAACGGCAAGACGGATCTTCCCCAACTCGATCCCGAGTATACTAGGAAAAACTCATTTAAAGATGTGCCCCTGCAGAAGCGAAAAGACGCCCGGATGCCACAAGAGAGGGTTAGAGGCATATCCGGTCATCGGATACAATACCGCCATCGATCTTCACTCAAGGGCTTCCCACTCCAGCAGGATCTGATCCAACTCGTACGAGGTAGGACCGCCCCGGGTCTCCTTCCTCGTCGCCTTGAAAGAGCCCGCCGCACACCCACGCCTGAGGGCCTCCTCATCCTCAAGGCCCATCACCTTGCTCGCGGCGAAGGCCCCAATGAAGGCATCCCCGCACCCCACGGTGTTCACCACTCTCCTCCCCAGCCTCTCCAGAGGGACAGCGCCAACACTGACGGGATCATCCAGCCCGCCCCCGCACAGGATGCACCCCTCGCCACCCCTCTTTATTATACCCTTCAGCCCCGAGTGCTCCCTGCGTAGGATCTCGCCCACTCGATGGGGCTCGCTGGTCCCCGTGAAGTTCTCGTATTCAACACTATTCAGAATGAAATAGTCGACAAACCTGAGGGTTGGGGAGAGGGCCTCAAGGCCGAGCTCGGCGTAGACCCCGGGATCCCAGAGCACAAGGGCACCATTCTCCTTGCAGAGCCTAGCAAGCATCTCAGCCGTCTCCAGGGGGGGATCCATGACGATAGCGACCCCCGCCTCCTCGATCAACATGAGCCTGCATGGGTCGCGGAGGCTCTGCCTTGTGAGGCATAGGTTCGCCCCGAAGTAGGTGTGTATCTCGTTCTCACCGTCTGCCCCGATGGCAATGTAGGCCTGCCCCGATTCCTCGTTGTCGACCATCATGACCCCCGAGTGGTCCACCCCCTCCTCCTCAAGGATGGCCAGCTGCAATTCACCAATCCGGTCCCTCCCCAGGGCACCGATGAAGGCCACGCTACCGGGCCCCAGGAGCCTAGCGGCGGCGACGGAGACGTTCGCTGCTGTGCCCCCTGAGACCCTCTGGATCTCGTTGACAGGAACCTCCTCCCCGGTCCGTGGTAGCCTCTCCACGAACAGGTTGATGTCCCAGTTGATGGCGCCGCAGCAGACGAGATCGACCACTCGTTCACACCCTCCCGTGAACCACCCGCTCGAAGAACATCCCCAGGAACCGCTTGCTGTCGACCGAGATGCAGGTATCTACGTTCGCCTCGACACCGCTAACCCGATGACGCTGCCTTCGATCCACCACCGTCA
The DNA here is from genome assembly GCA_020354065.1 of Candidatus Bathyarchaeota archaeon. Classification (GTDB taxonomy): domain Archaea; phylum Thermoproteota; class Bathyarchaeia; order TCS64; family TCS64. The sequence continues at coordinate 195,571 of CP070640.1, forward strand.
TGCCCAGGGTTACCTCCCCTCGGGTCTCCACCTCCACTCTGACAGGCACGGTTTCAACAAGGCCGGGGTTGACCACAGAAGCCAAGGTGAGGGGGTCGTGGAGGCTGAGGCCTCCTAACCTCTCCACGAGGTTTCTGCAGAGGCTCGCTATCAGCTCCGCTCTCTCAGTGCCGAGGGCCTCGATCTCGGCGAACCTCCCGGTGGAGAGGCGGTTGGCGGGGTCGGTGGTCACGTCCAGCCCCACAGCCTTGATTGGGATCCCCGACTCGAACACGATCTTCGCCGCCTCGGGGTCGTGCCAGACGTTGAACTCTGCGACCGGAGTGACGTTCCCATGGCCATATGGGGTGAGGTTGTAGGCCCCTCCCATGAGCACAAACCCGGAAACCTCGCCGATAATGCTCGGCTTCGCCATGATGGCAGCCGCGATGTTGGTCAGAGGACCTAGGGGGACGATGGTGAGCTCGTCTCCCAGCTACTTCGCCTTCTCTAGGATGAGCTGGATCGCAGGCCTAGGGTCGAGGCTCAGGCTAGGCTCTGGCAGTGTGACGCCTCCGAGACCCGTCCTACCGTGGATGCTGGTAGCATCCCTGTTTTCCCTGAAGAGAGGTTTCTCAGCCCCTGGCGAGACGGGAACGCCCTCAACTCCAAGATATTCCAGGATCTTCAGGGCGTTCCTGCTCGCCAGCTCCAGGCTGACGTTCCCGGCAACCGTGGTCAGCCCCTCCACCCTCAGTTCTGCAGAGCCGAATGCGAGGAGAAGGGCGAGGGCGTCGTCCACGCCGGGGTCTGTATCGATGATGACGTGCTTCATCGAAGAGGACACCTTTAGCGAGATAACGTCAACTAGAGTAAAAGATATGCTGTTAAAGAGTTGCAGAAGACAGTGTCTCCGGATCTTAACTATAGAATCGGAAAAAGTCCTGTGTGTCACCAGCCGCAGCGCATGCACTTGACGATGATGGAGATCAATCCGTTCATCTTCGTCCCCCAGACGTTGAAGTTCTTGAAGCCGCACCGAGGGAACTCCCTGGGGATGTCTATGGTGATGGTAGCCCCCTTGGAGTCAGGCTTCGACTCTTCCTTGTCGAGGCAGAGGCACAGATTCTGCTGCACCGGTTCCACTAGTTCTGTTTTAGCCATGATTCCCTTTGCGTGGCTACAATCTATATCTATGTAATGGATTGAGAATCCATAATCTCGATCCAGGAAGCTTCCCACACCCCCGTCTGGGAATACCGCATCTTTCCCTGCCGGGATTTTGCCAGGAGACCCGATCAGATAAATAGGTGCCAGTGCGAGAACCTACAACATGCGGCTCAGGGACATCTACGAGGCCCGTAGGCGCATCGGCCATCTGGTCAGGGAGACCCCCATGCAAGTCTCCCACACCCTAAGCGAGAGCTGCGGGGGGGAAGTCTGGCTCAAACTCGAGAACCTGCAGCTAACCGGCTCCTTCAAGGCGAGGGGGGCCCTGAACAAGCTACTCCAACTCACGGAGGACGAGAGGAGCCGAGGGATAGTGGCGGCCTCATCGGGGAACCACGCCCAGGGGGTCGGGTACGCAGCCCGGATGCTGGGCGTCGACGCGATCATCGTCGTGCCCACGTACACCCCTAAGGTGAAGATAAACGCCGTCAGAAGGTTAGGAGTCGATCTCATCGTCCACGGGGAGGAGTACATGGACGCCGAGAGGCTTGCCCGGAGGATCGAGAGGGAGCAGGGCAGGCCCTTCGTCTCAGGCTACAACGACCCAGACGTCATCGCGGGCCAGGGGACATTAGGCATCGAGATGCTGGAGGCCGTCCCAGACTTGGACGCCGTCCTCGTGCCCGTCGGCGGGGGAGGGCTCGCCTCGGGCGTTGGCTGCGCATTGAAAGGGATGAAAGGGGACATAGAAGCCATTGGAGTCCAGTCGGTGGCCTCGCCGGTGATGTGTGAGAGCATCAGGCGGGGGCGGATCGTCGAGATGGAGCTTGAGGACTCGGTGGCCGAGGGCCTCCACGGGGGGATCGAGGAGGGATCCATCACCTTCAAGTTGTGCAGGGAGTACCTGGACGGCTTCATCCTGGTTCAGGAGGAGACCATAATCGACGCCATAACCTCTCTGCTGGCCGAGGAGCGCCAGGTCGTCGAGGGGGCGGGCGCCGTGGGAGTGGCGGCCGTACTGGAGAAGCCCGAACGGTTCCGTGGCCGGAGTGTTGGCGTGGTCGTCTCAGGGGGGAACATCGACAGGGAGCTGCTGAGGCGTGTCGCCCAGCGATTATGAGGCTTGAGGAAATCATTCGGGAGGGGAGAGTGTGAGGAGGCTGCTGATCGATGCCACGCAGTGCGCGGGGTGCAGGTGCTGCGAGATGGCGTGCTCCTTCCGTCACGAGGGAGTTTTCAGCCCCAGCCTCTCCAGGGTGGCCGTCATCAAAGACGACAAGCATGGCATTGACTACCCTCTCTACTGCCGCCAGTGCGAGCCCTGCCCCCCCGCCGAGATGTGCCCGACTGGAGCCCTCTCAAAGGGCGACCGGGGCACCGTACAACTCGACGAAAACGTTTGCATCAACTGCGGCGTCTGCGTGAGCGCCTGCCGCTTCGAAGCAATCAAACTCGATGAAGCCTCGATGCCCATACTTTGCGATCTTTGCGGCGGGGATCCTGCGTGCGTTTTGAAGTGCCCGACCAAGGCCATGACTTTCCAAGAGTCCGACTTCTTCTCAGAGCAACCGGATGAGGCCTACAAAAAGCTCAGGAGGAGGTGGGGATTAGATGCCTGAGCTCAGCGGTTATGCCGGGAAAGTCCTGAGGATCGACCTGACCAAGCTTGCGGCGAAGACCAGCGAGCTGGAACGGGAGCTCGCCCTCGGCTTCCTGGGCGGGAGGGGCTTCAACGCGAAGAGGCTCTACGACGAGATCGCCCCCGGGATCGACCCCCTGGGATCAGAGAACAAGCTCTTCTTCTCCTCGGGCCCCCTGGTCGGCACCTCTTTCCCAACCGCCTGCAGGTTCAACGTCTCGGCCAAGTCCCCCCAGACCGGCATTCTAGGGGACAGCAACGCTGGGGGGCACTTCGCCCCCGAGATGAAGTTCGCCGGGTACGACCAGATCATCCTCGATGGAATGAGCCTGAAGCCCGTATTCATCTTCGTCAACGACGGTGAGGTCGAGTTCAGGGACGCCTACCACCTGGCTGGCAAGGATGTCTACGAGGCCGATGAGATCATCAAGGCGGATCTTGGGGACCAGCGTGTGCAGACCGCCATCGTCGGCCCCGCGGCTGAGAACGGTGTGAGGTTCTCCGGGATCTTCGTCAACCTGATGCGGGCGGCGGCCCGGACGGGGATGGGGACGGTGATGGCGTCGAAGAACGTGAAGGCCCTCGCCGTCTGGGGCTCCGGCTCGGTGGGAGTGGCCCAGCCCGGTAGGTTCGAGAGGCTCGTGGAGGACATTGAGGAGGAGATCTGCTCCAATGAGCAGTACTGGCCCCGGAGGCGGATGGGCACCACGCGGATCCTGATGATGGCAAATGAGGCCGGCTTCCTCCCTACCCGCCACTACACCTCTGGAGTCTTCGAGCACGCCCTGGAGGTGAGCGGGGAGAGGCTGGCCGAGGAGTTCAACGTCAAATCCCGGGGATGCTTCGCTTGCACAGTGCCCTGCAGCCGCTTCTACGTGGTCCGGGAAGGGGAGTTCGCAGGGCTCTTCGGGGAGGGCCCTGAGTACGAGGCCCTGGGCTCCTTCACCTCCAAGGTGGGCAACGGGAACCTGGAGCTGGCATTGAAGGCCGTTGATCTCTGCAACCGCCTCGGAATCGACATCCTTACCACCGGGGAGAGCATCTCCTGGGCTATGGAGCTCCACGACAGAGGGCTCCTCACCAGCCGAGAGGCCGACGGCCTCGACCTCTCCTGGGGCAGCGCCGAGGCGATCCTGGGACTCATCGAGAAGATCGCCCGGAGGGAGGGCTTCGGGGACGTCCTGGCAGACGGAACGAGGATGGCGGCCTTGAAGCTGGGGAGGGGCATGGAGCTCGCGATGCAGGTGAAGGGGCTTGACATCATCATGGCCGACCCCCGGGGGCTGAAGGGCTTCGGCCTGGGCTACGCCGTGGCCAGCAGGGGAGGGGACCACCTGAGGGCTGAGCCCTTCCTCGAGCTTAGCGACGACCCGGCTCTGGGGGAGAGGATGTTCGGCGTCCCCGAGGCGACGATGAGGCTCGCCGACAGGGGGAAGGGGAAGCTGGTCTCCTACTTCGAGGACTGGAACGCCGTGATCGACTCCCTAGAGACCTGTAAGAACATTATGCAGAACATGGGGATCCTCACCTTCGACCGCGCCTCCCTGGTCATCGAGGCCGCGACCGGGCTGAGGCTCTCGCCGGCGGAGGTGAGGAGGGCCGGGGAGAGGATCGTCAACATCGAAAGGGCCTTCAACGTCAGGGAGGGCGTAAGGAGGGGGGATGACTCCCTCCCCCGCAGGTTCAGGGAGGAGACCCTCCCGGAGGGGGCTAGCAGCGGGACCGTCTTCGACCAGGAGCCCATGCTGGACGAGTACTACGATGAGAGGGGATGGGATCCGGAGACCGGAATCCCTCAATCCCAGA
>CP070640.1:200264-204770 GCA_020354065.1 Candidatus Bathyarchaeota archaeon
ACCAGGAATACGCATCATACATGAGGGCATGGAGCGAGATCGAGAGGGCAAAGGACCACCACGCACAGAAACTACACGGGGAGGCAAGGAAAAACTTCGAGAAGGCGGCGGAGTTCCACAAGTCCACCGAGCGATGGAGCTACCTCGCCCCCAACTACCAAGCATGGGCCAGGCTGGAAGAGGCCGAAGACTTGAGCCGAGAGGAGCAGACCGAAGAGGCAAAAAACAACTTCGATATGGCAGCAAGCCTATTCCTTGAAGCAAAGGATTCTATTCAGATCAACCTGGAAAGACTCGAGGGAGAAGAGGAGAAGGAAATCGCTGAGAAGCTGGTCAAAGCCTCAGGCGTGAGACGCGAGTATTGCCTGGGGAGAGTCGCCCTCGAGGAGGCGAGGATCCTCGACAGACAGGGCGACCACACCGCAAGCTCGAGAAAATACGGTCAAGCAACTGAGAAATACCAAGAAGTCATCGACGCAATGGAGCTGGAAACGGATCGAAGGGAGCTCAGGCCCATAGTCTACCTCTGCCAGGCCTGGCAGAAGATGATGATGGCCGAGTCAAGGGCCTCGCCCGGGCTCTACGGGGAGGCCGCGGAGCTCTTCATAGAGGCCAAGGGGCATGCATTGGACCAGACGACTAGCTATCTCGCCCAGGCCCACAGTAGCTTCTGCAGGGCGCTGGAGGCTGGTACAGAGTTCGAAATAACAAGGGACACGAACTTACACATATCTGCGACCCGACACCTTGAGAGTGCTGCGAACTTCTACCTCAGGGCTGGGGTCAGGACCGCATCAGAGTACGCCAAGGCCACGCAACGCCTCTTCGACGCCTACGTCTACATGGGCTCCGCCAAGAACGAGAGGAACCCCAGCGAGAAAGCCCAGTTTTATAAGATGGCGGAGAGGCTCCTCCAGGTGTCCGCAGGCTCCTTCCTCAAGGCGAAGCACCCGGAGAAGAGCGAGGAGGTCAGGAGGGTCCTGGAGAGCGTGAAGGAGGAGAGAGAGATCGCCATGTCCCTGTCAGAGGTGCTCCACGCCCCGGCCATCGCATCAACCACAGCCTCCTTCTCCACGCCGACCTCCACCCACGAGACGGCTGTAGGCCTGGAGAGATTCGAGAGCGCCGACATACAGGCGAACCTCATCATCAGGAACAGAGAGGTGAAGGTCGGCGAGGACATAGACTTGGAGATAGAGCTCGTCAACGCCGGGAAAGCCCCAGCCCAGCTCATCAAGGTGGAGAACATCATCGTCGAAGGATTCGAGTTGAAGAGCGCTCCCGAGATCTGCAGAGTCGAGGACAGCTACCTCGACTTGAAAGGGAGAACCCTCTCCCCATTGAAGACCCAGGAGCTGAGGCTGGCCATGAGGCCTCTGAACAAGGGGACGTTCAGCCTCAAGCCTAGGGTCCTGTATCTGGACGAATCCGGAAAATACAGGTCTCACGAACCAGAACCCGCCACCATAACCGTCAAGGAGCTGGGGATCTCCGGCTGGCTCAGGGGGCCGACCCGATGAGAAGAAACGAGGTGCCACTATGACAGAGGAGTTCGAGGAAAGGTTCATCAAACCCATCATCCACGCCTCCTACCCGGGGACGCTTGCAGCTCTCAACCTCACAGTCCTCCAGGTCACGGGTCCAGACGCATCCCCCATAATCAGGATGCTCGTCGCCCTCGGCTCGATGATGTTCCTCGTATCCTCCTTCTCCATATTCTTCTACACCATCTACCCAACAAAGCGGAATCTCTGGACGACCACCGCCATCTCATTCCTCCTGGGACTCACCTGCTCACTAATAGCGGTGATCGTAATCCTGGCCCTGTAGACCCCTCGCGCACGAATCTCAATCAATATCAGCTCCAATCATCATGCTGATGTTCGTCATTACTGGAGACCACAATACACCTCCATCCGCCATCAATCGCGCGCACGCAAAATTTTAGTAATAATGAAAGACGATATAAAACGGGCGTGTTCTCTTGGCGAGAAAAATCTTCGGGAAGATAAACGTTGAAGGCGGGACCCAACCAAGCACCCAACTAAGAGTGCTGGCATGGGATGCGGACATCGATGACGATGACCATGTGGGAACTACAAACGTCGACGGGGATGGATCCTACTCAATAGAATACAAGGATAAGAACTGGGATTGGTCACCCTTAAGACACGTTACAACCTGGAGGCCAGACATATATGTGGTGGTCCAGTGGTTCAATCCCCGCAGCGGAGTCTGGGAGCCCGTGGCGAGATCAAAGGTATATTCAGATCAGGATGTGCGTGCGGATAGAGAAATCAACCTCTCCGTGACTCTGCCAGAGACCAACTACTGCACCGTCTACGGATGGGTGACAGACAATAAAGACCAGCCATTGCCAGAATACACTGTCACCGCATGGGATGAGGCCCAGAAACCAAGCGGAATCGAAGGAACAAGCAAAGAATTGCCAACGCCCAAAGGCGAGCAGTATGCAGAATTCCTGGGGAGCACGATAACCAACGAAAATGGACATTACAGGATCAGATACACGGACAATATTGTGGATCTTACGCCCAGACGTCTATTGAGCGAGGGGATAATGGCCTGGAGGAGGCCTGACATTTTCATCAAGGTTCACCCGAAAACGGGAACCGGGATCCTGTATCGTTCACCAACATATCAAAATGTGCTGTACATCACCGGCTGCAGGATTGATGCCATTTTAGACAAATTTTGAATCTAGGAGCTGATGGAGAGAAAAGATTTGTTTTTTATCGCCTTTGTCGACATCAAGCCTGGTCTTGACGAAGAGGCCTACGAAATCCTGGAGGGATTAAAGGGAGAGGCCGGGGTCGAACCCCTGCTCATCGGTCGAATATTCGAAAGAGCTGACATCCTGCTTCTGTTGCACTCAGAAAAGCTTGAGGCGCTGGACGACTACCTGATCAGAAACGTGAGAAAGTTGGCTGCTGCGGAGGAGCTCGTCGTCGTGCCCATATACGAGTTCACGCTTCTCCCCTCCTTCAACTCCGTCGTGGAACTGGATTCAGACATGGGTGCATCAGGTCAGAGAGATGAGACCTCTGAAGAAACCTCGGAACTGGACGAGTTCCTCCTCATCGTGGCCAAAATAGACATAGCCCCAGGTATGGATCGGCAGGTCCATCAGGCCGTGGTCTCGATCCATGATTCCCAAGAGGGCGTCATACCTCTCATTGCCGGCCATACCTTCCACAGCAAAGAGTTCGACTTGGTATTGTTCTTTCTCTCAAGGAACCTTGACTCTGCATGGAAGTTCGGGAAGCGCCTGAGGTCCATGAACGGGGTGTGGGATACCGAGTTGAGCTTGATCGCCCACTTCGAGGCTTTGGCCCCTCTTGAAAGGCTTCGAGAGCTAGCCTCAGCAGAGTAGTGAAGCGAATGGGGTGAGAGGAGCATGGGTGAGAGGAATCAGCAGTCCAAGGCGGGGATAAAGAGGCTTGAGAAGAAGGGGGGGCGGCTCTGGGGCTTCCTCGTGAGGGAGGAGCCGGGGAAGGTCACGCCCCTGACCTCAGAACGGACAACCCGGAGGCTCCGTCACCTCATGATGTCCTCCACCAAGACAACGGGCTCATACATGAGGAGCCAGATGAGCGATGAGCGCCTCAAGGAGCTGTTCGAATTCCAGGCCGAGGAGTTCGCAAACGCGTGGAGGAGGGGCGTGCACGGGGCAGACCAGATAGCCAGGGATCTGATCAGGTACAATTTCCAGCCTTTTGGCATGGAGGCCGAGTACTCCGGCGACAGGGAGGTGGCCAGGATCGTGGTGTCGAAGTGCCCTCTTCCCCAGAGATTTCTCCAGGACCCAGAGTTCCTCTCTGAGACCTCGTTCGAGTCTGGAGGGAAGAACATGATAGAAAACCTGAGGTTTTTCGAGAGCCTCAGCGCGAAGGGAGAGTGGCCTCCGAAGAATGTCGAGGTCTGCGCCGTGTGCAAGATAGTGCTACCTGAGATAGGTGGAAGACTGGGGTTCAACTGGGAGTATGCCATATCGGACGATCAGCCTCCCAAATGCCTCTTCACCGTGAGCGTTAAACCAAGGAAGAGCTGAGGCAGTCTATTCGTGCCTGTTCTGCGCGCGCAAAAATTTTTCTGTACGTACGCTGGCTGAAACCTTATATAATATTGGTCATCCAACATAATAGGATCTGAAATGTCTCCCAGCGAATCTGAAAAAAACCTGAAAACATCTGCCAGTGCCGCACGAGAGGAGCCTATCAGCGTCCAAGAGCTAATCATTCTGCTATCGAGACTGGTACCTGACGAGCCCAAACCAAGCGAGATAATGTACGAGGTTTCTGATGACAACAGAACCCTTTGGATTGAAGGCTGGTGTGACGGCTGCATCGCAGGCAAGGGTTTCCCTCCAAAGGGTGAGGGAAGGCTCCAAGAGAAACTGGATCACATTCGAGATCTTACTCCCAGGCTCCTGGAGGAGAGAGCCGAGAAGAGGAACATGAGGATTAGAGACATGGGATTTGTCCC
>CP070640.1:204870-207919 GCA_020354065.1 Candidatus Bathyarchaeota archaeon
GGAGATACTAAGGGTCATCAATAAGTACATGGAGGAAGGCAAGCTCGTCGAGGTCCCCGTCTACATCGAGGGCATGATCTCTGAAGCGACAGGGATTCACACCGCCTATCCAGACTACCTCTCTGCTGAGCTCAGGGACCAGATCCTGAGGGAGGGTCAGAACCCCTTCGAGTCGGACTACTTCACCGTGGTGAAGCAGCCAGACCTGAGGGATGAGATCGCCGAGGGAGGCGCCTGCATCATCATGGCCACGGCGGGCATGATGGAGGGCGGCCCTGTGATTGAGTACTTCAAGCGCCTGGCGCCCCAGGAGGAGAACGGCCTCCTTTTCGTGAGCTACCAGGTGGCCGGAACCAAGGGCCAGAGGATCCAGGCGGGTATGCGCTCGATCCAGACCTTCAACCACAGCGGGAAGATGGAGGTCACGAACATCCGGCTGACCACCCACACCATAGAGGGCTTCTCGGGCCACTCGGACAGGAAGCAGCTCCTCAACTATGTGAGGAAGATAAGGCCGACCCCCCGGAGGGTGTTCCTCGTCCACGGGGAGGAGTCGAAGTGCCAGAACATGGCGAGGACCGTCTCAAGGTTCAGGGGCGTCAGGGCTTATTCTCCCGATCTGCTTGAGACCTTCCGTCTCGCATAAAAAACACTTGAGCTGGTCAGGCTCTCCAGATCTTCACGGTCTTCGGCGTTAGTATGACCCTCTCCTCTCCCAGGCGGGCGATGTCACCGCTGATGAGGGAGGCGTACTCGTTGAGCTCGTTGATGGCCCTCTTCACGTCCTCGATGTTGGTTTTCGCCAGGGGTGAGACGTTGGTGATCACGATGTTCCCAGACCTCACCTCAGACTTAATAATGTCCACATCTTCATACGCCTTGAGCGGGATGGCCTTGATGTATGTCTCGCTGGGGGATTCAGCTGCACTATCATCCCGGCCGATGATCTTGTCAATCACACCTCTCACTGAAGACCCATCCGTGCATAACCACAGGATACATGACCCAGGGGTTTCTACTGTGTTAGTGCTCCCTTCTGCTTATTAGCCTTTTCAGTTGGTGGGAAGCATGGCAGTTGATTCTGGTCCGAGGCTTCGAAAGAGGAGGGTGCTGCGGCGCAAGGACGCGAGGAGGCTCAGGGAGGAGGCGGGGGCCCTCCTGGGGACGGTCACATCCAACTCTGTGAGCCTGGCCCTGGTAGATGATGACTCCATCGTCTACATCTTCGACGACTCAACCCTGCTGGTAAGAAAAGAAGGCCTCCTCTTCCCTGCGCTAACAAACCCGGTCTTGGCGGAACTGCCATCCATCGTGGTGGACATGGGGGCTATACCATACGTCTGCAACGGAGCGGATGTCATGGCTCCTGGCATAGTCGAGGCGAGGGGCGAGTTCGAGGAGGGAAGCCTCGTTGTGATCAGGGATGTCCAACACGGGAAAGCGCTAGCAGTAGGTAGATCCCTCGTTCCCGCGGAGGAGATGAGGCTGATGAGAAAAGGGAAAGCCGTCTCAAATCTGCATCACGTGGGAGACAAGATCTGGGCTGCCATAACCTAAACCTCTTTCTCAGATATTCGATATCTAGGGGATATAGTACACCGCGAGGAAAAGGGCGAAAAGCACAAAGACGAGGGCCAGGGAGATCATGGACAAGTAGAAAATCTTCCACCATGGGCCAAACCTGTCAATTCCCTTCCAATAGCCCTGTACGAGTTCATCTAAAATTTTCTGCATTCTCTCCGAGAGTTTCCTGCTCATCTTCATCTTGGGCCCTCTAATGTTAGATTTTTCATGCGTTTCTCCGCATAAAGTTTATCTTGTTTCACTCGATTCTTCAGGAGACCCGGTGATTTGTATGGGTATGCTTGACGACATCAGGATTCTAGACTTCAGCCACGTCTTTTTCGGACCTTACACCACCCTGATCCTGGCCGACATGGGAGCCGACGTCATCAAGATTGAGCCCCCCTGGGGAGAGGCCGCCCGCCTCTACCCGCCCCTCTTCGGGGGAATGAGCAGCGTCTTCCTGTATCTCAACCGGAACAAGAGGGGCATGACCCTGAACCTGAAGGAGCCCGAAGCCAGGGAGATAGCCCTGGCCGTGGCCGAGAGTTGTGATGTCGTTGTCGAGAACTTCAAGCGGGGCACCATGGAGAAGCTGGGGCTGGGATACGAGGAGATCAAGAAGATCAAACCAGACATAATCTACGCCTCTTTGAGCGGCTTCGGCCTTGACGGCCCCTACAGGGACAGGACGAGCTTCGCGCCCATCGCCTCGGCCATCGCCGGGTGGTTCAGGCTGAACGGGGACTTGGTTGACCCGGAGGGGCCGCCCATCCGCCCAGCCGAGTGGCACGGGGACCTCGACCCTGGGCTGTTTGGCGCCGTGGCGATACTGGGGGCCATCCGGCATCACGACAAGACCGGTGAGGGGCAGCTCATAGACGTGTCCCAGCTGGACAGTATGATCGCTCAGACCGGTGTCTCCATCACACGGTACACCATGAGCGGTGAGCTGCCCTGGCAGGCGAAGAAGAAGTATATGGGCCTGAGCACATTCGGGATGTTCAAGGCCCTCGACGGCTACGTGTACATCGCCGCCGACCCCCACATGGTCCCCAGGCTCATAGAGGGGATGGGTGTGGAGAGCCTAGAGAAGACTGAGGAGCTGGAGGAGTGGGTCTCAAGGCACCTGGTGAAGGACATTGTCGACGCCCTCGTCGCAGAGTCCGTCCCCGTAGCTCCGGTCAACCAGATCGATCAGACGCTCGAGGACCCCCACGTAAAAGCCAGGGGCATCATCATAGAGATGGATCACCCCACGGCGGGCAGGGTCAGGTCCCCGGGCTTCCCGGTGAAGCTCAGCAGGACGCCTACCGAGATGAGGCTGCCAGCCCCCCAGCTGGGGGAGCACAACGAGGAGATCCTCACACAGCTCCTGGGATACACGAATGAACAGGTAGCAGACCTGAGGAAAGCCGGGGTCATCTCCTGACCTCCAGAAACCATTTTTAACCCCCTGCGCATTCTTCGATCGGGTTCCCATGCC
>CP070640.1:208019-211879 GCA_020354065.1 Candidatus Bathyarchaeota archaeon
CATCCAGCATGTAGCTGATCTCTTCGGGCCTGAAGTCCATGAGGGTGAGGAAGTCCATGCCTCTGAACCTGTCCTTCATGCTCATATCGGATTCCTTAACTACTGAGGGGTCTCGTGCCTTAACGTTTCCGCTCCTTAGCCGAGCTCCCTCATTTTACAAATCATGTAAGTAAAGAGATTTGAAATCGCCATCCAAATGATGCCTCACCTGACCGTGGGCTCCTAGCTTATGAGGCATTTAACTAATCCTGGGATAAGATTTTAGTATTTTCAGATTGCCTAAGACAAATAGATATTTTTATGTAATGAACAAGGCTGCTAGTTTAATTAGGAGTGTTCGTTGTGGCGAGGAGAATCTACGGGAAGATAAATGTCATGGGGGGCGTGCCCGTCGGCTCAATGCTGAGGGTCGTTGCCTGGGACGCCGATGTAGACGACGACGACCACATGGGGATGGCGCCTGTCGCCGAGGACGGCACCTACTCCATAGAGTACTCTGGAGAGAACTGGGACTGGTCGCCCATGAAGCCGGCCATTAGCTGGCGCCCCGACATCTACGTCGTTGTCGAGTGGATGGACCCGGTGAATAGAACCTGGAAGGTCTTGGAGAAGTCGAAGGTCTACTCGAACCAGGACACCAGGGAAGATAGGGAGATAAACCTCAACGTGAACATTCCTAGGACTAACGCTTGCATGGTATACGGATGTGTCACAGACTTGGAGGGCAATCCTATTGAGGGTTACACCATCACAGCCTGGGACGAGGACCCGTTCGCAACCCGAAGAGCTATGCGTGAGGGTCTTGAGCCACTACCTTTGGAGGGTAGGCCTGAGGCGGCTGAGTTCCTAGGGAGCGCTGTGACCAATGAAAATGGGGAGTACAGGATACAATATGCGGCGAACTACTGGGAGACCCTACCACGCTGGAGCATGAGGGGGGAGGCCACAGCCTGGTGGCGGCCCGACATCTTCATAAAGGTACACAGGAAGAGAGAGCCCGGGGTGCTGTACCGATCCCCGACTAGCCAGAACGTCATAAGCATCACGGGTGTCAAGATAGACGCTAAGTTGGGAAAGTAATAGAACGTGCCTTTAGGCATATCCTCGATATCTTATCATCTATATTTTAGACGACGTAGTAGTTCATGACCTTCTCTATCCTCTTCGGGGGGGCCTCCTGCGCCTTGGCGAATAGCTCCTTCATCATCTCTATGAGCTTGGGCTGGAAGCGGGCGATGTCAGTCAGCGTCACCAGACCGATCAGCCTATCCTCCCCCTGATAGCGCTCCATCACGGGCAGCTTCTTTATCTTGTGCCTCACCATCAGTTTGATGGCCTCCTCGAGGGGTGTATCGGGCGCGACCACTATCACGGGCCTCGACATTATCTCGCTCACCTTCGTCTTCTCGGGGTCCCTGTCCTCGGTGACAATCTTCCTAAGGAGGTCCCTCTCTGTCATAATACCCATGACCACTCCGTCCTCTACGACGACTAGGCAGCCGATCTCGAACCGGTTCATGATCGAGGCTGCGTGCTTCGCCGAGTCGCCTCCTTTTATGGTGACCACGTTCTCCGTCATCACATCTCTGATCTTAAGAGCCGTAATCGACATCTCCTACCCCAATGCATGGAAGTGGCTTATTACTTTTCTATGACTCCGTTTCTCGCCAACTTTATTAGCCCTGAAGGCGGACTTCGACTGGATCGGATTGAAGAGCTTCAGCGTCGAAGGTTCATGGCCCGCCCTAGTGACGCCCTTCACTGAGAACGACGAAAGTAATTTGGGAGCGCTAGGGAAGCTGGTCGATTTCCACGTGGAGAATCGTAGCGACGGGATACTGCTGCTCGGCTCCACCGCTGAGGCCACCCTCCTAACCAATGAGGAAAGGGCGAGGATTATCGACAGTGCGCTGGAAGCTGCGAACGGTAGAATATCTGTCATGTGCGGCGTCTCGGCGGCAACGACGAAGGAGACCATACAGAACGCCAAGTACGCAAGGGACGCCGGCGCCGACTGCGGCCTCCTCGTCCAGCCTGCCTACATCAAGCCCGCCCAGGAGGCTATATACGGGTACTTTAAGGAGGTGGCCGAGAGGGCCAATCTCTCCCTTGTCATCTACAACAACCCACCTAGGACTGGGGTCAATATCGAGGCGGAGACTGTAGCGAGATTGGCAAGGCTCGACAACATTGTCGCCCTGAAGGAAGCAGGTCCTGACCCCTACCAAGCGCTCAGGGTCATGGAGCTTACCAGGGGGAGGTTCAACGTCCTATGCTGCGACTGCCCCTTCTACGCCCTGATACTGCCAGTCCTAGCAGGGGGCGGAAAGGGGACTTCAAATGTGTCAGGCTCGATCGTGCCGAGGGAGATGGCCGAGATGTCTAAGCCGTGGGAGGATTACGGCGATGTCTTGAGGAGTAGGAAGCTCTACTTTAGGCTACTGCCCCTCATGAGGATGTTGTATGCAGAGACGAACCCCGTCCCACTAAAGGCGGCCCTGAACATGATGGGAGCTAAAGTTGGTCGTCCTAGGAAGCCGCTGACCAAGCTTAGCGAAGCCAACACTAAAACGCTGAGGCTCACCTTGGAGAGGCTGGGCATTCTCGATGAGGGATCTTACCAGAGGGAGTTCTTCTCGAGGAAATAGCTTCTGACTTTCACATTCATAAGGAATGACGGTGAATGATCAAATGCGCATGTACCCGAGCCTCACCGTCAGGTTCGTGGACAAGCCGACGACCCTGAGGGAGTTTATAAGGAGCCTGGGAGAGGAGGCGCTCTACGCATACGACAGGAGGGTCCTGGGCGTAGCCGTCAACGGTAGGCGCCTGTGGCCATCCGCCCGTCTCAAGCCCGGGGACAGGGTCGTCATCTACCCCGTCATATCAGGAGGATAGCCTTTCGAGGAATCATTCACGATTTCATAGAGCGGAGGAGGGTCGGCGTGCTAAGGTCTATGCCGTGGCGGTCGCACGCCTCAAAGATTGCCTTCCTTACGGCGGAGTCTATACGCAGAATGCTCTTCAGGTCGCTGATGTAGACGAAGAGGGTGTACTCCACAGCGAAGCTCTGGAACTCGGTGATCCAGACATATGGCGCCGGATCGCCGAGGACGCCCTCAACCTGGCCCGCAGCTTCGAGGAGGACCGCCTCCACTTTCTCGGGGGCCTCGACGTACCCAGCAGTTACGTTGTAACGCCTCTTCACTGCCCTCGCTTTGCCGTAGTCCTCCACCTCCGTTTGGATCAGCTTCTGGTTCGGGATCGAGATGATGGTATCATCGGTGGTCGTCATCTTCGTGTAGATGAGGTCTATCGTCTCCACGTCGTCGAACCTGCCGTCGAAGAAGATCCTGTCCCCTATCTTGAAGGACCTGCTCAACATGAGGATGAACCCAGCTATGGCGTTCCCGAGGGTGTTCATCGCCGCGAACCCGATGACGGTGCCGCCCGCTAGCACGAAGAGGCCAGCCAGGAGGTCTACCCTGATGCCGAACTGTGCGATGGTGAAAGCTACTACAGCCAACATCGACCCCCATTTAAGAATCCGGATGACGATGAAGGAGGCTGCCTCGTCCATCCAACCATCCCTATCCAACCTCTCTACCTGCCTGGTGGAGAATCTGTAGAAGACGTAGACTACGACTATTGCGACGATCGAGTACAGGATATTCCACAGGTTGATTATGAACCACTGGAGATACGAGTCAATGAAATCATCTAACGCGCTCAAATTCCCTCTTTAAAACTATCGTAGATCTCGTTTATTTCTTTTCCAAAGGTTGGGATTGATCTTCCTTCCATTTCTGGCGATTAGAAGAGCTCTCAAATAGGATAACAAATGTGATAATAGCTCAGAG
>CP070640.1:211979-216458 GCA_020354065.1 Candidatus Bathyarchaeota archaeon
CGGTGTCGAGGATCTCCTTGGGCATGGTCCACCTTCTCCAGCGTCTCCTCATTTGAACGGGGGACCCGATAATAGGTTTTTCGGATCACGGAATAGATTCATGTGTAAGAGGCCTGAGAATAATAAGTGGAAGACTTGCTTAGACTGTGAACTCGTCGCCCTCGTTTGGGGCGGTGGCGTTCAGGTCCAGCTCGTCCCTAGCCCACTGGGCGAGGGCCTCGCAGTTCTCGGGCTCACCGTGGATCACGTAGACGTCGGGCTTCCCCTTCAGCCCCCTGAGGAAGGCCTGGAGGCCTGTCTTCCCGCTGTGGGAGGAGAAGTCGAAGTGGCGGACCTGGGCCTTGACCTCGACGTCCATCTCTTTGATGGTGAAGAAGCCAGTCTCGAGGAGCCTCGCGCCCCTCGTCCCGGGGACCTGGAAGCTCACAAGGAAGACGGCGTTCCTCTCGTTGAGGGCCAGCCTCTCCATGTAGAACATCGCGGTCCCTCCCTGGAGCATCCCCGAGGGAGCCACTATGACGTCCGAGCGCCTCACCGCCTGGCGCCGGTCCCTCCAGCCCGTCATCTCCCGGGTCGAGCTGACGATGTTGACGAACGTCTTCGGGGTCCTGAGGAAGTCGGGGTGCCCAAGGTAGATCTGGTTCACGGCACGGGCCATGCCGTCGATCACCATCCGAGCCTTCAGCTTCTGGGCGTTCATCACGCTGAGCATCTCCTGGGAACGGCCGACGGCGAAGGCCGGCACGAGGACCTTCCCCTCGCTGCGGAGGACCTCCTTTATCGCCTCCACGAAGGAGACCTCGAGCTCCCCCCTGTCCGGGTGATCAGTGCTGGCGTAGGTGCTCTCTATCACCACGGCGTCGAGCCTCTGCCTGGGGATCTTGGCCCCGTGGACGAGGCGGGTGGTCCCGGTGTTGAGGTCCCCGGTGTAGAGGACCCTCTTCCCCCCCGTGTTCAACTCGATCATCGCGCTCCCGGGGATGTGGCCGGCGTTGGCGAGCTTGAACTCCACGTTCTTCAGCTTAACCGGCTGCCCGTAGCCGAGGTCTCTCCTCTGCCTGAGCATCTCCTCGAACTCGATGTACTCGAAGGGGAGCCAGTAGCCGCTAAGCTTGATCATGTCCCTGAGGAGGACCCTCATCACCTCGGTGGTCACTGAAGTCGCGAAGAAGGGCTTACCCTCGCCGAGGTAGAACTGGGGAACGCCCCCCGAGTGGTCTAGGTGGGCGTGGGAGACAAGAATACCGTCCAAATCCCTCGCCCTGATATGGCCTGGGAACTGGGGCTTTTCACCTATTTTTACACCGTAGTCGAGGAGGAGGTTGGCCTCCCCCGTATCCAGGAGGACCGCGTTCCTCCCTACCTCGTGGGTCCCCCCCATGAAACGAAGCTTGACCATTCCTATTCTAACCTGTAGTCCAGTCTTTGAAACGAGGCCGCCTTAAGAAGGTTCCCCTCACGGGGAACCAGCGGTCCCTCGAGTCCTTTCCCCGAAGCCCACCAGCCCCTGGGGGGACAGACCGTCTATTGCATTCCCCTACTTAACCGTTTCCAATCTCGGAGATGCGGTATTGCTCCCTCAGCCAGTGGTTGCGATATTAGACGAGCCTGACCCCGGTGGGGGTGTTCTCCAGGACGCCCAGCTCCAGAAGGCGTCTCAGCGCCGCCTCGGTCTCGCCCCTTGTGAACCCCTTCCGAGCCATCTCCCTGACCAGCCAGGGCTCGGTGTACTCGAACCCGGGTATCCGGACCGCCTTGGCGAGCATCTCGGCGCAGGCCTTCAGCCTCACCTCCCTCTTGCTGACAGGGCCCATGAGGGTCTCCTCCCTCCTGGTGAGGGGCCTCGCGTCGATGCCCAGCCTTTTCCTGACGTAGCTGGCGAAGCCCCTGGTGAGGGCGCCCCCGTGGAATGTGAGCACCCTCTTCGGGTGGCAGCGCCTTATGTAGCTCAAGAGCTCCCGGAAGTCGGCGTGGTCGCTCAGGGGGAAGGCCCTGGCCCTGTTCCTCATGATGGCGGCCCAGCCCGAGGCGAGGGCGGTCTCCAGGTTCTCGTACTCCAGCTTCGCCCCCTTGGGGGCGATCAGGGCGCAGCTCCCGCTCTCCATGAGCTCCTGGCCCTCCGGGGAGTCAGCGTCCACGAAGTCGAGGCTGTGGCCGTAGCTCCTGTAGGTATCGCTGACCCAGCTCGCGCTCCTGGCCGTGACCACGGGGACGTTCGTCAGGCTGTTGAAGAGAGAGATGATCTCCTGGGCGTTCCCGATGGAGTCCGCCCTGAAGGTGGGGATCCTGCCCGCGGGGATCGCCTCCATCACCGCCCAGCGCACCATCTCCAGGGCCACCTCCCTCCTCTTGGGGAACTTAAACATGGGGGCTCCGAAGGTCGTCTCTATGACCAGGAGGTCGCAGCCGACGGGGGAGGCGGCCTCCATGGTGTAGCTGTTGCCCATGCTGAAGTCGCCTGTGTAGAGCACCGTCCCCTCCGGGGAGGTTACCTCGAACTGGACCGAGCCTAGGACGTGGCCCGCGTTGTGGGCGGTGACCTCCAGGTCCCCGACCCTGACCTTCCGCCCCAGGTAGATGGGGCTCCAGTTCCTGAGCCTCCTCCACCTCAGGGTGTCCAGGAGCCTGTAGGTGGGCTCTGTCGAGTACTTCACCAGGTGGGGGTGCTTGAAGGCTGCGGCGTGGTCGGCGTGGGCGTGGGTGACGAAGACAGGGTAGTCCAAGGCTCCGGAGCTGGCGTCGAGGGCGATGCCCTCCCCACCGTACTCCACTATCACCCCGTTGCTACGCCTGACCGTTAACGCCAAACCGACGCCTCTTACATCTCAGTAAATGATTTCCTGAAATTAGGATTGTTCTATTACTCGCTCGGGACTTTATTAACCCTGACGCTGATGAAGATTCTCGGGAATGGTCGAATTCTCTGTTGAGGTAGATTTCACATTCATCGAGCAGATTCTGGGCTATTTGGAGACCCCGACAGAAAATACGATTTCCAAAATCATCAACCATGAGGCGGCGACAGGAATCCACTCCCATGCGAGTAGATTCCGGAACACTGACAAGAACCTACGCGACTTCTGGGAAGACAAGCTCAATCGAGAGTCAGACAAAGGAGATCGTCACATTGAACTGATCCTCAGATGCATGGAATACATTAAGTCGAACGCCGCCGATTTCCGCTAAGCCATCAAAGAGCTCGAGGCGTTCCTCCCCGCCGACCTGCGACTGAGCTGTAAACTATATTTGATCGTTGGCTACGACATTGGGATCGTCTCTGAAGGCAACGCCTTCCTGAGCCTCGGTCACTCCCTCTTCCACGAGCACGAAAGGGAGCTGCTCTACATCACAATGCACGAACTACACCACGTCGGATTCTCCCATTACAACCCGATATACTCACTGGATGAATTGAAGACGACGCGGGATCTGCTCAGGATAATAAAGCACTCGACTCACCTCGAGGGCCTAGCCGTGTACGCACCGTTCGAAAGGCGACGGAGGGAGAATGGGTTCACCCATAGGGATTACACCGTGTTGAACGATCCCGGAGAGAGATCGAGTGTGTCCTTTGAATTCCTCAGGATTGTGAAGAAGCTTGAAAACGAGGACGAGCGGCCTCTGACTGGAGAGGACTTCGATGTTCTTCATCGCATGAGCGATGGAGATCGTCTATGGTACGTCGCGGGCGCCCACATGGCTCAGGCGATAGATCGAAGGATGGGTAGAGAAGAGCTGAATCAGACCATAGTCGACGGTCCTGATGCTTTCTTCGAGGCTTACAGGAAGGCCATAGCCTGAAATAACTATCAGCGGTCTCTATCCGGTCGTCAGGATGAGAATGGCCCTCGCAAGGTCGCCCTCCGCGTCCTCTAGGGCTGCCCTCGCCCGCTCAATGCTGACGTTGGCCTGCTGTGCCACCAGGAGCACATCCTCCTCTGGGATCTCGAACTCCTTCTCCTTATTGGTCTCTGTGACCTGCCCGCCGACCACCTGGTACATCCGCTGGCCCTGCATGTTGACGGCCGTGACCGCCGGGCCCTCGATGACGATCTCCCGCTTGGATCCCTCCAGTATGACTCTCTCGATGTCGCTGAGCTCGTCCATCTTCAGGCCCATCTGCTTCATCATCCGGCGGGCCCGCCTGGAGCTACGCCTGGACAAACCTGTTCACCCTAAGAATAAAGGAAAAAGGGATTATTAAGCAATAGACTTTGCTGCGGCCTTCACCGTGTTGCTCATCAGCATCGTGACGAGCAGGGGGCCGACTCCGCCCGGAACTGGGGTTATGGCGCCCGCCTTCTCCGAGACCGTCTCGAAGTCGACATCGCCGAAGACCTTCTTGCCCTCGTAATTGTTTCCGTTGTCAATGATAATGACTCCCGGTTTCACCATGTCCGCCGTGACGGCGTGCTTCTTGAACAGCTCTGTGCAGAGGACGTCCGCCTCTTTTACGAGGCTAGGCATCTTGGGGTCGTC
>CP070640.1:216558-219066 GCA_020354065.1 Candidatus Bathyarchaeota archaeon
AGCGGTGAAACACTTACGGTTAACTTTTACGTAGATTATGGCTACTCAACTTTAACCGCCGGGACAACAATAAACATCAAGGTACACAGCGCAGGCGGCATGGACTACATCAAGCTGGTAGAGCTCGTTTAGGCTTCCCCTCTCAATTTTTTATTTTCAGAGATGGCGGGTCATCATTGGGTCTACTGGACAGATTCAAAAAAAAGGGAAAATCGGATGAAAACCAGAGCGATGGCATCATCGTGGACAGGTTGAAAAAGGGATACGAGGTAGTCGAGGAGTACGATGTCCACAAGCCCATTGCCCGCATCAAGATCGTGAAGTCGCCGAAACTGGGCGAGGGCCTCCACTACTTCGTTGACGAGTCCCTCATGAACGAGGAGGAGACAACCACCTTCGAGAAGATCATGAGCATTCTCAGCAAGGAGATGGAGCCCCCCACGGACGACGACATGACGCCTGCCGAGTATGTGCAGGAGCAGGCGGAGATTGCAGCTGATAAATACCATCGCGCCCTCGGAGCCCACAGCATGGCAGGATGGAGGAAGATCTTCTACTATGTTGTGAGAGATCTAGCCGGCTACGGTCACCTCCATGCCATGATACAAGATCCTAACATTGAAGACATCAGCAACAACGGCCTATACAGTCCCGTCTACGTCTGGCACAGGAAGTATGAGAGCATCCCCTCAAACATCACGTTCGTTGACGAACAGACAGCCAACGACTACATAGTTAAGCTCGCCCACAGGTCCGCCAAACACATCTCCAGCGCAACCCCCATATTGGACGGGATGCTCCCTGAGAAGCACAGGCTGGCGGCTACCTTCATGAACGAGGTCTCCACCAAGGGAAGCACCTTCTGCATACGGAAGTTCAAGTCCGTCCCCTTCAGCATCGTCGACCTCATCAAGATTGGAACCTTGGATGCTAGGATCGCGGCCTACTTCTGGCTGATCTTGGAGCACAAGATGAGCTTCATGATCATCGGGGGCACGGGAGCCGGGAAGACGAGCGCCCTCAACTCCCTCCTCAGCCTCATGTCACGAAACGATAAGATCGTCACGGTTGAGGAGATCCCTGAGCTCAGCCCACCCCTGCCCAACTGGACACAGCTGAACAGCCGGCAGAGCTTTCAATTCGGCCAAGGAGGAGCCGCATCCATCTCGATCTTCGACCTCGTAAAAGTCAGCCTGAGATATCGACCCGACTACATCATTGTCGGCGAGATTCGAGGAGAAGAAGCTTACACCCTCTTCCAGGCTCTAGCAACGGGTCACGGCGGACTCTGTACCATGCACGCCGACAGCCTCATTAACGTCACCAAGAGGCTCACATCCCCCCCTATGAACGTCTCAAGGGTCTACATCCCCCTGATGAACAACGCAATCCACATCCAGCGTGTAGATCTACCCAAACCGAAGGAGGGCATGAACTTCGGCCGCAGGATCAGGACCATCTGGGAAATCGAGGAGTACGACCAATACCGAGAGGTCGCTGTCTGGAACCCTCGAAACGACACCTTCGAGACCTGGTTCGAAAACAGCTTCCTCCTCGACAAGATATCCTTCACGAGCGGGAAGAGCAAGCAGGACCTCCTCATCGAGCTAGAAAAGCGCAGAGAGTATCTCATGGAGATCGTAGAGAGCGGCATCAGAGATCAGAGAGACGTAGCCGAGAAGATCCTCGCGTACTACACCCGTCAAAAAGAGAACAATAGAAACGGTCAGGATCGCAAGAAAAGACGTAAACTGGATTCACAGAGAAGAAGACAAAAGATGGGTAGAAACGAATTCGAGGCCACCAGGATCCCTGTCCTAAGTGACACGGAAACTCCCCCCTCTCCGCTTGATCCTCAAGACATGTTGATGCCCGGTGACGAGGGCAAGGCGATAGTGGAGGGGGAGCTCTGAACATCCGAGATTTCTGTTACGCTCATTTCGGATGGCTGGGAAAGAGCCTGTCTCGGGTTGTCCCAGGGTTCGAGAAGGACCTCGACTCCGCGTACATGAAGATACACCCGGAGGTCTATTTCAGCATCGTGGGCTTCGTGGCCCTGCTATCAATAATGGCGACCTTCACCCTCGGCATTCTCATATTCATCGGGATAATCCCAAGCCTACCTTTTTTCCCTTCAAACGGCATATTTTTCTCGCCTTTCATCGCCATCCTGCCTCTCCTCGTCATGGTTGCAGGCATCTTCATACCCAAGACCGCCGCTTCAAACAGGGTGTCCGGGCTGAAGATAGAGATCCCATACGCATCCATGTACATCAGCACCCTGACCAGCGGGGGGCTCTCCCCCTATCGGAGCATCCTCAGGCTCAGAGAGATGGATCTCCTACCCAACATGAAGAAGGAGGTTGCGAGGATCGATACCATCGTCAAGTCCCAGGGATTGGACCCAGTTTCGGCGATGGAGCAGGCAGCGAAGGTCGTGGACATGACCGAGTACAAAGAGCTCCTGCTGGGATACGCATCAACAGTCCGGACCGGGGGAGACACACT
>CP070640.1:219166-224478 GCA_020354065.1 Candidatus Bathyarchaeota archaeon
CGGTGAGCTCGTACCCCAACTTCTCGTAATCTAGGAGGGCGATGTACTTCTTTATGACGCCTTCCTCCTCCATCTCCTTCACCCTGGAGGCTACCGTCCCCGATGACACGCCAATCTTCCGGGCGACCTCCCTGAAAGACCTCCTAGAATCCTCGAGGAACTGCCTGAGTATCATTGTCGAGGTCTCGTCGATCATCTCTCTCATGATTCTACGATAGTTTCGAGGCTCATAAAACGATAACCATGACGCCGGGGATAGATACGCGTTGCGAGAGCCACACATGGGGAGAGTTTTTATCGTTCGAACCTACGAGCGTCATCAACAATGGAAGCGGGATATGTGTTCAGGAGCCCCCTATTCATTGAGGAACATCATTACCCAGCAGGAGATCAACGCTAACAACAACAGCAGGCGCGAGGACTCCGCAGACGAAACCGCCTAATCACCTTTGAGTTCCAGAAGCCTCCGGGTGGCCACCTCAGCGGCGATCCCGCACACCTTGTAGCAGCCCTCGTCGCTGTGCCCCCCGGCTTCAAGGAAGGCCTCCAGCTCCACAGAGTCCCTGAGGTTGAAGGATCGGCCGTAGATCTTACTCTGGATCTCCGAGCAGAGGGTCGAGGAAAGGGGCTCATCAAAGCCGAACTCCTCCCACAGCTTCCTCTGGAACCCATCGCAGATCTCGTCAGCCGCAGTCATCGCCCTCTTGTAGCTAGGGGTGTCCTCCATCCTCTCCCTGCCGTAAACCAGGCCCAGAGCCATGTGGGCCCCGAGCAGGGCCCAGCAGGTCTCCCCCCGCCTGGCGACGCCTCCGGAGAGGACGGTCGCGGATTTGAAGGACTCGCCGTCGCCTATCCCCAGGCCTTCCTGGAGTGCTAG
This sequence comes from Candidatus Bathyarchaeota archaeon, assembly GCA_020354065.1. Lineage (GTDB taxonomy): Archaea > Thermoproteota > Bathyarchaeia > TCS64 > TCS64. The sequence goes on from CP070640.1 coordinate 220,044, forward strand.
GAGGACGCTCTGGGAGCAGCCGCTGTATTGGTCGTAGAGGTGGGCCTTCCTCCTGATCTCCTTGATCAACTTCTCTTCTGACATGATCGTCACAAATGATTCGATTCCCGTGCTTAAATCGTTTGACAGGTGATGGAACCGGCTTTCAGAGTCATCTTCTGGATTTTCATAGAAAAAGTGTGTTGAGAGGTCTGTTCCTCTATCGGTTCGAGCTATTTCTGCAGTTCCTTCGCTGAATCGATGAGCTTTGCTGCCACCTTCTCGGGTATCCCTGACTTCTCCGACAGATCCGCTGGCTCCGCCGCCGCAACAGATTTAACAGTCGTGAACCCAGCCTTCCTCAACTTCTCCCCTGTGGCTTTACCAACCCCTTTGATCTCGGATATGTCCAACAATTCCTCGGGGGCGACTTCCACAGCCTTGGCTTCAACCTTCGCACTTGGGGTGGCTGCCTCTGGTTTGGCCTCCTTAACTCCCGTCTTCTTCATGGTTATGGCGATGGTCGAGACTCCCCTCGTACCCCCGTCGTGGGTCGGCATCTGCTCCGAGCCTATCTCTATCTTGTCTGTTTCGACGCCTTCCAGGTAGCGGTTCTTTGCGATCTCGGCAACGTCCACGGCTCTGGATATCGCCCGGCCCCTCGCCTTAATGACGACGCTATCAACCCCCGGGGCGTTGAAGGCGGTGATGAGGGCCATGACGTAGCTCATCGGCGGCTTGTTCCCAATGTACACGGTGTCCATATCGGTCATTTTAGTCCTATCTGAAGGCTTGCTTGAGCCTTAAAAGGTTTGAGAGGAGAAAGAGGGGGCTCTTTGTACCCTTTAAATCACAACCGGGTGGTCTGGGGCCTCCCCCCTCAGCACCCTGAGCACCCCCTCGGCCGATTGGACGGCCATCCTCCTCAACGCCTCCATGCTACTGGCCCCAAGATGGGGCGTGAGTATCACATTGTCCATGGAGGACAGGGAGCTCTCTGCGTTAAGGGGCTCCACCTCGAAGACATCAAAAGCTGCACCAGCCACCTTCCCCCCTCGCAACGTCTCGATGAGGGAGTCCTGGTCGATGACCCTCCCCCTCGCCATGTTGACGATGTAGACGCCGTCCCTCATCAGCTCGATCTCCTGGCCCGAGATGAGGTGGTGGGTCTCAGGCGTGTAAGGCACGTGGAGGGTGACGATGTTGGCCTCCCTGAGGAGGGTGTCGAGCTCTACCTTCTCCATGCCCAGCTCCTCCTCGAGCTCCAAGTTCCTGATGACATCATGGTAGATGAGCTTCACCTCGAAGGGCTTGAGTCGGCGGGCGACAGCCGCTCCTATCCTGCCGAGGCCGATTATTCCCACGGTCTTCCCCATGAGCTCCGTGCCCCTGAGATCGCCGTACTTCCGGTTCCACTCCCCGGCTCGAACAGCCTTGTCAGCGCTGACAAGCCGGCGGGTCAACGCTAGCATCATCCCTATGGTCATCTCGGCTACCGTCTCTGTGAGGGCCGTCGGCGTGTTGAAGACGACCCTGCCCAGTTCCTCGGCGGCTTCGAGGTCTACGTGGTCGCAGCCCATGCCGTGGACGCCTATGGCCTTCAGTCTCGGGGAGGTGGTCATGATCTCCCTAGTCACCTTTATGCTCCCACGGGTGATGAGGGCGTCGGCGCTTGGCGCCAACTCCTGAAGAGAGCTCTCGTTTGAGCCGGAAGGCAGGAATACGACCTCGACTCCCTCCCTTTCGAGGAGCTGGACGCCCGCCTCGTGGATCGGCTCGGTGACTACGACCGTGAATTTTTCCATCCGTCTCCCTGGCATCAGTCGCCTCTCAGGTCTAAAAGGTTTGACCCTGTAGGGGCTATCTGCGGGATCGTCGCCTCCTCGTTCTCGGGGCCTCTGGCTTGCTCCTCCTCAGCGCCTTTCCCAGGGTTTCGATTAGTTCGTCGAAAACCTGGAGGAGGTCCCAGCCCTCCGCCTCGGCGTTTATCTGCCCGTCTGCGCTGAGGGCGCGCCCCTTCAAGTGGTACCGGGTCCTCTCCCCCTTGCTCTGGGACCTCTTGATCCTCACGGAGACCTCGGTGATGTCGGGGCGGAACCGCCTGCTCCTCCCGACAATGCGTCGTATCTTCTCCTCGGCGATGGATCTCTCGTAGAAATCCTCGTCTGAGAGCCCCATGATGTAGACTGGGAGCTCCCTCTCCGCGCTGAACTTGAGGAGGGGGGCGAGCAGCTCCCTCGGCGTGAGGATTCCAAGGATTCTCCCGCCCTTCTCCGTCATGAAGCAGGCGCTCTTCCCTTGGTCCTTGAGTCCGCGCACGACTTCGAGGACGGTGGCCTCCTGGGAGACCGTGAGTGGGCGTGGGTCCATGATCCCTGAGACCATCCCGGGGAATCTGGAGGTGCGCCTCCCAACCCTCTCCCCCAGGGTGGTCTTCGAGGCGGGCGTGATGAAGGTGTGGACGATCTCCTCGGCGGTCACCACGCCCACCAGCCTTCCGAGCTCGACCACGGGTACATGGCTTATGCCCCTGTCCAGCATGACACGCCTTGCGTTTGAGATGCCTTCATCGAGGTCGAGCGACCAGATCGGGCTCCTGACCAGCTCCTTTGCCGGATATCCTGAGAGCCCCTGGATGTCATGCATAGCGGTTATGATGTCCACCTGGGATGCTATCCCGATGACATTCCCCGCCTCAACTACGGGTATCGCCCTGATGTTGTTCCTTACAAGCTTCTCCGCAACCTCCAGGACGTTTGCGGTTGGAGGCACCGAACTGGTCGCCCGCCAGATCCTGTCTATCCTGGTCCGGGAGGGCTGATCCACATCCAGGAAATCCCTGACGGTTATCAGGCCGAGAGGCCCCTCCGATTTTATCACAGCCTCGTACGCGCCTGTCTCTTTTAGGACTCCGAGGACCCTTGAGACCTTCTCGTCAGAGGAGAAGACGCTGAAGAGGCTCGGGATGATCTCCCGTATTTCTCTGGACACTAGTTCTCTCAATGTAGTTGACAAACAGAGAACCGCGTTAGATATGGTGTCCGGGGGATAAATAGATTATCCGCGAACTCTCGATGATGCGACACGGCTTCAGCCTTGTCACGACTATCCCGATAACCTTACCTTCTCTTGTGGCGCACCTTGCGAAATTGATTAGCCTCTTGCCCTAGGCGTTCTCCCTTATGTACTCTGCAATGGCTCTCAGGCTTGTTCCAGGACCGAATATTTCTGCGATCCCCTCATTCTTGAGCTGATCCATGTCCTTCTCAGGTATGATGCCCCCGCCTATCACCAGGATGTCAATCATTTTCCGCTCCCTTAGGAGCCTCATCACCCTCGGGAAGAGGATCATGTGGGCGCCTGACAGCGAGCTGAGGCCGATGACATCTACGTCCTCCTGCAGTGCGGCCTCGACAATCATCTCGGGGCTCTGCCTGATGCCTGTGTAGAGGACCTCCATCCCGGCGTCCCTGAGGGCCCTGACGATCACCTTCGCCCCCCTGTCGTGGCCATCCAGCCCGACCTTCGCAATGAGGACCCTTATCCTCTTGTCCTTAACCATACTCCAGGCCTCACCCTCAGACTATTGTAGTGGCCCTGAACTCACCGAAGGCCTCCCTCAGGGTGTTGGATATCTCCCCGTTGGAGGCGCGGACCTCGATGGCCTCGAGGATGAGAGGCATGAGGTTGACATCTCCCTCCGCGGCCTTCCGGAGCTTCCCCAACGATTTTTCAACTTTCGCTGCGTCCCTCATCTTCTTGTATGCATCCAGCCTCTCGACCTGTCTATTCACCAGCGTTAGATCCACCTCAAGGAGGCGCATGGGGGCCTCCTCCTCAACCGTGTACCTATTCACGCCCACGATCACCCTCTCGCCGCTCTCGATCTCCTTCTGCTGGTTGTACGCGCTCTCTGCTATCTCCCTCTGGATGTACCCCTCCTCGATGGCTGATGCGGCGCCCCCCATCCCGTCTATCCTCTCTATGTACCTCAAGGCCTCCTCCTCTATCTCGCTGGTCAGATGCTCCACCAGGTAGGAGCCCCCCATCGGGTCGACGCTGTTGGCCGCACCGCTCTCGTGGGCTATGATCTGCTGGGTCCTCAACGCCGTCGTCACAGCCACCTCGGATGGGAGACTCAGGGCCTCGTCGAAGGAGTTGGTGTGCAGCGACTGGCACCCCCCGAGGACGGCGGCCAGTGCCTGGATCGTGACCCTCACGATGTTGTTGATGGGCTGCTGGGCCGTCAGGGTCACCCCATCGGTCTGCACGTGGTACCTCATGAGGAGGGAGCGCCTGCTTTCTGCCCCGAACCTCTCCCCCATGATTCTGGCCCACATCCTGCGCGCAGCCCTGAACTTCGCGATCTCCTCGCAGAAGTCGTTGTGGCAGCCGAAGAAGAAGGATATCCTGGGGGCGAACGCGTCCACGGGCAGCCCCCTCTCCATCGCCGCCC
>CP070640.1:224578-233687 GCA_020354065.1 Candidatus Bathyarchaeota archaeon
AGGTTCGTCGTCTTGTCGCAGGACCACGGGGTGGAAAAACCAGATCCACGGATATTCGAGATCGCCCTCGACAGAGCGGGCTGCTCCAGTGAGGAACTCCTGCATGTGGGGGACTCGCTTGAGACAGATATTGAGGGAGCCAATCGAGCTGAGATTAGGAGCGTCTGGCTAAATCGCCAGGGGCTGGAAAGGGGACACGAGACAAAAGTCGACATCGAGATCAGATCATTGTCCGAGCTTCTCGACATCCTCGGAGACAGGTGAACCCCCATATGGAGCAGAGCGCCCCTGATGTGCCTGAGACCTACAAGAAGGAGGCGGTAAAGGAATTCGCTATACGGAGGATGAGACTGACCCCTGAGACCCAGGGAAAGGGAGAGAGCGATGTCCTCTCGGTCGTCCGGGACATCGGCGGCCTCCAGTATGGCGGTCACCTGAGCGAACTTTTCAGCCGCGTTAAATATTTCAGGCCTGAATGGTTCGAACACCTGTCCGAGGCCTATTCATTGATCGAGGGGCATGTGCTTCGGGGAGCCCTGAGGATCGTGGACGCAGAGGAATATCCATATTACTTCAAGGCGACTAGGTGCGTTGCCCGCAGGAGGAGGTACCAGAACTGCCCAGCCGCACTGAACGAAGACCATATCCTTGCACAGAGGTGCCTGGACACACGTGGACCCCTCACGATTCAGGAGTTCAAGGAACTCTTCATGGAGGAGCACCCCCAAAGCAAGTCAAAGGCCGGTAGGCTCCTGCAAGACCTCTACAACCATGGGGAGGTCGCCCGGATGGGGAGGAAGAACCAGAAACCCCTCTTCCACACAGTGGAGAAGCTGCCATACGAGCTTGAAGTTTCAGAGATCTCCGAGAAAGAGGCTAAGGAGTGGCTTCTCCTGAAGTGCCTCAGCATCCACGGGCCCTTCACCGTCGGGGACATAGCCCACTGGGTCGGGTGGAACCTTACTGAGGCCAAGGAGACGTTGAGAGGCCTGATCAGCGGCGGCGAAGTTGTAAATGTGAATGTCGAAGGCGACAGGAGCCCCAACTACCTGAGAGCCCAGGACGTTCCTTTTTTGAGCTCGTTAGCCGACGACCTGCCCGAGCACAATTTCGTTAGGATACTGTTCAACGACGACGCCCTGCTCTTGGGCTGTTACAAGAGGCTTCTAGGCTACTTTGGATACCAGTGGGCTTACCCCCAGTTCAGCGAGGGGGTCGTCTGGCGGGCAGCAATACTGAGCGGGAGGAACCTGATCGGCGAGGCAGATGTCGAGATGTACTCAAAAAGCCCCGTCTTCAGGGTGAGGAGCCTAACTATGCGTGAAGATTTGGCCGATCCCGACACGCTCTCAAGGATGGAAGACACCTTCAGGAGGCACGCAGAATTCAGGGGAAAGACCCTAGCAATGGCTAGGTCGAGGCTCGTCTGAGGAATATTCGTCAGGGAACCCAAGGAGAGAGAGGAGCAGGTTTGACCCAGAGATCGGGAGTCCTCATCGACTCGCTGTCCTAGGTTCCTCAGAACCTCAGGAAGATGACGCCGACGGTAATCAGCTCAAGGAATATGGCTAGGATGAAGGGTTGAACAGGGTTGATCTGGTATAGGTAGCCGAAGATGGAGGCGGCGGGTATCATCGCGATCAACCTCAGAGTACCGATCATCCCCATGATACGTCCCCTCTTGTCTTTTGGCACTAGATCCGCTTGCAACGCCATGAAGGCCGGGTACATGATCGCCTGCCCAGCGGCGAAGAGCATCATGGACACCAGGAGCAGGTTGAAATCCCTGGAGATGATGAAGAGGGCGATGATGGGGGTCGAGAGGAGGTAAGAGATGAGTATCGACCTTTTCCTTCCCATGGAATCAATGAGCCTCCCCAGTGGCATCCCGACGATCAGGGTGGTGACTATCCAGGCGGTGTCCATCAGGCTCCACTGGAGGCCGGTGACCCCAATTACATCGTTAGCGTACAAGGCCATGAATAGTGTGAACAGAGGGGCCTCGAAGGAGCCTATGAGGGAGACGATGGTGTAGAAGTGGATCTCCCTGGGCATTGTCCTCCATGCGTCGAGGATCGATCTCATCGAGACCCTGAAACTCGATGCCAGCGCCCGCAGGCTCAGCCTCTCCGGGTTCTCTACAGTCTCCTTCAGGAAGAAGGTCCTGAGAAGGGCCGCCCCGATCCCCCCGGCGAAGGCCACGCCGTACGCCATCCTCATCCCTGGCACGAGGCCTATCCTCTCGACGAGGAAGCCGCCCAGGGGAGGAGCGATGATGGAGGGTATCATGGGGATCACGTTGATCGCCGAGTATCCCATCCCCCGCCTGCCCGTGGGTATGGAGTCGGCCTCTATCGCCTCCAAGGCCGGCTGGTAGATGTGGCTAAGATTGGAGATCGCGATGCCCAAGATGATGAATCGCCAGTCTGGGGCGAAGGCGTAGAATAAGAAGGCCAGGGTGGCTCCGTATGTGAACGTGACGATGATCGTCTTCCGGCCGTGCTTGTCGGCGATGAACGAACCGGGGATCCTGACTACCGCCAGTATCGCGGAGCCGATGGAGCTCATGAGGCCGATGACGAAGGGGGAGGCGCCGAGCTCCCTGATGTAGAGGGACTGGAAGGGGGTGTGCATCGAGAATGCGAATCGGAAGATGGTGTAGGTAGCGATGAGGACAAGGAGATTGCCTCTGATAAAGGCAAGTTCATCCCTCAGCCTCACCAGCAGACTCGGAGCCATCAGCTTCTGCCCATTCCCGTTCTACTTTGCACCTTAAAAATACAAATACAATGGTCGCGACTCGGAGGATACAGAAGGAGTGATGGGAAAAATAAACTCCTCAACATGACACCATGCCACTCAAAAAAGAAAAAATTTGTGAAATTTTTTATATGTATATGCTAAAAATTCCGAGTATGGTCTTCAACGAGTTGGCAACCCCCTGCGGTCTCTACTGTGGCTCTTGCCGTTACTACATGGTAGAGGAATGCAGAGGGTGCGGTAGTGAGGACCGGCCAGACTGTCGGTTGTTCAAATGCTGCAGGGAAGAGAAAGAGCTGTGGTTCTGCACCCAGTGCGACGACTTCCCATGTGAAAATCTAAAGAAATCAAAAGGGCTCCACCCTGGCTGGCTTGAGGATCAAGCCAAGTTTCCACTCAAAAAGTGAGAGCTCGAATAGGCTTCGTGAAGCCTCATAAGTTTTACAGAACCTTTCCGAGGGCGTCCAGCATGAGATCGATGTCCTCTTCCGGCATGTAGCCCATGTTCCCGATTCGAAAGGTCTTCTTCTTCAAAACGCCGTAGCCCTGAGCCAGCTCGAAGCCCTCCCTCCGCATCGCCTCGTAGACGGCGGGGCCCCCTACCCCCCCGGGGGCGTTGATGCAACTCACGGTCGGGCTCTCGAAGCCCTCATCAGGGAAGATGGACAGACTCAGCCTCTCGACGCTCCCCCGGATCTTCCCGTTCCGCCGGTTGTAGAGGTCGAAATACAACCCCTTCCCACCGCGTTCCTCGATCATTCTCAGAGCAGCGTTCATCCCCGCCACTTGGGGAATGGCCGAGGTCATCGGCGTCCCCCTCCCCTGCTTGTGGTAGCGCTCCCAGATCTTCAGGTCGAAGTACCAGCCCTTGTTCACCGCTTCCTCGGACATCTCCAGAGCTTCCCTGCTCACCGAGCCGATGCCCAGTCCCGGGGGCACCCCGAAGCACTTCTGGCTGCTGCTGAAGCAGATGTCGATGCCCCAGTTGTCCACCTTGAGCTCGGTGCCCCCCATGCTGCTCACAGCGTCCACGAAGAGCAGCTTCCCGTGGGCCTTGGTAACTTTGGCTAGCTTCTCCAGGGGGTTGATGAGACCCACACTGGTCTCGTTGTGGGTTATAGCAACCGCCTCCACCCCGGGATCCTCACTCAGGGCCTCCTCCAGCATCCCTGGAGTCACGGGCTGCCCAAGAGGAGGCTCCAAGACCGCCACCTCTCGCCCGTGGGCTCTGCCCACGTCTGCGAACCTCTTCCCGAAGCTCCCATTGACGCACACGAGCATCTTCTCTCTGACGCAGTTGAGGACGGAGGCCTCCATGAACCCTGTGCCTGTGCTGCTGAACAGGTAGATGTCGTTCTCCGTCTCTAGGAAGTCCTGGAGGCGCTCCACGGTGTCGTAGTGGAGGCCCAAGTACTCCTTGCTCCTGTGGCTGTACATCTGCCCGCCCATAGCCTCAAGGACCTCGGGGTAGCAGGCGACCGGGCCGACCGTGAAGAGCTTCAAAGCATTCACTTCCTATGAAACAATGGCGAATAAGATAAAAGGTTGCCCAAGGTATCAAACCCGGGATGACCATCAAGCGGATGGAGGTGAACGAGGCCGAGGAGCTCGTCCTCCAGATCCTCAAGGGAGCTGGGAGGCCCCTGACCACAAGAGAGATTCAAGCCGAGACCGAGAAGAGGAGGGTGAGGTGCCCCGACTCCACGGTGGTCTTCCTGAACAGACTCCGCACCAAGGGCGTCATCAGGGGGGAGCGCTCGAGGGAGAGGCGAGGCTGGATCTGGTGGGTGGAGAGCTAGGCCTCCGTGGGTTAGCCCCTGAACCGTCTTGTTCGCGCGTCAGTATCTTGTCATAAGGTTTTCAGGTTTTTTCGTCTTCCGTGTGAAGCCCTAAGGGAGTTTTGTTGTTTTTCACGCCAATCAGCTGACTGGGGTCGTCCGTGAAAAGGCCATATTGGTGTCTCCCATCGATGTATTAAGGTAGGGGGTTCGGGCGTGGGACCTGACGGACTAGAGCCAGGATATGATTTTTCCGCAGTCCTCGATGAGTCCGACCCAGCCATCGTATTCTATCGTTTTCACATCGTCGGCTTTTTTGTCGAGGATGCCCTCTGTTTTGCAATCGGATTTGAGGAAGTGTATGCCTCCAGCGTATTCGAGAGATTTCATGAGTTCACCATCGGTTGCGTGTAAGCAGCCATTTCCCGTGAACAGGAAGTGGATCACGTGGCCGTCGCGAGCCATTTTCTCGGCCAATCTGAAGGCTGTGCCGCCTTCCTGAAACCGGCCGATGACGAACAGGACGCTCATTCGCTGCCCCACCTAGAAAGCCACCACCGACCTGTACTCCTTGGTCATCTCCGCAAGATCGTCCACGTCCAGGAGCTCTACTCTGAGGACTGGGTCGAGCTCCTCGGTTGTGATTCCCCGCTCCCCCAGGGACTCCGAGAGGGCGTGGACGCCCGCAAGGTCGGCGGCCACCCTGAGATATTCCAAAGTGACAGGGTCGTTGAAGGCCCTGCTCAGCAGGCACTCGACACCGTTGTCGAGGAAGACCATCCCCGGGGGTTCGTCCATCCCGAGCATGGCGGCCGAGAGCCGCAGCCCCTCCTCCACCCTCGCCTCCCGTGGGCCGCTCTTCAAGATGATCATCAGGCTCTTCATGGCTGTCCCTACCCGAGGAAGAGGACCCTGTCCGCGTCCTCCATGAGCTCCACCAGCTCGCCCAAGCTGCTGATCTCCGCCCCCTCCATCAGTGCCCCGGGCTCGGCGAGGCCCCATTCCAGGACGCTGGTCCTGCAGGCGAGGAGTCGGACACCTCTGGAGGCTAGAGCTGCGAGGCCCGCCTCAAGCCTGTCCGCTGCGAGGAGCCTCGTGGAATCCTCGTTGAAGAAGAGGGTGACCCTGTGGCCCCTATTCATCGATGTTTTAGCCAGGTTCAGGGCAGCCTTTAGGGTCGCCGGGGAGTAAGAGGAGGATACCAGGAGTACGTACATTTGCTCTTTCCTGCTTTTTTCGGTAAACGTTCCCTCGCCGGGGTCTTAACCCTTTTCCCCGCTGGGGCACCGAGCTTCTCCCCCTTGAAAGGCCAGTCGTCAGGCTGAAGGAAAAAAGTGGGGCTACTGCTGCCCCGGGGCCGGGTAATAGGGGGCCTGGGGGACGATGAATGTCCTGGAGCCCGCCTCCCTGTCGATCATCAGTATCCCCTGGCCGTCCACGCCCACGATTCGGAGGTTGGTGGCCATCTCGTCGGTGTTCGCCTCCTCCTCCACCTGCTCCTCGACAAACCACTGAAGCATCTGGTAGGTGGCGTTGTCGTTCTCCTCCAGAGCGATCTTCACCATGTGGTCGATCCTGCCGGTGATGAACTTCTCGTGCTCGTGGGCGGCCTCGAAGATGGTCAGGGGGGAGTCCCAGGTGGTGGGGGGCATTTTGATGGCATCCAGCTCCACCTTCGCCCTGCGCTCGGTGATGAAGTTGTAGAAGATCATGGCGTGGACGTGCTCCTCCCTGGCCTGGACCCTCATCCAGGTGGCCATGCCCTTGAAGCCCTTGTCCACTAGGTCGGCGGCCATGGAGAGGTAGATGTACTCTGAGTAGAGCTCCTCGTTCACCTGCTGGTTGAGTTCCTTGAGAACCCTCTCGGATACCATATCCATCATTTGATAGACGAATTTGTGATTTTTAAACGATGAGACTAATTTTGACTCCGATTTGAGGCCCGACTGAAGCCGGCCACCGCCCAGAGGATGACAAGTGTTCTATGAATTTGAACAGATCCCCGAGATTCGTCTGGAAGTGTTCGAAAGCCTAGGATTATCTATCATTGTGGGTATTAGATTGAGCGGTGTGAAAATGAGATTCGCAGTTTTCGCCATGAAGATCGACAGAAAATGGCTGGCGACCTACGCCACACTGGCCTTCATCATGGGAAGCTTCCTGGGGGGCGCGATGTGGAATTTCGCGGGGATATATGTCCCCGATGGCCCACCCATGGATGCTGTGACCTTCGGCTCCCTGATGAGGTTCGCATCCGAGGAGGAGCTGGTGAGCTTCCTCCAGACGAGGCCCCAGGAATATTATGGCTACGTCGAGGACTTCCAAGGAGGGATACCTCTCTCAGGGAAAATTCGTACGAACACCATTTCCGAAGCCGCAGTCCCCTCAGGCACCTTCGACTACTCCAGCACCAACATCCAGGTGGAGGGGGTGGATGAGGCAGACGTTGTCAAGACCGATGGGGAGTACATCTACCTTGTATCCAAGGATAGAGTGATCATCGTCAAGGCCTACCCCACAGAGCAGGCCAGCATCACCGCCACCCTGCAGCTGAATGCCTCTGTGCGTGACATCTACGTGAACGGGGACAAGCTCGTGATCTTCCAAATCCCGGAGATCCTCTACTTCTATGAGCCCTGGGGCTTCGTCCCACCCGAGGAGTTCGAGCTGACGACGAACATCTACGTCTACGACATCTCGGACAGGTCCTCCCCAGCCCTGGAGAGGAAGGTCCGGGTGGACGGGTTCTACGCCAACTCTAGGATGATCGGGGACTACGTCTACGCCATAGCAAACCAGCCCGCCATCCTCAACGACACCGAACCGATCCTCCCCAAGATCAGGACCGAGGAATCCACCTGCCTCGTCGAGCCGGAGGACATCTGGTACGCGAACAACACCGACCGCTACTACGGCTACACGAACATCGTAGCCATCAACGTTCAGGACCCCGAGGAGGGGATCTCCGTCGAGACCTTCCTCCTGGGCTCAACGAGCACCCTCTACGTCTCCCTGGAGAACATCTACCTCACCGCCCCCTGGTGGTTCGAGGAGGAGGACTGGGGCTGGGAGGCCACAATGGTCTACAAGATCGGCATCGACGGCTCCGACATCCGGTATCTAGCCGACGGCCCTGTCCCCGGCAGAGTGCTCAACCAGTTCTCTATGGACGAGTACGGGGGCTACTTCAGGATCGCCACTACCAACGGCCACGTTACCAGGAACGGGGACATGACGAGCAACAACGTCTACGTCCTGAACGCGAGCCTGGGCATCGCGAGCAGGCTCGAGGGCCTCGCCCCCGGGGAGAGGATCTACTCCGCCCGGTTCATGGGGGGGCGCTGCTACCTGGTCACCTTCAAGAAGGTCGACCCCCTCTTCACCATCGACCTCTCCGACCCGGAGAACCCCGAGGTGCTCGGGAAGCTGAAGATCCCGGGCTACTCTGACTACCTCCACCCCTACGACGAGAACCACCTCATCGGCATCGGGAAGGAGACCGAGGAGGCCGAGCAGGGGGACTTCGCATGGTATCAGGGGGTGAAGATCAGCCTCTTCGACGTGAGTGATGTTGAGAACCCGCGGGAGCTTGATAAGTACGAGATAGGGGACAGGGGCACCGACTCCCCAGCTCTCCACGAACACAAGGCCTTCCTCTTCAGCAGGTCCAGGAACCTACTGGTCATCCCCGTCCTGGTGGCTGAGATCGACGCCCGCCACTACTCGGGGGAGGTGCCCCCCAACGCCTACGGCGACTACGTCTACCAGGGAGCTTACGTCTTCCACGTCTCCCCGGAGCAGGGCATCCAGCTCACGGGAAGGGTGACCCACATCGAGGGAAACCAGGCCTTCCTGAAGAGCGGCTACTGGTTCGAGTCGGAGTACTCGGTGGAGAGGAGCCTCTACATCGACGAGGTCCTCTACACGATCAGCCAGGGGATGATCAAGATGAACAGCCTTGAGGACCTCTCGGAGGTCGGAAGGGTGATCCTCCCCTAGCCCTGGAGGCCGATGTGTGGTGGGGTACAAGCAGGTCTACGGGAGGACCTGGGACGTATATCTCTGCATCCTGACATCTAGCAGCCCCATAGGGGTCAGGGAGATCTGGAGGGCTCTCAGCCTCTCCAGCCCCAGCCTCGCCCAGTACCACGTGAACAAGCTCTTGGAGCTGAGGCTCATCGAGGCAACACCAGATGGGAAGTACATGACCAACGACGAGGAGAGGCTTGAGGCTCTACGCAGCTTCCTTACGCTCAGGGGGATGCTGATTCCCCGGATGGTGGTCTACGCCGCCCTCCTCTCGGGTGTGCTGGTGTCCTACGTCCTCTTCTGGCCATGGAGGGGGGACTTCAGGGACCTGATGACCCTCTCGGTGACACTCTTCAGCATCGCAGCCTTCCTCTTCGAGGCCGTCAAGCAGTACAGGGGCCTATCCGTTTGGAAAAAGGAAGCCTAGACATTCCATTTGCGTGCGCATTTACTCTGTCATGTGGCCCTTAAGGATCCTCGTGATGGCGTCCCCGAACAAGTTGATGGTCTCCGTTGAGAGGAGGTGCTCATAATAGGGGAGA
>CP070640.1:233787-241801 GCA_020354065.1 Candidatus Bathyarchaeota archaeon
CCGGGACGCTGACGGGGCAGACCCTGGCGCAGACCCCGCAGCCGCGGCACTCTTCCAGGTCGACCCCGCGCGGCTTCTTGTAGACCTCCACGGAGTAGTTTCCCGGCCTCCCGTCGACCGATTTAACCTCTGAGTACGCGTGGAGATCGATGTTGGTTCTTCTCCCGATCTCTGCGATACGGGGAGTGAGGATGCACTGGGCGCAGTCGAGGGTGGGGAACACTTTGGTGAGCTTCGCCATATGGCCGCCGATGCTGGGCTGCCTCTCCACCAGGTGGACCTTGAAACCCTGCTCCTCCAGCTCAAGGGATGCGGTTATGCCGGCTATGCCCCCTCCGACCACCATCACCTCTCGGGACGCCTTCTCGCTGATCTCCTCCAAGGGCTCAAGCCTGAGGCTCCGCTCATACCCGCCCCTTATGAGGCTCTCAGCTTTCCTGGTCGCCTCGTCCGATGCATGGGGACCGTGGACCCACGAGCACTGCTCCCTGATGTTGACGAACTCCAGTAGGTATGGATTAACCCCGGCCCGACTCAGGACGCTCTGGAAGGTGGGCAGGTGCATCCGGGGCGTGCAAGAGGCGACGATGATCCTGTTGAGATCATGCTTCTGGATGTCATCGAATATCGTGTCCTGGGCGGGTTTGGAACAGAGGTAGTCGTTCTTCCTAGCGACAATGACACCGTCCCAATCCTTCAAAGATTTGCGTACGGCCTCGACGTCCACCACATCACCAATGTTCCCCCCGCATTCACACACGTAGATGCCGATCCGTGCCTCCCCTGAACCTGCAGCCATGATTCTTCGAATGGTTTTCACACAATCATTATAAAACATTCGTGCGCGGTCGGCCTAAAATCCGGGCGTTCCTTCGGAATATATAAATCGGAATGGTTGAGATTCTGAATGGATGGAAGCCAGCGCACAGGACTTTATCGGAGAATATAAGCTCCTGGAGTGCATCCAGTGCGGGGTGTGCACAGGGGGCTGCCCTGTCTCAATGAAATCGGGGCTCAATATCCGGATGATGATGCGGGAGATCAAGTTCTCAGGGAAGGTCGAGATACCGCCAGAAGACACCCTGTGGAGCTGCACGACCTGCTCCACCTGCGAGGCCCGCTGCCCCAAGGAGCTGACGCCCTTCGACGTGATAATCGGTATGAGGGGGATCACAGTCGAGGAGGGACGCATTGCGCCGACGATCAGGGACGCGCTGGAGAGCGTCTTCAAGCACGGGAACCCTTGGGATCGGGCCAGGGCGAAGAGGTCGGAGTGGGCCGAGGGTTTGGATGTACCGTCTTTCACTGGGGAGGAGGACTTCCTCTACTACGTGGGCTGCACGCCTGCGTATGATCCCCGGGGCCAGGAGGTTGCGAGGGCGCTGGTGAAGACCTTCGATGCCGCGGATGTGAGCTTCGGGACCTTGGGAAACGACGAGAGCTGCTGCGGGGATTCCGTGTACAGTATGGGGGAGAAGGGGTTGTTCGAGCTGCTCGTCGAGGACAACCTGGAGATCTTCGAGAATAGCAAGATTAGTCAGATGGTCACGACCTCCCCTCACTGCTTCAACGCCTTCAAGAACAGATATGGTAAGACAAGCTTCGAGCCCCGCCACTACACCGAGTACATAGTCGAACTCCTTGACTCCGAGAAGCTGAACCTCGGAAAAAAGGTCGACAAAGCCGTGACCTTCCAAGATCCCTGCTTCCTTGGGAAGCAGAACAGTATCTACGATGAGCCTAGGAAGGTTCTGGAGAGCATCCCCGGAGTCAATTTCATCGAACTGGATAGGTCAAGGGAGCGTAGCCTCTGCTGTGAGGGCGGCGGTGGGAGGATGTGGATCGATGTCCCGGGCGAACGGCTTGCTGAGAAGCGGGTCAGGGATGCGGTGGAGCTTGGGGCCGAGGTCATCGCCACGGCGTGCCCGTTCTGCACATCGACTCTGGAGGATGCGATCCTGACCTCTGGACTCGAGGGCTCCATCCAGATCCTGGACATCATAGAGCTTGTCTCCCAAGCCTTGTGAGAACCAGCTGGAATATGGTCCATCCTCCCGCGAGACTAATTTTATCAGTTTATCAGGTAAGGGTTATTGGGGCTTGGAGTGTTTGCAAAAGATAAAGTCGACCTCCTATCAAAGGAGGAATCACGCTGGGAGGAGGAGGTCGTACGTGAATGGATTAACAGGCTGCCAGAGAGGAGAAAGGAGTTTCTCACGACATCGGGTTTCAAGCTGAAGAGGCTGTACACCCCCAGCGATGTCTCCGGACTCGACTACATGAGGGATCTGGGTTTCCCCGGGGACTTCCCCTTCTCCAGGGGGCTGCACGCCACCAGCTACCGGGGTAGACTCTGGACGATGCGCCAGTTCGCCGGGTTCGGGACCGCCGAGGAGACGAACAAGAGGTTCAAATACCTCATCCGAGAGGGGGACACCGGTCTCAGCGTCGCCTTCGACTTCCCCACCATCCTGGGATACGACTCGGATCACCCGCTGTCGAAAGGAGAAGTCGGAATCTGCGGCGTAGCCGTCTCATCAGTCAAGGACATGGAGACCCTGTTCAGCGGCATCCCCCTGGACAAGGTATCAACATCTATGACCATCAACGGACCGGCCGCAGTCCTGCTAGCCATGTACATTGCGGTCGGGGACGGTCAGGGCGTGCCCAGGGAGAGGCTCTCGGGGACGACCCAGAACGATATGTTGAAGGAGTTTTTTGCTCAAATGCTCTGCATGTTCCCGCCGAAGCCCTCCGTCAAGTTGGTCATCGACATCATCGAGTACTGCACGAGGCACGTACCAAGGTGGAATCCGGTCAGCATCAGCGGCTACCACATAAGGGAGGCGGGAGCCAACGCCCTTCAGGAGCTCGCCTTCACCCTAGCCGACGGGGTCACATACGTTGAGTCCGCCTTGGAGCGGGGTCTGAAGGTGGACGAGTTCGCCCCCAGGCTGTCGTTCTTCTTCGCCTCCTATAACAACCTCCTCGAGGAGGTTGCCAAGTTCAGAGCAGCCCGGCGCATCTGGGCGAAGATCATGAGAGACAGGTTCAAGGCTGAGAAGAAGAGGTCGATGTGGATGAGGATGCACGTCCAGACCTCCGGCTGTACCCTCACCGCCCAGCAGCCAATCAACAACGTCATGAGGGTGACCATCCAGACCCTGGCGGCGGTACTCGGGGGGGCGCAGTCCATCCACACAAACTCCTTCGACGAGGCCCTGGCCCTCCCCTCGGAGAGGGCGGTGAGAACCGCATTGAGGACCCAGCAGATCGCCGCCCACGAGAGCGGTGTGGCCGACACCATAGACCCCCTGGGGGGCTCCTACTGCATCGAGGCGTTGACGGACGAGATGGAGGAGGGGGTGTGGGGCTACCTCGACAAGATCGAGGCGATGGGAGGCGTTGTGCCCGCCATCGAGAGCGGCTTCTTCCAGAGGGAGATCGCCGACTCGTCATACAAGTACCAGAAGGAGATCGAGAGGAAGGACCGGATTGTGGTCGGAGTGAACGACTTTCACACCGAGGACGAATGGATACCTGTCAGGCTTCTCAGGGTCGATGAGAGGGCCAGCGAGATACAGGTTGCCCGCCTGAAAAAGCTGAAGAAGGAGAGAGACGCGAAGAGGGTTGAGGAGGCGCTTGGGAGGCTGCGTCGCGACGTGGAGGAGGATATAAACCTCATGCCTGCCATCATCGAGGCTGTCAAGGCATATGTCACCCTGGGGGAGATATGCGGCCTCCTCAAGGAGCTGTATGGGGATTATCATGAGTTGATCGTGATCTAGGAGGTAATTGTATGGAATCGGGTATGAAGATACGGGTGTTGGTGGCCAAGCCGGGGCTTGACAGCCACGACAGGGGGGCCAAGGTCGTCGCCAGGGCCCTGAGGGACGCAGGGATGGAGGTGATCTACACAGGCCTCAGGCAGACCCCGGAGCAGATCGTGGAGGCCGCGCTCCAAGAGGACGTCGACGTTCTGGCGCTGAGCATCTTGTCGGGGGCTCACATGACCCTCCTCCCGGCGATAACTGGCTTGATGGAGGAGAGGGGCATGTCGGACGTCCTCGTCTTGGCTGGGGGAATCATACCAAAAGAAGACATCCCGATGTTGAAGGAGTGCGGGATAGCTGACGTCTTCGGCCCAGGCACCACCACCGACGAGTTAGTCCATTACATCCGGGGGAAGATCGAGAGCGAAGCTAAGAACCTTGAATGAGACTGGCCCGCCTTGACACACGCTGAGAAGCTAATACGAAACATGCTCAAGGGCGACAAACGCGCCACAGCGAGGCTCCTCTCAATCGTGGAGAACGGCCTCCCTCAGGCACAAGAGGCCATCTCCCTCCTCTACCCCCACACGGGAAATGCTCACATCGTGGGCATAACCGGACCCTCGGGAGTCGGGAAGAGCACGCTCGTGGAGAAGCTCGTGGGGGAGATCCGGAAGAAGGATCAGACTGTCGGGATTGTGGCCGTGGATCCGACGAGCCCGTTCTCGGGAGGAGCCTTCCTCGGCGACCGAATCCGTATGCAGAGCCTGAGCACTGATCAGGGGGTCTTCATCCGCAGCATGGCCTCAAGGGGGAACCCTGGAGGCGTCGCCAGAGCAACAAAGGACGCCGTCAAGATCCTCGACGCAGCGGGAATGGACTTCGTCATCGTCGAGACTGTGGGCGCCGGCCAGTCCGAGGTCGAGGTCATGCGGATCGCTGAGGTCGTGGTCGTCATTCTCGCGCCCGGTCTGGGTGACGAAATCCAGGCTCTGAAAGCTGGCCAGATGGAGATCGGCGACATATTCGTCGTGAACAAGTCGGATATCGAGAGCGCCGATCGGGTGGTAGTGGACTTGAAGAGCACTCTCGCGATGAAGACCACGAAGGACGGCTGGAGGCCTGAGGTCGTCAAGACGATCGCCACAACCGGGGCCGGCGTGGACGAGCTCATGGAGAAGATCCTAGAGCACAAGGAATACGTGGAGTCGACAGGCTCCGAGAAGACGAGAAGAAGAAGGGTCCAGAATGAGATAGAGTCCATCCTGCGGGAGAAAGCCGCAGAACATGTCATGCGTCTCCTCGAAGAGACGATCCAGTTCAACGAGATCGTCGAGGCAGTGGGAGCGCTCAAGAAGGATCCGTACACGGCGGTAGATGAGCTCCTTTTAAACGTAACAGCTAAACCGAAAAAGGAGGGTGAAGCATGAAGCGACCGAGGCTTGAGTTCGGAATCACCCAGGTCTACACCGGGAATGGGAAGGGGAAGACCTCGGCGGCCTTCGGCCTGGCTCTCCGCGCCATGGGTCGGGGCCTGAAGGTCTACGTGATCCAGTTCATCAAAGGGGGTTTCGACTACGGCGAGATCCACATCGTTGACAAACTTCCAAACATCACCTTGGTGGCATTCGGAAGGGGGCAATTCGTCAACTTGGAGAACCCTGAAGAGGAGGATAATAGACTTGCTGAAGAAGCCCTCGAACACGCTAAAAAAATCATCGAGGAGGGTGAACATGACATCGTCATCCTCGACGAGGTCAACGTCGCTTTGGCGTTTGGGCTCGTGGAGTTGGAGGACGTAATAGCCCTGATCAGAGGTAAGCCGAAGAAGGTAGAGCTCGTCCTCACGGGTCGGGGAGCTCCCAAAGAGATTATTGACGCGGCGGATCTCGTCACAGAGATGGGGGAGGTCAAGCATCCTTTCAACAGGGGAACGAAGGGCAGGAAAGGCATCGAGTACTAAGGCGCTATAGTTAGTCAGTCGAGTTTCTGAACCTGAACTCCCACTCGCACCAGACGTCGGGGGGCCGCTCGTCAGGGGGGCAGACCCTGCATGTCATCTCGATGTTGGGATCGAGTTCCCTGGCAAACGCCTCCAGATATCCGTGTCTGACCTGTTTGCATGGGAAGACTCCTAGGTCTTTCCTGATCCTCGTGTTCTGGGTCCCGCAGTCGACGACTCTGAAGATCGCGCTGTCACCGATGACCTCGTTCTCCTTCCCCAACACATCAAGGGCCCAGCTCGTGTTCCTCAGGAGGTGGATGAAGGAAGCGGGGTCGACCCCACCGACTCCTAGAACATCCCTGAGGAGTCTTGCCTCCAGCTTGCCCATCACCCTCCAGCAGGCCGCGTCTATCTCCGTGGCTGCCTCCGTGCCGAACCTCTTCTCGATGCCAAGGAAGTAGAGGCCGTCAACCCGCCAGATATTCCTTATATGGAGAGCGAAGAGGGCGAGGAGCCTTTCTTTAGGCATTTCCGCCAGCATTTCTCTGTCTCTGTCCTCGTGGAAAACCATCTAACCCACACTTCCCAAACTTACCAGAAATGTATTGGTCTCTGGAGTATAAAATTCCCGGAGCAGGTCGGTAAAAGCTGATGTAGATTTTTCCCATGTAGAGCGTTAAGTTTATCCTGAAATCTATTTAATTATTGGAGAACTTGAATGACGTTCCTTTTAAGCGAAGTAAGGAAGCTCAGAAGTTCTCCGTCCTTACTCACAACTGAGGAGGAAAAGAGGATTGAATTTTGATCTAACGGAAGAGCAAATCGACATCAAGGATGCTGTTCGGGACTTCTGCGAGAAGGAGTTCACAGACGAGCTTATGAGAGAATACTGCGAGAGAGAGGAGTTCCCATGGGAGCTTTCAAGAAAGGCAGCAGGACTGGGATTCATAGGGATACATTTCCCGGAGGAGTACGGAGGTCAGGGCTACGGCTACTTCGAGAACGCCATCGTGACAGAGGAGATGATCAGATCAAACCCGGAGCTTGGGATCCCGCTAGTCTTCGCAGACTTCGGGACCGAGCTCATCCTGAGATTCGGAACGGAAGAGCAGAAAGAAAAGTACGTGCCAAGGATCGCCAAGGGGGAGGGGCTGTCCGCCGCAGCATTCACCGAACCCTCGGGGGGGAGCGACATTTCCAAGCGCTTGGAGACTGTCGCCCTGAAGGATGGTGACGATTTCGTCATCAACGGCAGTAAGACCTTCATAACGAACGCCAACATCTCTGACTTCATCATCACAATCTGCCAGACAGACCCCGAGGCTTCCCCACCCTATCGGGGGCAGAGTATCATCATCATCGATAATGATACTCCGGGCATCGAGGCCACCTTGCTGAAGGGCAAGCTCGGGATCAAGCCATCACAGACCTGCGAGGTGGCTTTCAGCGATGTGCGGGTGCCCCAGGAGAACCTGCTCGGCGAGCTGAATCGGGGCTTCTACCACACGGTGGACTTCCTGAACGAATCCAGGATCGAGATCGCGGCCCAGGGCGTCGGGATAGCCCAGGGCGCCTTGGACAGGGCCGTTGACTATGCGAAGGAGAGGCACCTATTCGGGAAGCCCCTCGTAGAGCTCCAGGTCGTCGCCCATAAGCTGGCGGACATGGCTATCAAGGTAGAGGCGGCGAGGCTCCTCACCCACAAGGCAGCCTGGCTCGCCGATCAGGGGAGACCAGACCCGTTGATCTCATCCATAGCGAAGACGTACTCCGCCCGAGCCGGCGTCGAGGTCACTGACGAGGCGGCCCAGATCTTCGGGGGCTACTCCTTCCTGGACGAGTACGAGATAGAGAGGTTCTACCGCCTCGCGAAGATCATCGAGATCTACGAAGGAGCCAAGGAGGTTCAGAAGAACAACATAGCAAGGTGCCTTATCAGGCTTTGAGACTCGTAGGAAGGAAGGCATGACCCATGAACTTTGAACTGAATGAGGAACAGAAGGACATCCGAGACGCAGTCCAGGAGTTCTGCGACGGTAACTTCACCAACGAGCTGGCGCGCGAATGCGACAGGAACGAGGAGTTCCCACACCAGCTGCACCAGAAAGCATGCGAGCTCGGGTTCATAGGGATACACATCCCTGAGGAGTATAGGGGGCAGGGGTTTGGCTGTGTCGAGAACGTCATCGTCGCGGAGACGATGTGCAGGGCGGACTCAACCCTGGGCACCGCCCTCATCTTGGCCGACCTGGGCTGCGAGCTCATCTACGAGCACGGGACCGAGGAGCAGAAGGGC
>CP070640.1:241901-244467 GCA_020354065.1 Candidatus Bathyarchaeota archaeon
ATGCTCTGCAATATTGTTAAGAGCGAGGTTGATCCTCGAATTATGTAACCCGAGTTGAGATACGATTGAAACTCCTCGAATACCAAGCGAAGCAGGTTTTCCAAAAATTCGATATACCTGTACCGAAAGGCGGTGTTGCCGAGACTATTCTCGAAGCAGAGGAGATCGCCAAGATGGTTGGTGGTCCACTGGCAATAAAGGCGCAGCTACCCGTCGGGGGAAGGGGGAAGGCTGGTGGCATCCTTTTTGCTGAGACCACGAACAAGGCCGCCGAGATCGCAGGTAGGTTATTGGGTAGTAGGCTAATGGATCTTGAGATAAAGAAGGTGCTGGTGGAGGAGAAACTCAACATCAAGAAGGAGCTGTACCTCGGTGTCGTTGTCGACAGGAAGAATAGGTCCTATATGGTGCTGGCTTCTTCAGAGGGCGGCGTAGACATCGAGGAGGTCGCGGCGAGGACGCCGGAGAAGATCGTAAGGCATTTGGTCGACCCCCTCGATGGTCTCCGATCCTACCATGCTCGATTGGTCGCAAAGCGACTAGGATACACGGGGCGCGAGATGAGCGCCCTGGCCGATTTACTCCTCAAGCTCTACAGGGTGGCTATGGAGATGGACGCCGAGCTTACCGAGATAAACCCCCTCGTTGTGACAGACGCGGGCTTAATGGCCGCCGACGCGAGGCTTAACATAGACAACAACGCCCTCTTCAGGCACCCCGAGCTGGACGAATTATCCGAAGAGGATGAGGCTTCCGAGCTTTCCGAGAGGGAGCTTGAGGCCAGAGGCCTCGGACTTACGTATGTTGAACTCGACGGTGACATAGGGGTCATCGGGAACGGCGCAGGGCTCACGATGGCCACGATCGATACCGTGACGCTTAAGGGTGGGATGGCGTCCAACTTCTTGGACCTTGGGGGCGGAGCCTCGGCTGAGAGGATCGGAGCCGGTGTCTCATTCGTACTCTCGGATCCAAGGGTGAAGGCCCTCTTCGTCAACATCCTAGGAGGCATCACCCGATGCGACGAGACTGCGCAGGGTATCATTGAAGCCATGAGACTGACCAGCTCCGAGAAACCGATAGTTGTCAGGATGACCGGGACAAACGAGGAGGAGGGAAAACGCCTTCTCGGGGAAGCCAGGATCGACACCCTCGACACGATGGAGGAGGCGGCAGAGAGGGTCGTCGCGCTCGCGAGAGGTGGTCAAGTGTGGTGAGGTTCATTTACGGGGGTAGCGAAGTCGTCGTGCAGGGTATAACCGGACGACAGGGTAGATTCCACACTGAACTCATGCTTGAATACGGCACAAAGATCGTTGCAGGTGTCACGCCGGGAAGGGGAGGCGATGAGGTTTGCGGTGTGCCGGTGTATGACACGATAGCAGAAGCAAAGGAGCATCGCACTATGGACGCATCGATTGTCTTCGTACCGGCCCCCTACGCCCTCGATGCCGCACTGGAAGCCGTCGAGGCTGGGCTTGATCCAGTTGTGGTCATCACCGAAGGCATACCAGTACGGGATACAATAGAGTTGGCGGCGAGGGCAAGGCGAGCGGGCACCACCATCGTTGGGCCGAACACCCCAGGCCTGATCAAGCCCGGTGAGAGCAAGCTCGGCATCATGCCTGCCCAGGTATTCCGTGAAGGTTCCGTGGGCATCGTCTCCAGGAGCGGCACCCTCTTCTACGAGATAGCGGCCCATGTAACCCGCGTCGGCTTGGGACAATCCATGTGCGTAGGCCTTGGCGGCGACCCAGTCGTCGGCCTCGACTTCATCGATGTCCTGAGGTGGTTCGAGCACGACGAGGAGACGGATTCTGTCGCTCTGATAGGTGAGATCGGTGGAGACGCCGAGGAGAGGGCGGCCGAGTTCATATCAGAGGGGGGATTCACGAAGCCAGTCGCTGCATATATTGCGGGGCGTTCAGCGGTACCTGGGAAGAGGATGGGCCACGCTGGTGCGATAATCCAGGGCTCAACGGGCACTGCCGAGAGCAAGATGAAGGTACTTAGGAATGCGGGCGTGGCCGTGGGGGAGCTGCCCGGCGATGTCGCCAGGTTCCTAAAAGGGCCACTCGGCTAATCCTCACCTAACATGTCAAGTAGCTTATCTATCATCCTGTACGTGAGTCCCCAGACGATCTCCCCCTCCACGTGGAACACGGGAACGTCGAAATTTTTAATCAAAGCCCTGCCCTTGGACCCCTTTAGCTCACCCAGAGGCACCCAAAGGTAAGACGTAAGCTCCTCGTTAAGCCTCACCTCGGGGTAACCGTTGACAAGGAACACAAATGGGAGGACACCCATCCCTGGCCTCACCGATGAGAAGAACACGTCCATCACGCCCAAGAAGCAGCTGGAGTTGAGGTCGATGCCCGTCTCCTCAAGCACCTCCCTGAGGGCCGTCTCCATGAGGCCCTCACCCTGTTGCCCCCTCTTACCACCTGGGAATGCCATGTCACCGGACCAAGGATCAGAAGGAACCAACGCCCTCTTCACCAGAAGAAGCTCGAGGTCCATGTCACCCCGTCGGAACAATAGGGCCACAGATGCTTTTACCTCTACG
>CP070640.1:244567-249664 GCA_020354065.1 Candidatus Bathyarchaeota archaeon
AGACCAACCAACATCAAATTCAGATCCTCCGAAGGTCCTGCTCCACTCCTCCATCCCCTCAGAATCCGTCTTTACAAGATAAACATCGCGTCCACCAGCACCGAATGATTCCGTTCCCCCCGCTATGATGTATCCTCCATCAGAGGTCTGCTGAACAGACCAACCAACATCAAATTCAGAGCCACCTAATACGCTGGTCCATGTTAACCCAATTACATTTCTACCACAAGAAATCTCCACTGATGACAACGTAATGGATAATATCAAAATTAAAAAAGTTACTCTTAACAACATCAACGTTTTTTCTTGAGTTCGTGTAAAAAAAAAGAGGGACCGATTATTTAGAAAATTATTAAACATCATAAAAAAATGTATGCTGATTACTTTTATCACTTTTCTGCTTAGTGAGCGTGCGCGCGCATCCGTGTAGGGAAGGTGAGAAATGAACCTGCCCCTCTATTCTTACATTTGTGGATTTGAACCTTGCCCCTCATGGAGATATCTCCCGTCTCTTTCCCCTTTTTTTCGCGTGCGCGCATTTAACAGTGGCAGCGGCCACCATTTAATCGTGGAGTGCAGGTTAAGGGAGGAGGGCTTCGATCAGGGGAGCTGCCTGACCTTCTCTGATGGAAGTTGGAAGACGGCATGCGAGGTCACACTCAGATGGGAGAACGATACTCCCCTCAAACTCATCAACTCCTACGCCCACAAGGCGCCGGAGCAGTACCTCTCAATCTACCAATCCGGGTGCAACTGGAGCTGCAAGAAGTGCCACTCGTGGCGCTTCTCCAAGCACGCATCGGGCTCCTGGATGTCTCCCGAGGACATCGCCAAGGTCTCCAACGAATACGCTGAGATAAACAGTGAGAACATGTACGAGGAGCCCCGGGGGCGCGCGACGAGCTGGCACGCCCACGAGCTCTGCCGCAGCTGCGGCTCCTGCATCCTGACCGGTGAGAGGTCCGAGCACTGCCCCGGTAGGCTGAGGCTTGACCAGATGACGCTGCTCAACGACCTGACGTGGGGCCCCGCCAGGAACATAGTCTCCTTCACGGGCGGTGACTTGGCGTGCCAACCGGAGTTCTACGTGAAGGCCACGGAGCTTATCAAGGATCTGGAGAGGGGCCTCTGGGTCCTCTTCGAGACGAACGGCTACGGCCTGACGCCGGGGAACCTCGACATGCTCGGGGAAGCCGGGATGGATTCCTTCTGGCTCGACATCAAGGCCTACGACGACGGCGTCCACCGCAGGCTCACCGGGTCTTCGAACGAACGCGTGCTGGGATTGCCCTCGGAGATGGTCGAGAGGGGCTTCACCCTTGAGGTCACCACGGTCCACATCCCGGGCTGGGTGGAGGTCGACCAGATCGGGGCGATCGCAGCGTCCCTCGCCCGGGTCGACCCGGACATCCCGTACGGGATAATAGCGTTCTTCCCCGAGCACGAGCTGAGAGATGTCCCATCCCCAGACTATCATCAGATGGTCGAGGCCTTCGAGGCCTCGGTGGACGCTGGGCTAAGGAACGTTAGGCTGGGGAACCTCGGCAGGTTCGTTAGGACGAACAGGGAGTACGAGGCGCTCTTCCAGATGGGCGCCATCTGAACGGATTCTCGTTGCGCGCGCAAACCAGTCTAATAAAGTAGCTGAAGGATACTTCGAACTGAAGGAAAATCTCATCCCAAGAGTATGGTAAGGTGATGAACTATTATATCGTATGATACTTTAGGAAATCATTGCTGAAAACGTTGATGGTAGCTGCGTACGCTCATTGAGTCTCTTTTCCGAGGATCCAGCGTAGGAACCATTCTGTGGACCTCTTCTTGACGTCTATCATCAGTCTCGGCTCGCTGAATAAGTGGGGCTGCCTGGGGTAGATCACCATTCTAGTAGGGACCCCCTGCCGCTTCAAAGCGTTGTAGAGCTCTTGCCCCTGGCTCACAGGGACCCTGTCGTCCTTCTCGCCGTGCTGGATTAGTGTCGGAGTCTTCACGTCCTTTACGTTAAAGATCGCCGAGTGGGCCCTGTAGGGCTCCAGATCGTCCCAGTACTCACCGTGGAAATAGTCGGGGATGAAGGTTGGTATGTCTGAGGTGCCGTTGAAGCTCATCAGGTTGGTGACCCCAGCTCCGACGCAGGCGGCTTTGAACCTATCTGTCTGGGTTATGGTCCAGCTCGTCATGTATCCGCCGTAGCTCCAGCCTATGATGCCCATCCTATCAGGGTCGACGATTCCCTGTTCTATTAGGTGGTCTACGCCTGACATGATGTCCTCGTAGTCCCCGCCTCCCCAATCGTAGTAGTTGGCGAACCGAAACTCCTTTCCGTAGCCGCTACTACCCCGTGGGTTCGCCCTGAGCATCGCGAAACCCTCTTGTGCCAGGACTGCGGTGTTCCCATACCTCATAGGGTCCGCCACGAAGGTGCGTTCGTAGACGCCGGTAGGGCCTCCGTGTACCTCAACTATGAGCGGGTACCTTTCCCCCTCCTTGTAGCCCAGTGGGTAGTAGACGACTCCTTCAATGTCGATTCCATCCTTAGACTTCCAGTTGATCACCTCTGCCCTTGGGACTTCGGCAGTGGGCCATGCCTCCGGGATATCTGGCTGTGCTACCTCTTTCTCGGAGCCGTCTCCGGGGTGCAAGATGTGCACCGAGTTCATCGATCCAAAGTCTTCGGCGGCGTATGCGATCAGCCCAGACGCACCGACGTCGAAAGCCTTACGCCTAAGCTCTGCGCTGGTGATCTTCGATCCTTCGCCACCCTTGACTGGGAGCTCCCAGACCTGTGTGGTGACGCTTTCAGACTCATAGACGTATACATTCTTCCCATCCGGGGACCATCCTATTAGGTAGCTCTGGCTATCCGGCGTTCTGGCTAATGGCTTGGGCTTCTTCCCCTCCGTCGAATAGAGGACTATCCTGTTGGAGAAGGCCCACTTAACTGGTAGGTCCCCTGCGGAGCATGCTATCCATTTGCCATCCGGGGAGGCTTTGACGACTCCAGCCCAGTTGGCCACTAGCCCACAGTCCTTCAATCCAGCTTCTTCAACCGGCTCCTTGGGTTCCGATGGCACTAGGGCCAGCCTCGATTCAGGCCATACATCTGCCAGTGGGCTCGGTTGATGCTGTAAGGCGATGAACTCTCCGTCGGGCAACCAGTTGATGGCTATCACTTGGAATTTCCCTTTTGTGATCTGCTTGATCTCGGGGAGCTTACTTGGTCCTACGCTGAAAGGCACTGTGTAGATGTGCTGGTAGTCGAAGTCCTCGTGCCATAGGTAGGCGTCGTCTTTTGCTTTAGTTCTCTTCTTCTTCTCTTCCGTCGGTAGCTCCGGCATAAGGAAGGCGATGGAGCCTCCATGGGGTGCCCACTCGATGCTGGTTATCCCGTACTTTTCGTTCTCTGTGAGAGTCCATGCTTCGCCACCGTCGGTCCTCATAGCGTAGAGATTGGACTTCTCCTTTCTCGTCGAGACGAAGGCGACGTATTGGCCGCAGGGGCTCCACCGGGGGCTTGTCTCACTCCCCTCGCCGAACGTGAGTTGACGCTTCTCCTCAGTCTCCACATCAGCCAGGTGGAGGTGGTAGATGAAGGCGCTCTTCTCCTCGCCTAGGAGGGGCTCCCTCACAGTATAGACAATCTTCTCGCCGTTGGGGTAGACTTGGACCTCTCCTATCAAGGGGTAGTGGATCTGGGTGTTGATGCTCCATCGATCCTTCTGGGTCTCAGGCATTATGACTCGGATCGTATTGGTGTTAACATGATATTATTATTATTGCATGTGCGCGCTCGCAATAGGGTTTTACCTATCGATGCCAGCGCGTAAGTGATTCAAATTTTTTGCGCGCGCGTATGTTCTGCTGTGGTGGGACCGGTGGGATTTGAACCCACGATCTCGCACACCCCAAGCGCGAATCTTAACCAAGCTGGACTACGGTCCCAAGGTCCTTAATCAACCAACACCAACCCGACTAAAAACCTTACTCAACCAGCCCCAAAACCAACTTCAACGCCCCAAGCCTCTCCCTCGAAGGCCCAGACTTATACGCCGCCAAGGCCTCCAGAAGAGCTCCCCTCTCCGGCAACCCCAGGACCCTCCCCACCCTCTCCTGCATACGCCGATTAAAAAAAAGGTACTGGGTGACGGAAGTCACATTAGAGCACCTCCGCCCAGTACTCGCCGACTCGAAATCGATGATACGCGGCACCCCCCCTGCGACCATCACATGCCTGTGAGCACTGGAGAGCTCCCCGTGGTCCAGCCCCACCAGATCGAGCCTGTGGGCTCTATCGAGGAGGTCCTCGATGACCCGCCCTAGGATCACGACATCCTCCGGCCCGAGCCCCCCCACCCAATCCACCAGGTACTCCCCCTCAATCAACTCCATCAATAGGAAGTTCCAGGAAACATCGATAAGCCTGGGCCCCACCGAGACCCCGTTCGCCACCCGAAGATGCTCTGCTTCCTTCTCCAGAGTCCCTCGGTTCGAATCTACCCTCCTGACCTTAAGGGCCGCAGGACGACCACCGACACGCGCCGCCAGAACCACTCCCACGTGCCCCTTCCCCAGGACGGGCACTCCTTCGACCATGTGGCGCCCTCGCAGCTCCACCGCCATCACCCCGAGGCCCCGGAGCTCCCCAAGCCTCTCCATGGCCCTCTCCTCATCAAACCTCGGGTAGGACAGGAGGAAACCCGCCCTGCTCCCGATGAGCCCGTCGATTGAGATAACCTCACTCAAACCAGCCAGGCCTTCCCCTCAAGAACCGATCCAGGAAACCCGAGAAACCCCGGTCAAGGTACTCGCCTATCTCGTCACCCAGCAGGACCCGGTGGCCCTCCACGATCCTCTCCGCAAGCCCCCGGGAGATCCCGATCTCCCTCCCGCCGTGCTTGAGGAGCGAGGCGACGAAGGCTCGGGCGTCTGGCTGGGGGCGCCTCACCTCCACCCACCACCTGCGCCCCTCGATCCAGGGCCCGGAGACGGTATCCTCCGCCCCCAAGTGAGCCCTCAGGAACTGGCGACCGCTCTCCTCCATCTCCACGGGAGGGCCCATCCGCCTCACCACGCCCGGGAGGACGGCCACCTCCAGCT
>CP070640.1:249764-252784 GCA_020354065.1 Candidatus Bathyarchaeota archaeon
CTTGGCGATGAACAGGATGTTCTTGCCGTCTGGGGACCAGGAGGGATTCTGGACGCCCTCCTCCACCTGGGTGATCTGCCTGGCTTCTCCCCCGTCGGTGGGGATAACGAAGACCTGGGCCTTCTTCTTTTTTTCGTCCTCCGCCTTGAGGTCGTCCTGGCTGGGGCGGTTGGATGTGAACAGTATCCGCTTCCCGTCGGGAGACCAGCGGGGGTTGGAGGAGTTCTCCTTTCCGAAGGTGAACTGGAGGGGCTTCTTCTTTTTCAGGTCCAGGAGCCAGATCTGGGTGTCGTACTTGTCCTCCTCCATGTTGACCTCTGAGTAGGTGAAGAGGACCTTGGTCCCGTCGGGGGATATCTCAGGGTTGGCGACGGGGGCCATGGGGAACAACGGCATAATTTTAAATTCTTCGAGCTTCTTCATGATGGTTCCCTTTTGTGTTCTCGGAGTCGATTATAAAGATTGTACTCGGATCCGCGGAACCTGGACGGGGCCGTGATACGGCTACTCGATGGTACTGTGTTTACTCTTCATGGCTTCCTCAGATATCTCCAGGCGGGCCATGATCTCTGCGACGATGCTGTCGAGGAAGATGGTGCAGGAGTCCTCGAACAGGGTCCCCATCGGAGCTAGGGACTCGTGCTCCCCGAGCAGCTGGCGGGCCTGGTACTCCTGCTCGCGCGCGATGATCTCCCTCCCGGGAACCACGACCACGTGGTCTGCCGCCTTGCCGAGCTCGGATTCGGGGTAGGAGGTCACCGCGAGGATCCTCGAGCCAAGCCTCTTCGCCAGCCTCGCCGCCGTGGTCGACATCGCGCCGCTCCCCGAGCCCGAGATGATGAGGACGAGGTCCCCGGACCCGATGGCGGGGGTTATCGTCTCCCCCATGACGTAGACGTCGAAGCCAAGGTGCATGAGGCGCATCGCGAAGGCCTTCCCGACGAGGCCGCTCCTGCCTGCGCCAACGACGAGGGCCTTCCTTCCCTCCTCCCTCACGAGGAGCAGGGTCTCTAGCATCCGCTCAACCTGATCGTGGTCGAGGCCGTCGATGGCCTTCGAGATCCCGCTGAGAATCTCCTCCGCAGCCTCCCACCAGCTCATGGATTTCCCCCTTGTGAATCACATCAGGGGTTATAAATTTCAACCGCTGGGAGAGGATACTTTTTTGCTCAAAGGCGATAGAATGGTTTGCCCCTCATCCGTGATGGTCGAGGATGAATCCCTCGATCTTGCGTGTTTGTATGAAGGCGTTGGAGTGCTTGTCAAAAGAAAACTGATAGATCCGTCACTAGTAGACGACTTGATGTCCGGGGGTACCTTGATGTTCTGGGAGAACTTTGAACCTGTAATAAAAGGGGAAGAGAACGCAGAAACGCACCATATTTCTATGAATGGGTCGAGTACCTCTACAGCGAAATAAAAGCACTCGCGTGGCAGCAACAACCTGAACAAAGAAAATAGATTACCAGCTTTCCCCATCACCTTCTCTTTCCCAGTACTTCTAGGTATTGAATTCTCAGTTCTGAGAAATAATTGGGGGGAATGCATCACCTTTTCCAGAAAACGTTCGCAACAATGAGTAGACCGATTGCTATTACGAAGAATGGCCACAGCCTGTCCCATGACAGCCATCGGTATGTATCCCCCAGGAGAGATGAGACCCCTATGAGGATGACGAAGATGCCGATGAGGATGGGCCAGAAGGTTGAGCTCCTCCTGCCAAAGCACATGTCACTATCGTAACCCATTTCACATCCCTTCGAAGAGAATAAGATATCGATGCTTATAAAACAGTGGTTATGCTTAAAAGTCTGGATGCTTTGAACGCTTTTATACTGAGATTCTGCAGATGAGAAGCGAAACCTTATTACAATATGAAAAGAACAGCAAGGAAGGTGTGAGGTTTGAATAGTAGTTCACCGAGGCTTGGTTTCGGCGGATTTCTACTCGGCTTAGGTGCCGGATGGATTATCTTCACATACTTTGAGGTCTCAAGCAACGTGTTCTCGTGGCTACTAATCTTGGCGGGCGCCGGAGTGATAATCTCTACTCTAATATCGCAGGGCCGCCCCAGGCTCAAGATCGGGGGCCTGGTCGGCGGATTGATGGGAGGGCTGATACTCTCCCTGTTCATCACATCGGGCTTCGGAATCATCGGTGACATAACTAGGGGAGGGATATCAGCGACCTATCGATTCAAGGACACGGCGTCCTACAGCGGCGCGGTCTCTGAGGCGAGGGTCTACCTTGTGGTCGACAACTTCAATGGCCCCGTCAGCGTCTCGACCTGGGGTGAGGCCGAGTACAAGGTTGACCTGTCGATAGGTGCGAGGAGGGAAGAGTACCTCGACGACTTGAAGATCGAGTTCGGCGAAAGCATTACTCAGGGCCAGAAGAGGCTCTCCCTCGGATACGACATCCTCCCGACGGAACACTCGAGGTATGCCATAGAGGTGGAGGTCTTACTCCCCGCTGATGCCGTAATAGGCCTCGACCTGAGCTCAAGCAACGGCGGTATCTACCTGACAGAGATAACGGGCGACACCCTGACGCTTGCTACCTCCAATGGGGCCATTGAGTTTGACGATGTCCTCGCAGAGAGGATAAACGGGGCCACCAGCAACGGTCAGATTAGTGGTCGCGTCGAGGCGCCCGACACCGTCCTTTCTACAAGCAACGGAAGGATTGAGCTGACCCTTCCATGCACAGTCACGGGGGAATACGTCCTCAGCACGAGCAACGGCGCAATAGACCTAGAGGTCTCCTCCTCAGAGGTCGGCTACAGTCTGGACCTGTCCACGAGCAACGGGAGGGTTGACGTCGACCTCCCGAACCTCAGCTACACCACAGACCAGCGGACCAGGAAGGTGGCCCGGACGACGGGCTTCGACGCCAAGGATGTGCGGATAACCATCAATGGGAGCACCTCGAACAGCAACGTTGACGTTGGGACATAGACGGCCTTTGTAGATGCCCCTCATCACTCTCTTTTGTTATTTCAATATTTTTATCCTCACTTC
>CP070640.1:252884-255459 GCA_020354065.1 Candidatus Bathyarchaeota archaeon
CTGTTCTCATGTCAAGCGAAGGAGAGTTCCAAGCCGCCAGCGGAGGCCCCGAGGAGTTTTTCAAGAAGGCAACTGGCCTCAGCCTCCGGGAGCAGTACATGAAGCACCACCCCCAGGTCCTCTCCGACTTCGAGGACGAGATGGAGGGGTACTGGGGCAGGAGGTGGAAGGCCAACACAAACGTCGGAAAGCTCAGAGTGGTCCTCCTCCACCGCCCGGGGAGTGAGTTCCTCAGCGTCGGTAAGCCCACCCCCTGGCCCCCCCACGACAGCTCCCTGGGGGCCTGGAGGATGGCCTACAAGCCCGACCTTGAAGAGCTCGTCGAGCACCACGAGAACCTCGTCGACGCCTACAAGGCCGAGGGCGTCGAGGTGGTCATCAGGAAGCCCGACTCCAATGACCCCCCTTACCAGGTGAAGGCCATCTACACCGATGATGTCTGCCACCCCGGGGTCTACGGCCAGATCATACTCCGCATGTACGACCACATCCGGAAGGGGGAGGAGGCTCCCACCTTCCAGACCCTCGCAGAGATCGGCTGCCCCGTCGTCGGGATGATCGTCGGCAACGGTATGGCCGAGGGGGGCCCCATCGGATGGTTCGACGAGAAGCACGTGGTCGTGGCGGTCCACTACCCCAGGGCCAACACAAGCCTTCCTGAGGTGATGAGGGCGAACGAGTCCGGCCACGAGCAGTTCTCTAGGATCATCAAGACCCAGGACCACGAGGTGGATGTCAGGCTCTGCCCGGGCTACGGAACCCGCCTCGGAGCGAGCCACTACACCTTGATCGACAGGCACACCTCGGTCCAGGACCCTAGGAGCCTCGACCCCTACCTCGTGGAGTGGATGAGGACCGAGATGGACTGGGAGTTCATCGTGCCTCCGGACGAGGTCTGCCGAACCGTCCGCAGTCGTGACCACCGGGCCACTCCCATCAAGAGGGGCCCAGAGACCGGTGTCGTCCTTGAACCCAGGAAGATCTTGGTACCCACGGGCGCGCCCAAGGCCACGAAGTGGTTAGAGAGCATCGGCGTCGAGGTCGTGGAGGCCGAGTGCCCCAGCCTGGTGGGCCCTAGGAACAGTGGCTCAATCCACTGTGCCGCCGGCTCCCTCATACGGGACCCTGAACCGAAAAGCTACTAGAGGAAACCCAAATCCTCTCCCACCCGGAACAAGCTCATCACAGCGAAGGCGTCGTTTTGGAGAGTAGGCTAGTACGATGAAGCCCCTCAGCTCACCGATAAGAGGAAGGATGATAAAATGAACCCCTCTATGGGCGCTCCATCACCACTGTGAACGGGTCCCCCTTCGCGACCCGGAGGAAGAAGTCGAAGCGGTCGAGCTCCAGGGCGAGGTGGAAGTCTTCCTCCCTGAACTGGGGCCTAGAGGGGTCGAAGAACTTCGTCCCAGAGGGAGCCACCCTGATCCTCCTCCTCATCGCCTCGAAGTCCGGAGCCCTACCCCTGAGGCAGCTCTCTATGTACTCGGCGCAGCTCTCGTCCTCCTCGTTGGGTTCGACGCCGAAGTTCCCCATGGCGACCAGGGAGACAACACTTGGCCGGGCCCTCCAGATGTGCTCCACGATGGCCCCTGCCATGACGAAGCTGCCGAGGAGGATCTCGTCGGCTCCTATGGCGTTGACCACCCCCTGGGTCCCTGCCCCTGTTGTCTGCACCACAATCCGCCCCTTGAAGTCGACCCTGCTGACCTCATAGGGAGAGTTACCGTAGTCGAAGCCCTCCACCTTGATGCCCCCCCTCTCCCCCATTAGGACCCAGTCCGGGTGCAGCCGCCTCAGCTCGAAGGCCTCCTCCACCGTACCCACCGGGACTATGTGACTGGCCCCGTTGGCCATGACATGGGCCGCGGTGGTGAAGGCCCTGAAGACGTCGATGATCACCGCGAGGCCTCGGGCCTCGGCCGCCCCTGAGACCGTGCTGAGCCTTCTTATCTCCATCGTGATACCCCGGATGAAGAAATCAGTGTGTTTCTGACCCTCTTGGCCCTGCTGGATGTCATCAAAAGAAAGAGAACCGTTCAGGCCCCTTATCTCTTTGTTGTTAGGGGGCTTCAGATGGGGAGGGTGACTTTGGAGATCTCTTCCCTGAAGTTGACTTCTGCGCCTCTACCCATGGTGCTAAGGACGTCTTGGATGGCGCGTCTCGCCTCTTCTACACCGCTTGGTCGATCCCTGCAATTTCTGAGCATGTGCCAGGCCCACTGGAGGGCCTCGGAGGCCCCGATCTGGTAGTTCGACATCCCTCCCCGCCTGGCGCTCCGGCGCCCTGGGTTAAAAGGGATGCGTAGATGTTCGCGGCTGGGAGAGGGGTGAAAGTGGGTGGATAACTCCTAAAAGGAGGATGCTTCACATGGGTTATGGTGTAGTGCAGAGGGATGTTGGACATCAAGCTCATCAGGGAGAGCTATAATGCGGTCCGGGAGAACCTGGGGCGTAGGCACGACCCTGAGAAGCTAGCCCTATTAGACAGGCTCGTGGAGGACGACGCCCGGTGGCGGGAGCTGACGGGCGTGGTCAACGATCTCAGGCGTCGGAGGAACGAGATCAGCGCCGA
>CP070640.1:255559-259896 GCA_020354065.1 Candidatus Bathyarchaeota archaeon
GCGATACGAGATCTTGGCCCGGGCTGTGGATCAAGGTCTTAGAGGAGAGATCAGGGGGATGCAGCTTCTGGAGCCCAGCGCCCAGAAGATCTACGAGCGAGAAGAGAGGGGTGAACTGGCCATCGGTGGGCTGCATACGAAGGCTGCGGCGAGGGCGCTGGCGGCGATGCACGTCAACAGCAGCATGGGAGTTGTCTGCGCGGCGCCAACGGGTGGAGCCGCCGGCGTCATACCCGGAGTCATCACTACCCTAGTCGAGGAGAAGGACCTGGATAAGATCCAGACCGTGAGAGCCCTCTTCGCCGCGGGTGCCGTTGGGCTGGTGCTTGCGACGAGGGGAACCTTCGCCGCGGAGGTCGCGGGGTGCCAGGTGGAGATCGGGGCCGCAGGGGCTATGTCCTCGGCCGCGGTTGTGGAGGCAGCCGGGGGGTCGGTTCGGCAGGCGTTGGACGCCGCGGCCATATCCTTTCAGAACACCATGGGTTCCCCTTGTGATCTGGTTCAGGGGATGGTTGAGATCCCTTGCCACACCCGGAACGCAGTCGCTGCCTCATCCGCCTTCGTCTGCGCCGACCTCATCCTTGGAGGATACGTCAACCCCGTGCCTCTGGACGAGACTATAGACGCTGTGATGGAGGTGGGAAGAATGCTCCCTCGGGAGCTCCGGTGTACAGCCCTAGGGGGGCTTGCGACGACACCGTCTGCGCTCGCATTGAAAAGGTTAAGATAGTCGAGGTTTCAACCCTACTCTTCGCGCGCGTGTTTTCAGGAAGCGAAATTAGCGGTGGGTTTGTACTGTGGCGGGCTCGGTGGGATTCGAACCCACGACCACCAGCTCCGCAGGCTGACGTCTTATCCTGACTAGACCACGAGCCCACCATACGTTCACAGCATCATCTAAATAAAGATAACACCAAAGTGCCCAGGCCTCGTACGACTTCATACAAACACGCAACTAAACCAGCAATGAGGGGGGGAGGGGGGGTCATACAGGCAGTGTAAGAAGAACGGTCCCCCCGACGAAAGGAACCCTAAAAACGCTCCGATGCGATCCGATTCATGTCAAAAAGGGGCATCAGTATATAAAGAAAAAGGCCAAATCTGGCAAAGGACGCTAGCCCCCGCCCACGGGAGGAAGGATCGCCATCACATCCCCATCTCTCAGCGGAGTATCAAAGCCCTCCATGGCATGCACATTCACCCCGTTCAGCATGAACGCCAGATAATCCCGCACCCGATCCTCCACATCGTAGACATAGCTGCGGAACCTCTCCCCATACCTGCCCACGACGACATCCATCAGATCCCTCACCGAGGACCTCTCCGGAAGCCGTATGACCTCCCGCTTTTTCCCAGAGGCCTCCCTGAGAATCGCGTAGTACTTGACCTCGATCTCCAAGCGCGGGGCCACCGAGAACAACACCAGACGCCGTAGATTTATACATTACGAGCGGAACCAGAGAGTGAAACCGTCTATGGCTCAGGTCACCGTCAGGATGATGGGGGTAGCCAAGGAGGCGGCGGGAAGAGGCGAGGAACCCCTCACCATCCAGCCGGGCTCAGATGTCTCCGGCGTCCTCCAAACCCTAGCCGAAAAACACGGACCCGGCTTCAGAGACGCCGTCCTCGACCCTCTCACCCAGACCCCGGTGGCCACCCTCATCCTCATCAACGGCATCGAGATAGGGAACCTCCAGGGCCTGGAGACCCCCGTCAACGACGGAGACACCCTCATCCTCCTCTCCGTCACCCACGGCGGCTGAACACACAACACAGTTTATAATCACCCCGGACAGGATTCAAACGACCAGATGACCCAGCCCACCTGCACCAAATGCAAAAAGCAACCCTCCATCTACCACAGGCCCTACAGCGGGGAGCGCCTCTGCGGAGCCTGTCTCGCCTCCTCCATCAAAGACCGGGTCCAGCGCACCATCTCCCGCCACGACATGCTCCAACACGACTCCAGGATCGCCCTGGGCGTCTCCGGGGGCAAGGACAGCCTCGCCCTCCTCAACATCCTCGCAGAGATCGAGGAGAAGCACCCCGGCGCCGAACTCATCGCCGTCTCCATAGACGAGGGAGTCCGAGGCTACCGGGACGAGTCTCTCACCATCGCCTCCAGAGCCTGCAAAGAGCAGGGAATCGAGCACCATATAACCAGCTTCGCCGACCTCTACAGCCTGACGATGGACGAGATCGCCACCGGCCAACGGGAGCTCGCCGCCTGCAGCTACTGCGGGGTCCTCCGCCGAAGGGCCCTCAACCAGGCCGCCAGGAGCCTGGACGCCGACCGCCTCGCCACCGCCCACAACCTGGACGACATGGCCCAGACCGCAATCCTCAACCTCCTCAGGGGGGATCTCAACCGCCTCGCCCTGATGCACCCCGGCGGCAGGGACCTCCCGGGCTTCGTCCGCCGCATAAAGCCCTACTGCGAGGTCCCAGAATGCGAATCCGCCATGTACGCCCACTTACACGGACTGGAGTTCCAGAGCCTCCCCTGCCCCTACGCCTCCGAGGCGATGCGCACCGACGCCCGGGACTTCCTCAACCGCATGGAGTCCAAGCGCCCCGGCACCAAGAACATCGTCTACCGCACCGCCCTCAAGCTCGCCCCTGAGGCCCGGAGAACCGGCGTCATGGGCAGCTGCGAGACCTGCGGCGAACCCAGCCCGGAACCCAAGTGCAGGGCCTGCCAGCTCCTCGAGAGCCTGGCTTCATGACTTCCTGAAGAGGAACTCGACGACGTGCTCCTCCCCGAACTCCTCGGTCACATGGACCTCCCGGTGGAAGCCGATCCTCTCCATCCCCAGGGGCTCGAAGGCCCCCATCACCTCGTCCAACGTGTAGCCCCGGGAGTACATCTCCTCCCCCATGATCTCCACGAAAACGTCGCCGTCCACGTCCTCCCCCTCCTTCCACGGCTCGTTGAGCACCAGATAGAACACGCCTCCCTCCCTCAGAGACTCGGCGACCCTCCGGGATACGTCCCAGAACCGGGGCGGATCCAGCAACAGCATCGTGAACACCGCGAGGACCCCGTCGAACTCCCCGCGGAACTCCATCTCCGTCATCGAGAGCTCCACGAACTCGGCCTCCGGCACCCTCCCCCTAGCGATCTCTACCATCCGGGGAGCGACGTCGATGCCCAGCACATCGAAGCCATTTTCAACTAGCGTCCGGGCGTAAGGCTCTCCGGTGCCCGAGCCGACGTCCAGGACACGACCGCCCGGGGTCACCGAATCCAAGAACTCGCTGAATAGGCCGCCCACGATGACCTTGGACCTGCCGTCATACGTGTCCGCGACACGATCCCAAGCCTGCCGGTTCAGCGAGACGATGTCGCGTTCCTCCCTCAAACCGAGTCTCCTCCTCTCGAAACGCAGGCGAGGGATAAAGCACCTCCGCTACAAGCTATTCGCAACGCCTCACCCGAGCTGACACATCTGTAAGCACCATGGACCCAACAATCACCAAACCAGGGTGCAGATCATGGGCGAGATCCTCATCATAGACGGCTTCATGGCCACAGGTGGACGGGAAACTCACGACCTCCAGGATGTGCAGCCTCTACATCCAAGAAGAACGCATCATGGATAGAGTCGAGACCCCCGGAGCACAAGAACTAGGACGAGGAGGCCTCCCGGTAGCTCAGCTCCCAACCTCAGCAGCCGAGAGGAGATCCCAGAGACCGAACCACTCATCGTCACCCTGATAACTGACGGGGAGCTGGGGCTCTATCACGATCCACCTGCCAGCCTGCAACCCCAGATACCTCAGATCATCGTAGTAGAAGCAGACGGACCCGTAGTAGGGATCGGCCACATCGAGGCCGTCCAGGCGGAGCAGCACCATCACGTGCCCCGTGTCGCCGGCGCCCTCATGGAAGGCCACCGCTGAGTCAATGCCCACCGCCTCAAACAACGCCGCCGCCAGCACCGAGAAGTCGTCGCAGTCCCCGGAGCCAAGGCCCAAGGTCTCAACAGGTGCCCTGATCACCTCGTCCGTCTCCAACTGATAATCAACATTCTCGTAGATGAAACCCAGGATCTTCTCGATCATCTCGCTGGGCGTCTCAGAGCCCTCGACACCGCAGAACAAGAGAACCCGCTGCAGCCTCTCCCAGGCATCCGCATAGCTGTGGTTCCCCACATCCTGAAAGTAACGGAACTCCAACGTGCCCCAGGTATCGTACCCGAGCTCATGGAGAGCAAGCTTCGCCCCGAACCTCATCTGATCAGCCTCCCCAGCCCACCTGCTCTTATCCCCGGCGAGACCGTAGTCCCGCCTCACGCAGTCGTAGAACGAGGTCAGGCTGTTCCCCGCCTCGAGAC
>CP070640.1:259996-264681 GCA_020354065.1 Candidatus Bathyarchaeota archaeon
ACTACAAATAAACTGATGTGGATCACT
This sequence comes from Candidatus Bathyarchaeota archaeon, assembly GCA_020354065.1. Taxonomy (GTDB): domain Archaea; phylum Thermoproteota; class Bathyarchaeia; order TCS64; family TCS64. The sequence goes on from CP070640.1 coordinate 260,024, forward strand.
GCCACAATAAAGCCATAATAGCTGATTACTTTGTTAAGTTCTGGATAAGTCAGGAGTGCCTTGTTGACTAAGATCAAAATTGGAACAAATGTAACGAAGATGAGATAGCTCCAAAATACGTGTAGGGAATAGTTTACACTTTCTGAAAAGATGCCGCTCATAATTATTGCCAAGGCGTTGATTAATCCCACTGCCCGAGCAGCGAGTAGTAGTTTATTCCCAGTTTTCTTGGTATGCCATTGGTACAGGCCCATGTAGAATGGTATCTCCGCTAGCCCTACGAGAATGACCGCCAAATTATAGAAGATCGCGCCATTTGGATTGAGGTTCAAATTTCCTAGCTGACTCAGGAAATTATTTAGTGGGCTAAATGGACCGGGAAAGAAACCGATGGATATAACGGTAAACGTGCAATAGAGCATGATAGCCACATACACCGCGGTACGAATTAGCGGCCATTTACTAAACTTACTTTCTGGAATCATGGTGTGTTAATACCTCAAGTGATGCTATGCGTACACCTCTACCTGATAAATATGCGCGCGCATTCCAGTTACATTCCTTCACCATTCTATTATGCGCGCGCGGCTTACCAAGTCCTGCATTCCTAAGAACTTTACCTGCGCGCACAGCCGTTCCTCGTTGTTGAAGGATCGTCTCGTGTCTTTTCAGATAAAATATCCGCATGAATGAACATGATTTTTGCAGCACGCTTCTTGTGCGCGCGCAGGGGCTACAGCCTGATGAGTTTCTCAAGCCACTCGATCTTCTGGGTCTTCCTCCTCCAAAAGAGGTCCTCCCAAATATAGTGTACCGCGAGCATCTTGTAGCTTCCGTACCTCTCGTCGAAAGTCTTGATGAGTTCTTCCACGCTAACAGGGTCCTCCGGATCCCTATCGTAGAAGAGCTTCGAGTAAATTTTCTGCTCCCATGGGGAGATGTGGCTCAATTCGTCCAAGTGGTGGAATACATCAGACAGGATGTACAAGGCCGAGGCGGGGCCGACTCCGTAAAGGGCGAGGAGGGCTTTCCTCTGTATCTCCTTAGGTTGCCCTCTAAGCTTCTGCTCATCTATCTTCCCTCCGATGAAGGCCTCGGTAACCCTCTTGATGGATTTCGCCCGGTATCCGACCTTCAGCACACGGAGCTTCTCTTCAGTTACTCCCCTCATCGCCTCTGGCTCCCAGTAGGAGTACAAATCCTTCCCGTCGAAGGAGAGCAGAGTCCCATAACTCTCGAAGAGAGCTTGTAGCATATTCACTGAACGCCGGACGGTGGCGTTCTGTAGCACGATGGTGATGATCAGATACTCGTACAGGGAACCTAGGTTCAAGGGCCTCATCCCCCGCCACCTCTCAATCACCGGACCCAGCTGTGGATCTCCACCAAATCTCTTGGTAAACTCTGTCAGATCAAGACTCCAGTTATTGCGGTACGTGATCTCATCCAGAATGCTCGCGATGAAATCTTTCTCCAGCTTCCTCTGAGACCATATACTGAGGAAGACCCTCGGGCTATCGACAGAGCCACTGTCCCTGAACCTGAGGCCCAGTGGGACTCCCCGCCAGATCATCGTCTGCCAAAGTGTACCGGGCGTCCACTCGTTATCGGCTGAGGGGAAGTGGTCGGGCTTATGCATTGTGGCATCAAAGTTGAATGGGGTTTCCGGTATAATGATGGTAGGAAACTCTTGTTTCAAAACCAGTGAAGTCATTGATAGACACCGGAATTTTAGGTTTAAATAAGATAAATAAATTATCTCTGCGAGCTTCGCGCGCGCCCGTGGTTAAAACATACTAACCTGCGAGTGACGACCTAGAAGTACAGGTAACATGCTTACTGAACACTGATACAGTTAAGTATAAATCCAATGATCATGGATTCTTAATATAGATTATAGGATAGTAGACGCAACCGGTGTGAAAGCAATGTCGACGCTCTCCGAAGCCTTCCAGAAAAAGCTCAACAGGAAGGACTGCCCGTACCTCCAGGACTGCGGGATCTATATCACCCAGGACTTCTTCCGCCGGATTTGCAACTCCCCCTCTTACCTGAACTGCCATCACTTCGCCAAGAGGGTGGGGGAGCTGCGACCCCCGATAGCTTGGCTCCAGAAGCTCGCCATCGACCAGGCCAAGATGATGGAGCAACAGGTGGAGGCCGAGGTCTAGGAGAGGGCCTCCAGAGGGTTTTTCCGGACATACAAGATCTATCATATGCCAGAAATGATTCCAGAGGAGCCCTTCCCAGGCGTGTTCATGCTCGTCATCGACGACCAGGAGATCGTCGCAACCAGGAACCTCACCCCTGGCCTGACCGTGTACGGAGAGCGGCTCGTCGAAGTGGGTGGGGAAGAGTTCCGCTCCTGGAGCCCGTTCCGCAGCAAGCTCGCGGCCGCCCTGAAGAAGGGGTTGAGGAACGAGCCCCTCAAGCCCAGGGATAAGGTGCTCTACCTTGGGGTGGCCTCCGGCACGACCTGCTCACACGTCTCTGACATCGTCGGGTCGCAGGGACATGTCTGGGGGGTGGACTTCGCCCCCCGCCCCATGAGAGACCTCATCGAGAAGGTAGTGAAGCATCGGAGGAACATCTCCCCCATTCTTGGCGACGCTCGACACCCTGAGACATACGCCGCCGTCGTGCCGAAGGTCGATGTGATCTACGCGGACATAGCCCAGCCTGATCAGGCTGCTATTGTGGTGAAAAACGCCGAGCTCTTCCTGCCTGCCAGGGGTTGGGCCTTCGTGGCGGTGAAGTCGAGGAGCATCGATGTCACCAAGAAACCCAGGATAGTCTACGCCAGGGAGATGGAGTCGCTGAGGCAGGGGGGCTTTGAGATCGTGGAGTCGCTTGAGCTCGACCCCTTCGAGAGGGATCACGCGATGATCGTCGCCCGGTTCCGGCCCTAGCTCTCCCTCAACCTCCTCACAGTGACCCAGGAGCCCCTTATGAATGGGGGGCATGTGGGGTTGTCAGAGAACCAAGACTCAAGGAAGGCGGTGGTCCTTCCGTCGCTGGGATATCCCGAGCCGAAGTCCCCGTGCTTCCTCCTCAAATCCGCGACGATCCTGTCCCTCCTTACCTTCGCGAGGATGGAAGCGGCTGAGACCACGGGATACTTGTCGTCCGCCTTATTCTCGCAGACGATCTCCGGCTCCCATGGCAGGACGCACCGGATCTGCTCGCAGAACCTCTCCGCGACGACGTCTGCGGGGTCGACGTAGACTCTGTCTGGTCGGAGATCTCGGATGACTCTGGCCATGGCCATCGCCTCGAGGTAGTTCAGCCTCCGGAGCTTCACGCCCCGCTCCACGACCTTGTCGATCGCCCAGGGTTGCAGCTCGAAGAATCCGAGCTTGCAGGAGATCTCCTTAATTTCGAGGGCTAGGGTCTCCCTCCTCTTCGGGGACAGCTTCTTGGAATCCCTGACTCCCATTGACCTGAGTTCCTCGATCCTGTCCTCCTCCATGAGGACCCCTGCCACGACAAGGGGGCCGATGACGCAGCCCCTCCCCGCCTCGTCGACGCCAGCGACCCTGGCCATCTGGATATCGCTGCATACTTTCTCGGTTCTGCCTTTAAGCTCGCCGACCGATCGTCCGCAAACAGTTGACCGGGGGGACTGGAATGGATGATTCCTGTAGACTAAATGAAAAAAAGGGGTGTGAATGATGCCTTTTGCTCAGAGGGGGATGACTTCCTCGTCTATGCCTAGATGCTTGGCGCCCCTGAAGTATCTGATTACCTGCTCTCCCTTCATCGTGATCTCGTAGATCTTGCTCGTCCTCTTGTCCCTCTTGGTCTCCTGCGCGGTGACGTCGATCTCCCTGATGAGGTCCTGGGACACCATGGACTTTAGAACCCTCATCAGGGGCTGCCAAGAGATGTTGGCGCTATACATGATTCGGGTGGGCTTGGAAGTCCCGTCTTTGATGATCTGTAAAACCTCTAGGTAGATCTCCAGCCTCGACCGTCTCTCCATGGCCTAACCACCCCGAAAGGTCTGACCCCAATCAAAAATGCAATTGGTCTGATTTTATAATAAGTCACGTATGTATTCGACTCCTACAAACTCTCAGAATAAATCTAAAAGGCTAGAAATGCGCATCCCTCACACCAGCTCTTCGTAGATCTCAATGTACCTCCTCGCGTTTCCCCCCAAATCGAATGATCTCCGGATCGTCTCCCGGGCATTGAGACCCAGCTCAGGATGCCCGACAGCCTCCAAGACTTTCTCAGCCATCTCCCTCCTGTGCCCTACCCGAAACATGTATCCGTTCACTCCATCCTCCACCAGCTCGGGGCATCCAAATCCCCTCACCGCAACAGGGACACAGCCCATAGCCATCGCCTCCTGGAGAGATGTGGAGAGGCCCTCCCCAACCGAGGCCAAGACGTAAACATCGCATAGCCTGTGGAAGAGCGCCGGGTCTCTGACTTCCCCAACGAACCGGATGTTTTCCGCACCCTCTGCCAGCTCTTGCAACCGGGGGCGGTGGGGGCCGTCCCCGCCGATGAGAAAGGTGGCGTCGATTTTCTTCGAGATGAGCCCAGAGACTCCAATCAGGTCGTCGATCCTTTTATCCCTGACGAGGCGTCCTAGAGCCCCAATCACTACATTTCCTTCCGGGATGCCATGCTCAAGGCGGAGAGACGCC
>CP070640.1:264781-268331 GCA_020354065.1 Candidatus Bathyarchaeota archaeon
ACAGCCTGTTCAAGCCCTTCGGCTCCAGGAAGCGGGGCGGGAGCGGCCTCGGCCTCCCTAGCTGCAGGAGAATCGTGGCCGCCCACGGAGGCGAGATAACCTTCGAGTCTGAGGCGGGTAGGGGGACCACGTTCATCATCGTCCTCCACAAGGCCTGAGACTAAATTACGTATCCGCTATCGGTACAAGAAAATTCCTCGAATGATTTCGCGATGCCGAGAAGCTCCGGCCAACTGTAAATGGTTTATAATATGTCGGTTAATTGTTAACTTAGACAACTCCATTGGGGGACAAGGTGTGGAAAGCGGGTTTTCGGGCTTGGACAGAAGGCTCTTGGTCGTCCTGGTCGTGGGTAGCATCATCATCGTCTCGGGCTTCGCCTACATCTACCTGGAAGGGACGAGGATTCCGGAGAGGAATCTCATCGGGGTCATCAGCGTGGACGGGCCGATCCTCACAGTCGAGGGGACGGAGCTGGTCACCCGGGCCATAAACGAGGCCATCCACAACTCCAGCATCAAGGGCGTCGTCGTCAAGATCGACTCCCCCGGCGGCTTCGCCCACCTAGTGGAGCAGATCTACCTCGACGTCCTGGAGCTGAAGCGTTACAAGCCGGTCGTGGCCTCTCTGGTCACAGCCCTCTCCGGGGGCTACTACATCGCGGTGGCGGCGGACTTGATCTACACCCACCCCTCCTCCATGGTAGGAAACGTCGGTGTCATAGGCGTCGCCCCAGACCCCCACCAACCCTCCGAGAGGAGCGTGGAGACCGGCCCCTATAAGGTCACGGGCTTCTCCAGGGTACTCTTCCCGCTCAACATCAGCAACGCCCTGGAGAACTTCGCAGGGGCCGTCACGGATGGGAGGGGCACCAGGCTCAAGGTCTCCCCCACCGCCCTGAAGAGGGGCTCGATCTACATGGGGAGCGAGGCGATATCCGTGGGGCTGGCGGAAGAGGTCGGCTCGGTCCAGAGGGCCGCCGAGCGAGCCGCGATGGAGGCCGGGATAGAGGCCTACACCGTTGTGGACATCATGGCCGAGGTTAAGGCGGATGGCCTCACCACCCTCCACGAGAACGCCACCCAGATCCCATGGAGGGAGCTCACACTAGCAACCCTGAACACACTGAACCCGCCCCCAGCCATCTACTACCTCTACCTCCCTGTCGCCGCTTACCAGTTCGGGGACGACACATCTATCCCCGGGGACGGCCTGGACGGGGAGGTGAACTACACGAAGGGGCAGCTGGTCATCGACCTCTCCCACGGTAACCGGATCCCCCAGGAGACCTTTCACCTCCTCTCCGCGGAGCTCGCCATGAGAGGAGTGATCACGGGATACGCCGACACCCGGGAGGAGCTGGAGTCGAGCCTGGAGGCCGCGGCCTGCCTCATTGTGGCCGCGCCCACCGAGCCCTATGACAGGGAGGAGTTCCAGGTGGTAAACGAGTTCGTGGAGAAGGGGCGGATCCTCCTCATGCTATACGACCCCGCTGCGGAGTTCAACGACGCCCAGGCCCCTCTGAGGCCCATCAACTCCCTGGCGAACCGGTGGGGCCTCACCTTCGCCCAGGGCTTCCTCTACCACGAGGATGACCACTACGGCCTCTACAGGAACATCTACGTGAGGAGCTTCAGGAACACCAGCCTCACCCAGAACCTGGAGAGCCTGGTCCTGTTCACGGCCACTCACCTCCACTCCACCGACAGCGACGCCGCCTGGACCCTGAGCGACGCCTACTCTTCCTCCGCCGAGAGGCAGGGGCGCTACGCCCCCATAACCATCATAGACAAGGGGAACGGGACCACCGCTGCCTTCGGGGACATGACCTTCCTCACCGAGCCCTACGCCTACCTAGAGGACAATTACAGACTCATCTCAAACCTCGTCTCCGCCATCTCCGAGATCAGGGTCCCCATAGTGGAGCCGGAGGAGCCAGAGCATAACATCACCGAGCCCGTGCTCCCTGTAGGCACTGTGAAGAGGTTCGTAGAAACTGTAAACGGGGAGGAGAGCGATCTCAACTGGACCAGGATAGCGGAGAACCAGACCCGGGTGGAGAGGCCCGACATGACAACCCTCTACAACCTGGACGAAGAGGGAGGCCTCCTCAGCTGGGAGTCGGACGGCTACAGACAGGTCTACGACGAGCCCCTCCCTGACATACCATACCCCCTGATCGACGGCAAGGCCTGGGCCTACAGGGTCGGGTACACCCTCACCATGGACGATCTTGATCTTCGTGGGGAGATCGAGGGTCACGGGGAGGTGGTCGGCTTCGAGGCGGTGCTAGCCGGGGACAGCGTGGAGTACTGGTGTGCGAAGGTCTCCATCTCCGAGACCGACCTCCTGATGAGGATCGACGACAATCTCACCATCGTGGTCTCGGAGCTCATCTGGGTCTCCCAGGAGGCCGGGCTGGTGAGGAGCGAGAGCCTCGTGATCTACTATCTGGACGACCTCCTCGTCCTCGAGGAGGATCGGAGCCTGCTTCTCGTCTCCATCGAGAAGGGGAAGGACTGAGCTCCCTTCCAAGCTTTTATGATTCTTAAACCTGGCAAACCTCACCCAGCCAGATCTAACGTAAGTGCCAGGTAGACTCTGGCCTGGGAGACTAGGGAGTCGACGCAGACGAACTCGTCGGGGCCGTGGGCGTGCTCCCCCTTCGGTCCAAAGCCGATGGTCTGGATCCCTGCGTACCGGTAGAAGCGGCCGTCGGTGCCCCCAGCCCACTCCACGAAGAGCTCCGGCTCCCTCCCGAGGGCCGCGGGGACCGCCCGGAAGAAGGCCCTCCCCAGCTCGGTCTCGGGATCCGTCATGCTCGGCGGCGAGTAGACGTAGTTTCCCTCCTCGTCCCTGGCGGCCTCAAGCTCCCAGCTCCAGTCGGGGTCCCCCTCCCCCGCTTTGTCGAGGATCTCCTCCACCTCGGTGTCAGCGGTGTCAGCGGTCTCCCCTATGATGAGGCGGCGGTCGACACTTATGACGCACTCCGCGGGCACCTGGTTGATCACCGTCCCCGCTTTGATAGAGTTCACGCTCAGCACCGGGTGGCCGATGTAGGGGTGGTACTTGTCGATGGGCTTCTCAAGGGCGAGGACCCCCTTCGAGGCCTTCTCGATGGCGTTGACCCCCTCGACCCTTGCGTAGGCGGTGTGGGTCGCCCGGCCCCTGAACCGGATGTCGAACCTGAAGGAGCCCCTCTCCGCGACCCGGACTTTCAGGTTGCTCTTCTCCCCGATGACCACGTAGTCCGGCCTCCTCAGCAGCCTCCGATCCATCTCGCCGATGAGGAGCCTCGTGCCGTGGACGCCGCCCCTCTCCTCGTCGGGCACCAGCTGCGCCTGGACCGCCAGATCCACTCCGAGCTGGTTCAGGATCTCCAGGGCGTGGATGATGACTCCGCAGGAGGCCTTCATGTCGCAGGAGCCCCGGCCGTACAGCCTGCCCCCCTCCACGACAGGATCGTGTGGATCTTTTGTCCAGGCTCCGCGGTCTGCGATTTGGACAGTGTCGATATGGCCGTTGAAGGCTAGGAGCCGTCCCTCCTCAG
>CP070640.1:268431-278414 GCA_020354065.1 Candidatus Bathyarchaeota archaeon
CACGCCATCCGTGGCGAAGTCCAGAGGCCTCAGCTTCATGTGGGCCTCCAAGAAGAAGCCATCCTTGCTCAGCGGGACCTTGTACAGCCCCGCCAGGTGGAGGTTGTCCTCCCCGGGCAGTATTCCCACGCTCAGCACCAGGGCCTCGGGCTCTATGACCACTCTCTCCTTGAGCACGGGGTCGATAACCGAGATCTGGAGGCTGTCCTGGTTTGTGACCAGGGGTTTGTTCTCGTCGTCATACCTGATGAAGATGACGCCCCTCCTGGCTGCTTCCCTGTAGTAGTCCTCCTTGAATCCGTAGGTGCGCAGGTCCTTGTAGAGGACGAAGATAGCGGCCTCGGGATTAACCTCCATGATCTTGAGGGCGTTCTTCACGGCGTCGCTGCAGCAGACCCTGGAGCAGTAGGTCCGCTCCTCGCAGCGGGAGCCAACCCACTGGATCATCACCACGGAGTCGGGGTTGAATCCGTCGTCGGCGAGCCTCGCCTCGAGCTCGAGCTGGGTCATCACCCTGCCGTCTACCCCGTAGTAGTACTCGATGGGCTGGTACTCCACCCCCCCAGTGGCGAGGATCACAGCTCCGTGGTTGATGACCTCCTCCCCGGACCCGTTGACAAGGCTCGTCTCGAAGTTCCCGATATACCCGTGGGCGTCACTCACAGTGGCTCCCAGGTGTAGCCTGATCTTCTCGTGACCCTCGACCCTCGCGATCAGCCTTCTAAGCTCCTCCTGAGGGGCCTCCCCACCTAGGACATATCTGATCCTCCGGATGTTACCTCCCAGCTCCTTCTCCTTCTCTACGAGCTGGACCTGATACCCCTGGTCTGCTATCTCAAGGGCTGCGGTCATCCCTGACACCCCACCACCCAAGACCAGTGCGACAGGTGTGACCTCCACCTTGGGCTTCCTCAGTGGCTGAAGGAGCCTCGCCTTAGCCACCGCCATCCTGACTAGATCCTTAGCCTTCTCAGTGGCAGCCTCGGGCTCGCGCATGTGGACCCAGCTGCACTGGTCCCTGATGTTGGCCATCTCGAAGAGGTAGGGTTTCAGCCCTGCAGTCTGGAGAGTATCCCTGAACAGGGGCTCGTGGGTGCGGGGGGTGCAGCTGGCGACCACCACCCTGTTCAGGTTGTGCTCCAAGATCTTCTCCTTGATCGTTTCCTGGGTGTCCTGGGAGCATGTGTAGAGGTTGCACTCCGCGTAAGCGACGTTCGGGAGGCCGCTGGCGTACTCCATCACCGCAGGGACATCCACGACCCCGCCGATGTTTATGCCGCAGTGGCAGACGAAGACGCCCACCCTTGGCTCCAGCCCCTCCACAGAGATCTCCGGTGGAAACTCTACGCTTGTGACGAGCGTGTCACGCTCTGAGGCGATGCCCCTCGCCGCCTTGGCGGCAGCTCCGCTCGCCTGGGCAACGCTGTCCGGGATGTCTTTCGGCGAGACGAAGGCCCCGCAGACGTAGACTCCCGGCCTCGAGGTCTCGATGGGGCTGAAGGCCCCGGTCTTGCAGAAGCCGTGGTGGTTGAGCTCAATCCCCAAGATTTCGGAGAGCCTCTTGGCGTCGGCTGGGGGCTTCATCCCGACCGAGAGGACGACCATGTCGAACATCTCCCTGTGCACAACATCGTCCTCGTCGTAGGTGACGAGGAGGTCGTGGGTTTCGGGCTCCTCGTCAACGTGGGAGACCCTGCACCGGATGAACCTGACGCCATGTTCCTCCTCGGCCCTGGCGTAGTAGTCGTCGAACTCCTTTCCGAAAGCCCTGATGTCCATGAAGAAGATTGTGGGCTCGAGCCCCGGACTGTGCTCCTTGGCGATGACAGCCTCCTTTATTGCGTACATACAGCAGACGCTGCTGCAGTAGGGGTTCTCCACACGCTCATCCCTGCTGCCGACGCACTGGATGAAGGCTACTCTCCGGGGCAGCCTGCCGTCCGAGGGCCTGAGCACTGTGCCCCCGTAGGGCCCTGTGGCGCTGAGGATACGCTCGAACTCGATACTGGAGACGACGTTCGGGAAACGGCCGTAGCCGTACTCGCCGAGGATGTTGGCGTCGAAGGACTCGAACCCGGGGGCGAGGATGATGGAGCCCACACTACGTGCGAGCTCGGTGTCCTCATCATCAAACCGGACCGCCCTGGGTTTGCAGACCTCGCTGCAGATCCCGCAGCCTATGCACCTCTCTCTGTCGATGGCGTATGTGAGGGGCATGGCTTGGGGGAAGCGTATGTAGATGCTACGCCTCTCGCTAAAGCCCTCGTTGTACTCGTCTATGGCGGAGACAGGGCACTTCTGGGCGCAGTCCCCGCAGCCCGTGCACTTCTCATGGTTGACGCTCCTCGCCTTCTTGGTGAGGGTGACCCTGAAGCTGCCCTCCTCCCCATCGACGCTCTTCAGGGTCGTGTACGTGACCAGCTCGATGTTGTGGTGCCTCCCTGCTCCCACGAGCTTCGGGGCGAGGATGCACATGGCGCAGTCATTCGTCGGGAAGGTCTTGTCCAGCTGGGTCATGACGCCGCTGATGCTGGGAAGCTTCTCTAGCATGTAGACCTTGAAGCCCGAGTCGGCCAGGTCGAGGCTCGCCTGGATTCCCGCAATACCACCGCCTATAACGAGGACAGCCCCGACTTTGTCTGTCACCTCAGAGCCTCCAGCGCCCTGTAGAGGGGTGTGACACCATCGATGCGTTCCATGGAGACCAAGTTCCTCTGGCGCATAGCCACGATGTGGCGGAGGACCTGTCCCTCGCGGAGGCCCGTCCTCTCTGAGAGCTCCTGCACCGACAACGGGCCCTTCCTTAACAGAAGGTATATCCAGCTCCTGAAGAACTCCGCTCTCAGCGCCTCGTCCTGGACCTCGCCAAACCTGAGACGGGAGACCCTCTCGCCATACACATTGCCCTTCTCTAAGAGTTCCAGCTCCATGCCAACTAGAGCTCTCGCCCTGAAACCCTCAAGGACGGCCTTGGCGGCTAAGCTACTATCAAGAAGCTCGGGATCTGTCTGCTCAGCAGAGAACGGGTTATCCCCCAAAGCCTCGGCTCGGCCTATGAAATCCGTCAGGGAATCTTTGAACAGATCCTCATCCAAGGCCGACATCAACTCGTAACCCAACCGCCTCGGCTCTAGGCCCGCGAGGCCGAGCAGCTTCTCGATCAGCCTTATCTTGTGCTCGCCTTGGAGGTTGCCCTCCATGAAGTGGCAGTCCCCCTCCTTGCAGCCGACGAGGAAGATGCCGTCTACTCCCTCTAGGAATGATTCCATCAGGAGAACCGGGTCCACCCCGCCGATGCACTTCACCTTCATCGGTCTGATTTCCGCCGGGAACTCGGACAGCGACTCGCTGGAGACCTTTTCTGGGTGCATGGCCCAGTCACAGACTACAAGGAGGATTTCTCTTCTGGCTTCCCTCGTGCCTTTCACCCCCTAATCAGCGACCGCCTCTATCATGAGGCCACCTGTCAGCCCTCCGATGGTGATGGCTCTCTCCGGGCAGCTGGCGGCGCATATCCCGCATCCCTTGCAGGCATCCTCGTTCACCTTTGCTATTCCGTCCTCGTCCTTCTCCATTACGTCGAAGGGACAGATGGTGACGCAGGTCCCGCATCCGCTGCAGTCCTTCGTATCCACCTCAGGGGATTCATGCTCGCACAGGTCCTCCTCGACAAGGCACTCGGAGCAGGGCCCACAGTGGAGGCATCTGAGGGCCTCGATCATGCCCTGGGTCTGGGTGAGGCCGAGCTCCACCTCGCTGAAGTTACATCTCCTCGCCTCCACCGGGATGTGGGCCTCCTCCTGCTTCGACTTCCTTTCGAGGGCCGTCTCTTTCTTCACCCAGCTGGTCTCCTCCAGCTCCTCCTCCCTCAACGCATCGAGGTTCCCACCTCTCAGGTAGAGGTCGATGGCCCTCGCCGCCCTCCTCCCTGAGGCGATGGCGTCAATGACAGAGGCCGGCCCGGTGACTACATCCCCTCCCGCAAAGACCCTTGCGATGTTGGTCTCACAGGTCGTGGGATCGGCCTCGATCGTCCTCCACCTCGTCGCGATGTCCCCGAAGAGGAAGGAGAGATCGGCAGTCTCTCCGATGGCCTCTACGACGAAGTCAACCGGCAGCTCGAACTCAGAGTCTAGAATCCTGATGGGGTGCCTCCTCCCGCTATCGTCGAGCTCGCCAAGGCGCATCCTGACGCATTCGATCCCGCTCACACGCCCCAAGCCGAGGATCCTCGTAGGGCTCGCCAGGAACTCGAAGTTGACGCCTTCCCTCTCCGCCTCATCGACCTCCTTGGCGCGAGCGGGCATTTCGCCCCTCTGTCTACGATAGATGACGGTGACATCCTCGGGTCCGAGCCTGATTGCGGTCCTCGCGGAGTCTATGGCCACGTCTCCCCCGCCGATCACGGCGACCCTGCCCCTGAGCTCCAAATCCTCCGAGTGGGCGATCCTCAGGAAGTCGAGGGCCTGGAACACTCCTTCCAGGTCCTCCCCCTCTATTCTCAAGGAGAGACTCCTCGGGGCCCCCGTGGCAACGAATACGACCTTGAACCCTTGTGTCCAGAGGTCGTCGAAGGGGATGTCCTCACCGATCTCGACATTGGTCTTGATGTCCACACCTGAGTCGATGATGAACCTGATCTCTGCGTCAAGAACGTCCTCAGGAAGACGGTACAAGGGGAGGCAGGACCTCAGCATACCGCCGGGCTTTGGTTCTCTCTCGAAGACGGTCACGTGATAGCCCATCTTGACGAGCTCGTAGGCCGCCGTCAATCCCGAAGGGCCTGAGCCGACCACTGCGATCCTTTCCTCCCATCTTCTCGGCACGGGCTCTGCTCTCGCGGCTCTCTCCGAGGAGAACTCGATATCAGCGACAAGGCGTTTCAGCAGCCGGATGCTGACAGGGGAGTCGACATTGTTCCTCTGGCACTCCTCCTCGCAGGGGCTGAAACAGACCCTGCCGCACACCGCGGGGAAGGGGTTCTGCTTCCTTATCACCTCGAGGGCTTCACTGAACCTGCCGTTGGAGACCAGGGAGACGTATGCTTGAATATTCACATGCGCAGGGCATGCAAGCCGACAAGGGGGGAAGAGCCTCTTCACCGAGTCGTGGTCCAAACATCCTTCATTTTGAGAATATTCGTTCAAACCTTATCCCACCAGTCAACATCCAGTTGGACGTTGCAAACGAGAACCCTCAGATTTGGAGGAGCCCATCCACGGGGCTAAGATTCAGGTTTAGCCCCAGTTTTTCAGTGGCGAGACCCATCGATAGGCCGAGGAGCTGGGTGTAATAGAAGACAGGCGGCCCTGGGTTCTCGTCTCTCATCAGCTCCCGCATGCCAGCCTGCTCCCCGTCCAGAATCTTGAAGCAGTAAGGGCACAGTGTCACCAGCCCGTCGACCCCGCGCTCTTTGACGGCCCTCAGCTTCGAACTAGCAAGCTTCAGAGCGGCTTCCTTCACAGCTCCAGAGATCAGCGAGCCACAGCAGTTTAATTTCTCTGGATAGTCATGGCTCTCTGCGCCCAGGGCCCGGATCAGCTCGTCGAGCTTGCCAGGAACCTCGGCGTAGTCGGGCCTCTTGATCTTGCTCGGCCTGAAGGAGTGGCACCCAGGATGGGCGGCTAACCTTAGGCTGTTCAGCGGCTTGACGATCTTTCCGGCAATTTCTTCCAAACCGATTTCGTCGTGGAGGAGCTCTAACATGTGGACGACCTTCCCGTCACCCCTGTACTCGAGGCCCTCTTGGGACAGGGCCTGATTGATCGTGTCCCTGATCACCCCATCCTTCTCCAGTTTCTCCCTGTTCTCGCAGAAGCTCAAGTTGCAGTTGTTGCAGATGGTCAGTATGTCGAGGCCCTGTCTCTCGGCCAGAGCGGTGTTCCGGGCGGTCAGATATGTCCACATCAGGGGTGAGGTGATGCTGTATGATGGGTAGCCGCAGCAGCTCGCTCCCTCAAGATCAACGAGCTCCGCGCCCAGCCGAGACATGACCTCCCTCACAGAGAGCTCGTATCCATACTGCTCCGTCTGTACAAGGCATCCGGGGAAGAAAGCGTACCTCATAAGATCACCCTCTTCCTTGCCAGCTCGTTGAGAGCAGCCGCGAATTTTTTCATATCGAGGGGTGTGTAAACCGGGGGGAGGGGTAAATCTCTCCTATCGATCTCCTGACCTGTCCTCGTGGGCACGGTCTTGGGCTCCTGGATTAGGCCCGTCCTGAGGATTTTCTTGTTGAGATCCTTGTAGAATCGGGGGAAATGGTAGCCTATGCGGGCTGAGAGGTTTCTCAGGGAGTCGACTACCTCATAGGGGGAGATCTCTTTGGGGCATATCTCTCTGCATGAGAGGCAGGATGTGCATCTCCAGAGCATGTCTGATCTCAGTATCTCCTTCACCTTGCCATCCCTCACCTGGGAGATTATCATATGTGGGGTGAACCCCTGGATCAGCTTGGTGGAAGGGCATCCTTGTGTGCACAAGTCACACGTCTGGCAGACTTTTTCTGTCAGCTCCTTTGTCGTCAGTTGGAGCATAAGAGTCACGAAATCGACCTCGATCCAGCGTCCGCCGAAATGCTCCTCCATGAACTCATCTGTCCTTTCACGGTGTAAGGCACCGACGTGAACTCTGAGTTCTCTGTGAGAAGAGAGCTCTTCGTCACAATAAGGACATTTCAAACTAGTTTGTGATGTCCGTCTCATTTCAACAATCTTCCCAGACGTAATAATAAAAACTTATTGGTTTAAATCCAATATAGTTTGGACTTCCATGGTGAGTCGGGGAGGGCGGGCGTATGAAAAGCATTGTCGTTGAACTAGATGACGATACTTTCAATTATATCGAGTTCTTGGAGATGATGAGGTTCATTAAGAGCAAGCAGGAGGCGGTTGAGAAGGCGCTGATCCTCTTCAAGAGGCTCGCCATGCACGACTGGCTCCCAGACATCTACAGAATCGGGGAGAGTCGTGTCGTTCTGATCGACAGGGGGATGCTCCTTGATGTCTTCGAGCTCCTCACAGAGCCCCAGATCTACCGAGCGGGGAACCTCACGGCCCTGAAGCGTAAGGTCCTGAAGCCCGAGTTCAGGGACATCGACATGACGAGGCCGGACAACTGGATGATCGTGCTCAAGGAGCTGGAGAACTACGGGTGGGGCAGATTCTCGAAGATCGGGGACGAGATCAAGGTGGAGAACTGCGCGGTCCCCACCCCCTACCTTCGCGGCTATCTTGAGACGATGTTCAAGGTTAACTTGGTGGAACATCGGACACGTCTTGAGGGGCTCAAGATATTCATGGCCAAAAAACATAGTGACGAGGACTGGCGATAAGATAGACGATAGATGCATATCGCGAAGGAATACGTCTGATCACAGGATCGCATTGGATTCAGACCAATAGGTTTTTACTTTGTTCACCTGTCTTAGTTAACATGCAGATCAACCTGAATGATGTGGAGTACATAACGGAAACCTCTATCACAATAAGGGGAACGAGAAGACGTACCACAGTGCCGAAGGAGATCGTGGCGTTCTTCGATTTCAAAGACGGCGATAAAATAAGGTGGATACTATTCAACGACGGCAGAGTAATCATTGTGCCAAAGACTGGAAAAAAGGAATGAATTGTAAGAGAGAACCTGACGAAAATCCAGAAGTACTGTGATTAATTTTTTGAGATACGATCTTCCGAATTAACCGACTGGACATGAAACAGGAGGATCTGGAAAGGGGTCAACACTCCTAGTGAGTATCAAAGAACTCCTTGGCCTTTCTCAACTTTTCAGGCTCAGCCAACAGCTCAACGAGGGTCATGGCCAGGGCCTTGGTGCCGATGATCATCGCCTCCTGGCCCCTCTCCGTCATGGTGGCATCCGCCATCTGCTTGCTGTGACCGGGTGTGCCGGGCTCAGCGATACTGATGTAGGAGCCCGCAGCAGGGATCTTCTGTGATACATCGCCGAAGTCGGTGGAGGCCATGGGCATCCCGTTGATGCTCTCCTCCCACGGCTTCATCTCGACCCCTTGTGAGTGGTAGTTGTTCCAGAGGACCTCCACCAGGGGCTCGTTGATATTCTTCCCGCTGTACAGCTTCTTCTTGGTGACCTTCACCTTGGCCCCCATGGCCAGGGCGGCACCCTCGGCGCACCGGGCGACCTTGTCCACCATCTCGTCCAGGTAGGCATCGTCGCTGCTCCTCACTCCGAAGTCGCAGACCGCCCTGTCCGGGATGACGTTGGTGGCCAGGCCCCCCTCGGAGATGATGCCGTGGATGACAAGGTTCGCGTCCCTCCTCGCCTCCTGCCTGAGCATGTGGGTGGCCATGAATGCGAGGGTGGCCGCGTTCAGGGCGTTGATTCCCTCTTGGGGGTTGACCGCGGCGTGGGAGGTCTGACCCTCGAACTCCATCTTCACCATGGAGATACCCAGGGAGCGGCTCCCCACCCCCCAGCTCGAGGAGGGGTGGAGCATGATGGCGGCGTTAATGTCGTCCCAGAACCCCCTCTCGGCCATGATCACCTTCGCCCCGCCGCTGGGGCCGTGACCCTCCTCCGCAGGGGTCCCCACGACGAGCACTTCCCCGTCCAGATTGTCCATCACCTTGCTCGCAGCGACGCCGGCCCCGATGGCGGAGGCCGCGATGAGGTTGTGACCGCAGCCGTGGCCCACGCCTGGGAGGGCGTCGTATTCCGCTATGACCGCAACCCTAAGTCCGCTCCCCTTCCCCCTGAAGGTGGCGCAGAAGGCCGTGGGCATGCCAAGGATGTCCCTCTCCACCTTGAAGCTGTGCCTCCCAAGCTCAGATATCAGCAGTTCGACAGCCTTTAACTCCTCGCTCCCCAACTCGGGGTTCTCGTAGAGGAAGCCGCTGATCTCCCTGAGGCGCGCTCTCTGCTCGTCGACCGCATCCCTGACTCTGGCCTTAATATCCTCCAGACCGACCAACTCTGATCCCATGAACATCCGCAGAAATGATTGATATCGTTTTCTGGGTCTGTTCAGGATCCGATGAAGATAAACTTAATCAGCAACCCCCAGGGGTTACATCTGATCATAGGGGAGTCATTGATTGGTTAAACGGGTCTACGCTTTCGGGGAAGGCAGCAAGGAGATGAAAGCCATCCTCGGCGGGAAGGGGGCCAACCTGTCCGAGATGACCAACCTCGGGCTGAGGGTCCCGCCGGGGTTCACAATCACCACTGGCACCTGCAACGACTTCTTCCGGGCGGGGGGCGAGTTCCCCGAGGGCCTCTGGGAGGAGATCATGGAGCACGTTGAGCGCCTCGAGGAGATCACAGGGAAGCGCTTTGGGGACCCCAAGAAGCCCCTCCTCGTCTCCGTGAGGAGCGGAGCGCCCATCTCGATGCCGGGAATGATGGACACCGTCCTCAACCTCGGCCTCAACGACGGTGTCGCCGAAGGCCTAGTGGGGCTCACGGGTGATGAGTGGTTCGTCTACGACGCCTACCGCCGTTTAATCACCATGTTCGGTAACGTCGTGATGCGCGCGGAGCGGGAAAAGTTCGACGCGGTCCACAAAGCTGAGAAGGAGAGGGAGGGCGTCGAGAGGGACACCGAGATCAGCGTCGAGGGCCTCAAGCGGACCGTCGAGGGGCAGAAGAAGGTCTACGAGAAAGAGGTGGGCAGCCCCTTCCCAACCGACCCCTACGAACAACTCAAGCTCGCCATCGCCGCCGTCTTCAACTCGTGGAACATCCCCAGGGCCGTGACCTACAGGAGGGCCGAGGGCATCCCCGACGACATGGGGACCGCCAGCAACGTCCAGACCATGGTCTTCGGGAACGTGGGCTGGGACTCGGGCAGCGGCGTCATGTTCACCCGGGACCCCGCCAACGGGGAGAAGGGCATCTTCGGGGAGCTCCTCTTCAACGCCCAGGGAGAGGACGTCGTCGCCGGCATCAGGACACCCATCAAGCTAGCGGACCTCGACAAGGAGCAGCCCGAGCTCTACAAGGAACTC
>CP070640.1:278514-285046 GCA_020354065.1 Candidatus Bathyarchaeota archaeon
CAGGAGCGACGCAGCCATCGTATACGACCCGCGGAACGACATCGTCATACTCCACGACGGGTACTGCAGGGACGACAGCCACCCCCAGGACACATGGGTCTTCGACTTCGACTCAATCAACTGGAACCAGATGAACCCCGAGGAGTCCCCCCTGCCCCAGTACGGCCACCATATGGTCTTTGACACCCGGAACCGGATGGCGATAATGTACGGAGGTCACTGGTCCATCACGGGCACCAGCCGCCACGGGTACAGCGACGGTGTCTGGACCTACGACTACCCGTCGG
This sequence comes from Candidatus Bathyarchaeota archaeon, assembly GCA_020354065.1. Classification (GTDB taxonomy): domain Archaea; phylum Thermoproteota; class Bathyarchaeia; order TCS64; family TCS64. The sequence continues at coordinate 278,802 of CP070640.1, forward strand.
ACAGCTGGACGAAAGTGGACACAGCGACCTCCCTTCCCAGCAGGTACTGGCACACACTCGCCTACGACGAAGACAGAGGAAATATGATCGTCTTCGGAGGCTCCGGCATGAGGGACGCCATCCTGGATGACACCTGGCTCTACGATCTCTCAACCAACACCTGGGAGAGGCTGTACACGGACGAGAAGCCCTCAGGGAGGGAGAACTCCGCCTTGGTATATGATCCGGTCCACGAGAAGTTCATCCTTTTCGGGGGGCTAAGGGAGATTGGGGAGCCCCCCCTCAACGACCTCTGGGTCCTCGACATCGCTGAGGGGACGTGGCGGGAGGTGTTCTCCGAACCCGTTTCGACGGATGGGGAAGACGATGAACCCAGTCAAACCGGGATACCGGGATTCCCACTACCCTCGATAATCTTGAGTATGGCACTGATCATGATTCTATTAGCTGGTGGGAGGAACTCGTCCAACGGCGTTATCAGTGCCCAGGCCGGATGGAGAGCGCGGGTTCAAATCACACTCCCGGCATTTTCTCGAATCCACGGTAATGCGCGCGATATTTGGTGAGCATATGAAAAAGAAGCAAATGATGTTTGTATTTTTTATAAGTTTTCTCTTGTTATACTCTCTTATCAGTGAATCAAGCATAACCAATGTTTATGCATGCACGAATTTCAAGATAAAAGACGATCAAGCCGTTTTTTTTGGTAATAGCGAAGACCATGCTTTCAGACAAATTTCGGATGTTTTTATCACATTTGTACCCAGCGGGCAAACTTGGTATGATGGTTCAAAATTAGAGTATGGAGCTGTAGTTGTAGGTTATGCGAATGGAAGTGGAAATAGCTGGATTCAGGGAGGTATGAATGAGAAGGGTTTAGCTTTTGATTCGTCATCTGTTCCTAATACAGAACCAAATCTTCACGATGAGAGACCTCCGAATTTAGTTCCAGAAATATTTAGTTGTGAAACAATAAGTGAAGTTGTCGAGTATAAGAAAACACATGGTGTTTATCAACAAGAGGGGAGCGTCCAATCATTCTATGTCGATAAATCAGGTGAATCCGTCGTATTCAACATTGGAGAAGATGGGGAATTTCAGTTTTATCGTAATAACGAAAGGTATCAACTAGCTTCAAATTTTTATGTGGAGGATTCTTCACGTAGGAATCCGGGCTCAGATGCGATTAGAAGATATAGCGCTGCGGAGCAAGTGCTCAATAATATTGTTAAAAATGGTGACCTATCGATTGAATCCATCACACTTGTTTTAGACTCAGTCCATTTTGAGGGGCCTGCTGTAAACACATTATATTCCAACATTTTTGACGTGACGAGTGGGGATATCTATCTCTATTTCTTCCATCAATTTGAAGAGGTCGTCAAATTGAATCTAGAAGAAGAATTGGCTAAAGGTCGTCATACATATCGAATATCCGATCTCTTTACCCAAGAAACTGTGGACAATGCGTTTAATGAATATCATGAATATCCGTTTTTAATCCGGGTATTTCCAACTGATCTCATCCTTCTTTTTGTAACAATGATTCTTGATATAATCCTTGTCTTCGCCTCAGTCTTTTTAGTAGGCAAGAATTTATTGCATAGAACCAACGAATCCAATGAGGAAATTCTAGGACAAAACTTGGTGAATGGGGCTACTTTTAAAGGATTATATCTTCAGATAATCCTCTCTTTAGCCATATTCTGGTCTTTCTTGAGTTTCCCGATGATCTATTGGAATCATAACGGAGAATGGTGGCCATTTTTTGATAATATTCCTATTCTGCAGTGGCCTCTCCAGCCATTTTATGCATTTCATAATATCTTTCTGCTAATGAGCTCGTTAGGCGTAGTTTTAATCGCTTTTCTATTATCTTCGTTCACCAACAGAGGGGAGGCAGTCCAATTAGTAAAAAGAGGGTTAGATCTTGGAAAAGAGAGAAAAAGGAGAAACATGGTCATTCTAAGTACTCCAGTTCTGATTGGTATTTTCTATCTTTTTCTGGAAATACTCGACATTATTCCTAAGGTAGACTGGTTAATGTTTGCAATCATGTATCCATCAATAGTAACTATGCTTATAATACTCATTCCATATGCCGAAAAAAAGGGTATTAAAAAACAAGACTTTCCTCAGGATAGATCAAGGATAAATCTTCTAAAAGCAATTATTCTTCTAATCTTAACGTGGGGACTTTGGTTTTTACCACTTCTTTTAACAGGAATAGTAGATCATATGTATGTTTTATTATTAGTGAACCTATCAACATCTATAATCATTTTTACCTTTATTGAGGTTTTCCAAGAAAAATTCCCTCTATTACAAAGATAAACGCTGTCAAATAGATGGCCACTGCCCTCCTCCGCGAACTCTGTTTAATTTCCCCTTTCCTTCTCTCTGTTTGTACTTCCTCATCCCCATCACCTTCATCTACTTCAAAGAACCACTAAAGAGGATCTACACGGGCCGCGCGCGATCCAGAGGTTTAGGGCACCAGCGCCCAGGCCGGATAGAGAGCGTGGGTTCAAATCCCGCCCCTGGCGTCGAATCTGAACCCATTTTCATGAATCTCCTACCTCCAATACCATTCAATAGGCTTATATCAAGCAAGCGAAGAGAAACCTGAGGCGGAAACGATGAGAGAGGACTTCTGGAAGACCAAGGTCCAGATCACCTGCGAGGAAAAGCTGGGTAAGTGCCACCACGAGGTCGGGGACACATTCGTCTACAACCACCCCGCGGCATACATCCAAGGCCTCTGCTTCGGGATCCAGGACCCAGCCCGCCCCTACGTCTCCCAATGCGCGGCAGGCGTCCCTTCCTGGGAGGGGGACGACCCCAACATCTACAGGATCCACTGCATCTCTAAGAAGGGGACAGTCTGGAGGCTTGAGCGGGTAGAGGGAGAAGAGGTCTGATCCTCTCCCGGATGGTGAGATCCCCCTTTTTCTTTCATCAGCGTAGCTAGCTCGACGAGCCCGGGATCTCGACTCCGCCAAGGGAGGCTGGAGTTGGCCTCAGCCTTTTCCCTCGGGTATTTTCTCTATGACGAGCCTGTCTCCCTCTATCTTCACCTTCACGTGGCCACTTTCCCCTCTGAAGGGGAACGCCGAGTCGGTGGCCACCACGACGGGGACGTAGATGTAGAGCTTGTTGTCCGTCTTGTAGAACTTCCCCTTTCCTTGGAGCATTTCTATCGCCGGTCCTCTACTTGGTATGTCTAAAAGAAAGATTTATATCTTTCCCCTGAGTGTGTCTGCTGGAATAACGAATGGAAATACATCCATTAAGTCTAGAAGAAATACCCATGGGAATACTAGGCCAGGAGATAATTAGAGCCGAAAAGCCTCAACAACAGGAGGGCCTGAACGCCCTGGGCCCCGCTGATCTCCGAGACCTCAGGCTCAGGCTGGAGAACCTGCAGGACCTGAAGGAGATCCAGAGAATCATCCTGGTCGAAGAGGACAGAGCCCTCTCGCTTGACGAGGTCTTGTCAAGGATCCTGGGATTCTACAGGAGATTCGTTCCCTACAGATAATCGGTGAAGCACAGTCCAGTCGAGAGAGGGCACATCCTCTCCTCCCTTTTTTCATCTGGAGATTATTTACTTTCTGAACCGGTTTTTTAAGCCTACACGACGACTCCATAGGAGTCTCTCATATCTCTATGATTTCCTCTTCCTTCTTCCGCTCCCTCCGCCCGGCTCCAGGGTTGACCCTCTCCAGCATCTCCAGCAGCCTCGGGAGCTTCTCGTCGTTCAGGATCTCCCTGAAGGCCTCGTACTCGTCCGCGAACCTGATGAGCAGCCCCCTCCTCTTGGTCGGGTTGCCCGAGGCGTCCACCGGGTTGACCTCCACTGCCAGGCGACTCGGGGAGGCCCTGTAGGGGGGCAGCTTCTGGATGAAGACCCCGGGGACGGAGGTCTTGAGCTTCTCCCAGTCGCCCCCGGTGCGAAGGAACTCCTCCAGCCTCTCCTCTGACATGGGTGCAAATAGGAAGGTCGGAGTATTTCAAGCTTCACCCTGAGAAGCAGACCGCTGAACACGACTCGGATGGGTCGAAAAACATGAAAAAATGTCGGAGTGGGGGCTATCCCTCTTCCTGTATCAGAGCGTTCACGTCGATGATGAGGCCCGTCCCCTCGCCCACAACCAGCGGAAGCTTCCCGTCCCACTGGGCTAGCCAGAGGTACTGGGCGTACTCCGGGGTCATCTGGGCGGTTATCACCTCTATGGCCTTGGCGGTGGCGTTGGCCTCTATGATGACAGCCTCGGCCTCTCCCTGGGCCCGGGCGATGGTGGCGTTCTTCTCCGCCTCGGCCTGGATGACCTGCTGCTGGGCTTCGTACCGGATCTGCTCCAGTTTGTTCTTGGCTTCCAAGGCCTGCTGCTCTGCGGTGACCTTGGCCTCGATGGCGGCTGCGAAGGATTGGCTGAACTGGAAGTCAGTTAGTGAAACGGCTACAACCTCTACGTCGAAAACTGCGAGCCTATCGTCGAGGATGTCGCCGAAAGTGACCTTCATCAAAGCCCGTTTGGTGATTAGCTCCTCGGCTGTATACAGGGCGGTGGCCGCCTTCAGGGACTCCTCGATGTTGGGCTTGATGACCCTGGAGGTATAGTCCTGGCTGAGTTCCCGGTAGATCGTGTTGACCTTGGACGGGTTGAGCCTGAAGTTCACGGCGACGGTGGTCGAGACCTCTTGGAGGTCGTTGGTGGCTGCGGACTCCGTGGACTCGGCTTTCTGGACCTGGACGTTCATGAACTCCACTTTCTGGATGAAGGGGATGATGAAGCTCAGGCCCTCCTGGAGGATCCTATTCTCCACCTTTCCACCCCAGGTTATCAGGACGCCCCGGTGGCCCGCTGGGACTCTGATGAAGCTCTGGGTGTAGAGCGCCCCTCCCGCGATGATGACTATCACGAGCACGGCTATGAGGCCAGACCGGCGCACAAGGAAGCTGGATAACTCAGGGGCCCTTTCCTCCCTGAAAGAGTTGTCTATTCCACTCATATACATCGTCTATCCTTGATGATCGGGGAGACTTAAACAGTTTCCTGATTCTCCGTCACCCGGGCAACCGGTCGATGGACTCGCTCAGGGATATAACGGTCCTGGTCCTTTAGACCCTCCCGATGGAGGTGATCCTCTCCAGCAGATTCATCAGGGTAGACGTGCTCCGGGTCAACCCTCCTGGGCCCCACAGTCGTCGGATGACACGGGTAAACCGGTCGCGACCCCGGTCGTGAAAAAAAATGTCAAGGCTCCTCGGGCGGCTCGTACAGATAGTACTCGAGCCTCTTCTCGATGATCCTGTCGAGGAGCTCCCTCAGCATCGTTCTAAAGGATGCAGATCCCTTCTCGAGGCCCTGTTCCAGGTCGAAGAGGGAGCCCATGATGTCCTCGGGTAACTCCTCGTTGACAGGGGCCTTTCTCACCTTACTCACATCTACGCCTTGGGAGCCTTTTCAGATCCGATGTATACGGGGGCTCCAACCCTAAATATTATGTTCTCGCCTAGAAAAACCACGGAAAGCCCCCAGAGGGCCTGCTCACTACGCTGGTACTCAAGGTAAGCCTTTTCTATCGGGCTGCTAGGATTCAAGGGGAGATCCAACTTGTCCGACAGGGAGCTCCTGGTCAGGAAGATCGAGAACGGGATCGTCATCGATCACATTCCGGCGGGGAAGTCCTTCCTCGTCCTCCGCCTTCTGAAGGTCGACCCGAAGGCAAGGGCTCTCATCGCCCAGAACGTCGACAGCAAGAGCCTCGAGGCGAAGGACCTTATCAAGATCGAGGGCTCGTACCTAACCTCGAAGGAGATCGACCTCATCGCCCTCGTCGCCCCCAAGGCTACCCTGAACATCATAGAGAACTGGGGGATCAAGGAGAAGCGTCAGATCAGGCTCCCGGAGCAGATCGAGGGCATCTTCAAGTGCCCGAACCCCCTCTGCCCCACCAACGAGGAGTACACTCCCTCGAGGACCAGGTTCAGCGTCGAGGCGGAGGGGCGGGTGGAGACGATCAAGCTCAACTGCACTTATTGTGGCTCCCTCCTCTACTACGGTTCAATACTTGATTACATCAACAGCGACGACTTCACGTTGGAGGGGGGAGGGCTGGTCTCCATGGAGCGGATCGAGCAGGTCTTCCTGGACATCCTCATGAAGAAGGGGGCCCTCCGCCTCCCCCCGAGCCCCGACGAGCCCTTCATGCTGAAGAGCGGGCGGCCCTCCCCCTAC
>CP070640.1:285146-289698 GCA_020354065.1 Candidatus Bathyarchaeota archaeon
CCCTCAGCTCGACGCGCCCAAGTGGCTGGGAGGCTAATTCCTCCGCGAACTCGTCCGGCTTGAGTACCAGCCTGACGAAGTAGTCCCTCCCATCAACTAGGCCGTGGAGAACCTTCCGTGCCTCGATCTCTCCCATCCATTCCAAGTCCAAGCCAGTATCCCCCCATCGAGACCTGGCCACCGTTCTGACGGACTCCTTATCATAGGGGCGGATCCAAGCCTCCTTCTCCCTAAGCCCGGTCAGCGCCTCGTACACACTGCGCCCCGTTTCTGCGCCGTACGCCACGATGTCAACATCTGAATCGGGCTGAGCCACGCCTATGAGGGTCGAGCCTGAGCCCCCGAGATCTTCCAAGGGTATATCGGATTTTATCAGGGTCTTCACGAACTTGGCGGTGGTCTGCTCCACAGCCGTTCTCGGCTCGGAAAGCAGCTCCACCAGCCTCTCTCTAGGCCTGTAGGCTCTGGCGATTCGATCTCTGGGAACCGACTGGAGGATGAGGGCCTTCCTTTCGATGCTGTTCAGGTATTGGGTATAGTCTTTCTTGAGGAATTTGGTAGTCTGGTCGAGATGGTAGAGCCTGCGGTATCGGTGGCCGTTCCTCTCCCTCTCTCCGTCTGGGTCGGGTGCGTAGCGGAGATAGGCGATCACTAGATCTGGGGGGTGGTGGACGCCCTTGACAGCGAAGAACAGGCCCTCGACGGTCTCGATGTAGTCGCCCTCGATGAGGCTTGCCTCGAGGTCGCTCACAGTCATCTGCGGTTCTTATTTGTTTATGCGGGTCTTATAAGCGGATTTGGAGAAATTACGCCTGGAGGGTCAGGTATGGAGAAGGCGGAGGCGGGGGATCTTGTGGGCCGCTGCGTAAGCCTGGCCGCCCTGCTAGAGGTTTCGGCCTACCCGAAGCCCGGGAACGTCCACAGGACCCGGGACTTCCCCGACACCAGGTTCGAGCACTTCCTGGCGGGAGCGGTGGCTCTGGGGCCGGCGATGCGGGAGCTCGGGCTACAGGGCTTTGACGCCGCATCTGGCGCCATCCCCTGGGAGGAGGTGGAGATAGGGGGATTAGTTCTCCGGGCCGTCAGAGACTCCATGAGCTGGCAGAGAGGGGGGAACGTGAACCTGGGAATGGTCCTCCTCCTCTCTCCCCTCGCCGCGGCGGGGGGTGCAGCCCTCCACGGAGATGACCGTGTTGACGCGGTCATTCTTCGAAATTTCTTGGAAAGGGTGATTCGCTCAACCACTCCCGATGACGTGATATTGGTCTACGAGGCGATCCGGCTGACGATGACGCCCAAGACCCTGGGGGAAGTGGAGGACCTAGATGTGCGAGACGCTGACTCTTTGGAGAAGATCCGGGTGGAGTGCTTGACCCTGCTGGATGTCTTCGAGAGATGCGCCGATCGGGACTCGATCTGCAGCGAGTGGGTCTCAGACTTCAGCATGACGTTCGAGGTGGGCTATCCCTACCTGAAGGGCTCGCTGGAAGGGGCGAAGGACACCAACTCCGCCATCGTTGACACCTTTTTGCACATTCTCTCGAAGAGGCCTGACTCCCTCATCATGAGAAAATCGAGTCGGGAGAAGGCGGAGGAGGTTAGCGAGAAGGCCATGAGGATACTAGAGGCAGGCGGAGCAGGCTCTGAGCGGAGTCTGGAGATGCTCTGGGAGCTCGACGGGGAGCTCCAGGGGGCTGGGGGGGATCTCAATCCCGGGACGACAGCGGATCTGGTTGCGGCATCGATCTTCGTAGTTCTCCTAGAGGGGTGGAGGCCCTGATCAGCTCTTTACGTAGTCGAGGGCCTCTTCAAGGTCTCGTCGCAGTTTGAACTTTCTCTCGAAGTATCTTAGGACGTTGTAGATGTCGCGCCTGAGGAGGTTCTCCGCGTTGGGGTGGTCCGTGGGGACGGCCTGGGGCCAGTCGATGAGGAGGACCTCCCCGCTCTTCTGGACCACGATGTTGTACTCGCTCAGGTCTGCGTGGATGACGCCCGCCCGATAGGTCATGCGGGCGTTTTGGAGGATGTCTGAGAGGAAGCCATCCGGGTCGTCCAGGGTGGCGACATCGACGAGGTTGTAGCCGTCGATGAAGCCCATGACAAGTGCGTGCCTGTTCTGGTGGAGGGGTTCGGGGGTGGAGACCTCGGCCTGGAATACCTGTCTCATCACGCTGTACTCCTTCTCGGCAGCGAGCCTCGACTGGTAGTGCCATGGAGTATGGCTCCTGCGAGAGACATAGTCCCGCTTCTTCCTGGTCTCCCGGAAGCTGATGCGGCCCAGTCGGTGGAACTTCACGGCGACCCGGACGCCGTCGTCGGTGATGGCGTCGTAGATGTCTGCCTCTTTCCCTACGCCGAGGGACCTTCCCAGGGAGTTGAGGTTGCCCCCTTTGGCAAGGGCGTTGAGGGCGAGGATATCGTAGCCTGTGTTGTTGAGGATGTAGCCGGGGTAGGGGTCGAGCTGTCTGTAGATGAGGTCCTTCTTGTCGAGTTCCCCTAGACGGAACTCCACCTCGGCCTGAGGGAAGCCTGCGTATCTCAGGATCTCCTCCATGGGGACGTAGCTGTAGTCGGCCATGCCAAGCTCGATGGCCTGGAGGACCCGGAACTCCTCGGGCTCGAGCTCTAAGAGGAGGCTCGCGGCTCTCTCGGCTGAGGACATTCATTAATACTTATGAAGGGAGTTTCTTAACCCCTCTGGCTCGAATTCATAGATCACCGCTCTGAGCTCATTTACACTAAAACCCCACGAGCGAACTAGTCGTATGTGCATATACGCCAAGAGGGAGTGACGGGAGTTTACGTACGAACGCTCAAACTTCTCCGTATTTGTCTCGATGAACGATATCCGACATTTTTTTTCTGTCTGAATGCTCTTCGTAAGCCGGTACTCCAATAGGTAGCAGCGCGATCACCCTGAACACCTTTGGAATTCCCAGTAATTCTTTCACAGCCTCCTCTGTGGTTTTCCCTCGCTTCTGCAGATCGAGTATTCCTATCCAGTAGGTAGCAAGGCCCAGACTATGTGCTGCCAACGCCATATTTTGTGTGGCTGCGCTTCCATCCTCGATGTAATGGCTCGGGTCCTTTCTTGGATCTACAACTATCACTATCACGGCTGAAGCTGTTTCTATTCCCTCAGAAAACAATGTTATCTTCACGCCTATCTGACATAGCTGGCGCTTGACCTCTGGATCGGTCAATATTAGGAACTCCCAAGGTTGCGAATTGAGATACGAAGGCGCCCAACGCCCGGCTTCAAGTATCTTCTGAATCTTCTCCTCATCGACAGGAGCGGATTTGAACCTCACGGTGCTTCTTCTTTCGCGAATCGCATTTAAGACTGGATTCTCCATTCAAATCAAGAAAAAAGTACCTTGAATTCCTTAAAAACATGAACATTTTTACGCTCACATGGTTTCCTGCTCGCAATTATCCTGTCTTGGTTTATTCTCTTCAACTAACAAGCTCGAACCTTTCGATTATCCTGTCGTAGAAGAAGTTTACCGTTCTCAGACATTTCTCCTGCTCCTTTGGGTCCTTATCGGGGGCCTCCATGTCGAGGACATCGAGATAGGGGTCGCACTTCAAGGTCGCATTTATTATATCGCCCATCTGTGAGGCGGTTAGCTCGATGGCTATCCGGTTTCTGTGGATGTAACCTATGAAGATGTTGAGTATTGTGGTGGTCAGCTGGGAGGTCCTCTTTGCGCTTGCCCCGATGATCGTGAAGCCTTTCTCAGACTCTTCCACATGGATCTGGAAAAAACCGGCCTCCTTCAGCAGCCCTTTGAAGACGCTGAGTAGCTCTTCCTGGTTCCCTCGGATGTTCAGGGTCATCACGACCGTATTTATCGCCCCAGCTCGCTAGTAATATAAAACAGACGATACTTAAGTTTGGGATCTCAGATGGTTATCATTGACGGTCACACACATTTCGCCGGTCCCGGTAGAGGGTTGCCGCCGAACACCGTGGAGGATCTCCTGTCCGTATTGGACCGGAACGGGATCGACTCGGTCGTCACCTGCGCCCCCTATTCATCCATTGGGAAGGACAGGACCTATGATGAGGTAAATGGGTTCCTTGCAGGCTCGATGAAGAAGGCACCGGAGAGGATTATAGGCTTCATCCGTGTCAACCCACACCTCCAAGAGCATGCTATGAAGAGCATCGAGGCAGGTATCAAGGAGCAGGGGTTCAGGGGTGTGAAATTCCACCCGAGGAATGACGCCTTCGCCATCAACAGCGAGGAGCTCGTCTTCCCCATAGCCGAGCAAGCTGTGAAGCTGGAGGTCCCAATCCTCATCCACACGGGGGAGCCGGACACATACGGATTCGCCCAGCCCACTCTTGTGGGAGACCTCGCCGACTCCTTCCCGGGCCTGCCCCTGATCATAGGCCACATGGGGAAGCGCCTCTACGAGGACGCGATCTGCGTCGCTAGGTGGTTCGAGAACATCATCCTGGAGACCTCCTTCAGGAGCCATCGGGAGATCACCAGGGCTGTGAGGCGGGTTGGGGCGGACCGTGTCGTATATCGCTCTGACATGC
>CP070640.1:289798-322406 GCA_020354065.1 Candidatus Bathyarchaeota archaeon
AGAATATCAGCGGGGTGACTCCGCTCTCAATCCGGGCTATGGCTCCAAGAGAAGCGAAAGCCACGGTTCCTTTCTCAGAGTGGGCGATCCCGCTGCTGTTAGCATAGGCGGAATAATAAGAGCTGACTCCGGAGCCCCCAAAGCCAGGGATGAGGCCCGCCTCGGCTTCTGTCGCCATACTCATAATCTCTGCTGCGATCTCTACAACCTTGTCGGACTCGCAGGCGGCCACTGATTCGTTCCACAGCCCCTCGATCTCGTTGTATTCTGAGGGCTCCGGGAGTGCAAGCCAGTCCTTGTCTTCTGTGGTAGCCCTCGCGCTGGAGAGAGCCATGTCGACCGCCTCACTGGCGGCTACCCGGGTGGGGATGTTTGTGAATGCTGAGCCCATTCTCTTCCCCACGTAGAGCCTGATGGCGATCTCGTCCCCTACCTTTCGATTAACGCTGCTTATCTCGCCCATCTCGATGTTTGCTTCCATCTCGTCGACTGATCGAGCGAGGACCTCGACCGCCGATGCGCCCTTCCTTTGGCCCGTGGCTATCAAGTATTCGCAGAGTACCAGGAGTTCATTCTCGCTAACCATGCTCTTCCCTCCTAGCTCACTCCTCCAAAGGTTATTCCACCCTTCCCGAACCGGATGTTCGGGCCCCCGGAGGCGCAGAAGGCCTCCTGGCCTTTTCCGCAGCGGCCCGCTTCGAAGGGGAACTCCTCCTTGGAGATTGCCTCGATCTTGAACAAGGAGTCGGTGGCGATCCCGGAGATGGAGAGGTCGGTCACCGCCCCACCAATCTCACCTTCCACGATCTCGTAGGCCTCCTGGATGCCCACCTGGAAGCTGGCGTTCATCTGGGCCTGGCCGCCCCTGAAGTCGGCGCAGTAATATCCAAAGTCAATATCCTCGAAGACCTCTTCATCGGCGTAATCACCAGGTTCGAAGAAGGTGTTCCTCATCCTGATGATCGGAGGGTAGAGGTAACTTTGAGCCCGGGCGTTCCCTGTGAGCCTTAGGCCGAGCTTCGCGGCGTACTCCCTGTTGGTTAGGAGCTCGGTGAGCACCGAGTCCTTGATCAGCTCCACACGGCTCGTGGGGACTCCCTCGTCATCGTACTTGGTGGTACCTATGTTTCCCGGGTCTCTGCCGTCGTCAACCATGGTGACTCCCCCAGCAGCGACAATGCTCTTCAGCTTCCCGTTGAAGGCGCTGTTCACGGTGAGGTCTGCCTCCGCGAGGTGGCCCAGGGCCTCGTGGGCTAGGACCCCGATCACCCTCGGGCCGAGGACGCATGGAAACGACCCTCCCTTAGCGGCCACCCCTTCGAGCTGGAGCTTCACCAGCTTCCCCACTGCCCGGCCTATGGCCTCTGGAGTGGCCACCGTCTCCATATACTCCCAGCCCTGGTGGGTGGAGGCATCCTCGAACCGGGCGGAGCTCAACCTATCCCCCTCTCTCCCGGTGGCCCAGGGGTAGCTCCAGACGAGCATCACGTCGGACTGGATCCTCGTTCCCTCGGAGGTCACGAGATACTTCTTACCGGAGGCGGTCCTCACCCTGAAGGTAACGGCAGTGATCCGGGGATCGAAGCCGCGGATCACATCCGTCGTGTCCAGCATGTATTTCACCTTCTCCTCGACGGGTACATGCCGGGGATCCCGCTCCACCTTGATCTCAACCTCGTCCTGATATGCCTTGGTTTCGGCGAGGCTGATCTGCTCCTTCCGTGTTGGGGCAGCTGCTCGGGCCATGGAATAAGCGTCCTTCACAGCCCTGTTTAGGCTCTCCAAGTCCCCGGTGGTGACGAAGCCCCACGCGCCATCAGCCAAAACCCTCACGGCCACCCCTCGCTCGATGCGCTGGGTGAGAGCGTTCACCCTCCCGTCGTCCATCTGGAGGTACTCGACGAAGCCGTCCTCCCCCCGGAGCTCGACATAGGACGCCCCGAGGCCCAGCCCCGTCTCAACTGCCTTTTCTAACAAGTCAAACATTCCCACTCCAACTCCACTTGGACTATATGCTCTGAAAATTACATCCAACATTCTAAAAACTTTTATTGCATCGAAGGGCGTCGAAGGCGTGGGCATAATATGATATATTTTCGGAAAGACGACTACTCGTAAAGGGATGGTTCTTGGTCAAGCCCAAGGTCTACGTGACTAGGCAGCTCTTCCCGGAGGCCATGGAGATCCTGGAGCACCATGCCGATGTCGAGGTATTCGAGGGAGTGGACAACTCGATCCCCCGGGCTCTCCTCCTTTCTAAGGTGAGGGACGTTGATGGCCTGCTGCCCCTGCTGACCGATAAGATCGATACAGAGGTCATGGACGCAGGGAGAGAGCTCAAGGTCATCAGCAACTACGCTGTCGGCTACAACAACATCGATCTCGAAGCAGCCACCGAGCGAGGAATCTATGTCACCAACACACCCGGGATCCTCACCGACACCACCGCCGACTGCGCATTCGCCCTCCTTATGGCCGTCGCCCGCCGCATACCCGAGGCCGACCACCATATTCGAGCAAAAAGGTGGATCCACGCCTGGGGGCCTAAGATGTTCATCGGCTCCGACGTCCATGGGAAAACCCTCGGCATCCTGGGTCTGGGGAGGATAGGCTCGGCCATCGCGAAGAGGGCCAGGGGTTTCGACATGAGGCTGGTCTACAACGATGTCCGTCGACGAGAGGATCTGGAAAGGGAGCTCGGCGTCATGTACAAGAGCAGGGATCAGGTGCTGAGGGAGGCCGATTACGTCTCACTGCATGTCCCCCTCACCCCTGAGACCCATCACATGATTGGGGCGAAGGAGCTGGCCATGATGAAGGAGAATGCCTTCCTGATCAATACCTCTCGGGGGTCTGTCGTTGACGAGGAAGACCTCTATGAGGCCCTCAGGGACGGGGTCATCGCGGGGGCCGGGCTGGACGTCTTCGAGGAGGAGCCCCTGAGCCACGACAGCCCTCTCCTTGGCCTGGATAACGTCGTCCTCACCCCCCACATAGCCAGCGGGAGCATCGAGACTAGGACGAGGATGGCGCTTACGGCCGCCTCCAACCTGGTGAGCGTCCTCCAAGGTCGGGAGCCCCTCAACCTCGTCAATCCTGGGGTCCGTAAGGTCAGGCCCTTGAGAACTTAGAACCAACATCACCTCCAATTTTCAGTTCGTAATTTTGTCTAGGTTAAATTTTAATATGGAATGGCGCCATAAGTGAGGAAGTAGTGATCCGGCATGAAGTATATCCTCTACCCCGTCCTCCTGAGCCTGATCGCCGGTTCCGCCTCGGGATTGGGCGGGCTCATCGTCCTCCTCTTCGGCAAGGTGGAGGACTGGCTCATGGGATTCCTCATGGGCTTCGCGGGAGGGGTGATGCTCATCGTCTCCTTCCTGGAGCTCTTCACCGAGGCCCTCAACCTCCTCACCCACATCGAAGCCACCATAGCCTTCGCCACCGGCGCACTGCTTATGATGGCCATCGACCTCACCCTCCCCCACATGGAGGTGGGAAGATGGGAGAGGGGCGTGGCTAACCCCGAGTTCCTCAAGAGCGGCCTCATCATCGCCCTGGGCATCTCCCTCCACAACTTCCCGGAGGGCCTCGTCATCAGTGCCAGCTACAGCCACCTCCCCACCCTCGGCCTCATGATGGCCCTCATGATCTGCCTCCACAACGTCCCAGAGGGCATCGCCACCGCCACCCCACTCGCCCTCGCCGGTGTTAGCAAGCGCAGGGCGGCGACCATGGCGTTCCTATCAGGGATGACGGAGCCCATCGGAGCCCTGGTCGGCTCGTTCATCATCTCCGGTCTCGGAAGCGGAGACTACATCATTGGCCTGGGCCTCGCCCTCGCCGCAGGCATCATGACCTACATCACCGTGGACGAGCTCATCCCCATGGCCCACGAGTACGGCAACCGCTCCTCGAAGCACTACATCAGCACAGGGATCCTGATGGGATTGCTCCTAGGCCACATAGTATCTGTGATCCTGAAAATAGGCTGATCAAAGCTCCAATACGAAAGCCAATCTTAACGTCGAGAAATCTTGCATTGCAGCAATCCGCAGGAATGATCAGAGGATCTTCTTTCTTCTCTTCAGATACCAGGTCTCCCCGTCATCGCCCCTCTCGATGTAGAAGTCCGGGTTGTAGAACAGCATCTCCTTGACGAACTCTCTCATGGTCGCCCTCGACCCATCAGACCTCACGATGACCTCGTCCAGGTCAATGCTTACTCGCTTTCCCTTCTCGTCGACCCCATCCATGGCGATCAATATTAAACTTTGATCGAATGAAGTATATCTCTATTCCTCCTATCTCAGATGGTTGTATAGGCCCCTGTTCGTGCAGAGCAGACGCAGATCAAGATCCAGAGCCCCATGCAAAACTTATATCTCCTGACACACCGAGTTTCCGAGATCGCCATGAGGTACCACATGAGGAGGCGTGACAAGGAGATAACCGACGAGGCGTCCATGAAGAGGATCCTCAAGACCACCGAGTACATCACCATCGCCATGGCCAAGGACAACCAACCCTACCTCGTCTCCCTCAGCCACGGCTACGACGAGGTGAACAACTGCATCTACTTCCACTGCGCGGTAGAGGGGAAGAAGCTGGACTACCTCAATGCGAACAACACTGTCTGGGGCCAGGCCCTCATCGACCGCGGCTACGCCCAGGGTGAGTGCAGCCACCACTACGCCACGGTCATGTTCTCGGGGAAGGTTACCTTCCTGGAGAGCCAGGAGGAGAAATGGGAGGCCCTATCCCTCATGATACGGCAGCTGGACAGGGACGCCGAGACACTGATCGCCAAGAGGAAGACGGAGAGCTTAAACAACACCGTCATCGGCAGGATCGACATCGATTACATGACTGGGAAGAAATCCCAGGAAGTAATGGTCTGAGACCTGCAAATTTATCATTTCTTGAAATCACTAGTCTATCCAATTACAAAGTTTACATTCACTAAAGATCCAGCGATTCTGATGGGCCCGTTCCCCGGTACTGCACCTCTGTCACAGAGCTTTATTCAGCTCTTAAAAGGTCGGGAGGGTGGTGTTTGTGCCAGTCAGTCATGGACTGGTAGGCGCATGCCACTGAGAGGACACTGTTCTCCTCGTATGCTCTGCCCATGAACTGGATGCCGGTGGGAAGCCCGATCTCCGTGAAGCCGTTCGGGATGGCTATGGAAGGCAGCCCCGCCCCGTTTCCAAGGGCGCCCATGACATCTCTCATGGTTCCGGGGGTGACCCTCCTGAACTCCTGGTCGATGGGGGAGGCAGAGCTCCGCCTGGCGGGGGCTGTGACTGCGTCATATTGGGACATGACCTCGTCCGCCTTCTCAGCTATGACTCCTCTGAGCCTGAGAGCCTTAAGGTAGTCCCTGGCCAGGACGGCAGTGCGGGCGTACAGGCCGTAGTGGTCCTCGGAGGCGGTCAGCTCCGACATTCTCCCGCTCTCGATGAGCCCCTCGAAGGCGTTGGCGGACTCGGCGTTCAGGATTGTCCGGGTTACCGCCCCGTAGGGGAGGTCGGGGAGTTCTACCTCCTCGATGGTCGCCACCCTCTTCAGGACACGGAGGGAATCCTCGAAGTTGGCTAGGACCTCTTCATCCAGCCCCTCGGCTCCGTCCTTTATGAGGGCGAGTTTGAAATCCTTCCTGTCAGGCTCGGGGTTGTACTTGAAGGGGCGCTGGGTCGTGGATGGGTCCTTGGGGTCGGGGCCGGCGATGGCCTCCAGCACCAGCCCGCAGTCGTCAGCCGTGAGGCAGAGGGGGCCAAGCTTGTCCAGGGTCCAGCTAAGGGCCATGGCGCCGTGCCTGCTCACCCTTCCGTAGGTGGGGCGGAGCCCTGCGACCCCGCAGTTGTTGGCAGGGCTTAGGATTGAGCCCCAGGTCTCGGAGCCGATAGCGAAGGGGACAAGCCCCGCACTCACCGCCGCCCCCGAGCCACTTGAAGAGCCACCAGTCCAGTACCCAATGTTCCAGGGGTTGCGAGGAGGACCGGTGAAGGAGGCGTTCGGCTGGCGATAGCCACCACCACCCGCGAGCTCTATCATGGCCAGCTTCGAGGCGAGAACGGCACCAGCGCTTTCCAACTTCCTGATTACGGTGGCGTCGAAATCGAAGGTCTGGTCTCGGAAAGGGGCAGCTCCCCAAGTGGTGGGTATACCCCCTGAGGTGGCGAGGAGGTCCTTCGCCCCGTAAGGGATGCCGTGGAGGGGTCCTCGATAGGTCCCCGAGAGGACCTCATCCTCGGCCTTGCGAGCCTGTTCCATAGCCCTCTCTCGGGTGACGGTGACCACGGCGTTGTAACTGGGGCCCAGGGTCTCCAAGCGCTACAAGAAGATGTCAGCAAGCTCCATGGGAGAGATCTTACCAGTGCGCACAAGCTCGCCAAGCTCCCTGAGGGGCAGGAAGACGGGATTCGGGGCCACGACATTACGCCTCCTTCCTGTGGGGCTTGAAAACCGAGAAGGGCTCGACACTGTTCTCCAGCTTTATAGACCTCAGGGCCGCAGCCGTCTCTGCGATGTGTTCTACCCCGTTCCGGACTTCCTCCAGTTCCTCATCGGTTAGCCTGTCCCCGTAAAGGTCCCTGACGAACTCGAAGAGGAGCTCTACCTCCTTTTTCGCGTCGCGATTGTCCATGATTATCAATGGAATCAAGGTGGCAAAAACACTTGGGTCCGGGCTAAATTGTCATTAAGCTCTCCGTCGAAAAAATTTTGTGCCATCGGATTTAGCCATTCGGCTGCAATGAGGATAAACTGCGCAGCTCAAAGGAGAGGATTTGAAAAACTATTTCTTTCCTCCATGGACCTCTAAGATGTGCTTCTCCAACTCCTCCCTAGTCTTGAAGTTGAGCTTACAGGACTCACATTTGAAGAGCTCGCTCGCCCTCTCGTGCTCCCTCAAGTGCTCCTCCAGCTCTTTGTTAGATAGGAAGCTGAGACCACATACCTCACATTTGAACTCCTCATCGGACAATGGTATACCCAATATTTGTTGTCGAACGGCGAAATATGAATAAACCGAGTCTCTGTTTGCCTTAAACCTATTATCCACCTCAAATGCTCTCACAGCCCTGCTGTTCTCCTCCTCCAAGGGTATGACATGTACGATATCCACACCTCCATCATGGGATAATCTAGGTTAGTTTAACAGTCATTTTTAAAAATGTTAAAATTTTACAAAAAATAAATTTAATTAAGTTTTTCAAAGTTCATTACCTTCGAGCTGTGAATCCATGAAAATCTGGAAGACCCTCTCCATGCGAGACATGACGATTACAAAGGGTAAAGACTCCACGGTATGGGACTCCAATGGTAAACCCTACCTAGACCTCCAATCAGGCTACTGGTGCAACGTCCTCGGGTACGGAAACCCAGACCTCATCGAGCCCGTGAAGGAGCAGATCACCCGACTTACAAACGTGATGTCGGCTTTCAGGACCGAGGAGGTGGAAGTGGCGCTGTCCGAGCTGGAGAGGATACTCCCAGCTGAACTGAACAGGGTGGCCTTCCTGAACTCAGGAAGCGAGGCAGTAGACCTTGCCCTGAAGATAGCAAGAGCAGCCACATGGCGAACGGGGATGGTTGTAAACGATAGAGGCTACTACGGAGCCACAACATACCCCTTCTCACTTTCATGGTCAGGGAAAGACGCTCCATACCTTCCCGACCCAGGTGAAGTACACCGCCTCCCACCACCCTTCTGCCAAAGCTGTGAACACGGCTCACGAGAAGACTGCAGGGATTTCAAGTGTCTGGAGCATCTCCAATCTCTCGTGGATGAAGGGAATGATAACATCGCGGCGGTCATGTATGAACCAATAGCAGGTTTCGGCATACTAGTACCCCCAATCGGGTACGGCGTTAAACTGAGAGAATACGCTGATGCCCTAGACGCACTCCTCATATCTGAAGAGGTGACCACGGCTCCCGGTAAGACCGGGCGCTGGTTCGGCTTCCAACACGACGGCATCATCCCCGACATCCTCGTCCTAGGAAAAGCCATCGGCAGCGGGTTCCCGGTCTCGGTTGTCGTGACCTTCAGCGAGGTTGAGGAGAGGTGTGGGAATGCTCTCCGCCACGTTCAGTCCCATCAGAATGACGCCCTCACAGGGAGGATAGTTGGGACGGTCATTTCCGTCATCAGGGAGCAAGGTCTCGTGGAGGAGGCTGCCCGGAAGGGCGAGTACTGGCTCAACGCGTTGAAGGAATTGATGGAAGAGTTCCCGATCATCGTAGACGTAAGGGGGAGAGGGCTGATGTTTGGAGTCCAGCTCAGCCAAGACCATGTAAAATCCGGAGAGATCATCCAGGAGAAGCTTCTCGAGGAGGGGTATCTGATGGATTTCCACAGTAGCTCAAGCACATTCAGGTTCTTTCCACCCTATGTAATAACATACGAGGAGATCGACTCGTTCATGGCAGCCTTGAGGAAAACCCTCATTACCATAGAATGAGTGACTTCACGCACGAGATTACAATGCACACAGGGCTCGGTTTGGTTGATTTAAATGGTGGACTGGGAGGGATTTGAACCCCCGACCTCTGCCATGCCAAGGCAGCATTCATACCACTGAACTACCAGCCCTTCCACCAACACATGAAAAAATCACCCTAAAAACCTTCCTAAGGCCCAAGCCAATCCCTACACAACCACTTGAATAACAACACTATGATTAGGAAAAAAAGGTGGACAGGGGGGAGCCCCCGCTGCCTCGTGGGGGAAACAAGCGGTCAGCCTCCCCTTTTCCTCTTGTCCAGATTCAATCTGTATTATCGGTATATATACAGATTCTGTATCACAGATCCATAACACCTTGGGGTAATCGCATTAGAAAACCCGGGAAAACCCAATCGAGAAACCTATAAGAGGCTCGCGACTTATTCCGATACCCGGCGATTCTGATGGATAAAGACGTTGCGGCCCTGAAGAAATTCACCGAGTTCGCCTTCGACAGCCTCGAGAGAACCTGCAAAGACCTCACTGAGAAGGAGACAGAGTGGAGACCCATGGAGGAGTCCAACGACATCCGCTGGATCCTCAATCACCTCTCCCGTGTATCAAACCTCAGCCTGCCCAGGATCATCATGGGCGACCAGGAGTATACCCCTGAGGGCTGGCCCAAGGACTACAGGGAGCAGACCTACTCAGCGGAGAAGCTGATGAGCGACATAAAAGCGGGGAGAGCGGCTGTGATCGAGGGCCTGGAAGGCCTGACCTCTGAGGATCTAGCTGAGGAGATCCCCCTATGGGGAGGAACCCGGCAGCGCCAGTTCGCGCTCAACGCCTACCTGGCGGAGATCGTCAACCATAAGGGCCAGATAGCGATGCTCCGAGGCAGCATCAAGAGGCGTAGGGAGAAGAACGAGCACTTCCTCGTCTAGACCCCTTTTTTCCACAATTGTTGAAGAGACCCGCGACCTAATTAGCAAGAAGGAACTTGGTTCTCAGAGACATGAAGCTCGCAGACAGATTCACAGCAAGGGGACACCCCAGCATCCGATCCACTCACGAGACCACCCTGATGGTCACAAGGGACATGGACCTAACCCTAAGAGGCGATTGTATAGTAGCCATCGAAGCAGAGAAGGGCCTGAAGGATCTCGACCCACCCCTCAAAGAACTGATCCGGAATACGGAAACCAGTGTCAGCATTCTCATAGAGGCAGGGGGCTCCAGTTTCAGAGTATCCGGAAAAGGCGACCCCAGGCTACCCTTGAGCCATCCCTCAGAAATGGTGATCAGGAAGAGCGGCTACGTCTGTGACCGGACACTGATGGTTAGAGCGGACAAGGCTGCAAAGGAGGTTCCCCGCGAGTTCGTAGACCTTCTAAAAGACCACGAACGAGTCATAAAAGTAACGATATCAGCCGAACTTGTGACACAAAAACGATAAATGGGTAGGAAAATACGGTTCTGAAAGATGTTATGTGACACCTAGAGGACACAGGCAAAAGAAACGGTTAAATACTCATCCCAAAACAAATAGACAGGGATTCTAATGAGCGATGACAAGGGCCTTGTGAGGGCACCGGGCAGGATCACCCAACAGCAGTACAGGTTCATCGAGGGCCTCGTAGAGCAGGGACGCTTCAGCTCCATGAGCGAGGCTGTGAGGGCCGCCATAGACAGCTTCGGCATGAGGAGCACCCACAATGGGGGAGCATTCCTCATAGGGGAGGCTTTGGTGGGGGAGGGAGACGAGGTCGCACACATCGATCTCATGATCGGTGACAAGCAGGGACCCGTCGGTTTATCCTTCGCCCAGTCCCTGAGCAACCTTACAGCCGGGCACACCCCCCTACTCGCCGTCATCAGACCGAACCTGCCACCGAAACCCCACACCGTCATCGTCCCCAAAGTCACAGTTAAGAACATGCAGGACGCCGGAAAGATCTTCGGACCCGCTCAGTCAGCGGTCGCGAAGGCCGTGGCCGACGCAGTGGAGGACGGGATAATCCCGAGGGCTATCATCGACGACTGGGTCGTCATCGTCAGCGTCTTCATCCACCCGAAGGCTCGCGACGAGCGCAAGATCTGGCACTACAACTACAGCGCCACAAAGCTCGCCCTGAGCAGGGCCCTCCAGTCATATCCACCCTGGGAGAAGATCATGTACGACAAGGACAGGGCCAGGCATCCGTTGATGGGCTTCAGGGCCCCGAGGCTCTGGCGGCCGCCATACCTCCAGATCGCCCTGGACAACCCGAACATCGAGATGATCAAGAGGGTCATCCAGCAGGTCCCCAAGAGCGACAACATCCTCCTGGAGGCGGGTACCCCCCTCCTCAAGAGGTACGGGGTCGGCGTCATCCGCTCGCTCAGGGAGGCCAGGAGCGACAGTTTCATCATCGCCGACCTGAAGACTATGGACGTGGGCAAGGTGGAGGTGGACATGGCCTTCGACGAGACCGCCGACGCAGTCTGCTGCGCAGGGGCAGCCTCATCGGCAACGATCGACGAATTCGTCTACGAAGCGAGAAGGCTTGGCATATACTCCTTCGTAGACCTGATGGAGGTTGGCGACCCCCTCACCAAGCTCAAATCCCTTAAGAGGTTGCCTGACATCGTCATCCTCCACAGGGCGATCGACGTGGAGCAGCGGGGCGGCGAGGTCAGGTGGGGGTATATAGCTGATATCAAAGAGGCGTTCAAGGACAAGAAGCTGCTCATCGCCGTGGCAGGCGGCATCAGGCCCAACACCGCCCAGTTCGCTCTGGATGCCGGGGCGGACATACTGATCGTCGGTCGGTACATCACTCAGTCCAGGGATGTGGAGCGATCGGTCAGAGAGTTCCTCCCGCTGCTGAGAGGGGACATCGACCTCTTCCGGGTCCACGTCGAGTAGGCGCCGGGCAAGGTACATATATCCCCTCTCCACCTATCCAATGAGTCCCTAGATTGAGATCGAAGCCACTCGCCACAGTTTTCCTCATCCTGCTGCTCACGGGAGCGGCTCCCAGGGCAATCTGCGCCAGGGAGCAGTTCATCTTCAGGTCCACGATCAGACTCCAGAACCGAGGCGAGGAGGCATACATTATCACTAGAGAAGACTCCACACTCCACATCTTCCCCGACACCACGTGGCAGACGGTCAGCTTTCGTAATGCGAGCCACGGCATCAGGGAGGAGTACACGGACATTGACGGTAACCGAGTGGGCGTCATCGACCTCCCTTCGTCCATTCCACCGGGTGAAACCCTTGTCTTCTCCATAGAGTATATCATAGCCTCAGAGGATAGGCCCCGTGAAGAGATCAACACCGCCGAGGCCTGGGAGATCACAGATATCCCATTGGAGCTTGTGGAGAGGTACAACTCCGAGACAGAGACGTTCAGGAGGAACGAGGAGATTGAGGCTCTCGCTCGCGAGCTCGCCGAGGGGGAATCGACGGTCTTGGGAGTGGTCACAAGCATTCTCGGCTGGATCGTGAGTAACGTGACCTACTGCAGCTTCGAGGTGCCCCTCTACCCGGACGAGACCCTCGAGGACCTCCAGGGCGACTGCGATGATCAGGCCATCCTCTTCATCTCCATGCTCCGCTCCGTGGATATACCAGCCATTCTCCAAATCGGAGTGGTCTTCAGCGAGAGCATCTCCAGCGAAAAAGACACCTTGCAGGGCCACCTTACCTATAGGCAGGAGGGCGTGGGCTGGCACGGATGGGCCATGGTCTACATCCCACCCTGGGGCTGGGTCCCCGTAGATCTCACACTGACGAGCTCTAGAGACCCGTTGGAGATGATCCTCCAGGCTCCGGAGTACGAGAGCTTCATAGTCCCAGCCTTCAACGTCTCCAGGCAGGCCTACATCGGCGAGAGCCGGGTAAGCAGGGAGCTGCTACTGGTAAGCGACCTCTACATAACCGTCTCGGACATCGTACTCGAAGATTCGATGGCACCAGGATTCACGAACATCCTTTACATAGGCATCGGCCTCGCCGCGGGGACGGTCATAGTGTTCTCCATCATGTTCGTGCGCAGGCGAAGAGCCATAATGTGGGACTGACGGATGTCGAGTTCAGCTTGGGAGAATGCATCCGATTTTGTAATTCGAGAAGCCTTTGATTAACTCCGAAAAAAGCATGTTCAATGTAAGCTTCAAACATCACACACCAACCAATATTAAATTGTAAGGATTACTTCACAATCGAAGCTGAATAGCCTCATGATAATCCAGCTCAGAGAGAGATACCGAGACCTCGTCCATCCCCTCAGCCGCCTGGAGATCTTCTTCCCGGGGGCGAAGGTGAGGCTGGAGTATCTGGATCTAAGCAGACAGGATAAGAAAGGAGCTTTCAGGGTCCACCCCCGCCTCCCTGCGCTGCAGATCTGGCCAGACATGGAGTCTGGAGAACGCCTGCTAAGGTCGATGGGGAGGACGGAGGAGGAGTTCCTCAACAGGATCAGGATTCAGGAGCAACTGCGGGAGGCCAGGGAGGCAATAATGCAAGCCCGCGCCCGGGGTAGACCCCCCAGTCAGGAAGATTGGAAGCTGGTACAAGAGACCCGGCTCCGACCCCTGAAGCCAGGCCGATCCAGCAACACAGAGCTCGAAGGCAGGGTTCTCAAGCTCAAAGAAATAGAGTCGGCCGTCGTACAAGAGAGAAGGGATCTACTGAGAATGCGGGGAGTCCTCCCGACAGAAGCGGTTGAGATCCCGTTGAAGCCCGATGCACCCACTATGCTCAGGCCGTCGATACAAGTCAAACTCCGGGTCCAGTTTCTCTAGATAGAGAGGAGACTGGACAACTGCGATTTGGCAGCTCAGGGATTCGACGATCTGACCATCCGGGCGCCCGGGCTATCCATCGAGATCCCGAGTTCGGCCTCCAACCTCGTCTTCTCTATCGAGAAAGTCCGGAAGCCTTCCAAAGTCTCTTTGATGAAGGCTATGTCGAAGAGTTTCTCAAGCTCGGAGTAAGTGAACCTGAATTGGTTGAACTGCGGTGAGCTCTCAAGGTCGACGAATACGATCTTGTTCTCGGACCAGTACTGTTCGTCGAGCTCGTTCCTCAGGCCCTGGGTGAAGTTCTGCATGTTGGCCCAGACCCTCTGGAGGATATCCCTTTTGGACTGTAACTCCTGGGTTATCTTCCTGAGCCTGATTAGTTTAATGGTCTCCTCGTCGATGGACATGGATCGGTGCTCCTCGATACTCCACTCGACCAAGAATCCTAAATAGAAATAGGGATTTTGTATCTGTATCCCATACCAGTTTCACGTGTCATCAATACGTGTGAAAGCTCCTAATTCTGGGTCCATGTCTCTAAACAGTGTCCTGAATGAGTTAATGGCATCCAGAAGCACAGAAAGATCTACAATCTCTAGGAAGGAATTACTGGCTTCTCAGAAGTTTTTTCGTAGTCATGAAAAAGGGTGGGCTGTAAAGGGAACACCTAAAGATAGGAGGGAAACAGCGGGCTGAACCCGGCTTTCTTCGCGTAGTTCACGGCTTCGATCTGCTCCTCTTCGCCCATGACAGTGAATTTTTCGGCAGTTTCTAGGACCATCTCCCAGAGCCTCACATCGCATGGGAGGGAGTATGTCACGACCGCCTCTTGAGACAGGGTGTACCTGACGCCAAGCTCTATGTCTCGGAGATCGTCTGAGGGGTGATACCAGGTCCCATACCTTCTCTCACCTTTCCATCTACCCCTGGAGATGGCCTTGATAGCTGTCACCGAGACGCCTCTCTCCGCCGCCTCTTTGAGGACCGGCCTGAAGTCGTTCTGAGGTTGCAAGCCCGCCATGCTGCAAAGGCTGACAGTCAGTAGGACGGAGTCGAAGTCGAAGCGCTCCAAGGCCTCCCTAAGGATCCTCATGTCCTCGTGCCCAGTGACCCCCAGGTACCTGATGAGGCCCGTATCGCGCGCCTCTTCGAGGGCCTCGATGGCTCCACCCACGCCGAGTGCTTGATCCAGCTCCTCTCTTGTCCCGATGCCGTGAAGCTGGTAGAGGTCGAAGCCCTCGATCCCCATCCTGCCAAGGCTCCCGTGGAGCTCCCTCCACGCGCCCTCCCGCGTCCTCTCCCTCGTCTTCTCAGCGATGAAGAAGGCGTTCCTCATCTTCTGTACCCACGGAGCGAGCCTGAGCTCAGCCTCCCCGTAGGAGGGGGCGGTGTCGATCATGTTCACCCCGTGACTCAAAGCGAGCTCAACGGCCTCGTCAGCCTCCTCCTGGCTGATGCGGCCGACCCCGCAACCGCCCAGGGTGATGATCGTGGCATCATAGCCCATCCGCCCGAGGCGTCTTTTCAACAGCAAAACTTTCACCTGAGGAGTCAAAACAGCTAGTGTTGCTTAAATATATAGGAGCTTATCGGGCTCTTCGAATGGTGAGGGCGGAACCCGAGGGTGTTAATGCCTTCTAAAAAATTGGATACATACGAAGCTGGGTACGGATTCCCTATTCCAGCGCTGCTTTAACCAGTCCTTTCGCATCTGGAAAAAAGGTCATCCGGAGTATTGATCGTGACTCCCTCCCTGAGAGCTTCCCGCTGCTCATCTCATCAATCCTGTTCCTCTGCTGCGTGAGTGGCTTGATCTACACAAAGACGAAGGTACCTGACATCCTCTGGCTGTTAGGCTCCGGCTATTCCTGCGTGAGCCTGTAGACTCCGAGAAGAGCCGCCACCACATCGTCCTGGGTGGGGAGCTTGGAGACAGCGAGGGGGATGCCCTCGTTCCGGGCAAGGCTCACCGCGAGGGGATCGATCATCCCGACGATCCCATGGAGAACAATTATTCTGGGCTTGAAGGGGCTGATCTTCACGGCGATCATGGGCGACCTCCCCCTGCTCACCCCGACGAAGACGAGGGCCCTCTCGCTCGTGGTCCCGAAGATCCTGTAGAAGTCGAGGCCCGAGAGGGTCTGGATGGCTCTCAGGCTATCGATGATGGTGTAGCCGTAGACCTCCTGGTCGAAAGCCTCCTCCCCAATCAGAACCTCGCACTGGAGGGCCTTACACATCTCCCCGATGGTGGTGGGCGTCACGAACTCCCGCATATCGAGAAAGACATCTTCGGGCGCCAGCATGATCCTGGCCATCTGCTGGATGTAGCGTCCGCCTCTCCTCTCTTCGATCTTGAGGAGGGCCTCTACGAATCGTTTGATGAAGTTACTCCCGGGGGAGCGGCGGCGCCCCGTCTCGTAGTCGCTGACCACGGAGGGCGAGAGCTCGAGCTCTTGGGCGACTTCGACCTGGCTGACCTGGAGGAGGGAGCGCCACTTCCTCATGGTCGCGCCCGGGCTGGCGGAGAGCACAATCTCACCGGCGATCCTCCTCGCCAGCATGTCCTGGATGGAGTCGTTGAAGGTCATCAAGGAGAGAAGGGTTTAATGTAGATTTAAAAATGGGGGGAGATCTAGCCAACCTTCTCCAGCAGGATCTGCCAGTTTTGGTCGACCCAGGCCTGGATGCTGTCGATCAGGTCGTCACGCCTCTCGGGCCTGAAGAGGTGGCGGAACCTCCCCTGCATCTCCAAGTACTCCAACACAGGCTTCTTGGATTCAGGCCTCCTCGCGATAGCGGCGCTGGGCCCGGAGAGCTTGTAGACGGGTCTCCCCTCCTCGAACCGGCACTCGTAGAGGGGGAAGAAGCAGGTCTGAACCGCCAGCCTGGAGATCTCGATGGTCTTCTCCTGGGGATACCTCCACCCCCTGGTGCAGGGGACGATGGCGTGGAGGAAGGCCGGTCCCTCAACCTCGAAAGCCTTCCTTGCCTTCCGAATCACGTCCAAAGGCCATGCTGCGCTCAGTGTTGCTACATAAGGGATGCCGTGGGCGATGACTATCTCGTCAATGGGCTTCTTCCACTCCCGCTTCCCAGGGATGACCTTGCCAGCGGGGCTTGTTGTCGTCGAGGCGGCGAAGGGGGTTCCGCCGCTCCTCTGGATGCCTGTGTTCATGTAGGCCTCGTTGTCAAGCAGCACGTAGGTGAAGTCGTGCCCCCGCTCCAGGGCGCCCGAGAGGGCCTGCAGGCCTATGTCGTATGTTCCACCGTCGCCTGCGAAGGCTATGATGTCGACCGTCTCATACTCCGCTAGGGGGCCCTTCCCTTTCTTCCTCATGGCCTGCCAGGCGGCCTCGATGCCGCTGGCTGTTGCGGCGGCGTTCTCGAAGGCGCTGTGGATCCATGGCAGGTTCCAGGCGGTGTAGGGGAAGATGCTCGTTGCGACCTCCAGGCAGCCTGTTGCCGATGTGGCTATGGTCGGTCCCCGGGTCGCCTTCAGGATCATCCTCGCGATAACGGTCTCGTCGCAGCCGGCGCAGAGCCTGTGGCCAGGCGCGATGCCATCGGGCTTCCTCGCAGCTTCCTTAAGAGTCAATCCGCTCACCATCACACCTCCTATTGCCTTACCCCCACGAAGCAGACTCTGTCCGAGACGGAGCCCCTCTCAAGAACTCCCATAAGGTTCTCGTAGATCCCCCGGATCATCTGGGGGCTCGTGTCACGGCCTCCCAGGCCGTAGATGTAGTCCACGACCATGGGCTTCTCAGGCTGGTCGTAGAAAGTGGTCTTGACCTCCTCGTATAGAGGGCCGCCTGGAGCCCCGAAGCTTGCCGCCTTGTCCAGCACCCCCAAGACGGGGACGTTCCCCACGGTCTTTATCAGCTCCTCCACGGGGAAGGGCCTGAAGACCCTCATCTTGACCAGTCCGGCCTTGACGCCCTCCTCCCTCAGCTGGTCGACCACATAGCGCACTGTGCCCATGGTTGACCCCAGGCCCAGGATGGCCACCTCCGTGTCCTCCATCCTGTAGGGGTGGAGGAAGTCGTAGCTCCTTCCAGAGATCTTGGCGTACTCGGCGTCAATCTCCGGGATGGCCTTGAGTGCTTGCTTCATGGCGTCTATCTGCTGGAGCTTGTGCTCGAAGTAGTAATCCTGCAGGTCGAGGGGGCCCATGGTCAGAGGACATTCGGGGTTGAGCCGGAGCTCGGTCTCCCCCATGTGGCCCTCGACCTTGATGAACTTCCTCTCGCTGACGAAGTCCCTAACCTTTTCGTCAGGGAGGGTGTAAACGTTCTCCATGGTGTGGCTCAGGGTGAATCCGTCGAGGCAGACCATGACGGGCAGCTGGACATCCAGGTGCTCCCCGATCCTCCAGGCGGCGAGGCTGGCGTCGTAGACCTCCTGGCTGTTCTCGCAGTAGATCTGGATCCAGCCGCTGTCCCTGGCGCCCATCGAGTCGCTGTGGTCGGTAGGGATGTTGATAGGGCCGCTCAGCGCCCTGTTCGCTATGGCCATGACGATCGGCAGCCTCATGCCAGAGGCTATGTATGTCATCTCCCACATGAGGGCTAGACCGTTGGCAGCTGTAGCAGTGAAGGCCCTCGCCCCGGCAGCAGCGGCGCCGATGCAGCTGCTGAGGGCACTGTGCTCGGACTCGACGGCTACGAACTCGGTGTCCACCTCGCCGTCAGCGACGTACTCGCTGAACCTCTCCACGATGATGGTCTGGGGGGTGATTGGGTAGGCGGCGACGACATCAGGGTTCACCTGTTTCGTGGCATAGGCAACTGCCTCATCCCCATTCAGGCCCATGAGTATCTGGTTTTTCATCTCTTCCTCACCATCTCAATGCACTTCACAGGGCACTCCTCGGCGCAGACCCCGCACCCCTTGCAGTAGTCCATACCCACCTCGGGGTGACCGTCCTCACTGATTGTTATCGCCCCTTCGGGGCAGAAGAAGTGGCAGAGGGTGCACTGGGTGCACCTGCCGAGATCGATGCCGGGTTTCTCCACCCCCCAATCTCCCGTCTTGTACTCGATGGAGGACTTCGGGGAGACCGCTCCCTTGGGGAGCTCCCTCCATCCTGGAAACCGCTCGCTCATCCCTCAACTACCTCCTCATAAGCCGTCTTGATCAACTCCAGGTTCAGCTCCGCGACTCGCCCGCTGAACCTCTCCCCCGCAACTTCTTGGAGGGAGTCGAGCTTCACCAGCCCGGTCGCCCGCACCACTGCCCCGAGCATGGCCGTGTTTGTGATCGGCCTGCCCAGGACCTTGAGGGCTAGGCTCGTGGCGTCCAGCACCCAGACCTTCTCTTTGTTCAGAACCAGGCGCTCGGCCAGTTCCTCAGGCGTCTGGTCAGTGTTCACAACGATGACCGTCTCGGGCTTGACCCCCTGGACGACAGCTGGGCCCAGAAGGGTCGGATCGAGAACGACAACGACATCCGGCTCATAAATGCTTGAATGTAGATGGATCGGCTCGTCGCTGATCCTGGTGAAGGCGGTGATTGGCGCTCCAGCCCTCTCAGGACCGAAGGCGGGGAAGCTTTGAATGTACTTCTCCTCCCTCAGCCCCGCCTGGGCGAGGAGTAGGGAAGCAGTCCATGCTCCCTGGCCACCCCGGCCGTGGAATCGGACCTCCCTCAGACTCTCTACCAAATTCGAACCTCCGGAATCAGAGAGGTTTGTTCAACATCCTATTAAAACGTAACCAATCGTGAGAGGGATGCCTCAGGCTAGGACGCGCTTCCTGATCTCGTTGAGCTCGTCCCTCTTCTTCACAGCCTGGATAGCGGCAGCCTCGGCGAACCTCTCCCCGCTCCACCCCAGAGTCTCGTAGGCGAAGTCGATAGATCTTGAGGAGGAGACTATGAGCCCTTCTCCGCGGCTGTTAGCTCCCAACTTTAGGGCGCTCACGGGATCCCCGCCCTGAGGCCCCAGGCCCGGCGAGAGAATGAGGTGTTCCTCCCCTATGATCGCCCTGATTTCTTCCAGCTCCGATGTCGCGGTGCACCCCACCACGAACCCGTTGCACCCGTGCTTGAAGGCGTCCCTGGCCAGCCTCAAGTATAAGGCCTCCCCTTCCATCTCCCGGGACATGTAGTCGTGGGCTCCGGGGTTTGACATCCTGCAGAGTGCGAAGACACCCTTGTCCCTTTCACCGGACCATCTGTAGACGGCGTCGCTCCCGTTCTCATAGCCAGGGAAGGGGTTGAATGTGACGGCGTCGAACCCCGCCTCGGCTATCCAGTGGAGCCCGGCCTCGTTGGTGGAGCCGATGTCCGAGATCTTCACATCCAGAAGGGCGAGGGAGCCAACCTCGTGGATGGCATCGACTATCTCCCTCAGGCCGTCGAAGGAGAAGGGGTACAAGATGAACTGGGCGTTTGGCTTGAAGATGGGGGTGTAGGGCGCCACCGCCTGTATGACCTCCAAGCAGAACCTCTTCGTCCCCTCGAGCACGCCGTGCCGCTTGATCAGCTTGGGCGGGATGACGTACCTGTCTCTCATAGCGGATGTGACCGGGTCCAAGCCAACGCATAGGAAGCTTTCCTTCTCCCTGCTCAGCTCGTAGTACCTCTCGACGAACCCTCCCCCGAGCATGGAACTCACAGCTTGATTGTATGCCTCATTGCATAAAAAAGGGTCACGACTTGCTGGAGACGTAGGAGTTATACCCCAGCCATCCGTAGGGCTTTAAATCATCTAGTCCGAAATATCTCATGGGAATCATCCGAGGGGACGTTTTGGGTAGCGAGGAGGAAACTAGGAAGCTCCTAAGGATCAGGGAGAATGTGGAGGGGCGGATCGGTCGCCTCGAGGAGGAGATAGGGGATCTCAGGAAAGCCATCGCCGAGATAGACAGAGCCATTGTGAGACAGGGGTTCCGTCAACCCATACCTCAGAGTGCCCGCGCTCAACCGACCTTAGACGAGGAGGAGCGTGACGAGAGAATTTCCATCAAATCTAAGGACGGCACGACTCTTGGCATCCTGAAGGTGGACGAGACCGAGATCGTCTTCGAGCCGTTGGACTCCTACGACTTCACGACCACGCTCCCTCCCTTCCAGTCCTTCCTCATTGACAGGGTCCTCTCCAACATGAGGGCCACCGACGAGGGAAAAGCCGCCAGAGGGGAAAGCTCAGCCGACGATGTCCTCTCCTTCCAGGTCTCCACAGAGGGGGAGAGGATAACAGGCGTCATCATCAGGAACTACGGCGGTGAGAGACGGCTGCGGGAGATCCAGAGCAGCCTCCGTTGGGCCTTCGACAAGATGCACGAGAAGCTACAGCGCTAGCTCGGGGAGACTCTTTACTCATCGCTTTATCGATGACCCTGGCACAAATGAGTTCCATCGGGAGCACACGGGGAAAAGGAAACGATCAGCAATAGTCATGGATCAGACCACGTATCGGTAGGACTCGTATATTCCCGCGGTCTCGCTCTCTGAGATTATCCTGATCACATCGCCCGGCTCAGCCCCGAGGATGATGGAGACGGGATCGTCGGCCTTTATCCAAGGATACTGATAGGGCTGGGCGTGGTAGGTCTCTATGAACTTCTTCTTTTCCTCCTCGCTCACAATCTCGGCCTTCGGGACGAGCCTGTGCTCGAAGATGTCGAAGGTCGGCAGGGTCGGGGGTATCAGCTCGACCTTCAGCTTGGGAGCGGTGCTCTTGGCGGAGTAGGTGTACTTCCCGTTCCCTACAAGGATGCCCTTCACGGCACCCCTCTCTTCCACCTGATCCCTTAGGTCCCGCACGTAGGAGATGCCGATGGTCTTCGTGTCTATGAGGCAGATCATCACGTACTGCTCCTCCCCCCGGGAAAGAAAATAGGTGATCTGCTCCTTGGTCCGCTGTTTCTTGTTGACCTTCAGCTTCCTGTACTTGATTATCAGCTCCGCACGCCGCTCCTCGTCCGATTTCGCCTTGCTCACATCGCTCGCCTCCGGTCTACCTAGCCTTAAGACGCTTCACAATGGGGGCTCTCACCTTTCTGAAGATGCGGTAGCCACAGAAAGGACAGCGGAATGAGATGTATCTCTCCAGCTCCTTGTAGTCGACCCGGCGACCGCACTTCACACACTCGTATATAGGTCCCCCCCGGTGCTTTGGTACGTCCGCCTTCTCGTCCACGTCCATTGGATACCTCCGACACAAATAGCAACTTTCAGGACTTTCTATAAAACATACCGTCCAAGGTAAAGCCTTTGATCAGTAATAAATTGTCTAAACATCAAATTTAGTTTCATTGTAAAATGCATCAATCAACAGTGGAAGCAGAAGGGCTACCTCCATACGTAATAACTAGGAAAGTGTTGTTCGTGATAAATGTGTTCAGTCACTCGCCTGCGCGCACTGAGCTTGGTAGTGGATTATCGTCGAGCCTTCTTTATTTTATAGATTGTCTTTCCATTCTTAGTTGTCTTGTAGGTAGTTAAAATCCACCCGCCCGATTTTTCACTTTTACCCATTTTCATTTTTGCAGCGTCAGATGGAAATAAGAGTTCAATGGACTACAAACACGTCTTTAAAATCCATGTTCGCGCGCGCAGCTCACAGAGAGAAGATTAATAAAAGTCATGAACTCGGGAAAACATCAATTATCGACAACTTTCAGGTAACAACAATCCTCTGATCATCCTGTCCGAGACCACCCCGGAGACCTCGACCTCGACAATCTCCCCATCCATCCCCTCCCCCCCCTCCACGAGCACCACGGGACCATGGAGCATCGGATACGCCACCTTGAAGCGGCGGTCCCGGTCGTAGGTCTCGGCCACAACCACCATGAGGCGGGTTCCGATTAGATCCTCCTTGAGAAGCTCGTTCGCCTTCAGGGCTTCGTCGAAGATCCGCTTACTCAGCGGGTCCTTGACGGCGGGAGGAGCCGAAGGTCTCCCTTGGAAGGCAGACATGGGGAGAGGCTGGAACCTGTACAGTATTATCCTTGAGGCTCCGGCTTTGACGCTCTCCCCGATAGCCTCCACCGTAGCCTGTACAGTCTCGGCGTCCCGCCCGGGAAGCCCGTGGATGAAGTAGACGTAGGGCTTGAGCCCTGCCCTCTTGAGCCCTCTCACGGCGCGGAGGTTCTCCTGGGGGATGGAGGAACGCCCTATCTGGAGGCTGTGATCCTCCGATCCGGTCTCGAAGCCAACATTGACTGCGGTGCCAGCCAAGTATCGGCCCAGAATGGCGGCGGCCCTCTCGGTGACAAGCTCCCCCTTTAGGTTCTCGATCATGACAGAAGCCTGACCCTCAGCAACCCTCTCCAGCCCAGTGAGACGAGACAGGAGTTCCTCAATAGCCTCATAATTGGGCTCGGGGTTCCTGGGATCCGTCAACGGTTCCGGCTCTACGAGGAGGTCCCTCCCATAGTCCAAGAAACCCGGCGCGCTCAGGACGACTCTCCTGGCGCCCAGGGATAACAGAGCCTCAACCTCATCGACAACCCTGTCAACTGGCCTGCTTTTTGGGGGACCGAAGAGGCTTGGCACAGAACAGTAACCGCATCCGGGTGGGACACCTTGAGGGCAGTAGTAGCGATCTTCGAGGCTCCCACTATGACACTTCCCGCACACCTCGCAGACTCCCTCGGGAAGGGCCAGTCGAGCTCTATGGTAGTTGCTACACCCCCTGAGAACCTCGACATACACCCTGGCAGAACGGTGGAGGGGATAGTCCTTGACGATCTCGGTGGACGGCTGCAGGGACTCGTATGCCTGACGCGTCATCACGGGCCTCAATCCGTTTGAGCGAACGACATCCCCGTCTAGAAACGAGGCTCCTAAGACCCTCGAGAGCTCTTCACGGCTCGGAAGGATTCCCTGGCTGATGCCAGCGCTCAACAGCTCCTTCAGAGTCAGCTCCCCCTCCCCGGTCACAGCGATGTCCGCCCGAGTCTTCAGAAGGGCCCCCACCGGGTCAGAGGCGACGGGCCCGCCAACCAGAACAGGACCTTCAGACTTGGATCTCCACCTAGAGACCACACGCCTGACAGCAGTGAGATCCGAGGTCATGCCGCTGACGAGGAGAAGGTCGAAATCTTTTAGAACGACGGATCCTTTTATCACAGCTCCCGCCAAAGCGATGCGAGGGCTGAATCCTTTTTTCTCAAGGACGCCAGCTAAAGCCCTGGGTCCAGCTCCGATCACGTCACGGGTGACCACTCTCCTTCCTCTTCCGCTGGCCAGGGCGTCAACTATGAGGGGTCTCACGTTATCAAGCCTCATGGGGGATTGTGATAAACCTTGCCAGGCCAGCCTGGTCCGAGGTTGATCTCAAGAAGGAATTCTTGGATCTGTAATCTCTATTTGGCGTTCATATCCCAGTTAATCTATTTGTGCTACACCATCTAGTCACCACATCGCCGGATAACATAAAACACGTCGGAAAAACGACAAGAGCCTTCAAACATATTTAGTTTATTGTAGTTTCGATTTATGCACGAGCATTAAAATAGACGTTTTAATTAGTTTACTATCTACACGAAACTGTTAAGGAGACTGTCGGCTTGTGCGGGATATTCGGCGTCGTACTCAAGGGGGGGCGAGTGGCCCCTCTCATCCACGACGGGCTCAAGAGGCTGGAATACAGGGGTTACGACTCCGTGGGATTCGCTACCCTCCACTCCGGAACCCTCCAAGTGAGGAAGGACGCCGGGAAGATAGACGAGGTTGTGAGAAGCCTCCGGATGGATGAGATGGAGGGATCGATCGGCATCGGCCACACCCGCTGGGCAACCCACGGGGCTCCGATGATGGTGAACGCCCACCCACACATGGACTGCGACGAGAAGCTGGCTGTGATACATAACGGCGTCATCGAGAACTTCATGGAGCTCAAGGAGGAGCTCCTGAACAAGGGGCACAACTTCCGGTCCAGGACCGACACCGAGATCATCGCCCACCTCATCGAGGAGGAGATGAGGGGGGACATCGGCTTCGGGGAGGCGGTCCTAACGAGCCTCAGACGACTCGAGGGCTCCTACGCCATAGCCGTGATCTCCATATCGGATCCGGGCAGAATCTACTGTGCCAGGTATGAGAGCCCTCTGGTCTTGGGAGTCTCCGATAAGGGCACCTTCTGCGCCTCCGATGTCCCCGCCATGCTCCCCTACACGAACCAAGTCGTCTTCCTCAGGAACGGAGAGTTCGCCAGCCTCGACGCCGAGGGCTTCCAGATCAGGAGGGTTCAGGACGGCACCCCCGTGCAGCGGGAGCTCACGGAGGTCACATGGTCCCTGGAGATGGCGGAGAAGCAGGGCTACCCTCATTTCATGCTCAAGGAGATCTACGAGCAGCCCAGCAGCCTGAGGGGCAGCCTCCGCCTCCAGCGGCAATACCTCGACCTGCTCACCGCGTTCCTCGACCGGGGGGAGAAGCTCTTCCTGGTTGCAGCCGGCACCTCCTACCACGCGTGCATAGCCGCCTCCTACATGTTCTCAAGGCTCGCCAAGATCACAACCTTCCCCGCCATCTCCTCGGAGTTCATCGAGCAGTACGGTGATTCTGCAGCTATCGACACCGTGATGCTCGCGGTGAGCCAGTCCGGGGAGACCTATGACACCCTGAAAGCGATCGACCACGCCAGGATGAAGGCGGCCACGGTGCTCGGGATCACCAACACCGTCGGCTCGACTCTCACCAGGGTCTCCAGGGCCTACATCATCCAGCAGTCAGGCCCCGAGATCGGGGTCGCCGC
Source organism: Candidatus Bathyarchaeota archaeon (assembly GCA_020354065.1). GTDB lineage: Archaea > Thermoproteota > Bathyarchaeia > TCS64 > TCS64. The sequence continues at coordinate 314,752 of CP070640.1, forward strand.
AACAAAGACCTTCACCTCCCAGCTCATGGTCCTCGCACAGCTCGCCCTCAGACTCGCCAGGACTCGGGGGAAGCTCTCCCAAGACGAGGGTGACGACTTTCACGATCATCTGCAGATGGTTCCTGGTTACGTTGAGGAGGTTCTTAAGAGGCACGGAGAGGGGATAAAGGCTCTCGTGGAGAAGTACTCGAGGGAGCGGCTCTTCGTCTTCCTCGGGAGGGGGATCAGCGCATCGACCGCCCTTGAGGGGAGGCTCAAGCTTCTGGAGCTGACCTACGTCCCATCCCTTGCCTACCCCGCTGGGGAGAGCAAGCACGGGCCCATCAGCATCGTCGAGGAGGGGGTCCCCGTCGTCTTCCTCTGCCCGAGGGGGGACACTAGGAAGGAAATCGTCGGCAGCATCATGGAGATGAAAGCGAGGGGGGCGAGGATAATCTCGGTCTGCGAGGAAGGGGACGACGACATCATCGGGCTCTCAGACGATGTGATCGAGATGCCCATGGGAATCCCAGAGGCGCTGTCCTCCATCCCATATGTGGTCCCCCTCCAGTTGTTCGCCTACTACCTGGCGGTGCAGAAGGGGCTGGATCCCGACAAGCCGAGGAACCTCGCGAAGAGCGTCACAGTTCCCTGATCCCTAGTAAAGTTTTAAGGGCCTCAAAAGACCCCCTTTTACGGGAATCCAGTTGTTTGACGTCGAAGCCGTGCGGAGAGACTTCCCCATCCTGGAGAAGAGCGTCGTATACCTCGATAACGCGGCGAGCAGCCTGACCCCGGAGCAGGTGGTGCTCAAGGAGATGGAGTTCTACAGGGAGTACAGGGCCAACGTGGAGAGGGGGGTCCACAGGTTCAGCCAGAGGGCGACCGAGGAGTACGAATGGGCCCACGAGATAGTGGCAGATTTCATCGGGGCTCCCTCTGCGGAGAACGTGGCGATGCTCCGGAACACCACAGAGGGGCTGAACCTGGTCGCCAACTCCCTCAGCTTCGAGGGGGGGAGTAAGATCGTCACCACCGTCATCGAGCATCACTCCAACTTCGTAACCTGGCTGAGGGCTGCGAAAAAGCACGGTTGCGCCCTCGAGGTGGTCAAACCAGACAGAGAAGGAAGATTCGACATGGCCGATTTCGAGAAGGCCATCGACGACTCGACCAGGCTCGTGGCGGTGACCAAAATCTCGAATGTCCTTGGATGCATCGTCCCCGTCAAGGAGGTGGCGTCCATCGCCCACGAGCACGGGGCTTTAATAGTTGAGGATGGAGCCCAGGAGGTCCCGCACATGCCCACCGATGTCTTGGACTCCGGCGTAGACTTCATGGCATTCTCGGGCCACAAGATGCTTGGACCGACAGGGGTCGGGGGCCTCTACATCACCGAGGAGGAGCTCTACAGAACAGAGCCTCTCTCCATAGGCGGGGGGACCATCTCGGACGTGAGCATCGACGGATATGAGCTGGCAGTCGCACCGTTGAGGTATGAGGCGGGGACCCCGGCCATAGCCCAAGTCCTCGGCCTCGGCGAGGCGTGTAAATACCTTGAGAGGGTGGGGATGGAGACCGTGAAGGCTTGGGATGTGAAACTGGCGAAGAGGATATTGGAAGGCTTGCAGGAGATCGAGGGAGTCGAAGTCCATGGGCCGAGCGAGCCAAAGAACCGGGTGGGGATCGTGTCCTTCAACGTCGGTGATGTGAACCCCCACGACGTGGCCCTCACCCTGGATGCGGAGTACGACATCGCGGTCAGGTCAGGCCATCACTGCGCTCTCCCCATGATGAAGGAGCTTTTCGGCCTTCCGGAGGGGACCGTCAGGGCCTCAACCTACATCTACAACACCCTGGACGAGGTCGAGCGCCTCCTCGGAGCGGTTGAGGACATAGCACGAGGATGAGAGGGATATCTGAACATTTTTTATCAAATACGTCTTTCGTCCTAGCTCAATCGATCAATAGGGCCTCGTAGCAGGCCACGTGATACCATTTGACTTTGCTGCCCCGCCGGGAGGGCTTCGACATCACCATGTCGTAGAGCTTGAACTCCCTGTCGCACTGGGAGCAGCGGAACTCCTCTCCGAAACGGGCCCTCATCGAGCCGTAGACTCCTTTTTTTAAGACATAGACGCGGTAACGAGGCAAAATCGACACATCATCCAGAAGCACCAATATTTTGCGGGTGAACCGATAAGTAATTTATGGTTTTAAGGAGCTTCTAGCTGTGAAAAAATCAATGAAATAATAGTGTACTTGTTATTGGTCTATCTGACGAAGCGCTGAGGGGCCTTGTCAAAGGCTTTTTTGCACCCCTCATTGCAGAAATAGTATGTCTCTCCCTCGTACTCGCTCTTCCACTTGGCTTTCTCCTCGTCGACGGTCATGCTGCAAACAGGGTCTCTCGCCATCCCGGATCGCTCCAGTGATACGAGTGGCAGCTTTCAAAGGTTTCGGCGGGGGCGAGCCTCTTTTATCTGCCTCACCCTTACTGTCTTTGGTTCTAATGGACAATGAAGGAGCTCTCGAGGCGAACATGGTCCTTGTCGACGGGAAGGTGTTGACAGTCGATCAAAACGACTCGATCGTGGAGGCTGTGGCCATCAAAGGCAGCCGGATCCTCGCAATGGGCACCACTTCGGATATCATGAAGCTCACAGGGGAGGGCACCAGAGTCATCGAGCTGAATGGAAAGACGGTGCTGCCTGGGATCATCGACACCCACACACACCCCAGCGGCGCTGCTGTCAGGCTCCACGAGATCAGCTGCCGCTCTCCGCCTGTCGAGAGCATCGGAGAGATCCTGGAGATGGTGGCCGAGAAGGTTGCTGAGGTGGGGCCTGGCTGGTGGATCAGGGGCGCGAACTACAACGACATCAAGCTCCGGGAGAGGAGGCATATCACCCGCTGGGAGCTGGACGAGGTAGCCCCGGAAAATCCGGTCTTCATCAGCAAGGAAACAGGCCACCTCTATGTGGTGAACAGCAGGGCCCTTGAGATCGCGGGAATCACTGAGGAGACCCCTGACCCTCCCGGGGGTAAGATCGACCGAACGGGAGAGAGGGAGGCGACGGGCCTCCTCTACGAAACCGCGAGCACTCTGGTCTACAACATGATCCCACCATACACCGTAAAGGAGATCAAGGAGGGGATGAGGAGGGTCTGGGACCAGTTCTCCGAGTGGGGGGTCACCACAACCCATGATGCGAGTGGCTACCGGGACGCCATCGTGGCTTACCAGCAGCTACTGTCGGAAGGCATACGCCAGGTGAGAACCCTGCTCATGGTGAGCGCCCGCCGACCCGAGGGAACGGACATCATCGGCTCCCTGAGAGCTTTGGGAGTTCAGTCTGGCTTCGGGGACTACTGGCTCAAGGTGATGTCCCTGAAGATCATGGGGGACGGGTCGGGCAGTGGCGGCTCCGCTGCGGTCTACACGCCCCAGCACCGGGGGATGAAGGACCTCGGCCTCATGACGACTAGCGAGGAGGAGATCACCCGGCTGACAGTGGCGGCCCACGAGATGGGGATCAGGGTGAGCATCCACAGCATCGGTGACCGGGGCATCGACGCCGCATTAGACGCGATCGAGGAAGCCCAGAGGAGGATGCCTATGGAGGACATGCGGCATAGGATCGAGCACAACAGCGTCTGCACCCCCAAGCAGCTGGAGAGGATCAAGGCTTTGGGGGTGACTCCCTCCTCCAGTATTGGATACATGTACGGGATCGGCGACGATTACGTGGAGAACTTCGGTCCCGAGCGGGTCCGATGGCTCCACCCACACAAAACGATGCAGGAGACGGGGATCACAGCCGGAGGGAACAATGACTACCCGGTCACAAGCTACAGCCCCTTCGTCCAGATCTACGAGGCTGTGACCAGGAGGACCCGGACGGGGCAGGTGGTGAGCCCGGAGGAGGCGATCGGCGTGATGGACGCGGTCAGGCTCTACACCTGGAACGGCGCCTACCTCGGGAAGGAGGAGGACTCCAAGGGGAGCATTGAACCTGGGAAGCTCGCGGATCTCATCGTGATCGACATGGACATCCTTACGATCCCCCACGAGGAGATCAAGGAAATCAAGGTTCTGACCACCATCGTCGGCGGGAGGATCGTCTACAAGCGTTGACTCCCATCCCCTCTCTTCATGACTCCTCCATGATAGGGGTGTTTGCCATCATCCCCCAGCGCGGAAAAATCCTCCTGATCAGGAGAGGTACAATGCCCTTCCAGGACTACTGGTGCCCTCCCGGAGGTGTGATCGATGAAGGGGAGACCGCCGGTGAGGCGGTCGTGAGAGAGACGATTGAGGAGACAGGGATCCGGGTCAGAGTGGTCGAGAAGCTCGGGGATGTTACTGGACCGATCACGGGAAGGAATCAGGGCGTGTATCTCTGCACACCCATGTGGGGAAGAGCAGAGCCGTCCCCACCTGAGGTCACCGATGTGAGATGGGTGTCCTTCGATGAACTACCCTCACTTCCTATACCACCCTTCATTCGGAGATTTCTCGACGATTTGGACCTGGGGAGCTTTGATAATAGATCTGGGAAATAATCATTGTAAATCAGGAAAATGAATCGACTAAAAGAAGCAAGAACTAAAAATTTCTACTGCTATAATTGAGGCTCTTTGAACTCGATAATTGCGGCCTCGTGCGCATTCTTTCGTATGCTATGGTGTAGCCAGTTGGCATGATTGCCTTGCGCTTGAAGATACTATGAAGGATGGGTTCAGCTCATATGATGACGTTCAAGGCTTGGGCGGTTGATATCCTTGCATGGTGGCTGACCGCATCATCGATATATAACACAGGCTCCACATGATCCCCACCAGAAATGAAGGACAGGCAGGAGAGGGGAGAGGTCATCGACAGCATACTCAGTATGGCTAGGGAGAGTTACAGCGATGAGGAGGCCGAGCAGATGCGACCGATCCTTGAGCTGATCGGAGAGGCCATTTGGAGGGTTCAGAGCTTCAAGCTTGATCAGGGTGAGGAGCCATCAAGCGGGCTTGGAGGTGGGATGGAATAGATGAAAGCGTACAGGCTCACCATCGCCGAGGCCTCTGAGCTCATCAGCGGTGGGAAGCTCACTCCGACCGAGCTCCTCGAATCGGTATTCGGGCGCATCGAGCGTCTAGAGCCCAAGCTAGAGGCGTGGGTGTCCCTCGACAAAGAGGGAGCCATGGACACTGCTGAGGGACTGACCGTGGAGGCCGAGGAGGGGATGCTCAGGAGCCCCATTCACGGGATTCCGATAGGCGTGAAAGACATCTACTACACCGAGGGTATCAAGACTACCATGGGCTCACCGCTGTACAGGGACTTCGTCCCTTCCTACGACGCCGAGACCGTAAAGGTCATCAAAGAGGCCGGAGCGGTCATCCCCGGGAAGACTGAGACCACCGAGTTCGCGGCCTTCGACCCGGCTCCAACCCGGAATCCCTGGAACCTTGAGCACACGCCTGGGGGATCGAGCAGTGGCTCTGCCGCTGCGGTCTCGTCGGGGATGGTCCCGGCGGCTCTTGGTTCCCAGACGGGGGGCTCTGTCATCCGTCCAGCGGCCTTCTGTGGGATTGTAGGGATGAAGCCCACGTACGACTTGATAAACCGTTGCGGAGTCTTCCCCCTGAGCTGGAGCCTCGATCACGTCGGCTTCTTCACCCGATCGGTGGAGGATGCTAGAATCATGCTGGATGTGCTGGCTGGTAAGAGCATGACCCAGGTCAGTGCGCCCGAAATCGAGACTGTCGCCCCCAGGTTGGGTCTTCTCAGAGGCTACTTCCAGGAGAACGCTCACGAGGAGGTCTGGCTTGGCTTGGAGGCTGCGGTGGAGAAGCTGAGAGACGCCGGAGCCGAGGTGTTGGAAACCCCTCTTCCAGAGAGCTTCGAGGTGGTCCACGCGGCGTATAGCCTGATCTTCGCCTCTGAGGCCGCCTCGGTCCACGAGGAGGAGTTCAGGAGGCGAAGATCCGAGTATAGATTGAAGATGAGGAGTCAGATCGCCGCGGGGCTGCTGGTCCCCGCCTCCGCATACCTCAGGGCCAAGCGTATCAGGGGCAGATTCATCATGGAGGTGGAGGCCCTCCTCAGGGGCGTTGATTGCGTTCTGACACCCTCGTCTGTGACTCCAGCCCTGAGGGGACTGGAGTCCACCGGAGACCCGGCCTTCAACTCTCCGTGGAGCTTCTGTGGATTCCCGGTCATATCCCTCCCATGCGGGCTGACGAAAGACGAGCTGCCCCTGGGAATCCAGTTTACGGGCAGGCCGTTCCGCGAGGGCGAGCTACTGGCCGCTGCTGGGTGGTGTGAGGGGGTGCTGAAGTTCCCGAATACGCCACGGGATCCATGAAGCTGGAATCCCTACCTCTACAGTCCAGCCTGCTCTCTGACTCGAATAATGGGGTGGGGGGAAAAGTGGTTCCACCCTAGGAGATAGGCGCCCCAGCCGCATTTTTTGGATACGAGCCTTACTCCGAAGCCCGAGCGGCCGGAGGTCGTCTCCGAAGCAAATCTCTATCGGTACTAAATATAAAGGTCATAGTGATTCAATTACCGACCTGGTATCTGCACTTGGGGTCAGGATCGAGGCTATAGATCGCCGATAGAGTTCTGCTGAACTGAATTCAGATATGGAGTAGTCCTAAGGAAAAAAGGAGGATGGTTAGCTCACCATCTTCCGCATGAATTCGGTGTACTCCTCCGTGGAGATAGTCGGATTGAAAGATTCTACGATCTCATTTGCTTTAGCGGCTCCATCGTAGAGGAGATCTATGCAGGCGATAGCGAGAACCTTGGCGGGTGTGACGTACTCGAGCTCCTTATCGACGATCTTGTAGGTCCGCCCGTGTCCGGTTCCCGTGACACCTCCCATCCTGATCGAGCTTGTGGGCATCACACAGGAGATGTCCCCCATGTCCGTGGAGCCGGTGCTGTGACCCCGCTCCTCCAACCGGTCCTCGCCCAGGACAGCGGCGCAGTTCTCCCTGAGCAGGTCATCCAGATCTGGGTGGTGCTGATAGGGCATGTATCCAGGGATGTCGTTGATCTCCACCTCTGCCCCGACTGCCATTGCGCCCGCCTTGAGGGCTCGATTCACCTTCCCGTTGGCCTCGATGATCGCCTCGACAGTCTTTCCCCTCACATAGGTCTCGATACGGACATCGGCGGGCACGTTGTTGACGATCTCCCCGCCCTTCGTGATGATGGGATGGACACGGATGGTGTCCTCCTCCTTGAAGGTCTCCCTCTGGGCGTGGATCCCCATCAGCCCAAGCATGGCGGCGTTCAGGGCGTTGATCCCCTTGTCTGGGGCGCCCCCTGCGTGGGATTCGAGACCGATGTAGCGGACCAGCTTGCCGATGAAGCCGTTGTTGGACCCTCCCACTCCGAGCCTGTCCTCCAGGTCACTCCCCGAGTGGGTGCCGAGGCTGATGTCGATGTCTGAGAGCGCCCCGATGTGGATGAACTCCTGCTTGCCCCCTAGGAACTCCAGCTGCCCCCTCTCCTTGAGGCTGTTCCTGTAGTCGATCTCCAGGTACTCCTCGGCGGGCACCGCGACCATCACCACGTTTCCATCCAGCTCGTCGATGACTCCGCTTTCGGACAGGCCGAAGCCTGCTCCCAGCATTGCGGCGATCTGGGCGTTGTGACCGCAGGCGTGGAC
>CP070640.1:322506-328061 GCA_020354065.1 Candidatus Bathyarchaeota archaeon
GCCTCGACCCCCAGCTGGAGGGGATGGTCGACGCGGCAGAGGCCGGCCTCGAGGCCGCGATCAAGATGGTGAGGGCCGGGGTGGTGGCATCGGACATTGGGGCGGCCATCGAGAAGGCCATCAGGTCGAGGGGCTTTGCCCCCATAAGTAACCTCACCGGCCACAGCCTGGCTAGATACGTAGTCCACTCTGGCAGGTCCATTCCCAACGTGGAGGGTACCAACATGCGCAGACTCGGGGCGGGGGAGGTCTACGCCATCGAGCCCTTCTCCGTCCCACCCGAAGCCCCGGGCTTGGTGATGGACGGCGCGCCAAGCAACATCTTCATCTTCAGGAAGAAGAGGAGGGTGAACGGCGCATTGGCGAAGAGGATGCTCAAGTTCATCCAGGCCAGGTACAGGACGATGCCCTTCGCCTCCCGCTGGGTCCTGGGGAGGTTCAAGGGCCGCGAAGGGGTTGAAGCCTTCGCCGAGCTCCAGAGGTCGAGGTGCGTCTACTCCTATCCACAGCTCGTGGAGAGAAGTAAAGCCATGGTGGCCCAGGCTGAGCACACTGTGATCGTCACGGAGGACGGCTGCCTGGTCACGACTGCCTAGGGCTCTCCTTCTGGGGCTCGGCCCGCCGGTGGATGCCGGTGATGATCATGTTGCCTTCGCACCTGGTGCAGGGCTCGTCTTCCTTGTAGACGTAGTCGCCCCTCTGGAAGTCCCTGACCCGCTTCAGGTCGCAGGATGCGCACTCCAGGATGGTGATGACATCCGCCTTGGGGACCAATGGCTTCTTGGTGGTGATGGACTTGGTCCTGAAGAACATGTATCCGACGATCGCGAACCCCGTCGTCCCGATGATTATGTAGTAGTTGGCCTGCTCGGGGTGATCCGAACCGTAGGCCTGGAAGCCCAGCCAGAGGCTGAAGATGCTGAATATCCCTATGACAACCACGATGGCCAGGGTCACCCAGCTGAGGCTCATCATCGGGCTCTCGGCTCCGCCTGTCTCCGCCATCCTCATCACCTACTGCCCTATCCCTATCGTGTTCCCAATGCCGGCGACGAGGACCACGTCCCCCTCCTCGGTCTTCTCCTCAATCATCCGCTTGATGGCCTCCACGGCCCTGTCGGTGGCGGTGAAGAGATCCTCCACCATCGGGGCCACGACGTGGGTGATGTCCAGCTTGATGGCCACTGCGTAGGTGGGGATGGACTGGGCCTTGACAGCCTCCTCGATCTTGTACTTCTCCACGCCGGCGCCGCCGATGGCCGCGCCTATGCCCTCGGCTATGGCCCCGGTGGGCTCCCCCTCGAGCTTGCCGGCGGCGTCCACCATGATGACCGCCTTGACCTTGTCCTTGCCCTTCCTCTCGCCGATGATCTTCGAGACGGCGTCCCCGGGCTTGCCCACTGAGCCCCCGGGGCCCTTCGCCTTGATGACCACCAGGGTCCTGCCGGCGTACGGTACCTCGGCGGCGACCATCTCCTTGGCCACCTCCTTCCACGCGTGGCCGTTCATCAGCTTGGCTGCAACTAGAGCTCCGACTCCGTCCCCGATGGGGATGCCGTCCTTGAAGGCTTGGAGGGCCGCGGAGTAGGCCTCAATCTCCCTGACGATCATGGGGAGGATCATGTGTATCTGCATTATCACGTAGATGTTCATCGTCTTCTTCCCGAGAAGGTAGAAGTGGCGGATCACCTTGTAGTAGATGTTGAGGGCGAGGGACGCCTCCAGCAGGTTCTCCAGGTTGTTCACCTCGCTGTCCGAGGCCTCCGGGGCTATGGCCCTGACCTCGGCCTCGAAGGTGCTCTCTCTCACGTTGAGAAGCTGGCCCAGCTTGCTCACGACGCCTGCGGGGTCCATGTCCACCGGGGGAATGAGGAAGTGCTCCAGGAACCTCTCCACATCCGGTGTGGGGTCGTTCTCAGGCTTGCCCACCTCCTTGACCGTCTCTATGGAGACCCTCCTCCCCTCGTCCCTGATGTTCTTCACCTTCCTCAGGGTGCCCTCCACAGCCCTGAGCATGCTCATCGCCTGGATGCGCTGGGCGTAGAAGAGGTAGATGATGAAGCTGAGGCTGAAAAGGGTCTGGAGGAGCATACCGATGTCGCTGTTCTCCCCGAACAGCTGTCCGACCTGGAGGAACAACTCAATCACTCCAGTTGAAGCTCTATACCATGTTATAAATGTTCATGTAACAATGCCAGAGCTTCGAGGATCGGTATTTTGGATTCTTGAAAAGGGTAGAGGTCATCCTCCCAGACAATAGTACGATTCCTTTGACGCCCTGCTCTCCGATTAGCGATCTTTACGGCATTGCCCTGAAGCGCCTCAAAAGAGGTGGGCCACCAGCTTTCGCGGGTTCGCGAGGCCGAAGACATCACTACAGCCGCAAACGGAGCGTGGTTTAACTTCCGAGTTCGGAATGGGTTCGGGTGGGTCCCACGCCCTTTGGCCGGTAACCCATACCGTTGAGAAATGAGCCGTTCTTTAAGGGTTTCGGTCTACGCCGGCGTACTCGAACTCCACCACCCAGACCGTCTGTCTCGGGTCCCAGGTGCGGTAGATACTCTCCCATTCTTCCCTGAACTCTTCAAGGGAGGTGTATCCCTCCATCTCTGCGTCATGGGGGTTCATTTTGCCGAGGAGTTGCTCGTAGAGGCGTTTGACGAGGATTTTGTGGGGGAGGGACTTGAAGAAGTCGACCTTGATGTGGTATCTCCCGCCTTCCTTGACCATGGGCCTGAAGGGGCGGCGGGTCGCTGTCTTGGCGCCCTGGATGATCTGCTCCACACACAGCTTCTTGAAGAGGAAGGTCAAATTAGGTTTCAACGAGGTCTGAAGGATTAAGGGTTGTGTGCTGGTGTTACTTTCCTTTGAGGCATACCGCAGGGGTCACAGGTTTCTGGGAAGATAATCTTTATTTATCTGGTGGGGGGTAGCCGTGTTTGGCGTTGAGGGGCCGTGGTCTAGCCTGGGTATGACGTCGGGCTCCAGAAAGGATGATTTGGGTTTGCTGACCGGAGACGGGATGAAGAGTTTTTGGAGCGGAAACCCGAATGTCGAGGGTTCAAATCCTTCCGGCCCCACCACTTTTTTCTTTAAAGGTATGATATCATCCTGTTTGAAGCATGTTTATGTATCCTCAATCCCCCTCATATACAATGGTTTTAAAGATACGACTTTCTGTAGATGTATTTCATAGCCTTCCTCTGCCTTCCGGGTCTGTTTACTGACCCACCTCTCAAATCCTATTTCCTTGAACCTTCTGAACCTATCCTCTGTGTCGGGATCTGCAACTCTTTCGATCTTCTTACAGGGGAATTCCTCACATTCGAAGCATAGGCGCAGCCCTTTCTCTGGACAGCACCTCTTCACATCACACCAAGATGGCCCTCCACCTCCGTGGCATCCAGGACATCTTTCCATTTTGATGAACCATTCAAGCCCCTTCACGAACTCCTCGAAATCGAACACTCCCTTGGAGCGTATTACAAACCCGTAGAGATCAGAAAACTCCCTCATCAACATCGCTGTTTGTTTTACAAACCCATTGTATTGTCCACAACCGCCACAGTAATCACCACACGGCCCAACTAGGATATGATCCGTCATCTTCTTGCACGCCCAACCGTCTTTTTCTCTTAATTTACCTTCACAAGAGCTACGGTTCTCAAAACGCTGTGCGAGAACCTCTCTCCTTTTTTATTGGTTTAGACTAAATAAAAACATAATCCCACGCGATTATCGGAGATAGACTGATGTAGTTTCAGAGTGATCCTCTGCATGTCGAGGGTTCAAATCCATCGGCCACAGCACAACACGCGCCGAGAGATTCTCCTCGGTGAAGATTTGCCGAAGTAGACGGTTCGCGCGCGAATGTTTAAAATATGTTTCTAATCAAGCATGATACGGTGGATTCTAACTTGAGGAGCTACATCAAGATAATCGGACCTCCCGTCCTGAAGGCGATAAGGGCCCTGGAGAAGGTCGCCGTCAGTATGCCGGAGGTACGCATCATGGACACCATCATATCAAGAGAGATACCCAAGAGTCTGGCCCGTGACGTCGGCGGCTACTTCAGCTCCGCAGGGGTCACCATACCAGTGGAACGCGCCGTCAACATCATCAGCGATTCCGGGGAGAGCCTCGGAGACTATGATTTCTTCTTCGAATGGTTGGAGCCGCCTAGCGTGGAGGAGTTTCATGGCTTCATGGAGAAGCTAGATGAGGCCCTGGCTCCACTAGGATGCAATTATACGATCACAACAAAACCCCGGTAGGCGCGCGAACCAATCATCGAGAATTCTTAAGAGATGGTGAAGAATGTCTAAGATCACAGATCTTAAAAGCTCAGACCTCTCGTCACAGGCTCTGGAACCCAAGATGTTGAAGCATCGCGCGGAGACAGGATGGAGAGTTTTTAAGAGGAAAACCAATGTCGAGGGTTCAGATCCTTTCGACCCAGACGTGCGAGTAGCCGAGTTGCAGAAAGACCCTATATCTCCTTAGCTCGTAGACATGCTACATAATGGCCTGGCTCGAATTCTTCCACTGCGGGGCTTTTTTCCTTGCAGTGATCCTTGACGTGTTCACATCTTGGATGGAATACGCATCCGGGGATGTCGTAGGGTGGCTTAGGCAGCTCTCCCGGAATCCCCTCAAGAGTAAAATGGTCTGTGTCGATCCGGGGAATGGAGCGTAATAGCCCTCTCGTGTATGGGTGTCTGGGCTCCTCGAAGATCGTGTAGACATCGCCATGCTCGACGATCCTCCCGGCGTACATCACATACACGTAGTCGGACATCTCCGCTATCACCCCGAGATCGTGGGTGATCAGAAGCATTGCAAGGCCGAACCCTTCCTTCACCCTCTTCAGGAGCTCCAGGACCTGTCTCTGGACCGTGACATCCAGGTCGCTGGTGGGCTCATCGGCTATGAGCAGGGATGGGTTGTATATCAACGCCATCGCTATCATTATGCGCTGAGCCTCACCGCCGCTGAACTGATGCCGGAAGAAGCGAGCCCTCCTCTTGGCGTCTGGCAGCTCCACCTTCCCAAGGTAGTCCAGCACCATCTCGAGGAGCCTCTGCCTCTCTACGTCCTCATGCGCCTCTACAGGCTCCCCCGTCTGGTAGCCGACCATGAGTAGCGGGTGGAGCGAGCTGCTAGGTTTCTGGAATATAATGGAGATCTCATTGCCCCTGAGCTCATTGAGCTCCTCCTCAGAAAGCTTCAACAGATCCCTACCTTTGAAAAGGACCTCTCCCTCGATCTCCCACTCAGGCTTCCCAGCTCCAATGGGCTGAAGTATCCCCATGATCGCCTTGGCCGTGACCGTCTTCCCCGTTGCAGAGGGACCAATCAATCCGACCGTTTCGCCTTCATGTATTCTGAGGTCTCCGACGCCAACTACTTTGATCAGATCGCACCCGCGCGTGTGTTTCGCGCTTAGGTCCTTTCCACAAATGAGGGATATGTTCAGATTTTTCACTCGAAGTAATTCCCTTCCCTTTCTCAAGGAGCGACCACTCATTCTTAATCAATAACTGCAAGATTAAGGC
>CP070640.1:328161-332110 GCA_020354065.1 Candidatus Bathyarchaeota archaeon
AGCACTCCAACCGCTTTCGATAGTTGTATCTTCACAGCGATCCGCCTCTGTTATTCATTTCAAACATAATGTTATACATTTCTATCACCATGTTAGATATACCACACATCCTACATTTAAACATATCGGTTTCTTAAACAGCACACGCGCGCGAAATTGAATTGACCCGGGCCACCTGGGTGGTTTTGGAACAGATAGCCGGGGCTCCAGATTTTCACCAGGTAATGGGTGTTCGATACAGGTATTTGTCAGGGAGTTGACCGTATCCTCTGACAGCCTCCTCAAGCGAGATCATCCGGGGTTTGTAGTCTCTCTCAAGACGTCTAAACCTGGACTCAGCTTCATCTATCCGGCGCTCCAGGAAGGTGGCTGCTTGAATGAAGTAGATGAAGATCGTCATGCCAGCTGTCAGGGGGCCACGTGCTCCGGGGAGAGACATGGCGGTCTGGATCGTCCTCAACTTGTAGAATGTGCCTACTATCTGCCGGAGCCCGGGAATCTGGAAGATCATCATCCTGGTAGCCCTGTCGATTGAGGGGATGTCGACTGAGAGAATGGCGTCCCTGAGACTCTCCAGGTTTGACTCAGCAGCCTTGACTTCGAAGAGGATGGCGTCCAGGCCATCACCTTCCTGCTAGCCTTCTACGCCCAAGAAGACTTCTGGCTCAGCCTTATCCTCACCCTCCCCAACTAAGGCTACTAGCTAGTAGTCTTCATTTCGCTAATAAGAAACTGGAGAAAATAGGATGGGTCACCAAACCTTCTCGAGCATTCGGATGGCGTTCTGTCCCATGATCTTTGCGATCTCGGCATCCGAGTATCCGTGCTTTATCATCCAGCGGGCTATGTTCACGAACTCGTTAGGGTTCTCCAAGCCCTCAACATAGCCAGGGTCGACCTCGCCCTCGGGGATGGGCCATGGCTCCTGCATCCTCCGGCCGGGTCTTTCCTGCTTTCCGAGGCGCCGGGCGAACCAGTGCTCGTATAGGCCCTGGTGGTTCCCGTAGAGGGTGTCGGGTCCGCAGCCGACGTAGTCGACGCCCATGAGATCGATGCAGTACGCGACGCACTCCATGTAGCTCTCTATGCTGCCCACCGGGTGCTTCTTCGTGCGCAATCCTCTGCCGGCGCCTCCAACAGCGAGTAGCCCATCGTTCTCAGCGAAGGCGTTGAGAACCTCGTCTCCGTTGGTGTGGCCTTGGGCGATGGCCGCCGGACCGCTGTGGCTGTTGTATACGGGCTTATCACTGGCCTCGATGGTCTCTATGGCCGTGCGGTCATTGGTGTGCCCAACGTCAATCAGCATCCCCACTTTGTTCATTCTCTTTATCGCGTCGTAGCCGAAGTCGGTCAACCCCGAGTCCAGAAGGGTCTCCCCCATGCCGCCGCCGAGCATGTTGGACTCGCTGTAACAAATGCCAATGCTGCGGACCCCGATGCCGTGGAGGATGTCTATCCTGTCCAGCTCGTTCTCGATGGGCGTCGCAGACTCCAGGCAGAGAACCATGGCGACCTTCCCTTTCTCTGCGGCGTACCTGATGTCGTCGACTGTCTTGCAGTGAATCACCATGGACTGGTGGTGGAGGTCGCAGAGGCGGATGCCGATGTCGTGGATGATGTCGTTCCACTTCCAACCGCCGTAGCTGGTGATGTAAGCGGTGCCGTTCATCAGGTTGTCGAAGACGCAGTCGATGCGGGCCTTACTCAGGGCCTCGTAGGCGGTGAAGTCCCGGCCCATGTGCTGGAGCTCCATGGCCTTGCTCATGTCCTCGGGCCACAAGACAGGGTGCTCGTGGAGATCTACGAGGATGTTCATCTCAACGAACTCCTCGAACCGCTCCTCCTCTGTCTTGGATAGGGGCACGATGAAGGGTGGAACCCTGTTGAACTCCTTCGCGAGCTTATAGACCTGGTAGTCGAAGCCCGCCTCAAGGTAGCCGTAGGCCTTGTACCCATCGTAAACCTTCTTTTTTCCCAAGATGTCTCACATATTGCTTCCCTCATTCCTGATTAAAGAGTACACCCGTCTTGGAGTTACCGGGAAACAGAGATTATCTAAGAATAATATACCCTAAGAAAGATTCTGAGGATGAGACCGATTAGGATCGCCGCAGGGACTTGATAGTCAAACTCTCCTAAACCGTATACAAGGAGTAAAACTACAGAAAGGCTCTAAACTCAATTGAATGTCATTCTTTATACATCAGCCCGCCCACTTTTCATCCCGAGAAATAACGTTAGGGAGTAGTTTGGATGACGATCAAGAGGGTTGAGGGTGGGAGGACGGACCATAAGGTCTTCATCTACGCCCTGAGCACCTGCGGCTGGTGCAAGAGGACGAAGGATTTCCTTAAGGAGAAGAACGTTGCCTACGAGTACATGGATGTGGACCAGGCCACGAGGGAGGAGAAGCGGGAGGTCGGGGAGTTCCTGAAGGAGAGGAACGTGCCCCTCGGATTCCCCGTCACCGTCATCGACGACGAGACCGTGATAAGCGGGTACAAACCAGAGGCGCTCGCGGAGGCTCTCGGACTATGACTACCCTGGAGATGGTTAGACGGAGAGCCGAGCTCGATGCAAAGGCCAACGGCTACTTCCTGAATCCCGACTCTGAGTTCCTGGAAAACATCTTGGAGGGCCTCAGGGTCAACGAGGAGCGTTTCGGGTATCCGGCTTGCCCCTGCCGAATAGCTGTGGGGAGCTTCGAGCTGGACAGGGACATCATCTGCCCGTGCGACTACAGGGATCCCGATGTCCAGGATTATGGGGCCTGCTACTGCTGTCTCTACGTGGATTCGGCGACCTATGAGAAGGGCGAGATCCACCCCATCCCCGAGAGAAGGCTCCCGGAAAAGGCCCTCAAAGTCTTCTCCTCAATCGAGGAGGAGGAAAAGAAGTCTCAACTCATGGCCGGCGTTGTCGAGGATGCGAGAATTGGCAGGATATTATTCTACTGCAGACAGTGTGGTTACGTAGTCTTTAGGGAGGAGCCCCCCTACATCTGCCCGATCTGCAGGGCGAAGCGAGAGATGTTTTCCGAGATAGGACCTTTATTGGAGACGGGGGGCACATAGGAATAGGACTTGACACCAATTGATGCTTTCTCTCACCCATCGTGCAAACTTCTCTTCCTGACTCTCCTAGTGATTGTTTGTGGGGCCTGTGAGCGCGTCTTTCCCGAGACAAATCTTGCTCAAGCATAAAAGGGTAGAATCAGTAATCTTTAGTTTTAGAGGAGCTCTTCTATCATTTCTCCTACCATTTTTCCGATGGTGGGGGCGCAGGTAAGGCCCGGGGATTCGATGCCGATGAGGTTGATGAGGCTTGGGTAACCCTTCCCCTCCTCGTGGTTGATTACGAAGTCCTTTACAGACTTGCCTGGGGCCTGGAGCTTCGCCCTTATGCCGGACATGTCGGGTTGGAGGTCCTTCTTCTCAATCATGGGCAGGTACCTCACGATGTCCCTCCAGAACTCGTCCCGGCTCGACTTCACCTTGTAGCTGATCTCGTTAACGTAGTAGGCGTTCGGGCCGAACTTTAGGCGACCCGTGAGGTCCGGGACTGTGTGGATGCCCAGGCTCGCCTCGTCCAGTGGAGGTGGTGGGTAGACCAGCATCCTGGTCGGGGGCTTGCCGGTGAGGCTGAAGTAGTCCCCCTTGCACCAGTGGATCCTGTAGCCGGCCTCGTCGACGTCTATGCCGGCCATCTCTGCGACGCTGTCGGCGTGGAGGCCTGCGGAGTTTATGACGACTCTGGCCTCCACGGAGAATCTCTCCCCTCCCGAGACCATCTCGACCTGATAGCCGTCCCCCGTTTTTCTCAGGCCCGTCACCTCGGTGTCCAGGACCAGGGGGTCTGCGCCGCCCTTCCTCCGGGCCTCCCTGTGGTAGTGGTCCATGAGGCCGTGGGCGTCTATGATCCCGGTGGTGGGGCTGAGGATGGCGGCGTC
>CP070640.1:332210-338112 GCA_020354065.1 Candidatus Bathyarchaeota archaeon
TGGTTATCAACGGCCTGGGGATGCTTCTCACGGTTTAGACCTTCCTACGGTTTGGGTCATAATTTTATCCACAATTCATCGGAAAATGTTGATTATTTAATGAATGGGGATGGAAGTCGCTAGTTCAAACGTAGAAGTGAAGGCGTGGTAGCGGGGGGAGGGTAAATTTTATCCCCCCGCGCGCGCACTGAGCCCTTAAACAAGAAAAAAGAAATATAGAATTTGGGCCTCTAGGCTCCCTGCATCCGCTTCTCGACGCCTAGGATGGCGGCGATCTGCCCCTCGTGGCGGAAGATCTCGCTGATACCGAGCATCAGGTAGACCTCCTTGGGCTTCACCCCGGAGAACCAGTCCATCTCCTCCGCGAGGTCCTCAGTAGTGAGCTTGCCGAGCATCTTCATCAGCTTCGCCTTCCCCGTCTCGATGTCCCCCTTGATCTTCTCCAGGGAGTAGCCGGCATTCCCGACGTAGTCGTCGGGCCAGCCCTCAGGCTTGTAGTCCTTCTTCCCCTTCACGACCTTGGGGAAGAAGACGTGCATCTCGTAGGAGAGGTGGGTTAGAATCCACCTGATGGTGTTCGCCTCTGCGCAGTATTTCCAGTCGAGCTGCGCCTCCTCCAGGTCGGCTGTGCGCCGGTCGAGGAGGCCAAGCCCCAGCTCGGTGAAGGCCTTCATCGTCTCAATCTTTTCATACATAGGCAACTAAATGCCCGAGCGGGGTTGATTTTAATTCTCCTCAAGATCCATGAATATTTTCCATAAAGTAACATGAGAAACCTATTTATAGATGCACAATAGCGCGCAGGGGGCGCATCGCCGCTTAAAACTTACTCGCGTTTGAAAGTAATATCTCTTCTACGCGCACGTAAAGATAGGAGATTGAAGAAAATGGATGTACATGCTTACCATGGGATCGAAGCCTTCTTTCACAGACGAACCATCGCATCCGACAACTGATGCTGTGTTGAAGGCCAAGATTCCCTCGGAGGGTGCTCTCCAAGTTCTAAGATAGTCTCTTTTGTCCCTAATCGCTTGAAGGGTGAAGACGGGATTAGTAAGTCCGCCACTCAACTCTGGGCAACCCGCGCCTCCTGAGCTCTGCATTTATCTCCCCCAGATGCTGCCGATAGTGGGCCAGAATGTAGAGAGCTCGACACAAGACGGAGCTGCCGGTCCATGGAAACGCCGTCTCCGGGGACAAGAGGCCCGTATCTCCGATGCCGTGAAGCCAGCCGTTCACCTTTTCTCGGACTTCCCTGTGATACTCCAGGGCCTGATCCTTTGAGGGCAGCCGCTCAGGGAGCGCATCCCAGCAGTCCGCATCGAAACGTTGTCCCCAGGGGAACCCTTCCGGCTCGGGGCTTGAATAGAAGTCAGCCGTCTCAAGAATGTGATACATCAATCGTGCAGGCATCAGATAGTCTACATCCCCTGTCCTCCAATGCTCATCCGGAATCTTCACGATAGCGTCCTCACACATATCCCAGGTCAGCTTGAATGTCTCCAGCAAGGACTCGCTGATTGTGTAGCTCGTCTGGTCATCCATGCGATTACCATGCAATAATGATGTCGATGAAAGATATAATCATTGAATACGAAGACATGATGCCAGCGATATTCCAGATCCTGATCTATTGATAGCAGTTAAAGCAGCCAGTCGCACAAGGACTGCATTTAAGTAATAATACAGCGGCTGTTCGATGTGACAGTGTGTGTGTAATGTTCATGTCATCAGGTGTGCTTCTTTTCGTTTTGAAAGAATGATTGCAATTATGATTGATGCTTACATGATTTCTATGTTGGATACGCTGAAACAGGGTAAATGAGTTTATTTTTAAAATAATTTTTTACAAATTATTAAATATTAAATTGTAGACCTCTAAAGGATACACTTTGGCAAGACTCGACAAACTTGACCTGAGGATACTCAGGGAGCTGAAGAAGGATGGACGGGCCTCAATCACCCATCTGGCGAAACAGGTCGAATCCTCGCGCCCAACAATCACAAACAGGCTGAGAAGGCTGCGCGAGGAGGGTTTGCTCAACATCATCGGGGGTCTCAACCTCGGCGCCTTGGAATTCAAGATGGCAGCCGTGGGCATGGAGATCAAGAGCGAGAGCAGCCGCAAGGAGGTTCTACAACTCTTGAGCAGCTGCCCAAGAGTCCAGACGATCTTCAGAACTCCCGAGAAAGCCAACATCCACGTCGGTATCTGGGGGGAGGACGACCAGACCATAAACTCGACGATAGAGTCCTTCAGGGACTTTCCGAACGTGGAGATCGTCCGCACCAGCTACCTCGGGACGCCCATTCACGGGAACGTCACTTTGATGTTGGACCCCGGTAAGGGCGATGTGTCTCCCTGCGGAAAGAAGTGCTCCGAATGCCACCGATACCAGAACAATTGGTGCAAGGGCTGTCCCTCGACCATGCATTACTCGAATCCTCTCAGTGAGTAATGGAACCGATGTCGGACCTCCATTACTCACGATATTTTCGTCAACGCGTTCCAAGAATTTCCACGTACAAATCCAATAGTTAATCCACATCGTTTTCCCAGATCAGACATGATTATTTTATCGAAATCTCCTTCATAGATGGAAATCTGTGAGCGGTCTCAGGCTGGAGAAGCGCCAATAGAAGAAGGATGCTTGTCAAGATACCTCCATTGGTATTAGATGGACAGGAGATCTTGTGCTCGAGGCGCAATAAAATCGCGCACTTGTTTGAAATAATAGACGTGTTAGAAATGCCCCTCTAGAAACTGGCTCATCTCCTGTGGCGCTTATTACGGTCAACCTTGATTTGGTCCCGTCTGTAAGCCCGCTTCCTCTGGCCCTGTATCCTGACCTTCCTGAACCTCTTCCCCCCGCTGTCCTCCCTGAACTGATCCAGCTCTCGGTAGAATTGGGGATATCCGATCTCTTCCCCGTGGAGTCTCGTAACCAGTTCGTTCAGCCTGTGTCTAACCTCTGTATCGGAGGCCTCGTCAAAAGCCCTTGAATAAGCCTCATATGCTGCGGAGAATTTGAAGTCGGTGGTCTCATCGAAGGTGACCTTAGAGGTCGTCTCCTCTTCCTGCGTCACTGCGTTTCCACATCTATAGGACTGAATAGATGTTATAAACCCTAGGTTGAGGAGCCCGGAGCCCATCTGGCTCTGGAGTCGTCTGAGGCTTCGAGCCTAAACTCCGTTCTGATGCTTTGAGATCGAGACAGCCCGCAAGAGAATATTAAGTATATAAAGGAACAAGATGCCTTAGAAGAAAAATGGTTTTTGATGTCATCATCAGAGGCGGCAGGGTGGTCGACGGCACGGGGAACCTCTGGTTCAAGGCCGACATAGGGGTCTCAGAGGGAAGGATCGCGAGGCTGAGCCGAACTCCCCTCAATGGGGCTGATAGAGTGATAGACGCCAAGGGGCTTCTGGTCTGCCCCGGTTTCATCAACCTCCACTCCCACAGCGGCAGGATGATCCTCAACCACAACAACGCCGAGAACTGCCTTGCCATGGGTCTGGTCACAGAGCTTGTGGGGAGCTGTGGCTACTCCATGGCTCCCATAACGGAGGCCCACCGGTCGGAGCTGAACGAGATATGGGCGGGCATGTCATGGAACCAGATGGACGAGGAGATTGATTGGCTCACCCTCAGCGAGTGGAGGTCGAGGCTTGATGAGAAGGGAATAGGCGTGAACATCGCCCCACTGGTGGGCCACGGCACAGTGAGGAGCTGCGTGAATGGGAAGGAGGGAGAAGGGGGGGAGAGGGTCGTCCCCTCCGATGATGAGATGGCGGGGATGATCGGGATGGTGGAGGCAGCGATGGAGGACGGAGCCTTCGGCCTGAGCACCGGTCTCGTCTACGCCCCAGGGAGGAACTCCCTCACCGGGGAGATCGTGGAGCTCGCGAGGGTGGTTTCAGGTTATGGCGGCTTGTACAGCTCCCACATGCGCTGCGAGGCAGACCGCCTCATAGAGGCCACGAGGGAGATGATCGAGATCTGTGAGCGGGCTGGGGTGAGGGGGTTGATCTCCCACCACAAGGCCATGGGCTGGAGGAACTACGGGAAGGTTAACGAGACCCTGCGCATGGTGGACAGGGCGAGGGCCCGGGGTGTGGACATCATCATCGACGAGTATCCCTATCAGCATGGGGGGACGATCAAGAGCCTCGGGAGGATGTTCAAGGGAAAGCTTCCTGACGGCTCAGCCATCGAGACCAGGGAGGAGCTCTTGGAGAGGCTGAAAGATGATGAGGAATGGGAGAGGGTCAAGGCTTCCGTCATGGAGAAGAGGGCGAGGGAGATGGAGATGCATGTGGCAAGGAGGAAGGAGATGGAGGAGAGGGGAGGGTGGACGACGATCCCCTCCTCAATTGTCGAAAGCGATTACATCATCCATTCAAGGAGCCACCCGGAGCTGGAGGGCAAGACCTTGGAAGAGGTCGCGGAGGCCTTCGGGGAGGAGGATGTCTTGGACTGTATCCGTGAGCTCCTGATTGCTGACGACGGGTACACATTATCGGAGATCTACCCGTACAGCGAGGACGACGTCGTCACCATCATGAGGTATCCCTGGACCACCATCTCCACCGACCAGTACGCCATGGACAACTCCAAGGTCAGCTGGCAGATGACAGCCGATGCGCTGCTGATCCAGAACCCAAGGGGCTGGGGGACCTACCCCAGGATCCTGGGCCGCTACGTCAGAGAGAGGTCGGTTCTGACCCTTGATGATGCGATCAGGAAGATGACCTCCCTGCCTGCGATGTTCCTGGGCCTGCAGGGCCGGGGCCTGGTCAAAGAGGGATTCTGGGCGGATCTGGTGGTCCTTGACCCGGACACCGTCGGGGACAGGGCCACCTACGCCGACCCCTTCATGCGGCCTGAGGGAATCCCCTACGTGCTGGTGAACGGGGAGCTCGCCGTCGACAAGGGAGAGTTTACGGAGGCCCTCGCTGGGAAGGTTCTCAGAAATCCTTTTTATCCATAGCCATCTTCGCGCGCGAGTAAAGGGAAAAATTCTCCTACCCTATCTAAGTAAAACACCGGTAAGAATATATTAAAAATAGATTTTCGTACGAAAAAATAAACCATCTAAACGAATCCACGACTCTTCCCACAAAAAGGAGACTATAAGCACCACCTCGATAGGGGGAGGGGGGGGGTCACACATCAGACCCCGAAAACCAAACATCCAGCGAAAAGGACCCCTAAAACCGCCCCATCTGACACTCATTTAAGTCAAAAGGGGTACACATGCATACCAAAAAACCATATGACAACCCACCGACGCGCGAAAAACAGACATAACTACCACAGTAATGATCTCCGGAAAATCGCTATAAGCGGCCACCATCACGACCCCTAAAAACCCTTATGACCGGCAACCGGTCACAACCCCAACCGGGCTAAAGTTATATCCCTACCGATGCAAATCAGAGAACGAAATGTCAAAGGAACAACTGAAAAAGCGAGCACTGGAGGCCATCGACAAGAGGGCGGCCGAGATCATCGACATCGGAGACGCCATCTGGAAGACCCCTGAGCTCGGATATAAGGAGTTCAAGACCGCGGAGTTTATCGAGTCCAAGTACGAGGAGATGGACTGGACCTACGAGAACAAGATCGCCATCACAGGATCTAAGGCCTACCTCAAAGCCCCCGGCTCAAGGCCGGCGGTCGGCATCATCGGCGAGCTGGACTCTGTGCGATGCCCAGAGCATCCCGAGGCCGATCCCATAACCGGGTCGGTCCACGCCTGCGGTCACAACGCCCAGATCGCCGCAATGCTGGGAGCGGGCTTTGGCCTGTCCGAAAGCGGGGTCATCGACGAGCTGGATGGAAACGTGGTGATGGTCGCGGTGCCCGCCGAGGAGTACCTGGAGATCGACTACAGGAACA
>CP070640.1:338212-342320 GCA_020354065.1 Candidatus Bathyarchaeota archaeon
ATATATCTCAGCTGTGCCTATGCGGACACCTGAGGGCTTTAGAACGGCGTCGGACCGGCCGTAAAAGGTTATTCCGCCTGTGTCGCTATGAAATAAGATATAATCGCCATGCCTCCATACATTTTTTCCTGTGAACTGATAGAAATTGAAGTAGGCCTCCTTATATCTCTCATTATCTGGATCGTTCCAGAAGTAGAGTGGCATAGAAGGGGAAGGAGCTTCGCAAATGAGTTCTGCCTTTTGATCAACTACCGCATTGCCGTTCTGATCATACGCCTTCACTTTCATCCCTAGAGCAGGGGCCTGCAGTTCGCTAGCATATACAGGGAGGGTGGGGCTACCATTGGCAAAACAACCGTTGATGTCTGTGCCGCCCGAGATAGAATTGAAATGCAGATCCTCCTTAATTTCTATGTAAACCCATTCAAATCCTTCAGCCGAGAGAGGTGAACCTGTCTGAGATATCTCTCGTAACGATGATAGATCGTAAACCTTTCCGGGTCTAGCCCCTACATTTCTAAGATAATTGATATAGCTCGCACTGCAACCTAAGATAGTTATTTTCTCATCCTGGACAAGTCTCCACATAGTACCCCAATCGGGATAGTTTGGATTGCCGTCGTATAGCACAATGGTGGCTCCCACAGCCAGCGAGCTTATCAGCCAGTGCCACATCATCCAACTAGGAGACGTCAAGTAAGTGATCCTGTCTTCCCGTCTTAGATCGGTGTGGAGTATCAGCTCCTTTAAGTGATTGATGAGTACTCCACCAGCTCCCTGTATCATGCACTTCGGCTTACCGGTTGTCCCTGAGGAGAACATGATATAAACGGGATGATCGAAAGGCAGTTGTTCAAACGAGATTTCCAGTTGTCTTTCTGGGGACAGAAATTCATCGTAATGTACAGATTTGGGGATATAGCTGATATCAGGCTTCTCTGCTGAATATGAAGCTACAACGACCTTTTCCAGGGAGGGGATATCTTTGGCAATTTTCTCAGCGTTAGGTAAGGTTTTGAACGTCTTTCCTTTGTAGAAGTATCCATCAGCCGTAAACAGAACCTTAGGCTCAATTTGACCGAGACGTTCCAGCAATGCTATCGGGCCAAGTTCAGCTCCACAAGAAGCCCATGTAGCGCCCACACTGGCAGCGGCGAGCATGGCAACAGCTGTCTCCATCAGATTTGGCATATAAGCTCCCACGCGGTCTCCAGGAGCTACCCCTATCTCTTGCAGCGACCTTGCCAGACGCGCTACCTGGTTGTAGAGCTCAGCATAGGTCATCTTGGCTGATTTCTGGGTTTCTCCTCTAAAGATGAAGGCTAGATTGTCGTCTCTATACCTCAGGAGGTTCTCGGCGAAGTTCAATCTCGCACCTATGAACCACCTTGCGCCAGGGAACTTGCTCAAGTCGTCGACTACTTCATCATACCCGCGGGAAGCTATGATCCCACTAAATTCCCACATGGCCGCCCAGAAATCGGGTATTTTCTCAATCGACCAGTTGTAAAGTTGATTGTAGGAGTCGATTTTAAGGCCATATTTTTTATTGACAAATTCGAGAAACCTGGTTATGTTGGCCTGTTTTATATGTTCTTCTGAAGGCTCCCAGAGCAATCTTCCCATCAATTTACCTCCTTCGCGCTTTTTAAGGTAGTTTTCTTAGCGCATGGCGTGAAGTGCCTCATCCTAAAACCTTCTCCCTGATGTATTCAACAATGGTCTTAAGGCTCGTTCCAGGGCCAAATATCTCGATAACTCCCTCCTTTATGAGTTGGTCCTTATCTTCCTCGGGTATGATGCCTCCTCCAATAACCAGTATGTCATCTGCTTTCCGCTCCCTCAGGAGTCTCGTCACCTTCGGGAAGAGGCTCATGTGGGCGCCGGATAAAGAACTGAGGCCGATGATACCCACATCTTCCTGTATGGCAGTTTCAACCACCATCTCAGGGGTCTGCCTGATACCTGTGTATAGCACCTCCATCCCGGAGTCTCTGAGGGCCCTGACGATCACCTTCGCCCCCCTGTCGTGGCCGTCGAGTCCAACCTTGGCTATGAGCACTCTAATCTTCCTCTCTCCCTTCGCCATGATTCTAAACCCCATGTTTCAGATGATTGTTGTAGCCCTGAATTCTCCGAAGACCCCTCTCAACGTGTCCGATATCTCGCCGGTGGTGGCACGGGCCCCGACGGATTCGAGTATGAAGGGCATAAGGTTCGTCTCTCCCTCCGCGGCCCTCCTAAGCTTCTCGAGGGCATGATCCACCTTCCACATATCCCTCATCCTCTTGAACGTCCTTAACCTCTCGATCTGTCTCTTCTCTGCCACCGGATCCACCCTCAATAATTTTACAGGGACCTTCTCCTTTCTGACATACTTGTTGATGCCGACGATGATCCTCGTTCCACCCTCAACCTCCTTCTGCTGCCTATACGCGCTTTCAGCTATCTCCCTCTGGTAGAATCCCCTTTCAATGGCCGATGCGGATCCCCCCATCGCAATTATCTTCTCGATGTAACTGGAGGCCTCCTCCTCTATTTCGTCGGTCAGGTACTCCAGGAGGTATGAGCCGCCTATCGGATCGATTGTGTTCGCCACACCGCTCTCGTGGGCTATGATCTGCTGGGTCCTCAGGGCCGTCTCGACCGCGACCTCGGAGGGAAGGCCGATGGCTTCGTCGAAGGAGTTCGTATGCAGCGACTGGCATCCGCCGAGGACGGCGGCCAAGGCCTGTATCGTGACCCTGATAATGTTGTTATATGGCTGCTGAGATGTCAATGTCACCCCGTCGGTCTGCACGTGGTACCTCATGAGGAGAGACCTCCTACGCTTCGCTCCGAACCTTCCACTCATGATCCTGGCCCACATCCTACGTGCGGCCCTAAACTTCGCGATCTCCTCGAAGAAGTCGTTGTGGCATCCGAAGAAGAACGATATCCTAGGGGCAAAATCGTCGACGGGTAATCCCCTCTCCACAGCCGCCTTCACATACTCTATGCCGTTTGCGATTGTGAAGGCGATCTCTTGGACGGCCGTCGCCCCGGCCTCCCTCATGTGGTATCCACTCACGCTGATGGTGTTGAATCTTGGAGCATTTTTAAGGCAAAATTCGATGATGTCGACGACCAGCCTCATCGAGGGGGCTGGGGGATAGATGTACGTGCCGCGGGCCACATACTCCTTTAGGATGTCGTTCTGTACGGTGCCCCTCACATCCGCTGTTGGCACCTTCTGGGCCTCGGCGATCTTCAGGTACATAGCAAGGATCTGAGGAGTGGTAGCGTTGATCGTCATCGACGTGCTCACACTGCCGAGTGGAATGCCCTTGAAGAGAATCTCGAAATCTTCCAGTGAGCTTACAGGTACGCCCACCCGACCGACTTCACCCTCTGCCTTGGGGCTGTCAGAGTCGTATCCGATCTGGGTTGGTAGGTCGAAAGCGACGCTGAGCCCTGTCTGCCCATGTTCGAGTAGGAACTTAAACCGCCTGTTCGTCTCCTCCGCGGAAGCGTATCCAGAGTACTGCCGCATCGTCCACAGCCTCCCACGAGACTGGGTTGGGTATAGACCCCTCGTGAAAGGCGGCTCACCCGGGAAACCCAAGTCTCCAAGATAATCGAACACGCTCATGTCTGGGGGAGTATAAAGTCTCTTGATGGGCCTACCAGATGGCGTGGCGAACTCTTTCTCTCGCTCCGGAAACCTTTCCAGGCTTGGCGTGAGGGTCTCACGCTTCCAGCGACCCATCTCCCTTGTAATTGAAGCCAGTTTCCGTTTCGAGAACATTATATCCACATCGATGCAGTCTAATGGTAGTAAGAATTTATACTTTGTCGCGCGCGATTTTGCATGGTTAGCATTGATATGGGTTGAGAAATTCATAGAACGGGTGTTAAATGGAACAAATGATCCATTACAAAGGCCATGCGCGCGCGTAATTTTTTAGTGTTTATCGTATGCTCTGCGCGCGCATATGCTCTATATACCTGTAAAACAAAATACTCCATAAAGTGAGAAAAAATGAGCACAATAAAAGAGCCAACATATCAGGAGAAAATTAAGCGTCTAAGAGAGCTGAGTGAACGAGCCAGGCTTGGCGGTGGGAAG
>CP070640.1:342420-348474 GCA_020354065.1 Candidatus Bathyarchaeota archaeon
ACGCATACGGGAATTGCATCGCTCTCGACATCATTGAGATGGGATAGGACAAGAGGTCAGGAGCTATTCTTACCGTTGTCGATAGCTCCATATTGGTCGAGAAGCCTGTAGACCTCGTCCTGCTCCACGGCCTCCAGGGGCACCCTGCTCCCATCCCGGTTGACCAGCACCCGACCCTTCTCCAAGGGCAAAATCTCCCCGATGAGGGACGCCTCGACTCTCATATCCTGTAGGGCCGAGAGAAGTCTGCCAGCCCTATGAGGCTCCACGACGATGAGGAGCGACCCGGATCCGAGGAGCTTCAAAGGGTCGGCCTCCAAGGCCTGACAGACTAGCCTCGTCTCCTCGGCCACCGGTATCGCCTCCTCCCTCACCACGACGCCGACCCCCGCAGCCTCCGCCATCTCCCACACACCGTTCAGGAGGCCGCCCTCGGTCGGGTCATGTAGGGAGTGGACCCCTCCCAGCTCGACAGCCTTCATGGCCTCCGGCACAACGCTGATGCGCTTGATCATCGCCTCCGCCGACCGAAGGGCCTCCTCCTCCATCCTCCCTTGGAGCACGTGTGCTAGATCCCCCGCCAGAACGGCGGTCCCCTCGATCCCGGCTCCCTTGGTCAAGATGATCACATCCCCCGGTCGGGCTCCTCCCGTGGTAACATACCCATCACTCGGGGCCTCCCCCATCATGAAACCAATCAGGATGGGCCTATCCAACCCAGGGGTCGTCTCGGTGTGCCCCCCGATCAAGCTTATCCCGACCTCGCAACAGGCAGCATGCATCTCCTCCATGATCCCGTCCAGAAGCTCCTCCCCGGCACCCTCTGGAAGAAGCGTCACGCATTGGAACCATACGGGTCTGGCCCCTGTTGAAGCCACGTCGTTGGCGTTCACGTGAACCGCGAGCCAGCCCACGCTCCCCACCGCACCCGTGATTGGATCCGAGGCGACCACGAGAACCCTGTCACCCAGGTCGATGACTGCTGCATCCTCTCCGATGTGGGGCCCTAGGAGTAGCTTGTCGCTGGGGACACCCAGCCTCCCGAAGACGAGGCGCTGGAGGACGTCTGACGGCACCTTCCCGGTCGGGAACCGATGAGCTCTGACCATTCCGAGACCTCACCTATAGATTCCAGAATGGGGATATAGATTTTCCCGAGGAGAATTGAACTCGATCAATGGGGAGGAAGCGTCTAAGAAAGGTCTAAGAGCTCCTTCAGACTCCTGATGATCGGAATGTCCTTGTAATCCACTATCCCCTCATGGGGCGACGCTTGTTTGGTATCAGGCTTAACGCTCCATTCCTCCCTCGGTTTACCTCGCCTGATCAGGACCGGCTGAATGCCTGCAGCTAGGGATCCTTTGACATCTTCCGGGGCGTCCCCGATGTAGGTGACCTCAGAGGGCTTCAATCCCGTTTTCTTGAGGGCGATATGGAATATTCTTGAATCAGGTTTGGCAGCGTCCGCCTCATCCGAGATGATAACGGTCTTGAAGTATCTGTCGAGATCGAGCTCGTGGAGGAGACTGCGGATCTTGGGTGCATGATCCCAGTTGGTAATCAGCGCAATCTTGTATCTGGAACTCAGCTCCTCAAGAACATCGTAGGTGTCTGGATCTATGTAGAAATCACGATGCCAGACCTCTATTACGTGATCAACCATCCACCGTAGGTAATCGCGGTCGATGACAAGCCCAAGCCTGTCGCAAAAATCCATGACACGCCTCTCGAAGACGCTCAAGCCAGTCCCCGACGACTCTGGCATAGGTTTATCGAAGAGATCCTCCATCTCTTCGGCGAACTCCTCCCTCGACATAGATAGCCCGCATTCCACCATGCATGAATAGAAGGCTTTGAGCCAGTCCTCCCATGCGGCGTCGAGGTCGGGGGATAGAAGGAGAGTCCCGTGGAGATCGAAGAAGACACCTTTAATCTCGCGCATATCCTTTCACATGGCGATGCACCGTTTTAAATGGACTGACTCCCAGACAGAGCCACTTTCACTCACCACTCCACAGACCGTATGTTGGAACGGACAAAAAGCATAAATCGGGGTTGAAGGAACTCCAAGGCGGAGGGGAACGAGTGAGCCAGCCCAGGAGCGTCTTCGTCGACGAGGCGGTCCTCGACCTCAACTACATACCCTCGAGGCTCCTCCACAGAGACGCCGAGCTCCGCTTCCTCACCAACCTCTTCCGGTTTATAGTCGACACCCCATACGAGATGAGCCAGAGGGCCCTCATCCTCGGCGGCGTCGGCAGCGGCAAGACCGCCCTTGCCCAGAAATTCGGCCTCAACCTCAAGGAGGAGGCAAGGCGCCGCCGGGTCAGAGTCGAGTACATTCACGTGAACTGCAGGGAGAGCAGGGGCAGCCTCTTCATGATCCTCCAGAGGGCGGTGAGAAGGCTCCGCCCCAACTTCCCAGATCGGGGGTTCTCCGCCAATGAGCTCCTCGACACATTGATGCGGATCCTGGACGAGGAGGACACCCAGCTCGTCCTCTGCCTCGACGAGGTGGACGCTCTCATCGACGAGGAGGGGAGCGACGCCCTCTACAACCTCACCAGGGTCCAGGAGGAGCGGCTAGAGGGGCCGAGGCGCCTTAGCCTTATCTGCATCTCCAAAGACCCGGAGAAGTTCAGGGAGCTGGACAAGAGCACCCTGAGCACCCTCCAGCGGAACGCCATCCGGATGCCCGAATACACCCGGCCCCAGCTCTCCGACATCGTCACCAGCAGAGCCGAGATAGCCTACAGGCCGGGCGCCATCTCCCCCGAGATCATCGACTTCATAAGCGAGCTAGCCACCTCCGAGGGAGGGGACGCCCGTTACGCCATCGACATCCTTTGGAGGGCGGGGAAGTACGCGGACACAGACTACGCACGAGAGGTGCTGCCCGAACATGTCCGGAAGGCGACAGCTATCGTCTTCCCTGCCATAAGGCCGGAGGAGATCCGGCAGCTGAGCCGCCACGAGAAGCTCGCCCTCCTCGGCATCGCCCGCCACTTCATGCACAGCCGGGAGACCAAAGCCACCACTGGGGAGGCGGAGCTCAGCTATCAGGTGGTCTGCGAGGAGTACGGGGAGGAGCCTCGGGGCCACACCCAGTTCTGGAAGTACCTGAACCGCCTCAGCGGGGTGGGCGTCATATCCACGGCCCTCCAAGCCTCGGAGAGGGGGAGGACCCAGCTCATCAGCCTCCCCAAGGTGCCCGCGGAGGCCCTAGAGAGGGAGTTGACCAAGATCATTGAGCAGGGCTGAGATCGACGTCGAGGAGCTCCTCGGCTCCAGGGGGAGGATCAGGGTTTTACGGGTCCTCGCGGAGAGCCGGGAGCTGAACATCAGCGAGGTGGGCCGCCGCACCGGGATGAACTACACTAGCGTCGAGCGCCACCTCGAGGCCCTGAAGACGATGGGACTCCTCAGAGAGAAGCGCTACGGTAAGATCAGGATCTACGAAGCAGCCTTCAATAAGATCTCGATCAGCTTCGAGAGGAATCGAGGGGTCAGGGTGGAAGTCGAAGCCTTTCAGAGGAGCTGAGAAAGGAGGCGTTTGAGAGCACCATCTCGATCCTGATGATGTGTAGATCGGTATCATAGATTTTAGACTCCTTTACATCTTCAACTGTGAAGGATTCTGTGATGCTCAGCTCGTCAAGGCGTTCAGGGACTACAAAATTGCGTAGGATATCTGCAGCTTCATAAGGGAGCTCGCAGGGGACCGCAGGTTCCGCATCGTCCACATCTACGGCACCCACGAGAACACCATCATCAAATACGGCATCATGAGCCTCCTCTCGGAGAATGTGGAGGCGCCCATGAGCCCTAGTTACCCGGTCTGCACCATCCAAATAGGCGTAAAGGCACTGTTGATACCATGTATAGGGAGCTCATCATCGAGAAGTCATTTGTGTCCTAAAACGTAAAACCTGAGCACAACGAGCCCACGAACTAGGGATTCCAAAAAACGTAAATCCTATATGACATATTCGGGGGTTTGACATCATAAACTCTTATAGGAAAACTCGGAGTGAGAAGATGATATCAAAAACCAAGAAAGTAGATGAGGTATTTGCTACATGGGACAAGCCAGACTCACCGGGATGCGCTCTGGCCGTTATGAAGGATGGCGAGGTCATTTACAAGCGGGGCTACGGGATGGCGAATCTGGAGTATGGCATCTCGATAACCCCGACGACCATATTCCATGTGGCTTCGGTGTCGAAACAGTTCACAGCCATGGCTGTGGCTATTCTGGCAAGCGAAGGTAAGCTATCCCTAGACGATAATGTCCGCAAGCATGTCCAGGAGTTACCCGACTTCGGCGAGATCATAACCATCCGCCACCTCGTACACCACACCAGCGGCCTGCGTGACCAGTGGGCGCTGCTAGTTGCTGCCGGCTGGCGTATGGACGATGTGATCACTACGGGCGATGTGATGGAGTTAGTGCGGGAGCAGAGGGAGCTGAACTTCGAGCCGGGATCTGAATTCCTTTACTGCAACACCGGCTACACGCTCATGGCCGTTATCGTCGAGCGCGTGAGCGGCAAGTCATTTCGAGAATTCTGTGCAAAGCGGATCTTCCAACCCCTGGGCATGGACAACACGCATTTCCACGATGACCACAGGATGATCGTAAGGAATCGCGCCTACTCCTACGCGCCCAAGGAAGAGAATGGCTTCCAGCACTCGGTCTTGTCATACGCTACCGCGGGGGCCACCAGCCTGTTCACGACGGTGGAGGATCTGGCGAGGTGGGACCAGAACTTCTACGGGGCCGCTGTCGGTGGAAAAGCCGTCATAGAACAGATGCGAACGCGAGGGGTGCTGAACGACGGGGAGCAGATCAGGTACGCCTTCGGCCTGAACATCACCGAATACAGGGGCCTGAGGGTAGTGGAGCACTCCGGCGGGGACGCCGGCTATCGCTCGCACCTGATGCGCTTCCCAGAGCAGTGCTTCTCCGTGACGATCCTCTGCAACTTGAGTAACATGAGCCCCAGTAAACTGACCAGGAGCGTCGCGGACATCTATCTGGCCCACGAGTTCCCAGATAAAAAGGCGGAAGAAGACATCATCAAGCTCTCAGAGGAGCAGCTGGCCAGCAAAGTAGGCGTCTATTACAACGCTGCCACGGCTTCAACGCGCCGATTTGAGATGCGGGAAGGTAAGCTGGTGGCTACATTTGGCCCCGACTTTGAACTGTTGCCTCTAGCCGAGGATCACTTCAAGCTAGCCGCTTATCCGATAGAGTTCAGATTCACACGATCGACGGAAGACGGAAGCCTGCAATTGCATCAGGTGATTGGGAGAGACAAGCCCGTCATCTACGAAGCAGTTACACCTGTCACCCTAACTAAAGAGGAAAAGGCCGCATACACAGGAAATTACCACAGCCCCGAACTGGACGTGAGCTACAATGTGATGCTCCAGGATGATCAGCTCGTCCTGAAGAGACGCAAGCATGACGAAACTCCGCTGCTGCCGACGATCCCAGATGGGTTCTCAGCAAACGGGGTAAATCTCTTCTTCAGCCGCGATGAGAGAAACAATGTCTCCGGTTTCAGGCTGTCCTCGGGTCGCATTCGCAACCTACTCTTCGTAAGGAAAAAACACTGATTAGCTCATAGAATCGAAGGGGTCCAGCTCCGTCTGAGAGCATTTGTTAAGGTGCACTGACAGGCAGAACACGGCCTGACCCTTCAGTCCATTTATATCTCGTGCCTAGTAGATCGTGTTGATGTTCCCCTTCGTCGAGGGCTTCCGCGACAGCAAGCTTGCGAGGGATGTCTGCGATCTCATCGAGAGTCTCGCAGGGGACAAACATGTACGAATCGTCCACGTCTGTGGCACCCACGAGGACACCATAACCAAGTACGGCATCAGGAGCCTACTCCCAGAGAACGTGGAGGTGCTCATGGGCCCCGGTTGCCCGGTCTGCACCATCCCCCCCAACCGCATCGACGCCGCCACAGCCCTGGCCGAGGAGGGGGCGATCCTCACCACCTTCGGGGACATGATCCGTGTCCCAGCCAGTCGTGGCTCCCTCCA
>CP070640.1:348574-351781 GCA_020354065.1 Candidatus Bathyarchaeota archaeon
CCTGCAGACGCCTTTGAGCTTCGCCCGACCAAAAAAGACGGACACGAATGTCAGAAGGGCAGAGTACGACATAGAGATAATCCGAGAAGAGTTCGCAGAACCCCTCGAAATATCCTCAAACACGGATAGTCTTGAACAGCGTACACCTTTCTGGGTCGATCTAGTGGACGCCGAGGATCTGGATTACGACGAGGAAGGGATCTACGTCGCCATCCTCGACACCGGGCTTCTTAGCATGTGGCCATGGCTGTTCTCAGAAGCAAACATAGCGTGGGAGCTCGGAAAGGGCTTCACCCACGATGTAACATGGAACCTGATCACAGAGGACTTCGACTGGGGCCCCCTCCGAGACGACAGGGGATTCATCACGACCCCCTGGGGCTCAGGGCACGGATCCCACGTCACCAGCACCATAGTCGGCTTCAACTATGCAGACCTTTACTGGATAAAGGGAGTCGCCCCCAGGGCAACGATAATCCCAGTGCTCGTCCTAGACTACTGGTGGCTCAACTGCCCAGACCCAGACTACCCTGGATGTTACGACGGTAAGGTCCTGTTCCGGGGTGGCACTGATGAGATGGTGGCGGCAGGAATCATTTACGTGGCGGATCTGGATCTTGATGGACCCGTCATCATCAGCATGAGCCTGGGTGGGCCATCTCCTTCACCGATGGTCGAGGAGGCCATCGACTACGCCATAACTAAAGGTGTGATCGTCGTCGTCGCAGCCGGCAACTCCGCCTACGATGGCATGGACTGGCCAGGAGCTTACCCGCAGGTCATCTCCTGTGCCGCAGGCGGCTGGACTCTGAACTGGGTTGGCACAGGAGGAAATTGGTGGCGTAGCGATGTCCCTGAGGACCTGAAGGAAGACGATGTTTATGGCAACAACTGGCAGCTTTATCTCGAGGACTTCAGCAGCAGACCCAACATCAAGATGGGGCAGAAGGCCTGGCAACTGGATGTAACAGCTCCCGGCGCAGCCATCGTCGGTCCCTACCAGAGATATGTCAGCTGGAACGGCACGCATTGGCTCATTTAGGGACCAGGTTACTACTACCTCTGGGGAACCAGCATGGCAACCCCCCATGTCTCAGCGATCTCGGCGCTACTGCTCGACAAAGACCACTACATCGACCAAGAGTCTATGGAGCAGACCCTGAGAATCGCCGCCGCAGGCCTCCCACTCCCCTCAGATGGAGCCTGGGTATATGACCCATGGTACGACCTCTACTACTTCGAGTGGTACGGGATCGATTGGGGTAAGGGCTTCCTCCAAGCCGACAAAGCCTTCAAAGCAATGAAATGAGAAACTAGGCTCCATCTTTTTTTCCACACAAACAGCACAGACTCCCCAGTGGTTGCAAAGTGCCACGTAGTAAACCTCAGACAAGCCGCTTGAAGTATTGAAAAAAGATCGCTCTAATTTCAAATGCTCAAGTGGGTGTCTCCGCAACGCACTCCGTGAAGAAGTTCGCGTTAGCAGTTCCGACAGTGATGGTCACGGGTGTGCCTATGTTACTCTTGTAGACGACCTCGGGCATCTTGATGTAGACGATGACGGTGCTCCCAGACCTGACGAATGTGGCTCCCTTGGCCTGGGTGAAGTTGTAGCCGTCGATGAGTACCGAGGACCCTGTGAGGGAGGCCCACGGGAAGTGGTTGAGGTCGCTGTAGAGGAGGACGCCCTCAGAGGTCTCGTTGACGATGTGGAAGTAGACTGTGGACCAGTCCAGTTCTATCCCCCTCACATCGATCAGCTCAACGGAGACGCTCTTCCCTCCCAGGTTGTAGATCTTTAAGGCCACAACCGTCCTGTCGGTCCCATTGGCCAGAGGATTCACCCAGACATGCTTCTTGTAGAACCGGATGTCCTCCTGGCCAGTGCTCTTCATACGGGCCCGGGTCAACCCGCTCGCATAGGCGATCGCCGTCAACGCCAGGAGGACGGCGAAGGCGAGGATGATGAGGGTCGTGACGACGTTGCTCAGGCCCCTACTCCTTGCTAGAGGATTGTGATACCTATTTGACATATTTACCAGCGGTAACCTTCTGATGAATATAAGATTTCAGAAGGGCAGTTACTATCCTCAAGAATTAAACTGAAAACCATTACGGGGCTCGCGATAGAGACCTCTGAATCATCTTCTTGACCACATGGAGAAGGGCCTCGCGCGCGAAACGGGTGCCGCCACCATCCCACCCCTCACGGATCTCCGCTCAGATACCCCTCAACACTTGAGACTACGATCTCCGGAAGGCGGCCTCTATTCTCAGGCGAGACCTGAAATACGACTCCATATCCACCATACGTACCTGTGTAGCTTCGGTGGAGCACGCAGACCATGGGCTTCGGCCCCCTGAGCAACCTGCCAACCCTCGCCTTGAAACTCCTTGAGAAAAGCTCCATTCGGCCGATCTCATCGATGCAGATCACGTCGCAGGCTTCCTCGGCGTGATCGAGGGCGGGAAGAGCCACGGATTCGAAGCCCGGCAGGTCGACGCCGTATCTCCCGACCCTAAATCCCGAGGATATATCTATCCCAGCCATGAGCGCCCTCAGCCCCGTCGAGAGATCCACGACGCTGAACCCGACCCTCCTGCCCAGGCTCCGGATCTCTGGCGTCGCGATGCCACCCACCTCAAGATCCAGGCTCCGGAGCTTCTCCACGCATCTCATGAATGCCGTAGACTTGCCTGAGCCCGGCCGACCCGAAAGGAAAAACTTACCTCTCAAGCCCATAACTCTCTCCCACCGGCTTCATCCTTGAATCTCACGCCTTTAATACTTGACAAAGAATGGATAAAACTCGATGTCTTCAGTCTTGAGAGTAGGGGATGATCGCAGAAACCAAAACCACGAATAAGATCAGATACAACCAATTCATTCTGACTGAAAAACGACGTATTAAATCGGCGGCTCGGACATCAGTTGATAACGATGGTGTCCAGGCCGAAGTAGCGCTGGGCGAGGAACCTGATCTTCTTGATGTTCTGCCCGTTCCTGCCGATGGCTATTCCCTTGTCCCTGGTCTCCACGTTCACCATCGCGATGCGGCCTCCGCCCACCCTGTCCACCAGCCTGATCTCCTTCACCTTCGCCGGCTTCAGGGCGTTCCTGATGAACTTCTTGGGGTCGTCGATGTACTCGAAGATCTCCACCTGCTTATTGGTCATCCGTCGGAACCGCTTTATCTTCTCACCGCC
>CP070640.1:351881-358012 GCA_020354065.1 Candidatus Bathyarchaeota archaeon
AGATCGATCTGGTCGTCTGCGAGAACGTGGACGATGAAGTATTCTCCCTCGGATAACAGCTCGTTGCTGTACCATCGTTTATCCACGGAGACGGCGACCATTGGGGGATTCAAAGAGATCTGCGATGCCCACGCCACTGTCAACCCGTTAGTCCTATCGCCCGATTTCGATGTGACCACGTAGACGCCATAGCTCATCGCTCTCAGGGCAGATTGATGTTCAGACATATTGACCCAGCTCGATCTACAATCCGTGTAGAGCCCTAGTTACGCAATCCTCGAATAGGTCTAGGGCATTTCCCAGGACCCTCCCACTGTGTCCGACGCCGTAGACGTCAGCTGTGTCGAACACGTTGATCCCCACGTCGATGGCTTTGTGAATTGTCCTGATGGACTCGTCGTCGTCCACTTTCCCGTAAGCGAGCACCGAGCCATCAGGCCTGTAAAATGGGCCGCTCAAGGCGAAACAGCCCAGGCCCAAGGCGCTGACGATCTTGTTGCTTCTCAGTATTCTTCTATTCACGTGAGAACTCTCACTAACCTTTTTTTAATGGAGACTGATTTACAGCTCAAATATGATTTGAATCGTAAACCATTCAAGATTTATTTGAATGGTAAAAGCCTAATAAACCTGCCGGTGATATTGTCTCTTGATTGCATGACACCGAACACCGACCCCCTTTCAACCCAGCCAGATGAACGCAGGGCACTATACGACCACTGGAGCACCATACCGTCCGTGGCCCTCATCGAGGCCCCTAAGAAGTTCTTCTCGTCGCACCCAGCGCGTTCTGCCATCCTGAGGATCCTCAGAGCCGGCATAACAGAGGAGGACCCCGAGGAACCCTCTAGGAGTATGAAGCGCCACGCCCTCAGCCCCAAGGAGATCAAGGGGCTGCTGAATGACAGAGAGAAAATCAAGATGAGCCAGACCAACCTATACTTTCATCTGAACACGCTGGAGGAGGTGGGGGCGATCAAGGTCGTCGCAAAACTCCTAGAAAAGCGTCACAAGATTGCATACTATGGCCGTGTAGCCCGCCTTATCCTCACCAGGGACCCAGAGGAGAGCCTCGCTACATACAGGAGGCGATTCGAGGAGATGGGAAAGCTCGTGAGGGCGATGCGGCTGGACATCGACCCGGCTCGGTTTGATGGGCTCCCAGAGGAGTACCTCGAGATCAAGAGGAGGAGGGATAAGATACTGGCTGACTGGATTGCCAGGTACGACGAGTTGATGAGCGCCGAGGGTATCGACAGCATCCTCGTCTTCGAGCTGCTCAAGGACATAGCCTCCGCCAGCCCCGAGAACATAGGTTTCTTGAGGAAGGTGGCTGACTTGTTCGGCGTAGATTTCGAGGGATCAGCCTAGATCTAAACTTTGTCTCACCATTACATGGTCGAAACTTCGCCCTTTAGACACGTTTGTGATAATTATGGTCGGTGTGCCGGCCGTAACCCATCTTCGTTTCAAGGCATCCAACTCCACGGGTCATCTAGTTTTCAGACCTCTCAGATAAATCAGTCAAGCAGATGTAGAAAGGCTTTGAATTTCAATCTCTTTCCTCAGTCTCCGCCCAAGAAGGTACAGCCCGATGAGGAACGCCATCCCGACAAGGCTCATGCCTGAGGTGTCGTCCGGTCTCGTGGTATCGAGCTCTTGGAAGAAGGCGAACACGACGAACAGGGTAAGAGCCCCTGCTACAATGCCATACCTGTGCATGGGGGTCGCCT
This sequence comes from Candidatus Bathyarchaeota archaeon, assembly GCA_020354065.1. Taxonomy (GTDB): domain Archaea; phylum Thermoproteota; class Bathyarchaeia; order TCS64; family TCS64. The sequence goes on from CP070640.1 coordinate 353,615, forward strand.
GCTTCCAGTCGTAGCTTATGAGAAACCTGATCACGCCGATGGTGGTCGCAGCGCCAAGAAAAATGACGAACAGGGGAGCAAGGGAAAAGGCCAGCATGTTGGGGAGGGCCCCGAATATGAGGCCGCATGCGAGTGCCCCCATCATGGTTATCAAACCGTAGAATCGCGGTCCTCGCATGGGCTTAGCCCCACGTCTCGCCCAGTCAGCCGGCAGCTTCCGGGCCATGAGTATGAACGCCAGGGTGAGGAGAACCATGAGCGCGTACTGGGGGAGGGGGGGCCTGAAGCCCGTGAAGGCCGAGAAGATAAATAGACCGAACACGACGTCGGCCATCAGGAGACCAGACACCAGCCACAACCATCTCCCCTCCAGCCAGGGCTCCCCCCTGACCTCGGGGTAGCCCAGCTCCACGAGCATGACGGGAATCGTGATGCTGACGATGGCGTGGTAGGCTGTGAGCTCGACTGCCCAGACCCAGTTGACGCCTAACCACCTCCCGAAGGCCCCGAGGACCCCCAGGTCTGGCCAGTGGGGGTTTTGGAAGCTGGCTACCATCAACCCCTCCTCCAGCACGCCGTAGGCCGCTCCCAGGAGGAGCAGGGAGCCCATCCCCTTCCCCCAGCGCACCTTGAGCTCCCTGGCCATCAGCGCTCCGCCCCCGTAGAGCAGGGCCATCACCGTGAACCCGAAGGGGCTGAAGAACTCGGATGGCGGCGAGGACCCGGAGAGCAGCTCACCGACTACAGGCGACAGGAAGAACAACACCAGGACCGGAGGCACCCTCCGCCCAATCTTGGACAATTCATAGGGTTATTGCACGTAACAGGATTTAGGCTTGTCCAGCTATTCTTAAAAAAGGAGTTCTATTCGAGTGCCTAAACGCGGTCAGAATACCGGTCGTAACCCATCCTCGGTTCTACAATCCATGCGGGTAACGGACACCGAGATATGCTGGGAAGATGTGTCGAATTGATTTCAGAGTTAATACTGAGAGGATGTTCATTTGCTCATCCTGCGATGGTAATAAGGAGCATGTCGACAACGGCGGAGCAGCAGCAATTCTATAAACATCTAGGAACACACTCGTTCGAGGGTCTTCCATGCCTGGCAAGATAGTCGTTTTCGAGGGGCTCCCGGGGTGCGGCAAGTCCTCCATCGCCCGGGAGGTGGTCAAGAGAGTGGAGAACTGCGTGATCATGCCCGAGGTGAGCGAGCTGGCGGCGACGAAGGGCTTCGAGGTGGCTGACAGAGCGTCCATCGGGACGGAGACCTGGTTCCTCACCCAGTACTACACGAGGGGCACCGAGGCGAAGAGGCTCCGGGAAGAGGGAAAGATCGTCATCGAGGACCGAAACTACGCCAGCAGCCTCGCCTTCGGCTTCGCGAACTTCGTGGCTAGCAACAATCCGAGCCTGTTCATGCACTTCCCCAGCTACATCGTGAACAAGACCGTGGGCACCCTGGTGAAGCCGGACGCCTATATCTTCTTCAAGATCCCCGTGTCCGAGTCGGTAAAGAGGCAGGATTCCAGGGAGGAGATGAGGGAGGAGCTGAGGACGAGCGACATCAACGTCCTGAGAGACTGCGCGCGGTTCTACCGGGTTTTTTTCACCATACTGGAGCCGGAGGTTCCTCTCCACGAGGTAGACGCCACGCGGCCGAAGGAGTCCGTGCTGGAGGAAGTCCTGCGAATCCTCGAAGAATTAACCAACTAAAATGAACTCGTGCTTACAGCAACATTATGCAGAACATGAAGACGCAATTCACTGATTGATTTTCTATTTTTACTGGTGTACTGGCGCTAACCCAATTTCGCACACACATAATATTCCGATTTTGGAATTGTTAGCTGTCTTCTATCCTCTCGACCTCGAGGGTGATCCCCTTCGGATCTGCGCAGTGAATCTGAATCTTGGTCGGGACTTCCTCCCAGGAGAACTGCCCGTCCATGTCCAACACCATGACATAGGGGAAGACTGCCCCCCAGGCCCCTAGACACATGCCCTGGGGCGTCCCCGACACGATCTCGAACCTATCCCCGATGTGGTGGATCCCTCCCTGGCACTCACCATCCACGACGGTCACAACAATCTTTGACATGAATATGCACCGATGATGATCGATCTCTTGGAGTTATAACTCTTCTCGGGCGTCGTGAGAATAACCGCTATGCCGGCTGTAACCCCGTCTCGGACAGAGGATATGACCAAATACACTATAGGGATATCCAGTAAACCTTGTACTCGCATCGTTTTGAGAAACCCAGTTTCTCGGCGGTTGCGATCGAGGCTTCGTTACCCGCCCAGCAGTGCCATCCTATCCCGTTAATGCCAAGGGCGAGTGCGTGACCGATGGTGGCCTTCGCGGTCAGTGTGGCCAGCCCCTTACGCCTGTACCCCTCTATCGTAGATAACCCGAGCTCGCACCTGTTGTCTGAGTTGTACTCTGACATGCACCATCCCACTATCTTCCCCCCGTGCATCAGAACGAATCCGAAGCTATTTGACAGGAATTTTGTTACTGAGAGCCTCTCAGACTGCATCTCGTCTATGACATCATCCAGGTTCTCGAGGCTCGTTCTCGACAGCAGTTTTTCATTTACTAGGTGGAGCTCGTATCCCTCGGGGACGTTCACATTCCATGTCTTTTGGCTTGCGTCGAGATCGTAGTAGTAGCGGATCCACTCCTTGAGAGTCAGATCCCGGAACAAGACATCGATATCCATCTTCCTAATCGGAGGACCGCAGTGGAGCCTGAATCCCGTGGCTCCATGATTCTTCAGCAGCCGGTAATATGTCTCATCCAGCTTGCTGCGGAGCTCGTTGATAAATGCCTCGTTGCAAGAATCCCCCGCGAGCCAGGCCTTCTCCTTGAACCACGTGAACGCCATCTTTGGGGTGACCGGGTCATCCACGAGGATCCTGGCTGGGGTGAGGTTCCTGATGATCGAGTTCAGGGTCAGATGATGGTCTAATGAATAGAAGACCAGCCTGACCTTCTCGAACTCCTCTGGCCTGAGCTCGTGGATCATGGGATTCCTATCATTCGTGCTACTATAATAATCTGGCTCGTTTTTGAGTCGTGGCCGGTGTGCTGGTCGTAGCCCATCAAGTCATTAAATCATGTGTTCATTTACAGTAATATCACGAGAACAAATTGTATCTCCGTCACTAGCCCACGCGCAAGCCTCTATTTATTTGACACTTGGAATATGTTTTGAATCGCCTTTCACATCGACCGTTGTCGCAGTCGTTCGCTGTACGACCGGGGTTTCTGCCATGCGTTCTTCTCGGATGCGCTTAGAGTAATCGATCATCCGCTTCCTGTTGAACCTTTTGAAGGCGGTATCAGCCGCAACCAGCAGTGGATCATAGAGATTTGACACAGCTGGACAGTATGCTAACTCTATTGTGCGGAACTCCTCGATGCTCATCTTCGTTTTTATTGCAAGAGCTACAATGTTGACCCGCCACGCTGCACCTTCCTCCCCGACGGCTTGACCGCCCAGTATTCGCCCAGACTCCGAGTCGACGACCAGCTTGACGGATATCTCCTTGGCCCCAGGCATCCATGCCGGTTTTATCTGCATGTTCGCCCTCCCCGTGACCAGTTTGAACCCGTTCTTCTCTGCGATCCTGCTGTTGTACCCCGTGCTGGCGATCTCCAAGTCTCCAACACATGAGACAAAGGTACCGATGCAGCCGTCGTACACCATTTCGCCACCCGCAGCATTTATGCCCGCCACTACTGCTTCCCTGAAAGTCGTGGTTGCTAATGCTGTCTGGACAGGCTTGTTGTCAACTCCACTGAAAGAGAGAACGCAGTCGCCAATGGCGTAGACATCTTCCACGCTGGTCTCCATTCTCTCATTCGTGATTATCGCCCCATTGTTATGGGCTATACCAGCTTCAACGGCGAGACCAGACTCCGGCGTCCCTCCTACAGCCATCACCACGATATCTGTTTGAATGATTTCACCATCAATCTCCACGGACTCGACTTGATCACTACCAATTATCCTCTCAATTTTCTTCCCGAAGAGGATTCTCAAGCCCTTGGATTCAAGGTACCGACGTACAATCTCACCCATGTCAGCATCCAGATTTCTTGGAAATGGGGGAGGACTCCGCTTTGTGACGTATACGTCCAATCCCAGCTCCTTCAGCGCGATGGCTATCTCCAGCCCGATCGCCCCTCCTCCAACCACAACAGCACGTTTACCCTTCAATGCAGCTTCTTTGAGCTCCATGGCATCCTCTGGTTTTGCTACAACATGCAGACCCCGAGCCAGGAATTCCTTGGCTCCTGGAATTGGTAGAATCGCGGGACTGCTTCCGGTTGAGATGATCAACGAATCATAGTCAACCCAAAATATCTCAAGAGTGCTGAGGTTCATC
>CP070640.1:358112-363343 GCA_020354065.1 Candidatus Bathyarchaeota archaeon
AGGGGGGGAGAGGTCAGTATCGCCGAGCCGAGGAAGTCGGAGCTGTTCTTCGCCTCGGTCCACGAGGAGGAGGGTGTCATCAGGACCACGGGTAGCCGTGCCATCGCCCTCCTGGCCAAGGGGGGTTCCGTTAGGGAGGCGAGGGAGAAGGTCTACCAGGACGTCCCAAACATCAGAGGGGAGCTCTTCTACAGGAGGGACATCGGGGAGGGCGTCTAGCCCGCCTAGGCTGGGTCATCGTAGACGTTATTAACCTGAATTTGACCAATAACCATACCAGCAGGAGCGACCGGAGGAATGGAGGAAGAAGGGAAGCTCGCGGAGCTCGAGGCGATACTCTACGCCTCGGGGCACCCCGTCTCCCTCACGACCCTCTGCGCCCACCTCAGGCTCGACTCCGAGAAGGAGGTCTCAGACCTCATCAAGGAGCTCTCCGACGCCTACGAGAAGGATGAGAGCCCCCTGGAGATCAGCGAGGTCACCGGCGGCAGGGTGGTCCTCCAGCTCAAGCCCGATTACACCAAGCCGGCCCGCAGGTTCTCCAGGAAGCCCCTCCTCACAGCTGGCCCGTTGAGGACCCTTTCATACGTCGCCTACCACCAGCCAGTGGAGCAGAAGCAGGTGGCCGAGGCTAGGGGGAGCCAGGCCTACAAGCACCTGAAAGCCCTAGAGGAAATGGGCCTCATCATGAGGAAGAAGGAGGGGCGGGTCACCACAATAAGCACTACAAACGACTTCGCCGACTACCTCGGCCTCAGCACTGACCGGACCTCCATGAGGCGGCAGCTGCGCAGCATCTTCAGAAGACTCGAGCTGAGAGAGATAGAGAGATAGCCGCCACAGAACTCCTTTTAGACTCTAATCCCTTATCTTCACGCGCGTGTTAACCTTGGCGAAGTACATTTTACTCTCTAAACTCACCGAGGACGGGAGACAGACCCTCAAGAAGAAGCCCGAGAGGATAAAGGAGGTGAACAAGGAGCTCGAGGCCTTCGGAGTGAAGGTCCTGGAGCAGTACGCCGTTCTGGGACCCTACGACTTTGTCAACCTCGTCGAGGCTCCCGACAACGAGGCCATATTCAAGCTGTCAGTCGAGCTCGGCAGCCGGGGCACCATCCAGATAACCAGCATGCCGGCCATCACCATCGAAGAGCTAATAGGCAAGTTGAAAGAGTGAACCCTCCTTTTTTTTACATTGAATCCCGTGAATACGTTCTCCAAGCAACGGGAACGGCGTCAACCTATTCCCTTTGTTTCAAAGCACAATAATACCAGAGAGGGCCTGTCCACCCTGTGACGCGAATTCGGATGTCAATCCTCTTCAGCGGAATGGTCGACTCTACCCATGAATTTGGTGTTCTTTAGCTGGTTGATGATGAAGTAAAATATCAGACCGGAGACACATAGCATCAATGGCGACAATAAGAGAAGGGCTCCAACCGCCTCATAAAACTCCATCTTCCACACCACAGGACTTTAACTGATTATAAGAAAGTACGTTAAAAATCATCAAGAAACAAAATTCAGATGCTGAGAACAGTAAGAAATGACCATGAAGTTAAGTTGCTTCCTTGATTCTCGTGTTGAGCGGGAGCAGCATCCAGAATCAATTTATCACGATTTTAAGAGCTTGACTCATGCGAGCATTGATGCAAGGATCTGTAATCTCTGAAGAGTCTCGGACCCAATTTAAATAAAAACCCACGCAGTCACATTGATTGGAGTCATCCCGATGAGGCGGATAAAATCGGTGTGCCCCAGGGACTGCCCCGACTCTTGTTTCCTTACCGTCACAGTCGAGGATGAGCGGGTAGCCTCCGTCAAGGGCGATGGCGATCACCCCCTGACCCAGGGGTTCACCTGCCCCAGGGGGGCCTCCGACCCTGAGAGGGTCTACAGCCCGGAGCGCGTCCTCTACCCTCACGCCAGGGACAGGGACGCGCAGAGTTTCAAAAGGGTCACCTGGGATGAGGCTCTGACGCTGGTCTCTCTCCGTCTCAGAGAGGTCATCGATGAACAGGGGCCCGGGGCCGTGCTGCACCTGGACTACGCGGGGAACACAGGCCTCCTGAGCTACGATTTCTTCCGCAGGCTCTGGAACGCCATCGGCGCCACCGGGCACGACTCGAGCATCTGCAGCTCGTCCGGGCACGCAGCCCTCGCCCTCCACTACGGGCTCAGCTACGGTCTCCAGCCCGAGGAGCTCCCGGGCATGAGAGCTGTGACCTTCTGGGGGTTCAACCCCGTGGTAAGCGCCCCCCACATCTGGAGGCTGGCCCAAAGGGCGAGGGAGGAAAACGGCGCGTCCATCATCACAGTAGACCCGAGGCTGAGTGAGTCCGCCCGGTCCGGGGGCCTCTGGCTGAATCCCCGGCCAGGCAGCGATGTCGCCCTGGCCTATGGCATCGCGAGATGCCTGATCGAGGCGGAGGCTGTCGATCTCGCCTTCATCGAGGAGTGGACGCAAGGCTTCGACGCGTACAGGGATGAGGCGATGAGATGGACTCCGGAGCGGGTGGAGGAGTTGACTGCCGTTGAATGGGGGAGGATCGAGGCCTTGGCTGCTCTGTACGCGGAGTCCTCCCCCTCGGCCTTCATGATCGGCCTGGGTCTCCAGAAGAGCCTCTACGGCGCCGAGGCCGTGAGGGCGGTCTCCTTGATCCCGGCTCTCCTTGGGCTGCACAGGGGGTTCTACTACTCAAACAGTCGGGGGAGATTCGTCGACTACGAGTATGTCTCAGGGGAGAAGCTAACAGGCGCGAACCGTGATATCGTGAGTCAGGTCTCGCTGGGGAAGCTGCTCGACGCCGGGAGATTCGGGTTCGTCTACGTGAACGGCATGAACCCGGCCGTGACCCTCCCAGAACAAGGAGCCGTCCGGAGGGGTCTTGCTAGGGAGGATGTCTTCGTCGTCGTCCACGACACCCACTGGACCGAGACGACGAGGCTCGCTGATGTGGTCCTGCCTGCTCCGACATACCTGGAGAAGGATGATCTCGTGGTGGCCGATAGCCACCCCTACGTCAGGAGATCCGTGGGAGTCGTTGAGCCCCTGGGCGAGAGCCGGGATGAGGTCAGCGTAATGCTAGATCTGGCTCGTGGCCTGGGCGTGGAGGAGGGTTGGGTCTACGAGGACCCCTGGGAGGCCCTAACAAGGGCGTTCGAGGGGGCGTTCGAGGACGGGGCCGTCGGCGACCTGGCAGGCGGTGCGACCTTGAGGTTGAGGTCGAAACCCAGGGATTCATATCAGACTCCCACGGAGAGGGTCGAGTTCTATCCTGAGTCCGCTATCAAAATTGGTGCAAGCCCCCTCCCCGTCCAGCTTCCACTGAATAGGAGCGGTGACGACTATGTTTTCTTGACCAGCGCTCTCCCGAGGTACACCCACTCCCAATTCCGAGATGTCCACGGCCCCATCCCCAGCACAGTCTGGTTGAGTGCCCAAGACGCCGGGAGACTAGGCTTCGGGGACGGTGACATTATCGAGATACACAACTACTATGGAAGCCTGCTCGCTAAGGCGAAGGTCACGCCCCGGACCCCGCCTGGTGTCCTGTGGTCGCCGAGGCTGTTCACTGACTTAAGGGGCGAGCCCCAGAACACTGTGTTCCCGCCGGAGACTCAGGCCATTGGGGGAGGCCCCCTCTTCAACTCGACTCTTGTGAGAATAGGGCGGGGATACTCCAGGCCTCCGCCATAAAAATGTGGGCCTTGTTAACTATGAAATGGAGCCAGGCGAGGGAGTCGGACCCCTGTAAAGGTCTTCTATACGCCACCGTCCAAGTTGTTCAGCCAATCCCGTGCGCATGATTTTTAAGCCTCAATGAATTCGCGAGTGTGTTGATCTCTGCTTTCTAAGACTGAGAATAAATATCACGGCCAGATTTTTATACCACAAACAGAATGCACGCGTACAACTAATGGGGGAGCCATTATTGAGCTCGCTTAACGATGAGAAGATAGCCAGTGAATTGAGGGGGAATACCCTTAGAGCTTATTGGGCTCTCCTTAACTCCAAGGACGGCGTACTAGGCGTGAGAGAACTGCAGAGAAGGCTGGGCTTCTCCAGCCCGGCTCTGGCGTCCTACCACCTTAACAAGCTGACCGACATGAAGCTCGTCGTGAAGGAGCGGGGCGACTACAGGCTCGTGAGAGAGGTCAAGGTCGGCGTTCTCAAGCAGTTCATAAAGCTAGGCACGTTCCTACTCCCCAGGTACGTTCTCTACGCGACGATGTTCACGACTCTACTGCTCTACCTCCTCATGAACCTAAGAGAGTTCACCTTCTACAGCGCCTTCGCCCTCGTTCTGGGAGTCCTCGGAACCGTGATCTTCTGGTACGAGACCGCCAGGGTGTGGAGGCAGAAGCCCTAGAGTACAGTGTACAAGAACTTGTACAAAGTGTTCAAATGCATTTCATTATATTTATCGATCTCCATGTAAGCCCAGTAAAAATCGGAGGTTTAAAGGAATGGAAAACAAGAAGTTGATCATCGCCTTCGTCTGGACGTTCGTCCTGGCCATAATCGTTATAGAGTTTTTAGAAGGGTTAGTTATTACATTCGCAGGGTACATGGCATTATTCTTCATCGCCCTTGGTTCCACCGTCGCCGTGGAAACCATGATACCTGAGAAGAAGCATCCTGGAAGCGAACTGCAGAGCGAACTTCAAGGCATAAGGTCAAGGCTGGATGAGCTTGCGAAGGGATCCGACTGAATCGGTGAGAAGATCACGCTGCGAACACATGGAGGTGGAATGAGACAATGGCATACGACAGGAGGAAGATAATCTCGTTCGGAGTCGGGGGCGTGGCGATCGCTGCGATCCTGATCCTAGCGTTCCTGCCGGTCCAGGTAGAGGTTGGGATAAACCCCACGGTAACGCTGCAGGAGATACCCGGTTACGGGTTCCAGATTGTCAAGATAAGCGAGGAGCAGGCCAACGTGGTTCACTTGAACATCACCCTGGACGGCTTCGAGGTAAGGATGACGGATGGGGATTGGGCCGAGATCGGTGTATCCGGGGAAACGGTCTCCTTCAACCTGCTTCGGGACTTGGAGACATCCATTGTCGCTGACGTTAGCGGACTCGACGCAGGGAGCTACAGCGCAATAAGGTTCCGGGTGGTCCGAGGCATCGAGTTTACAAACGCAACCTTGGACACGGGAGAGGTAGTTAGTGTCGATGTCCCGAATTTCAAGGTTGAGTTGACGACATCGACGTTCGAGATA
>CP070640.1:363443-368675 GCA_020354065.1 Candidatus Bathyarchaeota archaeon
CCCACAAAGGGCTACCTCATGGAGATGAAGAGGCGGATAGGCTTCATAGAGCGGGGGACGGAGTTCCTCAAGCTGAAGCGGGACCACCTCGCCAAGGAGCTCACCGCCTCCATCGACGTACTGAAAGGACGACGAAGTATCCTGCTGGAGAACCTCAGGGTCGCGTACAGGGCGGTGACCGCAGCCTACATATCCCTCGGCCCGACCGAGGTGAGGAGCCAGGCCAGCTCCATAAAGACCGGTCTCGAGCTCGAGGTCCTGCCCCGAGGCGTCATGGGCGTCCGATACCCCTTCATCAAGATCGAGAAGGAGCCCCAGATCGCTGGGGAGCTGGACATCACCCTGAGCGAGGCGGCGGAGAAGGTCCTCGCCATCCTCGACGATATCCTACAGCTCGCAGAGTTCGAGGCCAGGGCTGAGAGGATTGCGGACGAGCTTGGGAAGACGAACAGGAAGGTAAACGCCTTGGAGAACACGATCATCCCAAGCTATAGACAAGTCATCAAGTTCATCGAGGACAAGTTGGACGAGGAGAGCCTTGAGGAGCTGGTGAGGATGAAGCTGATCGGGGGTGCTCTTGCACGGCGACGAGAGTGAGCCCGGGGCTACCATACTTAGTGGTCAGGAGCCACGCCCTGATGGCGGATCTCCTGACCCCGGAGCGGATGCGCGCCCTGGTAGAGCAGGAGAGCCTCGATGGCTTCATCGAGCAGCTTGTCGACACGCCTTACGGTGAGATATCTATCGAAGCTGAGGGCGAAATCTCTATAGCCCTGGAGAAGGTATTTTACAAAAAGTTCATCGAGCGCATGATGGATATAGTGGATCTGGCGCCGAGGAACATCGGTGACTTCCTCCAGTCCTACTACTACCTAAGGTTCGAGGTCGTCAACCTCAAGCGTATCATCCGTGGAAAGTTCAGCGGCCTCCCGAATACTCAGATCATCGAGTCGCTCATATCTATCGTACCCTACAGCGTCGAGAGCTACGAGGGCCTCGCCAGCGCGGAGACTTACGAGGATGCGGTCCTGAGGCTCGAGGGCACACCGTACGAGTCCCTAATCGGAAGCCTGGAGTTGTCGGAGAAATATGACGCCATCTGGCCGGTCGAGATCGCCCTGAACCACATCTACGCCAGAGCGGTGTTAAAATCGCTGGAAAGACTTCCGCAGCGTGACAGGGTCTTGGTCCGGAGGATCGTGCAGGCCGAGGCCGACGTAGAGAACTTCTTGGTCGCGGCGAAGCAGAGGGGAGCCAGGGAGGGGGCCCACCGCCCCGAGGAGATGTTTCCCGCGACGTACGGCATCGGCCTCGAAACGCTGAGGGCGACCATTGAGTCGGATGACATCGCATCCGTCATCAGGGAGCTGGATTGGCCCTACATCCAGATTCTAGCCCCCCTCTACACGGGTGACGTGGCATTGATCAGGAGCCGCCTCCGGCAGCACATCTACGACATCGCAAGGAGGGGGCGCGCAGCTAACGACTTCGGCTTCAACGTGGTCATGGCCTACCTGGTGTTCAGCGAGATAGAGAAGGACGACCTCGTGGGCATAGGATGGGGGATAACGCAGGGCATCGTGCCTGAAGACATCTTGAAATACCTAGCAATACCCAATTTTATCTAGGTTTTACACATTTCCCCTTGTCATTTACCTTCAATAAACTTGATGATATTATGGATTCGTGGACGGAGTGTGACCCTGGTTCTTGATATGGAGAATATTATTTATACGAAATGCGGGAAAGGGGGTGCCGAAATGGCCGTTAGCCTATTAGCAGTATCGCCACGATCAATCCATAGATGGCTAACCCTTCTCCTAGAGCTACGAAAAGCAGAGACCAGATCGAGAGCTCAGGCTTCTCGGTAAGCATCTCTGCGCCCGCCTTTACCGCCGTCATGATGCAGAGGGCAGCGCAGAATCCGGAGCCGATCATGGTCAGTGCTCCCATGAGAAGGGGCCACGCAGTTTCAGGTCTCATATTACCTTCACCTCCACCAGATGATATGGACCCTATGCCTATCACAATCACAACCGCTGTTATAATCCCCCATAAATTCAATGCACTCATCGTTGATTTGACGCTCTCTTCGTCACCACGGCTCCTTGCCGATGTAACCATAAGTATCAGTCCAAGCATCGACAACACACCAAGCATCAGTAACAGCATAGAGGAAGCTTGCTCCGTCAGTAGCATCAGCCCTGTGAGGAAACCATAAAAGATCAGCAGGGCGCCGAAGAAGTTCAGGGTTGTACCCCAAACCGAAGACCTGCCTTTCTCAACAGCCGTCGAAGCGCTTATCGTCGAACCCTGGGTCAGGCACCACGCAGCCGCTATAATGCTGGCAGCGATAGTCATCGCTGCGGGTATGAAGTTATCGATCTTCGCCGCCTCCTTTGAAGTCGCTGCATGTTGGGGGGACAATAGACACCATATGTTATGTCCACCTTATTCTCCTTAGAATGCACCAAACCACATATAACCTTTTTCACAGAGGGGAAAAGGGGATAAATAGGGGCATCGCCCAACTACCTTTCTCTTGACTTGGTTCTAAATGGCCTGAAGGGAACTCCCTGGCCTTGGTAGAACTTGCCCATGAACTCGTAGTACAGAAGCCTGAGCGATTGGACCGAGCTGGATATGAACTCGAAGCTCATAGCGATCATGTTCATCAACGCGAGGCTGGCTGCTGTCCCCATGAAGTCGCCAAGCTGGTGGGCCGCGACTGCTAGGCTCGCGTGGGCGAGCGCGAAGGCGGCTATCCTGAGGAAGGAGAAGCAGTTCGCCAGCCCCTCGACGAAGGTCATGAGAAGGGCGCCGACCCCCTCGCCGATCACCTCGATGCTGAAATGTCCCTCTGCGATAGATGCTATTATGGGCTCTAGCATGGCCAGGAACATTCCACCGATCAACATGTAGAACGCCCAGTAGCCCATAACCCCCATGAAGTCGCCTGTCCTGATGAAGTGCATCGCCGACAGGTAGAGGCCCGCAATGTATAGGATCATGCCCAGCCCATGCTCGCCCAGGACCCCCCACTTGTTACCTTCCTTATACTCGTTAATCGCTCCGATGACGAGGCCGAATATAATCTCTAGAGATGCGATCAAGAACACTAGTTTCAGAAGCGATGTAGTTTCATTGATCGGGTTCGGGAGGATCTGGTTGTGGTGGAACAACAGCCCCTCCAGAAGGAAGATGGAATCGTACATTATTCCGAATATTATCGCTGAGATGCCCATCGGTATAAACAAGCTTCCTAGCTTGGACATCATTCCCCTCTTGAACTTCCTGCTCATGATAAGTCCCATAATTAGGAAGATTGCTCCCTGGCCTATGTCACCGAACATGAGGCCGAACTGGAAGCTGAATACGAGAATTGAGATGTACTTAGGATTAACCTCGTGTATCGATGGCCAACCCCTGAGAGTTGTGAGCTTCCAGGCTGGCTGGAGGATCGAGGGAGTGATCGTGGGCTCGGGGGACGGGACTGCGTGGTCCTCGTGCCCGGGCTCTTCGTACTGAAGCAGGAATAATTCCCCTGTCCTCTCCTGCAATCCATCAACGATGTTTTCCAGGGTTTTTACATTCTCTTCAGGGATCCATCCCTGTATCACGCTTATCACCCTGGTCCTCATGACTGGGGCTTTATCGCTCGTCATGATCCCTAGGACATGGTCGAAGAATCTGGCCTTTCCCATCAGCAGGGCATATCGGTCCTGCTCCTCCACCTTAACTAGGGACTGCATTTTCTCGATTTGGTCTTTTATAACCTCTTCCTCTTCCTCCCTCTCGGCCAGAAGCTGAAGTTTTTCGGCCTCCTCCTCGTATTCTTTTATTACAGTCTCACGAATCTCGGGGTCCAGTGCGAGGAGTATGTCCCCTGTGCTCAATACTTCGAACACATCTTTGACATCGAACACGATGAATAGGGTCTCAATCCATTCCCTTCTAACCTCGGGCCCAAAAACGAATATGTACCCGGTATCGGGTGAAATTTCTACGAGTTTATGACTTAATTCCTCAATCCTTTTGAGGTGCTCAGCAAGCCGTGGCATGAGCTGGAGATCGACCACTCCCACGGCAAGGCACCTCTTAAATTCCTCAGGCTGGAGGGCTCTGACCCTTTCTACCCGTGCCCTCATCTCCAAGAGCCTTTTCTCCCTCTCTCTCCGCCCAGCCTCCTGTTCAGCCGTAACCTCATCCAGCCTGTTTTTAAACTCGTTCAACTCTGTTAGAAGACTGTCCACCGTTCCCTCCGGTTCTTCAGTGAATTCCCTCATCTCTGCTACGGATGCGTCTATGATGGGGTAATCTGGGATGCCCCTCTCCTTGAGTCCCTGATAGGCTTCGTGATACTTCTCGTAGAGGCCCTTGTAATCAATGCCCATCTCCCCGACCTTTTTAAGCCTGTCAAAGTCTACTCCCGTCACTTCCTTGAGTTGCACGACGCCGGCCCTGCCAAGCTCGCTTAAAATCTTAGTCTCGTACTCCGGAGGGGTAATGATCGTGAACTTCTTCAACGTGAATCAGATATATCAATCGGTTTTTTATTAAAAGTTTTCTTATACCCCAAAACTGGTGCTCATGAAGCCGCATTCGATTGCGTTATTGTCTTTTCTTGAGGAGGGTGCTGAACGATGTGAGCGATGCGATGGAGCAGGCTCTGATGATATCCGCCTCAGAGACTATGCCTGACATGACGCCGTCCATCACAACGAGGCGGCTTATGTCAAGCTCCCTCATCTTCCTCATGGCATCCAGGATCGTCGTTTCCTTGGTGACCGTAGTGAGGGGGCTGGACATGATGTCCTTCATCTTGATCTCGCAAGGGTCCAAGCACAGGCAGACAACCCTTTCCAGTATGTCTCGTTTAGTGACTATTCCGACGGGTTGTCCTCGCTCAATGATGACTATGCTCCCGATCCGCTTGTCAGTCATCAGCAGCGCAGCGTCTCTGATGTTAACCTCTCCATCTAGGGTGACGACTGGGCTGCTCATTATGTCGGCGACGATGGAGGGGAACTTCTCCAAATCTCATACCTCAATTCTCTTGCGTGAAGTTTTTCGGCTTGGCTTCAAGGAGGGTCGTTGTTGCAGCCACGCCCTCCGTCGTCCTGAGCTTGTTGAAGATGAAGTGGTCCAGATCCTCAAGGGAGTTCGACTTGACTTTTATTATGAGGTCGTACTCGCCATAGGTCAGGATGACCTCCTTGACCTCAGGGAAGG
>CP070640.1:368775-378334 GCA_020354065.1 Candidatus Bathyarchaeota archaeon
CCTCGAGCACCGTCTCATAGACGCTCCTCTGCCTCTCCGATGGCGATCCGATGACGAAAGTCCTGGTGTTGTCCGAGAGGTACCCATTGCATGTGGCCCCGATGTCGATAGTGACGAAGTCTCCCTTCCGAATCTTCCGCTCGGAGACCCCTGCATGGGGGTAGGCAGACCTGGGCCCTGAGGCCACGATGAAGGGAAAGGCGATGTCCACAGCTCCCTCCTTCCTCATTGCGTACGCTGCCTCGGCGGCCACCTCGTACTCACGGATGCCATCTCTGAGGCACTCCCTGACAGCCTCCATCCCAATGTCGGAGAGCTCACCCGCCTGCTTCATCAATCCTTGTTCCTCTTCGTCCTTCACCTTCCTCATTCCCCAGACGAGCTCGGGCTTCTCTACGAGTTCCACCCCGTTCAATTTCTCTTGGAGTTCTTGATAATCTCTCAGGGATAGTTCGTCGAATCCTATACTAGTTGGTTTCACATTATCCAGAATCTCTGTGAGCTGCTCGAGCCTGTCCTCCCTTGTATAGGGTCTCACATCGCAACCTCTCGCCTGATCCTGTGCGATGAAAAGGTTGAGTTTTGGAGCGAGGAGTACAGGGTTAAGATCCGGGGAAACGATCAACACTCCTTCACTGATCGTTCTAGCGTAATAGAGTATGTTGGGCTCTCTTGTGACCAGGTATGCATCAACCCCTTGAGTTTCAAGGAATTCAGCGAACCTACCTATCCTCATGATCCTCACAAATTTTGTAATCGATAAAATATTTAACGTGGTTGATGGCATTCACCGTCATCCTTCAACGAAGGTTTCGAATTCGGCTTCGAAGGGATATCAGAGATCTATAATCCCATCGTAATACGCAGTAATACCGAATGTGGGGCGTTGTTTTACGAGCGTCAGTTTTGAATTGTTTAAAGGAATATTGAAATTCGCGTAGGGACGTCCCATCGGATTTAGTCTGTCACAGGAATGGACGGTAGGGCGCCTCATCTCAAAGGGGAGGAACTGAAAGTGGTGTACATCAGCAGGATTACGTTTACGAACTTCAAGTCCTTCAACGGGAGCGTCAAGCTGACCTTCCAGCAGGGATTCAACGTCATCACCGGTCCCAACGGGAGCGGGAAAAGCAATATCATAGACGCCGTCCAGTTCGTGTTCGGAGAGCTAGGCTCTAAGAGAATGAGGGTCCCAGACCTCGCAGGGCTCATCTTCGATGGGGCAGGCGAGGACGGCTCCAAGCCCCGGTACTCCCAGGTCACCATCTACTTCAACAACACTGATCGAGGACTCGCCATCGACAGGAAGACTGTGAGCGTAGGAAGAAGAGTCGACAGGCAGGGGAAGAGCAAGTACTTCCTCAACGGCAAGAGGACATCGAGGCGCAGACTTCTGGACCTCCTAGAGATGGCAGGCATCTCACCAGGCGGGTACAACATGGTTCTGCAAGGGATGGCGACCCGTCTCAGCGATCTAACTCCCTCTGAAAGGATGAACGCCCTCGAAGACCTGATCGGAATAACCGAGTACGATGAGAAGAAGGCCGAGGCCCGTGTGCGGCTCTCGGAAGCCGAGAGAAAAATAGAGGTTGCTTCAGCAAAAGGAGACGAGGTGAGGAAGCGAGTCAACAGGTTAGAAAGGGAGAGGAACGACGCCCTACGCCACCGCCTACTCGAAAGAGAGGAAAAGAAGCTCGGCGCCTACGTGCTGTCAGACCAGATCAACAGGCTGGAGGCGAACATCAATGAGACCAAGGGAAGGATCTCAGAGAACGATGGGGAGATCGAGGGGATCGAGGCGGAGAAGTCTAGGCTCTACGAGGAGAGAGATGCCGCTCGGGAGCGCTTAGAAGAAGTCACCAACGAAGCGGCTGTGAGAGGCAACACCAGGCTCCCCCTTCTAAAGTCAGAGCTCGTAGAGAAGAGGAGCCTGAGGAGATCGCTGGAGAAGAGGCTTGAGGAGATCGACCAGAGGAAAATATCTCTCGAGGGGAGCATCGAGCACAATAAGACGGAGATCGATCGATCAAAGATTGAGAAAGAGGAGAAGAAGCGGGAACTCAAGAATCTTGTGAGACAGGAAGCGAAAGTAGCCAAGGAAATTGGAAAGAAGGATGAACGGCTCCAAGAGTTCGCCTACGAGATAAGCACACAGAGGGAGAATGTCGAGGACAATCAGAAGAGGATCGAGCAGCTCACAGAGGACCTAGTGCCCATGCAGGAGAGCCTTAGCGGCCTTGAGATCGAGATCAACGGTCACCTGGTTAGCTCGAACTCCCTCAAAGCTAAGATCGAGGACCTGGAAAGGAAGAAGAACGAGACCCTGAACTCAATTGGCTCTTTCAAGATGAAAATCGGTGAGTACGAGGCTCTGAAAGTCCAAGAGGCTGAGAAGCTCGAGGACATGCTCGAGACCATTGAGGAGCAGGTGAAGAGGCAGAAGGGGATCAGGGACACCATCAGAGGGGCCAACAAGCTGGCCAAAGAAGCCGAGCTCACCATCACCCAGTTCACAGCGAAGCGGGACCTCTGGAAGAACGTTGTGACTGAGGAGAAGGCCCTCGAGCGGATCAGGGAAATGGGGGAGTCGGGAGCCCTGAAAGGATACCACGGACCCCTACGCTCCCTCGTCAAGATCGATCTGAAGCATCAGCGGGCTGCGAATATGGCATCGAGTGGCTGGAGCAACGCCATCGTCGTCGACAACTTGGCGACGGTTATCTTCTGTGTGGAGGGGCTCAAGAAGAACAAGCTCGGCATGACCCGGTTCATCCCTCTACGCGACAACTACTCGCCGAACCCACTCCCCGATCTCAAGGAGCCGGGTGTTGTAGGCTACCTCCCCAAGTTGATCAGATTCGAAGCGCAGTACGAGTCCGCCGTCTACCTCATCTGGGGGGACACCTATCTAGTTGAGAACAGGACCTTTGCCATCGACCTCGCAAGGAAAGGCTTCAGGACCGTTACGATGTCGGGGGACCTCTTCGAGCCCAAAGGAGGGATCATGGGGGGGCACTGGCGTCGCCCCACCGATTTCACGAAGTTGATACCGAGTGATGAGTCGATCTTCGACCTTTCGAGGACCATCAAGACCCTGAGGGCCCGCCTCTCCAAGAGGATGGGCGAGCTGAAGAAGTCCGGAGGCAGCCTCAGGGAGTTCACCGGATACACGGACCACTTCAACAAGAACATCGATGGGATCGATCAGCAGATCAGAGACACCTTGGAGACTATCCAGAGGCTTGATAGGAACATCACAATAATCGATGGCAACCTGGCGAAAATCTCTGAGGGAGTGGAGAGAGAGCTTGGCCTTGTGGCCACCCTACGAGAGAGGAAAGAGAGAACCATCCAGGAGATCGAGAGGACAAAGAAGGAAATCACCAACCTGCGGGGGCTCAAGCCCTCAGACATCACCGGCATGGAGCTGAAACATGACACGATAGCCAAGGAGATCGCAGAGCTCAGAAATCAGAGGGCCCAGTTCCGGACTGACATCTCCGTCCAAACGAGCCTGATCGACAGATATCTAATGCTGAAGACGTTGGAGCAGGAGGGCCAGATCAAGGGATGGCGGAGTGAGATCAGGGTCCTCGATCGGGAGCAGAGGGAAGTCCAAGCAAACCTCGGGGAGGAGAGTTCCGAGCTGGAGGAGCTTGAGAAGGTTCTCAAGGGCATCACCTCGGAGGTCGAGGCGACAAGCCGAATCCTCGAGCAGCACCGCAAGGCCGTGACGAGGCTGGAGCGCCAGATAGAGAGGCTGGATCAGCGGCGCACGAACATCGATCGGAGGAGTATGTCACTCAACCTCGAGCTTGAGAAGCTGAGGCTCAGAGTCGAGCAGAGATTCGAGGAGCTGGTCCGGATCGGGTTCGAGGATGTGGCTCCCATGGAGGGAGTCGACCTGGCCCGTGTGGAGAGCACCCTCCAAAAGATCCACATGGAGAAGCGGTCCCTCGGCATGATCAACCAGCTCGCCATCCAAGCTTACATGGAGGATGCCTACAACTACAAGATGCTCAGCGTCAGGATCAACGAGCTGGAGGAGGAGAAGGGCTCAATCCTCAACTTCATCGATGAGGTGGAGAGGGAGAAACAGGAGCACTTCATGAAGGCCTTCAACGAGATCTGCGAGAACTTCTCCAACCTCTTCGCGAAGCTGACCGGTGGCGGTGACGGGCGCATAGAGCTCCAGAAGCCCGAGGACCCCTTCTCAGGAGGCGTCGACCTCTATGTCCAGTTCCCCGGAAAGCCCATGAGGCTCGTCAGCGGGGCCAGCGGCGGCGAGAGGTCCGTGGCGGCCATCGCTTATCTCCTCGCAGTCCAGAGGTTCCTGAAGGCCCCATTCTACCTGTTCGACGAGATAGACGCCCACCTAGACGACGTCAACACCGCCAGGCTCGCCGACGTGCTCAAAGAGAATGCGCTGGAGGCCCAGTTCCTCATGGTGAGCCTGAAAGACGTGATGGTCCACAACGCAGACAAGATCTACGGCGTCTTCGCCCAGAGCGGCCGAAGCAGGGTCGTGGCCTTACCGATGACGGTGGAGGTGCCTGTCTAGGTGGTCAAGAAAAAGAAGCCCTACTACCTCAGAGAGCCCTGGGAGATCCTTTTCAAGGATAGGAAGATGGAGAAGCTCTCCCCCTGGAGCATAGACCTCGTCTACCTCCTGACCACCCTGCTGGAGGAGATGAACAAGGTTGGCATCGACTTCAGGATAGCCGGCACCGCCATCAACTCTTCTGTCATCATCTACCAGAAAAAGGCGGAGCTGCTCCTCAAGTTGGATGAGCCCCCTAAAACCCCCGAGGCGAAGCCTGACGTCTACGTCCCGCCCCCCCTGAACCTACCCTTCAGGTTCGAGTTCACCACCACCAGCGTCACCGATCTCATAACGGCGCTGGAGAGAGCCCTAACGGATGAGAGGAAGAAGGCCAACCTGCCCCGGACCCCTGTCCTCCCAATACCAATTCCAGATTTCATGGACATGGAGGCCTACCTTCTCGAGGTTGAGGAAAGAGCCGAGAACCTCTACAACCGCCTCGTGGAGATGGGGGGCGGCCCCTTCATCTTCTGGGACATAGCGGAGAACCGGAACCTCCTCGAGGTGGTCCGCGTCTTCATGATGCTACTCTTCCTCGCGCAGGGAAACAAGATCGACCTCGAACAGGACGAGGAGGAGAGGGAAATCAAGATCAGAGTCAAGGAGTCGATAGAAGAATGAATAAAATGAAGAGCGTTCAGCGCCTCGCGATGCTCGAGGCGGCCCTGTATTCAGCCGGGCGACCCATTGACATGGATGGCCTCAAGCTGGTGGTCAGGACCAGGTCTGAGAAGGTTGTCCAGGGGCTCATCCGGGAGCTCGCGCTCAGATACGAGGCCAGGCGGAGCGCCTTGGAGATCAGGATCCTTCCGAGTAACCGCGCCGTCATGAGGCTGAGGGAAAAATATGACAGATCGGTGAAGAGGCTCACCACGAGGCCCTTGCTCTCCATCGGCCCCCTGAAGACCCTCTCGTACATCGCCTACCACCAGCCAGTCCTCCAGAGGAAGGTTGTAGAGGACAGGGGAAACCACGTCTACTACCACCTGAGACAGATGGAGGAGATGGGCCTCATCACCCGCGAGAGGCTGGACGGGAGAGGGTACATCATCGAGACCACATCCTACTTCTCTGACTACTTCGGGTTCGGCCTCGACCCCTCGAAGTCCAAAATCCAGCTCCGGCAGATGTTCAACCAGATGACAATCCACAAGCTGGACAACGGGAATGAGGAGAGCGCCCCCTCGGAGGCTCTGGAGCTCGCCTTCGCAGAGGGGCCTCTAGCAGACTCTGGGGATAGACTCCCCTAGAGGCTTCCGGAGTATCCTGGTCCCACCCACCATTGTTTTCAGCAAGACAAATCCTGGCCTATCCGACCTGACCTCCCCGATGATCTTCGCCTCCTTCCCGTACTTCGTCCCCTTGATGGCGTCCAAGACATCCTCGGCGTATTTAGTTCCCACGCACATCACCGCCTTACCCTCGCACGTGACCTCGTAAGGGTCAAGGCCGAGCATTTCCGACGCAGCCCTGACACTGTTCTTTATCGGAATCCTATTCTCCTCCAACCAGATGCTCACGCCCGATTTCGCCGCAATGTCGTTCAACGCCGCCGATAGACCTCCTCTAGTGGGATCCTTCATGGCGTCAACCTCTCCAGTTTCCAAGGCCACCCTGATCGTCGACCAGATGGGGGCGACATCCGACTCCAACTCAGTTTCGAAAGCGAGACCCTCCCTCGCCGACATAAGTGCGATCCCGTGATCACCGACAGTACCCGTGACCAGCACCTTGTCACCCGGTTTGGAGCCGCTATCGAGGACTCGGCCACCCTCCAAAACACCAATGCCACAGGTCGAGATGACCACGTTGTCGATGTGCCCCCTGGGCATCACCTTGAAGTCCCCGCCTATGACGGCAACGCCGGCCTCCCATGCCGTCTCGTCCATGGAGTTGACCAACCTCTTGAGATCAGCGACCTTGTACCCCTCCTCCACGATTATCGAGTCCAGGATGGCTACAGGCCTCGCCCCCATTACGGAGGTGTCATTCACTGCCCCAGATATCGCCAGGCGACCCAGGTCTCCGCCTGGGAAGAATATTGGGTCAACAGTATGGCCGTCCATGGTCACCACCACCTCTCTGCCGTCTACAACGATGGAGGCACCGTCATCGAGGGCGTCGATGCCAACACCATCCAATGCGTGCCTCATACTAAAACCTCCGATGAAAAGCTGTTTGAGGAGGGATTCCATGACCGTGCCCCCGGCGCCGTGGGTGAGCTTCACCAAATCATCCATGTCCGAGGCCATCTCTGAGTCATCACCAGTTTTGTGGCCGTCTCTCATTTAAGTAGATCTGAGCCGAGGTTCGTTCACGCCTCTTGTGAGCGAAACGATGGTTTCACCGTACTTTTTTTATACCTCTGATTGGTCTAAGCCTAAGGAAAAAGATTAATCCCTAGCACTCTTGAGGATGGATAGATGGCCTGGCAGGAAGGGTTGAGAAAGCGGAAGAAAACGGGTGGCAAGAAGAGGCCCTACAGGACCAAGAGGCTACGAGACGCCGGAAACGCCCCTATCGAGACAGAGCACGGTGACACAGTCAGGAAGATCGAGTCGGGTCGGAGCGGCATAGAGAAGGCCAAGCTTGTCAAGGAGACCTATGTCAATGTCTCGGATCCCTCAAGCGGAAGAGCAGAGAGGCTGGAGATCCTGAGCGTCGTCGAGAATCCTGCAAACGTGGACTACAATCGGAGGGGCGTGATTACAAAGGGAACCATCGTCCGCACTGAGAGGGGGCTCGCTAGGATCGTTTCCCGGCCCGGCCAGGACGGGGTTCTCAACGCCGTATTCTACGAAGAGGAATAGGTTGAACAGCCTGAGATGGGTCTAGAGTGAGGAAGAAAGGGAAACTTGTCATCTGGCCAGCCTACCTAGACACCGATAACACATGGAGAGAAGGAAGGCGGCTCTCCAAGAGGCTGTCGCTCCGGGGAGTTAGGGCCGAGGAGATATACGAGGCAGCCGAGGAGATGGGCTTGAACCCCGAGCTGAACCCCCAAGCAGGATACTCGAAGTCCCCCTGGAAAAGGACGGGTTCCGTCCTAGTCGACAAGAAAGGTTCGAAATCCGAGACGTTGAAGGAGCTCGCCCGCAGGATCCGCAGCAACAGGACCTCCAATTGAAGCCTTTTTGTTGAGGCGAAAAAAAACAGTTATAAGGCGATTTTTGGTTTAAATAACGATTACTAAAGGGGGTCCAATGAAAATTAGGGCTCGTCTCGGCACTGCAACACATGTCTCGGCAAGCAGCGGAAACCTAATCCTTAGAGCTGCCCGAGAAGCAAAGATTGGACAAGTCGTCACGAGCGGGAAAGGGAAGAGGATCGGGGTGGTTTTCGATGTCTTCGGCCCCGTGGAGAGCCCTTTCGTGGCTGTGAGACCGAGGATCGAAGACCCCGAGAGGCTTGTCAGGAAGGACCTGTTCATCGAGAGGAAAGAACGGTAGGAGGGCCATGATCATGGATAAGAGGCTCAGACACTGCCCTGAGTGCGGAAATGAGGACCTCATCCGAGACTACGAGGCGGGAGAGCTCGTCTGCGAGAGCTGCGGCTTCGTCTTATCCTCTAAAATTTTCAACCAAGGCCCCGAGTGGAGAGCCTTCGACGAAGAACAGAGAGAGAAGAGGTCCCGGGTAGGGGCGCCCTTGACCTGGACAATCCACGACAAGGGCCTGTCCACCATCATAGACTGGCACGACCGCGACGTGTACGGCCGGAAGCTCGCCCCAGACCAGAAGGCCAGGGTCTACAGGCTCAGGAAGTGGCATCGGAGATCTAAGGTCTCAGGAGCCACGGAGAGGAACCTCGCCTTCGCATTATCGGAGCTTACGAAGATCGCCTACAAGCTCAATCTGCCGAAGAACGTCCTGGAGACTGCCTCGATCATCTACCGCCGGGTCGTCCAAAGGCGCCTGATAAGGGGCCGATCCATCCAGGGAGTTGCGGCGGCTGCAACGTACATGGCCTGTCGACAGTGCAACGTCATCCGAACCCTTGAAGAGGTAGCGGAGGCAGCCCACATCTCGAAAAAGGAGGGCGGGAGGAACTACCGCTTCCTCCTGAGGAGACTTGAGACCCGGGTCCCCCAGGTTGACCCCCAGGGCTACGTCTCCAAGTTTGTGAGCCAGCTAACCCTGTCGGGTGAGACAGAGAACATCGCGTTGAGGATCTTGGACAGGGCGACAGATCTCAGGCTGACCAGCGGCAGAGGGCCAGCGGGCATAGCAGCGGCGGCCACCTACATCGCGACCCTGCTCACCGACGAGAGAAGGACCCAGGGGGAGATCGCGAGGGGAGCTCACGTCACTGAAGTGACGATCAGGAACCGCTACAAAGAGCTGACCCAGAAGCTGAGCATCGAGGTCGACATCTAGGAATCGAGAAGAACCCGTTCAAACTTCATACGAACCGCTTCCTCTTATTAAGGACGGTTCCCGCGGTACACAACAAAGGGGCCGTTTTTTCTAATCTCAAATAAAGGGTTGACGAAACCGTCATGGAAGGCTGATTAGGAGTTCTCAAAATTCCCCAGTACAGAGGAAAGCACGCTTGTGTATGTGCATCGGAAACCTACGAGAAGCTATTAAAAGTAGGCTGGTCTTCATTCAGTGTTTGAGACCACCCATGTCAAAACCAGAGGTGCGTGTTGATTGAAGATTCAAAAAGATACTCTTCCTCTGATCTACCCTAACCCCATTGTCCTCGTAACCTCGATGGATGACGAAAATCGTACTAACATCATAACGATAACCCTCGTGGGAGCGGCGTGTGGAAAACCGCCTATCATTGGGATAGGCGTGGAGAGGCAGAGTCACTCCTGCGATTTAATCCAGGGGAGCAGGGAGTTCGTCGTCAACATACCGAATGTTGAGATGATCTCAGACGTCGAGTATTGCGGCCTCGTCTCCGGAAGGGAGGTGGAGAAGACCTCGAAAACCTCCTTCACACTCACC
>CP070640.1:378434-388011 GCA_020354065.1 Candidatus Bathyarchaeota archaeon
ACTATTCGGCCGCCGGCGCATTCCAGGCGGTTGGATGGTTCGCGCTGATGGTGGCCATGGAGATGGGGACCGTGGCGGTGGTGACGACGATAGTCTTCTCCTACCCCCTCTTCAGCCTCCTGCTGAGCTGGATGTTCCTGAGGGAGCAGGAGGAAGTGACTCTCAGGGTGATAGCCGGATGCGTCCTGATAGTGGCGGGAGTCGTCGCCGTGACCTTGTTTTAGTGGACCTCGTAAAGCGGCACATTCGCCCACCTCTCCCCTGAAAACACCACCTCAAGCTATTTAATCCATACAGCACAACTCTTCCACGGTTTGCCGAAGAGGATATCCAAGCGGGTGAAGCCGAAGAACGTCTGGATAAGGGAGATGTTCTCCTCCGACCCCCGGATGGGCGAAGGCCTCGACTACACCTCAGACTACCTGAAGATGCAGGCCCCGCAGGGGAGCATCTGCGCCGTCTGCAAGGGCTCGAAGATGCTCTGCGGTAAGACGAGCTGCCCCGTCGTCGCCCGGGCGAGCTCCCACTTCAAGATCTGGAGGAGCATCAAGGGCCTCAACGTCGGAGGGTCATCGCCACCCAGCGTCTTCGTCGGGCGCTTCGGCTACCCCTACGTCAACATCGGCCCCCTCTCCCCGAACTACTTCGGCGACACCTCCATCCTCGACGCCCCGGAGCAGTGGCTCGGCAGGTCCATCGATGAGATCATAGACTTCCGCTCACAGCTCGTCCGGGGGGTGTACCGGGTGAATGTGAGGAAGCCCGAGAAGGCCGGCCGGATCTTGGACAGGACCCAGGAGCTCTCCCTCGCGGAGCACTACGTGGAGACCGAGATGAGGCTGAAGAAGAGGCCCAAGCGGAGCTTCAGGGTCGACGCCGATGTCCAGCCCATCGGGCCTACGGCGCCTCTGGATCGCGTGGAGATCGGCTACATCAGGTGGAACAGGGGCATGGAGAAGGCTCACTACGACACAGACCTTAAGGCCGCACCGGCGACCCTGATGCTTTACCGGGATGACGTCCCCGTCACCCAGATCATGCGGGCCTTCAGCATGGGCAGCTTTGGCGTCGAGAGGAACCGCCGCCTCGTCCCCACTCGCTGGAGCATCACAGCCGTCGACGACATCATCTCCAAGGACATGGCCAGGCAGGTGAAGGGCCTCCCCCTGATCAACGACTACGAGGTCTACGAGTCCGATTACCTGGGGAACAGGTTCGAGGTCCTCCTAGTCCCCGACGCCTGGGCCTTCGAGGCCTACGAGGCCTGGTACCCGGGCACCGTCTGGAACCCCTCCTCGAAGAGCGTTGCAATAATCACGGACTGGGAGGGGTACAACGGCAGGACGAGTTACGCTTCCATGGGGGGGTGCTACTACTCGGGGAGGCTCGCGGTCTTGGAGCACCTCATGAAAGTCAGGAGGCAGGCAAGGGTCTTCATCATCCGCGAGGCGTACCCGGACTACATCCTGCCGGTGGGAGTCTGGCAGGTCAGGGAGAACGTGAGGAACGCGATGAGGCAGCCCGCCCTCCTTTATGACACCATGGACGAGGCCCTGGCAAGGATCAGGCGTAGGCTGAGCATACCTCTAGATGAGTGGATGGGGGTAGGATTCCTACTGAGACAGACCCTCTCTCAGAGGAAGATCACAGAATACTTCTAACTCAGCTGCTCTCGCGAACCACCAGTGCTCTCTGCGATATGGAAGATGTCGGTGTAAACTTTAATGGAATTGTTAAAATCGTTTGGAAAATCTTAAAATATTTAACATAAATAATCATAGACATGACGATTCACTCTTCTCCCAACACGAATAAAAGGACAAAGCGAAGAATAATCTAGGAGAGATCTCAGACATGATATTCAACGCGACGGTATTCGTCAGACTCAAGTCCGGTTACTCTGACCCGGAGGGGGAGACCACAGCCAAAGCCCTTCAGGGTCTGGGATACAATGTAACCGACGTGAGATCCAGTAAGGCCTACGAGATCACCCTCGAGGCCAAGAGCAGGGAGGAGGCGGAGGAAGCCGTGGACGAGATGTGCCGGAGGCTCCTCACAAATCCAACCAAGGACGACTACAGGTTCGAGCTAAGGGAAGGGCAATGAGCCGCATAACAAAGAGTCACCTCCCCTTCGACCACCACACCATCGACCTCCTGAATGCCACGGACGACGAACTCGTGGAGATCGCGAATTCTCTAGGGCTGGGCCTCAACCTCCAAGAGCTCAGGGCGGTCCGAGACCGCTACATGCTCATGGAGAGGAGGGCGACAGACGTGGAGCTCCAGACCTACGACCAGACTTGGAGCGAGCACTGCTTCCACAAGACCTTCAAGGGCGTCATAGAGACACCGGATGGCGTTGTGGACGGGATGCTCAAGTCCTACTTGGGCCGCGTGGTGAGCGAGCTTGATCCCCCATGGTGCTTCAGCGTCTTTGAGGACAACGCCGGCATCGTCGACTTAGACGACGAGCACGCAGTGGCCATCAAGGTGGAGACTCACAATCACCCCTCGGCCATCGAGCCCTTCGGCGGGGCGGCCACCGGCCTGGGCGGCGTGATAAGGGACATCCTCGGCGTCTGGGCGGACCCCATCGCCTGCACGGACGTTCTCTGCTTCGGTCCCCTGGACTACCCATACGAGAAGCTGCCGGAGGGTGTCAAACACCCAAGCTACATCTTCAGCGGGGTGGTGGACGGCATCGGCTCCTACGGGAACAGCATCGGAATCCCCACCGTGAATGGAGCCGTCTACTTCGACGAGGACTACACGGGGAACGTCGTGGTCTACGCTGGCTGCATCGGCCTCTTGAGGAAGGACCGTTACATCCGGAATGTGAAGGCTGGGGACCTGGTCGTCCTCACCGGTGGCAGGACAGGGTTGGACGGCATCCATGGGGTCACCTTCGCCTCAGCCGAGCTCACAGAGGAGTCCGAGGAGGTCTCCAGGCCAGCCGTCCAGATCGCGAACCCCATCGAGGAGGAGAAGATCAAGAGGGCCATCAAGCAGATCAGCGAGGAGAGGCTCGGCTCGGGCATCACAGACCTCGGAGGCGGGGGCCTCAGCTGTGCGGTCTGCGAGTTGGCCGACCGGTACGGTCTAGGCGCCGAGGTTAAGCTGGAGAGGGTGCCCCTGAAAGCCGTCGAGATGGCCCCATGGGAGATCTGGATCTCTGAGTCCCAGGAACGGATGTGCCTGGCGGTCCCCGCGGAGAACCTTGACCGAGTGCTCCAGATATTCGAGGACGAGCAGGTGGAGGCCAACGAGATCGGACGCTTCACTGGGGGGAACAGCGTCAAGGTCGAGTTCATGGGAGAGCGGGTCGCGGAGCTGGACCTAGAGTTCCTCTTCAATCCTCCAAGGATCCAGCGATCAATTTCTTGGAAACCCCCTGTCCTAGAGGAGCCCTCCTTCCCCATTCCGGACGACCTGGGGGAGACCCTGAAGAGGCTGCTGGCCGCTCCGAACATCGCCAGCAAGGAAGTCGTTGTCAGGCGCTATGACCACGAGGTGAAGGGGGGGACGATCGTGAAGCCCTTGCAGGGCTGGAACGCGGGCCCCAGCGACGGGGCGGTCCTGAAGCCACTGGACCACTCTTGGCGGGGCGTTACCGTCGCCTGCGGGATGAACCCCAGATACGGGAAGATCCACCCCTACTGGATGGCCGCCTCAGCCCTGGACGAGGCCATCAGGAACAGCGTCGCCCTGGGGGGCAGGAGGATCGCGATCCTCGACAACTTCACCTGGGGCAACCCAGAGTACGAGGACAGGCTCGGCGGCCTCGTGCTCGCCTCAAAGGCCTGCTACGACATAGCGAGGGTCTACGGGACCCCCTTCATATCGGGAAAGGACAGCCTCTACAACGAGTCCCCCGTGGGCCCCGTGGCCCCCACCCTCCTCATCACAGCCCTGGGCATCGTGCCTGATGTCAGGAAGACGGTGACCATGGA
The DNA here is from genome assembly GCA_020354065.1 of Candidatus Bathyarchaeota archaeon. GTDB lineage: Archaea > Thermoproteota > Bathyarchaeia > TCS64 > TCS64. The sequence continues at coordinate 382,387 of CP070640.1, forward strand.
TCTGAAAGAGAAGGGAAGTAGTCTCTACATTGTAGGGGAGACGAAGCGGGAGCTAGGAGGGTCAGAGTACTACCGGCTTGGAGGATACCTGGGAGCGTCTGTGCCACGGCTTGAGCCCGAGAAGACCATCGAGGCCTACCGGCGTCTCACCAAGGCCATGGATGAGGGTTTCATCAGGGCCTGCCACGACCTCTCCGAAGGGGGCCTTGGCGTAGCCGCCGCTGAGATGGCCTTCACCGGAGGCCTAGGCTTGGAGCTCGACATCTCATACCTGCCCACTGAGGGACGCCCAAGGGATGATCTCGCCTTATTCTCTGAGTCTAATGGTAGGTTGCTCGTCGAGGTCACCGATAGGAAGGCTTCCGCCTTTGAGAAGAACATGGAAGGGACAGTTTTCGCCAAGATGGGGGAAATACTGGGCGATCGGTTCATCGTCTCCAGGGGAGGCGAGGTCTTGATCGACGAATCTCTGACTGCGTTGATAGCGGCGTGGAAGACGCCTTTAGGGGGATCCAGATGAGGCGCTCTGACATAAGGGTCCTCCTGATGAGGGCCCCCGGGACGAACTGCGACGCCGAAACGGTACGGGCCTTCCAGGACCTCGGCGTCCAGCCCCGTCTCCTCCACAGCCAAAGGGTGTTCAGGGAGAGGAACCTCCTCGACTACGACATCCTCTTCCTACCGGGGGGCTTCAGCTACGGCGACTATGTGAGGAGCGGCGCGATCTGGGCGAAAGAGTGCGAGTACCGCATCGGCTCTGAGATGGAGGAGTTCGTGGAGAGCGGCCGACCGGTCATCGGGGTCTGCAACGGCTTCCAGGTTCTGGTGGAGACCGGGTTCCTCCCCGGCTTCGAGGGGCGCGCCAAGGTCCCCCAGGCCGCCCTCGGGAACAGCACCCACGGATACCAGTGCCGCTGGATACGGCTGAAGAAGGTGAACAAAGGCGCCTGCGCCATACTATCGGGTGTCCCAGAGGACGAGATCCTCAGATATCCTGTGGCTCACGGTGAGGGGAGGTTCATCCTTCCTCCGGACAGGAGGGATGAGTATCTCCGTAGGCTCTACGAGAATGACCAGCTCCTCTTCCGGTACGCCCGAGAGGACGGTTCCTTCGCGGAGGGAAATTGGCCGGAGAACCCGAACGGGGCGTTCCACGACATCGCCGGGATCTGCAACCCTGAGGGGAATGTCGTAGGCCTGATGCCCCACCCTGAGAGGGCGTACTTTGGCTACCTCATGCCCCAGTGGAGCCGGGAGGAGCAGCCCAGCGAGTACGGGGACGGCAGGTACTTCTTCGAGTCCGTCGTCAGGTACGTCGAGAGGAAGTTCTAGCCGCCTTCTTCCTCCGGTACTCAACCAGCCTCTCTCTCAAATCCTCATCCTCAAGGGCGAGGATCTCCACGGCTAGGAGCGCAGCGTTCCGGGCGTTATCTATGCCTACGCAGGCGACGGGCACTCCGGTTGGCATCTGGACGATTGACAGAAGGGAGTCCAGGCCCCCGAGCCTCGCCTCCTTGGGGACCCCGATGACGGGCCTCACTGTGTGGGCCGCAATGAACCCTGGGAGGGCGGCTGAGAGCCCTGCGATCGCTATGAAGACGGATGCTTCTGAGGACTCGACGTAATCCTGTAGGGCCCTCGGGCTCCGATGGGCGGAGAAGACCTGGAAATCGTGGTCGACGCCGAGATCCTCTAGGATCGCCTTGGCTTTCTCCCCGAGCTCCCGGTCAGACTCGCTACCTATGATGATCGAAACCCTCACCATGACCCAACACCTAGATACTTGCCGCGACGAGGTTGTTAAGTTTAATTATCACGGGGCAAAATCCCTTCTAGTGATGGTTGATGGTGAAGAGGGTCATCATCATGGGCGCTGCTGGCAGGGACTTCCACAACTTCAATACCTTCTACAAGGGCAACCCTGACTATGAGATCGTCGCCTTCACCGCCGCCCAGATATCGGAGATCGACGCCGAGTCGGGTGTTGAGCACAGGGTCTACCCTCCCGAGCTCGCAGGGGAGAGGTATCCGGAGGGTATAAGGATCTACCCCGAATCCATGTTGGAGAGCCTCATCGAGGAGCTCTCCGTGGACGAGGTCGTCTTCGCCTACAGCGATGTCTCCCACGGCTATGTGATGGACGAGGCATCCCGGGTCCTTGCCGCCGGTGCGAGCTTCACCCTCCTCGGCCCCAAGGCCACCATGATCAAGCCGACCAAACCCCTGATCTCCGTCTGCGCTTCGCGCACTGGGAGCGGGAAGAGCCCCACCTCCCGCTGGCTCATCTCCAGGCTGAAGGAGAAGGGGTACAGGGTCGTGGTGATCCGCCACCCGATGCCCTACGGTAACCTGAGGAAGCAGAAGGTCCAGAGGTTCGAGGTGATGGAGGACCTGGACAAGCACGACTGCACCATCGAAGAGAGGGAAGACTACGAGCCCCACCTTGAGCGGGGTGCCATCGTCTTCGCAGGCGTCGACTACGGGCTCATCCTCAAGGAGGCCGAGAAGGAGGCGGACATCGTCCTCTGGGACGGGGGCAACAACGACTTCCCCTTCTACGAGCCCACCATCCACATCGTCCTGGTCGACCCGCACAGGGCGGGACACGAGCTCAGCTACTATCCAGGGGAGACCAACGTCAGGATGGCCGACATCGTCATTGTGAGCAAGGTCAACACCGCCAGACCCGAGGACGTCGAGAGGACGATGGAAAACGCGAGAAAGATCAACCCCAAGGCCAGAATCCTGAAGGTCGATATCGTGATCACCGCGGAGCGGGAGGAGGAGGTGAAGGGTAAGAGGGTGTTGGTCTTGGAGGACGGGCCCACCGTCACCCACGGAGGTATGAGCTACGGGGCTGCCACCATCAAGGCCAGGGAGCTGGGGGCGACCATCGTGGACCCGAGGCCCTACGCCAAGGGCTCGATCAAGGCCATCTACGACCTCTACCCTCATCTCGAGAAGGTTCTGCCCGCCGTGGGTTACAGTGAGGCCCAGATGGAGGAATTGAACGCGGTGATAAACGACACACCGTGCGATCTAGTCCTCCTCGGAACCCCCACCGATATTAGGAGGTACCTCAAGGTGGAGAAGCCCGTCGTCAGAGTGCGGTACGAACTCGAGGAGATAGTGCCCGGGGAGATCGAGAAGGCCATCCTAGGATTTCTCTAATAGCGAATCTGTCTTGGTTAGGAGAAAGGAATAGGTCCCTTGTTTAGATTCATATGTCTTGTTCTAATTAGTCTAAGGGAGCATCGATGGAGATCGAGAGAATCAAAGATCAAATGTATAGGACCTTCTACAGCGACTCCTGGGACGCCGGTTCGGTCAACGAGATCCTGTCAGGTATAAACGTGGAAGAGGCATCGTCTCGGCCGCTTGAGGGGAGGCATTCCATCTGGGAGCTCATGCTGCACATGGAGATCTGGAAGAGGGTGGCCCGCAAAGCATTGGAGGGTGAGAAGATGGGAAGGATATCACCTGAGGAGGATTGGCCTCCCATGGGGGATGTGAGTGAGGAGGAGTGGGCTCGGGAGGTGGAAGGGTTGAAAGAGGAGCATGAGGCCCTGGTCGGAGCCCCCACGCACATGAGCGACGAACACCTGGGGGGAACCCTCCCTAGGAGATCGTATACTTTCTACACCCTGCTCCAAGGGGTCATCCACCACGATATCTACCACTTGGGCCAGATAGCCATCCTGAAAGATAAGAAGGAGTGACGGTTTATCTCAGCTTCCTGATCTCCTCTCCCTTCGTGCTCCAGATGGTCCTAAGTATCGTTGCGTCGTGGCCCATCTCTATCATGTGGCACCCCATCTCCACGAACTTCCTCGCATTCTCCACCCAGGGGTAGCTCACACCCTTACAGACCCACTTGCCTTGCCTATCCGCAGCCTTAATGGTCTCTCCTAGGGCTTCCATAACCTTTGGGTGGCTTCCTTCTCCGGGGCGCCCGATTGAGACAGAGAAGTCGCTGGGCCCGAAGAGGACGAAGTCCAGGCCCTCCACGGCCACGATCTCGTCGATGCGGTCCATAGCCCTGATGTCCTCGATCATCACGCCCACCAGCTGCTCCTCGTCACTCCACATGATGTAGTCAGCCGCCTTCATCGTCCCCCATCGCCCGGAGAAGCTGAGGGATCCTATGCCCCTATCTCCCTTCGGCGGGAACTTCGCAGCCCTCACCACCGCCTCCACCTCTTCAGGGGTGTTTATATGAGGGATGATGAGGCCCCCGGCTCCGATCTCCAGGGCCTTCCTGATCACGTCCTTGTCGTGGTCCACCCTGAGCAGGGGGATTATACCGGAGATCACGGCTGCCCTCACCATGTTCTCAGCGCTCTCATCCTTCCTCCAGGAGTGCTCATTATCGATCCTGCAGAAGTCGAGGCCGCAGTAGCCCATGAGCTCGACGAGGGCGGGGCTGTTGGAGTAGATGCAGCTCCCCACGGCGAGTTTACTCTCTTCAAGTATCTCCTTGAGCTTGTTCTTGCCCCACAAATTCGGTCAGGGAGTTGATCTGAGCCTCGAACTACTTAAGATGTGGCCGTCCGGAGTCCGTTCCCCACGAGGGCAATTCTAATCAACTGTCTCGGAGAAGTGTTATGATGCCGGTATCGGTGGGTTGAAGTTGCCCGTATCCCTCGCAAGTTATTTCCATGATCCCCAAGGGGGACTCCTGAGGCCGATCGCTGAGCGTCTCCCCCTACTCTGCCAGATCTACGATGGGATCTGTGTCGTGCCGACCGACGCTTCGGACGGCGCCGTCGTCGATCGGTTCTACGAGAACGATTGCGTGGTGGAGCTCCAGAGCGGAGGCGTGGGTCTGGAGTTCATCGGGGACTCCCGGAGGATGGCCCTCTCGCTGGCCCTGGAGGAGGGGCGGGGGCACATCCACATCGTGGACATGGACCGGATCCTCCAGTGGGCCGGCTCCCACCCCCAGGAGCTGAGGGGCGTCGTCCGCCACCTGCCACAGCACGACTTCCTGGTCATCGGCAGGACCGAGAGGGCGATGGAGACCCACCCCCAGTCGCAAAGGGAGACGGAGGGGCTCGCCAACAGGGTCTGCTCCCTCCTGCTGGGCAGTGCGATGGACGTGACGTCCGCCTCCCGGGGCCTCTCCCCGGAGGCCGCGAGGCTCATTCTGAGGCACTCGAGGGCCACTGAGTGCAACACTGACTCGGAGTGGCCCCTCATAATCCACTGCCTTTCGGACATGCCTGTAGGCTACATCGAGGTAGAGGGTCTCAAATTCGAGGACTGGCTGAAGAGAACGGACGAGGTCGAGAGGGCGGGTGGTGTCGAGGCCTGGAAGAGGTTCATCGATGAGGACCCCGCGGCGTGGCTCCACAGGATTAGATTCGCTGAGGGGATCGTCGAGACGGCGATCTCCACATACAGGGAGCTCTGCGGGTCAGCCTGACTTGTACGGTACTCGATAGGATAATTCACGGAATCCCTCAGGCCTAAAACCATGTGAGAGTAGGGCTAAAAAAAAAGAATGGCGAGAACCGCTCCGAAATGTGGTTCTGAATATCTTTAGCTGATGTCAAACGCCGCCGCGAGTTCATCTGGTGTGATCAGGTTCTTGGCGGTGATCTTCATTGCGCCGTCTTCGTCGAT
>CP070640.1:388111-392261 GCA_020354065.1 Candidatus Bathyarchaeota archaeon
ACGGCTATGGCCCCGAACTGGATGGGGCGGGTGAGCCCCGGGTTCGGGGACTGGGTCGCCATGTAGTAGATGTGGGTAGAGAGGGCCATGAACTGGCGGAGTATGTTCCCAGAGAGCCGGGGCAGGTAGTAGGCAGCCCCGGTCATGAGCAGAGGCGCGGTCTCCCCCGCCGCCCGGCTCAGGCCGAGGATGCAGGCGGTCATGATTCCCGGGAGGGCCGAGGGTAGGACCACGTTTCTTATGGTCTCCCACCTGCTGGCTCCCAGGGCGAGGGAGGCCTCACGGTAGTCCCTGGGAACGCTCTTCAGGGCCTCCTCGGAGGCAGAGATGATCACTGGCAGGGTGAGGAGGGAGAGGGTGAGGGAGGACGAGAGGACGCTGAAGCCCAGCCCCATGAAGAGCACGAAGAGACCGAGGCCGAGAAGCCCGTAGACGACGGAGGGCACCCCTGCCAGGTTGCTGATGGCCAGCCTCACCGCCCTGATCACCCGGGAATCAACCCCCACAGTGTACTCCGAGAGGTAGATGGCAGCTCCCACCCCCAGGGGCAGAGCGAAAACCACGGTCCAGAACATAAGCATCAGGGACCCCGCGATCGCCGTGCTGATGCCGCCCCCCAGCATCCCTCCCTCAGGGGGGCTGAGCAGGAAATCAGGGGTCAGAGCCGGCAAACCACGTCCGAACACGTAGGCCATCAACCCTATTACGATCGCCGCTACTAAAAGGGCGCAGGCCCTGAAGAGGGCGAAGAAGAGCCTCTCCGAGACGCGCTTCCCGTTCATCTCCGGAGGCCCTCCTTCCTGCGGACGGCGATGTCCACGACCAGGTTGACGGCGAAGGTGATGAGGAAGAGGAGGAGACCGATGGCGAAGAGGGCGTGGTAGTGGGGGCTCCCGAAGACCACCTCCCCCATCTCGATGGCTATCACCGCTGTCATGGTCTCCACTGACCTGAGCAGGTCGAGGGTGACCACGGGGGAGTTGCCGGTGGCCATGAGGACCGCCATGGTCTCCCCCACTGCCCGGCCTAGGCCAAGCATGACGGCCACGGTGATGCCGGACCTTGCCGCCGGCAGGCTGACCTTCCGTATCGTCTCCCACCTGGTGGCTCCGAGGGCAAGGGAGGCCTCCTTGTAGTCCCTGGGGACCGCTGAGATCGCGTCCTCGGCTATGCTCACTATGGTGGGGAGGATCATGAGGGCTAGGATCAGGGCCCCATTCAAGGCATTCAGCCTGTAGGTCGCGCCGAAGACTCCCTGGACGATGCTCGAGAGGAGGACCATGGATATGAAGCCGTAGACCACCGATGGGATCCCCGCGAGGACCTCTATCAGGGGCTTCAGGATCCCGCCCCAGCGCTTGTCAGCCACCTCTGCGATGTATATCGCGCAGGCGACTCCGACGGGCACCGCGATCAGGGTCGCCGTCGCCACGACCAGGAGGGACCCTGCTATGAGGGGTAGCGCGCCGTACCTGGGTTCCTTGAATGAGGCCGGGAACCACTCCCTTCCGAATAGGAAGTCGGGGAGGGTGACGCTGTTGAATACTGGGAGGGCCTCTTTTAGAAGGAAGAGGAAGATAAGACCCAGGATGGCGATGGAGAGGATCGCGGAGGCGAACAGGGCCCCCTCGATGGGGCGCTCGTTCCGCTTCCTCACGCCTCCCCCCTCGCTCATGTCCACGCCTCATCCCAGTCTGTCGATCTGCTCTACTCTCAATCCCTGCGGCAGGGAGATGTACCCCAAGGCTTCCACGATCTCCTGGCCCTCTGGGCTGAGCACGAACCCTAGGTAGTCTGCCGCTGCACCCGTAGGTATTCCGTCTGTGTAGAGGAGGAGGAAACGGGAGATCGGGTAGTCTCCGCTGGCTATGTTCTTGCCTGTGGGCTGGTAGGCCGAGGATGCCGCATCGAGTCTCACGCTGATTATCCTCAGCTCCTCCCGTCTCGCCTCGGCGTAGGCGACCCCCACGTATCCGATGCCGTTAGGATCGTTGATGACCGCCTCCACGATGTCGGAGTTCCCGGCCATCTGGTTCTTGTCTGGCCTGAAGTCGTCCCCCTCAAGGACCTCCTCGTTGAAGTAGACATAGGTTCCCGAGGTGGACTGCCTCCCATAGGCCACCACTGGGGCGTCCGCGCCGCCCACCTGTGACCAGCTGGTGACAGAGCCGTTATAGATACGCCGCAACTGGTCGTAGTCCAGCTCCCCGACCACGTTGGCCCTGTTCACGATGACGCTGATGCCGTCCAGGGTGACCCTCCACTCCACAGGGCTCACCCCCCTCGCCTCGGCGGCCTCCCTCTCCTCCTGCTTGATGGGCCTCGACGCGTCGGCGAGGTCGATTATCCTGTTGATAAGTGCCGAGATCCCCGTCCCCGTTCCGCCTCCGCTGACCACGACCTCGACTCCGCCACCTCGATCCATGTAGGCCTCGGCCCAGTTCTGGGCTAGGATCAGCATTGTGTCGGAGCCCTTCTGCTGGATCTGCACCGTGCTCGGCTGGGTGGTCGCCATCAGGAAGAATCCGATCGCTGCAACCACGATGGCGGCGAAAAACAGGACGAGGACGGATTCTTTTCTCATGCCCTTCTGCCTGGATATATAGAAATAGTCGTTTTATAAATTGATTATCAATATAATATATTTGCTAAGAATATCTATATATTCCTCCTCCCCCTGGAAGTATCTGAGAAGGTATGAGCGCCCCAGAAAAAGAGGATCTCAGGAAGGTACAGCTCACGGGCGGTTCGACCTACATCGTTTCGCTGCCCAAGGGCTGGGTTGAGAAGGTGGGGCTTGGGAAGGGGAGCGTCGTCAGCATCGTCCAGATGGACGATCTAACCCTCTGCGTGCAGCCCCGGACCCCGAAGAGGGGGGAAGAGGTGAGGAGGGCGGTGATCGCTGTCACGGACGACATCACCCCGGAGAACATCACTAGGCGGGTGATATCCGCCTACCTGATAGGCTACAACATCATCCAGATCAGGAACCCGAGCAAGAGGATCGACCTGTCTCAGAGGTACGCGGTCAAGGATTTCACAAGGAAGAAGCTCATCGGCACCGAGATCCTCTCGGACCTGCCCCGGGAGCTGACACTGCAGGTTCTCCTGAGCCACTCGGAGCTCTCGGTGAAGGACGCGCTGAGGAGGATGAGTATCATCGCGGCCTCGATGCACCGGGACGCATTGAGCACCCTGGCGGGAGAGGACGCCCAGTTAGCTAAGGAGATCGTGTCCATGGACGACGAGGTGGACAGGTTCGGGCTCTACATCATCAGGCTGCTTAAGGCTGCAGTGGTGGATCCCCATGCGATCAGGGAGATCGGGCTCACCAGCTCCCGGGAGAGCCTGGGGTACAGGTTGATCACGAAGTCGGTGGAGAGGATGGCGGATCACGCGGTGAACATCGCTCAGAACAGCCTGGCGCTGACGATGAGCAGCCTGAGCGGGGAGCTCTTTGGGGAGCTGAGGGCGGTGAGCGAGGGGGCTGTGGGGGTCTTCGAGGACGCGATCGAGGCTCTTTTCGACTGGGACTACGCTTCGGCGGAGGGAGTGTTGGTGAGGGCTGAGGGGATCCGGAGGGCGGAGGCCGGGGTTGTCCAGATGATCATCAAGAACTCCGCTCCGGAAGATGTTCCGGCGTTGAGGCTGATCGTGGAGAGCATCCTGAGGACGGCGGAGTACGGGGCGGACATCGCTGAGGTTGTGCTGAATCTTACGATCCGGGACGAGATAAGAGAGGCCTAGCCCGATCATTTTTATTCGGGTTGTTTGGTGATCTGTCTGTCCGTGGGGTCGTGGTCCAGCTTGGTCTAAGATTCGCGGCTCGGGTCCGCGAGATCCCCGGTTCGAATCCGGGCGACCCCACCATTTACCTTAAGAAGGCTGAGAGAACAGCTTTTACGCCTCTAAAAATGTTAGATCTTAACCATCCCTAACCGATATTGTTTCCCCTATATCCTTCTTGGGAAGTCCTTAAGTGGAGGCTACACATTGCTGAATATCTTGGATTGGTTTCCGAAGGGAACACAAAAAGGGAAAGGGCCGCGCCGACGATCGAAGAACAAGTACCAGCGCCCGCCATAGCTCCCAGTAGGTTCCTCTCAGGGATGAGGGGCTTCACCGTCGTCTGGGTGGGGCAGCTGGTCTC
>CP070640.1:392361-399130 GCA_020354065.1 Candidatus Bathyarchaeota archaeon
GGTCTACCGGGGGAAGGTCTTCTCCACCACCGTCGGCTACAGGTCCCGCATCGAGATGGCCCTCAAGACGAAGGGGGAGATGGTGATCTCCATCCCCGGCGTCCCAGTCCCCGTGCCCTTTGTCATTCTCATGAGGGCCCTGGGGGTGGAGACCGACAGGGAGGTCGCCGAGATGGTCTCCCTAGACACCGACATCCTCAACGAGCTAGAGGCGTCTTTCAGGGACGCCTCCGACACCCAGACAGTGGAGGACGCCATCCTCTACATCGGGAACCGGGTCGCCTTCGGCCAGGTCAGGGACTTCAGGCTGAGGCGGGCCGAGACCATCATCGACCGCAACCTCCTCCCCCATATCGGGAGGGAGGCCGATGACAGGTTGGACAAGGCCATATTCCTAGGCGAGATGGCCTCCCGCATCATCGAGCTCAAGCTGGGCAGGAGGGAGGAGGACGACAAGGACCACCTCAAGAACAAGAGGATCAAGCTGGCGGGCCCCCTCCTCGCAGAGCTCTTCCGCAGCGCCTTCTGGAGCCTCTACAGGGACATGCGCTACCAGTTCCGCCGGATGAGCACCAGGAGGAAGGGCGTCCTCATCTCCGCCGCCGTCAGGCCAGGCATAATCAGCAGCCGGGTTCAGCACGCCCTGGCCACCGGCAACTGGCGCAGGGGCCGCGTCGGGATGACCCAGCTCCTAGACAGGACCAACACCCTCTCAACCCTGAGCCACCTCAGGCGGCTCCAGTCCCCGCTGAGCAGGAGCCAGCCCAACTTCGAGGCCAGGGACCTCCACTCCACCCACTGGGGCAGGCTCTGCCCAAACGAGACCCCCGAGGGGGCCAACTGCGGCCTGGTGAAGAACCTCGCCCTCATGGCCAGCGTCTCCGTGGGCACAGACCCTGAGAAGATAAAGAGGACCCTCCTCTACCTCGGGGTCCTACCGGCCAAGGACGCCGACGAGCGCCTGCGCCACGAGGGATCCAAGATCTTCGTCGAGGGCTACCTCCTGGGGTACACGAGGGCCCCATCCGAGCTAGTTGAGACGGTCCGGGAGATGCGGCGGAGGGGGGAGATCAGCGGGGAGGTGAACATCTCATTCTACCCAGACCATGATGAGATCTACGTCAACTGCGACGAGGGGCGCATAAGGAGGCCCCTGATCATCGTGAGGGATGGGAAGCCCCTCCTGAAGGCCAGGCATGTCCGGAACCTCCAGCAGGGCAGGTGGGTCTGGAGCGACCTGATCAGAGAGGGGGTCATCGAGTACCTAGACGCCGAGGAGGAGGAGAACGCCTACATCGCCACGAACCAGACCAAGGTGGCTGAAACCCACACCCACATGGAGATCTGCAGCTACGCGATTCTCGGCGTGACTGCTTCCATCATCCCCTTCCCCGAGCACAACCAGTCACCCAGGAACACATACCAGGCGGCCATGGCCAAGCAGGCCCCCGGTATGTATGCCCTCAACTACAGGGACAGGTCCGACACAAGGGGCCACCTCCTCCACTACCACCAGAAGCCCCTCGCCCAGACCAAGCCCATGGATGTCATGGGGTACAACAAGAGACCGGCGGGACAGAACTTCATCGTGGCGGTCCTCAGTTCCAACGGCTACAACATGGAGGACGCCATCATATTCAACAAGTCCAGCATAGAGAGAGGCCTCGGCCACTCCAGCTTCTTCCGCATCTACAAGGCTGAGTGCAAGCAGTACCTCGGCGGTGCCAAGGACAGGCTCATCATCCCCGAGCCAGGCATCCGCGGTTACCACGGCGCTGAGGCCTACCGGATGCTCGAGGAGGACGGCATCATCTCCACGGAGAGCCAGGTGAAGGGGGGGGACATCCTCATCGGGAAGACCAGCCCCCCAAGGTTCTCCGAGGAGTACCGGGGCTTCGAGGTCAGGGGCCCCCAGCTCCGGGACACCAGCATCGGCGTGCGGCCGACGGAGGAGGGAGTCGTCGACTCGATCTTCGTGACAAAGGACATCGAGGGCTCCCAGCTGGTCAAGGTGAAGGTCCGGAGCCACAGGATCCCCGAGCTGGGCGACAAGTTCGTCTCCCGCCACGGCCAGAAGGGGGTGATAGGCATGGTCGTTCCCCAGGAGGACATGCCCTTCAGCGTCCACGGCACCGTCCCCGACATCATGATCAACCCCCACGCCTTCCCCTCAAGGATGACCGTGGGCCAGTTCCTCGAGTCCATAGCCAGCAAGGCAGCCGCCCTGAGAGGGGAGGGAGTCGACGGCACCGCCTTCATCAACGAGCCACTGGAGTCCCTCTCAGAGATTCTGAAGAGGCTCGGGTTCCAGCCTGGGGGGCGGGAGCTAATGTACGACGGGCTGAGCGGCCGAGTCTTCGACACTCGGATCTACGTCGGGGTCACCTACTATCAGAAGCTCCACCACATGGTGGTGGATAAGATCCACGCCAGGGCCAGGGGGCAGGTCCAGATGCTCACCAGGCAGCCCACCGAGGGCCGGGCCCGTGGAGGCGGCCTGAGGTTTGGGGAGATGGAGAGGGACTGCCTCGTGGGTCATGGCGCCGCGATGCTCCTCAAGGACAGGCTCCTCGAGGAGTCCGACGCTTACACTATCTACGTCTGTGAGGGGTGCGGTAAGCTCGCCTTCTACGACATTCGCCAGCGCAAGTATGTCTGCCCCATATGCGAGGGCAAGGGGACCGTGGAGCCGGTGACGGTCTCCTACGCCTTCAAGCTCCTCCTCCAGGAGCTGCAGAGCCTCTGCCTTTCTCCGACCCTGGAGCTGACAAAGGAGGTCGATTGATGTCCAAGGTCATCGACGCCATCAAGTTCGGGGTCCTCCCCCCCGACGAGATCCGGAGGCTGAGCGTCGTCGAGATCATGACCTCGGACACCTACGACGAGGACGGTGGCCCCATATCCGGGGGCCTCATGGATCAGAGGCTGGGGACCCTGGAGCCCAGGCAGAGGTGCAGGACCTGCGGCAACATCTCCATCAACTGCCCCGGCCACTATGGCCACATCGAGCTCGCGGTCACTGTCATCCACGTGGAGTTCGCCAAGCACATCTACAAGCTCCTCTCCACGACCTGCCGGAGCTGCGGGAGGGTGCTCCTCACCCCCGAGGAGTACGAGGAGTACAGGCGGGTGAGGGAGGAAGAGGCCGAGCTCTTCGGCAAGGTCAGCGATGACACCACGAAGGAGATCATAAAGTCTGCGAAGAAGTACAAGAAGTTCAAGGAGTGCCCCCGCTGCGGCATGATCCAGTCAAACGTCAAGTTCGCAAAGCCCACCAGCTTCTTCGAGATCGAGCAGGAGGAGCTGGACACCGAGGACGAGTCCCTCATGGAGGAGATCAGCCGCAGGCTCACCCCGAACATGATCAGGGAGTGGTTCGAGAGGATCCCCGACGAGGACATGGAGCTCCTTAACTTCGATCCTGGGGTGGCCAGGCCTGAGTGGATGATCCTCCAGGTGCTACCGGTGCCCCCGGTAGACGTCCGCCCCAGCATCATCCTCGAGTCGGGCATCCGCGCCGAGGACGACCTCACCCACAAGCTCGTTGACATCATCAGGATCAACCAGAGGCTCAAGGAGAACATCGACGCCGGTGCTCCCACCCTCATCATCGAGGACCTCTCCGAGCTCCTCCAGTACCATGTCACCACCTACTTCAACAACGAGGTCTCAGGCATCCCTCCGGCCAGGCACAGGTCGGGGCGCACCCTGAAGAGCCTGGCTCAGAGGCTGAAGGGGAAGGAGGGCCGGTTCAGGGGCAACCTCTCAGGGAAGAGGGTGGACTACTCAGCCAGGACGGTCATCTCGCCTGACCCGAACCTCGACATCAACGAGGTTGGTGTCCCGGTCCACATCGCGATCAGGCTGACGGTGCCTGACATAGTGACCGAGCGGAACATCGAAGAGATGAGGAGGCTGGTCCGGAACGGCCCCTACAAGCATCCGGGGGCTCTCTACATCATCCGGCCCGACAACAAGCGGATACGGCTAGAGTTCGTCACTGACAAGGAGGTTATGGCGGATTCCCTTGAGCCCGGCTTCATCATCGAGCGCCACCTGAAGGAAGGGGACATCGCCCTCTTCAACCGGCAGCCCAGCCTCCACAGGATGAGCATCATGGCCCACAGAGTGAAGGTGCTCCCCTACAGGACCTTCAGGATGCACCTCGCCGTCTGCCCACCGTACAACGCCGACTTTGACGGGGACGAGATGAACCTCCACGTCCCCCAGAGCAAGGAGGCCCAGACCGAGGCCAGGCTCCTCATGCAGGTGCAGGACCAGATCCTCTCGCCCAGGTATGGGGCACCCATCATCGGGGCGACCAAGGACTTCATCACCGGGGCATACCTCCTAACAAGGGAGCAGACGATGCTCACCGCCGACGATGTGGGGAAGCTCCTGGCCGCCACAGGATACGAGGGGGCCGACCCCGAACCCGCTGTGACGGATCCGCAGCCCCTCTGGTCGGGGAAGGACATCTTCAGCCTCTACCTGCCCAATGACTTCAACTTCGTGACCCGGGCCAACGTCTGCCACCACTGCCCCACCTGCGATAGGGAGGCCTGCCAGTACGACTCCTACGTCATCATAAGGGAGGGAAGGCTGATGACGGGGGTTATCGACAAGAACAGCATCGGGGCGGAGCGGGCCGAGACCATCTTCCACAGGATCATCAAGGACTACGGGACGGACGCCGGCCACGACTTCCTGAACTCCATCACCCATCTGATCAACGAGTTCCTGAGCCTCAAGGGATTCACCTTCTCCATCGACGAGCTCACCATCGGCCACAACGAGAGAAAGGAGATCGGGCGGGTGATGAAGCGGATGGAGAAGAACGTGGACAAGCTCATTGAGGACCTCGGCACAGGGCAGCTGGAGAGGCTGCCGGGCCAGAGCCTGCGGGAGACCTTCGAGATCCAGGTGATGAACGAGCTGGCCAAGGCCAGGGATAAGGCGGGCGAGACCGTCGAGTCTGGGCTGGAGATGAACAACTCGGGTATCATAATGACCAGGAGCGGGGCCAGGGGCTCGAGCCTGAACATCGGGCAGATGATGGGATCCGTCGGCCAGCAGGCCATCCGCGGGAAGAGGATCATGCGGGGCTACATGAACAGGACCCTACCCCACTTCAACAAGCACGACCCCACCCCCGAGGCCCGGGGATTCGTCTACAACTGCTACAGGGACGGCCTCAACCCCATCGAGTTCTTCTTCCACTCCATGGGCGGCCGGGAGGGCCTGGTGGACACCGCAGTCCGCACCCAGCAGAGCGGCTACATGCAGCGCCGCCTCATCAACGCCCTCGAGCACTTGAGGGTCGAGTACGACGGCACCGTTCGCGACTCGTCGGGGGATATAGTCCAGTTCACCTACGGGGAGGACGGCGTGGATCCGGCCAAGAGCGACCACGGTAAAGCGGTCGACGTCGGTCTGCTCATTGAGAGAGTCAAGATCGCCATGGTCGCAGGCTCCGCGGCATCGGAGGAGTACATCGAGGAGCGGCTCCGGGAGAACGCCGGGACGCTGACCCCGAGCCTCGTCAGCGAGCTGAGAAGGAGCCTCGCCGCCTCGGAGATGACCGAGGAGGGGGTGGACGTGGTCATCAGGACCGTTGTCAGGAACTACGACTTCAGCCTGGTGGAGCCGGGGGAGGCCGTGGGCACCATCGCCGCCCAGAGCATAGGGGAGCCCGGGACCCAGATGACCCTCAGGACATTCCACTACGCCGGGGTAGCCGAGCTGAACGTAACCCTCGGGCTGCCCAGGCTCATCGAGCTGGTGGACGCCCGGAGGTCCCCGTCGACCCCAGTCATGAACATCTACCTGAACTCCAAGCACAGGCGTAGCAAGGCCAAGGCCCGGGAGGTCGCCGAGAGGCTGACCTACACCGTCATCGACGACGTGATCGACAAGGTGAACGTCAACCTCCGGGAGGACGCCGTGAAGTTCATCCTGAACCCCAAGCTCATGGAGGATCTCAACGTCACTACCAAGGATGTCGAGAGGGCGCTGCCGGTGGAGTACACGAAGGTGAAAAAGTATACTTTCCTGGTCTCCTTCTCCGAGGATAAGGCGGGGGACCCTGACCGGCTGATAGATCTGATCACCAAGACCCCGATCCGCGGGATCCCGGAGATCAAGAGAGTTCTCACCACCTACGAGAACGGTGAGTGGGTGATCAGGACCGACGGCTCCAACCTGGAGGGGGTCCTCGGCATCGAGGGAGTTAACCCCACGAGGACGACGACCAACGACATCCACGAGATCGCTAAGATATTGGGCATCGAGGCGGCGAGGAATGCGCTCATCAGCGAGGCCCACTCCGTCCTGGAGGAGCAGGGGCTGGATGTGGACATCAGGCACGTGATGCTGGTCTCTGACATCATGACAAACTCCGGGGAGATCGAGCAGATCGGAAGGCACGGCATTAGCGGCAAGAAGAGCAGCGTCCTGGCACGGGCGGCCTTCGAGCTGACCATCCAGCACCTGGTGAACGCAGCCATAAAGGGGGAGACCGATCCGCTTAAAGGTGTGATCGAGAACATCATAGTCGGCCAGTCGATGCCCCTGGGCACAGGGTGCGTCGAGCTGTTCATGTCAATGGGAGGGAAGCGGGACGAGTAGCGTCGACCACGAGCTGAGAATGGTCCTGAACACAGGCAGGGTCCACCTGGGCTCAAAGGTGGCCCTCCGGGAGATGCGCCGGGGCAGGGCCAGGATGGCAATACTCTCGTCCAACTGTCCTGATGAGACGCGGGAGGCCGTA
>CP070640.1:399230-417298 GCA_020354065.1 Candidatus Bathyarchaeota archaeon
CCGGGCCTGCTGATAAGGGTCTTGCGGACGCTGCTGCGCACGTTCTCGGCTGCTTCCAATAATGTGGACATCCAGCCGGCTACAATGGGAGATGACGCCATGGTTTTCTACTCCTTTTTTCTAAGGTCTTCAACCGATGTTTGACTTGATGAGTCTGATTCTAGTTGGGCTGGGTGCCTATTAGTCTTCTCAGAAATGTGCATCTAGATCTCCAATCATCGTCTGGGTTTGACAAGCCAGTTGGTCTTTGTCTCCCCGCATTGAGCCCTGTCCTTCAAGCTGGTAGGTAGGAGAAATTCCCTTGATCGGACTCGATCACGAGGCTATTTCTGTCGCTGCTCACCTCGCAGTGCCCAACCACTTGGACGCCCACGCCGAATCCTTCAGCGATCCTTGTGACCTCCTCGGCGGCTTCCGGCTCCACGATGAACTCGAATCCCACGCCCATGTTGAAGTCCTCGTACATCTCCCTCCATTCGACCCCCGCCTCCCTCTGGATTAGCCGGAATATGGGATCGGCTTCTGGGAGAGAATCCTTGACGTATCGGATGTTCCCGCCGAGGCCTAGGCACTTGGTCTGGCCACCTCCTGTGTTGTGGACCATACCGTGGACGGTATCTCCTACCTCCCCTAGGACCGCGGCCGCGACGGGTGCGAAAATCCTCGTCGGGGAGGAGAGAGCCTCTCCGATGGTCATTCCCAGCTCGTCGGGCTGGTCGTCGTACCTGAATCGGCCCGTGAGCCTTCCCCTCCCGGGGTGGGCGAGCTCGGAGTATCTCTCAAGGTATTCGCTGCTCAAGAGGCAGTTCCTGGCCAGGGTGAGGCCATTGCACATAATGCCACTGTTCTCTCCCTCCTCGTAGCTGATCTTCCCGCCGCTACGTAGCCCGACTATCAGGTCGCCTGGGGCGATCTCGTAGCCGGAGACCACCTTTCCCAGCTCGACCCGGGCGAAGAGGGCGCCGCAGACGTCCAGGGTCCTCATCTGGTCTGGGAGATCGGCGGTCTCCCCCCCACTGAAGAGGACCGGCATCCCGCAGGCCTCGAGCGTCTCGAAGACGTTGGCGAAGCCCTCGGAGAGGGCCCTCAACATCTCCACGCGGTCGATCCGCATGGTGTTGATGGCCACGTAGTCGATGAAGGCTATCGGCTCCGCTGCGACGCAGATGACGTCGTCGATGTTCATGGCCACGGCGTCCTGGGCCAGACCCTTGAACCAGCCCGGATCCCCCGACTCCTTGTAGCAGAGGTAGCTGAGGACGGGCTTGCTCCCGGCGGAGTCTGCGTGAAAAACCAGGCCAAAGTCCGGGTTGGCCGGGTCGGCGGTGATGACACAGAAAGCTCCAGGGAAGAGGTTGTCAACCACGCCCTTGAAGGCGCTGATCCCCTTCTTCTTTACGTCGACTCCCAGAGCCTTATAGCGGGACATCTCGATTCTGGGCGAATATTGGACTTTGATATCTTAAGGTTATGGACCTTTTCTTGAGACGTTTACATATCCGGCTCGAAGAGGGGTCGACGTCAAGACACTTGTTATCTAGGGCTGGGAGACGAGTTTCAGCTGATCCACGATGCCCTCCTGGAGCCTGATGTACTCGCTGTCGTTTATCCAGCCCCTCCTCCTCATCTTCATCAGGCCGGTCATCATCATGTCGACGGCCTGCCGGCTCCTAAACACGTTCAGCCGATCCACCTCCTGACGGTAGACCTGGCCCAGGGGGTTGTCCCTGCCGAGGGCTTTCACGGCCTTCTCCAGATACTTCTCCGTGAACCGCCCTTGCGGCTTGATGATCATGTTCACCTTACTCTCCAGGCTGTCAGCCAGTATCCTCCTGAACCTGGAGAGAAGGCCCGCGGAGCCGGTGACCTCCACCGGGGGGTGGAAGTCGAAGCGCTTCTTCCCGTACTGGAAGACGTAGAAGGGTATGCTGATCTCCAGGTCCTCCACCTCTATGTCGAGGCGGAACCTCGACAGGGAGCGGAGCCTCTCCCTTTTCTTGCTGATGAGGGCGTCGATCTGCCGGTTGATCGTCTTCGCCTGGGAACGGATGGAGGCTTCGAGGGCCTGGCGTTGCCCCACCCGAGCTCTGGTCTTTTCCTTCTCTTCCTCGATCTTGTCCTTGTTGACCTTCAACTCCGCCTCGAACCCGGCTTTGGCCTCCCGTACGTCGGCTGCGAGCTTCTTCTCAAGGGTCTTCACCGCCTTGTCGATCTCCTTGAACTTCTTCTCTGCCTCCTTAAGGGCTGTCATCACGGCCTTGAGGCCCTTCGCGTCCCCTTTCTCCTTCAGCCTTTCTACCCTCTTCTCCGCCCTGGAGAGCCTTCTCTTCCTCTTGGTGCGCTCCTCCCTTAGAGGGCGGGTCTGTCTATTGCTGGGGTCTCGCAGCCTCGCGATGTCTCTGTCCAGCTTCTTCTTGAGCCTCAGCCTCTTCCTCTTGAGGGAGTCTTTCAGGCGGTTCTGGGTCCTGGCGCTGCTGTCCTTGATGTTCTGGACCTCCTCAGCCAGCACCTTCCTCGTGATGTCCAGCGAGTCCTTCAGGCTCCGCTTCGCCCTCTCAAGGGCTTTCTCGTCATCGGTGATGTCCTTCTTGAGGGTGCCGAGGGCGTCGAATATCTCCTTTATATCTCCCTCGTTCAGGACTGGGTCGAAGACGTGGGGGCTTTTCCCGGGGTCATGCTCCACGGCTGATTTGATCAGGTCCTGGACCTCATCGGTTTTCCGCGGCTTAGGCATGAGCCCCACCATGGTGGTGGTCTGCTGACCGGAGAACTCATTGAAGTGGTTAGCGTATCTTTTTAGGGTTTTCAGGAAGGCCTCCGGCTCCTCCGATTTCTCCCCGAGCTTGCCGGCGAATTCCTCCACGTCGGGTATCAGGTTGTACTTGAAGTTGGACTTGTTGAGGCCAAGAGGATCTATCAGCAGTGCGCTCTTCTGGAAGCGTCGGAGCTGGAGCGGATACCTCGCGAGGACGGTGGCATTGATCGGCTCAAGCCCCCTTCGAGCGTCGGCCAGGATATAAAGGGAGGCCATCTGCAGATCTTCGGTGAAGGGCTGGCCCCGGCTGCCATCGTCTATTACGTATGGGATGGTCTTTCTGGCCAGGCTCATGACGTTTCCATTCAAGTTAGATCCATTGTTCCGATTAAAAAGTTCGGCGGACCCCGGAAACCTCAGTCAAAGTGCCAGTGATCGCCGAGTCTCCTCTTGACCGATTCTATTACCGACCTGGTCTCATCCAGAGGGTTTGGCATCCATGACTGGGGGGGCTGCTCCGTCGGGAACTCCTCGTACCCCGCGACTCCCGAAAGTAGGGAGAACCATCCCTCCGCCACCGTCGCAGGGTTGTAGCCGCTGCAGCAGAGGTCCACCACGCCGCATCCGGCCTCAGCGGCAGCCTCAGCTACGACCTTCCCTATGAGGTGTAACCCCCCGTATGTGAGGCGGAGGCTTCCCAGTCCGTCCTGGTGGTGGGGGTCGGAGCCTCCGTTCCTGATGATGGCCTGGGGCTTGAACTCCTCAGCCAGGGGCTTGAAGACCTCCTCCAGGAATAGGCTCATGCACTCGTCGTCGGCCCCGGGGGGCAGAGGAACGTTCACCGTGTACCCCTCCCCGCTCCCTGCGCCAATCTGGTCTATGAATCCGGTCCCGGGAAAGATGGTACGGGGGTCTTGGTGGACCGAGACGAAGAGTATTCTGGGCTCATCGTAGAATATATCCATGGTGCCGTTCCCCGCGTGGACGTCCGAGTCGAGGATCAGCACCCTCTCAAGGCCGTGGCGATCCAGGAACGCTTGGGCGCAGACCGCCACGTCGTTGAAGACGCAGAACCCACCGCCATACCGCCTCCCGGCGTGATGGAGGCCCCCTCCCACGCCCTCCGCCACCTTCACGGCTCCCTCTGCGACCAACTCGCCGGCTTTCAGGGAAGATCCTACGATGAGCCTTGCAGCGTCAACTATGCCGGGTCTGAGCGGTGTGTCTCCCGAGAGGGGGATGTGACTCTTTTCCCGCTTCTCCACCTCTCTGATGTAGCCTTCGGGGTGGATGAGCTGTAGGTCCGGGTCTCCCGCAGGTTTAGGCTCCACTACAGTGACCAGGGGGTGGGATAGCATCCCCTGGCTATCGAGCAGCCTCATGAATCGGGGGAACCTGTCCCCACGGAAGGGGTGCCCGCCACCGAAGTCGTAGTCCGATACCCCCTCGTGATAGACTATTGCCAACGGCTCCATGGGATCTCTGCACCAGACCTATTCATGCCGGAGCGGCTTTAGATTCTTTTGCATCGAGAGGTGAGTTTCTTGGAATGCAAGCAACGAACCTGAGCCCTTCTTTTTCCCTTCTTCGGGAGGGGGCTTTGACGGTCAGTCTCTGGGCCCTCTGCTCATCAGCAGCTCGTCTAGGAGTTCTTGGTCCACCTCGTAGACCCTGACGCCGTGGGCTTCCTCTTTCAGCATGAGCAGGCCAGGGAGGTCTCTGCTGGTGACCGCCCAGACGGGGTGGGAGCGGCTCCCGGTGTGGAGCCAGAGGGTTATATTGTTCCTCTTGAACCACTCAGCGTAC
This sequence comes from Candidatus Bathyarchaeota archaeon, assembly GCA_020354065.1. Taxonomy (GTDB): domain Archaea; phylum Thermoproteota; class Bathyarchaeia; order TCS64; family TCS64. The sequence goes on from CP070640.1 coordinate 403,792, forward strand.
CTGATTGGGCTGCTCACCCCGTAGTAGTGGGGGGAGTAGTGGTTCCCCAGCAGGCTGGTGGCCTTCAGGCGCCACCTGGTGACGAATCGGTAGTTCATGGTGGGGTTGTCGCAGACCAGGGTCCCTCCCGCGTAGTGTTTGTAGGCGGCGTCTGCAACCTCGAACGCGATGATGGTTCCCTCTTGGAACCGGCTGTAGGAGGGGACGAGGTAGCAGAAGGAGTTGACGGCCAGGATCAGGAGGGTGAGTTCGAGGGGAAGCCGCCTGAGCCAAGTGGTTGGTAGCTTCATCTTTAGCCTGTAGAGGATGAGGGCGAGGGGTATCGACCCGAAAGCGGCGATGGGGATGGACATCCTGAGCATGTAGAGCAGGCTTTGGCCGTGGCTCGGATAGTAGGTGAGGAATATCGGGCTGAAGACGACCGCCACGGTGAGGAAGAACAGGTAGACGTGGTACCTCCTCCAGGGGCGACGGAGCATGTGGAGGAAGGAGCCTGAGAGGGTGATCATCGAGCCGAGGAGGACCTGCCCCGTCGCCTTCGCCAGCCAGGCCTGGATCTTATCGGAGATCCAGTTGAGCATGAGGGTGTGGAAGGGGAGGCCCCGGCCCCTCTGGGTCCAGCCGCCGAAGACGTTATAGAGGCTCCAGTAGAGGGGGTAGAAGGGGTTAGAGGTCCAGTTCCTGAAGAGGGCGCAGAAGAGGCTGGTAACGGCAAGCCATCCGAGGACGAAGGGCTGGACTCGCATGGTGAGGCGCTCAATGAGGACGACTCCCGCCACGAAGAAGACGGAGACCAGCCAGAACTCGGTGCGGGACTGGGCGGCGAGGGCCAGGAGGATCCCGGACAACCCGGGTCTGGACTTGAAGAGTTGGATGGAGAGGAGGGCGAGGCAGAGGGCCAGGGTTTCCTGCAGGGCCACAACGTCGAAGACAGCAGCCACCGGGTAGAGGGCAAACAGGATGCCCGCGTAGAAGCCCACCTCCCAGTAAAAGTTGTCCCTCCCTATCAGGTAGACAAGATAGGAGTTCACACAGCCCAGCATGAGGTTCAGCAGCCGGTAGGGGAGGAGGGAGGGGGTGAAGAGCGCGCCGAGGATAAAGGCCTGCACCAGGTGGGGCACAACCCCCCAGTAGAACTCGCAGCCGTTCAGGTCCCAGAGCCTCCCCTGCTTTAGGCCGATCTTTAGCGTGAGGTAGGAGATCTGCCAGTGGTGGTAGGAGTCGGAGTTCCAGTCGATGGGTATGATTGTCCAGACTAAGAGGCGGGGGATGAGTGCGATCGAGAAGAAAAAGAGGAGGGTGTATCGGGGCCTCGTCATGATGGTGTAGAGGCGCTTCTCCACCCCCATGGCGATGATTTACTATCGAGTAAAACTATTATAACGCTGCCGATCACGGTATTTGAATTTATAATGTGTGTCTATAAATTGATTGAAATTATTATAACTGGCGCTAGTCGAAGGTTAGATACAAATAGAAAAAAAGAGATCTAGTGTCGGTGAGTTCAACTGACGATCTTGAGGGCTTCCTTGGTCTCCGCGGGAAAGTCCCTCAGTAGGCTGGAGATCACGGTCTTGGCTAGGAATTTCTTGAACTCTCTCTCGTCCAACTTAGGCATGTAGACTCTGTGGTATCCGCCTTTGCCTGTTTCCTCTTTGTAATCGAGGACGCCCTCCTCGACCATGCTGTTGAGGAAGTTGATGATGGAGGCCCTGCTGATCGTCCTGTCTCCGAGCTTTTTATTCACGTGCTCCCAGGCCTCTTTCGAGATGACGCCCTGTTCTCCCTTCTCCCAGACGAGCTTCAGGGCCATCTCCTGGTAGTCCCGGAAGACCTTGGCGAGGCCTTTGTTCTTTGGATTAAATATCAGTGTCATTTTCAAGTCACCGGTTTTCCTTTCCACATTCTATGGATCGCATATAAACATTTCGTAGGAATTAAAGCATTTATTTTTACAATTAGATAAGAGAAATGGTATTTTAAATGTGGATTTTATCGCATTCATTAATCCACTTATCAATGTACGTTGATCAAGGAGACGTTGACCCTGGGCCATATCCCAAGTCCCGAAGATGAGGGTTGAAGAAATGGTTGGAAGGGGGGTTTCAGAGAAGGCTCTTGAGCTCCGGGTCCTCCTCCTGGAGTTCCCTGCACCTGTCGATGGTTTCGACGGCTCTCCTGATGTGGGGGATGGTGATGGACCCCCCGACTATCAGGGCGACGTTCAGGGCCTCCAGGAGCTCCTCGTTGGTGACCCCGAGCTGCACGCACCTGATAACGTGGTAGCTGACGCAGTCGTCGCACTTGAGCACCGTCGAGGTCGCGAGGCCCAGCAGCTCCTTGGTCCTCTCGTCCAGGGCCCCGGCCTCGTAGACCCTGCCGTCCAGAGCCCAGAACCGCTGCAGCTCAAGGTTCCCGGTGCTCAATATGCGTTCGTTCATCTTGTGCCTATACTCGTTGAATTCCTTGAGATCTACCATCTGGAATCTGGAATAAGGTGGACCCACGATGATAAAAGGTTCCCATTCGAAGCAGGGACGATCAGGGGAGGAGGTGCACGTTCTCACCGAGGAAGGTCCAGAGCTACGCTTGTTCTCAAGAGCTCTAATACTAATTCGCTCTAAGCTCGTCTCATTCTTACCCTAAGCATTTTGAAGTGGGTAGAGATGATGTATGTAAGGGCCTTTGTTTTCTTCTCATTTTGATGTATTATTCTTGGTTGTAGATTTCAAAAAGAAAGGTATTTATACTGGCTTTTCCATCCTCTACCGAGATAGATTTAGGCTATCCTAAAAAGTTGTGTGGTCATGTTCGAAGGACTGTTCCCAAGCTCCCTGATAACCTTCCGGGAGGCCCTTGAAGCCGCCCTGATCGTGGCCATAATGGTCTCCTACCTCAGGAGGGTCGGCAGGGGCGAACTCAGCCGGTACGCATACCTCGGCTCTGGGGTTGCGGTGCTCATAAGCTTGGTCCTGGGAGTCGCCGTCCAGATGGTCTACGGCGGGCTCGACAAGGTAACAGCAGAACTCTTCGAGGGCCTCGCCTCCCTCACCGCCGTGGGCGTCCTGACCTACATGATATTCTGGATGACCGGGCACTCGAAGAACATCAGAGGGGAGCTCCAGGACAGGATAGAATTTGCCGTGAGCAGGAACGAGCTCTACGGCATCGCATCCCTCGCCTTCGTGGCGGTTTTCCGGGAGGGGCTGGAGACGGTGCTCTTCCTCTCCACCTCCTTCTTCCAGGACGCGGCAGGCACCCTCCTCGGCATCGCGATCGGCGTGATAACCGTCCTGGTTCTGGCGGCACTCCTCGTGAGGGGAGCCTACCGGCTCGACCTGAAGAGATTCTTTGGCTACACTAGCATCCTCCTGATCGTCTTCGCTGCGGGCCTAGCGGGGTATGGGGTCCACGAGCTCGTCGAGGCTGGGGAGGGCAAGGGCTATGACTTTGGGGTTCTCGGGGAGAAACCCTACGACATCAACCCGCCAGTGAACCCAGACGGCAGCTACCCCCTGCTCCATGAGAATGGTGTCGTTGGCTCGATCCTCAAGGCGCTGGTGGGCTACGACGGCAACCCGGAGTGGCTCAGGATCGTCGTTTACCTGGGATACTGGCTGGTCATTGGCTCCTACGTTTACAGGAACTATCGCAAGAAAAAGTTGTCAAGCTAGTCCATGTGCTGAACTCCTCTTTCTCTTCTGGATCTGTACAATCATCTCTCGGTGAGTAGGAGGTCTAGAGCTCGCTTCCTGCGTTCCTTGCACATGAAGCCTAATCGTCTGGTGTTGCACCCACTTGGATAATGTACGCCTACACTGATTCCGTGAATTGAGGTAGGAGATCTGCGTGGGCCTGCATGAGCTCATTGAAGGCTTTCTTCCCGGCCTCAAGGTCGTGGACGACGGGATCTGCTAGGACAGCCTGGAGGGCCAGGTCTCTGTCCCCTTGCACCGCGGCCTCCACGGCCAGCTCTTGGATCAGGATCTGGATATTGCAGAGGGCGGCGAGACCTTCTGGGAGTTCCCCAACCTGGATGGGGTGGACTCCGCTACCATCGACGAAGGCGGGAGTCTCGACGATGGCCCCTTCAAGGAGGTTGGGGATCTGCCCCTCGTTGGGCAGGTTGGTCTGGAGCTCGTGGTAGCGGCTGTTGGAGACGACACCGGCGACTATGGGCATCGCCTTCTCCCCCGAGAGCTTGCCCTTCACGTCAAGGTGTTCTTCTCCATGGGTGATCTTGTTTATCCTCTGCCAGTTCCTCTCCCCCTCCGCTTCAATGCGGTCGATCCAGTTGAAGCCCCGGTCCTTGTCGGGGCAGGCCTGCCAGGCGTAGGCGAGGTACTCGCCGAGGTGGTTGTCGTCGGTGGAGGGGTAGAGGCCGAACTTCTGGTACATCGCCCTGCAGAGGGGCTGGAACCCCCGCTCAACTCCCTCGAGGCCTTGGTCGAGGAGGGAGTAAGCGTCCTCCCCGTCGGTGAGCCTGAGGTGCTTGAACCAGCTGAAGTGGTTGAGCCCCGCGGAGACCCCGTCCAGGAGGCTCCGGGGGATCCCGATGAGCTTGGAGAGGCGCTTGAGCTGCCCCTCGACCTCGTGGCAGAGACCGACGGCTGCGATGTCTGTGTAGCGGTCGATGGCGAGGCAGAGGCGGGGGACGGGGTTGGTGTAGTTGAGGAGGAGGGCGTCGGGGCAGAGGTCCTCCATATCTGCGCAGATGGCGAGGACGGGCGGGATGTTCCTCATGGTGTGGAAGAGTCCTCCTGGGCCGCCGTTCTCCCCGATGACCTGTTTGATCCCATGCTTGAACGGGATCTCCCAGTCCGTCTTCCAGCGGTTCATCCTGTCCACCGCGATAGAGAGGACCACGAAGTCAGCGCCCATCAAGGCATCCTCCCTTTCGGCGATCCACTCCATCTCGATCCCAGAACCAGTCTCTCGGGTGATCCTCTCGGCGAGGGTGCCCATCCTCTTGAGCTTCTCCTTGTCGATGTCGTGGAGGACCAGGTTGCACCCGTTGAGGGCCTCGATGTTCGAGGCATCTAGGACGGAGTTGTAGCCGAAGACGCTGCTGCCGGCCCCGATGAGCACTATGCGGGGAGCCAAATCAATCCCTCAGAAGGGTGAGGGCCCCTCAGGCCATAAAACTATTTAGGACCAGAGGGAGGAGCTCCTATTCCTCTAGGGCTTCGAGGGCCTCCCCCAGCTTCCGCGCGTAAAAGCCGAGGCACACCTGACCCTCTCTAGCCCTTATATTCCTGAGGGCTAGGGTTAGCTCCTTCTCTGCCTTCCCTTTTCTTCCCTCCATCAGATGCCGTAGTGCTGAGCTGAGCTGGCGCGCGGCCCGCCTGGCGAGATCGCCATCTTCGCCTGCATCTCGGTAGCGGTCCATCATCAGCTCTAGCAGGGCCCGCTGGACTCCCAGGATCTCGCCCAGGCGTTCCCTGGGAAACTGGAGCCCTATGGAGTAACCCTTCACCTCCTCGAAGTAGCTGGCGGTCGCCCTCTGCATGACATCCAGCTGATATCCTAGGTCGGGCCTGGATCTTAAGGCCTCGACGGGCCCCCTCTTGGAGCAGTCCACGGCCCGGTTGAGCATGATCTTGGCGTCGATCCAGAGGCCGTCCAGCAGGAACTGGCCTGCGTTGGCGATGTAGTCCATCCAGAGGTTGAGCTCCCTCTGTGTCTTCCCGACCTTCCTGATCAGCACTAGGAGGAGGACCTCCATTTCCCTCATCTCGGCCACCAGTCCCCGGGGGTCCGGGGCCTCAGCCTGGGTGTCCAGGCCAGTCTCGAGCCAGATGGCCGCTTCCCTGTCATGTTGGTGGTCGGAGGCGGCGAGCCCGTCGTGGAGTTCTCGGGCGCTCTCGGGCTCGGGATCCGAGTAGAGGGAGAGCAGAGCCTCAGTTTCTCGCCCGTGGACTATCGCGCTCTCCAGCGCTAGGCCGGTGGCAAACCTCAGATGGTCCGTATCCAACTTGACGCTCTTCTATGAGTAAGCGGCGCCAAATAAAAGTCCGAGCGCCAGCTGCGCCCTCATACACTTCGATGCTCCTGCGCTCAGCAGGGCTCGAAGGGCTCATCGAGTCCCAGGCTCTCGGCCCTGTAGAGAGGGTGTGCGATGCAGAAGTCGACCCCTTGGAGCATCCTCTCCCAGTCCATCTCGGGCGGCTCAGATTCGGGGCGGAGGGGCATCCACATGAGGTGGACCTTGAAGCAGATGTCCCTTTGCTTGGCCTTGTGACGCATCCTTTTGGAGTCGATGGACCTGAAGCCGAGGTGCTCCATCTGGGGGAGCCGTAGCCAGGGACTGTAGTGTCCCTCCAACGCGATGGTCGCGACGCCCCCCGCATCCCCGACGGTCTCCCGCATCCTGTCTATCAGGGCAGTGCCGTATCGGTGGCCCGCCGCCCTCCGCAGGACCCAGATGCAGTTCATCCCCCAGATGTCGGGGCCAGTGACGGGGTAGACGGAGGCCTCCACGGGGGCGTACTCTATCATCCCCACGGCGTCCCCGTCCACGAAGATCATGTCCCTCCGTAGCCCCCGTGGAATCGCCTCCTCCAGGTACCGGGTCCTCTTCCTGTATCTCCTCCCAGTCATGGCCGTAAGGCATCTATGATGATACTCCTCGTAGCCCGGGGTGCCTATGACCTGAACGATCCTTGTGGTGGGGTTCATGTTTGGGATCAGGGGGGCCGCTGATATAACTGTTACAAGTGGCTCAAGGGTCGTGGCTAGAAGAGCTCGATGTCCAGGAAGGCGTTGACGAGGAAGACGGCCCCGAAGATCAGGAAGAGGGCCGCCGCAATGTACCTGAGGTACCTCTCGGGGACCACCCTCATCAGCCCCTTCCCGATGACGACGCCGCTCCCGGTGATCACTGCAGCCCCCAGGAGGATCCCGATGAAGACCATCAAGGGGCTGCCGTACCGGGCGGCCAGAACGAAGGAGGCGAACTGGGTCTTATCCCCCAGCTCCATGAGCGCGACGAGGCTGAAGGCCGAGGCCAGAGCCCCCCGCTCGTCCTCCTGCACCTCGCCCCCTTCCTCCCTGTTAAGCAGGGTCAGGACGCCGAAGAGGAGGAAGAGGCCCCCGGAGACGACGTTGATCCAGAACTTGGGGATGAGGTCCGCGATAAGGCCCCCGACCAAGACGCTGGCCCCGTCCACCACTGCGAAGGCCCCGAGAGCTCCCGCGAAGACCAGGAGGGGGCGGCGCTTCATGGAGAGGGTGATGACGGTGATGTGGGTCTTGTCGCCGAACTCCATGAGCGAGAAGAGGGTGAGGGAAGCGATGAGGGGGGCGAGATCCATTTCCCACTGAGGGTGTGAGAGCGGAATAAAATGTTTTTGTATGGGAACCGCCCAAGAAACGCAATGTAAGAAAAATGGAGATTACCTGCGCGCAGCGAGCGAGGCCATAAAAATGGCTGCTAACACGCCGTTGAGTGCGGAAGGGTAGTCGTCGAAGACCGCCTTCAGGGTCCTTCCGTCGAGACGCTCGGCGTAGGGCAGGATAGAGGCAGCGTCGGCCCCGGCGACGTTCACGAGCTTGAGTCTGACCTCCACAGGCTCCTCTACCTTGAAGGGTTTGATGCTGCTTATGTCCTTGAGCGCCTCGGTCACGGTTTTCCTGATGATGACCGTGGATCTCGATGGCGGGAGGCACTTCGCCGAGTATCTCCCGATCCCCCACTTGACGACGGCTTTGTGGATGTCCGGGATAAAGGACTCCGCCTCGGCGGCTACGGCCTGGTCCCCCGAGACGAAGACCGATGGCACCCCATGCCACCCGGCGAGGGCGGCGTTGAGGCCGAACTCTCCGGTCTGCCTCCCGTTAACGTAGACGGCGTCGACGCCCAGGGTCATGGTGTGACCGAGGATGGCGTTCTCCGCTCCGTTCATGGCGTGGTAGCCGACATGGAGGACGGCGTCGTAGTCCCCGCTGATGCCCGCCATCATCCCGTTGGGCTTCGGCGAGCCCCTAACCAGCTGGGCGGCCTCGTTGATCTCCCAGGGGTGGATGTTCCTCATTCTGCCGTGGGAGTCGGAGACGGTGATCTCCTCGGCCCCCGCGGCCATGGCGCCCTCGATGGCGGCGTTCACGTCCCCCACCATCAGCTTCCGTTACTTTTCGTACTCTGGGGAGTCGCTTCCTACGTGGCTCCAGTCGACGACCCCAGATATGCCCTCCATGTCGGAGGTGATGAAGACCCGTTTTACCTTGGACAACTTTGATCTAGCTGACTTGAGCGGGATTTTATTTAAAATGATAAGATCTTCAGTCCAGTGCTTTTCTGGTGATCAGGGCGCCGCAGTACAAGCAGACGATCGTACGGGGCACGATATGGTTACAGTGCTTGCAGACTAGGAGGGGTGAGTCGTCGTCTTCCTCGGGCTTGGTCTCAACATTGGGCTCCATGACGGCTTCCTGGGCCATTGTGATCCTAGCTGTCAAAACATGAGTGAGCTTTAAGGTGAACGCACCTCCTTTGGAGGGGGAGACCAGTGAAAGTGTCTTGTCCACTCGCTTCAGAGAGACTTTATTTACCCTTTTAGTCAAAACCCTATTAATTCTTAAATAGATCTTAATTTAAATACGTAATATGAGCCCCGAACCTATCTACGCCCCCAGAGCCGGGGAGAAGATGCGGGTAGCCTGCTTCGTCTCAGGCACGGGGACCAACGCTAGGAGGATCATCGAGCGCTCCCTCAAACCCGACTCGGTATACGAGGTCGTCCTGATCTTCACCGACGTCAGGGACGACCGGCTCAAGAAGAGCGGGGAGAAGAGGTGCAGAGCCAAGAACATCTCCCAGCAGTACGGCCTGGGCTACGAATGCGAGGACATCCGGGACTTCTACCGGAGCAGGGGTCACAAGACCCGTAGGGATCTCTCCCTCCGCCCCGAGTTCGACAGGCTCGTGGTGGAGAAGATCGCCCCCCACCGGATAGACCTCATCGCCCTCGCGGGATACATGAGCATCACCACCCACCCCCTCCTCGAGGAATACGAGGCGGGGATGGTGAACGTCCACCCAGCCGACCTCTCCGTCATGGTGGGGGAGGAGAGGAAGTACGTCGGGATCCACGTGGTCAGGGACGCGATCCTCGCAGGGGAGAGGTCACTCCACTCCAGCACCCACATCGTGAGGGAGAAGGTGGACCACGGTGAGATCCTCCTCATCTCGGAACCGGTCTCCGTGAAGCTCTCAGAGGGAGTCGACCTCAAGACGCTGCGCCAGGACGAGGAGCTGCTGGAGAGGGTGGTCGACGAGCACCAAGACAGGCTCAAAGAGATGGGCGACTGGGTCATCTACCCACTGACCATCCAGATGATCGCGGAGGGCAGGTTCGCTCTGAACGATTCGGGGAGCGTCCACCTTGATGGTGAGCCGGTCCCGTATGGCTATAGGCTTTAACAAAGGGATAATGTCAGCTCTGAGTCTAACTCCGGCTCTGAACATCCTCGAGCTTACAGGTAAAAATCTTGGTTTTCTCCTCTTGTCTGGGCAGTTGATCATCTGCTCATTCCAATCCGTTCAGGGGCTCCTATCCAGCTACCTTCTAGAGAAGAACTGCCTCTGGTAGGAGTCCTCTTCCAGGATGCCCATCCTCTCTAGGGTGAGCCTCAGCGTCGCCTTGTGTCCCTCGCTGAGCTCTGTGAGGGGCTTCCGGGGAGGCCCGACCCCGGCTCCGACCATGTTCAGGGCTGCCTTGAGGGGGACTGGGTTGGTCTCCGCGTACATCATTCTCATGAGGGGCAGCAGCCTGAAGTATAGCCTCCGGGTCCGCTCCACGTCCTCGTAGCTCTCCCAGGGCCTGGAGAGCTCGGCCATCTCCCTGGGTTCGATGGAGCCCGTTACGTTGGATGTCCCCTTACCCCCGGAAGCCAGGACCGGGAGGATCAGGGCGTAGTGGGGGCAGTCGCAGCAGAGGATGTTGAACTCCCTACGGGTGAGCTCCGCCACCCTGACGACCCAGTAGGGGTTGGGCCCCGCCTCCTTCAGGGCCACGATGTTCTCAAGCCTCGCGAGTCTCGCGATCGTCTCGGCCTCGATGTTCACCCCGGCCCTCTCGGGGTTGTTGTAGATGACCAAGGGGAGGTCGACCGCCTCCGCCACCTCCTTGAAGTAGGCGTAGAGGGCCTCCTGACTCGGCTTGATGTAGGCCGGCTGGACGAGGAGGCCGCAGTCTACACTTGTGTCCTTCACATGCCGGGCGTTCTCAATGGTTTCCCTCGTGGTGGGGGCGGAGATCCCGCACATCACAGATATCCTGCCTTTGGCCACATCTAGGGTGGCGTTGATGATCTCGATCCTTTCCTCCTGGCTCAGCATGGTAGCCTCCCCGGTGGAGCCTAGGATCAGGACCCCGTCGCTGCCGTTCTCGATGTGGAACTCCACAAGCCTCCGGAGGAGCCCCGTGTTGACCTCGTCCTCTCCGGTGAAGGGAGTCACCTGTGCTGGCCACGATCCCTCGACGTTGAATCTCTTCATCCCGATCTAAACCCAGGGAGGTTGACTAATAGGTTTGCCAGGGTCTCACGGTTACTTCAGTGTACTTCAGCCTGATTGATCGCCGTACAACCAGTCGGGGTCCTCGAAGGCGGGGTCTGGATAGGTGTAGAAGCCCTTCCCGGTCTTGATCCCGAGCTTCCCCCTCTCGATCTTTTCTAGGAGTACCCTGGGCGGGGCGTCTCTCTCGTCCCCGGACTCCTTGTAGTAGACCATCTCGATGTCCCTGACCACGTCGAGGCCCACCCAGTCCATCATCCCGAAGGGGCCGGCCGGGGTGCCGTAGAGGCTCATCCAGGCCCGGTCCACGTCCTCGAAGCTGGCGACTCCTTGGTCGACCAGGTGGAGGCACTCCCTCTTGATGGCCCTCCAGACTCGGTTGAAGATGAAGCCTGTGCTTTCCTTGAGGACGGTGAGGGGGGTCATACCGATGGAGCGCATGAACATGCGGACCCGCTCCATGGTCTCGTCGGAGGTGGAGGAGCCCCGCATGAGCTCGACAATGCGCCTCCTAGATAGATGGGAGTAGAAGTGGGCATTGAGAACCCTGTCCAGCCGGTTTGTCGCGTCCTCTATTTTAGAGACCCTGATGGAGGAGCTGTTGGTGGCGATTATTGTGCGCTCCGGGCAGGCCTCGTCAAGCATCCTGAAGACCTCCCTCTTGACCTCCAGCCGCTCCGGCACCGCCTCGATCACCAGGTCCGCATCTGAGACCGCCTCTGCCAAGTCCCCGGCGAGGCTTATCCTCCCGAGGATCGCCTTCTCATCCTCGTCTGTTATCTGCCCCCCTTTCATCCGTTCCTCCAGTTCTCCCTCTATGAACCGCACCGCTTCACCCAGAGCCTGATCCGAGACATCGTAGAGTCTAACATCTAATCCGTGGGAGGCGCACTGGAGCCCGATCTGGGAGCCCATGAAGCCCGCCCCAATGATGCTGACCTTCTCGATCGGTCTCATGGCCTCCGATTGCTCTGTGAGGGTATATATTTTGTGAGATAGGATAGCCTTTGGGAGTGGGAGCCAATTTCTCAACAGCTATCCTTTCAGGGATATTCCAGCAACGATGGCTTCCGTGAGCCTGAGGATGTCCTTGGCTTTGAGCTCTAATAGCATATCCCTGCTGCCGCCCCCGCAGAAGAAGGTCTCGGACCTGGTGAGCTCCTCGTCCAGGACGACCCGCATCCGAGTCTTGTGGCCCACAGTGGGCGTGCCCCCAGGGGGGTAGCCGCTGATGGTCTCGGCCTCCTCGAAAGGCATGAGCCTCGTGTTCTTGACCTCAAGGGCCCTTGCCGCGGCCTTGAGGTCGACCCTCGTGTCTCCTGGCACAACCAGTAGGACGTACTCCCCCTCGCTGGTTCTTGAGACGAGGTTCTTGGTGATCCTGTGGAGGTCGATGCCAGTCGCCTTGGAGGCGTCAGCGGTGTGGACGGTCTCCTCCTTCTGGATGAACCTGAGCCAGATGTCCTGCTCCTCTAGATAAGATTTCAGGTCCGTTGGATACTCCTCCCTTTGGAACGCCTTCCATTAAACGAAATCCAAAGAATGGTAGGCGTCCTTTCTACCCGGCGTGATCAGCTTAAGCTCCTCGATCAGCCTTTGCACGAGCATACTTCTCAGCCTGCTGAACCTAGTCTGCGTGACGCACTCCATTCATCAATCCCTGAAGCCTAGACATGCCCTCGATAAATCGGTTTCTTAACCTATGTCGAAGCCATGGTGATATGACCTGTTAGAGAAAAAACAGGATTTGCGTGTATGCTTATGTTGTTAGAGATCAGTAGTATGCCGTAGACCTTTCAGTCTATACCTTGTACTTCGCGTTCTTTTCCAGTATCCAGTCGGTTAATCTTAGACTTCCTTGAATGGGACGAATCTGTTGTAGAATCCCAGGATCCTGCTCAAAACCTCTTCGACGCTCAGAAACCTATCCTCCTCCACCATGATGATCTTCTGTATCCTCTCGAGGGCTTCTAGGTTTTCTTGGCGCAGGAGGAGGATCCGCAAGTCACTTGCTCTAGTCTCTTCTTTGTTGTGAGGGGGGACCTGTTCCATTACCTGCATACTGCACACTAGATCTGCTACACTTCTCACCCCCATCCTTTTTTCTGGATAGTGTAAAATGAGGCTAGGACCGCTTCCCTCCATAGTTCCGCTCTATTTCGGTTTGTGGGCCTCGAACTCAGCGCTGTAGATGCGGCCGCCGGATCTTTTAGCTATGACCCTGACGTCCTTGAAGCCTGCGTTCCTGATCTTCTCCATGTAAACCTTCTCGTCGAGGGCGCCGGCGACGCAGGCTGCCCAGGCGTCCGGGTTGTTCCTGACCTCCTCGGGCAGCCCCCCGTCGGTGACGATGTCGGAGACCATGATCCTGCCCCCGGGCCTCAGCACCCTGTAGGCCTCGCTGAACACCCTGTCCTTGTCGGGGGCGAGGTTGATGACGCAGTTGCTGATGATGACGTCGACGGTCTCATCCTCCACGGGGAGGTCCTCGATGTCTCCCTTCCTGAACTCGACGTTCTGGAAGCCGACCTCCTCCGCGTTCTTCATGGCGAGGTCGATCATCTCCTGGGTCATATCCACGCCGATCGCCTTTCCCGTAGGGCCTACTTTCTTCGCCGCTAGGAAGACATCGATTCCACCTCCCGAACCGAGGTCGAGCACGACCTCCCCCTCCTTCAGGCCCGCAAGCGCGGTTGGGTTCCCGCACCCCGCGCTGGCGCCTATGGCCGTGTCGGGCAGCTCGCTGAGCTCCCTCAGGTCGTACCCTATCCTCTGCGCGTACTCGGCCTTTGAGGTCGGGCCGCAGCAGCTCGCAGAGGCGCTCGTGTCGCAACACGAGGCTCCCGAGGCCGCCTCCGTCCTCTTGGCGACGGCGGAGTATCTCTCTTTAACATATTCCTTTATGTCTTCGTTCTCTTTGACCATCCTTCCCACCATATTATCGGGCATCCAATACAATGTTGGGGATGAATTTAAATTTATCGGTCATCC
>CP070640.1:417398-425863 GCA_020354065.1 Candidatus Bathyarchaeota archaeon
AGGAGGCCCTGAAGAGCGTTCCCAGGGACTACCGTGAGGCCTCCCTCGCCCTGGGAGCCAGCAGGTGGGAGACCATAAGGAACGTGGTCCTGCCCTCGGCCCTCCCGGGAATCATGACCGCCTGCATCCTCGGCCTGAGCCGGGCGGCGGGGGAGACCGCGCCCCTGCTCATGACCGGGGCGGCCTACTACTTGCCCCGGCTCTCTGGGAACATACTCCGTCAGTTCATGGCCCTCTCTACTCATATCTACTACATGGCGACCCAGTCCCCGAACCCGGGGCTCACCCGCCCCATCCAGTTCGGGGCCATAGCCGTTCTCCTCATCATCGTCATCTCAATGAACCTGGCGGCCATGCTGATCAGATCATATTACAGGAGGAAATTAAAATGACCGAACAACTAGCCATCCCGAGTTATGAAGGCGCGCACAAGAAGATCGCCTTCGATGAGTTCAATCTCTGGTACGGAGATCTTCACGTCCTGAAGGACATCTCCTTCGGCATAGACGGCAACATGGTCACCGCGATCATGGGCCCCTCGGGCTGCGGCAAGAGCAGCCTGCTGAGATCCATCGACCGGATGATAGAGATCATCCCTGAGGCGAGGAGCCGGGGCAGGGTCCTGGTCGACGGCTCCGACATCTACGCAAGGGATGTCGACGTCTACGAGCTCCGGAAGAGGGTGGGGATGGTCTTCCAGAGGCCCAACCCCTTCCCCATGTCCATCTACGACAACGTCGCCTACGGGGTGAAGATCCACCGGATGGCCTCGGAGGGAGGCCTCGACGGGGTGGTGGAGCGGAGCCTGAGGCGGGCGGCCCTCTGGGACGAGGTAGAGGACCGGCTGGGCGAGAGCGCTCTCTCCCTCTCCGGAGGGCAGCAGCAGAGGCTCTGCATCGCGAGGGCCCTCGCCGTTGAGCCTGAGGTCATCCTCATGGACGAGCCTGCGAGCGCCTTGGATCCCATCGCCACCGCGAAGATCGAGGCCCTGATGAGGTCCCTGAAGGAGAGCTACACGGTGGTTCTGGTGACCCACAACCTCCAGCAGGCGGCCCGGGTCTCGGACATGACCGCCTTCATGTACATTGGGGAGGTGATCGAGTTCGGGAGGACCCCTGACATCTTTGAGAACCCTCAAGAGGAGCTTACTGAGAACTATATCACGGGGAGGTTCGGGTGATGGATACGAGCAGACCCCTAGACCAGGGCCTGGATCAGATCAAGACGCTGATACTCAAGATGGGGAGGCTGGCTGAGGACTCCCTCCGGATCTCCATCGATGGCTTCCACAAGAGGGAGGACGTCTACGTCCAGCTCATGGCCTGGTCGAACACCATCCTCATCCTCTCGGAGGAGGTGGAGGACAGGGCAACGGAGCTCATCGCCCTCCACCACCCCATGGCCGGGGACCTTCGCAGCCTGAAGGCCTACATCAAGATCGCCTATGACTTGGAGCGCTTCGGCAGGTACGCCCTCAACATCTCGGAGCTCTTCCCCACGCTCGGTTCCTGGGAGCCCTTCGAAAACGGCAGCCTCACCATCGACCTCATGGGGGAGAAGGTTCTGGAGATCGTCGGCCTCGCCCTGAAGCTCATAGAGACCCGGGACCAGAGCCTCATCTGGACTCTCTCAGAGTTCGAAGCCAGGACCGACGAGCTCTACCATGAGAACCTCAAGGCCCTTGGAGAATCAGAGAGATCGAAGGCCCAGACCATCATCGCCGACCTCCTCCTCATCAGGTACCTCGAGCGGATAGCCGACCATGCGAGCTACATCGCCGAGTCGATCACATACGCGACTACAGGGAAGAGGATCACCCTCCGGTGAGTGGGAAGGAACGGATTTAAGTAGCGGGCCATACCCTCATAGGAACTCGATGAAAGCCGTATACAACATAGAGAGCTTGAGGAATAACTCGGAGACCGTTTCGGACTACCTGTCGAGTGCCATTGAGTCAGCCCCGCGACTCGCAAAGCGCCTGCGTGAGTACAACCTCGACGAAACCGTGGCCGACAAGCTCAAGAGATACTCGGAAGAGGCTATCATCTTCGCGTTCTCAGCCGAGTGGTGCCCCGACTGCTACAGTAACATCCCGGTCCTCAAGCTCATCTCCGACGTCACGGGCATCGAGGTGAGGGTCTTCGGCCACCTGATGCGTGACGCCAAGAACCCCAACGAACGCTGGAGGATCCCCCCCTCACCCCCTGAGGTCAAGGAGTTCGATGTGGTGAAGATCCCCCTCATCGTAGTCCTAGACAATGAGGGGAGAAGGATCGGGGAGGTCATCGAGAACCCTCCGGAGAGGAAGACCCTCGAGGAGGCCCTCCTCGACATTCTGGAAGGGGATTGAAGAAAAAGGGTAGTTATGTAACCCCTTTTAGCCGAGTTTCCTTTGGTTCCCTTTGAAAGCGGGTGCTTTTATCAGGAAATTCACGGCGAAGGATGGCAGAGAGGTCACGCTCAGAGCGCCGAGATGGTCGGACCTAGACGACATGCTTGAGTTCATCAACTCCCTCGTGGAGGAAGGGGCGGACATCACCGCGGACACCAAGATGACCAGGGAAGCGGAGGTCGACTGGCTTGGGCTCTACCTCTCCCGACTAGAGAAGGATCAGGTCGTGGGGATCGTCACCGAGGTCGACGGCCGGTTCGTAGGACAGGTCGAGGTGAGCCCAAAGAGCGGGCGCTCCAGGCACGTCGGCGTCCTCGGCATCTCCCTCGGCGCCGACTACCGAGACATCGGCATAGGCACAGAGCTCATGAGGGAGGCTGAGGCCCAGGCCCGCCGGCTGGGTATCAAGCTCATGACCCTGGAGCTCTTCGCCAGCAACGAGAGGGCCCTCCACATCTACGAGAAATTGGGCTACAGGGAGGTGGGCAGGATCCCCCGGCACAACCTCAAGGATGGGAGGTACATAGACAACATCATCATGGCCAAGGACATTGAATAGTGATCTACGGGACGATTTTTCAAGGAAGAGTAACTTTTTAAAATCCTGCCTTCTTAACAGATACGCCAAGGAGGCATGAGTGTGTATCACTCGGACTGGGAAAGGGCCTCCTCCTGACGGAGGATAAGGCACGAGCTAGTTGTAACCATACGACCCGCCTCCCGGAGACTCCCTGGCAGGGATTCTATAACCTTTTAGCCCCTGCAGGTGATACCGGGATTCGCGGGAGAGAGAGGTGTGGATAGGTGAAGAAAGAGAACGAGGAGATGGTGGTAACCCCCTGGGAGGTCTCGGGGAAAATCGATTACGACAAGCTCATCGAGAAGTTCGGGACAAAACGCATTACCCAAGAGCTCAGGGATAGGCTGGCCAAGCACGCGGGGTACATGCACACCCAGCTGAGACGATGGATATTCTTCTCCCACAGGGACCTCGACTGGTGGCTCGACACCTACGAGAAGGGAGAGCCTGTCGGGCTCTACACGGGCCGAGGTCCCTCCGGGCCGGTCCACCTAGGCCACATGCTGCCCTGGTTCTTCACCAAGTACATGCAGGACGCCTTCGACGCAGACCTCTACTTCCAGATGACAGACGACGAGAAGTTCCTCTTCTACGATGACCTTACCCTGGACGAGTCGGTGGGCTACACCTACGATAACTCCCTGGATCTGATAGCCGTTGGCTTTGACGCCGAGAAGACCCACATCATCTCCGACGTGAACGACATCGACCACCTCTATCGCTACGGTCTGGAGGTGGCTAAGAGGGTCACCTGCTCCACCATCAAGGCCCTCTTCGGGCTGAACGATAGCGACAACATCGGCATGATCTTCTACCCGGCCATCCAGGCGGTGCCGTGCTTCCTCCAGTCCGTCCGGGAGGACCGGAAGGTGGCGGTGATGATACCCGCGGCCATCGACCAGGACCCCTACTGGAGGATGACCCGGGACATCTCAGAGAAGCTGGGCTTCTACAAGCCCGCCCAGATACACGCGAAGTTCCTCCCTGGCCTGGGGGCTGGGGGAAAGATGTCGGCCTCGATGCCCGAGACCGCGATATTCACCATCGACCCCCCCGAGGTGGCTGAGAAGAAGATCATGGGCGCCTTCACCGGGGGCCAGCCCACCGTCAGGGAGCAGAGGGAGAAGGGGGGCAACCCCGGCGTCTGCAGCGTCTACGCCTACTACTTCTTCCTCTTCGAGGAGGACGACAAGAAGCTGCAGGAGATAGAGCAGGCGTGCAAGACAGGGGCTCTCGTCTGCGGGGACTGCAAGGCCAGGCTCGCCGGGATCATAAGCAGGTTCCTGGTCGACTTCCAGGAGAAGCGGGAGAAGGCGAGGGACAACCTGGAGAGCTTCCTCATAAAATAGGAGCCCCAAGCTCCCTCGTCTCTTTGAGCCTGCTCACATGTTCTCTACCTTTTTCTACTCCCATGACCCACCTAGACCCATGCCAGAGGAACGCGAGTATCCGATCAACTTCCGGAGGATGTACTTCCAGCTGAACACCGGAGACCTGGAGAGGGCGAAGAAGTTCTACGAGGACATCTTCAACCTAGAGGTCACTTGGTATGAGACTCCAGAGGCTGGTTGGTGTGAGTTCCACCTGCCCGGAGGGTCTCCCAGGCTCGGTCTCAACGCCACAGAGGAGGAGTTCTACCAAGACTCGGGGGTCCTGACAATGGACGTCGAGGACCTGGAGGCCACAAAGGTGTATCTGGAGTCGAAGGGAGTCGAGACCACCGAGATCGTTGACATACCCGGCATGGTCTCGTACTTCAACATGAAGGACTCGGAGGGGAACAGGCTCCAGATCGTCTCCGAACCCAGAGTCAGCGGATGAACACGGCTCCTGTCAGGGCTGGAAGGTGGAGAATCACAGCGGTAGATAGTACGGACCATGCCTTTGGGGAGGGAGGTTAAAGTATCCGGGCATGGGATTCGATTTCAAAGTCCAAGCAGCGGATTGCTTATAAATTGCAGATAAAGTGGTTGGTAAGAGTAGTTTTTTAAAGAAATATGTTTGTAGATGTTATTAATTGTAAATGTTTAATAGTCGTCGTTTCAAGATTTAGTTGAGGATTCTAGAAATGAAAAGTTACATCAAGATCTACGGCCCCCCCATCCTTAAGGCGGTCAAGGCGCTCGAGAAGATCGCCATCGACATGCCCGAGGTTTGCATCATGGATCACAACATCGCCCAGAGACTGCAGGAGTTCGACTCTGTCGAGGGCGTTGAGACCTTCTTCAGCGGCATGGGGGAATTGGACACAGAGCGCTGCAACACGATCATCAGCAGGTCGGGCGAGGAGCTCGGCGAAAACGACTTCTTCTTCGAGTGGTTCGCGGATCCAACAATAGAACAGCTGAACGATCTCATCGGGAGGATCGACACAGCCCTGGCGAAGGTGGGAGTCAAGTACACAATCACAACGAAGTGAGACCCGGATCTAAACCCTCCTTTTTCTGAGAGACTGCTTCAGCAATCTCGAACGGTACTACTTACCCTTGGAGCCATACCGCCTAAGGATTTCAAGGGTTCAAATGGAATTCAGCCATACCTGTCGATGTATGCGAACTCCTCGAAGGCGAGCCTCGGGGGTCTTACCTTCTCACTCTCCTTCTGGGACTCCGAGAGGATTTCGTGCAGGACATCGGAGCGCTTGCCCACGATGACCAGGGTGATGATCTGATACTCTTCCGGGATGCCGAGGGTCTCCCTCACCCTCTTCTCCCTGTACCCCGCGATGGGATGGGCGACCAGGCCTAGCTCCGTGGCCCTGAGCATCAGGAAGCCCACCGCCATCCCGGCGTCGAACTGGTGGTAGTCCCGGCCCCTGACCCTGCAGTCGTCCTCCTTCCGGCTGAAGACGGCGACGATCATGGAGGCCCGCTGGATCCACTTGTTGGTCTTGGACAGAGCCGGCCATAGCTCCTCTAGGACAGTGGGGTCCCTGATGAAGACGAACCTCCAAGGCTGGTAGTTGAAGCAGGAGGGCGAGAGGCTCGCGCTGGCGGCCAGGTCCCTTATGAGTTCGTCGGTGATGGGCACCGGGTTTAGGGAGCGATAGGCCCTCCTGACCTCGATGGCCTCTCTGACTTCCATGGCCTCTACCCCCACTTAAGCTCGGACAGCTTCTCCATCACGGCCTCGACGTGGTCCGGGACCTTGACCTTCCTCCACTCGTTGGCAAGACTGCCCTCGGGGTCGATGAGGAAGGTGCTCCTTATGACGCCGTGGAACTCCCTGCCGTACATCTTCTTGAGCTGCCAGACCCCATACTTCTCAAGCACCCCGTGCTCAGGGTCGCTCAGCAGGGTGATCTTCAGATCGTGCTTCTGGCAGAAGCTCATGTGGCTCTTGACGGAGTCAGGACTGACCCCCAGGATCACAGCCCCCATGTCCTCAAACGCTCACTTGTTCTGCGTGAAGTCGAGGGCCTCGAGGGTGCAGCCCTTGGTGTTGTCCTTCGGGTAGAAGTAGAGGACCACCCACTTCCCCCGGAAGTCTTCCAGGCAGATCTTCTCCCCATACTGGTCTGGGAGGCAGAAGCCCGGGGCTTCGGAGCCCAATATTAGATCAACCATGCCGAAACCTCGGATCAATGAGAAGATCGGTGATACGGTATTTAAAGCGGAGGGTCATACGCCGTGGGCCGTGAAGGATGAGTAAACGTATGTATCAGTGGTGATGGGGCCCGTGGCCCGGCCTGCGGAGGTTGAAGGCAGCCCTCTGGACCACCTCCGGTGCTGCGGGATGGATGTACATCGCCCTCTGGAGGGATTCGATGGTGCCCTCTCTCGTGTTCATAGCGTTGATGACCTCCTGCATCAGGATGGGGGCGTAGGGCCCGATGATGCTCCCCCCGAGGATCATGTATTTTTGAGCGTCCACAATGATCTTCACGAAGCCCTCCTCCGTCCCCATCGCGGCACCCTTGGCCGTGTCCCTATGATCATAGGTGCCCACGAGGATGTCGTGCCCCTTCTCTAGGGCCTGCCGCTCGGTCAAGCCGACGGAGGCGACCTGGGGATGGGTGAAGACCGCGTAGGGGACGGCTGAATAGTCTACGGCCTCCTTGTGCTTGTGGGCGAAGTTGTTCCAGGCGACCCCGGCCTCAAGGTTGGCCACGTGCTTGAACATGTGCTTGCCAATGGCGTCGCCGAAGGCCCAGATCCTTGGTTTGCCGGTCTCCAGATACTCGTTCACGATGATGAAGCCGCTACGGTCGAGCTTGACCCCCGTCCTCTCGGGCTTCAGCAGGTCGGCGTTTGAGCGCCTCCCCGCAGCGATCATGATCACCTCCCCCCTGAAGCTCCGCCTCTCCCCTGTCCCCTTGTTCACCGTCACAAGCTCCTTCAGTTCTCCGCTCTCTGAGGCCTCGACCGCCTCCACATCGTAGTGGATCTCCATCATGCGCCCCATGGCTCTGCCCAGGAGCTCCGAGACCTCGGGCTCGGCGAACTTGATGAGGCGGGAGCTCCTGCTCAGGAGGGTGACCCTTGACCCGACACTGGAGAAGAAGTGGGCGAACTCCACGGCCACGAATCCTCCGCCGACGATGAGTATGCTCTCCGGTTTCTCTCTGATACCCCAAACATTCTTGCTGGTGAGATAGCTGACCTCCTCGATCCCCTTGATCGAGGGTATGCGTGGCCTGGCCCCGGAGACGATGAAGATGTTCTCGGCCCTGATGGTCTCCCCCGAGACCTCCATGGTGTAGTCGGAGACGAACTCGCCTACCTCGTTGTAGAGGGTGAGCCCTTGGACCTGCTGGACTCCCAGCTCCATGTGGCGCCTGTCCTCCTCCACCAGCCTCTGGCTGCGATCCATGATGTGGGCGAAGTCGATCTCATTGATGTTAGCCTTGACGCCGAGCTTCCCCGCCTCCCAGATGATGTTGATGACGTCCGCGGGGTAGATCACCATCTTAGAGGGTATGCAGCCCCGGTTGAGGCATGTGCCGCCAAGGGGACCGGACTCGACGACGGCGACCTCCATACCCCCATTGAGAGCGGCGTCGGCGATGGACATCCCCGATCCTGAACCGACGACCAGGACGTCATATTCTTTCATAACTATCATTATGACCTGAGGGATGACGGTTAAAAAACCCGTTCAAATCAAGGCCTCAGGCCCTCTCCTCTTTGGGGCTCAAAACGGATAATGAGACCGACCAGTCGGTTTTTAGTAACATTTATAAGACTGACCGGTCGGTTTCTATAGTAGCATACGGTGAATAAAGTTGACGCCGAGAACGACCGAGGACCGTTGGAAGGAAACCCACAACCGAATTATGGACTCCGCGGAGCGCCTTTTCGCTACAAAAGGCTTCAACGGGACCTCGATGAACGACATCGTCAAGGAGAGCGGCCTCAGCAAGGGTGCCATCTACGGCCACTTCGAGAGCAAGGAGAGGCTCTTCCTCTCCCTCTTGGAGAGGCAGACCGTGCTCGGCATCGGCCAGCTGAGGCAGATGTTCTCCCCCGACGAGACGGCGGTGGACAAGCTCCT
>CP070640.1:425963-463096 GCA_020354065.1 Candidatus Bathyarchaeota archaeon
GAGAAGAAGAACCTTCGTCGAATGCTCCATATGTTTTATGAACTTGTATCCCTATCCGGATGACACATTCTTCGAAAAAGGTTAATACCTTGCTGTAAAGAGATGCCTGAGAATTATTGAATGTCGGAGAAAGATACTGAGGCATGGGAGGGGTTGTGGTATGAGTAAGAGTAGATTCGAGCCCGTGATATCGGCTGATGCGTGCAAGGGATGCCTCATCTGTGTCAACGTTTGCGGTAAGAAAGGGTGCGGGGTCTTGGAGGAGTCAGATGAGAGGACCCCGATGGGAGGAGTGCTCCCCACCGTAGATGGTGAGTGCATCGGTTGCAGATGGTGCGAGCGGGTCTGCCCTGATTTCGCGATATCCATCGAGGAGGCGGAGGCATGCTGAGACCAGGACGGCACCTCCTTCTGGGCAACGAAGCCTGCGCTGAGGGAGCGATCAGGGCTGGATGCCGCTTCTTCGCCGGGTATCCAATTACGCCAGCCAACGAGATCTCCCACCGTATGGCCGCTGAGCTCCCAAGGGTTGGGGGGTATTTCTTGCAGATGGAGGATGAGATCGCCTCCATAGCAGCGGTGATAGGGGCCTCCTGGGCGGGAGCGAAGGCCATGACCGCCACCTCCGGGCCCGGCTACAGCCTGATGCAGGAGAACATAGGATACGCCCACATGACGGAGACCCCATGCGTGGTTGTGAACGTACAGAGGAGCGGCCCTTCCACGGGCCAGGCCACCCTCCCCTCCCAGCAGGACATCTACCAGGCGAAGTACGGGGCCCACGGGGACTACGAGGTCCTCGCCCTCTCGCCCTGGTCAGTACAAGAGATGTTCGACCTGACTTTGAGGGCCTTCAACCTCGCAGAAAAGTTTAGGACCCCGGTGATGCTCATGACTGACGGATTGATCGGCCACATTAAGGAGAAGATCGTGATACCCGAGGAGGTTGAGACGACAGAGCGTAGGAAACCCGCCGGTGAGGCGTGCACTCCCTTCGGGACCGACGACCCCTGCTTGGTGCCGGAGATGCCGAGGTTTGGCGACGGTTATAAACTACTCGTGACGGGCTCCGCCCACAGGCCTACAGGGGTGAGGGATTATACTCCGATGTATCACCAGATGAAGGTAAACAGGATCCGGGAGAAGATCATGATAGCGATAGATGAGGTCTCCGATGTCGTAAAGACGGAGCTGGATGACGCAGAGGTGGTTGTCATCTCCTTCGGGGCATCGGCACGCCCCAGCTACGGCGCGGTTAAAAAGGCCAGGAAAGATGGCATAAAAGCTGGGCTGTTCAGGCTAAGGACGCTCTGGCCTTTCCCCGAGAAGCTTGTCTCAGATCTAGTCGATGATGCCAAAACCGTCTTGGTCGTAGAGATGAACGTGGGGAAGCTGGCGAAAGAGGTGGAGAGGGTGGCCTGCGGTCGCTCCAAAGTTGCCTCTGTGGCCAAAATCGGCGGCGTCCTCCCAACGGTTGAGGAGATCTACGGGTCGATAAGGAGGTTTGCATGATGCCGGCGAAACCCCTCAGCTACTACCGTGACAAGTATATTCGGAACCAGCCCTCCGCTTTCTGCGTGGGGTGCGGCAACGGCACGATACTCAACTGCTTCACGAGAGCAGTCGACGATCTCGAAATCCCCCCAGAGAAGATTCTCTGCGTCTCGGGCATCGGCTGCTCGGCCTGGATCCCGAGCCCAAACTTCAACGGAGACACTCTCCACACCACCCATGGGAGGGCGCTGGCTTTCGCCACCGGGGCCAAGGCCTTCAACAGCGACCTCACGACCGTGGTGTTCACCGGGGACGGAGACGGGGCCGGTATCGGTGGCAACCACCTAATCCACGCAGCCAGGAGGAACATAGACATCACCACGATCCTCGTGAACAACCTGAGCTATGCCATGACAGGGGGTCAGATCGCTCCCACAACGCATCGGGGGGAGAGGACCGTTACCTCGCCCTACGGCAACCCCGAGAACCCCTTCGACATGACCAGGCTTGCCGCAGCCGCCGGGGCCACTTACGTGGCTAGATGGACCACCTGGCACGTACTGGAGCTCACACGGAGCATCAAGGAGGCCCTCCAGCACCCTGGCTTCGCTTTCATCGAGGTGCTCAGCCAGTGCCCCATCCAGCAGAGGCGGATGTTCGGCATGCAGGACCCAATCCACAGACTCCCCAACAGGATACTGGAGATGTTCGAGGAGAGCACCTACATAAGGAAGAGACCGGAGCCCATGGGTTACAGATACGCCGTTCCCAAAGAGTTCCCTGATAAGGCTTTCGAGAAGATCAACGAGGCCCTGAGAAGATACGAAGCAAGCACCAGGATAGTGGACCACATGGAGCTGGGCAGAGTTGTCAAGATAGAGGCCGAGGAGGATGAGGATGTCTGGGGGGCGCTAGCCAATCTTGAGGCTGTGGAGAGGATTTCTGGTCCCTTGGAGGGGAAGATAGAGCTTGGATTGTTCGTGAAGGAGGAGCGCCCAGAGTTCACGGACACTCTGAGGCGCATTATCCGGGATTCTGGGGGGCGTTGAGATGGAGAAGAGTATTCTGATCTCGGGTACTGGCGGCCAGGGGATCGTAGCCGCCGGCGAGTTCCTCTCAGAAGCACTCTTCACGGCGGGTTATGAGGTGATTAATATTAGGAGCTATGGCTCTGAGGCCCGTGGCGGGAGCTGCAGGTCCGAAGTCCTCGTCTCCGACTCCGAGATATACGATCTGAGCCTCGGGGAGGTTGACATCCTCATAGTGCTCTCAGTCCCGGCCTTCAGGAGGTATCAGGACCGCGCCAAGGCAGGTGGGTTTGTGTTGGTAGACTCGGAGGTCATCGAGAAGTATGATGGTGAAATAAGGGAGGATATCGAACTTGTACAGGTAAGGGCCGGGGAGATAGCGCTGGGATTGGGTAACTCCATAGTCGCTAACATGGTGTTGCTTGGGGCGCTGGCCAAGCGCTCGGCTCTCATCAAGTTGGATAATCTGAAGGACGCTGTAAGGACAAGGATGAGGCCATCAATGCAGGAGATAAACCTCAGGGCGCTGGACGCAGGTTACGCCAGGGTCAGAGGCGCTCAAACCAGGGTTGAAATGCCTTGAGGCGCGAGTACCCCGATTCTCCGGTAGCCAGCGTGGGGGCCGTGATCTTTTGCGGTGAGGACGTCCTGCTAGTCCGGCGGAGAAACGAGCCATCGAAGGACCTGTGGGGCCTCCCCGGCGGTGTCGTGAAGCTGGGTGAGAGGGTTGAGGATGCAATCGTCCGGGAAGTAGAGGAGGAGACTAACATCCTAGTCAAGCCCCTGCGCCTCTTGGCGGTGTTAGACAACATTAGGAGGGACGATGATGGGCAGATACGATTCCACTACATCCTTACCGAGTTCCGGTGTGCCGTTGTTGAGGGGGAGCTCAGGGCATCGACCAACGCCAGCGACGCCAGGTGGATTGCGGTGACAGACCTGGACTTATTAAAGATGAGCAGGATGGCCAGGGGGTTGATAATGAGAGTCGCTGAGGAGGAGGGCATTCTCAGGTGAGACGCCAAAGACATTTCTCTGTGTAAGCTTGTGTCTACTTAATGAAGCCCTTCGTTGACACCGTCGCCTTCATAGTGCACAGGGATGGTCGCATACTCGTAGAGAAGAGGAAGAGCACCAAGGAGACGGATCCCGGAAAGATCGCCATACCTGGTGGGCACGTGGAAGACGGCGAGTCCCTTGAACAAGCATGCGCGAGGGAGTTGAAAGAAGAGCTGGGCTTGGAGTGCAACGAATTCAGGTTCATCACGAAGTTTCTCCACTACACTGGTGTCGAGGATCAGATGATCCATTTCTACTCCTGCGAGGGGTGGAGGGGCGAGGCCGCGTCCATGGAGGCCGAGGATGTCATCTGGGTCAGCCTCGAAGACATCGGGCTGTTGGATTTCGACGTCGACAGGAAGGCCACCGCTGAGTACATCAGGAAACAGTGGCTAAAGGAGCGAAATGACTCCATCGGCTAGGTTTTTAATCCTAATGGCCCGATGGTAGGGTTGTGGAGGGAAGGCGGCTGTTCAGGGTTAGCGTCGATGTGGGCGGGACCTTCACCGACCTCGTGGCGTTGAGGGAGGAGGACGGGGTCCTCATCAACATCAAGGTGCCCTCTGTCCCGAGAAACCCAGAGTGGGGCGTGATCGACGCATTGAATAAGTTCCTTGAGGGACGGAGCCCTGGCTCAGTCGGGATGGTAGGCCACGCTACCACAATCGCCACTAACGCCCTCTTCGGTCAGATCGACCTTGAGCTCCCGGAGACAGCATTCATAACCACGAAGGGCTTTCGAGACGTGATAGAGATAGGCCGGCAGAGGAGGGCTGAGGTGTACAACCTCTTCTTCCAGCGCCCCCCGATGCTGGTGAGCAGAAGGCACAGGTACGAGGTAGAGGAGCGGATCGACGCCGATGGGAGCGTCCTAGCTTCACTCAACAGAGAGGATGTAGTCGAGGCACTGGATGACATTAAGAGGGAGGGGATAGATGCTCTCGCCGTCGGGTTCCTCAACTCCTATCGTAACACGGCTCATGAAGACGAGGTGGTCGGGATGATCAGGGAACGGATGCCGGGCGTCCACTGCACCGCCTCAAGCCGAGTCTCAAGCGAGTACCGGGAGTATGAGCGTTTCAGCACAGCCGTGGTGAACGCGGCTCTGATTCCAATCATCAACACCTACCTCTCAAAGCTAGCCTTAGACATGAAGGAGTTGGGCGTAGCTGCGCCCCTCTATGTCATGCAGTCGAACGGGGGGATGGCGATGGCTGAGGTGGTCTCGGAGAGGCCGGCGACAATCGTGGAGTCGGGCCCGGCGTCTGGCGTGATAGCCGCCGCCTGGCTCGGGGAGCTCATGGGGAGGAGGGAGGTCATCAGCTTCGACATGGGGGGTACCACGGCCAAGGCCGGCACCGTGAGGGGGAGGATCCCCGAGGTGGTCCACGAGTACGAGGTAGCTGGGAAGATCCACATGGGCCGCCTCCTCAAGGGGAGCGGCTACCCGGTCAGGTTCCCCTTCATCGACCTCGCAGAGTGTAGCGCCGGCGGGGGAACAATTGCCTGGGCTGATGATGCAGGAGCCCTCAACCTGGGACCCGTGAGCGCCGGTGCGGATCCTGGACCTGCCTGCTATAGCAGAGAGGGGGAGGAGCCCACCATCACAGATGCCAACCTTCTCCTCGGGAGGATGAACCCCGTGAGCCTCCTGGGAGGCGGGATGCCTATCTACGCACATCTGGCCGAACGAGCTGTGAGTCGTCTCGGCGACGCCCTCGGTATGGACGCCGCAGGGACGGCTGCTAGCGTCGTGAGGATCGCCAACTCCATGATGTCTAAGATCCTCCGCATCGTCTCTGTGGAGAGAGGCTTTGACCCTAGGAACTTCACCCTGGTGGCCTTCGGCGGCGCAGGGCCCATGCACGCCTGCCCTCTCGCGGAGGAGCTCGAGATCCCCGAGATCCTGGTTCCCCCAAATCCCGGGATGTTCTCGGCCCTCGGGCTGCTCGCCGCAGACCTTTTCCACGATCATTCGAGAGCCCTGGTCAGGAAGGTTGACGAGGTTGACCCCGTTGAGGTGGTTGTCCTTTTCGATGAGATGGAGGCAGAGGGGAGGAAGACCCTGCTGGCAGAGGGAGTCAAGCTCGACTCGATGCTAATCAAAAGGCAGCTGGACCTCAGGTACCTCGGTCAGTCATATGAGTTGACCGTTGATGTGCACGGGGTTTTCGACTCCGATGTATTGTTACAGGCGGTCGAGGCCTTCCACGGGAAGCACAGGGAGATATACGGCTACGCAGCGGAGGACGAAACCGTTGAGTTGGTGACAGTACGGTTGAGGGCGGTGGGGTTGAGCCCCAAACCATCTTTGGAGGTGAGAGCAACCGTTGAAGGAGAACCAGGCGCCAAGGAGGTGCGCCCCGCCTACTTTGAGGGGCCCGATTCATGGATTGAGACGCCAATATATGATAGAGAGACACTGGGCGAAGGGGTGGTTCTCGGAGGCCCCGTCATAATCGAGCAGTACGACGCGACAACCGTGGCGTATCCGGGCTGGGAGGTGGAGGTGGGCATGTATGGAAACCTGCTACTGAGGAGGAGACGGCAATGAGCCTCGACGCCACAACCATCGAGGTGATAAAGGGAGCCCTAATCTACGCCGCCGAGGAGATGGGGGTAGCTCTCCGGAAATCGGCCTACTCCCCCAACATCAAGGAGCGGATGGACCACAGCTGCGCCCTGTTCGATCACCAACAGAGGCTCGTGGCCCAGGCGGAGCACATCCCCGTCCACCTCGGCTCCATGGCTCTCGCCGTCAGGGAGGGGCTGAGGCTCTATGAGGGGACATTGGGGGCGGGGGACATGCTCCTCCTGAATGACCCCTACATAAGCGGAACCCACCTCCCAGACCTGACCCTCATCGCCCCCGTATTCCATGAAGGGAGACTTATCGGCTACGCCGCTAACAAGGCCCACCACACAGACGTAGGAGGAAGAGCCCCTGGCAGCATCGCGGGGGACGCATCAGAGCTCTACCAGGAGGGCCTCATCATACCCCCCGTGAAGTTCGTGCGAGGAGGCGAGGTCGACTCTGAGATAGCCGCCCTGATCAGGAGTAACGTTAGGACACCGGATGTGCAGATGGGTGACCTCAGGGCGCAGATCGCAGCGAACAACACCGGCATCAGGAGGCTCAGGGAGCTAATCGAGGAGCATGGGGTGGAGACCGTCCAGGCCGCGATGGAGGCGGTGATGGACTACTCGGAGAGGAGGATGCGCGCCGAGATCGCGGCGATGCCCGATGGCGTCTACGAGGCGGAGGACTGGATGGAGGACACGGGAACAGGAGACGAGCCGGTGAAGATCAAGGTTAGGGTGACCATAGACGGGGAGGAGATCGGCTTCGACTATTCAGGCACCGCCCCCCAGGTGGACGGTCCCGTGAACGCCCCTCTCGGGGTGACCCTTGCCGGGGTCTTCTACACGCTCATCTCGATAACCGACCCCACCATACCCGTGAACGACGGGTGCTTCCGCCCCATCAGCCTTCACGTACCAGAGGGGTGCATGATGAACCCCAGGAGGCCTGCCCCTGTGGCCGGGGGGAACGTGGAGACCAGCCAGAGGAACGTGGACACTCTACTGAGGGCCTTAGCGGAGGCTGTCCCTGAGAAGGTACCGGCGGCCAGCCAGGGGACGATGAACAACATCTCCATCGGGGGTGTCATGGAGGATGGGGCCTCATGGACCTTCTATGAGACTATTGCAGGTGGGAGCGGGGGGAGGCCGGACTCTGACGGCGTGGATGGGGTCCACGTCCACATGACCAACACGATGAACACCCCCATCGAGGCACTGGAGGCCTACCTCCCCCTCCGATTCGAGTCCTATCGGCTCAGAAAGGACAGCGGAGGGCCGGGGAGGTGGAGGGGGGGATGCGGAGTCGAGAGGAGCTGGACCCTCACCTCGTCGAAGGGAATCCTCTCCATCCTAGCTGAGAGGACGAGAATCCCGCCATGGGGCCTCAGGGGGGGATCTCCCGGCGCTCTGGGCGAGTACGTCCTGAGGCGGGGGGACGGGAGCGAGATCAAGCTTCCCTCGAAGTGTACGGTCCCCCTTGGAAGAGGAGATGCTCTGATCATCAGGACGCCGGGTGGCGGCGGGTACGGCCATCCCTTGAACCGCCCTCCGGGACGAGTTCTGGAGGATGTCAAGGATGGCCTGGTGAGCCTTGAAGCCGCTGAGAGGGACTACGGAGTTGTGATAGATCCCCTTGGGCTTCGGGTTTCACTGGAAGCGACTGAAAGCCTGAGGAAGAAACTCAGTACCGAATAGGGTCCAGGAAAAGGATTGTAGGGGATAGACCTCAAGAAAAGATATAAGCCATCCTTCACGAAGACTGGATGCATGTGTCTTGCCATCCCCGGGCTCGTCGAGGAGGTCGAGGGGAGGAGAGCCCTCGTCGATTTTGGCGGCGTCAGGCGAGAGGTAATGCTCGACCTGATGGAGGAGGGCAGCGTGAAGCCCGGGACATATGTCATCGTCCACACCGGCTACGTGATCCAGATCCTCGACAAGGAGGAGGCCGAGAGATCCCTGGAAGCCTGGAGGGAGATCGTGGAGAAGATGGACCAGTTCTGAATATACGAACTTCCTAGAGTCTGATCCTTTCCGCGGGGTGCTTGCCGCACAAACCCTAAATCT
Source organism: Candidatus Bathyarchaeota archaeon (assembly GCA_020354065.1). GTDB lineage: Archaea > Thermoproteota > Bathyarchaeia > TCS64 > TCS64. The sequence continues at coordinate 434,192 of CP070640.1, forward strand.
CGGCTCGGGCAGTCTAATTCGGAGCTCATGGTCGATCTTTGGCGGGACTTCCCTCCCGGTCCGAATCCCCCTGACGAGGTCTACGTCGTTATAGAGATGAACAGGGGCAGCCGGAACAAGTACGAGTATGACGCTCGTCGAGGGGTCTTCAGGCTGGACCGGGTGCTCTACACCTATTTTCCCTGCGACTACGGCTTCATCCCCCAGACCCTTGACGACGACGGGGACCCCTTGGACGCCGCCCTCCTCATCAACGAGCCGACCTTCACGGGCTGCGTCGCCCTGGCAAGGCCGGTGGCCAACATAAAGATGGTGGACGAGGGAGCTCTGGACGACAAGATAGTGACCGTCTCCACGACCGATCCTTTCTACCGGCACATAAAATCCCTGGAGGACATCCCAGCCTCCCTCATCAGGGAGCTCACCTACTTCTTCGAGAACTACAAGAGGGCCGAGGGAAAAAAGACCAAGGTGGAGCGTTGGGACGACGCCGATGAGGCGAAGAAGATCATCGAGTGGGCCAGGGACTACTACATCAAGAACGAGTAGAGAAGAATCCTTTAGTTGAGTGTCTCCGAAAGTGTTTTAGAGGGTCGAAACATCCTGAGGGTTAGCCATGACACTTGAATTCGTGCTGGACATCCAGAGATGGGGCGGGGGGGAGCCAACCGCCGTTGGCGAGGGCTACAGCTGGATCTACGAGGGGAAGTACTACTCGGTCCTCTACACCAGGGGCGGCATGTTCAGGGGGAACCACATCCACCCCAACAACCAGCACACCCTCCTGCTGAAGGGAAGGGGGAAGTACGTTTTCCGCGTGAATGGGAAGAACGTCGATTATCCTCTAGAGGAAGGGAAAATACTGGATGTCCCGGCTGGTGTGCCCCACATCCTGCTGCCCGAGGAGGACTGCCTGTCCGTTGAGTGGTGGGACGGGATGTTTGAGGCGGAGGAGTTCGACTTCCCCGAGTTCACGGCGGAGATAAATGAGCGAATTGAAGAGTTCGACCGCAAGGCCGCTGAGCTCAAGAAAGAAAAGCAGTAACGCTTCTGAGCGCTCTTTTTGCACATTCTCATCAGCGGAGTATTTCATCTCATGTTCATGGCGAGTAAACCTACTAGTAGGTAATTTTTTCATATTTTTTCACAGCAGAAACGCTTCAAGATTAATTCGCAGCCATCCGGGTCAGAGTGAAGATTTTATTCTCGCAGCCTCATCTAGGCATGGGATGGAAACGATAGGAGAAGGCGACGACGTCCTCCTCTACCTTGACAAGAAGAGAACATACCTGGTCAGGGTCGAGGCCGGCAAGCAGTTCCACACCCACAAGGGCTACGTCGAGTTGGGAGACCTCATCGGGAAGCCTTACGGCTCGCCCCTGGTGAGCAGCCTCGCCGTGAGGTTCCACGCCCTGAAGCCTCTGGTCAGGGACAGGATCCTGAAGACGGACAGGCGGACCCAGATACTCTACGAGAAAGACATCGGCTATCTCATGTTGCAGCTGGGGGTGGGCTCGGGCAACAGGGTCGTGGAGGCAGGGACGGGGAGCGGGGCCCTCACCATAGCGCTCGCGGATGCGGTGAGGCCTGACGGAATGGTATACTCCTACGAGATCAACCCCAGTTTCCAGAATGTGGCCTCGGGCAACGTCGAGAGAGCAGGGCTCATGCAGTACGTTGAGCTCAAGGAGGGAGACGTGACAACTGGGATCGATGAGGAGGATGTGGACGCCGTCGTCCTGGACATGGCTACTCCCTGGAAGGTCGTCGACCACGCTCACGCGGCTCTGACGGGGGGAGGGGTTTTCGTCTCCTTCAGCCCCACAATCGAGCAGGTGATGAAGACTGTCTCTGCCATCAAGGGGCTTCCCTTCGTGGATGTGGAGACCGTCGAGCTGATCCTGAGGAAGATCACGGTCGCCGAGAACAAGACCCGCCCCCAGACACAGATGCTGGGCCACTCCGGATACATCACGACGGCGAGAAAGGTGCTAGGATTAACTAATCTCGCTTTGTGAAGGATTATGAGTCCTTTCACCCTAGCGGCGTAGTGCCTCCTCCACCTCTCGTCTGAAAGATTCTTTCTCCGTCCAGAAGCTCTTGATCTCTGTGGCGTTGACTATGAGCTGCTTGCTACCGCGTTTTATGAATTTATCTGGCTCCTCCCAGCTGTTGATCAACTTGATGGGGAGATCAGGGTCGATGTTTCTGAGGTAATCTTTCACCTGGACGGCGAAGGGGTATCCCCACTCACACACGGGCTCGTAGAACATGAAGGCTCTACCTCTGTCCTCAGGCAAAGGGTCGTATTCTGTTGTAGCCCTTGGACGATACGCCTTTCTTACCTCGAAATAGACCTCGTCTTCCCCCTGCAGGAATCCGTGCTTCGAGTAGAACTCACCAAGTGGAAGACCCACCCCGGTTGTGTAGGGCCTGGCGACGACGAAGCTACAGGTCTTCCCGCTTAGGATTTTAAGACCGGAATCGCATTCCGCTAGGAACTTACCCATGAGGGCTTTTCCTGCGCCCCTACCCCTGGCTTCGGAGAAGGGGTTGTAGGCGCAGTGGAGGGCAACAACGCCCTCACGAGGATCGGCAATGCTGGGCGCAAGCTCCTCGGGGAAGTACAGGATCTGTGCCACAGGCCTATCGTTGAGGTACGCTATCTTTGTGCAGGGACCATGCTTTTCCAGTGTGTCGATGAGCCACCTTGTCTTAAGCGCGATGCCTTTTATCTGGAGAGGATCGTCAAGCCGGTCATAGGAGCAGACATTGAACACATCGTCGAGATTATTCTCTGTGAGATCCTCTATCCGCAGCATGTGGACATCCACCTCGGGGTATGATCGGCTGGTTGATTAGTGTATCGTCATCAGAGAGCGAGGTGAACAGCCTAAATATGGGTCCGGTTATGATATCTAAGTCAACTACTTCTGCGGGGTTGAGCTCTGTTGGACATCTGGGGCTGGATGGGAAACCTGGTTCAGAACTACGGCTACGCCGGCGCGTTTCTCATCTCCATATTCGGCAACTTCACCATATTCTTCCCCGTCCCCTTCACCATCACCATCTACGCCTTCGGGGCGACACTCAACCCCTTCTTACTGGGCCTTGTCTGCGGAGTAGGCTCGACGATCGGGGAGTTCTCAGCGTATCTCGTGGGAAGGGGCGGACGCAAGGTGATCGAGGGGAGGTACGAGAAGAGATTCGAGAGCGCTAAGCTCCTCATCCAGAGGTATGGGATGGCCATCATCTTCATCTTCGCCCTGCTACCACTGCCTGACGACCTCATCCTGATCCCCCTCGGGGTCCTCAGATACGACCTGAAGAAGGCTATGACTGCAGCCTTCCTGGGCAAGTTCGCAATGTGCACCATCGTGGCCTACGCCGGCCTGTTCAGCTACACTATAGTCCGTGACCTCTTCGAGTCAGGAGGTATGATTGGGGGCATCGCCTCGGTAATCCTTCTGGTAGTCATCCTCGTAGCCATGATGAGGATAGACTGGACCAAATTCATCGAGCCCAAGAAATCCGAGGATGAAGAGTGATCAGCGGTTGTTGGTGATGAGCAGGTCGTAGCCGGAGGAACGGCTTGAGACCTTACTGCTGATCATCCGCCTGGTTCTGAGGGATTGGAAATGGAACCCCTCGCCCTCGTAGAGCCCCCTCACGGCCTCGGTGTCTGAGTTGCTGAGGACGAATAGGACGTTCCTACTATCCAACTCGATGCAGACATCCCTGAGGCGCTCCTGGTCGCCCATGTCGAAGCCCTTGGTAGCATAGTCTGTGAAGTTGGCGGTCTCGCTAGCCGGATGGTAGGGGGGATCGAGGTAGCAGATGTCCCCTTCATCGGCAACATCCAAGATGTAGTCGAATCCCCCGCAACGGATATCCACGTTCCGCAGAAGCCTGCTCGCCCTTCGAATGCTCCTAGGGTGCACTATTACAGGGTCTTCGTATCTCCCGAAGGGGACGTTGAACTCTCCCTTGGAGTTGACCCTGTACAAGCCGTTGTATGCCGTTTTGTTCAGGTAGAGGAGGAGTGCGGCATACTCGACATCGGATAGCCCCCGAGAGTTGAACAGGTCCCGGCGCATGTAGTACTCTTTCTCGTCGTACCGGTACCGGGAGGCCTCCTCGATGAGCCCCTCTGAATCATCCCTCACGACCCTGTAGAAGTTCATGAGTCGGGGGTTTATGTCGTTGATCGAGCCCATTTGCGGTGTAGTGTGGAAGAATACTGCGCCCCCACCGAAGAAGGGCTCGTGGTATCTCCTCTCTGTGTAGTCCTGTGGGAATAGGTCTATGATACTCTTTACGAGCGCCCTCTTTCCGCCAGCCCATTTGAGGAGGGGCCTCAATTTTAATTCGGGAATAGATGGGAGGTTAGCGGTATAAAGGTTAGAGGGCTGTGAAGCCCTCCACCGTCTCCTTGTCGAGCCTCTTGATGAGCTCGATGAGGAGGAGTACGGCGTTCTCTGTATCCTTCAAGCTCAGGTACCCGACGTGGCTGTGGATGTGCCTCGTGGGGACGCTGATGACCACTGCGGGGCAGCCCACCCTGTTGATGTGGATTTTACCAGCGTCGGTCCCGCCCGAGATCAGGCTGAGCTGGATGGGTATCTGGGCCTGTTTCGCTACCTTGATGACGAACTCCTTGAAGGGCTGGTTGGGGATCAGGCTCCTGTCCCAGGTCAGGAGTCCCGGTCCCTGGCCCATCTTGGTGGGGGCCTCGTGGGGCTTGATGCCTGGGACGTCCCCTGCTATGTCCACCTCGAGGGCGATGCCCACATCGGGGTCGATGAGATGGGCGATTGTCTGGGCGCCCCTTAAGCCGACCTCCTCCTGGACTGTGCAGGCCCCGTAGATGGTGTTCGGATGTTTGATGTTCTGCTCCTTGATCCGCCTCATGGCCTCCATGAAGACAAATGCCCCGATCCGGTCGTCGAAGGCCTTCCCCATGGCAACCTTCCCGTCCTGGACTATCTTGAAGGGACTCCAAGGGACGACGGGATCGCCGATCTTGGCCCCAGACTCCTCAGCCTCCTCCTTGCTGGTGGCACCGATGTCGATGAACATCTTCTCTCTCTCCACCACCTTCTTCCTCTCCTCAGCGGGTAGTATGTGAGGGGGTTTAGATGCTATAACCCCATCCACATGACCCTTATCGGTCCGGATGACCCCCCTCTGGCCAAGCAGCACCTGGCTCCACCATCCCCCCCAGGTGTTGAAGGAGAGAAAGCCCTCCTCCGAGACGGAGGAGACGATAAAACCGACCTCGTCTGTGTGCCCCGCCAGGAGCACCCTGGGCCTCTCCGACTCTCCCTTGGCCATGAAGGTTATGGTGCCCAACTTGTCCACCAGCACCTCTTCGGAATAGGGCTCCATGTACTCCTTGCAGAGAGCGTTGATCTCCCTCTCGAAGCCCGAGGGGCCGAAGGCCTCCATCATCCTCCTCATCAGATCTATTGACTTCTCGTCAAGCATGACAGATCGAAGTATAGGATGCTTCAGCAGAATTTAGGATTATCCCATAAGATTTTCTTGAAGGTGACGCCAAGAGAGTGATTTGAATCCACGCGTTTCCAAATGTCACATACTCATCGTTGTGTTAGTTATTGTTGAGACAAAGTTAAATGAGAACATACAGTAGTGTAGGTCTGGATAGTGCTGATAATGAGAGTTAAAGCAGTTACATTCGATGATTTCAACACTCTTCGCTATTCGGTCGGGGAAAGAGAGGACATAATCTATCCAATATTAGAAGCGCTGATTAGACAAGGATTAAATTTCGATAATCAGGAATTCCTTGAACGCTATTTCAGAGCGGATAAAGACTATCGCAGAAGGCTGAAGGAAACCCACCGTGAATCGCTACTCGATGAGATAGTGTCAAGCATCTTAGTGGCCTGTAGCCTTAAACTTGGAACCATTAAAAGAGCGGTCAAAGAAGCCGTGGACCAAGGTTTATTGACGAGAGAATACCGATGGTTCCCGTACACAAAGAGGACCCTAAAAACGTTACGGGAGAAGAGTTACAAACTCGGGCTTATCTCGAACACCCATTGGCGGATACCTGAGGGATTGAGGGAGGAGTTCGAGAGACTCTTCGATGTTGTCACGCTGTCCTACGAGCACGGCCTTGCGAAGCCACATCCGTCGATCTTCGTGGCTACTTTGAGCGAGCTTAGAGTAGATGCTGGTGACTGCCTTCATGTTGGGGACGATCCGATCGCTGATATTCGCGGAGCCAAGGATGTAGGAATGAAGACCGCTTTTATACAGAGGGGAAGGATGAAGACGGATGCGGGTATAACTATAAAAAGGTTAGATGAGTTGGAGAAGTATCTTTAAAAAACTCATGATAAATCCCCGTTTGCAGATGTTTAGCTATCAGGCCCTCATCGCGCATACTTAACACACACGTGCGCGCCCTCTCCAAGCCGGAGATTCAAGCCTAGAGGATTTTACCCTGCAATCAGTACAAGTCATCGCGAAGGCGCCAGGGGTGGGACCGACAAACAAATAATCACGACTATCATTCTCGAAAAGCACGGAAGTGTGAACCCTACAATCCATCGACCAAAGACATTCACAAGGAACAATGAAAAACCTGAAAACCTTATGACAAGCTACTGACGCGCGACAAGAACAATGGCGCCGGGGGTGGGATTCGAACCCACGCGACCCGAAGGTCACAGACTTAGCAGGCCTGCTCCTTACCAGGCTAGGAAACCCCGGCCCACAAACCCTAGCAATCTCATAATGCACTAAGCCAAGGCTTTAAGGCTTTTCGAGCACACATACAAAATTTGTAGAATTATCAACAAAGCCTAAACGCCTAAGCCAGTCGTATCATCTTCTCGCACCCCAGCCCACTTGCACTGCGAGCCTTGACAGCCACTATATTCCCCGAGGTGAAAAAACCGTACCTCGCCCACGCGTTGCTAGACGCGAACCTATAGGTCTTTGACTAGGTGAAAAGGCCATGAAACTTCAGTCTGAAGATATTCTTCCCCAGAGAAAAGATGACTACCCTCAAAATAGATCCGAAGTTTTCAGTTCAACTCTCTGAGAATTAAGGTCGATAAAAGCTGGGTCCTCACATCACCTAGAAGGTGAAGTTGCTGACCAGATCCATGAACACCTTGGTGATGAAGCTCATCGTCAGGTATACTGATGCCGCAGAGAGGAAGTATCCCAAGATTCTACGCTTCATCTTTTTCACCCGTTTCTAGACTATTACGGAACAGACTTCAGCTATAAGGCTTCTCTAACGAAATAAGCAAGAATAACCCTTCTTTTGGGAAATATACCCGTTTTTTCCCAATATCAGCAGACGCTTCCGGATATGGGAAAGCCCCGGATAGCAATACATGATGGCAAACTACGAATTGATCCCAGGTCCATCACACATATAACTCAGGAAAATCGACAATGACCGTTCAGGGGACCCGAAGACGGCGAAAATCAAGAATTTGATGATGATAGCGATTTTCCTCCTCATAGGTGTAGTTGCTGTTAATATCCTCAGCCCAAAAACATCTCCCGACGGAACGGGGGATGAAGGCAACCATCAAGAAGCCCCCACCCAAGAAGAACAAGTTGAACAATCTGACCAGGGCCCGGCATTGGATCGGGAGAGCTCGATCCCTGAGGATGCGCTGAAAATGACCCCCGATATCGACCCGTACACCCCAATTCTCCACTCCTACATGTGGAAGGAGCCCATCCCGATGCCCTACCCTATAAACACGGCTGGCGCAGAGGACTCCCCCTTCATAACGCCCTGCGGTGACTCATTCTACTTCTTCTTCACGCCGGACCCGAACGCCCCCCTGGAAGAGCAGCTCTTGGACGGGGTCACAGGAATCTACCAAGCCAGGAGATCAGCCGAGGGCTGGGAAGAACCCAGCAAGGTTGCCCTCAGCGACGGCCTGTCCCTTGACGGCTGTCCCTACGTTGGGGATGGGGAGATCTGGTTCTGCTCTGCGAGAAGTGGCAACTACAAGGGAGTTGATTTCTGGGTAGCCCAGATCCAGGACGGGGAGGTCACGGAGATCAGGAATGCAGGAGAGAGGCTGAACACCGAGATAGAGGTCGGGGAGCTCCACGTCACCTCGGATGGAGCCGAGATCTACTTCCACTCCGACATGCCTGGGGGCAAGGGGGATCGGGACATCTGGGTCACTAGGATGGTGGACGGGGAGTGGCAGGATCCAGAGAACGTCGAGGCCGTGAACTCCGAGGCCAGCGACTCCCTCCCCTTCGTGACTCTTGACGGTGAGGAGCTCTGGCTCACCAAGTGGTACATGGGCTACCCCGCAGTGTATCGATCCAAGAGGATCGGGGGCGAGTGGTCCACCCCGGAGCTAATCATCTCCCAGTTCGCCGCTGAGCCGACCCTCGACGCAGAGGGTAACATCTACTTCGCCCACCACTTCATCCAAGAGGGCGTGATGCTCGAGGCCGACATCTACGTGGCCTACGCGAGGAGCCAAGTCGATCCATTGGACAAGCCAGATGTACCGGCGAGGGGGTACCTCATGGGAGTCCTCCCCATCCCGGCAGGAGAACAAACCTTCGAGGAGTCTTACTCCTCGGCCTCCCAGTTCGCTGAGCTCGTCCCGATATGGGGGCGACCGACACCGTTCTATGAGCTAGCTGGAGAGCTCGCGGGGAGCTGGGGAGAGACTTTCCTCGAGGGCTACACTCGTGGAAACGGAATGCCCCCCCTAGTCCACATTAGCTTCATGGGGCCGAACATGACCCTCTCCACCCCTCCCGGATTGGAGGATGCCACCCTGAGCGATCCAGAATGGAGGAGGGCCTACATCAACGCCATCCTCAACGTGCTCGAGGCCTCCAAGCCCCTCTACCTCTCACTGGGGAACGAGGTGAACAGGTGGCACGAGATTTACGGCTTGGATCCCCAGAACGGGTTCCAGCACTATGTCAGCCTCTACGAGGAGGCCTACGACGCCGTTAAAGCCCTCTCCCCTGAGACCTTTGTCTTCTGCACATTCGCCAGAGAGATTGTGAGCGAGAACCGGGAAGCCGACCTCGGCTTCCTCGAGATGTTCAACCTCGAGAAGCTGGACCTCCTCGTGATCACCAGCTACCCTCACTCCCTCCGGGGCGTGAACAGTCCCGATGACATCCCGGACGACTACTACACGGAAGTAGCCGACCATCTTCCAGGGAAGCCCTTCGGCTTCAGCGAGGTCGCCTGGCCATCCAAAGAGGACTTCGGAGGAGAACAGGGACAAGCAGAATTCCTGACCCAGCTTGTCGGTCGTCTGACAGAGCAACAGGAGCTCGACCTAAGGCTGCTATCCTGGAGCTGGCTGGCGGACCTAACTGAAGATGATCATATAGGGCTCATCGGAAGAGATGGGACGGAAAAATCAGCATTCACGGTATGGAACGCCTTGTTCTCAGAGGGATAGTAATATTTGACACTATCGAATCTTTCGACCAACCTTCCTTTGACGCCTGTAGACATCGACCTGGCTTGGAGTAGGACCCTCCCACTAAAAAGACATCATCTTTCGGGGTAAGAAAAAGAGAAAGGATTACAGTTCGAGAAGCCTCTCTAGATTGCCAGTGGTAGACCTTCCCACATCTCCTTTTGCCATTCCCTTAAGCTCGGCTATCTTCTGCGCGACAAAGATGACTCCAGTGGGATCGCCGGAGTCTGTCTCGGTGAGCAGAAACTCTAGAGGAGTCTGGCGGATGACCTCGTAAAGGTCCCGGTTCTCTCTCTCCAGAGATCTCTTCCCGATGGAGAGGAATACCCCCATCTCTGTGCACCTCCTCGCATAGGCTGGATCCTTGCTGAAGCCGTGTATCGCGGCGCCGACCTCAAGTATCCCCTCCTCATCGAGAATGTCTAGGACCTCCTCGCCCGGGGTACGATCGTGCACTAGAACAGGTAACCCCAGCTCCTTCGCCAGCTTCATCTGTTTTTTGAGGGCGGTCTTCTGGATCTCGGGGTCCACATACTCCTTAGTGTGCTCCCACTCAGGGGTTCTCCTGCCTACGTAGTCGAGGCCGATCTCGCTCACGGCGACGACATCGGGATGAGCAGCCAGCTCCCGCAGCTTGCTTAAAGCTTCAGGAGAGAAGGTGTCGGCTCGCCAGGGGTGGATGCCCACACATGCCTTCACGATTCCGATTTTTTCTGCGGTCTTGACCGCTTCATCGGAGGAGGGCAGATCAATACCGGCCGTCAGCACGAGTTCCACCCCAGCCTTCTCAGCCTCCTCCATCGCCTCTCGGCTCAAGCTCCTCAGGTGACAGTGGCTATCCGAGTACAACCTCATCCAAGCCTGCTATCCTCAAGGTATAAGAAAATATTTACGCGCAGACGCCTGGAAAAACGAGTGAGAGTCATTCTCTATTCATTCTTTCCTCCCAAAACTCACATACCAGGCAGCCATCGACCTTCCTTGCCATCCTAAACTTGACTGAAGCCGCCTCATTATCTAGGATTTTTAAACCGAATATCGGTCCTCTTCCTTAGGGTTTATATCTCGGCGTTGTGGAAGTGCATAATTGAAACCTGATGGAGATCGGTGACCCTATTCGTCTGATTCTCATCGTGGGCGCCAACATTTTTGGAGTCTACGCCCTCTACAAGATCCTTCAGGCCTCATACTGGTTCCTGAAGCGCAGATCGTCTGACGAAGAGTTTGATTGATCGGAGAGCATTTCTTTTTTCACGTTTTCTTCCTGGATATTTTAAGGGATTCAATTCTGAGATTGGAATCTACTGCTACAAAGAAACTTCCTCTCGACCATGAACGGTCGTTAGCTCATTTTGCCCCATAATGTTGAGATAATTTTCGATGTTATCTCTATTCTTACCTGGGATAAGGATAAATATCCGTTTCCTCGACCGTAAATAGACACGTTCTGGAGGAGTCAAAATGAGGAACGAGCTCAAGAGAAGGCTAAAGAGAGGAGAGCAGGTCTACGGCACCTGGATCACCCTGGAAAGCCCCATGGCTGCGGAGATGATGTCAACCCTGGGGTTCGACTACTTCGTCTTCGACACAGAGCACAGCCCCCTCGGCATCTACCAGGCCCAGACCCTGATGCAGGCGATGCGAGGTGATACGACCACGCCCATAGTGAGGGCCTGGTGGAATGACATCGTAGCCATAAAGAGGGCTCTCGACATCGGGGCCTACGGCGTCGTCGTCCCCTGGGTGAACAACAGGGAGCAGGCGGAGCTGGCTGTCAAGGCCACAAGATACGCTCCCAAAGGATTAAGGGGGTGCGGCCCAAGGCGGGCCTCGATGTTCGATCCCGACTATTATCAGACAGTGGACGAGGAGATCCTCGTGATATGCCAGATTGAGACGGAGGAGGCTGTGGAGAATATCGATGACATCGTATCGGTGGAGGGCGTGGACGTGAGCTACATAGGCCCCGCAGACCTCTCGGCCTCCTACGGACACCTGGGGAACCAGTCGCATCCAAATGTGCAGGAGGCCATCGACAGAGTCTACGACGCCACGAAGGCGGCTGGGAAAGCCGCTGGCATTCACATGGGCTCAGGCAAGACCATCGAGGAACGGATAAAGAAGGGGTACAATCTCATCACCATCGGTAACGACCTCACCTACCTGAAAAAAGGCGTGTTGGAGCAGAGGAAGAGACTGGGGTTGGACTAACCCGCATAACCCATTTTATTACTCGAACTCGACAGTGGCCGGCGGCTTTGGCGTGATGTCGTAGTAGACCTTGATCACCTTGGGGCAGCTGCTCAGTATCTCTTTGGCCGCGATCCTGAGCGTCTTCCAAGGTATCTGGGAGATCTCGGCGGTGAGGAAATCCCTGGTCTCTACAGCCCTCATCGAGATGTAGTACCCCTCGTCGTCCCCTCTCTCAGCTACCAGGTAGAGCATCCGCGAAATTTCGGGGTGATCAGACTGGACCGTGTGCCTCATTCCTTCCAAGGCCTCGTAACTCAACTCCAAGGATTTACCTTCACCGTTCTTGATCTCCATCGCAGCAACGAGGCCATAGGTCCTTTTCCCCTCGACCATCCCCGTGGCTTTCTCGGAAAGATACTCTGCTGCGACCTGGGTCTCCTCGATTCCAATGGCTTCGGCCACCTCCTTTACAAGTGCTTGGGGCACATCCATCGTCCTCCCGCTCATGATAGCCGTGAAGTACTGGGCTGGCTTCAGCTCAGCGAATGCGTCCTCAACCACCGCTGTGGCTGCCTTCAGCTGTTCAAGCTTGTCCTGTGTTAAAGCACCCACCACCCTCACGGATAGCCCTGGGCCCGGGAAGGGCTGCCTCTCAGAAACCTCGCTTGAGGCGCCGAGATACCTTGCCACCTCCCTCACCTGATACTTGTAGAGGGATGCGACGGGCTCGACAACCCTGTAACCGAACCTCTCGACCGGGTCTATCCCGATCTGCTCCAGGATGTTGTGCTGGGTCTTGATGCCCCCCTTCGTCTCATCGATGTCGGCCTTTATCGTCCCTTGGACGAGGTAGCCGCACCCCTCCCTCCGAGCCGCGTCGCTCAGTGTCTTATAGAAGGTCTCTCTGAAGGCCTTCCGCTTGTCTTCAGCGTCGATTAATATGTCTAGGGCGTCCATGAAGCGTGTACGCTCGTCCAGCACCTTCACCGGGAGGTTCAAGGGTGAGGCTGAGAGCAATTGCTTCACCTTCTCGGGCTCCCCGATACGCATGAAGTTGTCGTCGATGAAAACGCAGACAAGGTTATCTCCGATGGCCAGGTGTGTGAGGACCGCGGAGACCGTGCTGTCCACACCTCCGGAGACCGCTATCAGAGCTCTCTCGTCACCGAGTGCTTCTCTGATCGCCTCAACCTGCTTATCGACGAAGGCTTTGACATCAATACCCGACATAATCCTTTCAGAGCCTATGAATCATGTTCTTCATAATAAACTTGTACTCGTTCATCTCAACCTGAACAACGGCTGATAGAATGTTACTCTGCTTCTTCGGGGGAAGAATATAAATCTCCTTCCATCACCATCTCCGTTCAGTGATGCACTTGGTTTATGATCTAATAATCAGGGACGGAAGGATCATAGATGGGGCGGGCAACCCCTGGTACAAGGGGAATGTCGCAGTCTCCAGAGGGAGGATAGAGGCCATCGGGAAGCTGGACGGGGCCGAGGCAAAGATGATCATAGACGCAAGGGGGCTCGTGGTCGCCCCCGGATTCATCGATGCGCACAGCCACTCCGACTCCTCCACTCTCATCTACCGCCAGATGGAGAGCACCGTCATGCAGGGGATTACGACCGTCGTAGCGGGGCAGTGCGGCTCGAGCATCGCCCCCGTCAACCCTGATCTCGTAGAGGAGATGGAGAAGAGATGGGCTGATTGGCTGCCCCCTGAGATCGAGTTCAAGATCACGTGGACAACCTTCGACGAGTATCTCAATGAGGGGGAGAAGGATGGCCTGGGAGCGAATATCGCCCACCTCGTCGGCCATGGAGCAGTGAGGATCGCCAGCATGGGTTACGAGGCAAGAGAACCAACCCAGTCGGAGCTGGAGCACATGCGGGAGCTCGTTAGGGAGGCCATGGAGGCCGGGGCATACGGCCTGAGCTCAGGCCTCATCTACCCTCCCGGTATCTTCGCAGAGACAAACGAGCTAATAGAGCTCGCTAAGGTTGCCGCCAAGTACGGCGGTGTATACGATTCCCACATCAGGGACGAGGGGTTGAACCTATTGAGGTCTGTTGAGGAGGCGATAACCATCGGTGAGAAAGCAGGCCTCCCGGTGCAGATCAGCCATCACAAGGCCTCCAACAAGGAGGTCTGGGGCAAGAGCGCCGACACTCTGGCCATGATCGACGAGGCGAGGAATCGGGGTGTGGACGTCACGGTGGACCAGTACCCCTACAGGGCTGGTGCCACCTCCTTGGTGACCCTGCTGCCACCTTGGGCCCACGATGGAGGCAGGGAGAAGCTGCTGGAGCGTCTGAATGATCCCGAGTTGAGGGAGAAGATCAAATCGGACATCGAGGAGGGTATCCCGGGATGGGAGAACTTCGCTGGGGACCTCGGCTGGGAGAAAATCTACGTGACCAGCGTCAAGACAGACGAGAACAAGCCAGTGGAGGGGAAGAACCTCGCCGAGATCAACGAGATGCGAGGGGACCCGGATGTATTCACGAGCCTCTTTAACCTGCTCCTGGAGGAGGATGGGGCCGCGGGGATGGTCATATTCTCCATGGACGAGGGCGACATACGGAGGATCATGAGTAGCCCCTACCATATGGTTGGTACCGATGCGGGCAGCACCGCCCCCACAGGCTTCATGAGGCGTGGGAAGCCCCACCCGAGGCACTACGGGACCTATCCAAAGATTCTCGGCAGGTATGTCAGGGAGGAGGGGGTCCTCTCCATTGAGCAGGCGGTGAGGAAGATGACCTCGATGCCCGCCCAGAGGTTCGGGATCCTCGACAGGGGCGTCCTGAGGCCCGGGATGTGGGCGGACATCACCATCTTCAACCCTGACACCGTTATCGACAGGGCGACCTACCAGGACCCCCACCAGTTCCCGGAAGGCATCGAATACGTTATCGTCAACGGACAGATCACAGTAGACAGCGGCAAATACACTCAAGCCCTGGCTGGAAGGATCCTGCGGAAGAGAAGACAGAAGAAGAGTTAGTCATCCTAACTCCTCATTTTTACCCGGACTGGTTTACACACAATAGTTAATCGAGATTGATCTCCAAGCCAAGCTCCTCTGCTAGCTCCAAGATGCTGCTCCAAGTCTCTTCTGGGAGAGGTATGCCCTCGCTGAGGCGTCTATCTTTCGTCTCCCACTCAGGCTCCCCAGGGTAGAGAACCCGCTTACCAGGCTCAGGCGGTACCCTCCTCACCTGGCGGAGGATCTCATCGGTCTGCAGCTTGAAGTCGTTCAGCCTAATGAATGCATCAGGATCTAAGGCTATTGCGAATACGCCGTTGGTTGACGGGGGTTCTTTTTTTGGGTCGAGGCCCGTTCTCGACCCGGTCAGGATGGCGCCGAGGAGCTCGTTTAATAGCTGGAGGCAGTAACCTTTGTACTCACCAAAGGGGAGGAGCCAGCCCCCTTGCTTGATGGCCCAGGGGTCGTCGGTTACTTTGCCGTCTCTATCCCTGGTCCAGTGGGTCGGGATCTTCTCCGCCTTCGATCTGGCGATGGTGATCTTGCCCTCCGCCACCACCGATGTGGCGTAGTCGATGAGGAAGGGTCTGACCTCTCCCGTGGGGACGGCGGCGCTGAAGGGGTTTGTGCCGAATACTTTTCCGGTCCCGTTGAAGACGGTAACAGCCGGGTGACCGACGTTGACGAACATCATCGCCACGACTCCTTTTTCAGCCGCCCAGTTAGTGTAGTAGCCCACGCGTCCGATATGGTTGCAGTTGAAGGCCCCGACGGCGCTGACGGCGTTCTTCATCGCCTTCTCCACGGCTGTTTCGACGACTTTCAAGGCCGTAATCTGCCCGGGGGCCCAGCGACCGTCCAGAAGGGCGGTGGAGGCGGTCTCCTTTACGATCTTGGGTTCTGCCTTTGGGTCTATGTGTCCCTCTCTTATCCGTTCCGAGTATCTTGGGATGTAGAACACTCCGTGGGAGTCGTGGCCCGTCAGACTCGCCTCGACCAGGGTCTCCGCGATGAACTCGGCCTTCTCCCTGGATAGCCCCTGTGCTGAGAATATTCCTGTTCCAAGTCTCAGTAGTTTGTCGGCGGGAACGAGGATCATGGACATAGAAGAGAGATCAAGGATTATAAAGGTGTAAGGAATGAGACTCTAAATCCTAGAGACGAGATCGGTGATCCCCTCGAGGAAGGCTTCGATGTCCTCTCCCTCGATGCCGTAGTGGGTCACGAGCCTTATCACAGGCGTGTAGCCCCTGCTTTTCCAGCCGAGCTTCGCGCACGCCTCAACCCACTCCCTGCCTGTCCAGCCAAGGCCCGAGACATCGATGTAGACCATGTTGGTCATCACGGGGTACAAGATCTTGATGCCTTTTATCCGTCCCAATCCATCGGTCAGGAGCTTGGCGTTGGCGTGGTCGTCCGCGAGCCTGTCCACCATCCTTTTAAGGGCCACGATTCCTGGGGCTGCGATGATGCCCGCCTGGCGCATCCCTCCGCCCAGCATCTTCCGGTACTTTCTGGCCTTCTTGATGAGCTCCTCGGTCCCTACGACCATGGAGCCCACAGGCGCCGAGAGCCCCTTGGACAGGCAGAACTGCACAGTGTCCCCGTACTGGGCAAGCTCATTCACCTCGACGCCGAGGGCGACGGCTGCGTTGAAGATGCGGGCGCCGTCGATGTGGACTCCGAGGTCGTGCTCCTTTGCTGCCTCCCAGTCAGCTTTCATCTGCTCCACTGTCAGGGGGATCCCTCCGGCTGTGTTGTGGGTGTTCTCGACGCACACGAGGCTTGTCCTGGCGTGGTGGATGTTGGAGCCCCTCACGGACGCTCTGATGTCCTCGGGCCTTATCCACCCCAGCTCGCCCTCAACGGTCCTCGACATCAAGGCGCCTATGACTGCCAAGCCTCCCACCTCGTTTAGGTAGATATGGCTACGCCTCTCTAGGATGATCTCGTCGCCCCTGCTAGTCTGGGCAAGGACCGAGACCGTGTTCCCCTGGGTGCCACTAGTGACGAAGAGCCCAGCCTCTTTCCCCAGCATCCTCGCGGCGAGGGCCTCAAGCTCGTTCACGGTCGGATCTTCGCCGAAGACGTCATCCCCCACCACGGCGTTGTAGATAGCCTCCCTCATCTCGGGGGTCGGCCTAGTCACGGTGTCGCTCCTGAAGTCGAGGTTCTTCTCAACCATTCCGATTGGCCTTCTCTAGAATGGGTGAGAAGGTTACTTATTATGTTTAGGCGAGGAGGGACGCGTTGTGATAGGCACGCCGTATGTGGTCGTCTGCATCGTTGAAGACGGGGCTGCCATGGCCCGGGAGTATGACCTCGACATCCATCTCCGAGAGCTTCCGCAGGGATTCTATGATGGCGCGCAGACTGCCCGTATCCCCGTCAAAACTACCGAAGTATCCGTCAGGGAAGACCGTATCACCTGAGAAGAGGATCTTCTCGTCCTCGTTGTACAGGCATATGCTCCCCCCTGTGTGTCCTGGGGTCCAGATGACCTTCAGTGGCCAGAGCTCAGTCTCGATGATGTCGCCATCCTCGACCTTCACCAGTTGGGGGTCGATACGGGAGGCAATGTATTTCGTGTCAAAGGTGTGCACAAAGACCCTTGGGTCTGCTTTCTCAAGGATGATGAAGGCACCCATCGCGTGATCGTGGTGGGCGTGGGTCAGAACAACTCCTTTCACCTTGTTAGGGGGCACCCCGAGCTCCTCAAGTTGAGGCCAGACGGAGTTGACACGGTTTCCAACTCCCGTGTCGACAACGACAGCGGCCTCACGGCCGATCACGTAGATGTTGCTGCATAGACCCTCTCCAACGACGAGGCTTACGCCTCTAAGCCTTTCTGAATAATCACCAAGAGAATAGATCCGGGGCAATACCAATCGACAACTCGATTTACTCTACCTAATTAAAATCCTTCCAAAGCAACTTCAATTGCTAACTCAATCCCTTTACAATGTGGTTTACCTTCTGATATTCGTAGAAAAATAAGGAAAATTAATTTTCCATAGAGCTTCTCCAGCCCTGCGATTTCGCCTTCTATGAGATCTCCCTTCACCAAATCCTCATACCCTGGTAACCGTACATAATCTTCAGATTGCAGTCGTAGATGTCCAACAGCCCGATCCCACATCCTAGTTACTGCGCGCGATTATGCCGAGGCCCTGTAACGCGAGACCAAGAAGGAGGATGTGAGGTGAGGTTGCCACAGCCAACACTCCCATAGTGAAAAAGGAAACTAGTCATAATGTTTTCTAACGGGGTCAAAAGGCCCAGAGGGCTGCCTTGCCCAGGTACTCGTTGACCTCCCACTCCCTCACCGAGGCGTTGTCCACATCAAGGGCGTAGATGGAGTGTAGCCTGGCGTTCTTTATCTCGTCCAAAGTCACAGGGGGATCTGTGTAGTAGAGGTCGCAGAGCTTCTTGATTGCGTGTATCTCTTCATTGGTCCTGAACCTCGGTGGCTTGGTGAGGGCCGGAGGGATCTGCATGATGTAGTAGGGCGGGGTGGCGAGGATGAACTTGTTCGCGAAGCTGCTGTACCGGGTTATCTTGCTGGCGACGCGGGCCCTGAGGTAGGTGAGGGGGTCGAGGGCGTTCTTCGGGGAGACGAAGCCTGTCTCGACCTCGACGATGGCTGTGCCGTAGCCCTTTGTTGCGTAGATGTCGCAGGAGAGCTCGCCGATGTCGTGCTCGAGCTCCACCTCGAAGCCGTTCAGTATCAGGTGCTTGGCGCAGATGAGCTCCATCACGGAGTGGTTGATCTTCGCCTGGTTGATCTTGTAGAGGCCTAGGAGCTTTTCCCTGAGAGCCAGCATCTGAGAGTGACCAGCGTCGTCCAACTCTGGCCTCATCTTACCGAGGACGGCGTCTAGATCCTCCCTGAAATGATTCAGCACCAGTACATCTCGCCTGACTTGATACTCCATTGAAATCCGCCTGATATATAACATGTAAGGTGAATCGAATCCACATGATTGGCCAAATTTCCGGCGTCGTGGGCACCCATCTCAAATATATACTGATCTAGCAGAGAGTCTTTCCAGGTGGAATCTATGAGAGAGAAAAGTCCGTGGGAGATATTCATGGAAGAGTGCCCAGGTGTCGCGAACGCCTTCATCGAGCTTTCCAAGGAGGTGAACATCGGACGAGCCCTCGACGAGAAGACCAGAAACCTGATCCTCGTAGGAATTTTCTCGTCCACAAGGGACCCTGTCGCCCTCCGCCACTTCGTTTCGGAAGCCTTTAAAGCCGGGGCTACAAAACAGGAGATCGAAGCTGCCGCCCTCCTACCATTCAGCGTCGGGGTCTCCTCGGCCGAGATGAGTATACCCATCATAGTCGAGGCGGTAAAAAGCAAGCCTTGAAAGAACTAAATTCCCTATCAGTTTTCATGAGGAACAGGAAAACCCTTGTCCTCGGTGATCTTGTCCAGTAATTCGGGCAGCTCGCAGATGTTGGATATGGCGTAACCAGCCCAGGGTTTCTCGTCTGGCGTCTTTATCCAAATGGGCAATATCCCGGTGTTCAACGCCCCCTCCATGTCAGCTTCCACGCTATCACCCACATGGACAGCCTCTCGAGGATCGACATCGAGCCTCCCTAGGACGTACTCGAAGATCTCTGGATTCGGTTTCCTCACGCCTAGATCCCGGGAGCAAACAACAACTTCGAAAAGGCTCACCAGGCCAGTCTTCTCTAGAAGCTCCCTCGGCTGATCGCTCATCGTGTTGGATATGAGCGCCAGTTTGAATCGCTCAGCCAGAGCGCTGAGTACAGCCTCTGTGCATGGGTAGAAGATTGAGACGAAGTGCTTCTTAAAGAGGCTGTGGATCATCCCCAGAGTGTCATCGTCGGGGTAGATGCCCAAACTCTTGAGAGCGGAGCCATACACCTCCTCAAACGTTCTCTCTCGGCCCCTTGCCCTTACCCTAGCTAACTCCTCCAGAGAGACGCTTATGGCTCTCCTCATCCTCCTGAGTTCTACGGAATGACCTAACCCTTTCAGCAGCCCATGCATCGCAACATGGTACTCGTGCCAGTCGATCTGGCCGGAGGCCAGCGTTCCGCCGAAGTCGAGGATGACAGCCCTGATGACCATCGGGGAACATTGGATGCACCCAGTATATCATATTTATTCGGTTAGAATATCACAGCTCAGTTGACAGTGGATGCCCCTCCCTTTTTTAACATCCCACAAATACGTTGAATCATGACCTCCAAGGGCGCTTACTGCCTGTGCATCGATAATAGCGAAGACCTTTTCGTTGATGTAGGAGCCTTGGGCCGGATGGAATTCCCACGCGGTCACTATGTCTACGTGGGTTCGGCCTTGAACGGCCTCGACGCGAGGATCAGGAGGCACCTGGACACCAGCAAGGGCTCATACAGTGCAATCCACTGGCACGTCGATTACTTGCTCAAGGAGCGGGCTGTTAATATCGAGGCGGTTTACATAAAGCTCACAGAAGAGAGAATGGAGTGCGCTTTGGCGGAGTCAGTGTCCGAGAAGGGTATCCCCGTGCCCGGGTTCGGGTGCAGCGACTGCAGGTGCGTAAGTCATCTCTTCAGGGTTGAGGGCTGCGATCTCGCCCGGCTGGAGCTGGAAGAAAGGCCTTTATCCGATTTCTTCCTTTAAACAATGACCAGATTTTTCATAGAGAATAAGAAATTCGAAACTTAGAGCTCTGGGTCCCACCTGTATAGGTAGATCGTGTGGCTCCGGTAGCCCTCCTTGAACTTCACGTTTCTCTCCTGATCCCAGCCAGGGATGGAGAAATCGTGGGTCACCACCCTCGCCCCCGGCTTCAGCTCCGCCTCGAGCTTCGGCTTCACCTTCTCGTTCGCCCCTGTCGTGAGGTACATCGTGACCAAATCAGCGGGGCTCAGATCAAGGTCGAATATGTTTCCCTGCAAGATCTGAACCCTGTCATCAAGTTTAAGGGCCCTAGCCTTCCTCCGAGCCTCCAAGACCAGGCGCTTGTTCAGGTCCACGCCGATCCCGAAGGCGCCGAACTCCTCAGCCGCCATGATCACGATCCTGCCGTCCCCGCAGCCGAGGTCGTAGACCTTCTCGTCCGGCTTCAGCCCTGCGTACTCCAGCATCTTCCGCACAACCTCTACGGGAGAGGCGACGAAGGGAGCTATGGAGTTTCTACTAAAGAGCAATGAGTCAAACCTTGGGGGATTTTACTTTCTTTGTTATTCCAGCCATGCGCACAATAAAAAGTATGTGCAAAAGCCTGATGCCAGTGAACCTTCAGAATGTCTTATCGGTGTTCTCAAAGGTCACGAAGATCGTTTTATCCTTGCAATGAACAAGCATAGATCCTTCTCCGAGTTGCCTCCGAAGACGGAGCTATCGGAGGCCAAGAGCAGGGACCTGAAAAAGGCAGGGGTTCAATTTCGTGGGCACCATGATCAGCTACTCCTTCATGCAAGCAGTAGGGCTTGTCAACTACCACCTGGTTCACTGCCTCAGATATGAAGAGCTCTTGATGCTCAGTGAACTCTCCAGTCCATTATGGAACTTTTAATTGAGACTTTCCATTTTGTGAACATGGCTACCTCAGGTCATTACCGCCAGACCCGCCTTCCTTCTCCTCGGTTTAACGATGTTGTTGCCTTGGACCAGCCTTATACCTGGGCGGAACCTCTCTGCGTATCTAATCGCTTCCTCGGAGAACCTGCTGAAGGTCCTGATCTCCTTGACGCCCTTCCTGGCCGCTCTCATCACGTCTTCCTTGTTCCATTCAAGGTACCAGCAGCGATACCCGAGGAAAGGTGGTTTCAGGCAATATTCACCCACCCTTCTCCGGGCACAATAGAGCCTTCTCTCAAAAGGGGATAGAATACAGCTCCCGCTCCTCCCTCCTGCCATGAGTCGAAGTTCTACGGATCAGATATCTGCTTTATGGGGCCCAAGAAAATACTCTCGAAGCCGATCCGTAGAAAGGTTTTATAGTAAAGGTAGGATGTCAGTAAACTCTTCCCCGGAACACCTGCTACATGTTCCTTCTCCGGCTCCTCCACCGCTTCTCTTGCAGTTCTTCCTGGATGTGTTCTGCTCGAACTTGTCCAACTCCTCGTCTTCCTCCGTGTTACCCTCCTCGTCTTCTCTCGTTCTTTCCCGAACCGACTTAGCCTCGCCGATGATGTTGCTCAGATCCTCGATTAAACCATCAATGAGATGGGTGATTTCTGTGAGGTCAGTCGATACCTCCTGCTCCCACTCTCCCCCCAGCTCCGCCGAGTCCGCGCTGAGCACCTCAGACATCTCCATAGAGATGCGCAAGTTTTCCATTAACTTCTCCAGGTTCTTGATCAGGGCGTCGCTTTCCATCGACATAGGCAAACCTCGACAGGGAGAAAAACGAGTACCGGCGTCTCCTCCGATTATTGCCTTGAAAACGTCGTGATAAAAACGTTCAGACCTGCCTTCCGGAAAAAACACGGTTTCAACTTACACAAATCGAATTGATTCTTAGAGTCTAGGATAAGCTCTTCCTGGATTCTCATACCGATCCCCTGTAAAAGACTCAGGGTTTCACCTGTACTGGAGGCTCCTCTTCCTCTCCTCCTGTTTGTACCCCTTTATTTCGGAGCCGTCCGCCCTCCTCATTCCCATCTTCCTCGCCAGCTCGGCGTAGCTCTCGGACATTTTGTACTCTGGAGTCATAGAGAAACCCGTGGGGTACGAGCCTGTTCCTTCCTGTTCAAGGCCGTGAGCCAACCTTCCTATCTGATCCCTTGGAACAGTGAATATCATCTCGTCGTCCTGGGCTCCTGCACGCTCGCGATCGCCCCTGCAGGGAACCGATACCTGGCACTTGTTCTTTATTAGGGAGGGAACCACAGCGTAGATGCATGCGGAGTGCCCGCCGAGCACGGTGGTGATGTCCCGCCCGTCCTCATAGGCGATGGCCAGTAACAGGCGTAGCAGCTGAGCCGAGTTGCAGTATATCACAGCTACGTTGGGTTCGAAGTTGGCGGTCGAGAGGGGCGCAGACACCACACCCACATACCTACCAGTCTCAACCGTTGGGAACTCCCGAGCCCAGTTGGCCCCCGCCTTAAGGGAGGCCACACCACTAGGATATCGGTTATGTCCGTCCAAGAACAATCTTGGTGTCTCAGCCAGGCCGAAGCCGATCACAGGTTCAGGGCACCACATGTCTTCGAAGAGCTGGGCCACGGTCTCCCCGTACTTCCTAGATAGGGCGAAGCATTGGCAGGTGGACATGCACTTGCCATATTCCACTGTCGGCCTCTTGGCTCCCGTCGGAATGTCCTCCCTTTTCCTGAGCAGCTTAACCGCCAATGGATGGCTTGTTGGCTTGATCTGCGTCTCGATGCGTCTAGCATGGTCGTTGAATTCGGTCATCGTGTTGTCATAAACCATTGTAATGAACTATGTTAAAGAATATCCTCGAAGAGGGGGTCATTCGGTGTCAAATCTGGCCATATTGAAGGTGGTTGGTTTCAGCACCCTCAATAGGTTATTCTGGTCACTGTCGGCTAGTTTTTTATTTGAACAAGGATCATTGTGCTATATGGAGGGCGTAATAGGAGTCTACTCAAAGGAGGATGCCGCCCGGAAGGCGTTGTACACTCTCTATGGCGTGCAGCACCGGGGTCAGGAGAGTGCAGGCGTATCTGCGGCCGGGGATCACTCCCTCCGGACATGGAAGGGGAAAGGCCTCGTCTCCAACGTTTTTGACGAGAGATACCGGTCTTTCACGCATCCGGACGACTACATCGTGATCGGGTGTGCCTCCGGCGAGGACGCAAACAACCTCGAACTGCCCCCGATTGAATTCAGCTCGGGACGCTACGATTTCTCAATAGCCCTCGACGGGAATGTCCCTGAAAAAGGAGCCAGACCCGACGAGGAGGTCCTGGGGAGACTCATCGAAGAGAAGCTAGCCCGGAGCGAAGACATAGAATCAGCCCTGGCTCAGACAATGAAAGGGCTTGCAGACTCGTATTACTCCCTGGTCATGGCGGTACTCGATAAAGAGACGGGAAGAAGCGAGCTTGTGGCTGCGAGGGACAGGTACGGCATCAGACCGCTGTACATTGCACACAACGTTGATGATCTGTTCATCGCCTCGGAGTCGGCTCCCATCGATGTCCTCGAGGGCCTGGGTTTCGCTTTCGACACGAGGCGGGATTTCGTCCCTGGAGCCATCATACGGTGGGACGGGGAGGGATTGAGTGAGACCCAGGTCTTGGAACCTAAACAGGCGCACTGCGTGTTCGAGTGGGTCTATTTTGGAAGACCGGACTCCGTCATCGAGGGGAGAACGGTTCACTCGGTCAGGAAGAGGCTGGGCCACGCCCTAGTGGAGACCCACTCCCTGAGAAAACTTTACGACCTGACGCAGGGTCGAAAAGGGGAGATGGTCCTTATACCTGTCCCTGATTCAGGCAGATCCGTATGCACAGGAGTCTCTGAGACCCTCGGAGTGGCCTCGGACGAAGGGGTCATCAAGAACGCCTATCTAGGCAGGACCTACATAATCGACGACCCGAACTTCAGGAAGATAGCCTCGGATCTGAAACACAACATCATCAGGGAGACTGTGAGAGGGAAGAAGGTGGTGATCACGGACGACAGTATTGTGAGGGGGACTGTTAGCGAGTCTATAGCTCAGAACCTACTCATGGCTGGGGCAGCGGAGGTCGACTTCCTCGTGAGCTTTGGTCCCATCTTCTACCCCTGCCTCTCAGACCGCAAGGACAAGACCCTAGCGGCCTCCCGTTACAAGGGGAAGAGCCTGACTGAGGTCGGGGATCTCGTGGCCTCTAACCTTCCATCTATCAACAACGTGAGGTACAACTCGCCCGAGAACGTGGTCGAGGCGATAGGGCTTCCGAGAGACCATCTCTGCATCCAATGCATGAGCGGGGAGAAACCCTTTGAAGAGAAATAAAGCGTAAGACCGTAGCTATTCCGACCCGCTCCGCCTCAAGCAGCCGCTCAAGCATTAACAAGAAGTCCTAAGTATCCCCAATCCAACCTATCAGAAAGTGGAGGGACGTCCATGGAGGAGAAGATCATCGGGATTCTCGGGGGCATGGGACCGGAAGCCACTGCAGACCTGTTCTACAAGATCATCAGGGCCACCCCCGTCGAGAAGGATCAGGATCACATCAGGACGATCATATACAGCAACCCCAAGGTCCCGGACAGGACGCCAGCCGTCCTCGGGACCGGGGAGAACCCCGTGCCGGAGATGCTCATGGCGGGGAAGAGGCTGGAGGAGGCGGGTGCGGACTTCCTCATCATCCCGTGCAACACCGCCCACCACTTCATCGATGAGCTGAGGGAGAGCTTGAGGGTCTCTGTCCTCCACATGATCGAGATGACCGCGGAAATGGTGAGGCGGGAGTTCCCGGAGGTCGAAAAAGCCGGGCTGATCGCCACCGACGGTACGGTGGATAGCCGGATCTACGAGAGATTCTTCTCAAAGTCGGGAATCAACATCCGGGTCCCGGATGAAGCCCTGCAGCGGAGGACAATGGAGGCAATATATGAGCATATAAAGAGGGGGGAGCTAAGGGAGGGGCGGAGGATCGTCTTGGAGGTAGCTGAGAGCCTGATGGGGAGGGGAGCGGAGATGGTGATCTGTGGTTGCACGGAGGTCTCCCTGGTCTTGAAGGATGGAGACATCGCGGTGCCGGTTGTCGATCCGATGCAGGTCCTGGCAGAGAAGGCCGTGGGCATAGCCCTCGGCAGTTTGGAGCTGCCTGCGTAGCCGTGGGGCTGAGAACCCGATCTGTTCGAGGCTGACGGGTCATCGCATTTTTGCATATTTATTATTTATATGCCCTGGTCTCTGCGGAGCCAGGGGTTCTAGGAGTAATTGGCTGAGGCGAATCTCGTACCCGCTCGAGGGGTCGAGGCCTCTGAACTCTTTGAAGGCGTCGGGGGCCATCACCTCGAACTCCGTCTCGATGACCAGCCATCCGGAGTTCGGGAACCTCAAATCCTCAATTGTCACCTCTCTGAACTGGAGGACATACCTGCCCTCCTCTCGGCAGACATCTAGGGTGATCACCCTCTCCTCATCATCTAGGTTCATGGGGTCAACCTCGAGATGATATGAGATCCTGTACTGACCCGTACGCGCCGGAGCAGTGTCAACAGGATCTGGCTGAAATGTATGGCGAAAAAGCCCCCGTTCACGTTTAAATAGAGTTCCAGGGGGTAGAAGAAAAGCCTCCGTTCGAGGATGGTTGAGTGGAACATCTGGTTGAAGATGCCCCGCGCGTGTGGCATATGTTACATCTGAATAAGAAATGACGTGACAATTTTATTTTTACAGAAAGAAATTACCACGACGGAGGTTAAATTCAGAAGCTTCTTCCACTCCTCTCCGGGTGGTTTTATATTTAAAGTATTTAAATAGCGGTTCTTGAGCTTATATACTGAAAGCTATGAAGTTTGTACATCTCAAATCGTTGAGGGACCTAGTGCTGTTAGTAGCTTCGTCTCCGACGATGAACGTTATCCAGCACCTTAAAAACGGGGGCACTCATCTCTACTTCATCATAGGCGGAACCCTGAGCGAGATCTTTCTCTACTTCGTCAAGCAGGACACACCTGTCGAGGGGGGCTTCATCACCTACAACACCTTTACGGGGGAGATCGGCTACAGCGACAAGCTCATTCACGAGCCGAGCCAGAACTCCTTCCCCGTTGTGGAGATTGAGAACCAGGATCTGCTCCCCGAGGAGCTGCTGAACAAGGTGAACAAACTGTAAGCCGAGTATGATAATCTTTAGTAGGTGTGTTGAGTGTCCGAGAAGCAGATCGATATCAGCATCGAGAACGTTGTCGCCTCAGCTTCCCTTGACCAGAAGATCGACCTGTTGGCCATCATGAAGGTTTTCCGGAATGTGGAGTACAGGCCTAAACAGTTTCCAGGTCTTGTCTTCAGGCTCAAGAGGCCGAAGACGGCGACCCTGATCTTCGGATCAGGGAAGATGGTCTGCACGGGTGCGAAGTCGGAGAAGATGGCCCGGAGCGCCGTGAAGAAGGTGGTGAGGGAGCTCAAGAACAATGGGATCATCATCCTGGGCAAGCCGACCATCGTCATCCAGAACATCGTCGCGTCTGCGAACCTCCATGGGAAGATCGATTTGGAGATGGCTGCGGACATCATGGAGAACGTGATGTACGAGCCGGAGCAGTTCCCTGGCCTCATCTACAGGATGGGTACCCCCAAGGTCGTCATGCTCCTCTTCGCCAGCGGCAAGCTGGTCTGTACAGGAGCCAAGCATGAGGACATGGTCAGGGAGGCCGTCTACAAGCTCCACGGCATCCTAGAGGAAGACGAGCTCATCTACTACGAATAACCTCTCTCTGGGGTAGAGAAGTGCCTAGGAAGAACGAGCTGGAGCGGAAAGCCCTTCAGATCATCCTTGAGGCGGGAGAGGACGGCATCCTCCAGAGCGAGATGTGGAAGAAGCTGGGGGTCACCAGCAGGGAGGGTTCGAGGCTCGCCCTCAAGTTCGAGGAGAAGGGAGCGGTTGTAAGGGAAAGGGTGCTCCACAAGGGGCGTTGGACCTACAAGCTCTTCTCCCAGACGAAGCTTGTGAGCCTCGAATCGATACGCGACTGCCCCTGCATAGTCTGCGAGGGATTGGACAAATGCTTCTCCGGCGGGCAGATCTCCCCCATACACTGTCAACAGCTGACTCTGTGGATGGATCCGAGCCTAGCCGACTCTATCGAATAGCATGCCATTCATAACGTGATGGGACTTGGAAGGCTGGAAGGAATATCTGAAGTACATTGTATTCTTCGTTGTCCTAGCTGCGATAGCCCTGGGCGGCCTACAAGTCCTGAAGACCACGTTGAAGACTAGATATCCCGTGATGGTGGTCGTTTCTGAGAGCATGATCCCAACATTGGGCGTCGGAGATTTCATCATAGTGGGTCAGATCCAAGATTTCTCCGAGATCGTCGCAGAGCCCGCGCCAATAGGTGACATCTTCGTCTATCGGAGGACTGGTTCCTCTGACGAGTACATCGTTCACAGGGCTATCGAGAAGGAGTTGTTAGATGATGAGTGGCAGTTCGTGACGAAGGGAGACAACAATATCGGTGAAGACTGGCCTCCTATTAAGGAGTCGAGGGTCATGGGGAAGGTGGTCGGTAGAGTCCCAGTGATTGGATATTTCCCTCTATTTATCAAGACCTCCCTAGGTTTCGTTCTGGTGGCTCTCATCATGGTCCTTGTTTTCTTCGCAGATCACATCATGCCAGAGAAGAGGCTGGAGAAGACCGGGGGCAGATTTCCCTGGCTGTCTGTCGCACCGTTCGTTGTCACGCCCATCGTTTTCGCCCTGTTCTTCACAGTCACTGACACCCGTCTCGAATACGAGCTGATCGCCTTGGCTGCATGGTATCTGGGTTGTGTGATCGCGCCCCTTGCATTTGACGACGACGATATGGGCCTCATGTTCTGGCTGTATCACTTCGTGTTGACCATGCTCCCCCTGGGCTGTGACATTGTGTGGCGGTTGACGGGCATAACCCCAAGCGAGTGGTGGTATGTCGAGGGAAGCACGGTCCCCATCACATGGCTCCTGCAGCGGGAGACCCCCATGTTCTACGAGGCCTTCGGGAGGTTGGTGATGCTGCTCTTACCCGGATGCGCCATCTTCCTGCTCCTCATCGCAGCGAAGAGATGGGGGATACAACCGATGACTAACTTGAGCAGGAGAATGAGGGGCTCCAAAGAAAACGATTATTAGAATTCACCGTCCCTCTGGTCTTTGATCGCTTTGATAATACGGGCGGACTACCGGGCCGAGGACGACTCCCTTATGCTGAAGGAGGCTTCTGAGATCTGCCTAAAATGCGGCGTGTGTTGCGTTGTAAAGGGGCATTCCTGTCACGTCCAGTTTGAGGAGCAATTCACACCAAAAGAAACGTATGTTTATGACTGCCTAAGCGCCGAGACACCGGTTGAGAACCCCAATATTTGGTTATGCGTTTCCTGCCACAAGTGTGAGGAGTTGTGCCCATATGAGGTCTCGCCTATCAGTTTCATCGAGGCGATCAAAGCTAAAGCCTTCGAGGAGAGACAAGCTCACCCGGTCATCCAAAGCGAAGTGAGCAACATCCTCTTGACAGGGTACGCTTTTCCGTTGACGAGCGCCTCCCAGAGGCAGAGGCAGCAACTTGGCCTCGATCCTCCAGACACATCCTCGGCTGAAGAACTGCG
>CP070640.1:463196-479161 GCA_020354065.1 Candidatus Bathyarchaeota archaeon
AAACGCAGAGATCCTGCTGAGCGGCGACTCCTGCTACGGAGCCTGCGACCTCGCCCAAGGCCAGGCGGAGACCCTCGGGGCAGACATGATCATCCACTACGGCCACAGCAACATGCTCGGCGAGACAGCGATCCCCGTCCTCTACGTGGATGCGAGGGTTGACTTCGAAGCCAGAAGCCTGGCGGAGAAAGCCCTCCCCCTGATGGGAGACTGGGAGAGGATCGGCCTCACCGCCACCCTCCAGCACGCCCACAAGCTCGAGGAAGTCTCCGAGGCCCTGCAGCGATCAGGGCTGAGAACAATCATCGGCTCAGGCTCAAGCAGGACATCCCACGACGGCCAGATCCTGGGATGCGACTACACCTCAGCCCAGAGCATCTCGGACCGGGTGGACGGCTTCCTCTTCATCGGCGCAGGGCGATTCCACCCCCTGGGATTAGCAGCCACGACGGGAAAACCAGTGATAATCGCAGACCCCTACAGCATGAGGGCCGAGAAACTGGACGAGAAAGAGGTGACCCGCCTCGCCATGCGACGGATGGCGGCCATCACCGCCGCAAGAGAGGCAAAAAGAATCGGAATCCTGGTCAGCACCAAGCCGGGCCAACTCCAGATGGCCACCGCCAGAACCCTCCAACGCAAGATATCCAGAAGGGGAGGGAAGACCGCCATCATCTGCCTAGACGAGATCACCCCCCTCAAGCTCGGGAACTTCACAGAGTCCGAGGCCTACATCAACACCGCATGCCCCAGAATGGCCCTGGACGGCCTCCCAGAGATCGAGAAGCCCCTGCTGACGACCACCGAGGCCCAGGTGATGCTCGGGGAGAGGCGATGGGAAGAGGTATGGGGCCACTCATATTTCGAGTGAATAAACTAGCGACGGTAACAAATTGTGAGCATCAGAGATGACCACAATCAGTGACCACCAACCGTGAGTCACCTTTAAAACCACAGCCTCAAACTCCGACTCAGTGAAAGAACATGGCCCAGATCAACCTCACGGACGAGAACATCCGGAAGCTCGAGCAGATCCAATACCTCATCGTCAACGAGGACGGGGTCAACGCGAGCATGGACGAGACCCTGGCAAGGGTGCTCGACTTCTACCGGAAGTTCGTCCCCTACAACTAGACACGACCTGCCCCCCAACCTCCATTCTATCCCCAGAGAATTTTCCATTCAAACCAGAAGCCCCTCTCAAAAGTCCAGATCTCAACCTCAAAGACGGTCATGAAATCCAACCACCTATAGAAGACTCGATAACATCAATGGACACCATCAGAATTAGAGGAACCCGTCTGAGAGGACATCGCTGGTGCACTCTGGACCTTCCCCGAAAAAAGAGTGGGGTGGCCCCCCTACTTCCCGCCTACTTCGCCTTAGGAACCGTGTGGCTGAACTTATTTCCCCTGTAGAAGGCGTTGAACGGCCTATTGCAGCTCTTGCACCTGAAGGCCTTTCCCTCAAAGACACCGAATTTGAATTCTTTTCCAGAGGGTTCCGCTTCGGCACCGCACCTTGGGCAGTTAACCATCTTATTCCAATTTTATAATTTGTTTATGTTCATTTAAATTTTTCATCTGGAAGAAGCCATTGGCAGTCATTTTTTTTAAAAAAATGCCTTTTTGATGACAGAAAACGAGAATTTTGAAAAACTTCTCTGGGTTTTCATCAGGTAGCCTTCAAAAAATCCCGCTTATCCCGAAGACCTCTGGTGTAATCATAGGGTTTATTAAAAGGAGAGACGATTAGTGCCCCTGAGCCCTCGGAGGTTTCGGTATCCATTAGAAGGAGGTCAACCCTCCAAAAGTGACTGACCGTCAAACCAGCCGAGGAACGAAAAGTGACAGAGATGTCGAAGAAACCGCTGAAAGACAGGGATGTCTTCCCAGGCGAGAAGCTATCCGTCATAGAAGTCCTGCAAGAAGGGCCGGGAGCATACCATTTGAAAGGCGACGTGAGATCCGCCGAGCTAGGGAAAGCCCGCTTCGACCTCAAGAAGAAGAGGGTCGAGGTAGAGAAGAAGACAAAGGAGCTCATCCTCCCCAGGGAGGGGCTGGATGTCACGGCGGAGGTCGGCTCCGTCATGAGGCGGGACGCAAGAGTGGACATATTCTCCATCGATGGTAAGATGATAAGCTCGCCCTACACGGGGGAGATCCACATCACCAGCGTCGAGAGAGAGTTCTCCAAGGACATGACGATGGCGATGAGGAACAGCGACATAATCAAGGCCAAGATAATCAACACCAAGAACAGAATGACCCTGCTCTCGGTCAGGGGCCCGGAGTACGGGGTGATCTACGCCCACTGCACAAGGTGCGGGACCCTCCTCGAACTGCAGAGGGGGCGTCTCCACTGCCCGAAGTGCGACAGGGTCGAGAGGAGGAAGATAGCCTCGACATACGGCAGGGAGGAGCTGGTGTGAAGCTCAAGATCATCAGCGAGGAGGACGGCAGGGTGGAGATGCACTTCGGAGGCGAAGGACACACCCTGCTTAACCTCCTCCAGAGCACCCTACTCGTCAACAAAGATGTGAACATGGCGGGTTATGCGAAGCCCCACCCCCTCGAGGACAGGTCCGTCCTCTACGTCTACATGAAGAAGGGGAAAAAGCACAAGAGGGCCTTCACGAAGGCGACCAAGGACGCAAGGAAACAGGTGGAAGATTTCATCAAGAAGTTCGAGGCCCAAGTCGCCAAAAAGAGAAGCTAGACCTTCCTCCGAACACGCCCTCTGGGATGGGCTGACAATGGGGACCTACAGAATAAGACAGGTCAAGAAGGAGATCAGAGTTCTCGGTCTCGCAGCGCGTCAGGCACCCGACGGTCATGGGTTCGATGTCGTGGGCGTAATTTATAGAGGCAGGCATTGGCTGGACGGCGTCCTGAGAACGACATCCATCGATTCTGATGTGACCAGTGAAGCAGTCGAGATGATTGTGGGCTCGGATCACAATCCCCAGATCAGGGTGATCCTCCTCCACACAGACCTCCTAAAAGATGGAACGACAATCGACCCTTCCGAGCTCTCGAAGGGAACCCTGAAACCGGTCATCGCCATGAGATTTAAAGAGACACCAAAGGATGATCCGAGTCAGACAGAGAGGGTTCCACTGGACTTGGAATCATCCATCGCATTCGGTCTCGAGAAGAGAGTAGCCGAACGAATTTTAGAGTCGACATCGAGAGAAAGCTCACCCCCGGAGGCGTTGAGGGTGGCTGAACTCATCCTGTCGTATCTTCTGTAGGACTCGAACATAAGCTTTAAAAACCAATCCACAGCCTAAAAGATGGCACACAGGAGGAATTCTGGCTGAAGTTCTGCTCTAAATGCGGAACCGTCCTCAACCTAGAAGCGGACAAGAAGCGCCTGGTCTGCCCTAAGTGCGGAGCCGAGGAGAAGATGGAGGACGACATAGTTTACTCCAGGAACAACAAGGAGCAGGACAAGATCGTGGTCATCGGGAGGAAAGAGAGGAACCTGAGAACCCTGCCCCAGACCAAGGCCAAGTGCCCCAAGTGCGAAAACACACAGGCCTACTGGTGGATGGTCCAGACCCGGGGCATCGACGAGAGCGCCACCCAGTTCTTCCGCTGCACAAAGTGTAGCCACACCTGGCGTGATTACGGCTGAAGGGACAGCTTTTTAGCCATCTCATCATTAAGGTAACAGCGTAATCAAGGTCAGAGAGTGGAGCATTTGTTCGAGGTTGAGTTATCGCGCATCGACACCTTCCGTAACCTGGTGAAGGCCCTGTCCGTCATCGTGGATGAGGGCACCTTCCACATGGACGAGGCCCAGGTGAAGCTCCTGGCCATGGACCCCAGCCACGTCGCCATGGTGGACTTCGAGCTGCCCCAGGAGTTCTTCGACAAATACACCTGCGAGGGAGAGAACAGGCTCACGATCAACATCGGGGAGTTCCTGAAGTTCCTGGACAGGGTTGACAGGGACGAGCAGGTCAAAATCAGATTAGACCAAGAGAACGCTAGGCTGATCATCCGCTGCAAGCGAGGAGGGCACACCAGGAGATTCATCATGCCCGTCCTCGAGCCCCTGGACGAGGAGGTCCCCCAGCCCAAGATCTTCTTCAAGGCCTCCTCCCGGATCCTGACCCACAGCCTCAGGAGGGCCATAAGGGACTCCTCCCTGGTCAGCGAGCACGTTAAAATGGAGGTCTCGGGGGACAACTTCAAGGTGAGCGCGACCGGGGACATGGGAAGCGCCCAGAGCGACTGGGAGAGGGACTCCGACGAGCTCCTAGATCTGAAGGCTGAGGAGGACTCGAGCGCCACCTTCACTCTGAGCTATCTGCAGGACATCGTGAACGCGGTCGCCGCCTCCAGCGAGGTAGCCACCCTGGAGCTGTCTACCGATATGCCCATCAAGATGGACTTCGAGCTCCCCCAGGGAAGGCTCATCTACTACCTCGCTCCATGCATAGGTGTCTAGCAAACCATTTATCCAATTCTAGGAAGGATTAAATCACCACTTACATAATTTTCGAGTATCCCCCCTGGGATTCCTTTCACGCAATAGAGATTATTATTAACAGGATCAGCAGTCAGAACAACTCGTAAAACATGAAGAACCCTTTAAAGCGTGTGAAAAACAACGAGGAATTGGGGCAAATGTCATCATTGAGAATGGATGTCCGCATTGAGGCTCCAATCGACCTGGTCTGGTCAGCGTGGACGGAACCCGAAAGAATCACAGTCTGGTTCGCCCCGGAGGCGAATATCGAAGCCCGCTCTGGGGGTCCTTTCGAGCTGTTCTTCGATCCAGATGATCACAGTCACGAGTGCACCAAGGGCTGCGTGTTCACCTTGGTGGAGCCCAAGTGTATGCTCGGGTTCAACTGGAAGGGCCCTAGCATGTTCGCGGATCTGATGAACGACATCGAACCCTTAACGTCAGTGGAGGTAACCTTCCATGACGAAGGAGAAGCCACGAGGGTTATCGTGGAGCATAGCGGATGGGGGGAAGGGAAAGACTGGGCTGAGGCGAGGGAATGGCACCGACGAGCTTGGGAAGGAGTCCTGACGAGCCTTAAGTCAGCACTGGAATCCGGAGATGATCGGCTCATATTCCCTCCAAATGTGGACACCTAATGTAAAAGGAAGCTTCACAAATCTACAATAAGTGTTAGTATGTGAGATTTTCAGCGCTTTCTCCCATAAGAAAAAGGATAATATCCCCCGTGTTTCCATAGAATAGGAGTGCCCCCAGGATGATCTCCGATAGGGAGGCCGCGAAGTACCCGTTCCTCAACGACGCCGTCACATACGTCGAGACCCTAGGCCTGACCTTGGAGAATCTCGTTGACCCAAGCTATACAGGAGTGCTGGAGAGGGGGGAAAGGCGGGTCTCCCAGGCTATCCTGAGCGGAGAGGCCACAGTCGAGCTAGAGGACACACTCACAGAGCTCCTCTCCTTCCCAGTGGCCAACATGTTTATCACAGCAATGGCGGAAGAATACCTTTTTCGAAGATATGCCCTGTCAGAGGCGGCGAGAGCTCATGAGCTCTTGAAGGATGAGGCTGAGGAACGCATTGCCAAGCTCGCCCGTTTGGAGTTCGGGTGGGACCTTAGGCTCGTCCAGGAGAGGGTGGGGGAGAAACTCTACCGATTCGAAGCCCACTTCAAAGACTACCTGAAGAACGCAGCATCCTTCAGGGAGCCGGAATGGAAGCTCGTGAACCGGCTGATAAGGAACGGATACGTGCTGCTTACTAAAAGAGATGCAAGCCGCCTCCTCCAGGAGGAGATCCAGCGTAGGATCGGCAGCCTCGTGTCCAAGCGCCGTCGCATCAGCCTCCCCGACCCCCTCCGAATCAGGGTCAACAACCTCCAAAAGCTGTTCGACGAAAACAGGTCCCGGTTGACCGGTCAAGCCCTCCCGACCAAGCTCCTGACAGAGGCGCTCCCTCCCTGCATCAGGCACGCATTCCAAGGGCTAATGGCAGGAAGAAGAGCCAGCCACATGGAGCGCTTCGCCCTCACATCCTTCCTGATCAACGCCGGGATGGGCATCGACGACATCGTGAAGCTCTTCGCCTCCATCACGGACTTCGACGAGCAGTTCACCCGCTACCAGATCGAGCACATCGCAGGCCTTAGGGGGAGCCGGACCAGGTACACTCCCCCCACTTGCTCAACCCTTAAGACCCATAGAGTCTGCTACGAGCCGGACAGGCTCTGCGAGAGAATTAAACACCCCCTCAGCTACTACCGGATAAAGGTGCGTGACTACCAGAGAGAGTGAAGTAGAGGGGCAGAATACTAAAATTGGAGGAAGGTCAATGAGCGGAGTCCTGGAAAACGACCACAGGGGTGACTCAGAAAACGAGGGAGACACTCTGAAGTTACTGAGGTCAGGGCTCCATTTTTGCAGCCACTATAAAAACCTAGTGAAGTATAACCTAGAGTTCTGCGGAGGATGCCCATACAACGGCTTGAAGACCTCACAGGAAGAGGCCTCTTAACCAGAAGCTTGTTTTTAAATGAACACCTGCCATAATCATTTAGAAATTCATGGCGGAACAGGACCGGGGCAACGAGCAGTACATCACTGAGCAGTTCAAGAGATATTATGCCACAGAAGCCCAGAGGGTGGAGGCCCCCCCGGAGATCAGGCGTAGGGAGTTCGGCTTCCTCTCCTTCGGTGGGAGGACCATGTTCCGCCACATCGGATTCCAGGACCCCCAGCAGTTCAGGGGCTACCTGAGGGAATACGCCCCCGCCCACACCTACTTCTCAGCTGCTTATTACAAGGACCCCAGGGCTTCGATGGCGGAGAAGGGGTGGCTCGGCGCTGATCTCGTCTTCGACATAGACTCCGATCACTTCGATCTCCCATGCCAGAAGGAACACGACAGGTGGACCTGTAGGACCTGTGGAAAGGAGGGGAAGGGCCACCCACCGGAGACATGCCACGACTGCAAGAAGGCAACCTTCATCGAGGAAACCTGGCTATGCGAGAACTGCCTCCGAGCGGCGAAGTACGAGGCCCAGAAGCTCCTGGACATCCTCATCGAGGACTTCGGGTTCCAGGCCTCAGGTGAGCTATCAGTCAACTTCTCGGGTAACAGAGGGTTTCACGTCCACGTCCGCAGCCCCTCGGCCAAGGAGCTGGACCAGCTTGCTCGGAGAGAGATCGTGGACTACATCCGCGGAATTGGCATCGAGGCCGAGTACCAGGGTCTAATCGCAAGACGTGGCCGAGGCGGCACAGCCTCAGAACAGAGGGGGTGGAGAGGGAGGTCAATAAGAGCCCTCTACGACTTCATCGCCGAGGCGACGCCAGAGCAGATCAAGGGATTGAAGCTCGGGAGAGGGGCATCCCTGAACCTCATTGAGTCGAGGGACGAGATCCTGACTGCCCTGATGAACAAACAACCTAGCCGTGTCGTGAAATACATCGATGGCAAATCAATGGGCAAGCTATTAGAAGCCGCCGTCCGTGAGCAGGCCTCAGCCATCGACACGGTGGTGACTACAGACCTCCGCCGGCTGATTCGCCTGCCCAACACCCTCCACGGGAAGACCGGTTGGCTCACCCAGAACATCCCCATAGATGACCTAGCGGATTACGACCCCCTAACCCAGGCCATCGCCTTCACCGAGGGCACCGAGAGAGTTTTCATCAATAGGGCCCCAGAGATTGTTTTAAGCGGGGAGACCTATGGCCCCTTCGAGGAGGAGAGCCTGGAGCTCCCACTCGCGGTGGCCATCTTCCTCCTCTGCAAGAATGCGGCGAGGGTGGAGAGATGACTGAGAGATACTCGCGCCTGCTGGATGCTTGGAGAATGGAGAGGCAATCCAGGGACCTCCGACCCCTGCAAGAGGGGTTCTACACCGACATGACGCGCTACATCTCTGAGATAAGGGAGGAGACCCGGATGATCGACAAGGGCTCTCTCAAGGGCCGGATCACGGAGAAAGAGAGGGAGAACGCGGAGAGGATGCTCGGGGAACTCTCCAGGCTCAGAATGAGGAAGATCGTGGAGGCAGAGCTGGACAGGGTCGCGATCGTCGGTTCCGCACTCACCCAGGAGGAGAGGGGCTTCCTTAGCGATCTTCGGGGGCTCTTCTCCAGCCACGAGGCGAAGTTGAAAAGTATATTAAAGGGGCGCGTGCCTCAGGTAGACGCAAAACCCCCGCCGGAACCCGGCCTGAAGGTGATACGATTCCTCCAGGCGGTGCCGGCGATCATGGGCATCGACATGAAGACCTACGGTCCTTTCCAGCCGGAGGACGTGGTCTCGCTACCCGTGGAGAACGCTGAAAACCTAATAAGGCGGGGCATCGCAAAAGAGGTGGAGATTCCGGAATGAAGACCCCCAGATCCCTGAGGACCTACTGCCCCAGGTGCAAGACCCACACAGATCACTCCGTCTCCCTGTATAAGGCGGGGAAGCGCAAGGCCGCAAAACAGGGGGAGAGGCACCAGGCGAGGAGAAAGAAGGGCTACGGCGGGCAGAAATTCCCCCTCCAGCACAACCAGGCCAAGGTCTCCAAGAAGCAGACCCTCCAGCTGAAGTGCAAGGAGTGTAGCTACACTCTCCAGAGGAAGGGGATTAGGCTCAAGAAAGCGGAGGTCGTCTGACAGCCATGG
Source organism: Candidatus Bathyarchaeota archaeon (assembly GCA_020354065.1). Lineage (GTDB taxonomy): Archaea > Thermoproteota > Bathyarchaeia > TCS64 > TCS64. Next base: position 471,820 of record CP070640.1, read on the forward strand.
CGTGGGAGACCCTCATACCTCGTCCATCCTCAAGGTTCCTCAGGGTGAGGTGTAGGACCTGCGAGAGCGAGCAGATCATATTCAGCCACGCGACCCACACGATAAACTGCAGGACCTGCAGCGAGAAACTGGCGGAGCCGACCGGCGGAAAGGCCAAGATCAACGGTGTCATCCTCGCGATACTGGGGTGATTTGGATGAGCATGGGGAAACCCGAGTGGCCCGAGATCGGGGATCTTGTGGTAGCTACCGTGGTTCGGGTGGAACGTCACGGCGCCTATGTTTCACTCGACGAACACGGGAACAAGGAGGGCCTCCTCCATATCTCCGAGATCTCCTCCAGATGGGTGAGGAACATCAGGAACCACGTCAGGGAGAGGCAGAAGGTGGTCCTCCAGGTCATGCGGGTCGTCCCGGCCAGGGAGCAGATCGACCTCTCCCTGAGGAGGGTCACACAGGACGAGCGAAGGAAGAAGCTTGAGGAATGGAAGAAGCACCGGAAGGCCGAGACCCTCCTAAGGAGCGCGGCCACTGAGCTCAAGATGGATGCCGATGACCTCTATGCTAAGGCAGGAATTAAGCTCGCAGATCAATATGGCAGTCTATACGCAGGGTTCGAGGCAGCCGCCAAAAAAGGGATAGAGGCTCTCCTAGAAGCCAACGTTCCGAAGAAGATCTCTAAAACCCTTGAGGGAATCGCGAAAGACAAGATTGTCGTGAAAGGAGTTACAATCCAAGGAGAGCTTGAGATCACCTCAATGGAGCCCAAGGGCGTCGAGGAGATCAAGAGCACCCTCCTCGAGGCGACGAAGATGGCCTTAGAACACGACGCCGTCGCGAACCTGTACAGTCTCGGCGCCCCAAAGTACAGGATCGAGGTGACCGCTGATGACTATAAAAAAGCCGAGGCCGCACTGGAGAAGGTGGTCCGTTTCACCCAGGAGGTCTGGGCCAGTCACGACGGTAAGATCTCCTTTAACAGGGGCTGACAGGAGGTAGCCTCTTGGTCTGGCTTCTCAGGCGCTGTGAGAGATGCGTCAGATACACCCTGAGGGAGGACGCCTGCCCCGTCTGCGGGGGGGCCGTGAAGATCCCTCACCCCGCCAAGTTCTCGATGGATGACAGGTATAGGAAATACAGGTTGAAGATGAGGCGGATCGCAAAGACGGAGGAGAAACGTATTCCACCTTGAAATAAGCTCGGGGACTCATTTATCATGGGTAAATATTTATGTCCTATCCATTCTCATGAATTGTGAGGTGTTAGGTTTGGTTAAAAGCTACGTGAAGATCTATGGTCCACCAATCCTGAAGGCGATTGGAGCTCTGGAGGCAGTCGCCGTGAACATGTCCAAGGCCATAGACATCAAGTTCAGCCACAGGTACGTTCCTTACCCGACCCGCTTCCAATCGAGCGTCAACGAATGGAACGCTTACCTGAAGAACAAGCAAAAGACCTATGAGGACTGCTACAAGCCGGTCAAGCTCATCAGCTAATCCCAGCAGATGCTCGGAGAGCAAGACTTCTTCTTCGAGTAGTAAGAAGACCCATCCCTAGCCAGAATCGAGGAGCTTGTTGAGAAGATAGACGATGGCCTCAAGGATCTAGGATGCTACTACACACTGATCATAAAATAGATACGAAATATTCATTGTTGTACTTTGATAACATATTGTTTTTCGATCGAATAGATGAGAAAATGTAGTTTATTGTCTCTCTTTTTCCAGCGCCTCTGCGGAGGCTCTCCGCTCCATGAATCCTTCGAAGACGATGAAGAGGGGCATGACGATCCATTGGCGATCATTAGTCAGAATAGACAGGGTGCCGGACTCGAGGGGGGGACGTGGGTGGGGAGCATCCCCCACTATGGCCGTTAGTCCCTTATTGGATATGAGGTGAGCTCCCGGCCGAGTCTCGTCAGGCGCTCGCAGCCCCCGGTCGTGCAGACCACGGTGTCCTCAACCCGGACGCCGATCTCCCCCACGATGTAGATGCCCGGCTCAATCGTGAAAGTCATTCCAGGCTCAAGCTCAAGCTTGTTATTCTTCACGATGTAGGGGCGCTCGTGGCCTTGCAAGCCGATGCCGTGGCCCAAACGGTGGATGAAATACTCGCCGTAACCTCCGTCCTCGATGATCTTCCTAGCCACGGAGTCGAGATCCTCGCAGGCGACCCCCGGCCTTATCGCATCGCATGCGGCCTTGTTTGCATCATGCACCAGCTCGTAGATCTCCTTCTGGCGTTTTGTCGGCTCACCGTAGAATACGGTTCGGGTGAGATCTGAGGTGTATCCTCTGATCTTAGTCCCCATGTCGATTAAGACGCAGTCTCCTTGTTGAAGAGGTCTGTCGCTTGGACGTCCGTGGGGGAGGGCGGCCCTCTCGCCGAAGAGGACGCCTGCAAACCCTCCCTCCCCACCGTTTCTCCTCAGCTCGGCTGAGATGACGCCTGCCAGCTCCCTCTCCGTCATGCCAGTGTGCAACTGCTCGAAGCCGACCTCTAGTGCCCTGTCGGTCAGGGCGCAGGCCATCCTCATCCAGTCCAACTCCTGCTGAGACTTCACCATCCTCACACGGCCTAGGAAGGCTGTGGCGTCTACAAAGTGTACGGTCGGGAGCCTTTCCTTGAGGCGGTTTACCCAACCCCAGGGAGCGTCCTCGGCGAGGCCAATGACAGAGGACTCTAAGCCGAGTCGTTCGATGTTAGCAGCCAGAATCTCGACGGAGTCCTCGTGCTCCAGCCAGACATCCACCTCTTTGATCCATGGTTTCTGCCCGCGGAGCTCCCTCTCTAACTCGTTCACGACGAAAACGGCCTCCCCCCCGACGGGAATTAGTGCCGCGGAGAGGCGCTCGCTGGGGCCTATGGCGAAGCCTGTGTAATAGCCGATGTCCGCACCAGGGAAGAGGAGGAGGGCGTTGGCGCCCCCTTCCTTGAGTTCCTCCAAGGCTCTATCGGCTTTCTCTTTGTGGAACTCGCTCATCCTTATCACTAATCAGACCCTCTGCTTCGTTTATAGGCTTAATCACGCGTTAATTTTCAAATACCTAGGCAGATAACGTTTGATTGATGGATTATATGGTTGAAATGTCAGGCAGTTTGAAATAACCGTCTTGAGAAGGTTCAAACCGAGTGATACACAAGTCTTTTATCGAACGGATGAGTGAAGAGTAAGCACCTATTCTACGGAGGTATGAGCGTGTATCAATCGGACTGGATAGGAAGATCCTCCTGACGGAGGACCAAATACCCAAGAACTGGTACTGTATTCTACCCGACCTGCCTGCGCCCCTGAAACCCATTCTAGACCCAGCTACTAAGGAGCCAGTGGACCCCAGGATGCTGATGAGGCTCTTCCCAAAAGAGCTCATCATGCAGGAGGTCAGCAAGGAGAGGTTCATACAGATACCGGAAGAGATACGGGACGTATACCGTCTCTATAGGCCGACGCCCATGTACAGGGCTAGGGGCCTCGAGAAGGCTCTCAAGACGCCCGCCAAGATCTACTACAAATACGAGGGCGTCAGCCCACCCGGGAGCCACAAACCCAACACGGCGGTCGCCCAGGCCTACTACAACATGAGGGAGGGCGTGGAGAAGCTCACCACGGAGACCGGCGCCGGGCAGTGGGGCTCGGCGCTGGCCTTCGGCGGAGCCTTCTTCGACATCGACGTCGAGGTTTACATGGTACGCATCAGCTACGAGCAGAAGCCCTACAGGCGGGTGTTGATGCAGCTGTACGGGGCCGAGGTCTACCCGAGCCCCAGCGAGCGTACCGACGTCGGGAAGAAGATCCTCGCCGACGACCCGGATAACACGGGGAGCCTGGGGATAGCAATCAGCGAGGCCGTCGAGGCCTGCCTCAAGGACGAACGGGCCAAATACAGCCTCGGCAGCGTCCTCAACAATGTGCTGATGCACCAGACCGTCATCGGACAGGAAGCCAGGGAGCAACTCGCCATCGCCGACGACTACCCCGACGAGGTGATCGGGTGCGTCGGCGGCGGTAGCAGCTTCGCGGGCCTCTTCGAGCCCTTCTACCACGACAAGGTCACGGGTAAGGCCCCGAAGGACATCGAGTTCACCGCCGTGGAGTCCACGGCTTGCCCGAGCATGTCGAGCGGCGAGTACCTGTACGACCACGGGGACACGGGGCGGATAATCCCCCTGGTGCTCATGCACACCCTGGGCCACGACTTCATCCCCGACCCCATTCACGCCGGCGGACTCAGGTACCACGGCATGGCCCCCAGCCTCTCGCTGATGGCAGAGGAGGGCGCCATAAGGGTGAGGGCCCACGACCAGGTGGAGGTCTTCGAGGCGGCAGCCCGGTTCGTGATGGCTGAGGGCATTGTCCCAGCACCGGAGCCTGCCCATGCTGTCAAGGCCGTGATCGATGAGGCGCTACGCTGCAGGGAGACGGGGGAGGAGAAGACCCTCCTGTTCCTGCTCTGCGGCCACGGCCACTTCGACATGAAGGCCTACGAGGACTATCTCTCAGGCCAGTTACAGCCTTTCACCCTTCCCAGAGAGCGCATCCAAGAGAGCCTGTCAGAACTGAAGAGGCTCTACCCTTGGGTCTCCGAAAACCGATGAGGGCTCCGGCTCCCTCCGCCCTTTTCCCCTTTTTTACCGCAGATTATTAATAATCTTTGAAGAAATTCATCTTTGATTTCTATGCTCAAGGATACCGCCAGAATGCTGGCAGAAATTGGACTCCCGGAAGGCGATGTCTACGGCCTTCCTACCTCTCCCATGACCTTCCCGGATGGTGCCAACTACCGGATCGAGATCTCCGGTGTCGAGAGACTATCCGTGCTCCACGTCCTCGTCGACGAGATGGACAAGAAGGATGTCCCCGTGCACAGGCTGATCAGCACTGTGATGGGCTCCACCCTCCTGAGCGACGAGGAGCTGGAGGAGTTCGCCCAGGTGGCCCACGACGCCAAGCTGGAGGTCATCCTCACCCCAGGCCCCAGGGCCCCCTGGGACATCGGGCGGCAGGCCGCCACCCCTGAGGGGCGTATGTCTGGCATACGCTACAGGGGGATGAAAGGCCTCATCCAGCTCGTTGACGACATCCTCCACAGCATCGAGCTGGGCTTCAACGGCTTCCTCGTGGTGGGCGAGGGGGGGCTTTACACCGTCAACGAGCTCAGGAAAGCAGGCAAGATCCCCAAGGAGGTGGTCTTCAAGCTCTCCATCTTCGCAGGCCACGCGAACCCGGCCGGGGCCAAAGTCCTTGAGATGCTGGGGGCGGACACCTTCAACCCCGTCGGGGACCTCACCCTCCCCCAGCTGGCTGCCATACGCAGCGCCATCAAGATCCCAATGGACCTCCATGTCTGGCTGTTTGACGCCTGGGGCGGCTTCAACAGGATCTACGAGACGCCGGAGATGACCCGGGTCTGCTCCCCGTGCTATTTCAAGATCGAGCCCGGGCCAAGCGTCGGCAACCTCTACAAGCCCTGGGGAGCCGGTCTCGAGAAGCTGGCCAGAGACAAAGTGGTCTACGCCGAGAAGCTCATCGAACTGGTGGAGGAGAACTGGCCCGAGGCCAAGCTTTCAGAGGTTGGCGCGCCTGACCTGGCCATCCCGAAGACTATAAGAAACATGCCCATGGGCTGAGAGTTTAGATTCAATCCGATCTCTCTTTTTTTCGAGCTCTCTGAGGAGTTCCGAGGGCAGACCCTCCTCCTCTTCTACCAACAAGAACCGATCAAGCTTGGAAGGGTCCATCCCCTCCTCCTCATACTCAAGGGCCTGCAGGATCATCTCCAATCGATCGGCCTGAAGGACGATTCTCGCCTCAGGAGAACGGCCACTCCTGTAATCTTCCCACAATGAGCCCCATATCTCTGCGATCTTCTTAGGGAGATTCGACAAGAGCCGTTCCATCGCCTCCTCTTCTTCGATGAGATGCTCTACTCCCTTTTTTTGTTTCTGCTCCGGTGTCAGATCTCCTGTCTGGGCCTCTGCCAAGTCGTGGATGAGGGCCATCCTGACTACTTTCTCGGAGTCCACACCTTGGAGATCCGCGAGTAGAAGCGCAAGGATGCTCGTCCTGAAGATGTGATCCGCAATTGATTCTGGTTCTTTCACCCCCGCTTCGAGCCAGCCGGTTCTGGGTATCCTTTTCAGCTTTCCCACAGAGGTCATGAACTCTAGCAGGCCTTCGAGGTTTTTCATCAGGTTTCCCAAACTCTCCTGTGTCTTTGAGGGTTAATTCCCGTGAATCCCATTATAGCCTTCTGCATCTTATCGTTGTTGGGTGGGCATCTGGCGACGTATCGCCCTCGTCCTTCAGATGCTAGAGTCAGACCCATACGCTTCATAAACGGTAGGTTGATTCTTGAAAAAGGTGTTAAGTCAGCGAGAACTTCTCTTCTCCATAGGAGCGTAGGAGATGAGAGACAGTGGCGATGTCAGATTTATAGGTGAGGTGGAGTCAGCCGATGAAACCTCGACCATCAAGATTTATCCTGAGTACTGCCCAGGCCTTTTAGGGATCAAGGAATACTCTCACCTTTTCGTGCTATACTGGATGCACATGAGGGACGATGACCATCACAGGCGGACCCTTCAGGTCACCCCGCCAAGGCATGAGGGGGCGCCCCTCACCGGGGTCTTCGCCTGCCGGAGCCCCTCTAGGCCGAACCCGATTGGGCTCACATTGGTGGAGCTGAAAGGGATCGACGGCTGCAGGTTGGAGGTCACGGGCTTGGACGCTCTTGAGGACTCCCCCATCATAGACTTGAAGCCCTACTCTGCGAGAGGCTGCTCAGTGCCTGACGCCCGCTCCCCGGAGTGGTCCAGACGCGGCCCCCCGACCTAGAGGCTCAAAGGGTTCTTTTCAGCGTCGAACTGGAGCTTGCCGCTGGGATAGACGGAGACGATCGCCTCCTCTCCGTGGATCTCAAGTAGCTTGCCCAGCACCTCGCTCCAATCGGTCAACCACTCCACTCCATCATCGTAGGCCAGCATCTGCCTCTTGGAGAGCCTGCTTGAGAAGACGATCGTCCCTCCGGCCTGCTTGACTGGCCACCTCCTGTCTGGATAGCACCTCATCCGCTTCCAGAGGGCCCCCATCTGCTCCGCCCGATAGTGGAGCAAGGCTCTACCCAAGGCATAGTGGTGGACTGCGACGGCTGTTCCCCCCTCCCTTAGAGAATCTTGGGCGCCCCACCAATCGATGTCCTGGTCCGCCTGAGGGTAGGCGTTCACGATGACCACATCAGATTCATTCGCTGACCCGGAGTCATGGGCATCGTAGCATCTCCTGACGCCCTCCTTCCATGCATCGTCCACGTCCCCGGCGTAGAGGCCGATTAGCTCCCTGCGGT
>CP070640.1:479261-481912 GCA_020354065.1 Candidatus Bathyarchaeota archaeon
AATCCAGAGGGAGGCGGGGGTCGAATGGAGGGAGATGTACGAGGACTTCAACATGGGCGTGGGATTCGAGTTCATCGTGGAGCCGGAAGCCGCCGAGGAGGTCACAAGGATCGCTGAAGGGTTCGGCGTGGGCGTCCAAGTGGTTGGGCACTGCGAGGTGAGCAGCGACAGAAATAGCCTCGTGATCGAGTCCGATCAAGGGAATTTCTCCTACCTACCAGCTTGAAGGACAGGGCTCAATACGGGGAGACAAAGACCAACTGGCTTGTCAAACCCAGATGATGATTGGAGACTTGAATGCTCAGATTCTGAGAAGACTAATAGGCACCCAGCCCAACTAGAATCGGACTCATCGGGTCACATATCGGTTGAAGACCTAAGAAAAAAGGAGTATGAAACCATGGTGTCATCTTCTGTTGTGGCCGGCTGGATGTCCACTTTATTGGAAGCAGCCGAGAACGTGCGCAGCAGCGTCCGCAAGACCCTTATCAGCAGGCCCGGCCTCGAAATCACGAGCCTGAAGAATCTCCTGGACTCCGAGGCCCAGCGGGCGATCCACGAGACGCTCGAACAAGCGGGTAGGCCCGTCAACGTCATCAGCGAGGAGGGAGACTACTCGATCGGCGAGGAAGGCCCCTACCTGATCGTCGACCCCGTCGACGGCACCACGAACATGGCGAGGGGGATCCCCTTCGCCGCCACAAGCATGGCCCTCTCGGAGACCCTCCGACTCTCTGACGCAGTGGCTGGCATTGTGAAGGACCTCTACACGGGAGAGGTCTACCGGGCGGAGAGGAACAGAGGGGCCTGGAGGGGGGGAAGGAGGATAGCCCCCGGCAGGTCCAGGCAGATTAACGAGGCTTTGATCTCCATCGACGTGAGCAAGGGCACGCCCATTGAAGGCGTGGAGCCGCTGATCAGGGGCGCGGAGCATCTCCGCCAGCTCGGGTCGGCTGCCCTCTCCCTCTGCCACCTGGCCTCAGGGCTCATCGACGCCCACGTGGATGTCCGGGGGAAGCTGAGGGCCACGGACGTGGCGGCGGGGCTCCTGATACTCAGGGAGGCGGGGGGAGTGTATGTGATCGATGGCTCAATGGAGGGGGACCTAGATCTCTCAAGGGGGAGCACCCTGAAGCTGGTGGCGGCCTCCGGTTCATGGACCCTCGACGAGATCCTGAAAATCCTTTCGTAGGGGCGGGGAGATGCGGTTCCCGGGGCCTCTGGTGCCGGCTGTCTTCCTGAGCAGGCCCAACCGCTTCCTTGGCATCGTCTTCGTAGAGGGGGAAGAGGCTCAATGTTACATCCCCAACCCGGGCAGGATGGAGGAGCTCCTGTATCCGGGCGCTCGTGTCTACCTGCTGGAGAGGGCATCCGAGACCCGGAAGACATCTTACAACCTCGTGCTAGTCGATAAGGATGGGGCCCTCGTCAGCATCGATTCGATGGTCCCCAACAGAGTGGTCTCAGAGTCGATCGCAGCCGGCCTCATCAGGGAGTTCAGAGACCTGGAAGTGGAGAAGGCCGAGCATACCTGGGGGGACTCGAGGCTGGACTTCCTACTGAGGGGAGATGCCGGCCAGCTCCTCCTAGAGGTGAAGTCCTGCACCCTCGTGAGGGAGGGCGTAGGCCTTTTCCCCGACGCCCCCACGGCGAGGGGAAGCAGACACCTCCAGGCTCTAGCCGACGGCTTAGAGATGGGGAGGGCCGCGGTCTTCTTCCTCATCCAGAGACCGGACGCCGAGCGCATGCGCCCCAACGAGGCGACCGACCCGGAGTTCGCTGCAAACCTGAGGGAGGTTCACCTGAGGGGGGTCGAGGTCTATGCCTATACGTCTAGGGTGAACCTTGGGGGAGTGTTTCTGGGCCGCGGCGTGCAGGTGCAGCTCTAGATTTTCGGGCAGCTTTCTCAGCATTTACCTTCGAGGAGGGCGCATATCGGGGGGATTTTAGCGGAGATATTGACGATATTTTGATAAAAAACGATTTTAACAGCTAAATTGTCATGGAAATGATTTTTAAGATTGGAAACACTCTTTATGAGGAAGAGGCAACCGGATGGGAAAGAAGAAGGTCTTGAGCGAGAGAGGCCTCAAGGAGATGGTCTACCCCTCGGAGAACGACGTCCTCTGTATCGTCCAGAAGATGCTGGGCTACGACAGGGTGCTCGTGAAGTGCCAGGACGGCCACACCCGCACAACCAGGATCAGGGGGAAGATGAAGAGGAGGACATGGATCCGGGAGGGAGACGTGGTCCTGGTCTCCCCCTGGGAGTTCCAAGGGGATGAGAGGGGGGAGATCTTCTGGCGCTACACGGCCAACCAGGTCGAAAGGTTGAGGAAAGAGGGCATCCTCAAGATCGAGTAGACGAGCTTGATGACATTTGTCCGATCGTGAGCGCATCGAGGAGCGGGCGGATGCAGCCGAGAGGCGCCACGAAGAGAGAGACCTCATGCTTGAGAAGCGGCAGGAGGACTACAAGGTCATCGAGGAGGTCTTCGACCGCCTCACCCTGGAAGGAGTATTCAAGCTTATCCGCCAGGGGATCATATCAGACATCGAGGGCGTCATCAAGTCAGGCAAGGAGGCCCGGATCTACTGGGGCCTGGGACCGAAGAAAGAGGAGCTCGCCATCAATATCTACTACACGTCCA
>CP070640.1:482012-523822 GCA_020354065.1 Candidatus Bathyarchaeota archaeon
AACGACGGGTCTATCCATGCCGATCCCCAGGAACTCCTCCCCCTCTTCGGCCTCTCGCATCAAGAGATCCCCTGCGAGACCGTCATCATCGAAGGCTGCCAGGGGAATAGCCGTATCTATCGAGGCTAGGTTGATGGCATCTACAACAGTATTGATCTTCGGGAGGGAGCGTCCCCTCAACACCCGCCTTATGAGAGCCTCTGCAGCTGGCCTGGTCTTGGTCGGGTCCACGCCCACCCGCCAGAAGAAATCTCGATAGGCCCTGAAGAGGGGGTGCTCTTTCAACTGGTCGAGGTTCCACCTGCTCCGCGTCCTCTCGATAACTTCAGCCTTGAATCTCTCAAGATCTGCTTCTTCTCTATTGACCTCGACACCTCGTAACCTCAAAACTTGGGCTCTGAGACCGGGAAACTTCGTCTTGAGAGTTAGGTCTACCGTGATGAACAATGGATATTCCTCCATTATCGATGGGTCTAATCATTGCTGTTTACGGAGTCGGTCTTCGCCAGGTCTCTGATACGCCCCTCCCCATCGATCTCCTTCAAATACTTGTATACCCTGGGGGGAACTAATTCTTCCCAATCCTCCCCCTCTAGGATCCGCCTCCTGATCTCCGTGGCCTCATACTGATCTCTCATGTGGAGCTCGATGCCTCTCACCTCGTATCCGGCCTCGATTAACAGCCGTCTGGTCAGTGACTGGTTGGTGTAGACGATGTCAAACTGGGGTGTCTGGGACTCGACCTGGGAGACCCAGACTCTGTGGGCTGGGGCGTCGGGAATGGGGATGAGCATGTATCTATCAGCGCCGACTCCATCTGCTGAGAGAGCGTTTCTGATCATCACTAGGCGCTCGCCGGCCGTGAAGGGGTTGTCGGGCTCGTGGCTCATCTGGGCGCTGCCCACAACGATCAGAAGCTCGTTGTTCTCCTCAAGGATCTTCCTCACAGCGTGAAGGTGGCCGTTGTGGAAGGGCTGAAACCTGCCGACAAAAAGCGCGCGCCTGGACACTTGCACCAACCCCAAGACTCGTTTAAAAATGTCAGGTGACTTATTTAACGTATTTTACAGCCAGAACCCAAATAATGGTTCAACTGTCCCAGATGATCGGCTGTGAAAAGCCCTCCGATTCGAATCTTATAGATTCTCGCGCAATCGGGTCAGTTAAATAAAACGAGAAGGCTTTACCGAGTAATATTAAACGAGGACACGACCGGTGGTTGGCAGGGGAGACCTCAAATTGCTTCATCCAAGCTGGGATGACATCCAGCGCCTATCCGAGGCTGTAGCAGCGAAAGTCATGGAGCACGGTTATGAGCCAGACCTCATCGTGGCCGTCAGCCGTGGCGGCTTCGACCCTGCAAGGATCATGTGCGACCAGCTCATGGTGAGGAGGTTGGCCAGCGTCCAGGTAGAGTACTACAACGATGTAGGCAGCACAACAGATGTTCCAAGGATCATCTACCCACTGAATGCCGATGTGAACGGGCTGAAGATACTAGTGGTCGATGACGTCTCGGACACTGGGACCTCACTGAAGGCGGCTAAAGAGCATGTAGAGAGTCGTGGCGCCACCGAGGTTAGGGTTGCGACTCTTCACATCAAGCCTTGGACGACGCTCAAGCCAGACTATCATGCAGCGGAGACAGATGCGTGGATCGTCTACCCCTGGGAGCCGATTGAGAGCATGCTCTCGATAGCTGCAATGCTTAAATATAAAGGCTTGAGCCCCTCGGAGATCAAAGAGAAGCTAATGGAATTGGGATTCGATCCGAGATTCTTTGGAAGGCTCCCTCATACATCCTCGAAAACGTAGACAGTCTCCTCGTAGCGCCGTCCTCTCCACACCTGCCCCGGGAGGACCCGCTTCAGAGCTTTCCTCTCCAACAGCTGCGAGAGACGCCTGTTGGCCTCCTTGACGGTTATCTCGGTGTCCTTAAGCATCTCAAGGGGGATGTTCACACCGAAGGGGCGGGCGGGGACGATGTGCCTGGTTGCTTTAAACGTGAAGACTTTCCCTTTGCTTATGATGTCAAGAACATGATGTTTCTCGATCCTAGGCGGGCATAACACAAATCCAACCTCGCCCTTCTTTAACATCTCCTCAGCGTCCAGCTCTGTCTCATAACCAACTTTATCACCCCGCTCCCTCAACCAGGACTCGATGATAGCCATGATTTCGAGGGCTGGGAGTATGCCTGATTCCGAGGAGACCATCCTGTAAAAGCCATCATTTAGCATTAATAGAAAATCCGCTCCACCTCTTACATCACTTTTTCTTAGAGAGATCTTGTACGTATCGAGTTCACTGAACTTTTCTTTTAACTCCTCGATCCTTACTGTCCTTCGGGTTACACGGCACCAGCGGTCGACCTTTATTTCCCGACTCTGATAGTCCACCAGACAAACACAGGTGAATCTGCATCCAATGCTGCGGAGGGCTTCTACTCTGTGCATCCCATCCAAGACCACAAGGGATTCTCTGTCTACGATGACGGGTGATCTTAAGACGCCATCTCTCTCAATTTCCTCTAATAACTGTTCTAGGCTCTCTGGTATCGTTTCCTCGTGGAGCAGCAACCTATCCGTCTCTACAAGAGCGATGTCCAGCCTGAGTCCATCACTTGGTATTGTATAGGCGACGAAGTGGCTACCGCTCATGTGCCTCAACTGAACTCATCTGATTATGTTATATGTTTAATGGCGGAAATTTAATTGATCTCGAAGTCAGATGTATACAAATAATGGCAGTTGAAAATAGTGCCAAGCGATTGACGCAGTGGCAGGCTCAACCTCAGATCCTGCTTACTTCTTGAGTCTCTTCTATCCTCATGAGCCTTGTGACATAGCCAGCGATCCTGTTCCTGAGCTTTTTTGACACATCCAGCTCAATCTCTTTTAAGAATTGTTTGTTCTGCTCGAACTCGATAGTGAAGCTCCTCTCATACCTATCTATCAACTCAAGCGAGATGCGCTTCACCATCTCTGTCCGCACCTTTCCCATGTCGTTCACCGGACTTATTTCAAGACCTAGCGCTGATATGGAACCCTCTCAGTGTTTTAAATCTTACCCTGGATTGATCCATCCCCGACACTCATAGAAATTTTTGAAGAATGTATTAATCACTTCGATTCACGTACTGAGAATAAGGTATATACAGTTATAGTCCTATGATTCTGTTTTGAATAATTTTGGCCTCAGTGTAACTCTGATCGGTCATCACGTCGCCCTAATGCCTTCACATCATTGGCCAATACCTACCATATACTAAGCCGATAAATATGTTGTTATGAAGATAAAATTCAATCCTCGTAACCAAAACTGTGGATCAGAAACAAGATGGTTATGCCTACCATTCATTGGGTCACAACAGATATTTACTCTCGAAAGGTTATTCCCTTGGACTTTAATGTGGCGAATCCCCACTCGACTCCGACCAGCACTAGCAATCCACTTCACGACCCGGTTCGCCATTTTCTTCACAGTCTCCTGGACTTTCCTCTCCTTGTTGCTGAGGCTTGATCCAGTGACCGTGACGGCTGCGGGGTTCCTGATCACAGTGATCTCAATTGCACTAGAATGGCTGGCCGGACCCTACCTGATCGTGACCCTGCTCAACCCTCGATGGACTGGAAGAGAGAATGACACGAACCTTTGGTCCCTCGTCGAGAGTGAAGCGGACAAGGCCGGAGTGAAGGTTAGGAGGATCGGTATCCTGAACATGGAAGCCCCAAACGCTCTCATCATCGCCTCTGTCTCTGGGCACCCATCGATTCTCTTCACAAAGGGCCTCCTCTCCAGCCTGCATTATTCAGAGGTCAGGGTCGTGACCGCCAACATGATGGGAGCTGTAAAGTCGGGGTTCCTGAGCGCTGTGACCACCCTCTCGGGGCTCTTAACCTTGTCACACCGGATCGCAGGAGGCTACATCGAGAGCTGTGTAACCGGTAAGAAGAAAAACATCTTCCAGATGATCCTGGCGGCTATCGGTTATCTTCTCTTCGTGTTGACCGTGCCCCAGAGCGTAATGGCGAGCCGCCCTATGACCCTCTATGAGGATGAGCACGGCATCACCCAGACTAGCGATCCCTCAAGCCTCCTGACCGCCCTCCTCAAGGTTGCAACAGGGACGGCGGGAGCGGCTTCGGGGCCCAGTCGCATATTGTTCACACCCGTCAAGGGACTCATGTTCCTCGATCCAACGATCGCCCTCAGAGATTCAGCGGGGCTGGAGAAAGCAGCCCAGAGCTATGGCATTGACACAAAGAGGCTGTTGGGACATGATGAAAAGGGGTACGAGAGAAGGGTTGTGATCGAGTTTCATATGTTCGAGAGGTTCTGGAGCCAACCCAATCTCATTGACAGGTTCAGACGCGTGGTAAGCTTCGGGAAGGGTGTGAAGTTCCCGATTAAAGTAGGTTTGGCCTGGATCGAGTAGTTTCACTCGATCTTGATCTGGGTGCCCCTATCCTCACGCTTCTTCTTGCCCAGGACCGTCTCCAGGACGCCGTTCCTGTACGTGGAGCGGGCTGAGAACTCGTCGATCTCTCCGGGGAGCTCCAGCTCCTTGTAGTATCTCCTGTCCGGGGTCTCCACCTTGATGGATAGTGTGTGGTCGGTGACATGCAGTTTGATATCCTCTTTCTCGACACCGGGAAGTTCTGCGACCACCTTGTACTGGTTTTCTTCCTCGATGATGTCAACAAGTGGCTCCCTCTGCTCTTGAAGGTTTAGCGGGGGCTGCCCCTCTCCACCAGGGCCGGGCTTGATGTTACCAAACTCTCTGATGATGGGTTTCCCGTCGGGGCCGATCTTCACTGAATAACCGTAGACGAAGGGGCCGTACTCCCTCCTGACAGAGCCGTCTGGGAGGCGTCGGACCCTGACCATGTCTCGGGGCATGAAGTTCTCCATCTCTCTGAAAGACTCGGTCATCTCCTTCTCCATCTCCTCGATAAGCCGGTCGATCTCGGGGAAGAAGAAACCGCGGCGCTCCTTTAGTCTTTTTAACCAATCGTCCCAGAATGACATATCCCGATCAACCTGATCAATCGAACACCCTTTCTTAAAGGTTCGCCGTGGGAAAGGGTAAATATCATCTGATTCCAGAGATACTTGGTGTGATGGCTTTGTCGAAGTTACCAATTGAAGCCCTCGTAGGCAGTACAACCTTGGATTTTGATGAAATCGAGGAGAACTGGAACACTTACAATCTGAGTGACGGTACGACCCTCAAGGTTAAACTCGTCCTCAGAGGTGTCAAGCGCCTGAACAAGTATGAGCCAGACGGGAATCCCATCTACGTCATTAACTCAATAAATGTTGTGAGGGCCCTCAACATCCCCGACGAGCTGAAAGTAAAACCCAAAGAGTCCGAGATACCCCCAGTATGACTAAGGATTGGCCAGAGGAGAAGACCTTTGAGACTCGACCTCGTTGCACACTCCCCAGATGTGGAGGCTCTCATCGCCACTGCGATGCTGACAACCACAAGCGGAACGAGGCCTTCCAAATTATTCCAGCGTCTCCTCAAGAATCCGGGGAAGGTTAGGGAGATCGTCAGGAGGCTTGAGCCTCAGCACGGGAGCGTCTTGGAGCACAACAGGTTCACCTGGGTGATGGAGGCTTCCAACGAGAAGGTGTTAGAAGCCCTACTGGCGAGCAAGTTCTTCGATGTATCTCCCTTGGGCGCTGGGAGATGGCTCATGAGCGCGAATCTACGGGCGGTAATCGAGTACTCCGCAGGGAGGAAGGAAGCCCTGGCTGAGGCTCTTATATCATCATTGAAGGGGATCATACCCTCCGTGAAAGCAGTCCAGATGTGGTGGCGGTGAAAGCAGAGCTCCTGAGCCACACGTCCTCAGACGGATTGAGAGACTCAATTCCGGAGGAACGAATCGACAAGGTGGACCTCCTTCCGCATCTCTCCTTCACCTTCGCTATCGAGGGGATCAGCAGGGCTTGCAGCCACCAGCTCGTCCGCCACCGGGTTGCCTCTTTCTCCCAGCAGAGCCAGAGACATATCCCTGTAAGGCGTCTCAAGGAGCGCGTAGTCACCCCTCCCACCATCGAGGAGAGTGCAAAGGATCTTTTCATTTCCCTCATCGAGGCCTCGAGTGAAGCGTACCAGAGGCTCGTTGAGGCGGAGATCCCGATTGAGGATGCCCGCTTCGTGCTCCCCAACGCCGCGGAGACCAGCCTACTGATGACCATGGAGGGCCTCGCCCTCATGCGCTTCTTCGGTCTCAGGTGCTGCGAACGGGCCCAGTGGGAGATCAAAGCCGTTGCGGACGAGATGCTCCGACAAGTAAGAATGGTGGAGCCCCGACAGTTCGAGAAGGCTGGCCCTTACTGCTTCCAACTTGGAAACTGTCCGGAAGGTTGTTTCACATGCGGTAAGATAAACGAGGTCAGCGAGCGCTACCGCCGTCTTTAAGATCCACGTAAACCTAACGTACTTAAAATATGGGATATGTTTGGAAGAAAGCATTCTCACTGTGTAAAAGCAGTATCATACCTCGAAAGCGATTACCCGCCCGGTGACAGGATCTATTTGGAATTTGAAGTGGATATGGTCTTTACTGAACCAGCCCTTCTTCACCACCACATCCCCCTCGACCTCCCAGATGTCCTTCTGTGCCCCGGTCTGATACCATGATCTGGAGAACGTTACCTCTTTGACCCTGTTTGAACCAAATTGTGAGACCAGAAACCTCTTGGCGACCGCTTGGGCACTGGTGGCGTCATCGACCCTGACTCCCGACATCTGTATCATCGATGAAATGGAACCAGGAATATATGAAACACGCGGTCCAAGAGCTCAGTAACCCTTTCTCGGATCACGGGCACACAAGAGAGGCTCGTGGTAAAAAACCTTCTAATAATCCTTCCGATCCAGCTCCTTCCCCCAGTAGACCCTGTTGCCCCCCTCAGCCAGGAGCACTTCTACTCCCTCCCCCTCATTCAGTCTCATGCACCACCCTGTAACATCTGCACCAACTCCACATCAGGATAGATAGCATCTATCTGGTGCCCATGCTTCTCCCCGAACTAGTTCCCATCAGTGAAGGGCACCTGATACTCCCTAGGGATCCCACTCACTACGACCTTCACCATCGATCTTCCTCCCGGAAAACGGCTCTTTAGTATAAAAGTGTAGGCAGGATATGCCTTCCACATGAATAAACTTTAAATCTTATTCCTCTATCAAGATTACCGATTGGAACACTCCTAGAGAAATACGAGGGTTACAGTTTTGTCCGCAGGTAAACAATGTTTCCCTAAATGCCGCGATTTTAAGTGCATCAAAAGGTCGCTCAGACTAAGGGGTAAGCAGGCCTGGTGCGAATGGACAAACGAGAACTGCAGCCCCAGAAGCTGCACTTATGCTTCGTGCTTCCGGCGTCAGCTCCTCGAAGACGGTGTCTGCGGTAAGACCATCAAACGAAAGACCCGGGACGATCACGAGCCCGACGACTTCCTCCTCGACGAGATCCGTGCAAGGGGCAAGCTGATGCGCAAGACGGGGGAGAGATCAATCTTCTAGCCCCCTATGGGAAACCACTGGATAAATAAGGTCAATAGAACGACTCTATCCCCCAGATGAGTCACGATCTGCGAGCGGAGCTAATGGAAATTCTTCCTGAGGAAAAGATCCCTTTGATCACCAGATCCTTCGATATCTATGGATCCAAGCGAAAGGCGGTGGCAATCATCGAGATCCCCAAAGAGCTGGGGGATGTCGAGGGAGCGATCGCACAGGCCCTGATGAAGATCAACAAGAACGTGAAGAGCGTCCTCGTGAAGGAGTCTGGGCGAGAGGGAGCATTCAGGACCCGAGAGCTCAGGCTTGTCGCTGGAGCCCCCGATACGGAGGTTCTCCACAGAGAGGCCGGATGCCTGTTCAGGCTAGACCCCAAGACCGTGTACTTTTCTCCGAGGGAGAGCTCGGAGAGGGATCGGCTCACTGCTGCAGTCAATGAGGGGGAGGAGGTCCTTGTCATGTTCAGCGGAGTCTGTCCCCTCCCCATTCGCATTGCGAAGAAGCATAAGCGCATCCGTGTCACGGCCGTGGAGCTCAACCCTGAGGCCCACAATTACGCCATCGAGAACATCCACCTGAACAGGGTCGGGGACCGGGTCTTGGCTCTCCAAGGCGATGTAAGGGAGATCTGCCCCAAGCTCGGTAGGCTTTATGACAGGATCGCCATGCCTCTGCCTAAGGGTGCCTTCAGATTCCTTGATGTTGCGGTGCCCCTCTTGAAAGACGAGGGGTTCCTCCACATGTATCATTGGGCCGATGAGAATGACCTCTTCTCAGAAGCAAAAGGGCATATTCGTGGGGCAGCGGAAGCCGGAGGCAAGGTTGCGGAGTTTGTCAACTGGGTCAGAGTCTCCCAGTACAGCCCGAGAACTTGGAAAGTAAGGATCGACGCGAGAATCTCCCCCCTCTGAATTTCTCACCTGAAATAGAAGACTAGAGGCTTAGAAATCATTTCCATCTCCTGACCACATTCTGGGCAGAACTGCCCTCGATACTTGATCTGGGTTCCACAGAACCTGCAGTATTTCACTTCGGGGGCAGGTCGCCTCTCCGGTTCCTTCCCGCAGAAAGGGCAATACTTCGACTCGTAGGGAACTGTCATCCCGCACCATCCGCAAAACCTCTCATAGCCTGAAACTGTAGGGTCAGACGGTTCATGGGATATCTTGAACTTCGGTCTCCAGCGCTCAATGGGAGCTTTATGGATGGAGCCAAGAATGCCCCCGACCGCGACTCCTATCATGACTCCGGGGATGATCGTGAGGACGGAGGCATACACCGCCATCCCGATGAAGGGGTTCTGTATCGCGCTCTCAACGGAATTTATCGGGGTTCTCTTTAGGAGCGATGAGATGTCCCGATAAAACAAGATGGTGAAGATAGCGGAGAGAGCCATAGAAAGAAGAGCCTTCTTTTTTTCCATGGCAAACCTCTCTGCAACAAGGCTGGCTATGATGGTCGTTATCAAAGTCGAGAAAGCCCACATCCAGGCATCATGACTTATTTCTAGGGGGATGAGGTTGAAGAGAACGTCGGCGGCAGCCACTATGAGCATGATCAGTAAGATGGTGAAGGGGAAAGACCAGAGGGTGGGAAGATTCCTGTCTACACTCACCCCTAGCTTCATGAAAATGGCGCCGCCTAGTATTAATGATATAGTGGTTCAGCGTCCCTGTTACAATTACTCTACATTATTTGATTTCTCCTTGTAAAAAATGAGTGATACTCTAGTGGAAATTTCATCGATTTTAAATCAGCTCTCCTTGGAAATTTAAATGAACGAAATAAAACTTTGCTGATGAAAGATTGATATTGTAAAGATTTATGTAACTTGGCGTGTTAGGTGTTATATTTTTATAAGGAAAAGTCGGGTAGAAGCCTAATTATCCACGTCTTTATCCTCGTCCGTTGTGCTATCTACTTCTTCCCGTTCAATCTCAAGGGGGCTCTCTAAGGGGATAGGCGGCGGGGTTGTCGCCATCGTGTAGCCTATCCATAGGACGATCAACAGCATCAGGTAGACCGCTAGTATCACCGGTAGCCTGTACGCCCACTCGCTCAGCTGCGGGGATATCCAACTCGAAACAGTCGGTCCGAGGAATGGGGCAAAAGCCCATACGAAGTACCCGACCATGATGACCAAGCTGACGATCACAATGAGCGATCCAAGGCTTTTATCGTCCAATTTGTTAAACCTCTCTGAAGATTATCAAGGAATAATATTAGAGTTTCCCCATTGGTTTAAATTTTAACCGGTGAGACCATCCAAGGCTGTGATCACTGTTTCCAGAAGCGTTCGAGCTTGGACAGTACATCACTCCTCAATGAGTCGAGCTCAGACTGGGTTATCTCCCCCACCTTGAAGCGGACCTCTAGAACGTCCAACTCGTTCCGTAGTTCCCTCTCGGTCTCGTCGCTGACCATTCCCGCAAACAGGTTGATTGTATCCTCAAAGTCCTCTGCGAGGCTTGCAGCCAGTTCTCGACTGAGCTTTCCTCCTTCTACCATTGTGTCTAGATCTTTGATGAATTTCCTGGCGGTCTGTTCATGCTCGAATTGTTCTTGTCGGGTCACGCCTAGGGGTTGGTTAGATAGTTGCTTTGTGGTCTTCTCTAGTCTGGTGATCTCCTTCTCGATAGTGTTTATGTTCTCCCTGATGCTAGGGGTCCTGATGAGGAGGTCGCTCTCGGCAAGCTCTCCTATGGCAACTCTGACTCTCAGCTCCTCCAGCTTGAGATTTGTTTTTTCAAGCTCAGCCTTCTTCTCTTCGTACTGGTCCCTGTAAGATGCGGTCTTTTCTTCAATCCTCTCCTTGAGCTGGGCGATCTCTTTCTGGTAACCCTCATAGATGTTGGTGAAGACCCTCTCTTGCAGCCCTTCCTCCATGAGGAGTTCGCAGAGTTTCACCTTCCAGGCATGGTGCTTCACCATCTCCTTAGTCAGGTGTGTGAGCTCGGGGTCAACTCCAAGGTCAATCAAGGGAGGGGGTCTTCGCTCTTCTTTGTATATGTCGTAGAGGGACGAGAAGAAAGATGTGTCATCTACATCCGGTTGAGGACGGATCTTGGGGGGTTTATAAGCCTCTATAGGGGGCTCCTCTCTGCTCGATTCTAAAGAAGGTCTTCTCCCCCTTTCCACCAGGTTGTAACCGCAGTAAATACAGAACTGGGTTCTGGGGACCTCCTTCCCGCATTTCTGACAGGTGGTGGACTCTTCCTGCATTGCGAGGCTCCTCGTACTAGAGACCTACTTGTGAATCGTTCTAACAGAAGATATTAATTTTGGGGGTGAGAGGCCATACCTTCTAGCTCCTTTGTAATGATTTCATGATCAGGGGGGAATTTTCTTTGCATGCTCATTGAAAGATTTCAGCAATGGGTGTCAAGATCGGACTTGTACAGTCATTATTCGAATATTCCAAATGGAATTTTTTATTGAATATTTCACATCATTACCGTTAATACACGAAGAAATTTTTTTAAGTGGACGGTTATATTCTCTCTGCAATTCCCGAGAGGAATAATGAGGATTATCTGGGATGAGTGAGATGGAAAATATTCTCGTCAAGGAGCTCATACAAAACACCCTCGACGACAAGCCGATGGAAATCTGCGAGAGGAAGGGTCTCGGCCACCCGGACACGATCTGTGACTCCATAATGAATCAGGTCTCCATAGAACTCAGCAAGGAGTACTTGAGGAGGTTCGGGGACATCCTCCACCACAACCTTGACAAAGGGCTCATCGGAGCCGGCGGGTCCGAGGTTCGTTTCGGAGGAGGGGAGATCACCGAGCCGATGCTCATCGTCTATGGCGACAGGGCAACCTTCAATGTCGGAGAGGAACATGTTCCCGTTAAAGAGATCGCGATAGAGAGCACCAAGGAGTGGATGAGGAGTAATCTTCGTTTCGTAAACCCTGAGAAACATGTCAAGTATCAGAGCGTCATCAAGCCGGGGGCCGCCTCCCTCCAAGACATCTTCCAGAGGAAGGGGAAGTATCGTGGGGCTAACGACACCTCTGCGGCCGTGGGCTTCGCCCCTTTGAGCCGGACGGAGAGGCTGATTCTAGATCTAGAGGGATATCTCAACTCCCCTGAGTTCAAGAGAGAGTACCCCGAGTCGGGGGAGGACATCAAGATCATGGGTTTCAGGAACGGGAACAAGCTGAGCCTGACTGTGGCCATAGCCTTCGTCGACCGCTTCATCGAGAGCGAAGCGGACTATTTCAGGAAGAAATCCGACATCTACGGCGCCATCAACGTCTTCTTAAACTCCAACTATGACTTCGACGAGGTGAAGGTGGGCATCAACGTTCTGGACCGAGAGGGGCGGGGGATAGACGGCCTCTACCTAACTGTTCTTGGGACCTCTGCGGATACTGGTGACTCCGGGCAGGTTGGGAGGGGGAACAACGTCGTGGGTGTGATCCCCTTGAACCGCCCCATGTCATCGGAGGCGGCAGCTGGGAAGAACCCTGTAAGCCACGTGGGGAAGATCTACAATTTCCTGAGCTACCAGATCGCCGACCAAGTCTGTGAAAAGGTCGAAGGCGTCAAGGAAGTCTATATTTGGCTAGTGAGCAACATCGGGCAGCCCATCAACGAGCCAGCGGTCTGCTCCGCCCAGGTGATACCAGCAGACGGAGTGGACCTGAACAAGATCACACCGCAAATCAGGGAGGTCATTGCTCAAGAGTTCGAGCGCTTGGACGAGTTTTGCAGCGACCTCGCAACGGGGAAGATAAGCGTCTGTTAGCGGGAAAAAAAATGATCAGCTCGTGCGATGTGGGCAGCCTACCTTTAAGGGTGGAGGAGTCCCTCATCAATAAAGGAGCTAGGAAATCCATCACGCTCCTTCCTTTTATCGGGGTTCCAGACGAGGAAACGAAGACCTTTGAAAGGGAGATAGTGAATTCATTCGCTGACAAGCTTAGGAACGGTATCGATATCCCCAACTACACCCAGTTCCGGGACATGAACGAGATGTTCTTCGAGCTGATCCAGGGGATTGAAAAAGTCGGCGCCGAATACGTCGCCTTCAGAAACCCTAAGGTAAAACCGAACACTTCGATCCCAGAGGTGAATGTCGTCAAACGTAACATATCCGAAATCAGAGACTTGGCCAACGTCGAATACGTTAGGCTAAAAGCCTGTGTTACGGGGCCATACACCCTCTCGTCTTTCTTCTCGACTAAGAGCCCGGGGCTGTTTGAGGATCTCGGGAGCACGCTTACTGAGATCTTCTCTCGTTCTTTTTTCGAGACGAAGTACAGCAGGCTGGACCTTTTATGCATAGACGAGCCGGTGTTGGGCTTCTTGGATGACCCTCTCCTTGATTATGGTTCAGAGGGGAGGGAGTCTCTCAGGAGGGCTTGGGAGGAGATGTGCCGAGTCGCGGCCTTGAAGAATGTAGAGACCTGCATGCACCTCCACGACACCTCTGACGACTTATTCTGGGAGGTGGAGCATCTGCACGTGGTCGAGTCCCATGTCGAGGACCCCCTTTACACATTGGAGAAGACCAAGGGGCGCCTAGAAGATACCGACAAATGTCTGAAGGCGAGCATTTACGTCACTCTCTTCGACAAGCTGATAGAGGAGAAGATCATGGCTCAGGGTAAGAGCCAAGACCTCCAGCAGAGGCTCGGAGAGATCTGGACAGAAATAAGACATCGCCAAATAGACCCTCTCACATTCCTTGAGGATCCCGCCCTCGTGGCGAAGAGGCTGGAGAAAGTTGTGAGACGTTTTGGGCCTGAGAGGGTTCCCTATGCGGGGCCGGAGTGTGGCTTGAGCAGCTGGCCAACCTACGAATCTTCCATGGAATGTCTGAAGAGGATATCAGCCACAGTCGAGGATTACAACAAGAAAAAACACTAGGGTTTTACATCTTTGTTTAAAAACGCTATCTTATGATCGAAACAGCAATGCGATCGCATGAAACATTCATCACACCTCGGATGTCGCTTCCTGCAGAACTCCCTTCCATGCATCACAAAGGCGTTGTCCACGAGCCTGTACTTCTCGGGAGGAACCAAACTCTCCAATACAGCCTTGACCACATCTGGGCTCTCTTTCATACCGACCAAGCCAAGCCTCTTCGCCACGGTTTCAACATGGGTGTCGACAGCGATAGCTGGTTGGTCGAAGGCGTAGCTGAGGACGACGTCGGCTGTCTTTGGGCCCACTCCAGGCAGGTCCATGAGGGAGGATCTGTCCCTCGGGACCTGTCCCTCATAATCGGCGATCAGGGTTTGACAGATGGCTCGAATGTTCCTGGCCTTCTGTTTGTAGAATCCTGAGCACCTTATCCTTTCTCTGAGCTCCTCGACGCTGATGCGGAGCATATCCTCAGGGCGCTCAGCAGCCTGAAAGAGGTTCTCCATAGCCTGTGTTGAGTTTTCATCCCTCGTTCGGTGGGAGAGAACGCATCCAACAAGAGTCTTGAAGGGATCATGAGTCCTCTCCAATTGTCCAATACCGCTCCCGTAGTGCTCCTCCAAGAGTTCTAAAACGAGCCTCATCTGAACCCTGGGGTCTCCCATTAGGCCGCATGACCTCCGAGCATCTCATTTTTTAGTTGCGCGAACTTGTCCGAGAGATATTCATCTAGGGTTTTTCCCTTTTTCTTCGCGCATTTCTTTAAGGCGGCGTTCACTCCAGTTGAGTACTGGACGGCTCGCTTACGTCTAGAAGAGATCTCATCGGGGAACCCAAGCTTCTTGGCGAGGCTCCTGAGAATGAGCTTCCTCTGCGACTCTAAATCCCTGGGAAGCTTGAGTTCAACTGGCAGGGCCAACCCCCACTCAACCAGCCTAAGATCAGCGAAGGGAAGCCTGAGTTCCAAGCCCCCTGCCAGCGAGATCTTGTAGTCTCTCTCGAAGTTGATCTCGTGGGATGCCAAGACGTCCCTGTACATTGTATCCCTGACGCTCTCTCCCCTCTCTACGTATTCTCTGAAATACCTGTGGTAGCCCCCGAAGATTTCGTCGCTTCCGTTGCCTGAGAAAATGACCCTAATGCCAGATTCGGCTGCTAGCTTTGAGGTCCAGTGGAGTGGGAGGGCCACCGCTACTTTCAATGGGGTAGGGTCCTCTATGCTCCAGAGAACCTCGTCTATGGCTTCCTCCACATCCCTCATGGTGAAGGACTCCAGCCGCAATGGCAGGTCGAGGCTCTCGGCAGCCTTCTCTGCCGCGCTGAACTCCCTAGACCCTTCCATGCCGACGCAGATTAAGTCCACCTCCACCCCAGCCTTGTTGATATAGTAGGCTATGAGACTGCTGTCGATGCCTCCGGAAAAACCTAGGGAGACTCCAGATAGCCCATGGCACCTGGTCTCAACGGCTCTCGACAGGATTCTATCCAGCTCTCCAACTGCCTCCCCCATGGAGATCTCTCTCGATGTGATTTTAGCTATAATTCGGATGGGTACAGAGGAGATTCCCTTTCTCGTAGCTTTATAGATGTGACCCGGCGTTGTCCTCTTTTCTTCAAGGCCGATGGACCAGAGCATCTTCTTGCAAGAGGCTACGGCGAGTATTTCTTGGCTCTCGCCATAATAGAGGGGAACAGTCCCCATAGGGTCCCTCCCAAACAAAATGGAGTCGCCCGAGAGTATGATCGATGCGAATGATCCGTCATCATCCTCGATTAACTGCCGCAGGCCCTTCTCCGGATCTCGACCGAGGCCATCGGCAACAACTTGGACGTTCGGTTGGTTTAGCTTGTACCAGAGTCTTCCAAGAAAAGTGAAGGTGTAATTATATTGGTATAGGAGTTGGGGCTGATCAAGTGGGATTGTCTTGGTCAGGATATGCCCTAGCAACGCTTTCGATCTTGGGGCGTCGATCGCTTCGAGTGTTTCTCCGATGATCACACCTCTGTCTGATGCTACTCCGTAACTTTCTCCGTCCCTAGGATCGGATCCCTGTAGAATTCTGGAGAGGGCTGGGAATACCTCTCTTTCATCCTTGCTCAGGACGGCGGCGATGTGACCCATTCCCATGAAATTGTTGTTGGTTCAATTTGGGGTTATCGAATCAGGTAGCTTCCCAGTCCTCCATTCAGCTCTGGTGTTCCTCCGCTGCTTCGAGGATCGCGTCGACCTGGTCCTCCGTCAGACGGACTGCGTGGAGGAAGCTTCCCTTCCTGGGGTCGTCGGCTAGGATCGATTCCTTGATTGGATAGGGCTTGTTGTACTTGAAGAGGGATTTGAAGGTGATAGCGCACTTCCAGTTGTTCTCCATGCAGTAGGCCTCCTCTTCCGGGGGGAGTTCCCAGAGATGCTCGACCTTGCCCACCACGCCGTAGCCGATGAAAGAGTCTCCAACGTCGGTTTTCATGGCGAGGAGGATCGGTGTGTCTCGCCTCCAAGCCCTTATAACGCCTGAGTAGTATTTCTTTAACTCGTAGACCTGATCCCGCCAATCATTGGTGATTATCCTGAGAATGTAACCATAATTCTTTTCGTCGGACATCTATGAATGTTTTGTGTTAGATGAAATTTAAAGATATCAGGTTTCGAGCATTTATTCTCCTTCTGGCTCCTCGTACTCCCTTGGCTCCTCTTCGATGAAATCGGTCAGTGCTCTCTGCTCAGAGACCGCCTTCTCTAGGCTTTTCCATTCTTCCTCTTCCACGACGCCACCCACCTGCTCCTTGATGACCTTGGCGAGCCTTGGACCGATGAGTGGAATCCCCACTAGACTAGAGACCGACGCTTTCTTGAGACTCGCTATGGTCGGATACCCAGAGTTGTAGAGGACCCGGGCCCTGACCCGTCCGATGCCCCTGAGCCTGACCAGGGGCAGGAGCTTCTCGGTCACCCCGTACCTCACCCGGTCCCTTAGCTTCCTGAGATGTCCCCTGTGCTCTCTTATCTCCAGCACCTGGGCGAGCTCGTGTGCTGCGTAGAGAAGCCAGTCGGCGTTGTTAACGGCACCGTACCGATCACCTGGAGGCACTGAGTACTTCTCAAGGAGGTCGCTCTCCGATGTCTCCTCGATCCAGGCCTCCAGGACTATGGCGGTCTTAACCTCCCCCAGGAACTGCTCGTACTCCACATAATCGTAATCATCTGAGACCCTGCAGGCGAACTCTCCCCTGTGCTCCTCGAGGTAAGCCTCCAAATACTCCATATCCCTCCTCCTAGGCCTCAGGATGGGGCGCATGTCCGGGATGTGGCATATTAGGTGGAGCCAGGTCAAATCGGTAATCTCTTCCGCCCCCCTCCTCAGGCCGTCCCTCAGGACCACTGCGGAGAGGGGGTCGATGTAGAGCTCGGAGACCCTCCGGCCGAAGTCGGTGGCGTAGATGTAGTCTCTCTTGTAGAGGATCATGGCCTCCCGCCTCAGGTAGCTGAGTATCGCCGCCACGATGAGCTTGATGTTACCGATGGGGTAGTGGTAGCCATAAAAGGTCTGGCCGAAGAAGTCGATGATCCCCTGCTCGGTGTGGGCGTAGTCGGAGGCGACAGCGGCCAGGGTGTGGCCTCGGATGGCGGCTTCCTGGGCGAGCCTGCTGTAGAGGCGCTCGGGTTGGCCGGCTACGTAGTTCTCCATGAGAGCGTCCTGCTCGTCGGAGGAGGAGGCTATGAGAACAGCTTCGCCGTACTCATCGTACTGGGGCCTCCCTGCCCTGCCGCTCATCTGCTTGTATTCGAGAACCGAGATGGGGTACATCCCATAGCCAGGGGTGAATCTCCTGTAGCTGCCGATCACAGCCGTTCTCGCTGGTAGGTTCACTCCGGCCGCAAGGGTCGGTGTCGCGGAGAGTATCTTTATCCAGCCAGCCTTGAAGGCCCTCTCCACGATCCGCCTATGCTCAGTGCTCAGCCCGGCGTGGTGGAAGGCCGCCCCCTTGGCCACAGCGGAGGCTAGGTTATCCGTTAGGCTGGTCTTCTCGCCTCTGAGGACGATCTCGGAGGATATCTTCTGCAGCTCCGTCTGCTCCCTTTTCCGGTGAGACCCCGCAATTGCGTTAGCCGCTTCACGAGCCACGCTCTGGGCCCTCCTCCGGCTCTCTACGAAGATGAGGGACTGACCACCGTCGAGGACAGAGTTGACGGCGATGTTGATCGCATCAAGCTTGTTGAGGGAGTCGAGGCGCTTCATGCTCCCATCGTTGAAGATGATCCTGTTGCTTAAGGCAACGCCCTCCTTGAGAGGGACCGGCCTCCAGTCTGTCTTGATCCAGTCAGCTTCGAGCCACTCGGCTACTTCGTCTGCGTTCCTTATGGTGGCGCTGAGAGCGAGGATCTGGAGGTCGGGTCTCAGCTGCCTCAACCGAGCGATCGCGACTTCCAAGGTGGGCCCCCGGTCGTTGCCTATGAGGTGGATCTCGTCCGCTATGACGAGGGATACGTCCTCCATCCACGGTGATCTGTGCCTGAGGAGGGAGTCGCACTTCTCGTTGGTGGTGATTACGATGTCATAGTTTGCCAGCCAGCTCGTCCTGCTGTCTAGGTCGCCGGTGCTGACGCCGACTCGGATCTTCCCTCCTCTCCTCTTTTCTATGCCGGAGTAGGCCTGGAACTCCTCGTACTTCTCCCACGCTAGGGCTCTGAGGGGAGTAAGGTAGAGGGCTTTGCCGCCCCGCTCCACGATATGCTTGACTGCGCAGAGCTCTGCAATCAGGGTCTTACCACTGGCCGTGGGGCTTGCCATGACGAGGTTCTTCCCATCCAGCACTCCGGCTTCAATCGCCTCGGCCTGAGGAGGGTAGAGCTCGTCGAAGCCCCTGGCTTCCAGCAGCGCCTTTACCTTCTTCGGTATGTCGAGTTCGGAGACCCTCACGTATCCAGCCCTTCGGCTAGAATATGCGAGGCACGCCATATTAATCTAAGGCACCGAGACTCCCGGTAATGCACTGTATAACTTTGCTTCATCCCGTAGTCGTAAGACCCTTTATATTGTATGTCCAATAAAATCGACCTCGTGGCACCATGCCTATCGAGAAGACTATCACATATTTCGTGAGTAAGGGTGAGGAGAACACCGATGAGATCTTGAAGGCTAAGAAGTGGACTGAAAAGCTAGGGATAAAGGAAATTGTCGCGTCGTCAACAAGGGTCGAAAACGGCATGAAAGTTATCGAAGTCTTCAATGGTCACAACGTCGTTGTGGTCACCCACTCTACTGACTTCAGGGAACCGGGAAAGCAGGAACTCTCTAACTTGACGAAAGAGTTTTCCAGTTTGCCTCAGACCATGAGCCAGAAGCAATTAGGGTTTGTATCCAGAATCATTTTTAAAATAGATATTCCCCAGTGAGATGCTGAGGCTTGTCGATGGACAGACCCGACAAAACGAAATACTTTCTAAACATCGCCCTCGCCGTCGCTGGCCGATCTACCTGCCTGAGACGACAGTTCGGTGCCGTCATTGTCAACGGTAATACCATCGTGGGAACAGGCTACAACGGCACTGCTAAGGGCGTGATAAACTGTCACGATGTAGGATGCATCAAGGAGTTGAAGCACCTCCCCCAGAACAGGGCCTACGATCTCTGCCCGGCAGTCCACGCCGAGGAGAATGCCATCATCAACTCCAACAGGGCCGATAGGATAGGGGCCAAGCTCTACATCGCGGGTATCGACTCCGAAGGCAACTATACGAAGGCCGTCCCATGTCTGAGGTGCAAGCGGAAGATCATCAACTCCGAGATCGAAGAAGTCGTCATCCTCGATGAAACTGGAAACCCTGTCCGGATCGATGTCAGGGATTTCATCAACGAGGACACGGTCTGGTACACGAGAGAGCTCGAGAGGGCTCGAGGGGAGGCAGATTAGGTAAAGGGTCAAGCTTAGTATTGTTTTTCCATTATTGAAGAGGTAATGGATTTATAATCAATACAATAGAAACGTTTTTTCGATGAAGAGATGGTTCTCAGAATGGGGGGCCCCATGGAACCATGGGAGGCGCTGGGGATAGTAATTCTCGCAGGGCCCTTAGCCCTCGGGCTGGGTGGATTATTCCTCACGATGATCAAGGATACTTTCCGCAGATCCCGACCACTCCTGCGGATCTCAGCCGGGAGAACTTATGGCGAAACCGAGAGGGAGGCTCATGGGGGTCCTGACAGAGAATCAGAGATCTTATCCTACATCAACGAACTGAAGAAACAACAATAATCCTCATCACATTTCTGGTTAGAGGTTCATATTGCTAGATTAACAGTTAAATCATCTCCCAGCTTTTATTGTGTAGAGAATGCCAATCTGTGCACACTGTGAAAGAGAGGTCGAGAAGACCTACCCATGTCCCCTGTGCAAGGAAAGATATTGCCCCCAGCACATCAAGCCCGACGCACACAACTGCCCAATGCGCGGGGGAAGGAAGAGGAGGACCAAGCCGGCAAGAGTGAGAGAGCCTTCGAGCCCCATTGCACCGGAGCGTCTGGACGACGTGATGCAGTACATCAGGGAGTTGAAAAAGACCCGTCGAAGTTAAGCGCATGAAAACTAATTTTTCCATCAAAG
Organism: Candidatus Bathyarchaeota archaeon; assembly: GCA_020354065.1. GTDB lineage: Archaea > Thermoproteota > Bathyarchaeia > TCS64 > TCS64. The sequence continues at coordinate 502,036 of CP070640.1, forward strand.
ACTAGGTCGAGCTGTGCCATGATATACCGAGACAGAGACGCACCTGTCACCTATGATGGCCTGATATTCAGGACCTACGGCTATGACCACCCACTTGATGCATGCTTCTGCGATCTAGAATATGCGCCCGAGACAGTGTACACAACGGTTGAGCCGAGGGCTGTGAGAGAGGGACTGCCTATCAAATACTTCAAGTTCTACTTCGACGGCGGCTTGAGATTTGCAATGAGTAGAACCTCCCCTTACAGTCTATATCATAAGTCCCTAGACCAAGTGATGGTGGGCGTTAGCGACGGGCAGTTATCCCACGTGATGCGACCCGAAAAAAGGCTCGTTGAATTTATTGAATCCGAGAGCGACCCTCTTGTCAATGCCTGTATGGAGGTCTTGGACCTAGTCACCGAGAGTTCCACACTTAAGCTGAGAGACTTTGGCGTCTTCGGATCCATTGCTTTCGGTTTCCACAACCCGGTGTATAGCGATATTGATCTCATCATCTACGGTAAGAGAGAGCTCCAAGAGCTGAGGGAGACCCTAGCCATACTTTACGAGAAGGGGTCCCTACGGAACGAGTTCGACAACTGGTCTCTCCAAGGTTCCCCGGCCCACTGGAACTTCACTAGGTACACGAAGGAGGAGTACGGTCGCCTCCAATGTCGGAAGGGTGTTTATGCTATCTACACTTCTGAAAGTCTAGGTCGAGAGGTCAAAATTGAGTTCGAACCCGTCAAGAGATGGGAGGAGATCACCAACGAGTACGAGACTACAGAGAGAATCCTGAGCTTGGGAAGGATTGAAGCCGTGGTAGAGATTCTTGACGAAGAGGAGGGAGGTTTCATGCCAGCCACCTGGCCGGTGAGGCTGAAGGAGGTGGAGGAAGGCGTCGGATGTGAGGAGGTTCAGAGGATCGTCTCCTATGTCGAGGAATTCCGACTCCAGGTCGAGACAGGCGAAACCGCCTTGATACGGGGGAACTTGGAAAGGATTGAGACCCCGGGTAGAGATTTTCACCAGATCACCCTGAGCTATGGCCAGGACTACTTCGACCAGGTCTTGAAACCGCTTGGTCAAGCGAGTTAATTTTAAATCGAGCTTGGATAGAGTTTGGGGGAGGCTGCAGATTGAGTCTTGAGAACAAGCTGAAGGAACTCGAAGAGGAATTCAGTCTGATAACGGAGAAACTGGAAAGCTTCGAGGAGCGCCTCGACGAGCTCAGGGAGAAGTTCAACGAGCTCGAAGAGAAGATCAGCAACATGGTCTAGAACGCCTGCTTCCCGGCTTCAAGTGTGAAAACTTATTAAATATGAGCTAACCCTAGGCAGCCTGAGAGGGAATGTCCTTCGGCGAGCACACCTCCAAGCAGATCATAGGAACGAAGGGTGACGCTCTACAAGGGAAGAAGATCGTCCTCTGCATCACTGGGAGCGTCGCCGCCATAAAGAGCCCAGAGATCGCTAGGGAACTGATGCGCCTAGGAGCAGAGGTCTTCACTGTGATGACCCACATGGCCCAGAAGATCATCCATCCCTACATGATGGAATGGTCCACGGGCAATCCTGTGGTAACCGAGCTCACGGGTCAGACCGAGCATGTCACCTTCGGAGGGGAACATCCTGACCGTGCAGATCTAGTTCTGGTGGCCCCCAGCACGGCGAACACCATTGGCAAGACAGCGGCGGCCATCGACGACACTCCCGTCACCACCCTCCTTACAACAGCAATAGGAGCGGACATCCCCATCATAATCGCCCCAGCCATGCACGCCTCCATGTACAAACACCCCATAGTGATGGAGAACGTGGAAAAACTGAGGTCCATTGGAGTCGAGATCCTCATGCCCAGGCTCGAGGAGGAGAAAGCTAAGATCCCAGGGACAGATGACATTGTAGCCGCTGTCGTCCGCAAGCTCTCAAAATCCCAGGATTTTCGAGGGCGAAGGGTCCTGATAACCGCCGGCCCGACCCGGGAGTACCTCGACGGATTCAGATTCATTTCGAACCCGAGCTCCGGAAAGATGGGGGTAGCACTAGCCCGGGAGGCTCTGAATCGTGGAGCGGATGTCACACTAATCTACGGACCTGGAGTAGCGCACCCCCCGACAGGGGCGAGGGTGATGCGCGTCGAGACCACGACTGAGATGTTGGACGCGGTGGTCGAAGCCCTGAATCGGGAATCCTATGACATAGCCATCCTCTCAGCGGCAGCCTCCGATTATGGAGTGAAGGATAGGAAGATAATCAAGACGCCATCCATGATGAAGAACTGGAAGATCGAGTTGAAACCAGTGCCGAAGATCGTGGAACAGGTGAAGAAGCTCGCCCCGGAGATATTCCTGGTCGGTTTTAAGGCCGAGTATAACGTCTCCGACGAGCAACTAGTTGAGAAGGCAGCCATCCGTATGGACTCTGTCGGCATGGACCTGATAGTCGCAAACGATGTGGCGAGGAACAAGGTAGGGTTCAACGCCGACACAAACGAGGTATTCATCATTGACAAAGAGAGGACGGTTGAACACATACCCCTCACTGGGAAGGATGGGATCGCCGAACGCCTCCTGACCATCGTCAGAGAGAAGTCTGAAGATTAGGGTAATCGGTAAGAGTTAAAACGATCAACATCATTATAGGCTGATCTCTTTGAAGCCTGATAGACTATCTAGAGAGAGGAGGAACTGAGGGAGCTGAAGAAAGAAAAGAGGATAACCATCCCCCTGGATGACGATTTGGACAGATACTTAACATTCCTTGAACAGATCAAGGTTGTCAGGCACAGGGAGGATGCTGCGCTCGCGGCGTTGAACATATACAAGAAGCTCAACATGCACGACTGGCTCCCCTATGTCTACAGATCAGGCACAGAACGGGTGTTGATCATGGGTCAGGGTATGCTCCACGACATCTTCACCTCGATGAGTGAGCTGAAACTCTACGACATTGCGAGGATCAGCGCTCTTAAGAGGAAGATCCTCGATCCTTTTGACCCCGACCTCGACCTCTCTGAGGTCGACAACTGGGACGTGATCCTCGCCGAACTTGAGAACATGGGGTGGGGTAAGTTTACAAGGGATCGGGAGGAGGTCATGATCGAGTATCTGGGCGTCCCGATAGTCTTCCTGAGGGGCTACCTTGAGACCCTGTTCAAGGTCGAATTCAGCGTCCATCAAACCCGGTCGGGAGAGGTCTACGTTCTGAGCAAGGAGAAAGATACCACCGAGGTCTGGCGGTAGATCAAAGTCCTGTACAGGGGCACCTCTTGTACGGACCGATGACTACGGTGACCTCGGTCCCAGTTATGCCCTCTATGCTGAGCTCCGATTCGAGGAACTCGTTGAGCTCCTCCATGTCCTTGAATATAACCTCGACGAAGAGATCCACGTTACCTGTGGTCCTGTACAACACCTGAATGTCCGGATTCCCCTCAAGATGCTCCACGATATCTCTCAGTTTCTGAGGGTTGATTCGCAGCCCTATGAAGGCTTTGATAATTCGACCCAGCTTGTGGTAATCGAGAAGAAGATTGAACTGCTTTATTATCCCCTCCTCGACCATCTTGTTTATCCGTTTTCTAACGGTGGCGTCGCTCACGCTGAGTTCTTTGGCGATTGTTTTGTATGGTTTTCGAGCGTTCCCGCTCAATGAACGGATTATCTTCAGATCTAGTCTGTCAATAGACATTTCTTCTTCTCCTTTGACTCACAATCGAAAGTTCTAATGTTTTTGTATTGACATTTCCATGCAATTTTTTTCGATTCTCCTTTTATTATAATAATAGTATGTATTGTAATTAAGTCTCTCGTTTTTTATTATTTCATAACGTTCTTCGTCATGCAATGTGTAGAAAAACGAATCAAATTGTACGAAAAACGAATTTTTAATTGACCCATATTTTGAAAGCATAGTAAACCTTACAACATATAGGTGTACGATATGGAGTACAGAGAGTTGGTAAAAACAATCCCTCGAACCATGCGAGAAGTCCTCTCCAACAAGCTCATGGATGTCCTGCTGGAGGCCAAAGCTGGGGACGCCGTCCCGAGCTCCGTCGCTAAGACACTCTTGTACTACTGGCAGAGGGATCAGCTCGCAAGCGAGGCGGGGCTTACCGCTCTTCTCAGGGCCGTGGTAGAGGCTGATCCGGTCAGGTCCGCCGCCGTCATTGGAGACTTCGGCCTTGAAGAGATCAAGCTCGCCATCAGCCTGAAAGAAGAGTGAGAGTTCGCCCCAAAGGCTTACCACTCCCCAGCACTTAGAGATGAGTGGTTGCGATGAAGAGTTTCGGCATAGAGTTCGTCCCAATGGAGCTTTTCTGGAGGACCACCTACTACACAATCCAGGCGGAGCATCTGGGGTACGACAGCATATGGATAACAGACCACTTCAACAACAGGAACGTTTACGTGAGCCTTTCTGTAATTGCTAACTACACAGAACGTATCAAGCTTGGGCCTGGAGTCACGAATCCATACCTTGTCCACCCCGTGATGACGGCCCAGAGCGTGGCATCCCTCAACGAGGTCGCCTCTGGAAGGGTAATCTGCGGCATCGGGGCGGGGGACAGGACTACCTTGGAGATGGTGGGCGTCGAGATGAAGGCCCCTCTACGCACCGTCAGAGAGGCTGTGGAGATCATCAGGCGTCAGATAGTCAGGGAGAAGGGGAGCTACGAGGGCAGATTGTTCAAGACATCCGCCGGAGCCAGGTTCAACTTCAAGGTGAACGATGGCATCCCCATCTACATCGGCGCCCAGGGACCGAAGATGCTCCAGCTAGCTGGGGCAATCGGTGACGGGGCCCTCATCAACGCCTCACATCCCGACGACATTGAAAGGGCTGTTACATACATAAGAAAAGGAGCCGAGAAGGCTGGAAGGGATCCCAAAGAGATTGACATCGCCGCCTACACCTCGTTCTCAGTGGCCGAGAACGAGAAAAGCGCTAGGAAGCCTGTCACCCCCGTGGTCGCTTACATCGTCGCTGGGAGCCCTCCTTTCATCCTTGAGAAACACGATATCAAAGTCGAGAAAGCCGAGAAGATCAGGAGCGACCTCGCCAACCGGAAATGGGGCGAGGCCTTCGGCGCCGTCAACGACCACATGATCGACACCTTCGCGGTCTGCGGCTCCCCAGACCAGTGCACGGAGAAGATAGATAACCTGTTCAAGACGGGGATCACCCACTTCGTCACTGGTTCCCCTCTCGGTCCTAACATAAGGGCTTCCATAAACCTCTTCGGGCTCGAGGTTCTCCCCAACTTCAAAGAACAACCATAAAGCCGCCCCCCCTCTTTTTATTACCATTTAGTATTCTCAGAGGACTAGTACAACTCTTGAAAACTGCATAAGCATTACAAATATCAGCTGCTTGTCGTAATTTAATTGAAGCCCACCTTCCAAATGTGGAAAGATCACCTTGTTAATTATCGCTTCAAACTCCTAGAATGTTCTCTGTGTGAAGTATTCGACCAGTTCCAAGAGATCGTTTTTGGCCACCGAGTCTGGGAAAATTTCAAGCATCTCCTTGGCTCTCCCGGCACAGTTCTCCGCTCTTTCCTTTGCGTAATTGATCGCACCCGAATCAACCAGGGCCTTGGTGGCTGCTTTTATCTCGGAAGGCGTGGCATCTTCTACATCCAGGACTTTCAAGATGGCGTCCCTGCCCTCAGAGGTAGCATTCTCCAGAGCGTGGATAACGATTAGAGTCTTCTTTCCTTCCCTGAGATCGCTGCCGACAGGCTTTCCCAGAGTTTTTTCGTCTGCGGTCGCTCCTAAGATATCGTCAACTATTTGGAATGCGATGCCTGCGTTCCAGGCGAAGGAGCCCACTCTTTCTACCTGCTCAGAGTCGCCCCCGCCTATGATGGCCCCTACCTCGGCGCAGGCTTTGAATAAAGCGGAGGTCTTTCCACCAACCATGAAGACGTAATCCTCTTCAGAGACATCCACCGTCCTCGGATAGGTGACATCCAAAACCTGGCCCTCGCAGATAGCCATCGTCGCATAATTGACACGCTCGATGCAGGCCAGAACATTGTCGCAAGTCAAGTTTCCTTCGATCGAGGCTCTGACTATCGCCTCATAGACCTTGGCGAAGAGGAGATCACCGCTAGCTATGGCTACTGGAACACCCCACTTGGCGTGGACCGTTGGGGCCCCCCTCCTGAGGGCGTCGTTGTCCATGATGTCGTCATGGACGAGCGTGAAGTTGTGTAAGATCTCCATCGCAGCCGCGAAGGGCAGTGCTACATCCGGGTCTCCGCCGACAAGCTCGCACGACTTCAGAACTAGGTATGGCCTCAGGCGCTTGCCTCCCGCCTGGAATATGTGCCTCGATGCTTCGTAGAGGGCTTCGGGCTTCCTCGGTTTTAGCAGCTCGTAGATATACTGGTCAACCTGAGAAGCGCTCTCGCTCAGCTTGCGGTTGATAGCTTCGTTGAGTGCCATATTCACCCTCCCGACACAGGTTAGACCACATTGAATCAGATAAGAGTTGTCTACTACTCAGTTTGAATCCTAGATCTTCCTCATGGCATACTCCTTGGGCTCGAATCCCCTCAGCCTGAGCCACTCGGCCGTCCTGCCCAGGATGATGGCGCGAGCTCTCTTGAGCTCCTCTATGTCTCTCGCCCCGACGAGGAACATCACCGTCCTAAACTCGAGGAGGATGTTCTCAATGTGCTCCCTCAGAGCGTCACGCCCTTGAACTGCTTTCTCAAGGAAGGGCCCAGCAATGCCTACCGCATCAGCTCCCAGGGCGATGGCTTTCGCCATCTCAACCCCCGTGCGCATCCCACCGGAAGCGATGATCTTCAGATCCGTGGATGCGCTGGTCTCCATGACGCTGATCGCCGTAGGGATCCCCCAGTTCCATAGGGCTTCGCCTATGGCCTCCTGATCCCTCTTTCCCTCAACCCTGGCAACGTGGTGCTCCACAGCGGCCCAGCTTGTGCCTCCGACCCCGCTAACCTCCAAGCCTTCGACTCCCGCCGCCTCCAGGTTCATGGCATCCTCCCTTGCAATACCGCAACCTGTCTCTTTCATGACGATGGGCACTTCGAGTTCACGAACGAGTTTCTCCACCTTTCCCAGGACGCCTCTATAACGGGCTTCCCCTCCGACCTGAACTGCCTCCTGGAGGGGATTCATGTGTATCGCTAGTGCGTCTGCTTGGATCATGTCTATGCAGCGTCGGGCCTCCTCTACTCCCCATCCCATGGATAGCTGTGGGCAGCCGATGTTCCCCATGACAAGAGAGGAAGGTGCGTTTTCCCGGACGATGCTGAAGGTGTGCTCGACAGATGGTTCTTCCAGGGCGATCCTCTGGCTGCCCACACCGATGCCGAGGCCATGCTCCTCCACGACCGAGGCAAGGGTCGAGTTCACCCCCTTGGCGAATTCGGTCCCCCCAGTAATGGCAGAGACAATCAGCGGCGATACGAGTCTCTTCCCGAACAACTCAATCTCCATGGAGACCTCCTCCAGGTCTATCTCAGGGAGTGCCCGGTGGATCAGGCGGACGTCCTCGAAACCTGTACCTATATCTGCCTGTACGTTCTCCTCCAGAGAGAGCCTTAGATGCCTCTCCTTTCTCCTCTCTATACCGGTCACCGAACTCACCTCGCCAGAATGGTCCCTGCTACGGGTTCCCCTATCAATGCTTTAAGGATCACGCCCGGCTTGGTGGCGTTCACGATCTGGACCTCCACCCCCGCCTCCACCGCAGCCTTTGCCTCGGAGACCTTCCCCAACATACCTCCTGTCACATCTGAGGTGAGGGCGCTCCCGATCTTCACGAAGCCCTTAAGCTTCTCTAGGGACAAGTGCTGGATCAGCTTGGCCTGGGGGACGAGCTTGGGATTGGAAGTGTGGACACCGTCCACGTCGACGCCGAAGATCAGCTTGGACGCCCCCAATGATGTTGCAAGGTGGACCGCCAGCTGGTCCCCGGACAGGATGCTGAAGCCTTTGGTTCTGTCTAGAACCGCATCCCCATAGAGTATGGGGAGGAAGCCTCTTACGACGAGGCGTCCGACTATCTCGAAGTCCGCTTTTGAAATTCGCCCGTCATCAGTGGTAATGAATGAGCTTGGGCTCACGGAGAGGGCTGGGGCACCCTTGTCGTGGAGGGTGTCGACGATGATGGTGTTGAGAGCCACCATCGCCTGGTGGGTTCTAGAGAATCCGATGACCTGGCGCTCGGATGTGAAACCGTCCGCTAAGCCGAATTTCTCCGCCACAGGGTGACCAAAGGAGCCTCCACCATGAACGATGACGATGGGGCTGGGCCAGGCGGCCTTGATCTCCTCGGCGAGTTGCTCGATGTTCTCGTGGTGGGCGGTCATCGGCTGATCCTTGACCGTGACGACGGAGCCGCCGAGCTTGACAACAAGCAACTCACTTAATCCTCCTCGTCTCCACTCCCTGGTTGGAGATGTTGACAACGTGTGGCTCCCCTCTGGTTCTCCATATGGCCTTACGGATGTCCTCCACTTTTGACGGGTTCAACAAAGCTATCATGCAGCCACCCCCTCCGGCTCCCGTCAGCTTCGCCCCGTAGGCGCCGGCCCCTCGGGAGGCGTGAACCATGAGATCCAGACGAGCGATGGACACTCCCAGGGAAGCTAGGAGGCCGTGGTTGATGTTCATGAGATCCCCTAACCTGCGTAGATCCCTCTCTTTGAGGGCTTCGAGCCCGCTCTCCGCGACCCCTACCATGGCGTCGATCAGGCCATCCACGAGCTTCGGCTCCCTCTCCCTGAGGGCTTTGACCCTGGCCACAAGCCGCCGCGTCGAACGCTTCCGCCTTGAGTTCCCGATGACGAAGGGGAGGCCTTCACCGAGTTCTAGCCTCTCGATGCTCTCCCCCCTCTCATACCGCAAGACTCCCCCGTACGTGGAAATGTTGTTGTCAACCCCGCTTGGAGTCCCGTGCACCACCTTCTCGCCCTCGTAGGCGAGATCGCAGGTCTCTTTCTTCGAAAGGTTCCCGCCTAAGAGCTCACCAACGGCGGCCACTGTGGCCACGCAGATGGCGGCGGAGGATCCCAAGCCAGCTGCAACGGGGATGTCGGATCTTGCGGTGAGGCTCAACCCCGTTTCCTGACCCAGGTGCTCCAACGTCTTCCAGGCGGCCACCCGCATACCTTGGAGCCTCCTTCCCCTCCACGCCTCCCCCCTGATCGGGACGTAGACATCGCCCTCGAAGTAGCCCTCAAATCCCATGTCCAGGCAGTCGAAGTGGATGCGCTTGTCGCTTCTCTTTTCCGCGATTATTTTCGCCCGTTTGTCTATAGCGAGGACGATTGCTGGACCCCTGTAGACGACGCTGTGCTCTCCGAAGAGTATCGCCTTCCCCGGGGCGGTGGCTTCCACGGACATGTACCAGTCCTACCTCGTGATCTTGACCGCTGCGTAACCCACAACCGCGGAGAGGTCCCCCGTGATGTCCCCGCTGGTGCTGTAGGAGAGGAGTTCCGCCTTCTCGGCGCCAAGCATCTTCGAGGCGTAGATGGCGGCGGATACGGGGCCGTAGCCGCACATGCTGACCCTCTGGGTTCTGACCCAGTTCTGGAGGGCTGCCTCATCCATGGCCTCGATGCTTTCGATTACTCCATGATCCTTGGCACTGGCTGAGGCTTTAGACTCCATGTGGGTCAGGTCCGTCGATGCAAGTATGAGGATGTCCTTCCCCCTAATGGCTTCGACGATGGCTCTTCCGACCTCCCTGCTTGTCTCCAGGTCCTGGAGGCCCATGCAGATGGGAACGAACCTGATGTCCTGGTAGACATACTGGAGGAAGGGGAGCTGCACCTCGATGGAGTGCTCTCTAAGGTGAGCCGTCTCGTCCATGTCTATGAAATCGGATGTCTCGAATATGTCCATGGCGAGCTCCTCATCAACTCTCAGGTGCCCTAAAGGTGTTTCCCATGCTCCAGTCCCCCACAACGAGACCGGACCCCCTAGGCCCGTGTGGTTTGGACCTAGGATGACGACGGAGTCAGGCTCGGCTTCGGAGGCTAGCTGATGATAGCTGTGGGCTGCGGTGGGGCCCGAGTACATGTAGCCTGCGTGGGGGCATACCACGGAGACGATCTTCCTCTCAGAGCTCCTCTGACGGGGGGGCTCTCCAGGACCCAGCCTGTGGGTGAAACTATCCTTGATAGTGCGGTTAAGGCGTTCGGGGTCAGCCGGGTAGAATGCTCCGGCCACCCAGGGTCGCCTTATTCCCATGGTCCCACCCTAGATGGAGGCCTCGAAGTCGTCGATGGAAACGTTGAAGTCTTCGTCAGGTCCGAGCTCGTTGAGCTCCCGCTTTATCTGCCGGGTTAGAAGCCAGTAGGCGATGGCGAGGGCCCTCCTCCCTTTATTGTTTATGGGGATGATGAGGTCGACCTTTGAGAGGTTGTTGTCCGTGCTGCAGAAAGCCACCACTGGGACGCCTACAGCCGTCGCCTCCTCGACGATCTGCTGGTCGGCGAGGGCGTCAGTCACAACAACGGCGACGGGCTCGAAGTAGTCGGCGTAGGTAGGGTTAGTAAATGTCCCGGAGGTGAAGCGTCCGATCATGGGTTTAGCACCCATGAGCTCGCAGAACTTCTGCACGGGTAACCGGCCGTACCTCTTTGAGGAGGCCACAACGATCTTAGGCAGGTTCATCCTGGCCAGGAACTTTGCAGCGACCTGGATCCTCTCGTTCATCTTCTCCATGTCGAGGACGAACAGGCCGTCCGGCCTCACCTTGTATATGAAAGGCTCCATGTCCTTCGTTTTGACACGGGTTCCGATGTGGACACCAGCTGATAGAAGGACCTCCTGGGGCAGGAGCATGTCTTCTGTTCCTTGTGTCTCCATCCTAGCCATCTCCTCTGATCTCGACGCTCTCCCTCTCCTCGTGGAACCTCAGTATCTCGTCAATGAGCTCCACGTGGGAGAGCAGCATCCTCCTGCAGCAGTATCTCTCGATGCCCAGGTCGTCGAGGACGTCCTTGGGCTGCTCCCCTGCGGCGACCCGCCGGCAGTAGGGCTCCCACTTGTCGCCCACCACCTTGCCGCAGGAGAAGCATCTAACAGGGATGATCATTCTCTTCTTTCAGCCTCAAGGGTCACGCGGAATATGCACTGAGATGAATATTAAACATATATCCTCTGGGAGAACCTCTAGCATCGGTTCTGACGATTTCATCTCGGCGCACCTGACCCTATAAATTAGATCCAGATATAAACCTTTCATTGATGGTTCTTGGTGTTGGGAGTTTTGAATAAAGTAGCTTAATTTAAAACATTGATGTAATTTTGGTCTCTTGCGCTTGCCATCACACTCTTTCCTTTCTGTAACAATGCAGCAAGTGAGTTGATAGCCGTCTAGGCAATGAATTATTGATTTGATTAATTTACTGAGAATCTATAGCTTAGTTTAGATTGAGGAATAAATTTTACACTTCTTGATCAAAGTATCTGAGAACTGCTTCAGAATCCATTTAAGATTTCCCATCTGAATTTAGAGGAACGAAACCCTGATTGAGCTAGAATGAAGCTAGATAAACTCGAAAGAATGATCATTTCAGAGGATTGGATTGATTGGTATCGTAATGAGCACAAATCAAGGGCTAGGGAAACTCATCTCCCAGGGGGGATAACAATTGCTCGCCACAGACACTGGAATCTGCCATTTTGCTCGTTCTGCGATGAAGAAGTCGAGGAGGGAGACGAATGTTACATCCTCTTCGTTGGAGGGCACGCCGTTGCCTATCACTCTGATTGCTTGGTGGAGCACAAGGATACACGAAAAGTGAAGAACATAGTCGCTCAGGATAGGAGTTTTAGAATGAAGATGTTAGATAAAAATAACGTCGAGGATGAACAACCTCTGAGAATCAAACCAATATCTGTAAAGTACATCGAATGGTAATGCGCTTCGATGTAGAACGCTCATTTTTAAGGAATAATCATCCGAAATTTTCTTTCATAATAATATAAAAGGTGGATTGATCCATCCATTCTCTGCGCGTACGAGTATCATCCCTTAGATTGAGGTATTCCCCCTTCCAATCTGAGGGCAGTGCTCTCTTGCTCTCGTACGCGCACACCATTACATTTTCGACTTAATTATAGCGAACTCTTGCCGAACGTACGAAGTCAAAAAAAATCACCGGCTATAAGATGAGAACAAAATTAAATGACGTGAAGGAGTTGATCCAACGGGAGAAATTATCGTAAAAGACGTTTAGAGCCAATTTTAGACTTTACGCCCTTAGAAAAGATACAGCTCCGAACCTGATAAAAGGAATGTCCAAATGCTTCTTGATTTTTAAAGGGTCTCCTACGAATTTTTCAGCGCTTTGATCGTTCCTGAAACCTTTGTAACGTATACGGTAGCAGGGGAACCCCCGATCTTGCTGATAAGCGTTAGCGAGGCCCTCATTTCCCTGATTCGGGTCCTGTTACAACGCAGAACGCCTTCCTGCTTAGCTTCATCGAAATCGATGAGGTGTGGATCGACTCGGGACAATCCCGAGAGGCCAAAGATGTCGCGGACTCCTTCCACCAAGGCCTCGAAGACTTCTGAGGCAGTGAAACGCGTAGGCCCCTCAACAACGAATTTGAAGTATCTGCGGCGGGGTTTCTTTACCGGCAATTTTTTTCCACCCTGACTCCTGGAGCGATGAATTTCCCTCCGAGCTTCTCTCGATTTCTCTCAACGATGCCCATCGGAGTCTCGGAGATCGCGTCCAATCCCTCCTCCTCTCCGAGGTCCATGAGAGAAAGAACCGCCGCAAGCCCACGAGGATCTCTCATCTCCAAGACATTACGGGCGCCGCTTGAGACGACTATTGGCACATCGAAACTCTTCGCGTTCCCCACCTCCCACCTCATGATGGCTAACATTCGGGATCTGTGCGTGGGCTCCAGCTGCTCTAAGAGGTCAGAGAGGTTGACCTCATAGCAACAGTTGGCTTCACTGGCGAGAGATGCGCTTTGCCGGTCGAATTTGACTCTCTCTCTGGTTGCCAGCGATGATGGGAGGATGAGGACGTCGACGCGGTGGTCCTTTGAGGCTTGGCGTGCAACTTTCTTGTTATTACACTCCACACCTATGATCTCGAATCTCCTGCGGACCTTTCCAAGAGAAGATGTTAGCTTGCGGGGATTATCAGGGCTGAGGTCGATCCGGCTCACGAGGTCGAGGTCTAGATATTGGGTTAGATCTCGGAGCTGCTCCGAAAGAGGATTCTCGGATGTCAGGGCGACACCTCTAAAGCCTAGTTTTGCGGCTAGTTCCAGCATCGTCTGAACCTTGCTCTCATCCTCCGGGGTTTTGAGGTGGAGATCGACGAACCTTCTCATTGCTTCTGACTCCTGTTTTCGTTTGAACACGTTTTTTCTTCCATTATCCTTGTGAGAGTGGTGCGGATGTATTCGAGTGGTGATGCCTTGTGTGGGATTCGGAACCTGAACTTCAGCCGTATGGGGTCGATCTCCATGAGGGCTCTCTGCCCCTTGAGGGCCTTCTGCTTGTCGAGGCGTATGTACATGTTGCCAGCTTTGTCGGTCCTGTTTTCGAGCTCGTCCAAGAGCCGCATTTGCTCGACTGTCGGAAGCCTCTTTATGGTCTGGTGGAGCATGTGGGCAACGTCTTTCTTCTTTCGGATGGTCGTCGTGATGAGGGTGATTGGATCGTTGTGGTGGCCGCTGAGCAACCGCCGGTCCAATCTAATCCCCGAGGCATCCTTGGGAATCAGTTTTTTCACTGCTCTCTCTACTTTTGCCTCGTCTTCCGTGGCGTGAGAGAAGACCGAGATCTCCACACCCATGATTTCTACTTTAGATACCGCCTCAGCCATGGCTATCAGTTTCTCATCGGATTAATCTACTCTACGATCATAAAGGTTCTTAGAATATGAGTTCATAGGCTATTGAACGTAAGGAATCGTCGACGGCCCAGCGGGGACCACAACGATCTCCGGGTCCCTCCCCAAGATCTTGAGGGCTAGGCTCAAGGCTTCATCGATGTCTTTTGCAGGAGTCATGTGCATGCTTCTTATGACGGATGGTTCTATGCCGGTGACGCATATGACCTCGCAACGTGTGAGAACCCTGGCGAGGATCTGGGCCTCCCACTGATCAACCATGAAGAAGCCTGGTGCCCTGACGATCTCTAGGATCTCCCTCGGGCTCTCGAATCTCTCTACAAGCTCCCTGAACCTGGGATGCCCGACCCCATCAATGCACTCCGAGGCGATTATGGCCACGCCCCCCTCTCTGACTACAGCCTCGGCGACTGTCATTCCCTTCACAGCCTGGTAGAGGTCCCTGTCAAGGGGATAACCACCGTTGGTGGTGACCACTATGTCTGCCTCTGGAGTTTCCACCCTCACGTGCCCGTCTAGAAACCTTGACCCAGCCCTGTGGGCCTTCTTGAACTCCCCTGCGAATATCCCCGAGATCCTTTTCTGGGGGTCTAGAGTGACGTTGATTGAGAATCCAAGACCTCCCAGGCGCGCTCCCTCGACGATGTCTTCGTATACGGGATTTCCATCTAGGATTCCAGCCCTGGCATTGGGATGGTCGATCATGGCAGCGCGGTGGTTGGCCTTTATGGTCTCGTAACCCGCCACCCCAGGGAGGATGTTTTTACCCCCTCCGGTATACCCGGCGAAGAAATGGGGTTCGATGTAGCCGTCGCTGATGACTAGGTCGCTCTCGTGCACGGTCTTGTTGAGCCAGATAGGGGTTCCGTGCGATGTCTCGCCTATTTCAACGAGGTTGGAGTCATCGCGAGCGTCGTGGTTGATAACTGAGATCCGGCTCTGGATTTCAACGTCCAAGCGCTCTCTGAGCTCCTCTTCGGTGCATGGTCTGTGCAGTCCTGTCGCTACCACAACTTTGACCTGTCCATCGTGGATTCCGGCCTCTTTTAAATCTCGGAGGGCTGCTTGGACGATCAACCCGCTGGGAGTGGGTCGGGTTGAGTCTGAGACGATGACGCAGATGTCCTTGCAGCCCTGGGCCATTTCACAAAGACCTGTCGAGTTTATTGGTTCTCGTAGGGCTCTCTCCAATGCTCCACTTGGGTTTGGTAATGGCTGCATAGTTTTAGGTAGGACGATTGATAGAAGGTATCTTTCAGGTATTCTGGCGTCGATGTACCCTCTTCCGTATGGGAGAGCGATGGTTCTGGTTCTCACGGTCTGTAGGTTAATATCATAATATTTGAGGTTCACTGGGTCATAAGTTGCTTATTTAGACAATTGCTGCGTCTTTCATGGTCGTATCTACTAGGGCAGAGTGTCGCACCCTCTCCTTGTATGGTCTTCTCTAGCCCTCGTCTCCTAAACATGTCACCATTGGACCCGTGGGGGTTTGTGTAGGTATCTGACCGCATCTGACCCGAGCTCATTACGATGGGTCCTGCAAAACACAACATGGGCACGACAGCACCTCCTCTTTTTCGTTGGGTCTGCGCTTGTTTGTAGGTTCTTCTGTGTTATGGGCGGGCAGTATGCATGTCCTTCACAAATGGCTTCAAGTATTCATAAACCCGGAACGATTATGTTGTGCAAGAAATCCGCTATTCCTCCTGAGATGTAGTAAAATATCATTTTCATCGTGCTTGTAGATTGCAGGTACACACAACATTACTTATTGAGACGCCATCAAACATACTTTGGGCTAGGGGGCATTTCATGGAGAGCATAAGAGAGCTGATCAAAGATCTAGATCGGTGTGAGGCATTGCGAACTGTAAATCTCCAGGATCTTGAGGCTCTTCTTCTTGATGAACCTAGCACAATTAATGGTTTAGACGCTGCTTTGACGCTCCACAATATCGAGGGCTGAACTCGATGCTTCCATAGGTAGCATTCCCATATCCCCAACCCCCAGCCCTCTCTTTTTTTAGCTTATACCCAATGGCGTTTCAATTATTGTTTTTTTCATACTAAATACCGGGGTTGCTCTTCCATGTACAAAAATTCCATTAACGGCATCACTTTCATGCGGATGATTGTGAATATCTTAGACTGCCTCACAATCTGGTTGAGGATGAGCGGTCCATTCTTGTCCTCCAATGGTTCATTGCGTTTGATGATAAACCTTAACTACCGATTTGTTCCTGTGTTCCGTGTTGCGGCCGTGGCTCAGCCTGGATAGAGCGTGGGTCTTCGGATAGGCTTCTAGGAGAAAACCCATGGTCGCGGGTTCGAATCCTGCCGGCCGCGCCAACCTCAAATGTTTTTGCTATTACGCAAAACACACAGGAGTTTATGCTCTCTTGAATTGTATGTAGAAAATTATTGCATTGGTAATGGCGCCTCCGAATACGAAAGGCAAAATAAACTCCGCCACGGGGAGATCATAGAATAGGTTTACAGCGAGGAGCATTGTACCAACGATTGCCGCAAATTGCATTGAATATAAGATGACAGCTACTCCCAAACCCCGTTTATATGCAAGCTTCAACCATCCGCTATATCTATTTGAGAAGAAATCTGCTGCTCTTAAAGGACTCGTGATATCCACCTCTCTCATCTGATCGGATCCAAACCTGATCAGCTCCGGCAGCATCACGATGCTAATTATCATCGCAACTACCCAGAAAAGTCCTGCCAAGGAGACCTGATCCAAAACTAATAGAATGGACCAGACCACACCGAGTAAGCAGAGACCTCCGCCGATGTAGAAAAATCTCTTCTTATCTCGATAGGCTCTGACAAAGGCGACGACCGCTATGACTGCGAAGAATATTGCACTGAAGTAGAACAACTCATATGGGATTTCCATCGGTTTATGGTAACCGTTTTGTAAATATAAACGTCTTGGCGCATTACTTGATCTCATTTTTATCCTTTACATCGGGAAAGATGATATAGTAATTATACAGTTGAGAAAGTATAAGGGGCCGACACCTGCATAGTTGCGAAACCGAGAAATCTTGGAAAACTGCCAGATTCCAGTTCGTTGGTGCCCCTTCGTGGCTTCCTCAGGCTCCGTTGATCTCCTCTTTCTTGGGTTCCACGATGAATAGGAGGGTCATTAACAGGGGCGGTATTATCAGGATGAACTGGAGCAAGAAGGGTATCTTATGGCTGACATTGTCGTACAACCAACCTCCTGCGAACATCCCCAATGATAGGGCGAGCATTGAGAAGAATCCTCTTGAACCGTTCACCTTTCCCCTATGCTCTCTGGGCACTAGATCGGCCGTTAAGGCCATGACGGCTCCGCCAACGAGCACCTGGACAAGACCGATAAGACTCATCGACACAATAAGCTTTATGAAGTCTCCCCAGACGAGGAGGGGGATGGCTATCCCCCAGATGATGAATGCCGCCATGATAGGTTTCTTCTTCCCGAACTTGTCGATTATTTTTCCAGCCGGGATGGCCAGGATGATCATAGAGATGAAGAGGGCGGCCATGATGTAGGAGAAGGCCACGTATCCGATGCCGAGATCGTCGAGGATGTATAATGTGAATACTGGCTGGAAGATCCCGATAGTGAAGTTCATCATGATGAATATTAGGAATAGGATGAAGGCGCCCCTCGGCACAATCTTCCAGACGTTAATGCTCTCTCTGAACGAGCTCGGGTATGCCCCCAGCATCTCTGAAAGATTGATCTTGGTTGGATTCTCCACTGTTTCCTTGAGCCTTGAGCGGAGCATAGTGGCTATCAGGAAACCGACAACGACGATGATGTAAGAGAGCCTCACACTGGGTATCAGACCCATCCTAATGTAGAGCATCCCTGCGATGAGGGGCGCCGGGGTCGTCGATACGCTTGCGATGAGGTTGATGATACTGAAGCCCATGCCCCTCTTCTCTTTGGGGACGGAGTCGGCTATGATAGCGTTCAAAGCAGGCTGGTACATGCCGGTGAATCCAACGAGCACAGCTCCGACCAGGATCCACTCCCAGCCAGGGGCGATCGCATAGAAAACCCTGGCGATGCCTGCGAAGAAGGTCATCGTGAAGATGAGCCACTTCCTCCCGTACTTGTCTGCGAGGTATCCACCCGGGATCTGAACAAATGCTCTCGCCACGAGCTCTGAGGCTCCTATCAGCCCGATTATTGATGCCGTGCCCCCCAGAGCCTCCACATACTTGGGGTAGTAGGTTGCAGGCAACTCACTGGCGAAGTCGAGGGCGAGCCAGCTCAGAACCATGATGAGGAAGTTGCCCTGGATGAAGCCGAACTCTGAGCGGAGCCGACCCAGTAACCCTACCTTAGCCTGCACAGGAACTTGAATTTCTTTATCAGTTGTTGCTTTATCTAACAACGGAACCCCCTCTTAATCCTACAACATAGTTATTCGCTGATTCTCGAGCTTGCCCATCAATAAGTCCTCATCCTAACTTTCTGCCTCTCGATGAGTTCCTCGATCTGTTCCAGGATGACGGTTCTGCGACCTGTTCCATTCCGAGCTTTTTGTTGCGTGTACCTGTCCCAGCCATAGTTTCCTGGATATATGCCCATGAGCGACTTGTAAGTCATGACGCTATTAGATGGCACAATAGTTTGCTTCCACTGAGGTCCGACTACTGTCTCGTACTTGTCGCTGTGAATGTTATCTTTCGTGTCAGTGTACTTGTTCATCCAGTGTAGAGTAAAGATCCCGGAGAACAACAGAGGGAGGTAGAAGAAGGCTTGTAAGGTTATCCATGTCTGAGTTAGGCCTTCTCGGCGGTGGAACGTTGTTGTTGCATAGAGTACCCAGATCAGCGTGGAGGCGACTGCTATTATCAGGTAGGTTCGATAGATCCTAACCAAGTTTGGATGCTGATGGAACCAGTCTTCAACACCAGTCTTAAAATTCATATCCCTCAATCCCTTCAGTTGATACTTCATCTCACAACCGGGTGCGCGATTCCTCTTTCTCAGGGTGGTTCCTGACGGTCACGTCGGTGTGTGCCTCCACTGTCTCCGTGTACCTGATTAAGCCGCTGACTCGGATGGCTGGGATCGACGCAGGCTCGAGTTTCTCCTCGTACTCCTTCATCCGCTCTTCTGCGCTTTTACTCATCCCAGTCACTCAATCCTCTGCCTACTCAATTCCACCAGCCGATTTGAGGACGTCCCTGATCTCTAGCAGAAGCTCCTTCATCTCCATAAGGCGCTTCTCGGACTCCCTCACGAGCTCCTCTTCGGACATCCGGTCATATCTCGGTGTCTTGGACAAGGCTACTCCTCCACGGATCTGAGGAGGTCCCTGATCTCACCCAAGATGCTGACGATGTCGTCGAACTCCTCAAGAGTCGCCTTCTGGTTCTCTCTGAGGGCCCTCAACCTCTGCCTCTCGTACTTCCCGGAGTCGTCGAAAACAGTGCCAAGGGGACCTTCGATTACCGCTATTATTATTATGACGCCGCCGACCAATACTGCCATTACGGCTATGAAGGCAGCGGCGATGTAGTTAAATCCGTAAAAAAGGCTGGCGTAGAGGCTGATGCCTGGAACGCCCATCCCTATGGCGATGGCGGTGAGTCCGATTATTATGGCTGAAGCCCTTGACATCTAACCATCCTCCTTGAGGATGTCTCTGATCCTCTCCGGGGTCAGTAGCAGCTCGAACTTCGAGGGCGCATATGTCCTCGCGCTCGGGCGGCCTTCGGTTTTCGTCTCGTGCTCTATCTCTTTGACTAGACCCATTTTTCTCAATCCCTTCAGGTGGAGGTGCGTCAGCGGATAGGACAGGCCCATCTCCTTCGCCAGGGCGTAGGCGTGCTTGGGCTCGTCGACCAGCGATGCGATGATCCTCAGCCTTATCGGGTTGGCCAACGCCTTCAGAGTCGTCACCAGCTTCTGTGCCTCGTCTTTACCCAACAGGCATCTCCACGCTGGTATATAAGAAATTTCTTATATATATAAGTTTTTCCTTTTATACAAAGAATTTCTTATATATGGACTGGCCTTGAAAATGGAAATCAAGGAAGAAAGGTGCTATTGCTCCTCGAAGTTTTCGGCGTCTATGTACATCTTCACCGTCTGGAGGGCCTGGAGGAACTCGCCGCCTCGGGCGGTGATCCTGAACCCCCTCGTGTTGCCGTACTCCTCCTCCTTCACGAGACCCCGGCTTGATAGGAAACCGACCACATCTTTGGCCCTGTCCACGGGAAGGTTGGCTCCATATGATATCCGGGTGATGGGGCTGACTCCCTTCCGGCGTATCGTCTCAAGAGTGTCCATGTAGATATCGTAGCGCGTTCGCCTCTTCAATGGGAGCCCCTTGGAACATTTAGAAAGGTGGTTCCGGTAGCTTTTCAGTCTTTTCAGGCTGTGAGTAGAAGCGGACATCTCGGTCGGCCTGCAGCGACTCTGTGTACTTCACCTCGCCGCTCACCCGGCAGTCGTGCTCCACAGTTATGCTGTTGGCGTATATGTTTCCGGCTCTGCAGCCCTTCCTTAGGGTAACCATATCAGCATAGACATCCTCCACCCGCGCCCGCTCCCTTATCAGGACCTTCCGGCCTATGAGGGTGCCTTCCACCTCCCCCCTCCTCCCGATCTCGATGTACTCCGCCTTTGCCCCGGACCTCGTCCTCAATGTATTCGTCCTGATCTCCTCGACGGCCTCGACCCTCTCCGCCTCAACTTTCCCTCCGACCAGAACGGCCCTGGCTTTAAGTTTCCCACCAGCCGATGCCTTCCCACCGACCCTCAGCTCCTCTGATAGCTCAAGATCGTCAGACACGTTCACAGAGCCACCTACCTCGATGTTCCGACCGTTGGCGCTCCCCTCTATCTTGACAGTGCCGCCAACATCAATGGTCTCGAAGGTAAGGTCCCCCTCGCTTCTAAGTGTCCCTCCGACGTCTATATCCCCTCCCTTTCCTCCTGATATCTTGACTGTCCCGCCCACCCTGATCCTTTCAAAGACCAGGGGATCCGAAGACCTGAAGCTGCCGCCGACTTTTACGTCTCTGGCGGTTCCTCCGGACATCTTGACGGTTCCTCCCACGTCAATCTCCCGCACCGTGGCCTCCGACTCTATCTTGACGGAGCCGCCCACATCGATGATTTCAGCCTCGACCTGGCCTTCTCCCTGGAAGCTGCCGCCGACGTTTATGGTTCCGCTTTTCGTCGAGCCTTCAACCCTCACGGAGCCGCCCACGTCGATCTCTTCGACCTCGGCGTCGGAACTGGCTTTGAACGAACCCCCCACATCGAGGCGGGAGGCCTTCGCGTCCCCCCTGACCCTCAGTGAGCCGCCCACTCTGACGTCCTCGGTCTCGAACTCTCCGCCGACGCCCAACCGCCTGTCCACCTCTATCTTCTTTGCTCTGAGGTTCCCGCTTACATCCAGCTCGCCTCTCCTCACCCTGATGGATTTCTCCACCGTGAGGTCGCCCTCGATCTCGATGTCTCCGCCTCGTCCCCTAAGCTCGGAGGTCACGAGGCTCGCCAGGAACTGGCAGTCGTCTCTGCAATCGGTGACGCCCGCAACCTTGACTACTCCTCCGGGTTCCATGGCCCTGACCGTCCCATCTTGAACCACCAGGTTACCCTCGACCTCACCTATCTCCCTCACGGTCTCTCTGGTGACCCTAACCTCTTCTGGCAATTCTACCACTGAGACGAGAATCTGAGCCCCCCCTTTTAAAGTTAAGATACATGGAATACTCACAAATTGTTAGTACCCCAAGCTCTTCTAAAGAAGACTCACTCCTTCTCGGAGTAGGTCTCGTGTATTAAGATGAAGAGGAGGCCTGTAAAGAACCTCAAGACAGCGTTGATGATGAGGCCGTTGTGGATGCCTCGCATGGTCCCTTCCAAGGCCAGGAAATTGTCGGTGACA
>CP070640.1:523922-542170 GCA_020354065.1 Candidatus Bathyarchaeota archaeon
CTCTCCTCCAGGGAACCAGAAGCGTCTCTTCTGGCCGGGGTGCCAGTAGAGGTACCACCACTGCCACTTTTCGGCGGTCACCTCCTCCGACTCGAACTCCGCCAGCCCCTCTATCTCGTAGAACTCTCCTTCTTTGGAGCTCGGGAAGGTGAGCAGCACCCTTGGATTCCTCTGTATGTCCTCGACCTTGCGGGTGTCCCGGTAGGTGGTAAACCACATCATCTCGTAGGGATCCTCGTTCAAGTTGGTCATCTGCCTGCTCCTCTCCTCCCCATCTCTGAAAGTTGTAAGGTAGACAACTCTGGCCTGTTTGAAGTCCTCGAGCATGCCCTTGATCTCGTTCATGATCCAATCACACGTCTATTCGCCCGGCGGAATTATAATACTCCGCTTAAACCCAAACAGTTTTCTCTAACGGTATGAGATTAAAGCAGATATGTCCGAGAAGACCTGTGCCGTGTGCGGTAGTGTTCTGAAGCCAGAGGAGATAAGGATCAACGAGCGTCGAATCCGGGCTGGGATGAGAAAGACGAGGTATCTCTGCAGCAGTTGTCGGCAGAGCGAGTACAATCAGTATGTGAAATCGTTGAAGAATCTTATAGAGAAAAATAGTTCATCTGTTTCTTAGTTGCTCTAATTAGAGGGGGAGCTTCCGGTCAATCAGAGTTCACTGTGTCTGGGCGGATATTATAGTCTCATCCACCATTGGTCCAGGCTCCTGCAACACCGACTCCAGCCCCTTGAGCCTGTTTCTGAGGGTGACCTCGGTCGTGCCTGCTGCTGCTGCCACGTCCTTCTGGATCCTCTTGTCGTCGTTCTCCATGCAAGCCATGTAGAGGGCAGCTGCGGCTATGCCTCTTGGGTCTTTTCCGGATAGACCGTACCTCTCTCTTGCTTTCCTCAATATCTCGATGGCGTGGTGCTCGGTGTCCTGCTTGATCTTCAGCTTTGAGGCTATGCCTGAGACAAACTTCATGGGGTCGTCGATGGGCATCTTGAGCTTGAGCTCCTTCTGCAGGAGCCTGTAGGAGCGGGAGACCTCGGAATGCTCCCGGGTGCTGGCTTTCGAGATCTCCTTGAGGGGCCTGGGGATCCTGTTCTTCCTGCAGGCAGCATACAAGCTGGCAGCTACGAACGCGTCTATGGATCTCCCCCGGATGAGGTCCTCCTTCAGCGTCTGGCGGTAGATGAGGGCTGCGTGTTCTTTCACCGCCTTCGGTATATGAAGTAAGGCTGATAGTCTGTCCAGCTCGGCCATGGCGATGCTGAGGTTCCGACCCCAGGTGTCGTCCAGTTTTGACCTAGTATCGTATCGCTTGAGCTTGTTCATCTTGCTCCTGGTGTTGGAGTCGAGGCGGTTTCCTCTTGCGTCTCTGTTCCCGTTGAAGCTGGTGGTGAGTCCCATGTCGTAGAGGGTGTAGGATCTTGCCATGCCGACCCTCGGCCTCAGGGCCTTCTCACTTTTAGTGAATGCCCTCCACTCCGGACCGGTGTCTATAATGTCCTCTTCGACGACCAGTCCACACTCGCTGCAGACCTCTTCCCCTGCCTCTTGGTCGATGATGAGGTTGGGGCTCCCGCACCTGGGGCAGTTGGTGGTGTTTGCTCTTAACATCCTTTTTTCCCCATTTTCCCGTTTGTCTACGGGTTGTTGTTATCTAGAAAGTTGATAACTATGGATATTTTACCCATTCGTAAATTATATATACTCCTCTGTCTTATAAAGGTTTCGAGGAGAAGGTTGGTCAAGCCCAAGGGGACGACAGGCGCCACGAAAATGAAGATACTGGCGCTCATTTGCCATAACTGTGAGTACGGGAAAGACTCTTACGGCTACACCCTCTGGCAGTCTCTGAAGGACTATTTCTACATCTACCTGAAGGACAGCGACGTGAGGAACGTCTACCACCACCTGAGTGAGCTGACCCACCTGGGATACCTCACGAGAATGGACAACCTCGAAGAAGACCCCAACAAGAAGTGTCTCTACCAGTTGACAGAGAAGGGCAGGGGTCTGGAGGCGAGGTATGCGCCTTACTTGGATATTGTACGCCGCAGCTTGGGGCCCATCAGGAAGTACTAACCATCGGGCTTCTCGATCTTCTGAATGACTGAGGTCAACTCTAGGTTCAATGTGTCCCCTGGACTTATGTCAAGGCCTTGGAGGGCTGTGTTTGGGAGGCTCAGCTCAAGCCTGTAGGGTTCGGTAATCAAGAGGGTGAGATCCGTCCTTTCTCCGACTTTATGAACTCCCACCACGTTTGCCTTTACGCGGCTTACCATTTGCACTTTATCTGGCGTTATTGTTTCGCTTGAGAGCTCTCTCACCAATAGCTCGAGCGTGGAAAAGTCCTCAATGAATTGGTGCCCGACCTGGGTGAGCTCCACTCCCCCTCCCCCAGCTCTACCTCCCTTGTGAGATTTGACGAGGGGCTGGCCGAGCCTCTCCTCCGCCTTCCTCAGGAGCCCCCAGGCGAAGCGATACGACATCCCCAGGGCTTTCGCAGACTCCTTGAGGGTGCCCGTCTCCTGCACCTTCTTCAGCAGGCCGTAGACCCCGGGCCCGAAAACGAAGCCTTCATCCGTCTCGAGCCATATCTTGAAGGCCGGCCTCGGCTTCGAGATGCTAGACATTGGAAGCCTAGAGGGATAATTGGCGCATAGGCTGATATCGTTTTCCCAGGGTCCGACTCAAGGTTCTGAGTCAGCCACTTGAGTCTTCATCCGCCGGTCTGTGGTGAGGAGCGAGTACTGCTGGTTCCTCCACCGCTTCACGGGGTGGCTCGTATCTGAACTGCATCTCGTAGAGCATCTTGTACAGGCCGCCCTTCTCCAGAAGCTCGGCGTGGGTTCCCCTCTCAACGATCCTGCCCTCGTCGAGGACGACGATGAGATCTGCGTTCCTCACCGTCGAGAGGCGGTGGGCTATGATGATGGAGGTCCGATCCTTGAGGACCCTCTTCAGAGCCCGCTGGATGATGAGCTCCGTGTAGGCGTCGACGCTGGATGTTGCCTCGTCCATTATCAGGATCCTGGGGTTGGCCAGGAGGGCCCTTGCAAAGCTGACGAGCTGCCTCTGCCCCTGGCTGAGCCTGCCTCCCCGCTCTCTGACGTCTGTTTCGTATCCCTCGGGCAGCCTCTCGATGAACTCGTGGGCGCCCACGACCTTCGCCACCTCGATGATCTCCTCGTCTGTGGCGTCAATTCTCCCGTATCTGATGTTGTCCATGATGGTGCCTGAGAAGAGGTAGGTGTCCTGTAGGACGATGGCCATCTGGCTCCTGAGGGACTCGATGCTGACCTTCCTGAGGTTGTGGCTGTCCACTGTTATCACCCCTTCCTGGGGGTCGTAGAACCTGTAGAGGAGGTTGATCATGGTGGTCTTGCCTGCCCCGGTGGGGCCGACGAGGGCGACGGTGGCGTTGGCCTCGATCTCAAGGTTTATGCCTTTGAGGACGAGCTGCTCTGGCTCGTAGCTGAAACTCATTCCCTCGTATGCGATCCTTCCATCGATGAGTGGCAGATCCAAGGCGTCTGTGGCGTCCCTGATCTCGATCTCTGTGTCTATGATGCCGAAGACCCGCTCGGCGGCGGCGAGGGCTGACTGGACGCTGTTCCAGAAGCCGCTCAGGTCCTGGATTGGCCAGAAGAACCTGTTGAGGTAGGACATGAACCCGAAGAGGACGCCGACGCTGAGGGCGCCGCTCATCACGGCGTTCCCCCCGAACCAGAGGACGAGGCAGTTGCCTACGGCGGTGAAGATGGCGACGACGGGCCAGAAGGCCGACATCACCTGTCCGGCCTGGACGTTAGCCTGCATGTTGCTGATGTTCACTTGCTGGAACTCCCGTCGGGTCTGCCCCTCCCGGCTGAAGCTCTGGATCTCCTTCATTCCGCTCACGCTCTCCTCCATCTTGGCTGAGACGCTGGCGATGGTCTTCCGGGTCTCCCTGTAGACGGTGCGGACTCTGCGCCCCCAGATATAGAGGAAGGCGACCATCAAGGGGATTATGCTGAATGTGATGACGCTGAGCCACGCGTTCATGAGTAACATGATGGCAACGATCCCGACGAGGGTGATCAGGTCTGCCACGACGTTGGCGACGCCGCTCGTCACCAGCTCAGTGATCTTCTCAACATCGTTGGTGGCCCTGGAGACGATGCTACCCACCTCCCTCTTCGCGTAGAAGCCGAGGCCGAGCTCCTGGAGGTGTCGGAAGATGTCCAGCCTCATGTCGAACTCCAGCTTCGCCCCGAGCCAGTTGATGAAGTAGCGCTGGCCAAACCGGGCGGCGAAAGTCAGTGCGTAGACCACGATGAACGCCGCGCCGATCAGGGCGAGGCCTGCGGTGTCTAGGTTTGTGATGTACCTGTCTATAGCAAGGCTGAACATGTAGGGCGGGAGGAGGTTGATGACTGTGGAGGCAAGGATCGCCACCAAGAGTAAGGACGTCTCTCTACGGTGTCTGGTGATGTATCCTAGCATCCTTCGGAACAGGACCATGTCTGGTATGGTCCTCTCGTAGTCATCGTCTTCCGCGGCGAACCTGCGCATGTGATGGCCCATCTTAGTCCCACCTCTCTCCGGTTTCCCCGGTGATCTGGGTTTCGTAGAGCTTCCGGTAGATGCCGTCCCTCTCCATGAGCTCCTCATGGCTGCCCTCCTCGGCGATCTCTCCGTCCTCGAGGACGATGATGTAGTCAGCCTTCTTGATGCTGGAGAGGCGCTGGGTGATGATGAAGGTGGTCCGGTTCTCCAGGAGCTCGTCGAGGGCCTGCTGGATCTCGTACTCTGTCTGAGTGTCGACGCTGCTCGTCGAGTCGTCTAGGATCAGGATCTTGGGGTTCTTCAGGAGGGCCCGGGCGATGGCGACCCTCTGCTTCTGGCCCCCGGAGAGGGTGACGCCCCTCTCCCCCACCTTAGTCTCGTATCCTTCGGGGAGGCTCTCGATGAACTCGTCGATCTTAGCCCTCTTTGCTGCTTCTCTGATGTCTGCGAGGTTGGCGTTCTGGACTCCGTAAGCGATGTTCTCCCTGAGGGTGGTGCTGAAGATGAAGGGGTCCTGGCGGACAATACCGATGTGGCTACGGATGGACTTGACCTTGAGGTCCCTCAGATCGGTGCCGTCCAGTCTTATTGATCCATCTGAGACGTCGTAGAACCTGGGGATGAGGTTGATGATGCTGCTCTTCCCGGAGCCGGTGGCGCCGAGGATGGCGACGGTCTGCCCGGGCTTAACGTCGAGGTCGATGTCCTTGAGCACCATGTTCTTCCCGTCGTAGCTGAACCAGACGCCCTCGAAGGCGATGCGCCCCTCGATCTCGGGGATCTCGGTGGCGTCCTCCTTGTCGTGGACCTCCACCTCGGCGTCGATGATGTCGAAGACCCTGTCTGCGGCGGCTATAGCCCTGACAATCATGGAGGTGATGAACCCGGTCATCCTGATGGGGCCCATGAGCCTGGCCAGGTAGAAGTAGAAGGCCACCATGCTCCCGAGGGTGAGAGCGCCCGCTATGACCTGGTTGCCCCCGTACCAGATGATGAGGACGAAGCCGATGCTGGAGATGAAGGTGGCGAGAGGCATGAAGAAGGCCCTGATCCTGGCCATGTTGATGTTGATGTCGAAGAACTCCTGCAGCTCGACTGCGAACTTGTCCTCCTCGTACTCCTCCCTACTGAAGCCCCGCACCACCCGGACCCCGGCAAGGTTCTCATGCAGCACGGATGTTATGACGCCGTTCTGCTCCCTCACAGCAGCCCAGAGGGGGCCGACGCGCTTGGAATATTCCCTCGTGGCGAGGAAGATGAAGGGGAGGACGGTGACGGAGACGAGGGTCAGAGTGAGGTCGATAGAGACTAGGGAGTACAGGACCAGGATGAGGAGCAGCACTGAGGAGACCAGCATGCGGAAACCGAACTGGTAGAATCTCCCAAGCATGTTGATGTCCCCCGTGGCCCTGGCCATGAGCTGGCCGGTCCTCTGCTTGTCGTAGAAGCTGAAGCTCTTCTCGAGGAGGCTGTTGTACATGTCGTCCCTCATCTCGAATGTGGCCCTCTGGCCGACGATAGTGGTTGCGTATCTTTGTACGAAGTTGAAGATGCCCGTGATCAGGGCTATCACGACGAGGGAGAGGCTGAAAATCAGGAGGGAGGCCATTTCCGGGTTAGATCCCGTGACAGACGTGAACCAAGACGCGAAGGGCGACAGTATTCGATATGCGATTCCTTCTATACCTCTTCCGGGCTGGGGGGCGCCGCCTGTCGCCATCTCTTTCACCATGTCGATGATGGATCCCACGATGGCTGGAGAGAGGACGTCGAGGATCGTGGTGATGACTATCAAGACCATCACGGCCTTGAGCTGCCAGTAGCCCGTGACGTAGCCGATGAGCCGCCTCAGGGTCTCCTTTCGGCTCCTCGTGCTCGTGCGCTCCATTTCCATGGGGTGGTGGCGCATCATCGATCCTCAACTCCCTTGAACTCCAAGATTGCGGCCAGCTCCTCCATGGCTTCTCTGTACTCAGAGTCCTGTGCGAGCTTGAGGCGGGTGAGGAACCGGACCAAGCCGTAGTAGACATGCCTCCCCAGCTCCTTGGGGTTCCCTTGGCGCAGCACGGTCTCCTCGAAGGCCTTCCTCTGGAGCGTGTGGTATTCGGTTAGAAGCTCCTTGACTTTTTCCCTCTTCTCCTCGGGGAACTCGAAGCCGAAGGAGCCCAGTCCATCAAGCATCCGTTGCTGGACCTCCTCCTGCCAGGCTGTGAAGCTTTCGTCCTCGGTTAGGGCCTCGCTGAGGCTGTAAGAGACGTGGAACCTGTCGGCCACGCTCCTGTAGTAGGGCTGAACTATGTTCCTTACCTGCTCGGTCTTGGTCTCCTCTATGAGCCCCGCTCCCTTGAGGAGGTTGAGGTGGTGGACGATGCTGGAGTGGTTCTTCTTCAGCGCCTTCGCCAAGCCGGTTGCGGACATCTCGTGGTGCCTGAGGAAGTGGAGTATGTGGCGGCGGTTCTCGTCTGCTAGGAGCTTTGCTACCGTGGGGTCCTTTATGACGTGGATTCCCTTACCCAAATTTATCCCTACACAACTCTGTAGCGTTATATATAAATGTTCAGAAAAAGGCTCCAAAGCTTAGGCTCAGAGACCATGATCGATGACTTGGAGCCACCCGCCAGTGCTGTGCCTCTTGAAGGAGCGTCGAGTGGGTCGTCTTCGTTCTCAGTGAACACTGCGTCCCAGTCTGCCTGAATGCGATGTGATAAAGTCCTCTGATGATCCACGCATGGGGAGCATCAAGGGGATGAGGTGCGCTGGAGAAGCCTGTGTGGGGTAGGGTCGGGCTCATGGGTAACCCCGCGAAGATGTCGGATACGAAGTCGGTTCAAAGAGGACCCATCCCCGCTCGCGCGCGTCCCGTAGAAAATCTCCCTGGCAATCGGAATGCCTTCCTCAGTTTCTTCCTGTTCGGTCATCATCCAGAATACAGCGCTACTTGGTGTAAGAGAAGGAATGCGGTCATTGATATCTAAATGGTTGATAATGTTGAGCTAGTTGTCTCGGAGGACGTACTCGATCTCTTCTAGTATCGCGTCCATCTCGGCGTCTTCGGGGAAGAGCTTCTTCTTGGTGGTCTTCCAGTCGATCTTGATGGATTTTATCCTCTCGAAGTTGTCGGGGTTGTTGATGGTGAGCGTGAAAGTTCCCGGTTTACTGTTCGGAGGGTAGAGGGGAGAGGTGGATTTGGTAGTGCTATACCTGCTCCTTGAGAGTCTCTCGGAGATCCTCTCCAGCCTCTGCACGATGAGATCCATCTTTTTCTCGTGCTCCATTAAGAAGCTGATGACAAGGTCCAGCACGTCGGTCTTGGTCTTCAGGTCCACTTCATCGTTCATTCAATTGCCACCCCGATAAGTGGCTGATCTTAACAGGTTCGCCCAAAAATTCTAAGGAATATGGATTAAATGTTCGAACCTGGGCTGTAATATCGAAATAATATGGTAAGGTATTATGATAATATCTCAGTTACGTGAGCCCCGCGTCTCACATCATAATTTTAATTTTTTGTGGAATGTTATATTTAGAGGTGAGAATTTGGAAAAATTCGTAGGGAAAATTGACGTGTCACATCCCCCAGAAGAACACGACATTAAAGCCGAAGAAATTCTCTACATACACATGCCATGGAAAAAGGAGGAACCACAAATGACACGATCATTACGGGGACTCTTTCACAAAAAAAAGGTAAGAACATCAAGATAACCATTGAAGAAATAAAATAACAAATAATTCGCCTCACTCTCACACACTTTCCTTGAACTCCTTTAGACATGCCTCGAACCACACCCTCAGCTTATCGGGGAGACTAGGGTACCGGGTCGTGCGCGCGAGATGGCTCTTAATCCTCGCGCGCGCATTTCCCTATAAAAACGAATTATTTAATCGCCCCGCGCGCGAATTATCCTCTCACACACTCTTCCTAGCCCATTGAAAAATAATCCAGCCGGCTCTCAGAAAATGGACCACCAACTCTTCTTAACATGATCTGCTTTTAATCTCAAGCAATATCCTTGGCATTCCTTGCGCTTGAAGATTTCACAGTTTTTACAACGGGGCAAGGAATAATCTCTATATTTCCTTGCATTATTATAAAAGAGCCTCATCATCTCCGAGATGTTCATACTACCGACCTTGTAGGCACGAAGTATTCCACGTGTTGACATGCAGCATTCGACGCTGAGGTCAGGCATCACCTCTAAGTTAGGTTGACATATCGTCTTGGGGTATTCAGAGAAGTGGTTTAGGTATATCCACTCCCTTGTTGTAAAGATGCATGGAATTAGGACGCATTCTAAAGTCGGCTTTATACCTTCTTGCACGCAATCCTTCAAGAAACTTAAGAGGGTAGGTTTGAGTTCGATCAATTTTTCAAATTCGTTGTATCTATTGGATTTGTCGGTTGAAGGCTTGCTTGATGAGTATCTTAAATATATGCAGTTGTATTTTTTGGCCAAGTCGATGATGTATCTGTACTCCTGTTTTGGTTCATAAAAGGTGATCGCAAGCTGGAGCAAAAAGCTTCGCCTGTCCAAGCTATCCAATATAAGCCTGTCCTCATCCTTCCACATTAGAAGCTCTAAATTCCTGTTCAGGAGCTCCCACTCCTCCCCGGTGTATGTGCTTGGGTTGGTCACATTCACCAGAAAGGATGTTTCTGTCATTGCCATCACTTTCTCGTATAACTCCGTATCCGCCAGCCCATTCGTCAGTATACATCGGATCGCTATACCTCTCTCAGTCAGCTTTCTGACAACTCCTAGTATGTCTGGGTGGAGCATCGGCTCTCCACCCAAAAGTTGAACGTTTCTGAATTGCATTCGCACGCGCGCACGCGAACTGGAACTGGACTGATTCATCCAGTCGATCACCTTGTCCAAGCTTGATAGCGACATATGGTGGGCTGACTGCGCATCAGCCGTGATCCAATCCAGAGCGTAACAGTAGGGACAACGACGATTACAAAGATTGGTTAAATAAAGGTTAACTCCACCTATAATGTGTGGCTGGCTTATTTCAGACATTTTTTCATCCATAACGTCTACACATTCAAAATTAAAAATGATTCTGATGACTTTTCCGCCTATGACTATACATCCAGAAATGCATTTGACGTGACGTAAACTCTTTTTCCTTTAATATTTTTCCTAATGATCCCTAGTATAGTTTATGCTCGGTCAGAAGGCTATTCATCATCAGGATAGGTAATAGCTACTCATAGTTATTGGTTATCAGAGAACGATAAGCAGAATTCCTTTTTAAATTATCATAAATAAGTTACGAATCTCATAGCTCGGTCTTTCCACTTCAAAGAGGATGGTAAGACTTTTGGATATTGGAAATGGCTGCTTTTCTCTGTAGGAGAGACTAAGGAAAGAGTCAAAAATGCCATAAATGACAGCTATCGCGCTCTCCTGCGCGCGCGAGTGTATTATACATCGGGGGGCCTCCTGAAGGCTTAACTCTTATCCCGTTTTAGGTCACTGGGCGGTGTCCTAGTGTCTGATGTTAAACCATGGTCTGTGAACCTGGAGCATGGAGAGAGATGGTGGTATGCCCATGTCGCCGAGCTTCCGGGGTGCTTCACGCGCGGCGAGACCCACGAGGAAGTCCTCAACTCTCTCCCTAAAGAAATCGACCGCCACCTATCCTTCCTGAGGGAAAAGGGATGTCCATCGACGGAGACCACCATGTTTCTTGTGGCCCAGGAGATCCATGACATCGCCGAACTTGGAGAGGCCGGCGGCGCGGTCGCCCTCTTTGACACGGATGAGAGACCTGTGTGCAAAAAAGATCTCGAGATATTCCTCGAACTGATACAGTGGAACCGTGAGGAACTCCTCAGGGTCGTCTGTCCTTTACCGAAGGAGGCGAGGGACGCCAGGCCCATCCATGACAAATGGACGATCAACGAGACTCTAAACCATGTTGCGAACGCTGAGGAATGGTACATCTCAAGGCTTGGAGAAGCCATCCAAGAAGAGTGCGAAGGTTACATCGAACGGCTCGATTCCAGCCTTCAGGAGGACGATGTTTTGAAGCGGTTAGCGGTCACAAGGCAAGGCGCCGTCCACGCCTTGAGAGCTGCGTTCTCGCGAGGGGTCCGAGGAACCTTTACCCGCGCCAAGTATGCCCACTATCCCGAGGAACGATGGACATTCCGAAAGGTGCTGCGCCGTTTTGTGGAGCACGAACGAGAACACATTAACACGATCAAACGGGTGGTAGAGGCTCTGGCTTAACGTAAATGATGAGTTCTTAAGGTCGCATTTTTCGGCTCATTAGGAGCATCCATGCGTAAATTAAGTCGACGCCATCACAATTTCTACTCAGAAAAAATGATCACTAGACCAGGGCCCAAATTATATAGCATGCGTGCGATAAATCTCTCCGACCTATATTGGGCCAATCCCGCCGAGAGAAGATGAAGATTCTGGAGGAACAGATACAAAACTGCAACAGATGCGGTCTATGTCACGGGAGGCGAAAAGCGGTGTTGGGAGAGGGAACTATAGAATCCCCCTTGGTGTTCGTCGGAGAGGCGCCGGGGAGAAAGGAGGACGAGATAGGTAGACCCTTCGTGGGTTCGGCGGGTCGTCTCTTCGACGGACTCCTGGGCCAAGTCGGTCTTGGGAGAGGCGATGTCTACATAACCAACATGGTGAAATGCAGGCCGCCCAAGAACAGGAGGCCTAGGTCGGACGAGATTAATGCGTGCTCACAACATCTTGATGAGCAGCTTGATGCGATAGCCCCTGCTGTCATCGCACCCATGGGCAACTCGGCTACTCGTCATTTCCAAAGGAAATTTGGTCTGGAGCGCTTGAGAATAGGGGAGGTCCACGGGGAAAAGTTCAGGGTCAGTGTTTCTTGGGGGCAGGCGTTCCTTTTCCCCCTGTACCACCCGGCTGCCGTGCTCTACAATCGGACCCTTGAGTTGGAGCTCAGAAGGGATCTCGAGTCGATGATGGCGCTCGTGAGATAGTTCTTCCGGCTCATCCTCGGAGGGCGTGGAGCCTCTTCACGATGTTGGGGTGGGTGGAGAACAGCTCGGCGAACCTGTCCAGGCCCGTGATCCTCCGATCCATGAGGCTCCGCACCAGCTCGTCGTCGGTGCCGCCGTACAGGGCCTGTCGGATCTCCATGGCGTCCCGGGCCGCCCTATCTGGGTCGGATATGAAGAGGGCCTTGAACCCGCTCACCGCTATTCTGCGCTGCTGGCCCTTCACACTGTTCCAGGTTGCAGTGGAGATCTTGGCCAGGCCCTCGGAGAGCTTCCTGGGGCCGTCGTCCACGATGGATGCGCCGTGCTGGTCGGCGTAGTACTCCCTGAGGCGGCTGAATCCCAGGTTGAAGAGGAGGAGGAAGAAGTAGATGAGCATGGAGAGGCTACCGATCAGTGCGAGGCCCCCCCCGCCACCCCTATCCCTGCTGCCGTAGTATCGGGTGTAGAGGGTTGACCTGGCGAGGAGGTAGAAGAGGGAGGGGAGGAATGAGACGAACATCATCACCTGCACATCCCTGTGCTTGAGGTGGCCGAGTTCGTGGCCGATGACTGCTTCCACCTCCTCGCCGTCCAGGTCGGAGAGGAGGCCTTTCGTGACGGCCACGTGGCTTCCGGTGAGGGGGGAGCTGTAAGCGAAGGCGTTGGGGATGGGGAGTTTGGAGATCATGAGCTTCGGCGGCTTGATGCCGGATCTGGCAGAGAGCTCCCTGACGACGTTGTGGAGATGGGGGTCTTCGTCGGGGTCGAGAGGGCTGACGCCGTATATGCTGTTGATGAGATAGGGGGCGAGGAGCCACTGTATGATGTTGAACAGCGCTACCAAGAAGACCAGGCTGTAGATGTTGAAGAGGCCGGTCACGGCGAGGAGGGCGCCGAGGCCGAGTGTTGAAACGCCTATGATCACTGCTAGGGTGCCTAGCATGGAGAACCTGAGCCTGATGAGGTTCACGGTTATGTCACCAATATCCCTCGGTGTATACCAGAATATAAATCGAGTGAAAGGTGTCAGCCGTTACATCCTTTCCGGGGGGACGATGCCCAGGACGGACAGGGCGTTCCTGAGGACTATCCTTGCTGCGTCGACGAGTTTCAGCCTCGCTCCGAGGAGGCCTGGGGTCTCCGCTTTCAGGACTGGGAGGGCTGCGTAGAAGCTGTTGAACTTGTCGGCGAGGTCGTTGGCGTAGGCCGTGATGTTTCCAGGCTTGAGCTCGGTGGCTGCGTCCTCGAACGTCTTGGGGAGGCCGGCCAGTGTCATGATGAGTCTCCTCTCCCTGATGTCTGTGAGGCTCGCGAAATCGGCTTCAGGTGTCGCCTCAGCTTTCTTGAGGATGTTGCAGGCCCTGGCGTGGCTGTACTGGATGTAGGGGGCGCTGTTGGTCTCGAAGTCGAGGGCTCTCTTCCAGTCGAAGACCACGGTCTTCATGGGGTCGATGCTGAGCATCGTGTACTTCACGGCGCCGTACCCGACGATCTTGGCGATCTCCTCTTTCTCCTGATCGGAGAGGTGGGGCGACCGCTCGTCGACCTCCTGATACGCCAGCTCGGTCGCCCTGTCGATTACCTCGAGGATGGTAACGTATCTTCCGAGACGGCCGCTCATCTTGATGCCGGGAAGCTTTACGAACTCGTAGGCGTAGTGGGTTTGCTTGTCCCCCATCCAGGTCTTACCCAGGGCTGCGAGGGCCAGCCTCAGCTGGAGCTGAGCTAGGGTCTGCTCGTACCCTATGACGTTGATCACCCCGTCCACGAGGCCGAATTTCCAGATGGAGTAAGCCATGTCCCTCAGGGTGTACAGGGTTGTGCCGTCGCTGCGCACCAGGACGAGGCGGGGGATCATGTGGTCGGGGTTGAGACCCCAGCGTTTCTTGAGGTCGATGTCGACGGCGACGCGGTCGCAGTCCAGAATGAGGGCGCCGTCGTCCTCGAATACGTAGGGGGTCTTTTTCAGGTCCTCCAGGACCTCCTCGGCGGCCTTCCTCCAGACAAGATCGCTCTCGTAGTCGAAAGAGTCGAACGCGATGCCGATCTCGCCGAGGCTGGCCTCGAAGCCCTCTAGGCAGTAGCCTACGAGCTGGCGGACGGTTTCGACTGTCTCGGGGTCGTTGTTCTCATAGGCGGTGTTGAGGGCTGCGATCCCGCTCTCCGGGTCCTCGATGTGGGATAGTTTCTCGGTGAGGGTGTCGTAGACGCTCTTATGTCTCTCCCTGAGCTGTTTCGCGGCGATCTCGTACTCCTCGATCTCGTCTTTGAGCTCTGCGATCTCGTTGACCCTTCCCTTGGCTTCTGCTTTTTTGAGTTGTTTTCTGAGCCTAGTGAGCTGGGTGATTACGTTGACGCTCGCATAGATGGTTCCGACCCAGAGCTCTGCCCTTCCTTCGGGCTCGGGCTTCCCGAGGAGCTTCCAGCCGTAGGTGGCCATGGCGACCTGACGGCCCATGTCGTTGACGAGGAAGTGGACGACGACATCGTGACCCCGGTGCTTGAGCATCTCGGCAAGGCTCGCTCCGAGGATGGAGTTGCGGGCGTTGCCGATGTGGATGGGGCCGTTGGGGTTTGCGCTTGTGTGCTCCACCATCACCCTCTCTGGCTCGGGGGTCTTGAGGAAGCCGTACTCCGTGTCCTCCCTGATCGTGGTTTCGAGCACGAGCCTTGAGAAGCCTGCGTTGTCGGCCTTGAAGTTGATGTAGCCCTTCACCGCCTCGACCGACTCGATCAGGTCGGATGAGTCCGTGTCGATCTCGGCTGTGATCCTGTCGGCTATCTCCAACGGGGATGAGCTGACCCTCCTCGCGAGCTGGTAAGAGACGGTTGATGAGAGCTCCCCCATCTCTATGTTGGGGGGAGGGGAGAGCTTGGTGGGCGGCAGCTTTATCCCTGGGTAGGCCTTGGTTGCGGCCTCCTGGAGCAGCCGATGACACGCCTCTCTCAGCTCTGTGAGGGGGTCTGACAATTGAATCACGTCTGTAGGCTTCTATTCCAGTATGGCGAGTGGGGATCAGGTTAAAGAGAGTTACGTTTTTTCTCAAGTCGATCGTTGGGACATGTGTTCTGTGGTGTGTATAATTTGGTTATCCATGCCTGTGTTTTCCGGGGTTTTTTGGCTCGTATTAAATTTCAATATGAGTACATTTTATGAGGTTTCGTTACTTGGAGGAGAGCGCCATTCTGATGAGCGGATAACCATAGACTTTAACTAAACATTTCCAGATTAAACAGTGATGTATATCACGCTGCGCGGGTTTCTTATCTTTGTATTCGTGATATTTGTGGTTACAGTAGCTCTCGTCATAGCGGATGTTCTCCAGCATGGTAACGTGGCAGGTTAATTGAATAATCTCTGGGTGGCTGCCTTCCTCGGTGTGATTATCACCATCGGTGTAGCCCTCTGGAGGTTCAAGATGTGATTTCATACAGATCTTACGGCGTATCTTATTGAGAGAATCCTTCGAAATGAGAGCGTTGTAAGAGATCGCTTGATGTGTTTTTTGACAAATGAATTTGTCAAAATTCGCGGTTCAAAAATGGTTATTTATTACTGAAACGTGGGAAGACGGGAAGATGGATTTGAACAATGACCTTGGCGACGGGGTAGGGAGTGTGATCGCCCCTGAGAGTCGCCGGGAGAGACCTAGTTTATGGGTCATCACCGCAAGAAGCTTCATTAAAAGTCATGAGGTGTTGACGTTCTTTCTCCTCACATATGCTATTACGTGGACGGTGATGGCATTGGTTCCCACTTTTACCTCGGGCGGCCAGATCGGCTTGATCGCGATACCTCTAATATTGGTGGCTCCCTTCTCTCCAGCACTCTCAGGGATCCTTATAACAAGGACCATCGACGAGAGACCCCTTGTTGGAGACCGGAAAGCACAGGCCATCTCGTTTTTATTGGCTATGATTCCGACTACGCTCATCTTTCTGATGAATCCCAATCTGAAGGCACAGTACGAGTACTCTCGGACATTGTTGCTGGTCAGCACCGTTACCGCAGTCATCCCGTCTTTTGTCATATCCTCGGCTTTCTCGAGGAGTCGGGGAGTCAGGGAGTACCTCGCCTCGTTGGTGAAGCCCCAAGGCAATAAACTCTGGTATCTTGGAGCGATCTTGATTTTCCCGTTTATTACCTTTCTTGGAGTTGTCATCACGAATGCGACTGGTCAGGGGGATATTTGGATCTCAGCGGAAACGGGGAGCGCTATTGGTTTCGGGGCTCTAGTAGCGACCACCTTCCTCTATCAATTTGTCTACGGCAACTGCGTTGGAGAGGAACCTGGCTGGCGAGGATTTGCGTTCCGTAAGCTTCAGAGCCGGTACAGCCCTCTCGTGGCGAGTCTGATTGTGAGCTTCGTCTGGATTCTGTGGCATCTGCCGTATTGGTACATCGAACGGGGCGCTGTGACAATGGGTTACGTGTTTTATCAGTTCATCATCGGCGGAGCAATTGGGGTCATCCTTTCTTGGATCTATAATCGAAGCGAGGGGAGCATACTGGCGGCGGGACTCATGCACGCCTCGGCCAACACGTCCGTGATCTTCATCCCGGAAACAGAGGCCACCAACGCCATCCTGCTGATTCTCGCATTTCTCGTGACAGTAATCGACCGTATGTGGATCAAGCCCACGTATCGTCGACCTTCCCTCTCAAGGGATCAAATTGTTCACGATCACTACCGCAAGAGTTGATCCCGACGCGTTGACAAATGGATTTGTCAAAAATGATGGTTCAACAACGGTTATTTCTGGCTGGATAGTGTGGTTGAGTAAGAAAATGGGCGTAGATAACGGCTTCAGCGCGGAGGTCGAGGAGGTCATCCTCCAGGTCCTGGGCCACAAGGAGAGGAGGAAGATACTGAAGATACTCGCCTCAGCCCCTGGGGGCGTCTCATACAGCGGCATCCTCGGTGACACAGGCCTCTCGACGGGTCGCCTCAACTACCACCTGAAGGAGCTGGCGGGTTTCATCGAGAGGGGTGAGGAGCGGAGGTACCGTCTGACAGCCCTGGGCAAGAAGGCTCTCGGCGTGTTGCGGTTCACGACCGAGGATCTCAGTGTCGAATATGAGGGCTATGTGTCGGCGGCGAGGGCGAATCGACGGAAATTCATCAAGAAAAATCTTGACAGGGCGTTCTACTTTTTCACGGCTTTATTCTTGGTAGGCTCTGGTGCAATAACATATCTGCTCTGGAGAGTGCCCGAGGGGCACTGGGTGCTGGCGATAATCTGGGCTTTCTCGTTGGTCATAATCTACGTGATGGATAAGATCCGGAGGAAGTCTCCCCAGCACATCATGGGCTTCATCGACTGGCTGGAGTGGAAGCTGTTCGACGAGAACGGCGGCGGAGGCTCTCAGAAGTTCCATGGTTCGAGGCTGGTAGTGGGGTTGGTGGTCGGGGTCATCATCGGAGCAGCTATGGGTAAGGTGGGACTAGGCATCCTCTTGGGTTTGTTCTTGGGGGCGGCAATGAATATCTAGTTTCACCGGGTCGCGTATGAACCCATCTTCCGTTTTAGTGGCATTCAAAAAAATGAACATATTTTTTCCTTCACAGCTTATACCATCCCGAGTCTTCTTACGCCTTCGGCATGCTCGCCAGTTTTAATATCTGTCCATATTATAGGTTAGGCGATATGAAGCGAAGAGAGTACCCCATTCTAGAATACGATTCAACTCGGGAGGCAATCATAGAACCGAGGAAAGTCGTGAATCCGATCGACATCGCGGAGCGCTGTGTAATCTGTTTCTACCAGGACGTCATCGACGATGCAGTGAAAGAAAGGGGCGCAAAACAGGTGGCCACATTAAGATCCGAGATAGGACGGCACCCGATCTACGAAATAAATTTCGAGGGGGACCGGCTCGCCTTTTTCCACCCTGGCGTAGGGGCGCCGTTGGCCGCTGGCTTGTTGGAGGAGGTGATTGCCCTCGGATGCAGGAAATTCATAGCATGTGGTAGCGCAGGTGTCCTTAGAAGTGACATCGCCGTGGGGCACATCGTCATACCCCATTCGGCGATACGCGACGAGGGGACATCGTATCACTACCAGCCCCCCGCGCGTGAGGTTCAGGCTTCACTAGAGGCAGTCTCCGCGATCGAACGAGTAATGAAGAGGCAGAAAATCCCTTACATTATAGGTAAGACTTGGACTAACGACGCCTTCTACCGCGAAACACCCAGTAAAATCGGACTACGCCGTGAAGAAGGTTGTCTTACCGTGGAGATGGAGGCGGCGGCCCTCTTCGCCGTAGCACGTTTCCGACAGGTAGTATTGGGGCAGATACTCTGTGGCGGCGACGATGTCAGTGGTGAAGAATGGGATGCTCGACCAGGGGTTGAACGAGCCCCCGTTCGTGAAAAGGTCTTCTGGCTGGCCGCTGAGGCGTGCCTGGAACTCTGATTACATCCGAGGGGTCCTCACTAGAGCCCTATTACCGTATAAAATGAAAAGAGTACCACAGCCCTCGGGAATCGATCAAATCTTGAAACTACACCTACCCTTTGAAGCCCATGTTTAGTAGCTCGATTTATAGCATTTTGTCGGTTTGCCGGCCGTAACCCACCTTCTGTTCTAGGCGGCATCCAGCTGTACGGGCTACCCGGGTCCTCCCGCAGGTCGTCGATGGACCCCTATTCGCCCTTTCACCCCGCTGGGTCAGCCGTCTCAACCGTGTCCCGTAGCGTCCTCAGCCCCACT
>CP070640.1:542270-556384 GCA_020354065.1 Candidatus Bathyarchaeota archaeon
CCCTCAAGGTTGACACACAAAAAATTGTTGAAAAAATCACGGATTTCATATCCTCTTACATAAAAAAATCAGGACTGAAAGGAGCCGTTGTGACTGTGAGCGGAGGGATCGACTCCGCCGTGGCCCTCGCCCTAACGGTGAAGGCTCTCGGCTCAGAGAAGGTCAGGGCGGTTACCATGCCGGAGCGTGACATCACGCCGGAGGGTGACATCACGGACGTGATGCAGCTTGCGGAGGCGCTTGATGTAACATGTGATACCGTAGAAATCACACCAGTGATTGATGTGATGAAAAACATCCTCCCCCTTTATGATCAAGATGACCAGACCTCCTCGGGGAACCTCAAACCCAGGGTCAGGATGACAATCGCATACCATTACGCTAACTCACTGGACTACATGGTTATCAGCAGCTCCAACAAATCGGAGTGGATGACCGGATATTTCACGAAACATGGTGACGGGGCCGTGGATCTCATGCCCCTCGGCGATCTCTACAAGTGTCAGATAGGGCAGATCGCGAGGTATCTGAAAATTCCGGATAGAATTCTGGAAAAGACGCCGACAGCCGGGCTCTGGCCCGGACAGACCGATGAGGGGGAGATCGGAGCCTCATACGACGAAATCGACCTCATACTATACGGGAGAGGAAAGGGTTTAACCGCAGAAGACATCGCGAAACGTACTGGAATCGACTTTCCTGTCGTGGAAAAGATCCTTAGGCGCGTCGATGTCAACGAGCACAAGAGGCGAATTCCACTAATCTTAAGATTTAGTTCCATCAATGGTTGATCGAACTCGAAGGAGTGGTGTTTGAACATGGGGCGCAGAAGAAAACAGGTAGTGAAGATAGTGAGAAAAACACTACCCGAGCTGTACCTGTGCCCCAGATGCGGCAAGAACACCGTGAAGGCCACGGTGAACAAGGCAAGGGAGCGGGCGGTTGTGATATGCAGTAGCTGCGGCCTCAACTCGTCGTTCAAGGCCTCGCCCAACATGAAGGAGGTGGATGCCTACTGTCGTTTCGTCGACGGCTACTATGGCGAGGGCACTGTGGAGGAAGTCTAGATTGGTTGGAAAAGTTGAGAGATACATACTTGACAAGATAAAGGAGAAGAGGGCGATCCACATGACCCTCATCGACCCACAGAAGACTGGGGGCTCGGATTGCGCCGTGATCGCAGAGGAGGCCGCCACAGCCGGATCCTCCGCCATCATGGTTGGGGGCTCAACCCTGGCGTCGAAATCCGATCTGGATGAGGCAGTAAAAGACATAAAATCCCGGGTCGAGGTGCCAGTGATTCTCTTCCCCAACGATGTCGCCGGGGTCAGCAGGCACGCAGACGCGATATGGTTCATGTCCCTCCTCAACTCCAGGAACACCTATTACGTAATAGACGCCCAGGCCCTCTCGGCGTACACCATCAAGAGCTACGGGCTTGAGACGCTCCCCCTCGGATACATCATCATCGGAGACGGCGGGACGGTGGGATTCATCGGTCAGGCCAGGGGAATTCCATACGACCGCCCCGAGCTCGCCATGGCCTACAGCCTGGCAGCCCAAACCCTTGGGATGCGCTTCGTCTACCTAGAGGCAGGCTCGGGCGCGAAGGCACCCATCCCTCTTGACATGATTAAGCTCGTGAGGAGCCAGCTCACAGTTCCCCTCATCATAGGCGGTGGCATCCGAGAAGGCGCTGCCGCGAGGGCGGCTGTGGAGGCTGGGGCGGACATTATCGTCACGGGGAATCTCGTCGAGGAGACTAAGGGGGTTAGAGAAAGCATAAACGATATCATATCCAATATAGAGGACGGGAGGTGAGAGCCTGACATCATTCGAGAGCTTCTTCAATGCCCTCAAGAAAGCCATGATGAAGCCCAAGCTCTACGACATCTGGCCCGACTTCGAGCCCGTCTACGACGAGAACGAGTACTCGTGGACCACCCTGAGGAGACTGGGGGAAACCCTGCTTCTGAACTGCGGAGAATGTGACGGCCCCTCGGACATGCGTCACGAGAGGTGCAGCGCCTGCGTCGCCAAGAGGAGCGGCATAGCATCAGAGGCCTACACGTCCTCCACGGGTAGAGAGATGGAGAAGTGGCCCACAATCATGCTCTGCAGGATCCACAGCCCGGAATAGCGGGGACGGAGACTTGAACAGGCTCCAGATGTCCGAGGAGTACAGGGAGTATTTTGGATCCCTAGAGGAAGGCCTCAACGAGCTCTACGAGGTCGCAAAGCGCGCCCGGAGCAAGGGGCTGGACCCGACGCTGGAGCCCGAGCCCCAGATCACACGCGACATCGCCGAGAGGATCGAGAAGCTTATCGGCCCCCCCGGCATCGGCGAGAGGATGCGGGAGCTCAGCGGAATTGACCGCCGGGAGTTGGCCTTCAGGCTCGCGGAGGAGATCGTGGAGGGCCGCTTCGGGGAGATGGATAGGGAGGCCGCCGCCGACCAGGCCATCAGGACCGCCCTGGCGATCATGACCGAGGGAGTGACCATCGCGCCCATCCAGGGCATCCCCGATATCAAGATCAAGCAGAACCTAGACAAGAGCCCGTACCTCGCCGTCTACTTCGCAGGCCCCATTAGGCCAGCCGGGGGCACAGCCCAGGCCCTCACCCTCGTGGTCGCGGACTTCGTACGCCGGAGGCTCGGCCTGGATAGATACCGGCCCACCGACGAGGCCGTGGGGAGATTCATCGAGGAGGTCCGCCTCTACGAGAGGGAGGTCAGAAGGTTCCAGTATCATGTCACGGACGAGGACTTGGAGATCGCCCTCAAGAACATCACCGTGGAGGCCACAGGGGTGTCCACAGACCCCTTCGAGGTATCAAACTTCAGAGATGTGCCGGGCGTAGAGACGAACCGGCTCAGAGGTGGGGGCCTCATCGTTGTCGTGGATGGAATCGTCGGCAGGGCCCAGAAGCTCCTGGGCATCTGCGAGAACCTCGACCTCGACGGATGGGACTGGCTTGCCAACCTCGGCAACAGAAAGAACGAGGCGGAGGAGGCCACCGCCAGCTTCATGGAGGAGATCATCGTCGGCCGCCCCGTCTTCTCCTTCCCCAACAGGATAGGAGGCTTCAGGCTCAGGTACGGCAGGGCGAGGACCACGG
This sequence comes from Candidatus Bathyarchaeota archaeon, assembly GCA_020354065.1. Taxonomy (GTDB): domain Archaea; phylum Thermoproteota; class Bathyarchaeia; order TCS64; family TCS64. The sequence continues at coordinate 545,391 of CP070640.1, forward strand.
GCCTAGCCGCGGTCGGTGTGCACCCCGCCACGATGATCATCCTCAACAAGTTCCTCTGCACCGGCGTCCAGCTCCGCATCGAGCTGCCCGGGAAATCCGCGGCAGTCACCCCCGTGGACTCCATCGAGCCCCCCGTGGTGAAGTTGAAGGATGGCACGGTCCAACGGGTGGAGACGGAGGCCGAGGCCCAGCGGGTCCTCAGCAACGTAGAGGAGATCCTGGCCCTCGGGGATGTCCTCATAAACGTTGGGGACTTCCTCCAGAACAACAAGAAGCTTCTGGGGGCGGGGTACGACGAGAACCAGTGGCACCACGATCTGAAGAAGGTCTTGGAAAGGGAGGGCTTGGACTCCGCTGTCCAGAAGTCCGGTCTTTCATCAAAGAGGATCGGGGAATTAGCCGACGAAAAGGAGCTTTCTCCAACTCCTGAAGAGGCCGCATCTCTGACCCGGGTGGGTACGCCCCTACATCCCAGGTACACCTACGTCTGGGGTTCAGTGGGCCGGGAGGAGCTTCTTTTCCTGAGGGATGCTCTCGCCGCTTCTTGGCCGGAGACCGGACCCTACAACGTCTCTATTGGCGATGCGGAAAAGAGAACCCTCGAGAAACTCCTTGTGCCCCACAAGCTGGTGGAGGGAAAGATCAACCTAGACGAAGCGGCCCCAATCTTGGAGCTCTCGCTCGCTCTGGACCAACAGGAGAGGGGAATAGATGAGAGGACCCCCCTGGAGATCGTGCGAGGCCTCTCGGGGGCAGATATCAGGGATAAAGCCCCGGTCTATGTCGGGGCCAGGATGGGGCGGCCCGAGAAGGCCAAAGAGAGGAAGATGTCCCCCTATGTCCACGGTCTCTTCCCCGTGGGGAACGCAGGGGGGCCCCAGAGGAACATACTGAAGGCGGAGCGAGGGCGGTCCACCTCGGTGCAGATCGTCAACAGGCACTGCCCCAGATGCAGGGCCCTGAGCTTCGGGGTCAGATGTCACGCCTGCGGGGAGGAGCCCGTCATCCAGAAGGCCTGCCCGAGGTGCAGGAGACCCGTCGATGGGGAGGTCTGTCCTGTTTGCAAGATAGAGGCGAGAGGCTCTCATTACGCCGAACTGGACCTCAGGGCTCTCTTCGATCAAGCCTGGAAGAAGATCGGAGGCCCTCTCCCGTCGAGATTCAAGTGCGTAAAGGGTCTCATGAACAAGAACCGGACACCGGAGCCCTTGGAGAAGGGGCTGCTCAGGGCGAGGTACGACCTCTCCGTCTTCAAGGACGGAACCCTGAGATACGATCTCACGGATGTGCCCCTGACCCACTTCACCCCAGAGGAAGTTGGCCTCAGCATCGAGAAGCTCTGGGAGCTCGGCTACACCCAAGACAGAAACGCCCGCCCCCTGGACTCCTACGACCAGATGCTTGAGCTCAAGGTCCAGGACATCATAATCCCGGAAGACTGCGGCGATTATCTGGTGAAGGCGTCCAGGTTCATCGACGACCTCCTCTCAGGCTTCTACGGACTCGAGCCCTACTACAAGATCAAAAACAGGAGCCAGGTGATCGGCCACCTCATCCAGGGGCTGGCCCCCCACACATCCGCGACCATCATCGGCAGGGTGATCGGTTACACGAAGAACCGGGTCTGCTACGCCCACCCGTTGTGGCACGCGGCGAAGAGGAGGAACTGCGACGGCGACGAGGACGGCATCATGCTCGCATTAGATCCCCTCCTCAACTTCTCCCGGGAGTTCCTTCCTGAGCAGAGCGGCGGCCTCATGGACGCCCCCCTCTACGTGATCCCCACCCTCAACCCAAGCGAGGTGGACAAGGAGTCACACAACGTCGACGTGGTCTCCATCTACCAGCCCGAGTTCTACGAGCTCTGCGAAAGGGAGGCGAGCCCCTCAGAGTACGGGGCGCTGATCGACACCATCGGGAAGAGGCTCGGCACCCAGGGCCAGTTCCAGGAGATGGGCTACACCGAGGGGTGCTCGGACATCAACATGGGCGCACACCCAGGGGCTTACAACACCCTCAGGACCATGCTTGAGAAGCTGGAGAGCCAGATGGAACTCTCCGAGAAGCTGAGGGCGGTGGAGGCGGAGGCCGTCGCACTCCGGGTGCTCACCAGCCACTTCATGAAGGACATCGTAGGGAACCTAAGGGCCTTCACCAGACAGAGGTTCAGGTGCATGGACTGTAACAGGAAGTACAGGAGGCCACCCCTCAAGGGAGTCTGCCTCAGGTGCGGCGGGAAGCTCAGCCTCACCGTCTACAAGGGTGGCATAGAGAAATACATCCTCCCCGCCATAGACCTGGTGAACCGGTTCAGCCTCGACGACTACTACACCGACCGTCTCGGCCTCGTCAGAGAGGAGATAGCCTCGATCTTCAAGGATGAGGAGCTCCTGGAAGAGACCGAGGAGAAGCAGATAAGCCTCACTGAGTTTATGAGGAGCTGAACCCAGCCCGTTAATGACACGGGATAACCATACCCCGCAACCAAACATTTTTCACTCGGCCCGTGCAGTGAGATTTAGAGACTCGCCTTGAGCAAGAAGAAAAAGGAGAGCACCCCGGGGATGCCGGCCTCCAGCGCGGGCCTGATCAGGTTCTTTCAGGACGAAGCATACGGTATAAAGATAAGGCCGGAGCTCGTCATGGCGGGAGCGATCGCCCTCATCCTGAGCGTGGTCCTGGCCCACTTAATCTTGTAGAACAGCCTCCCAGGTCCACCGACGGGTTCCACGCAGCAGATAACAAGTTTGAAAGACTAGAGAGCCCTTTTGATCGAAGGGCGGATGTCTACCGGGGCTGACTCATCGGAGAGGATAGTGGACTACTACTCCTACCTCTTCACATTCCCCTCCAGGGCAGCCATGGTCGTCGCCACCTTCATCATCTCTGTGGGAGCCAGCCTCGCCGCCTTCACCATCAGCGGAGCCCACGATCCTACGGAGGGGCTCCTCTACGGGATAATCGGCCTGGCCTTCCCCTTGCTGTTGACAGACCAGGTCATCCTGCCCCTTTTCAAAGGCGAGGTGGTGCTCAACCCTCGTAGGTTCACGATTCTCACATTCGTATCAAGTATCGTCTTCGCACCCGTGATCTTACTCTCCGCGACCCTCGGTCCAGCAACCGGGCGTCCAGACTACATTCTGAGAGGCATACTCCTCTCGGCGGCAGTCACAGCGGCCCTCCGACACCTCAGTATTCGCGTTTTCATCCCGGAAACCTCGTGGAGAACCTTGGCTGCAGCGTTCCTCCAACCCGTCGCGTTCCTCTTCGCCGCACCTGTGCTCCTCAGCCCCTCAACCCTGTCGATCATCCTCGGGATCCTGACCATAGTTATAACGAGCGGCGGGGTGGAGCTGCTTCTCTGGTCCTTGGGGAGGTGGAGAGAAGGCCCCCCAGGAGTTGAGCTCGTCCCTCTGTTCCAGACCTTCGCGACGGCTTGGACTGAGGGGCTGAGCAGGCCCCTGGAGGAGGAGATCACCCAACTCGGTGAGGTAGCGGAGCTCCCGGTCGACACTCTCGCATTCAGGAACAAGAACGGCAGATGCTTAGGGGCTCTCTTGGTCCCCTACATCCATCCTGGCCCCTTCAGGAACGTGGGGAGCAGCGAACTCCCGCGGGTGCTCTCAGAGAGAGTCGGCCAGGAACTCGGCTGCGAGGTCCTCGTCGCCCACGGCGTCTCCACTCACAGCAGAGACCTCACGAGGAGCAGCGACAACGAAATTGTAGCAGAGAGGATCCTGGAAAATCTATGGATGGATTCAAGCTCGAGCACGGCCTCGCCCATGGTCTGGGCCGAGAGAGAAGGCGCAAAGGCCTCGTGCCAGATCTTCGGGGACACCGCCCTCGTCACCCTGACCCTTTCCCCGAAGAGCTACGACGATCTGCCCGAGGAGGTGGCGGAAAGGATCATGGCAGAGGCTACATGTGTGGTATTGGAGGCCGTAGTCGTGGACAGCCACAACAGCATCTCCCTCGACGGAGGGTTGGACGACTACGATGCGGAAGATGTGGTTCAGGCCGCCGTCGAGGCCCTGAGCCTCGCGGTGGAAAGCAACAAGGCCGTATATCGGGTCTCTTCAGCTCGGCTCATCCCAGATGAATGGGGGATCGACGAGGGGATGGGCCCCAACGGGATTGCGGCCCTTCTTGTGCGCCTTGAGAACGGTCGGACATCGGCATACATCGTGGTTGACGGTAACAACATGCTCTCCGGTTTGAGGGAGAGGATCGTCGGGGCCGTGAAGACGCTGGGGATCGAAGGGGTCGAGGTCATGACATCCGACATCCACCTCGTGAACGCCATCGGAGCGACGGAGAGGGGTTACTCTCCCTTCGGGGAGGCGATGGAGGAAAGAAAAATCATCGGCTACGCTACTGGATTGGTCGAGAAGGCGCTGGGGGACTTCCAGATCTGCGGCGCGTCCCACTCGAGGACGGTGATCCCGGGGTTGATCGTCCTCGGCGAGCGGGGCCTAGAAGCCCTCAGGCATGTGCTAGAGTCGGGGTTCGCTCTCTTCAGGAGGAACGGGCTTATGTTGGCCGCCGCCTGTCTCCTGCTGAGCGTCCTCATAACCTTCCTCCACTGAGCCCTCGGGGGGATGAAGACTTATAATACGAGGTTTGATCATCAGTGGGATAGGCCGAGATGGATGAGACGCTCAACGACGACTTAAGAGACCACGTCATTGTCGGCTTGAAGCCGATAATGAACTATGTGGTGGCCTGCATGACCCTCTTCAACGCAGGCAAGACCCGGATCAGGATAAAGGCCCGGGGGCGCAACATCAGCAAGGCCGTCGACGTTGTGGAGATGCTGCGGAGGGTTTTCATGAAGGACTTGGTTGTCGAGGGCATCGGGATCGGCACCGAGGTCCACCACGTCCCCAATGGGAGGGAGGCGAGCGTATCCACCATCGAGATCAGGATCTCCCACCCATAGGCCGTAACTCAGTTTTTTAAGGAAAGCTAACAGATTCTGATCGGAAGTGGGATCAAATGGGATACCCAAATATAGTTGTCACACCGCCTGGGCCCAAGGCGAGGGCGATCGTTGAGAGGGACCACTCTGTCATCTCCCCCTCTTTCGGCAGGGCCTACCCTCTCGTCATCAAATCCGGCGAGGGCTGCATAATCACTGACGTGGACGGTAACGAGTTCATAGACCTGAACGCAGGCCTGGCGGTCCTCAACGTGGGCCACCGCCACCCCAGGGTGATCAAGGCCATCAAGGAGCAGGCTGACAGGTTCCTCCACTACTCCTACACCGACTTCTACTACGAGAACTACGTCAACCTGGGGGAGATCCTCCACGACCTCGTCCCGGGTGACTTCAAGAAGAAGTTCTTCTACGGGAACAGCGGCGCCGAGTCAGTCGAGGCCGCCATGAAGCTCTCCCGGTGGCACTCGAAGAGGCAGGGCGTCCTCGCGTATATCGGCTCGTTCCACGGCAGGACCATGGGAGCCGTGAGCCTCACCGCGAGCAAGCCGGCCCAGAGGCGCTACTTCTCCCCCCTGGTACCCGGAGTCGAGCACATCTTCTACCCTTACTGCTACCGCTGCCCCTTCAACCTCGATTGCCCCGACTGTGGGCTCAGATGCGTGAGCTACATAGACGAGTACCTCTTCCATAAGTACGTTCCCCCGGAGGAGGTGGCGATGATCCTCGCCGAGCCGATGCAAGGAGAGGGGGGCTACATCGTCCCGCCCAAGGGCTACTTCAGGGAGCTGAAGAAGCTCTGCGATAAGTACGGCATCCTCCTGGGGATGGACGAGATCCAGGCTGGCATTGGTAGGACCGGGAAATGGTTCGGCATTGAGCACTTTGACGCCATTCCAGATATCGTCTGCATGGCAAAAGGCATCGCGGCCGGGCTCCCCCTCGGAGTCACCGCGTCCAGAGCCGACCTGATGGACTGGACCCCGGGAAGCCACGCGAGCACCTTCGGAGGGAACCCGGTGGCCGCGACAGCCGCCATCGAGGTTATCAACATCATCAAGGAGGAGAGGCTCCTCGACAACGCGAAAAAGCAGGGGGCTCACCTAGTGAAGAGGCTGAAGGAGATGATGGACGACCACCCGATGATGGGCGACATCAGGGGCCTCGGCCTCATGGTAGGCGTCGAGCTGGTGAAGGACAGGGACTCCAAGGAGCCCGCAAAGAAGGAGACCGAGGAGATCATGATGCGCTGCTTCAAGAAGGGGGCCGCCCTAGTGAACTGCGGGGTCTCCGTGATCCGGTGGATGCCTCCGCTGATCATAACCAAAGACCTGATAGACAACGCACTAGAGATCTTCGAGGGAGTCCTCACAGAGGTCGAGAAGAAGGCCTGATCCCTTCTCTTCCCTATTCTTTCTCCACGACTATTTTGGTGAACATCCCTGAGGAAATCTGCATCAGCCCATCGAAGGGCTCCCTCACATGGCAGTTCTCGATCAAGATCCTAGCCCCGGGCGTGAGGCCCTCCACCTGCTTCACCAGGTCCCGCCAGACGGAGACCCTGGCCTCCCCCGTGTTGTCGTCGATCCGGAAAGACGCCACCAGGGTGGGGCCCCGGGCTGTCTCGACCTCCCGCACCCCGGGGGCATCCAGGACTGTGCCCCGTACGGCGATGTTGGACTGGCCCTCCCTGAGGTCCTGTAAGCCCACCAGTTTGTCCTCGATGCGGGGAGCTTGGACCTCAACGCCCTCGGGGTTCAGCTGTATCCTCCCGCTCTGGCCCACGTTTAGCCCGACCGCCCCCATGCCCATCCTGGTGTAGCCGTTCTCTACGGCGACCACCGTTCCCTCCTCCAGGTCCTTGATCAGGTCCACGTCGCCATCCCAGAGGCTCAGCCTGACGGTCCCCGTCTCGTCCTCGAGGAGGACGGAGGCGACCCTGCCCGTGCTCCCATTCCTCCGGGTGAACTGCCTCTCGCTCCCAAAATCCGTGACGCGGGCGGCGACGTTTACGCTCCTCATCCCGTCCCTGAGGTTAGCCAGCTTCGTCCAGTGGGAGACAGGCTCCACGGGGCGCACACCCACCTCAAGGACTTCGATGACGGTCCCCCAGAAGGTGTGCACCTCCAGGCTCCGGTCGTTCCTCTCCCGGGCGTTCCCCCCGACCACCCTAATCCTGGTCCCAGGCTCGACGTCAGCCATATCGTCCACCCTGTCGTCCCAGAGAACGAGGTTGATACGCCCTCCCCCTTCCTCCAAGACGATCCTGGAGACCCTCCCCTCCGAGCCGTCCTGCCTGTTGAAGGTGGAGACAGGGAACTTGTCCACTACCACGCCAACGAGGTTGACGGTGCCGGGCTGGTAGATCTCCGACGGGGGCTTGAAGAAGCTCTCGACGCCGGGGAAGTCCCCTTCAACGGCGTCCATGGGCTCCAGGTAGATCTGCCCTCTGCCGCCCACGTTGATCTCCACTTCCCCCCTCCTCTCCCGGGTGTATCCGTGGAGGATACGGACGATCTTCCCCGGGGTTATCTTGCTGGCGGAGACCTGGTCGGCTTTCTCGTCCCAGAAAACCACAGCCACGGAGCCGCTGGAGTCCCCGAGGAGCATCCTGAGGACCTTCCCCTCCCTCCCGTCCCTGCGTTCGAAGGTCCTGGCTGGGAAGACGTGGATCACCCTCCCGGTCAGGGAGACATCGCTGAGCCCCGAGGTGAGATCTCCGATCCTGAGCATGGCCTCGATCCGCTCACCGGCTCCGTCCAGCCCGAGGTTGGAGGCCACGAGGTGGGCGGCGGCCTCCTCTGTGAGAAGCCCCGCGGCCTTCGCCCTCTCCTCGTCTATGAGCCTCTCCACCGCCTGCCTTGTGAGATTTGGCCTGAGCGCCAGGATGCGCTTGATGATGTCCTCAACCGCCGACATGACGACCCCTAGAATATGCTTCCATTAGCCTGATAAAAACAGCTATGCTACTCCTCTTCCTCGCCTGTGAAGAGGTGGAGGAGGCCGAGGCCGAGGGTTATGATCGCGAGGAGTATCGCCATCTGCTGGAGGAGGTTGAAGAAGCTGTTTGCGGTCATCCCGGAAGAGAAGACCCCCGGGCAGGTATATAAGCTATAACCCGTGGCTTCACTCCTCAGCCTGCTCTGCGGAGAGGCGGCGCCACTCGGTCATGAGTTGCTCGTAGAACTCGTCTCCCTCCCTCACCAGGTCGTAGGCCTCAAGGGCCTCAGCCAGCCTCTGGCCCATGAGGTGGTAGCAGAGCCCCGCCTCCCCGTCCACTACTCTGAAGTAGAAGTCGTTGCAGTCACAGTAGCCGGACTCGGGGAGCACAAGGTACTCGCTGTTCTTTCCCACGGCTATCCAGACGACCCGGCCAGAGGGCTCGAAGACGTATCTCTTCACCCTCCCCTGCTCCATCAGCTGCCAGGCCTTGTCAAACCTCTCCCCCAGGGCAGTCCTGAGCCTCTCCCACTGGGTCCTCGTGAGCTCCCGGGAGGAGCGGAGCTCGTCGCAGATGCCCTCGAGTATCTTCCGCTCCTCGGTTATCACGGCTTCACCCGGAGCTAAACAGGGGCTCCCTGGTTTTACGGGTTTCGGGGAGTCCTGAAGGTCTTGTGTCGGGTTTAAATGGACCGTGAGCAGATGATCCGCTGAGAGGCTAATGATCAGGCTTCTGACTCCCTGGCCGGCGATGCTCGTGGAGGGGGATGAGAGGCTGCTCCTCGCCGCCGACTTCCACCTGGGTATAGAGTACGAGCTGGCAAAGATGGGGATCAACATACCCTACCAGACCGAGAGGTTCATGGAGGAGCTCCTCGCCCTGGTTAGGGAGCAGCGCCCGGACAGGGTGCTCCTCCTAGGGGATATCAAGCACGGCGTCCCCATCACCTCCTTCCAGGAGAAGAGGGAGATACCCCAGTTCTTCAAGGCCCTGCTTGAGGAGGTGGGGCGGGTGGACGTGGTCAGGGGCAACCACGACGCCAACATCCAGAACCTGGCCCCAGAGGAGGTCGAGATCCACCCTTCCCGGGGCCTCCTTCTCGGTGAGGGGTTCAGGGTCGCCGCCCTCCACGGCCACGCTTGGCCCTACCCCCGCCTGCTGGCAGCAGATCTGATCGTGATGGGGCACAACCATCCGGCCGTGCAGCTGAACACGCCGCTGGGTGTGAGGATCACACGGCGGGCTTGGGTCAGGGGCAGGCCCAATGTGGAGAGGCTGGCCGGGGCTTTACTGGAGAAGGCGAGAGTCAAGCCAGAGGGAGAGGTCTTGGAGGCCTTCGAGCGGGAGTTCGGCGAGGAGACTAAGGCCCCTCAGATGGTGATCATGCCCACCTTCAACGACCTCATGGGGGGGCTCCCAGTTAACGCGGAGACGCCGAAGAGCCTCCTCGGCCCCCTGTTCAGGACTGGGGCGGTCGAGGTGGACGACTTCGATGTCTACCTCCTCGACGGCACCTTCCTCGGGCAGGTGGGCTTCCTTCGTACCCTCGCCTGAGACCCCCCCTCAAAAACTGAGCAGGGCTTCGTTGAGGTCCGGGTGCGTCAGCACCTCGTAGCACAAGTGGCACCTGCTCACGTATCCGGTCTCGCTGCGAAGGCCCAGGCGCTCTGCTAGCCCCGAGGGGCCCTCACCTGCGAGAGCCCTGAAGAGGGGCCTCCCTCCGGCTTCTTCAACGATCTTGGCAATCTTCTCGTTCCTCGCGTCTCCCAGGCGCATCTCTGCGATTGTACTGGCTGCGGAGCAGCATGGCAGCACCCAGCCCGAGGGAGATACCCCGATGTCCCAGAGGACGAGCCGGCAGGGGCCTTCCATGGGGCTCTCTCCGATCACCCAGTCCTCGACGGGCAGGTTCGCGGCACGCCCCACAGGTATGAACCCGGTCTCAACCGCCAGGGCTGAGACCTCTCCAGGGGGTGGAGGGGATCCAAGGATGTGGATTCTGTCGCCGCCTAGGCGCTCGACTATCTCACCGATCCTCAGGGTTCCCCTCTTGGATGAGGCGCATTGGATGACGGTCTTGAGCCCGAGGCGCCTCGCGGCCTCGAAGGCGTTCCCGACGCTCTCGAAGGGGATGTGGCGCTGGTGGAAGTCGTCGGCGCTGATGTTGACGGCGTCCAACCCCGCCTCCACGAGCCTTTCGAGCTGACCTTCAGCTATTTCTGGTGTGTCTGCCCAGTGGCAGTTGGTCACGCACTCGGTTCTGAGCCTCTTCTCCGAAGCGTATCCCACCAGCCTCTCCAGGAGATCTGGGAGGAGGAAGGGCTCCCCACCGGTGAAGCTGACCCACTCCACGGTCGGGATCTCGGAGGCCTGGTCGATGAAGCCCCTGGCCTCATCCTCCCCCATGTCAGTTCTATGCTCCGGTGTCAGCCAGCAGTGGGCGCAGGAGGCGTTGCACCTCTCCGTGAGGAGGAGCCCCACGCGGAAGGTCTCAATCATTCTATTATTCACCTGTTGAAGGCATGGGTGCCGGCTCGGGGTGGCTAAGATCAGAGGGTGAGGAGCCTGAGCCTCTCCAGGGTCTTCCGGATCAGCTCGTTGGCCTGGTAGAAGCCGTCCTCCACAGCGTTCCTCTGGCGGAGGAGCTTCGTCTTGAGGAACTGGAACTCCGGCTTCCCAGGGTCGCCGATCTCTGCAAGCCTCTTGATCTCGTTTATCCTTGGGAAGGGGGTGGCTCCGAAGGTCTCCATTGAGAGCTGCTCCGTCGGCCCGGCGTCGCTGTGGACGACGGGGTTGATGTGCCTGGAGACCCAGAGAAGGCAGTGGTTGAGCTCCTCCCTGAGGGAGTCCGAGGCCCTCCCTTTCTTGGGGATGGACCTGACCTTGTCCTCCAGCTCCCTGGCTATGTCCCTGAACTCCTCGGCTCTCCGGAGCAGGGAGTTGAGGCTGAACTCCTCTCTGATGGTCTCCGCCCCGGCTTGGAGCTCCTGGAGAACCTTGAGTAGGTGCTCTGCGTAGGGGGCGAAGTTGAGGGGGAGAACCGGGCAGTTGAGCATCTTGAAGACGTAGTGGAACTCCACCTTCATGTCCATGGCGAGGACCTCGATGTCCCCGTGC
>CP070640.1:556484-571200 GCA_020354065.1 Candidatus Bathyarchaeota archaeon
CAATCGAGTCGATGGAGAGAGCCCTGGATCTGACTCAACAGATGGGCACCCCACACTTGCTATGGCAGATCCACCACAGCCTCGGCCTCCTGCTCGAAAAACACGGAGACACAAAGAAGGCCAGCGAACACCACGCAGAGGCGTTGGCCCTCATAGAGGCGACGGCATCAAGACTCGACGACCCCTCCCTCAAGAACACCCTACTGACGGCTCCACCAACCAAGACGATACGCGACGCTCACGCCAGAACAAAACCAACGTAATTATACTCGAATTTCATACCACTCCCATGCGCGCGCAATTCTTGGAATCCATGTTTTTATTTCATCTAACAAGAACTTAGCCAATAGCAATGCTTCTTCATTAATCAACGTCTCAATTCTTTGCCTATTTCCATGCCGTATGAGAGGGATCTCAACCTTCGACTCTAAGCACTTTTTCGCGCGCGCGAGATGTAGTACGGCCATGAGTACTCATGGCATTATGGGCTCCCCACACCGGGCGCAGCTGGCCCACCCAGGGCGCCTGAACTCAGGGATGATTCGTCCTCCACAGCGCGCGCGTCGGGAGGCCCGGTCTCCTGGCTGGGCCGCGCCTCGAAGGCCTCGGGGTAGGCTGGGGGATTAACCTCTTCTTCGAGGTACTCATCAGAACCTTCAACCTCCTCCCGTAATCTGAGCGTCTCTGACTCCAGGAAGTTTTCCATAATTGCTCGGCTTGTGCGGCTGAGGAGTTCCTCTAGGTCGACGTCAGGGACCTCTAACTCAACCTTCTGAGCGACTCGGGCGGCGACCCGTGTCTTCCTGGCTGCGCGCGCATCCCTGGTACCAAATTAACCCAAGGGGGTTTAAGGAAGACAGATAAGCGGTTTATGCTCCTTATTTCGCGGTGAAGTTATGAGGCTTAAATGGCTGGGACACGCCAGCTGGAAGATCAAGACTGAGAACATGACTATCTACATCGACCCCTACCAGGGGGAATACGACGAGAAGGCCGACCTCGTCCTGTCCACCCACTCCCACACGGACCACTGCGAGCCCTCCAAGGTCAACGCTGTGAGAGGGGCTGACACCGTTGTGGTGGCTCCGAAGGACTGCGCAACGAAGATCGGGAGCCCGGTGAAGAGCCTGAAGCCAGGGGAGAAGGCTTCCTTCGGTGAGGTCGAGGTCGAGGCTGTCGAGGCCTACAATGTGAAGCGTTTCAGGTCCCCGGGGGTGCCCTTCCATCCGAAGGGGCTGGGCGTGGGTTACCTGGTTAGGGTGGAGGGGAAGACCGTTTACCATGTGGGGGACTCGGGATTCATCCCGGAGATGAGGGATATGGAGGGCGTCGATCTCCTCCTCATCCCCAGCGGGGGGACATATACCATGGACAACGAGGACGCGGCGGAGGCGACGGTCACCATACGCCCGAGGAAGGCAATCCCGATGCACATCTGGGACACCGATCCCGGGGAGTTCAGGAAGAATGTGGAGGCCGTCTCCGACGTCCAGGTCGTCATCCTCAGGCCCGGGGACACCTACGAGCTCTAACCTTTTTTCCCATAAGCACGACCTGTTGAGAATCCCCTGAGAGAATAAAAAAGGAAGATAATCAGCTCTTCTTAGCCCACTGATTCAGGGGCGGCTTCGCCTCCGGTGGCAGGGGCGACTTGTAGGCCTTGCCGGCTAGCCTCTCCTTGTGTTCGTCCCGGGCCTTCTTGAGCAGCTCGGGCTTGGTCATCAGGTCCAGGGCGGCCCCCGCCATGGTCTTCGCGGCGAAGATCAGACTCTTGTGGCCTATGCTCATGCCGCAGGTGGCCACTGTTGTCCAGGAGTGGCCTGGGGTGCCGAGGACGGTGGCGGTGGTGCCGAACTCCATGGTCGGGGTGTTCCAGCTCACGTCTGAAACGTCCGTCGAGCCAGCGCTGACCTCTCCCTCGTTCCAGGGGTCGAGGATGTCGGTGACGAGGTCCACATCGACGTACCTCTCCCAGTTTGGTACCTTACGCTTCTTCATGGAGTCGATTTTCGCCTGCTTTGGCACCGACTCCCCGATCTTCCGTGCGAATTCCAGCTCCTCCTCTGTGTACTCTGGAGCTCCGATTCCCCTCATGTTGGCGGTGACGACCTCGCTCAGGGCCCTGTTGGGGATGAGGTTGTAGATGGCCTTGGCGAACTCTACTCTGTGGGTGGTGCCTGTCATGAGGGCCGCTCCCTCAGCGATCTTGAGCACCCGTTCGTAGATCTGGTCCACCTGATCCCTCTCGGGGGCCCTGATCAGGTACCAGACCCTGGCGTAATCGGGAACTACGTTGGGCTGGCCTCCCCCCTCCTCGATGACGTAGTGGATGCGTGCCTTCTCGATTATGTGCTCCCTGAGGTAGTTAACCCCGATGTTCATCAGCTCCACGGCGTCCAGGGCGCTCCGCCCCTGCTCCGGGGAGCCCGCGGCGTGGGCTGTCTTCCCGTGGAAATGGAACTTCACCGAGTTGTTTGCGTTGTTGCTCCCCAGCCCCGTCGCGTTCATGGAGCTCGTGTGGTGGCTCAGGCAGGCCTCGACGCCGTCGAAGATCCCCTCTCGGACCATCCAGACCTTCCCTCTCAGCATCTCCTCGGCGGGGCATCCGAAGAACTTGATCGTCCCCCTGATCCCTTCGGCCTCCATCGCCGCCTTGACCGCGATGGCCCCGGCCATCCCCGTTGTGCCGTGGATGTTGTGTCCGCATCCGTGGCCCGGCGCCCCCTCCATCAGGGGCTCCTTGTGGGGCATGGGCTTCTGGGAGACCCCTGGTAGGGCGTCGTATTCCCCCATGATGCCGATTACAGGCCTCCCTTTCCCCCAGGTCGCGACGAAGGCCGTCGGAATGCCTGCGACCCTCCTCTCCACCCTGAAGCCGTGCTTCTCGAGTTCATCCGCTAGGAGCTTCGACGACTTGAACTCGACGAATCCAAGTTCGGCGTAATCCCAGATGGCGTCGCTGATCTCGATGAGCCTCTCTTTGTTCTCCTCGATCCAATTGGTGGCTACGCGTTTGACTTCTGACATCTCGCTTATCATCGGACAATGTCTCTGGTTCTATTTATTGCGTTTCAACCCGAGATGGAGCCTTTGGCGCTCAGAAAGCTCAATGATAGAAGTGACTTAAGGTACAAAATCCCCGGGCCCTCAGGATCTCCTCCTAGCGATGAGGAATTTCACGGCCAGCTCCTCGGACATGCTCCTCAGGTTGTAGACGAGGTCGTCCGTGGTGAGGATGCCCGCCACCCTGTCCCTCCCGTCCACCACCACAAGCCTCCTCACACCGTACTCCTTCATGGTGTCACAGGCGTCCTCGACATAACCCATCTCCGAGAAAGCCACCACAGGCATGCTGCACACATCCTTGGCCCTGAGGGAAGCTGGATCTCTGCCCAGGGCGAGGACCCGATGCACCAGGTCCCTCTCTGTGATAATGCCAACAGGTCTCTCCCCCTCCACGATGATGACCGAGCCGATCGACCTCTCCCGCATGAGCTCGGCCACCTTTTTCACGCTCGTATCAAGCCTCACAACGGTTGGCTCTTTCACCATTACCTCCGAGACGCGCATCTGCCTCAATATGAAATCCTCAAGAGTGTTACTAAAAGGTGATGATTATTGAAGGTGGCGTGTCCTGACCATACTGACTTATGATATGCTCTCGTGGTCGAGGCCTTTCTCTAGGGCCCCTCGCCTCACAACTCTATAGGCCGGGTGATACGCGTTCCTATAAGCCTCCGAGTGGTGGTGAGGGCGGGTCTCATCGTTACGTACTTCGTCTTCGAGGATCTGGAACTCCTCTCGGTCGACCTCGAAAACTCCTGAAACGACAAGCTCCTTAAACACAGTCCAGGCTTCAAGAAATTCCTCAGGGTGTTCTAGAGATCCGGCCGTCTTCTCCATCGCGTCGAAGAGCCCCTCGAGGGGGAGGTTCCGCCTCAGGTAGGGTCGGAGGTTCACCCGCACCATCGAGCCGTCCCAGGAGACCGCCTCCATGAGGGGTTCTTCGGGGTGGTCTTCTAGGCTGAGGGAAGCGGCCTCCGCCTTGAGCCTCCGGCGCGCCCCTTCTCCCAGGATGTGGCCCACACCGAACACTCCCTGGTGGAGGAGCTTGAATACATCCGTTGCCTTCATAAGTGGCCTCTGCTCGAAGTGCTCAGAGATGAGCTCCCGTATCCTCTCCCGGGCGTCCATCGGGAAAAGGGTGGGCCGTGGTGATAATAAAGGGCGTCGAAGACCCCGGGATCTGGCTTATCGAGTAATAAAAGACATGGGAGCGAGCCCCTTACAAGAACAGGATTAAGCCTCTATCAGTCCTTATCGACAAGGGCTATTGCATGGGCCGCGCAGGTCGTGACGCAGAGGCCGCAGCCGAAGCATCTCTCAGCGTCGTAGGACTTCCTCCCATTATCCATCCGCCGGGCTCCGAACACGCAACGGTCCACGCAGACGCCGTTGCTAGTACAGGCCTCCTCGTCGTCGACTGCTGTCTTTCCTGACTTCAGCACCACTGGGGTTAGGCCGAACCGGAGCAGTCCAGAGAGGGTGTGGCAGCAGCAGGGGCAGCAGCTGCAGATGATCTCGGGTCTCTCATCCCCCTCCATTGTGTAGGCCAGGTGGACTAAACCGGCTTCGTGGGAGACCCTCAGCGCCGTGAGTGCCTCGTCGAGAGTGACCCTCCTCGGGTCGTGCTTGCCGTGTTTTAGAGCGTACTCCCCCGCCCCGTTCAGGTTGAGACAGGTCTCCAGTGGTGCGTCGCAGTTTCCCCGGCTCTCCCGACAGCCACAGCCCTGTAGGACGATCAACTTCGCCTCCTTGAGGATCTCCTCCATTCTGGCTAGATCAAGCACCCGGTGCTCTGCCCTCACCTCCACGTTCACCGGAACTGTCACCGCTTGCACGATATCGGAGTAGATGTCCTCAAGCTCTTTCGAGGTCCAGTCGTTCTCGAACCGCTTCCCCCGCATCCGGGTCACCACATACCCCCCTCGGCGTGAGAGAATAATTGCATATCGGCGAAAACTGTCTCCTCGAAACGAACGGACACAAGAGCCCTCTCCTGGGTTTGACTCCCCCATAACAGCTATTACGGGCTAGCCCCCCATAGTGACGAAAATCCATGAGCATCGAAGAGAAGCTGAGGATGATGGGGCTGGAGTTGCCTCCACCTCCGATCAGATGGGTGTGTACATCGGGGCCAAGTGGGCAAGGAACATTGCCTTCTCATGCGGTCAAGACTCCTTCAGGACCGCGAAGCGCGGGCTGGTGGGGAAGGATCTCACCCTTGAGGAGGGCTACGAGGTGGCCAGGGAGACAGCTCTCAACTGTCGCAGCTCAAGAAGCACCTGGGCTCCTTGGACGGGATAAAGCAGGTCCTCCAGGTCGTCGGCTTCATCAACAGCGCGGAGGGCTTCATGCAGCAGCCAGCAGTCCTGAACGGTTTCACCGACCTCCTCGTCGAGCTCTGGGGTGACCCCGGGGGGGAAACCCGCGAGGGCCTCTCTGCCCGTCCACCACCCAAGCTGGATCGCCGTCGAGGCCTAGATGGTTGTGGAGATCAAAGATTGAGCGGAAATCCCATATAATCTACTTCATTACTTTTTTCCCGCTCGCAGGCGCGACGAACCCAACCCTTTTGTCAACTTCTGCAATAAGAAAACTCAGTCAGGCTGAGAGATGCCCTGAGCATGGACGCAGAAGGAGCAGGGAGCCCGGAAGGTTGAGCGAGGGTAGGGGAAATCAGACCTCCGACATCCTACCCGTGACGAGATCGAAGGGCGAGGCCAAGAGATTTTACGATCGGGTCAGCGGCATATATGATCACCTCTCGGGGCGCTTCGAGCACCGGTTCACAGAGAGGGCCGTCGAGCTCCTTACTTTAAGTGATGGCGAGTCAGTATTGGAGCTCGGTTTTGGGACGGGCCGTGGCCTCGTTGAGGTTGCCGGTATGGTGGGCGATGAGGTTGAGATCCTCGGCGTCGACCTGTCGACGGGTATGATCCGGAAATCGCTGGAGAGACTGAGAAAGACGGGCGACTTAAGAAGGGTCAGCCTGTGCTGCAGCGACGCCTTAAATCTTCCCTACCGAGGCGGAGTCTTCGACGCCGTCTTCATGGCTTTCACCCTAGAGCTCTTCGATACCCCTGAGATACCCATAGTCCTGCGAGAGGTCTGGAAGGTTCTCAGGCCCGGGGGGAGGCTTGGAGCTGCGAGCCTGTCCAAGGGGGACGGTGGGAGCCTGTCCGTGAGGATCTACGAGTGGGGTCACAGGAGGTGGCCTACGTATCTTGATTGCAGGCCGATCTTCCTTGAGGGCTCGATGATTCGCGCAGGCTTCGAGGTTGAAAACACCGAGACCCTCAGTATGGTGGGGCTGCCCGTTGAGGTGGTTGTTGGGGTTAATCTGGCTGCCTGTCGATGAGGAGTTTCTTTTTTCGACATTCCCGTCCGGCGAGGATAGCCCCGGCTTGAGATCGTCATTGCGGCGTCTCCGACGAGCGGGGTGGAACACCCGTTCCACCGCGTCCCTTTAGGGACATTCCTCGTATTTTCTCTTGATGGTGGCCTTAGATCAGAGGTTGGCGGTCCCTGCTGAGGAGGTCGATCTCGTTGAACGGGTTCGGTTGATCGTGGAGGTCTGGGGTGGCGGGGAGGGGCTGGAAGGGGAACGGGTCGCGGAGATCGTTGGGAACCTGTACGGCGCCGGGTCTGAGGAGGTTTCGGATGCGATCATTGAGAACCTCAGGGTCGGGAGGATCAGGGGGAGGTTCTACGCCGTTGACCCTTTGCGTTCTTCGAGTTAATGTCCACCAGAGGCTTCCTGATCTTCACAGTTCTCCAAACTCTCAAGGTCCTCTCCTTCGCCTTCTGGGACCCCTCTCACAACGCTTACCTCTCAAACGCCGTTGAGGAGGCCGAGAGGGGAAAAGTCTTCGGTAACCTGCACGGCCTGAAGGGCATCCTGGTCTTCCCCGCCTCACTGATGGGGGCTTACCTCTACGAGACGTTCGGCTTCAGAGAGGTCTTCACAGCGAGCTCGGCTCTGTCGCTCCTCACCCTGATCCTCGCATTCAGGATCAGGGAAGAGAGGTGAAAAAGGGAGTTAGAGGACTTCGTCCCAGCTTGCTTTCATCCGCTCCAGCCAGACCTTAGTCTCCGGCCTCAGCTGGCCTCTCCTGGCAGAGAGATAGTCCTTGACCCTCCCCCCGAGGGCCACGGTCTCCCCGTAGCCCATCCTCTGGACCAACGCGTCGATCTCCTCCTTGCTCCGGTGCTTGGCGGGCCAGTCGTCGGCGTTCGCTATCCTGACGGCGGCGATCGCCGAGTTGGCGACGCACTCCCTCTGGGCCCTGAGATCCGCCTTGTCCACGGTGTCGTGCATGGTGTGGCCGAAACCCCTACCCCCCCTCCTCCTGGCCTCCACTGGATCCCCCATCCTCCCTGTGGGCACCCCCTTCAGGAGGAAGGGCCAGTGGTCGCTGTAGGGGCTGACGCTCTGCCAGACGGGTATGTCCACGCCTATGGCCTCGGCGATCCCGTGGAACAGGGGCTCCAGCTCAGGATGGCCGCACAGGTTGAACCCCTGCCTCCCCGCCCGACCCGCTGCGTCGAAGTTGAGCATGAAACGGATACGCTCTAATTCCTCTGGGTGCTGGTCCACGTAGGCCCGGCTGCCTAGGAGGCCGATCTCCTCGGAGCCGAAGAGGAGGAACCTCATCGGCCTCTTCAGGTGCTCCCTCTCCTTGGAGAGGACCCGGGCCACCTCCATGACACAGGCCGCCCCCGTCGCATCGTCCAGGGCTCCCACCGCGATGTCGTGGCCCTCGTAGTGGGCCCCGTAGACCAGAAGCTCGTTATCCTCTCCGGAGCCAGGGAGGTCCGCCACAACGTTCCAGGTTTCCACGTCCAGGTTCTCGCAGTCGGTCTCCACCCTGACCCTCACCCTCCCCTTACGCTTCAGGAGCCTTGCCAGGTAGTGACCGTCCTCGTAGCTCACCCCCACAGCAGGGATGATGGGGCTGATACCGCCCGTGGGGGGACCGTAGGCAGGGTAGTGGTTCATGAATATCCAGCCAGAGGCCCCCGCGAGGACGCTCCTCTGATACTTCTCGCTCCTATGGAGGGCCCTTGTCATGCCCAGAGGCGTCCGGCTGGTAACAATGACGATGCTGCCCTCGATCTCTTCCTTCCGCTTCTCGTAGACATCGACGGGCCCATCCCCGAGGAAGACAAGATCTGCCTCCGCCTCCCCCCTGCAGCTCATGGGGAGGGCGATGCAGGGGATCTCCCTCTCCACCGGTTCCACCACGGTCAGGGTCGAGGAGCCCCGGATCCACCCTGGGTGGGTGAACCTCTCCAAGTGGGAACTCTCCAGGCTGTACTCCTCCCGCTTCCCCACCATGTACTCGCAAGCGGCAAGGTCGTCCCCGGACCCAGGCCATCGGCTACCATACTCGTCACAGAGGATCACGATGTTCTCCATGGTTTCGGTGCTCCCGTAGACCTCGCCTAGGATCCTTCGATCAAGCTCACCGTAGGGGTCAACTATCACAACCATCTTGTGATACTCCTCCCAGCCTGTATTTAACCTCCTTCAGGGGGTTGGAAACTCTTTAATGCGGCTCGACCTTGTCTGCCATGGAGGAATCGCCAATGCCTGTCCTGATATTCACCGACAACCCGACCGTCACCGAGACACAGCTGGTCCTGAATGAGCTTAAGGCGAGGAGCGTCAGGACCCGGTTCCTGGCTCCCTGGGATGTCTCCCTCCCCGAGATCCCCAAGTACGACGCCGACCTGGTCTACGTCCCCAGCAACATGCTGAATAGGGGCTCCACTTTCGAGCTCATCCACAGGCTCCTCATCCTCCGGGAGTTCGAGGACCAGATCGGGACCGTGATCAACCCAGTGGAGAGCATGCTCAACTACTCGAAGGGACACCTCACCATTCAACTCCACAGGCTCGGCCTCTCTCACCCTGAGACTCTGGTCACCGAGAACATCGACAAGGCCTACAACTTCGCAGCCGGCCTCCTCGACTCCGGCAGGACGGTGGTGCTGAAGCCCCTCTGCAAGGGCAGGGGGGTGGGGGTGATCAGGCTGGACCGCATCCGGAGCCGGGAGGACCTCCTCCAGTTCCTCGCCTGGTATGGCCGGGCGCACGGAGAGGGAGTGTACTACCTCCAGGAGTTCGTGACCAACCTGGGCTACGACGTGAGGGTGATGGTGATAGACGGGGAGGTTGTGGGGAGGGAGAAGAGGTCGAACCCGGAGGACTTCAGGTACAACGTGAGCGCCGGGGGAACAGCGGAACCATTTGAGGACCCGGTCTACGACGAGCTCGCCGTCGGGGTAGCTGAGGCCGTGGGCCTGAAGATCACAGGGATCGATGTCCTCCCCGCTGAGGATGGGACCCCCTACATCCTGGAGGCCAACTGCTTCCCAGGGTACACGGGCCTGATCGAGGCGACGGGCATCCCCATCCAGGGGAGGATCGTGGACTACTTCCAGCGCATCATGACGGCTTAGCGTCTGGTTTTCATCGTTGACCATCAGAATTAAGTACTGATCCCTCCAATTCAACAGGATGGTCAGGCTTGACACCGAGCAGTGCAAGGGTCGAGTCGAGACAACCCCATTCAGAACATGAGATGTTGCGAGCAGTGTAGGCGGTGAGGTGAGCGTGGAGAGGGAGTTCATCATGATTAAGCCGGACGGAGTCCAGAGGCAGCTAGTCGGCGAGGTCATCTCCAGGATCGAGAGGATGGGGCTGAAGATCGTGGCCCTGAAGATCCTCCAGGTGACCCGGGAGCAGGTCGAGAGGCATTATGCCATCCACCAGGGGAAGGAGTTCTACGAGGGGCTCATCAAGTACATCACCAGCGGCCCTGTGGTGGTGATGGTAGTCGAGGGCTGGAAGGCAGTCAAGCTCTCCCGGAAGCTCGTGGGCGCGACGAACCCAGTCGAGGCCGCCCCGGGGTCGATACGCGGGGACTTCGCCCTCGACATCCAGAGGAACATCATCCACGCCGCCGACTCCGCGGAGAACGCCGAGATGGAGTACTCCATCTACTTCGAGGAGGAGGAGCTTGTCTCCTACACCAGGTTCGATGAGGTACTTCTCTACGGGTGAGAACTCCTTAACCTTTTTTGTGCAATTATTTTCGGTAATTAAGATCGACTAACCCTCGGAATTTCACCAGAAGGGGCGAAAAGCCTTTCCAGACCCTCAAAATATAAATGGGGCCTAGGTTTTTCAATCAAGAAATAAAGACCCGTGTAACCATGGAGTCTACAGCACGGATTGGGTTGAAATGTTGAAGGAGGACAGGATCACGGAGTTCCTCATGGAGGACATAGGCCAGGGCGACATCACCTCCGCGGCCCTCATAGAGGAGGGTCAGAAAGCCAGGGCCCGCATCTACTTAAAGGAGGAGGCAGTGGCAGCAGGGCTGGAAGAGGCCGGGGTGCTTTTCAGCCTCCTCGGTTGCAGCGTCAAGACACTGGTGGAGGAGGGCGTCCGGGTTCCCGCGGATGAGACCCTAATGGAGGTCGAGGGCCCCGCGAGGGCTATATTGTCCGGAGAGCGGACTGCGCTGAACCTCTTGGGCCGGATGTCAGGCATTGCCACGGCGGTCTCCGAGGCCCAGAGGATCGTATCCAAGGTGAATCCCGCCGTCAGGGTCGCGGCCACCCGGAAGACGGTGCCTGGGCTGAGGGAGCTGGACAAGAAGGCGGTCAAGCTCGGAGGAGGGGACACCCACCGGCTTCGGCTGGACGACTGCGCCCTTATAAAGGACAACCACCTTGAGCTCTTGTCCTCCATTGCTGAAGCCGTCAAAAGGGCCCGGGAGGGGGTGAGCTTCACGAAGAAGATCGAGGTGGAGGTCAGGAGCCTCGAGCAGGCCGTGGAGGCCTCCGAGGCGGGGGCCGACATCGTGATGTTCGACAACATGCAGTCTGAGGAGATACGAGACTGCCTGACCGCCTTGGAGGGGAGAGGGCTCCGGCGGGGGAGGCTATTCGAGGCCTCTGGGGGCGTCACCCCCGAGAACATTGCAGAGTACGCGGGAACCGGCGTCGACATCATCTCCATGGGCTGCCTCACCCACTCCGTGAGGAGCCTAAACGTCAAGCTCGAGATAGAGATGGTATGATTGGACATCGGGGAGTTCCAGGCTAGGATCACCGAGCTGAAGGAGGAGAAGAACGCCCTTCTCCTCGCCCACAACTACCAGGTGATCGAGATCCAGGAGATCGCCGACTTCATCGGTGACTCCCTTGAGCTCTGCAGGAGGGCCCAGGGCGTTGAGGACGCGGATCTGATAATCTTCTGCGGCGTCGACTTCATGGCTGAGACCGCCTCCATCCTCAACCCCGAGAAGAAGGTGGTCATCCCTACCTCCACCGCCCGCTGCCCCATGGCCGCGATGCTCCCCATGAGCGTCCTCAGGGAGGCGAAGGAGGCTCATCCCGAGGCGGCCGTCGTCGTCTACGTCAACACGCTGGCTGAGGCGAAGGCAGAGGCTGACGTCACCTGCACCTCGGCGAACACCGCCAAGATCATAGCGCAGCTGGAGGAGGACACCGTCCTATTCGGCCCCGACAGGAACCTCGTCTGGTACGCTGCAAGGCGGGTCCCGGACAAGACCATCATTCCGATCCCCGACTTCGGTCACTGCTATGTTCACCGGTTCTTCGGAGAGGGGAACGAGGCCATGGAGCTGAAGAAGAGGTACCCCGACGCTGAGCTCTTGGTGCACCCGGAGTGCGAGCCCGAGTTCCAGCTCAAGGCCGACCACGTCCTCTCCACCGGCGGTATCTACCGGCGCTGCAAGGAGTCCGACGCGGAGATGTTCATCATAGGCACAGAGGTGGGGATGGTGGGCCGCCTCAGGAGGGAGATACCGGGGAAGACCTTCCTCCCGGCGAAGGAGTACGCCGAGTGCTCGGCTATGAAGCGGATCGACTTGGAGAACACTTTGAGCGCCCTGCAGTTGGAAGAACCCGTAGTCGAGGTGCCCGAAGAGACAGCGAGGAGGGCGCGAATCCCGATCGAGCGGATGCTCAATTTGAGTCCCTGATCATTTAGAATATTTCTTCCCAAATCTCTCGGATGTACTGCAGACTCCTGTGCGCGTTCTCCCGGGGCCGGATCTCCAGCGTGAAGTGGACATCGTGTGGGGCGAACATACGGAGGCACTT
Organism: Candidatus Bathyarchaeota archaeon; assembly: GCA_020354065.1. GTDB lineage: Archaea > Thermoproteota > Bathyarchaeia > TCS64 > TCS64. Next base: position 568,689 of record CP070640.1, read on the forward strand.
CTCGACATCCACCTCACCTTGGCCCAAGATGTCGTGGTAGGTTCCACCGGGGCGCCTGTCGTGGAGGTGGACCTCCCTCACCCTGTCGATATTGCGATGATAGAAGGCTTCAACGCGCTCAATCGGGGCGCCTTTGCTCTGATTGCTAACTTTTGGGACATCCAGTGTCAGGAACAGGTCCTCCTCCTCCATGAGCCCTTCCAGTACCTCCTCCACGAAGGGGGTCAGGGGTTCGTTCTCCACGCAGACCTGAACCCCCTCCGCCTCGGCGATGACCCCCCTGATCCCCTCGGAGAGCGCGTTTACGTATAAGCCCCAATGATCCTTGAGGTAGGTCCCGGGCTTACCGTTGGATGCAAAGTTCAGAGGCTGGGACGGGTGGATTGTGAAACGCTCGGCCTCAAGGGCCCTCGCAAGCTTGAGGCAGCATTTCATCCTCTGCAGGATGCCTTGCCTCACCTCAGGGTAGGGTGCGGCTAGATTGAGCCTGTCGGAGGGGCCGTGGAACGAGATTGAGACGCCGCGGTCCTCAGCATGCCTTCTGATCCTGCCCCGCTCCGATGGCTCAATACTTTCAGGCCAGAAGCGGGGGATCATGAGGTCGGGGACGATGTAGCCGAAGCCATGTTCCGAGGCGAAGTCGATTGCGTCGTAGATGTCCCTGTCGTAGACCACGTGGTATCCGAAGCGCTCATTCGGGAAGTCCAAGGGGCTCACCCTTCAGCTAGAGTAGAAGGCCTCGCACGTAAACCTTTTTCGAGGAATCCTAACACCTATGGCTGTGAGAAGGGGATGTCCAAGGTCGACTTCGGGGACAGGAAACCGAAGGTCCACGAGTCCGTCTTCCTCGCATCGGGTTCCTGGGTCATCGGAGACGTGAACATCAAGGAGGGGGCCGGAATCTGGACAGGGGCGGTTGTCAGGGGGGACGACGACTCCGTCGAGATCGGGGCCAGGTCCACGGTCCTGGAGAACTGCATCGTCGAGGCCTCCGTCGGCAACCCCGTCAGGATTGGGGGCGATGCCATCATCTCTCACGGCGCCATCGTGCTTGGGGCCACCATAAGGGACAAGGCCCTAGTAGGCATCGGGGCTATCGTCTTGAACGGGGCCGAGGTGGGAGAGGGCTCCATAATCGGGGGTAGGCGCGGTCGTCCCGCCCAGTGCCGTGATCCCGCCTAACACCCTAGCCCTCGGGGTCCCTGCGAAGTTCGTACGAGAGGTCCAGGAGAACGAGAGGGAGCTTGTCTCCCAAGAGAGGGGGGGACCTCTCGAAGGCGGCGAGATACAAGGAGATCTACGCGAATCAGTCCTTTTAGTCGAGGTGAATCACTGGGCATATTTCCAATGGTGAGATGCTGCCCGCGAGAAACGCCTGTTCTAGAGATGGATGGCCATTCGGTACGAGTCTAGGTAGCTCTCTGTGAGGTGGTGCCAATGCTCCTCCTTCATGAGCCCCTCTATCTCAAATCCGCACTTCTCGTAGACGTGTACGGCCCTCTCGTTCCCCGTGAAGACGTCCAGGCTTATCTTCCTGAGGCCCTTGAGGCGGCCGATCTCGATGATGAGCTGCGTCATGATGGTGCCCAGCCCCCTCCCCTGGTAGTCGTCGTGGATGAATATCCCGAACACTCCCCTGTGTCTGGTCGCCTCGTTCTGGGAGAGGTGGAGGATGGCGTTGGCGACCACCCTCCCGCCCGGCTTGATTGCCAGGATGGGGATTATCCTCTCGTAGTCGAGGCTCTCGATCCATCTCTCGATGAGCTCGTAGGAGAAGTGGTCGATGAGGAGGTTGAGGGTCTCATCGGAGAAGCTGGAGACCATCTCCCACAGGGGCTCCAGGTCTGATGTCCTCTCCGCCCTAAGCGTCACCCTGGCCCCGTCCTTGAGGGTGACCTCCCTGGACCACCTCTCTATGTCTGAGAAGTCGAACTCCATGGGTGAAGATCTGGTCTGATGTCATTAAAGGTTAGAGGCTTCGTTTAGCTGAGTAGTCAATGGTCGAAGGTTTCAACCAGAGCCTGAGGAGGGGGTGACAATAGCACCATGTATATGACGGAATTTAGCTTACCTATTTCATATTGTGGGGAAAGGTGAAAGCCGAGGAACACAGCTTGTTGAGCACGCATCCATCGCAGTCGGGCTTCTTCGCGTCGCAGACCCTCCTCCCGTGCTCTATGAGCAGGTAGTTCACGGCCAGCCACTTCTCCCTGGGGAAGACCTCCATCAGGTTCCGCTCGATCTTGTCCCTGTTCTTCTCCCCGCTGAGCCCCAGCCTGTGGGCGAGACGCCAGACGTGGGTGTCGACCGCGATGCCCTCTACTATTCCAAAGGCGTTGCCCAGCACGATGTTCGCCGTCTTCCTCGCGATCCCCTTCAGCCTGGTGAGCTCCTCCATCGAAGCCGGGACCTCCCCCCCGTGCTCCTCGGCGATCACCCTGCAGGTTTCTTGGATGGCCTCGGCCTTCCTTTTGTAGAATCCGGAAGATCGGATGTCCATCTCAATCTGCTC
>CP070640.1:571300-584901 GCA_020354065.1 Candidatus Bathyarchaeota archaeon
CGAGGAAGAAGAGGTTCGTCCAGGACAGGTACTCCCAGCCGAGCAAGGCCATCTCCGAGGGGGTTGAGGGCTGGGTCCCATACCGGGGGCAGGTCTCGGACATCCTCTCAGAGTTCGTCGGCGGCCTCAAGGCGGCAATGGGCTACGTCGGGGCCAGGACCATCCCCGAGATGTGGGAGAAGGCGAGGCTGGCCCTCGTCACCGAGAGGGGCGCCGAGGAGATCGCCCCCCACGACATCCTACTGCCAGGGTCAAACAGGAAGACCTGACTCCCCTCATATTTTGTATGGTTTCTTAACCGATCTGCATCTCAGGCTGTCGCGAAAGCTTTCAATGATCATAATCGACATTACATCCTTGAGGGTCCATGGACAGGTCATGGTTGGGCTGGGCTGAGATTGAACCATCAGGGGAGGTTTACGCGGGCTCCACGGTCTCTCTGAAGCTCATCTACCACGTGGGCAGGTTCGGCATAGACGACGGGGGCTCCATCAGGGTCGCCCGGAGGAGCGTGAGCGACTCCGAGCCCCACCAGTTTGACGACCCCAACTCCTTAGGGTATACGACGGTGACCACCACGGGCGCGGTCAGGCTCCGCGTGAAGTGGGATCCCCGGGGGCACCTCCGCCCCTGGAGGGGAGCGCTGCAGGTGGACGTCCACGACGGCTCCCTGGCCGAGGGGGACACCATCACCGTCACCATGGGCGACCGGAGAGGAGGCGCCCCCGGATTCAGGCTGCAGACCTTCCGCGAGGCCGAGCACGTCTTCAAGGTGCTGGTGGACTGCTTCGGCACAGGCAGGTTCGAGGAGATCGAGGAGTCGCCCAGGGTCAGGATTGTGGGAGGGGCTGCGGAACAGATCCAGATCGCCGCTCCCTCCGAGGCCGTGATCGGGGAGCCCTTCCACATCATCGTCAGGGCTCTGGACGGCTGGGGGAACAGATCGGACGGTTATAGGGGGGATGTTTCCCTGAGCTCCACCGACCCTGACTCGGAGCTGCCTGCATGCCACGCCTTCACCGAGGAAGACCGCGGAGCCAGGCGACTCGAAGGGGTCGTGCTGAACTCCGAGGGGCTCCACACAATATCCGCGAGGGACGATGAAGGCAGAGAGGCGGTCTCCAACCCCATCGTCGTCACCCGCGAGAGGACTGAGCTCCGCCTCTACTGGGGGGACTTCCACGGCCAGACGAAGCAGACGGTGGGCACGGGGACCCTGGACGAGTACTTCACCTTCGCCAGGGACGTGGCCGGGGTGGACTTCGCCGCCTGGCAGGGGAACGACTTCCAGGTCACCAGGGAGCTCTGGGAGAGGGTCAAGGAGAAGACTAAGGGTTACCACGACCCCGGGAGGTTCGTGACCTTCCTCGGCTACGAGTGGTCAGGCCTCACCCCCGCCGGGGGCGACCACAACGTCTACTTCCTCGGCGACGACGAGCAGATCCACCGCAGCAACCAATGGCTCATCGAGGACAGATACGACGAGGAGACGGACAGGTACCCCATCTCCAAGCTCTGGAGAACCTTCAGGGGGAGGAGGGACGTTCTAGCGGTGGCCCACGTCGGCGGCCGCCACGCAAACCTCGACTACTTCGACCCGGAGCGGATCCCCCTCATCGAGGTCCACTCCCACCATGGTACATTCGAGTGGTTCCTCGAGGAGGCCCTGGGGAGGGGGCTCAGGGTGGGCTTTGTTGCCAACAGCGACGACCACACCTGCCGCCCCGGGCTCACCTACCCCTCCGGAGGGTTCACCACGAAGGGGGGCTACACGGGCGTCTACGCGAAGGAGCTGACCAGGGAGGCCCTCTGGGAGGCCTTCTGGAGCAGGCGCTGCTACGCCACCACCGGTGACAGGGTGATCCTCAGGGTGAAAGTCGACGGACACCTGATGGGGGAGGAGTTCAACGGATACAAGCCCCCCGAGATCAAAGTATCTGTGATAGGCACCGCCCCCCTCCACGAGGTCGAGGTGAAACGGGGCGTGGAGACCATCCACAGGCATTCTTTCGCCAAGCCCGAGGAGGGCGGGAAGAGACTGATAAAGGTTGAGTGGAGCGGTGTGAGGGTCAGGAGCAGGCCCAAGAGGGTGGACTGGGAGGGGAGTCTGAGCCTGGACAGGGGCAGGATCGCCTCCTTCTCGGAGTTCGCCTTCGACTACCCTGATCAGGGTGTCAAGAGGATTACAGATCGAAGGCTCGAGTGGTCCTCTACCACCGGGGGTGACCCCGACGGGGTCATACTGGAGCTGGATGCCCCCGAGGACACGGAGATCACCTTCGACACGAGGCCTGTGACACTCACCTTCAAACTCGGGGACATAGAGTACGAGCCTCTAGTGGTAGACGCCGGAGGGGTCAACCAGAAGGTCAAGGTCTCCGCCATCTCCGGAGGAAAGCTGCCGAAGAGCTTAGAGTTCAATTACGTCGACGATGACCCGAAGCCTGGAGTGAATCCCTACTGGGTGAGGGTAGTCCAGAGCGACGGAACCATGGCCTGGAGCAGTCCCGTCTACCATGATTTCACAGGCTAGAGCACCCTGGAAGACTCCTGAACTCCTAGGGAGGTCCCTCCGTTTTTCCATCGTCACCAAAGGCATACAAAGGATATGATAGAGATTAGTGGTGATAGCGATGGTAAAGAGAGCCCTCATCAGCGTCTACGACAAGAGTGGCCTTGAGGAGCTCGTCGAGGCTCTAGGAGAGTTTGACTTTGAGATAGTTAGCTCAGGCGGCACAGCCCGGAGGATAAAGGAGATCGGATACGGGAAGCTCAAGGAGGTGGGGGAGTACACAGGCCACCCTGAGAGTCCGGGGGGCCTCCTCAAGACCCTCCACCCCAAGATCCACGGGGGCCTCCTCCTCGACCCGCGAGACCCTCAGCACAGGACCTACATGGACCGACACGGCATCGAGCCCATCGATATAGTGGTCTGCAACCTCTACCCCTTCGAGGAGGCAGTGGCAAGGGGAGCCGACCTTATGACGGCGGCAGAGAACATCGACATCGGCGGGCCGACGATGACGAGATCTGCGGCGAAGGCGGCTCTTCTCTACGGAAGGGTAGGAGTGGTCACCGACCCCTCCCAGTACGGTGAGGTCATGGAGGCCCTAAGATCAAATCAGGGGAGCCTACCTTCAGAACTCATCCGAGAGCTGGCAGAGAAGGCCTTTAAGCGGACCTCGGAGTATGACACGGCGATAACGTCATACCTCAGGGGTTTGGAGGAGTGAGAATGGCCAAGTCGATGCGTAAACGGTACAGGACGAGGCTTGAGGAGAGCCTCCCGGAGGAGATCAAGCTGGTGATCGGGGACGAAGAGACCGTCTACCGCAAGTACATGAGCCTCAGGTACGGGGAGAACCCCCACCAGCCCGCGGCCTTCTACAGCCCAGAGAAGGGCCCCCTCACCGTCGGCACCCTCGAGATCCTAAAGACAGGTAAGGGGGGGCTCAGCCAGACCAACGTTGAGGACATCAACAACAGCCTCAGCATCGTGCACTACTTCGACGAGCCCGCATGCGCCGTGATGAAGCATGTAAATCCCTCGGGCGTCGCCGCTGCAAGAGGCGACGAGGACAGCCTGAGGGACATCTATGTCAGGGCGAGGGACTGCGACAGCCTCGCCGCCTTCGGGAGCGTGGTCGGCTTCAACACCAAGGTGGACGATGCGACGGCCGATGAGATCCTATCCACTTACGTGGAGGTGGTCGTGGCCCCAGACTTCGACGATGAGGCCATGGCCATCTTCGAGGGGAAGAAAGACCTCCGGGTCATCCAAGTGAACAACCTGGACAAGATGAGCCGCTTCGTCGGCGAGGACCCTGGACCCTACACGATATCCACGCAAATGGACGGCTCCATCGCCCTCTCGACACCTCTCCTAACCAAGATCCGTGGGGCGGAGGACATGAGATTCGTCACTGAACGCGAGGCGACGCCGAGGGAGATCGAGGACCTGATTTTCTCCTGGTATGTCTGCATGCACGTGAGGTCCAACAAGGCCGTCCTGTCGAAGGACAAGGCCACCATAGGCATAGGCACAGGCCAGCAGGACCGTGTCATGGCGGTGAAGCTAGCGTTGGATAAGGCGGTCGAGCGAGGAAACAAGGACAAAGTCCCTGGTTCAGTGCTCGCTACAGGGGGCTACTTCCCGTTTCGAGACTCCATCGACCTGCTCGCGGAATACGGCGTCACAGGGTGTCTCCAGCCAGGCGGATCCATAAGGGACAAACAGGTCATAAGAGCCTGCAACGAGCACGGCATCGCAATGGCCTTCACCGACGAGAGATGCTTCAGACACTTCTAAACATAGTTATCGTAAACCACCCTCTGCACGATATAACTATTATATTCAAGGCAATTGAAGTACAAAGGATTCAGAATGGTGGAACATGAAAGGATGATTGTCTTCTGCGGCCTGGACTGCACCGAGTGCCCCGCCTTCAACGCCACGCGGGAGAACGACACCGCGAGGCTTGGAGAGCTGGCGAAGGAATGGTCCAGCCCCGAAATGAGCTTCGAGCCCCAGGACCTGATCTGCGACGGCTGCTACGGCCCCAGGCTCTTCAGCTGGTGCAACCAGTGCGACATCAGAAGCTGCGCCATCGAGAAGAGCTTGAAGACCTGCGCAGAGTGCGATATGTACCCCTGCGAGAAACTCACCAAGATCTGGAAGGGGATGGGTGATTCAGGGGTTAGGCAGAAGGCCAACCTGGATCAGCTGAGAGGCTCCTAGGAGACGGGGATTAAGCGGGGTCCCTCCAAAGGGGGGACGTGCTGCAGTGGGGCCCGCCCAGCATGTCCAGGTAGCCGTCCTCCCACTCCTTCACCCGGATGCCGTGCTCCCGGAGCGAGTCGTTTGTCACATGGTTCCTCTCGAAGGCGATGACCAGCCCCGGCTTGATGGCGACTATGTTGGGAGCCCCCCGGGCCTGCTCCATGAGGGCAAGCATCAGGTGCCCCACATCGTTCTCACTCTCAGGCCTCCCCCCGACGTAGATGATCCCGTCAGGCTCAAGCTTCCCCTCCCTGACAAGGTAGTCGATGAGGCTGATCTCCCTCCCGACCAGCCTTGGGCTCCCTGGGCCCCTCTCGTAGACGTGGCAGGCGCCGGCCTCCTTGAAGTCGTCGGGGTGGACAACCGGCGCCATCGGCCTGTCATCCCTCTCGCTCTGGAGCCTCAACGCCTCCAGTGTCTTCAAGAGTAGCTTCCTCGGGGGCATGTCCGTCACCAGCTCGCTCTCGAAGAAGTAGGGCATGACAAGGGCCTTGCCCGCGTCGGGGTAGTTGATCACAACGTCGAGGTGCATGTAGTCGGAGGCTGAGAAGTCGGGCATCCTCATGGCGCAGATGTGCCTTATCTCTCCATCGCGATCCCTCTCAAATATCCTATGAGCTGCCTCCATGAACCCGGTGAAGGTGGACCTCTGACCCAGGCCTATGGCGATGGTCTCCTCGTCAACGATGTGGGTGTCCCCGCCCTCGATGCAGGGAGGCTCGGTGAAAACCGCCTCGGATTCGTTCGCGTCCCAGATGATCTCCGTCTTCTCCCTCAGCACCGGATCATACTCGTAACAGAGCTTCACCACCCTCGACTCGAACCTCCTGCTGTACCGCCTCATGTTGCCGATGACGGTGCCCACCTGGGTGGTGAAGGAGGTGTCCCTGGGGTAGGGCCAGCCCACCCTCTGGAAGTCAGGGAGGACGACCCTATCGGCATCCTCGTCGTAGTAGGCCCCCGAAGGATAGCCTCCTAGGAGATGCTCGACGGTCAGCTCCTCCGGCTCCGGGGCCCGGGGCATCCCCCTCCAGACCTCCCCGACAATACTGCGCCTCTCCCCTAGTGTGGCGCTGTCGAGAGCCTTCCTCAGGATTGAGACCACATCGAAGACCCTCGCCCCCTCCTCTCTGAGGAACCTAGGGAGCTGCCCCCACTGCTCCAGGCCCTCGTCCATGTCGGCGTGAGGGCACCGGGCGAGGTAGAGGCTGTTCGACTCGACGCCAACGAAAGGGAACTTCCTCTCCCAGAACTGCTCTATGGACTCCTGCACCAGTACGGCGTGGAGCCTGCCCGACTCGGATTTAACGCTCCACATATCGTGAAGTCTTGGCGGTGGGGCTCCTTATAGAATTTGCATGGTTAAAAACCCCAGAGCCCGCAAATACGGCGAACAACGTCGGATTAAACACTGATTGATAACACGTATTCATAAACTAGAACATTATTACGAGCATTGAAATGCACAGAACGTTAAAAGCTGTTATGTAAATAGGATAGATGGGCGGTATCTAACCCAGGATCGGGGCATAAAGAGATAAAACGCCAGAGGAGGATATCTGGTCGAATGAAGGGATATCAGAAGCTAGCCGTGTTCCTAGCTGTGCTCCTCTTCTCAGTGAGCCTCATGTCGGTCGCCATAGACATCCTGGGCGACATCACCGACCTGGAGCTGGACGTGGATACACAGCTCACGGAATCGGCGACCGCCGGCTCCGAGGCTACGGATGTCGACAGGGGGAAGGGGCAGGCCATGAGTGCTCATGGGCTGCCCGGCGGGACTGGCCCCCTTTTCGAGATCAACTATCCCCCTATGATCCGATACCTCAGGTGGTTCGTGGGGGAGACATACCATGCTGGAGAGTGGGAGCTGGAGGAGGGCCACGAGTGGAGCCGGTATAGAGGGCAGGAGATCGAGTACGACCTTCCCGGCGACCCCCTCACCATGGAGCATTTCTTCACGGTGAGGCCTTTCTTTAACATCACAGGTTTCATCCCGGGATCCCTCTACACTACCAAGATCAGCGGCCTCGAGGCCCTTGAGCACTATTCCTACCTAGAGCTCTTCTCGACCCCCGAGTCCTTCTCCCGAACCTATGGGGTGAGCCACCTCGTCTACGATCCCCTCAAGGCCGTCCTCCGGCACGCCGAGGTAACAATTGATGAGAACTACCTCCAGGTTCCCGAGGAGCTCACCAGAAGACTGGAGGGGCTGGCTGAGGGGATCGTCGACGACGCCTCATCCCCCTGGGAGCAGCTCAAGGCGATCGAGTATTATATCAAGGACAACTTCGAGTACGACGAGGAGTACGAGCCCGCCCAGAACGAGACAGACCCTGTGGAGTGGTTCCTCTTCAGGGAGAGGAAGGGGGTCTGCACCCAGTTCAACTCGGCTTTCATCCTCCTATCCCGATCGGCTGGGATCCCGACCCGGGCGGTGACCGGCTTCCTGGTCAAGCCCGACTCGGACTACCAGATCGTGATCCCCCGTGACGCCCACTTCTGGGCCGAGGCGCACTTCGAGGGGCTGGGCTGGGTGACCTTCGACGCCACCCCCGAGAGAGAGGAGGAGGCCCCCGTTGAGATCAGGACCTGGCCCACGGTGACCGACATCACCTACAACGACCCGGTAGCCCTCAAGGGCGGGAGCTTCCAGGTCCACGGTACCGTCACCCTCTTCAACGGGACCCCCATCGACGGCCTCACCGTCGAGGTCTTCCTCACCCTCAAGAAGAACGAGACGGACGCTCCGTGCGGCACGGGGATCGTCAGGGACGGGTTCTTCAACATCACCTGCGGGGCCAGCCCCGACATCGCCGTGGGGGACTACAACCTGGTGGCCCACACCCTGCCCAGCGGGGTCTACCAGGAGTCCTGGAGCGACCCGCCCATCAGGATCATGGCCGAGACCGAGCTCGCCATCCAGGCCCCGGCGAGCGCCTACGTGGGCAGGAGCCTGGTCATCAGCGGCGTGCTGACGGAGAACGCCAGCGGAGAACCGGTTGTCAACACGACCCTCACCATCCAGCTTGGAAGCGAGACCCGCTACCTGAAGACCGACGGGGAAGGACGGATCTCCATGACCCACACATTCGAGGAGGAGGGAAACGAGACAGTAAGCGTGATCATGAAGGGCGACGACTACTACCTGGGCTCCAACAGCAGCATCGGGATAGCCGTAGCCCTCCCCCCGGCCCCGAGGGCCGGCATCCTCCAGATCATCACCACGTTCCCCTACAACGTGATGGTGGCCGCAGGGATCGCCGTCATCGTGGGGGGCGTGCTCCTGTCCCGGAAGAAGGAGAAGCCGGTCTCCCTCGGGCGCGAGCCCCTCCCCGAGGACTACGACGACGAGCTTCCCCTCACCTTCAAGGATTATAAGGAAGGCGTCGTCAAGCTATTCAACAGGTTCTACGGCAGGTCTCGTCGGAGGTACGAGGGGATAGATGACAGCATGACCCCAAGGGAGTTCCAGGCGGCCCTCCTAGGGAAGATGCCGGAGAAGGGGGCGCCGGCCCTGGAGTACCTGGTCACGGCCTTCGAGATAGCCGACTACAGCACCTCCACGCCGACGAAGGAGGTCTACGAGAAGTGCTTCGCAGCAGTGGAGCTGCTCAGCGGGTTGATGGAGAATGAGTAGCAGGATGAGAGGAAGTATCCTCAGGAGGACCATGTTCTACGGCCTCTTCGCAGGCCTACTGGGCTGGATCATCTACTTCTACGACCTCACCCTCGGGGACCTAGGCAGGTTCCTCCCCATGTCCCCCCAGATGGCCGCCATGAACCTGGACGTCATCCTCCTCCCCCTGCTCGCCGCCATCTCCATCTTCTACACCGCAAGCGTCGTGTCCATCACCCTCGAAGGAGTCTTCGCCGAGGTCCTGACGGGAACCCTCTACGCCGCGGGCTTCGCTTCCTTCTTCGCCCTCTTTCTCGTCCTCCAGCCAGGGGAGAGCATCCACCAGGCCGGCTACCTGCTGGCAGGGGCCTTCGCGGTGATCCTCGTCTACAACATCGTCTCCACGGCGGCGAGGCTGAGGAAGTCCCAGGCCCTCAAGGCCGTGGCGGTGAGCGCCACAATCTTCCTAGTGGGCCAGCTCATCCTGAGGCTCGTCACCCTCCTCATCGGCTCCACCGGCGCCCCCATGCCCCCAGGGATGGCTGAGGGGCTAAGGGATTTCATCAGCCTGGGGATCACCATAGCCGGAGGCTTCACCCTCCTCGCCGTCTTCAGGTCCTCGGGGAACCCCTACCTCGCCTCCCTGGGGGGCATCGCCTCCAACTACCTGTTCTCCGTCTCCCTGAGCCTCATAGGCGCCCTCTACTACGGCTTCTTCCTCGGCGGCCTCTCCGCCTTCGCCCCGAGCATAACCAACCTCTCCCCCTACGTCGAGTGGACGGGGATCTGCATCTTCGCAGCGATCATATTCACAGTGATGCGCCGGGGGATGCAGGGCTCCATCATGATCAAGAACCGGCTCGGGGAGTGGCAGAAGCACATGCAGCAGATCACCACCTACAAGGGGGACAGGTTCGTCGGCTTCACAGAGGTGATAGACGACTTCGTGGAGAAGGGAAACAGGGATAGGCTGCTGGTGAAGCTCGCCCTCTTCCTCCACGAGAACCAGACGAGCGACGACGAAATCTCCGGCCTCCTCGGAGAGCTCATAAACTACGGAGAAGAGGAGAGTCCGGCCCTCGCAAGGACGGGGCGGGCAGAGAAGATAGAAAGCGAGAACATGCTTAAGCGCCTCGACCTCCTCCAGAAGACGATCAGGGGGATCATCCCGTCCGGGGGCCCCGAGCCCAAGGGGTCGCAGGGGGGGGAGGGAGTCCAGCAGGGGGCCATGGAGGCCCAGTCAAGGATGGATGAATTATGAACGTTTGGGAAGTAAAGGACGTCTGCACGAAGGTCCTCGACGGTATAAACAGGTACTTCGTCGGGAACAGGCTGATGCTCAGGAAGCTGCTGGCGGCCAGCCTGGCCAACGGCCACATCCTATTCGAGGACTACCCCGGCCTGGGGAAGACCCTCCTCGCGAAGATCTACTCCCGGGTCACCGGCTGCGTCTGGCGCCGGATCCAGTTCACCCCGGACCTCATGGCCGCTGACATCTTGGGAACCAGGGTCTGGAGGATGGCCGAGTCCAAGTTCGTCTTGGAGAAGGGGCCGATCTTCACCAACATACTCCTCGCCGACGAGATCAACAGGTCCCCGCCCAAGACCCAGTCCGCCCTCCTGGAGGCCATGGAGGAGAGGCAGGTCACCATCGAGGGGGAGACGCACAGGCTCACCGCCCCCTTCTTCGTAATCGCCACCCAGAACCCCATAGAGCTGGAGGGAACCTACCCCCTACCGGAGGCCCAGATGGACAGGTTCCTCCTCAAGCTATCCATGGGCTACGTCCAGACCAAGGACGAGGAGAGCCTCATCCTCAAGCGCCGCATCGGCTGGAGGAGGGACGATCCCACCGGCATGATCAAGCCGGTGATCGATCAGCCCCTATTCGTCGCGATGCAGCAGTTCATAGAGACCGATATCTACGTGGACGACCAGATCGTCGACTACATCAGCGACATCGTCCGCCTCACCAGGGGGCACCCGATGATCGAGGTCGGCGCCAGCCCCAGGGGGGGCCTCTCCCTGCTCAAGGTGGCGAGGGCGAATGCCGCCATCTCAGGCCGGAGCTTCGTCACACCGGACGACGTTAAGATGTTCGTGAACGACGCGATGGGCCACAGGATGATCATGAAGATGGAGTACGCCATCGAGGGGGCCTTCAGCGTCGCCTCCATCCTGAAGGAGATACTGGACCAGGTAGAGGTCCCAAAGCAGTTCGAAAGCGACAACAGGTGAAATCCAGGTGCTGACCCGGGACACCCAGGAACTCGTGGTGAGCGGGGTCACCTTCCTCGTCATGGGAATGTTCCTGGGAAACCTCATCCTCATCGTCCTCGGCCTCTTCCCCATCGTCTTCCTCGCCCTGGGGATCCTGATAGGCCAGCCCCGGGAGGTGGTGATCACCCGAGGGGGGGAGGACCAGAAGGTCTGGGTGGACCACCAGGTGGAGGACACCGTCACCGCAACAGTCAGGGGCGGGGTGGGCCTGGTCACCTTAAGCGACGTCCTCCCCCCCAGCTTCCAGCTGGATGAGGGCACCAACTTCAAAGCGATGTGGAAGGGGCCGGGGGTGAGGGAGGCGTCCATCGGGTACAAGGCGACCTGCGCGAAGAGGGGGCGCTTCCAGCTCGACACTGTCTCTTATGAGACGCGGCACCCCCTCCAGATCACCGACAACACCCTGAGAGAACACCCTGCACCCAGGACCTACATCGTCCAGCCGAAGCCTCTCTTCGTCAGGCGGATCCGGGAGAGGAAGGCCATCACGAGGATCCCGATGCCCATGGAGGCCAGGATCAAGTTTGGCTTCCCAACCACCGACTTCCTCGAGGTCCGAGACTACCAGCCCGGGGACGCCTACAGGAACATCAACTGGAAAGTGACGGCCCGGAGGATCTCCTCCCGCCCCTCTGCCCTCCAAGTCAACGAGTACGAGAGGGAGGGGAAGAAGGTGGTCTGGATCTTCCTTGACAGCGCGACCCACATGGCCCTTGGGACCACGGTGAAGAACACAATGGAGTACGCGGTCCGGGCCGCCCTAGGCCTCGCCGACTTCTACCTGGGCAGGGAGTGCAAAGTGGGGCTCTGCATCTACGACTACGACGCCCACGAGTGGGAGGGCTCCTACCAGAGGCTGCGGGAGGCCCTAGACCTGGACGCCGCCTTCTTCGGGGTGAAGCAGATGGAGCCCACCATCGAGGAGGAGGAGGTCGAGGCGGTGCCCCTGGAGCCGAGGCCCTCCACCTGGAGCCGGATCCTCTTCCCGGACCTGGGGAGGAAGCAGCAGTTCAGGATCATGAGAGAGATGCTCAACGTGGACGTCAGGTATGGCGGCGAGTCCCTCAAGGAGGCCATCCACAGCTGCCGGAGGCACATCGTGGGCACCCTCCCCCTGTTCATAATCATCACCATGATAGACGCCTCCAAGACCGAGGGGCTGTTCGAGGGCATCAGGGAGCTATACAAGTACTCGGGGAGGCTGAGGAAGAACCCCTCCATCATCGCCTTCAACGTCCAGGGCTATAACATCGCGGCCCAGAGGGAGGAGGAGGGGATGGCCGCCGACCTACTCGACTTCAGGAACAGGCCCGTCTACGGGGCCCTGAGGAGGATGGGGGTGACGGTGATCAACTGGAACCCCAGGACCCAGAGCTTCGCACAGGCTCTAATCCAGCAGAGGGCATAAGATGAGGACGGAGACCGGGATCAGGACCCTGGAGCTGGGGGTGGCCCTCGCATCCACATACATGGTGGCCGTCACCCTGATCCAGACCAGCCTCTACGGTAAGCTCAAGCCCTGGATCATGAAGGTCCTCGGGCCCATCCTGGCAATGTTGGGAGGTGACACCGCCTTCCTGGACCTGGTGATCCTCGGGCTGGTCCTCGCCCTCTGCTTCACCTTCTGGCGGAGGGGAGACGAGGCTGGCTTCGGGAGGCTCTTCAGCCTGAACATGCTCATGTTCTTCCCCGCGGTGATCGACTTCTCCATGTTCAACTGGGTGAACCTGATATTCCCCTACGACCCCGCCCCCAAAGCCGACATACTCTGGGTCTTCGGAGTGGGCCTCCTCCTCCAGGCAACCTACCTCTTCCTCAGGTACACGGTACGATTCCGGGGGATCCGCCACGAGCTCACCGAAAGGGGCGCCGAGGCGGCGGACGTGGACGAGGTCTCCAAAGGGCAGATGGTCTACCTAGCCGAGCTCGTTGCGGGGACCACCTTGATCTCCGCTGGGGTCTACTACGGGGTGCCGTTCCTGAAAGACCTGCTCTGGGCTGAGGCCTCGGGGCTCCCCTATCCCCACATGATCATCGGCGTGGCCTGTAGCTTCCTGATAGCCGCGGCTTTGATCCTCTACCTCCGAAGCGAAAGGAGGAAAGCCCCTGCCGATGAGAAGATCCCTGTTGAGGAGCCGGAATCCTTTGCCATTTCATAAAAATTTGTTTAAGGTGCGATGGGGCGTCCGTTTTTCGAAAAATCAGATTTAAAATCACCGGAAATGCGAGGGCTTCTTCAGCACGTTCACGAGTATGATGACTCCGAAACCGATCAAGGCGATTGCCCAGAGGTCGAATCTGAGGCCCAGAAGCTCGGTGACCCCCCAGAGGATTATCATCAGGCCGAAGATCAGCCCGAGAAAATAGCTCGCGACGGGGACGCCGAAGCAGATCGTCCTATCATATCTCCTGCTGTAAATACGCCGCCTCCGTCTAAGGGGGGCGCCGCATTTCTTGCAGTTTTCGTTTTCGTCCTCGTTTAACTCACCGCATGAGGGACAGTAGACCATCACAGTTCAATTGGGATAGAATCTCTCGGTTAATAAATTGTTCCGACACCAGCTCAGGGAGATATGCCGGGATCTCGTCGGATCGCATGTTGATCACGATTTCCAGGACCCTGCCGCAGGCCCTGCACAGGGTCACGTGGATGCCAAGACGCAACTCCCACTCTGGTATCCAGTTATTCTCTTGCTCTTGATGGAGGCAAGCCATCCCTTCGCTTCCACCGGCAGGCCCTCGGCCGCTTCTGAGACTGGTTGCAGGAAATATGATTTTTATGTACCATGATACGTCTCAGGGTTCGAGGTTCTTAAAAGCAGGTCTGGACGATCCTCAGTCTGGGGAAGCATGGGGGGCGAGTTCGTCAGGGCCAAGATCATCTGCACCATCGGCCCGGCCTCGGAGCAGCCTGAGACCCTC
>CP070640.1:585001-587594 GCA_020354065.1 Candidatus Bathyarchaeota archaeon
CCGCCAATTCTCTGACCCTGCTGAGAGGCCTCCAGAACGAGGACGGGAGCTTCCCGTGTCAGAACATGCAGGGGAGGGCGAGATCTTAAGCATCATCATTCTCGAAGATGGCCAGGAGCATAGAACCCTTCTCGCTGAGAGCATAGTCCTTCGAGGGGTACCGGCCCCGAGTCCTCCTCTCGGAAACCACGGTGATCAGGCCCTGGTCGATGCAGTATCTGAGGTAGCGGCTGACCATCCCGTAGGCCCGCCGCCGCTCCTTGGAGAGGGTCGAGAAGTTGACGGGGGCGTTTCTCCTCACCTGGGCGAGGAAGGTGAGCAGGGTTCTGAGGCCGGGGTTCTCCATTTTTCGTCTTTAACCTTCAAGTTAAATTTACATATTTAACTATTATTAGGTAAATATACTTAAAGATATAAACTTTTTTTAACCATAAAAGATTGAATTTACTATAGAATGACCAGCAGGAAGTACAAGTACCACACAGTCAACCTTCCCGAGTCTCTCGCTAAAAAGATCGAAGAGGTCATCTCCAGCGGGAAGCATGGCTACACCAGCATCCCGGATTTCGTTAAGACAGCGGTCAGGAGGTATCTCAGGGAGCTGGGATACCTCGTCTGAAGCCCCATACGACGCGCCTCGCGGCGTCGAGCTATGCGGTGGCCCTGAGACGCTCCCTGAAGTCCACGCCGATCCCTCTCCGGATGTCGAGTATTGCGCCGTCTATCTCTCTCTTCAGGGACTCCCAGTGGTCTCCCCTCTTCTTTAGGCGTGTGATAAGCTCCTCGAGCCAGCTCAGGCATTCGAAGGCCCCCCTTGTGTACTCGTTCATTTGGTATCTCCGTTTGTCAGCTGAGTTTTAGGCTATATTTACATTCCGCATTGATTGAGGGTAGGGAGTGCGGTGAAATTAGGGGTAATCAACCTAATAATTGTGAAAATGTATATTAAATTAGCTAAATTATTTTAACTCAATGCTGATTGAAAGAGGACCCTCCGGCTTTTCTCATCCATTTTGGGAGGGCTGAGGCCTGCCCTCAGGTAAACCTCCGAAGGCGTCCCTGGACAGGGGTGAGGAGATCGCCAGGGACCCGTGGAGGCTTCTCAGAGGGAAGCCGGGCTTCAGGATCATCGATAGAGCTCGGCGGAGCCCGAGGGAGGCCTGAGAGAGACGTCCTGGCCCGGGATCATCCCCGCCCTCCACCGCCTCCTCTATGGGGCCCGCAGGCCTCCTAAGGCGAAGAAGCGCCACGAGGCTTCGACTCCCACGACCAGTACCTACTACGAGGGGATGCACGGAGACTACCGCTGGTTCCGCCAGGACGAGCTGGTCCGCCGCTGCGTCCTCACCAACTCCTTCTTCGCCACCATGACAGCCGGGTTCGAGGCTGTTTTGGAGGAGGTGCGCGATGGCGTCGATCCCGGAGATTATTCTTACGTCAAGGAGGGGGTCGACGAGGTCAACAAGAGGGTGAACATGGACCTCGTCCTCTTCGTCGCCCAGGTGAAGAGGAGCGTCTACGGGAAGGCGGGGTTCGAGGTCGTCCTCGGGGATGACGGGGCCCCGGACTGGCTCCTCTCCCTCCAGAGCCCCAGGCTCAAGCCCAACCTGGACAGGGAGTGGAGGCTCACCGGGTTCAGGTACGAGGGCAGGGACGGGTTCTACAGCTCCGATGAGGTCCTCTACTTCCCAAATCTGTCTCTGGAGGCGGATCTGGAGGGGCTGAGCGATGTCGAGCCTGTGAGGGATGTCTGCCTGGCCCGCCACGAGCTCCTCAGGGAGAACTTCCCGGAGATTGTCCGCACCCTCTGGGCGCCCTACATTATCCTCAAGGCGGACACCTCCGGCCTCTCTGAGGAGGAGGCTTCCAGGGCGATAGAGGAGCTTGCCTCCGTGGCCAGGGCTGGGAAGAGCATCGCGGTGAACGAGAGCGTCGATCCCACCGTGGTCAGCGCGACCCCCGACATCAGGGGCCTCTGCGAGCTCCTGGACAGGCTGGACCAGGCCATCATAGGGAACTTCGGAACTCCCAGGTTCCTCCTAGGAAGGCCTATCGAGAACCGGGCCACCGCCTACGCCGAGCTGGAGGCCTACGTCGGGGTGCCCATCGCCCACATCCAGCGCTTCTTCAAGAGGGAGTTGGAACGCCAGTGGTACGACAGGTGGACTCTGAAGATCCTTGAGGATGAGGACGAGAAGGTCCTCGAGGGAGAGCAGCCCCCGGTTCGTGTGAAGCACAGGTGGAATCCTGTCAGGGTGGCGGATGTCTACGAGATGGCGAAGGCCGTCGCGTTTCTCTATGGAAGAGGAGACGGTCCAATCGCACAGCGTCTTGAGAAGGCTTGGGAGCTCATGGGCTGGGATCCAGCCGAACTTGAGGAGGAGTGAGGGATACCTTATCTTCACGAGCATTCATGCAGGCTTGTCGACCCCGACGAGGTTGACATCGTCGGATCTGGAACCCGGGAGCACGAAGGGAAGACCTACAGGGTGATCTTCGGGAAGCCCAAGAGCGACGGCGGGAGCGTCGAGCAAGCCTATCGATATCCAGTCAACGAGTGGAGCGAATCGGAAGCCCGGGCTCACTGCAGGGC
>CP070640.1:587694-594102 GCA_020354065.1 Candidatus Bathyarchaeota archaeon
GTCCCGTACAAAGCGTTTGTGGGGGTCAGGGCGCGGTCTTCTTGCTCCTCGTTCATTCTCTCACGGTCGATTCCACCATCATGGAGTGGCTTGCTAAAAAAGATTGAGGTGGTTTACTGTTAGAGCAGCCGGACAGACGAGGCCTTGAACGTGAGGTAGACCTTTTGGCCAACGTTCAGCCCCATCTCCTCGAGGGACTTCCTAGTGATCTGGACGGTGAAGACCCTTCCGACATCCATCCTCATCCTCACCACGGAGCCAAGATCCTCGACACCAACGATGTTGCCCGGCAGGCTGTTCCTGGCGCTCGACAGCATCCTGTCCCGGGAGATGATGACATCCTCCGGTCTGACATGAATCATTATCCTGCCCTCATGGCTGAACGCCACCGCCACGACGACGCCTCCACCAATATCCACATGGGTGACGCCGTTGACAACCCTCGCCACACCTGTGAAGACATTCTCCAATCGGGCGAACCTCGCCATATCATCCGACGGGCTAAGGAAGAGATCCCTTGGCGCTCCCGCCTCCACGATCTCTCCCTCCTTCATGAGCAGAACCCTATCCGAGAGTTCCTGGGCCTGCTCCAGGTTGTGGGTGGTCAGGACAACAGTGGTGCTCTCCTCGCTACCCAGGCGTTTGATCACATCCTTCACGATGGATAGGCTCTCAGGGTCAAGGTTTGCCGTGGGCTCGTCGAGCAGGAGAACCTCGCAGCCCAGCACAATGGCCCTTGCGAGAGAAAGGCGCTGCCGCTCCCCCCCCGACAAAGTCTTAGCCTTTCGATGAGCAAGGGATTCGAGGCCCACGAGTTCGAGGGCTTCACCAACCTTACCGCCGATCTCATCCTCCGAGATCCCTCTTAGCCTCAGGCCATAGGATGCGTTATCGTAGACTGAGCCCTTGAAGAGGACCGTGCTCTGGAAGACGAGAGTGGCCCTCTTCCTGATCCGCTCGGCGTTGCCCTCCTCCAATCTGACCCCATCGAAGAGGATCTCCCCTTGAGAGGGCGACTCCAGCGCCGCCAGGAGCTTCAGGAGGGTGGTCTTCCCGGAGCCGTTGGGCCCGAGGAGCGTTAAGATTTCCCCCCGCTTCACCGTGAAACTGACATCCTTCAAGGCTTGGACATCGCCATACCGCTTCCACACCCCGATCAGCTCGATCATCCCGTCAGAGCCTCCTCTGAACAACGTTCACCAGTAGGCTGATTCCGCCTACAATAACCATCAGTATAACAGTAAGCGCAATCCCCAGCTCAATGTTGGCCTTCCCAGTCTCCAGGGCTATCGTGGTAGTCAGAACCCGGGTGTGCCCACGGATGTTCCCCCCGAGCATGAGGGCCACCCCGAGCTCCGAGATCGCCCTGTTGAAGCTGGCGGTGACCGCGAGGATGACCCCTGACAGGGACTCGCTCAGGACTGTCAGATTCGCCCTCGCCTTCGATGCGCCCATCGTCAGAGCGAGGCTCTTGATCTCGGGGTCTGCCGATTCCAGCGTGCCTGCCACGAAGCTCACGATGATCGGGGTTATGAGTACGGACTGGCCTATGACGATGGCTACCGGCGTGAATAGCAGCTGGAGGAATCCTAAGGGTCCCGTTCTGGTTAACATCAGGTAAAAAACGAGGCCCACTGTTACGGCTGGAACACCCAGCAAAGCGTTGAACAATCCCCTGAGGATCAGCCTTCCCCGGAACCTCCCCAGCCCGATGGCCACGCCTAGAGGGATGGACCAGCAGGAAGCCAGTAACGTAGCGAGACCAGAGACCGAGACGGTTCGGATAGCGATATCTATAAGGATCTTGTCCCCCGAGACGATGAGATCGAGAGCCCTTGCGAGCCCCTCTATGATTACCGAGACCATGTCAATTAGCATCCCGATGCAGGAATCTCGAAAACACAGGAATGATCACACCCTCCTCACCCGTAGAGATCGTATTCGCCTCTTCTGTACTCCACTGGGCACTCCGTGCCTTCAAAGAAGGCCGCAGCCTCGATGCACTCCGCGATAAAAGGATCCGTCCTCGTCTCGAGGAGCTCAACAGCAGGGTTGAAAAGATTCGTTCCATAAGTCTCGACCCCGAAGCTACCGAGGATGGCCTGACCTTCTTCGGAGGCAAGGTACTGGATGAAGGTCATCGAGTCATCGAAATTGACGTCGGGGGCTGTGGAAGGGTTCACGGCGATAGCGCTGTACACGTTTATGAGGTCTTCCCCTCCGGTCACCATGACTTCCAGGTTGGTGAGCCCTTCGTTCTTGTATCTGAGGTAGGTGCCCTTATCCGTAAGAGTGTAAGCCTCGTACTCCCATGCGACTTGGAGGGTCCTCCCCATGCCGGCTCCAGCTTCCTTGTACCACTCCTCTTCCCTTAGAGCTGATGCATCGAAGCCGGCGAGCCTCCAGATCTCCTTCTCCTTCGCGTGGGTGCCCGACTCGTCTCCCCGGGAAATCCAGAGAGCCCCTCCTTCTTGCCCCTTCTCGACGAGAGCCCTCAACGCCTCTGTGAGGGGTTTGTCGTGTATTCCAGCTGGATCTTCGGGGGGGCCGATGATGGAGAAGAAGTTGTAAGCTAGGATCTTCCTGTTCACTCCATATCCCTCCTCCAAGAAGGGTCTCTCCAGTGGTGGTGCGTGGACCAATATCATGTCCGCGTCACCCCTCTCTCCATAGGAGATCGCCAAGCCAGTCCCAACGGAGACGAATCGCAGGTCTATAGGGTGCAGGGTCTCGAACTCGTCCTCTAACATGTCGAGGATGCCGGTGTCGTAGAGGCTCGTGGTCGTGGAGATGACGATAATGTGGGCTCCCTGAGATAATCGAGGCTGGATGATGTAGATGCCACCTGCTGCGGTCAGTATAGCCGCGCTGATTGCGATGAGGATGATGTGGTTCCTGTGCATTCGGTTTCCCTATACCGATGTGTTCTGTCATGCATATCGTTATAAGCTTTCGGCTGCATGAGTAAGGCTGGAATATACGTTATGCACCACCATGCATAACAGTTAAACGGACATCTGTGAACAAAGGAAGAAGACAGACATGGCGAAACCAACTCCCGGCACCTTGAAGGCTCGGCTAATCGACCCATATGGGCGTGTTGTCAACAGCCTGAGGATCTCCCTCACCCAGAAGTGTAATTTCGACTGCTTCTTCTGCCACCAGGAGGGAGAGTCGAACCCTGATGGCGAGGTCGCCCCTGAGGAGATCGAGGCCATCGTCTCCGCCGCCGCTGATCTGGGAGTCAACAAGATCAAGTTGACAGGCGGCGAGCCTCTCCTCCGGGACGATGTCGTGGAGGTCGTGAGGAGAATCGCCCCTTATGTTGATGAGGTCTCAATGACCACCAACGGCTACCTTCTTGCCGAGAGGGCGTGTGCTCTGAGGGAAGCCGGGTTGAAGAGGATCAACGTTAGCTTCCACTCGGGGAACTCCGAGGTATTCTGCAAGATCATAGGGCAGGATGCCCTCGCACAGGTGAGGGAAGGGATATTGGCGGCTTTGGAGTGCGGGCTCAGCCCGGTGAAGCTGAACATGGTGGTAATGAAGGGAGTGAACGAGGGGGAGATCCATAAGATGATCGGCTTCACCCGGGAGGTCGGGGTCACCCTCCAGCTCATCGAGTACCAGCCCCTAGAAAGGGGCGCTGAGGATTGGGGTGAGTACCATTACGATCTCCGCCCCCTTGAGGAGGAGCTCGAGGCGAGGGCGGAGAGGGTGGTGGAGAGGGAGATGCACCGGAGGAGACAGTACCACTCGGAGGGCGGGGGGGTAGTCGAGGTGGTGAGGCCGATACACAACTCGGATTTCTGCATGTACTGTACGAGGCTCAGGCTTACCTCTGATGGTTGCTTGAAGCCTTGTTTGATGAGGAAGGACAATCACGTAGAGGCGGTCGCCCTACTTCGAAATGGAGCTTCAAGAGAGGCGTTGATCGGCGCTTTCAAGGAGGCCGTTGCGAGAAGGCGACCCTTTTGGGGGTAGCGGGTTGATAGTTTGTCTGAGGTTTTTCGCATCGTTCAGGGAGATTGCAGGGATGGCTAACGGTGAGATTGAAATTGCCGAGGGCTCCACAGTTGGAGCCCTGTTGGAGGCCTTGGAGGAGAAGCACGAGGTGTTCCGAGATAGGGAGCGGGTCCTCATTGCGGTGAACGGTGAGTATGTAGATATGAAGATCAAATTGAATGAGGGGGATGTGGTAGCTTTTTTCCCTCCCGTGAGCGGTGGTTGAATTGATCAGGGTCACGAAGGAGGATTTCTCGGTGGACGAGGTCTTGTACCAGCTCAGATCTGGAGGCATGGGGGCCATGGTGACCTTCGTCGGCATGGTCAGGGATGAATCGCAGGGAAGGGCTGTTGAAAGGATGGAGATACAGGTCTACGAAGAGATGGCCCTGAAGCAGCTGAAGGAGATCAGGGAGGAGGCCATTGAGAAGTATGGCGTAAAAGACATCACAATCATCCACAGATACGGCAGCCTGAACGTCTCGGATAACATCATGATGATAGCTGTGGGCGGGGGACACAGGCAAGAGACTTTCGATGCCTGCCGCTATGTCCTAGAAACCATCAAGGAGAAGGTTCCAATATGGAAGAAGGAGATTACTCCGGAGGGCGATTTCTGGATAGAGGGAGATCACCATGAGTAGCAGGGCTGATCCGCTGAAGATGATCGATGTCTCTCGAAAGGAGGCTGTCCACAGGGAAGCCGAGGCCGTGGGAAGAGTCGTTCTGAAATCCGGGACGATGGAGGCCATCAAGGAGAAGAGGGTGAAGAAAGGAGATCCCCTTCCAGCTGCGGAGATCGCTTGCATCCTGGCCGTCAAGAAGACCCCGGAGCTGATCCCCCTGTGCCACCCCATACCAATCACCTCGGTGAACGCCGAGTTCGAGCTTGGGGAGGACTACGTGGAGGCAAGATCCATGGTCACTGCGGACTATAAAACAGGGGTGGAGATGGAGGCTCTCACAGGGGTGACGGTTGCGTTGCTCACCATATGGGACATGGTGAAGTACCTGGAGAAGGACGAGGCGGGCGAGTATCCCACGACCGCCATAACTGATGTCAGAGTCGTAAGGAAGAGGAAGGGTTGAGGATGGAAGAGCACCGGAGAGATCAGGAAGCAGAGGCCGTGGTCGCCCTCATGGTCACGAGCGACACCCGCACACCTGAGACGGATGAGACGGGCAAGATGGCCATCCAGCTGCTCGAGGGAGTCGGCCACAAGGTCGCTGGCTACGTGATCGTCGAGAACGACGCCGATAGGATAATGGATGCATTCCAGGGCTTCCTCGACGAGGAGGAGATCGATGTGATAATCACGAGCGGCGGGACCGGCATCGGCTCAAAGGACATGACGGTGGACGCAGTCTCCGACTCATTTGACAAGACGGTCGTGGGCTTCGGGGAGCTTTTCAGGCGCCTCAGCTACGACGAGATAGGCGAGGCCTCCACGTTCAGTAGGGCAACGGCGGGCGTGGCACGGGGGAAGCTCATATTCTGCCTGCCGGGCTCCAAGGGGGCCGTGAGGACAGCCTTGAGCAAGATAATAATCCCGGCTCTGGGGCACATGCTCTGGGAGGTGAAGAGATGACGAAGATGAGGCCCTTCAAGCGCCTCATCTCAAGGCTAGAAGCTTTGGAGCTGATCAAGAATCACATCAAGCCGATCAAGAGAGTTGAGCAGGTGCCCTTGGAGGAGGCCGCTAGCAGGGTTTTGGCATCCGATGCAGTTGCCGGTTTCAACGTCCCTCCTTTCGATAGGTCCTCCATGGATGGATACGCCGTCAAGGCCGAGGACACCTACGGGGCATCAACCTTCGACCCCAAGCGGCTTAAGCTCATAGGGGTTCAACACGCAGGGGAGTTTTTCGAGGGTGTGGTGAGGAAAGGGGAGAGCGTCGAGGTGGCCACGGGGAGCCCTGTGCCTACTGGCAGCGACGCCGTGGTAATGGTGGAGTACACTCACCTCAAGGGAGACATGGTAGAGATCCAGAAACCGGAGCATCCCGGCGCCAACATCTCACCTGAGGGGGAAGACATCAAGGCTGGGGAGGTGGTCGTAAGCGCTGAGGATGCCCTGACACCCGCAAAGATTGGGGCCCTCGCCGCCCTGAACATGATCAGCGTTGAGGTCTACGAGAAACCGAGAGTCGCGATATTCTCCACAGGCTCTGAGGTGAGGCCTCTCGGCACCAAGTTGGAGCCTGGACAGATCTATGACATCAACTCATACACCCTGGCATCCGTCGTCTCCGCCAACGGCTGCATACCCCTCAGTAAGGAGATCGTCCCCGATGAGAGAGGCGCGATCGAGACCGCGGTTAGAGAGGCTTCAACCCACGACCTCGGAGTCTTCTCTGGGGGGAGCTCGGTCGGCACCCGAGACCTCTTCGCCACCGTCATCGA
>CP070640.1:594202-598125 GCA_020354065.1 Candidatus Bathyarchaeota archaeon
AGGACAGGAGTCTACGTGAAGCACACCCTCGCCCCGGAGGAGAGCTTCAGTAAAGCCTACAACCGCCTCGCCAGGCGGAGACCAGCCCTAAGACGCAGGCTGAGACCCTGAAACGGAATCCATACCCTCATCTGGCTGCAAGAAAAACGTGAAAAAAAGGGGATAATCCCAGATCCTACAAGTCCCTGAAGACCTTTACGTCGAGGCCCTGGGGGACCCTCACGCCGTTCCCCAGGCGCTCCCCCACCAGAGTGGCGACCCCCGTCTCCGCCGCCGCGTCCAGGAGACGCCCGGTGACGATGCCGTCGAAGACCACGGCGGCGACCCCCTCCTGCTCCCGGAGCCTGTCCACCAGCTCGCTCACAGGAACCCGGGCCAGCCGCCCCCCGTCCCTCCCCAGGAGGACCGCCTCCAGGGTGCCCTCAAGCTCCTTAGCCAGCTCGGCCAGCTCGCCAAGGCCCTCGACCTCCACGAGGGGGACCCTCCTGCTCAAGGCCTCCTCGATCTCATCCGGGTCCAGCTCCTCAACCTCCCTCCCCCTCGGGGCCCTAGCCACATAGGCCGGCTTCGCGACCTGGAGCAGCTCCTTCAGGATGAGGTCCCCACCACG
The DNA here is from genome assembly GCA_020354065.1 of Candidatus Bathyarchaeota archaeon. Taxonomy (GTDB): domain Archaea; phylum Thermoproteota; class Bathyarchaeia; order TCS64; family TCS64. The sequence goes on from CP070640.1 coordinate 594,813, forward strand.
GTCCCCGTCCAGGAACGCGGTGATCTCCTTCTTCCTCCTCTTGGCGAGGTTGATGATGGTCCTGGGCACCTTGACGCCCTCGAGAGCGATCACGCCGCCGTAGCCAGCCTTGAGCAGGTTGATGACGTCCGCCCTCCCCTCAACGATGATGAGCTCCTTCTTCTTGGAGATGTCCGGGGAAGCAGTCAGCCTCTCCCGGCCGTAGTGGACCGGCTGGACAATCTTGTCCTCCTTGCTGACCTCGGTTAGGAGCTTGTCGATGTCCTGGGACTCCTTGACGACCCAGTCCCTCATCAGCTCCTTCGCCCGCTGAAGGATCTTCTCCCTCTTGTCCACCCGGACGACGGATATCTTGTCGACGCTGATCTTCGCCTGGCAGGGGCCCACCCTGTCCACAGTCTCCATGGCCGCGGCGATGATGGCGGTCTCAGCCCTGTCCAGGCTGGAGGGGGCGACGATCTTCCCATTGGTCTTGTCCTTCTCCGACTTCAGGTTGATGTCGATGCGCCCGATCTTCCCGGACTTCTGCAGCTCCCGGAGCTCGAACTCCTTGGGGAAGAGCCCCTCGGTCTGGCCGAAGATGGCGCCGATGACATCGTGCCTCTCGACGACGCCCTCCACGATGAAGGACGCCTCGATGATGTACTTCGGGCTTGCCTTTTCTTTCGAACCCATTTGCATTCACTTCTTTGCATTCTCGTCACCCTTGCCGCAGGTGATCCTCCACATGCGAGTTCACCTGGGTATGACAGAATCAGACCCTTCGTGAATGTGAGGGTGATGACGCCCCAAACCTTCAGGGGGCCGCCCATCTCCCCGCGGTGAGAGTGACCTGGTGCTTCCCGCACCCTGAGATAATGCAACGCCACCCTCATAAAAACCTTCCCGAAGCCCAAGAACTTTTAGGGCCATTCGTCGTTACGGATCTGAGTGGATCCGATGGCGATCAGGGTCGGGATAAACGGCTTCGGCAGGACGGGCCGGCTGGCCTACCGAGCCGCCCTCGAAAAGGGGCTGGAGCTGGACATCGTCGCCATGAACCGGGGGGACGCGAGGACCATGGCGCACCTCCTCAGGCACGACAGCGTCCACGGCCCTCCGCCCTTCAACGTGGAGGTGGAGGGAGACATCATCTTCGCAGACGGGAGGGAACTCAGGGTGCTCTACGAGTCCGACCCCGCGAAGCTGCCCTGGGAGGACCTCGGCGTCGAGCTGGTCATCGAGGCGTCGGGCAGGTTCAGGGGCAGGGAGGAGGCGTCCAAGCACCTGGCCGCCGGGGCCGGGAAGGTCCTCATAGCCGCGCCGGCGAAGAACCCGGACCTCACCGTGGTGATGGGCGTCAACGACCACCTCTACGATCCCAGGAAGCATCACATCGTCTCCAATGCCTCCTGCACGACCAACTGCATCGCGCCAGTGGTCAAGATCCTCCACGACCGCTTCGGAGTCGAGTCAGGGTTCATGACCACGGTCCACGCCTACACCAACACCCAGACCCTCCTTGACAGAGCCCACAGGGACCTCAGGAGGGCGAGGAGCGCTGGCACCAACATCATCCCGACCTCCACGGGGGCGGCTGCGGCTATCGGCCAGGTCATCCCGGAGCTCGACGGAAGGCTCGACGGCATGGCCTTCAGGGTCCCCGTCTCTAACGTCTCTATCCTCGACTTCATCGGGGTGCTCGAGACAGAGACCACAGTCGAGGAGGTCAACGGGGCCTTCAGGCAGGCCTCCGAGGGGGAGCTGGAGGGCATCCTAGGCTATACGGAGGAGCCCCTCGTCTCTTCCGACTACATCCACAACCCGCAATCGGCAGTCGTGGACGGCCCCCTCACCATGGCCAAGGGAAGGCAGGTGAAGGTCATGGCCTGGTACGACAACGAGTGGGGCTACTCATGCAGGCTGGCCGAGATGGCTGAGAAGATGGGTAGGCTCGCCGGCCGCTGAGAAGGCCTATCTGGTCACCTGGAGCCTACGAATCCTCTCCAGGTTCTCGGGTTTCCTCTCGAAGTAACGGCGGACCGGCTCAAGGATCTTGATGAAGGCCTCCGCCACCCCGTTTTTCAGGTCCAGGGGGTGGAGCTCCCCCCTTGCGTAGGCCTGCGCGAGGTCCTCGAAGCCCTCGAAGGAGACTCCTCCCCCGTACTTGGAGGATCTCTCTATCTCCAGGGAGCCGAGGTGGGGGAAGACGACCATCCGGGCGTGGCCAAGCACCGGGTTGCCCTCCACCCTCTTTGGGGGGCAGAAGGCGGCCTGGTACTTCTCCCTTATGATGTCGGGCTCGTCGTTGACCCAGATCGCTCCCTTCTCAACGCTCTTCGACATCTTGATCCTGATGCTCCGGTCGATGCCGGTGTCGTCGTCGAAGGTGCCCTCGATGGCTACGTCCTGGAGGCCGGGTAGCAGGGGGGAGTGGAGGCAGACCGGGGTCTTTTGGCCCAGCTTGGGGGCGATCTCCCTGACGAGCATGTGAACCTTCCTCTGGTCCATGCCGGCGCATGCGGCGTCCAGATCCATCTGGAAGATGTCGCTGGTCTGCATGGCGGGGTAGAGGGCCCAGGCCGACTCCAAGTCTCTGGTGTCTGAGGACCTCCCCATGATGGGCATCGCCCTGAGGATCCTCTTCAGGCTGGACGCCTTCATGATCCTCACGATCCTCTCCCAGTAAGAGGTATCGTCGACCAGCTCTGAGGCCCAGAGGTAGCGGACCCTCCCCTCCGGTAGGCCGAGGGCTGTGAAGCAGTCCTTGAAGTACTCGCCCCCGATCCTGATGCTCTCCATGACCCCGCCGAGCTTGTTGTTGATCCAGCTGTGCCAGTCGGCGAGGAAGATGATGAAGTCAAATCCCGCCTCGACGTAGTCAGACATCTTCTTGCCGACGATGAGACCTGTGCCGGCGTGCATCAACCCGGAGCACTCGAAGCCGACGTATCCCTTCGGGTGGGGATTGGTCTCTAGGAGCCTGCGGAGCTCCTGGGGGGTGATGATCTCCTGGAGATTGCGGGTGCAGAGCTCGAAACGGGTTTCAGTGTCCATTTGAACCGCCTCGGGACGGTTATTGGAAAGAAGGGCGGCGATTTAAGGTTTGAGGGCAGGCGCCCCTGTCCCTCACAGCAAACACACGGCTTCACGGATGGGACGACGCCCCCCTCGGCCGAGCTCTCTCATCTGCGAGGCTTCCGGCGCCCGCCCTGCCCGCCTGTGCCATGTCTGGGTAACCCCGAATCACAGGAGACCCTCCGCGAGGTCCGTCTGCATGGTGCGTCGTGTGGCGGGCATGTAGTTGTTTGGGGTGTGTGTGTTTTAATGTTTC
>CP070640.1:598225-610307 GCA_020354065.1 Candidatus Bathyarchaeota archaeon
CGGGCGGCCTCCACTTCGACCTCGTCGTCTTCGACGAGGCCTCCCAGATCTACAGCGAGGACGCTGTCGGCTCCATCTACAGGGGGGATCAGCTCATCGTCGCCGGCGATCCGAAGCAGCTCCCGCCGACCCCCTTCTTCCAGTACACGGTGGACGAGGACTTCGACTGGGACGCGTCCGACTATGAGTTCGACGTCTTCGACAGCGTCCTCGACGAGTGTATGTCCATCGGCCTCCCTGTCAGGATGCTCAGGTGGCACTACAGGAGCAGGCACGACTCCCTCATCAGCTTCTCCAACGACAGGTTCTACGACGGCCGCCTCGTCCTCTTCCCCGCCTCCAGGATGGGGGCGGAAGACCTAGGGCTAGAGTTCGTCTATGTCAAGGACGGGGTCTACGATCGGGGTGGGGCCCGGAACAACCATAGGGAAGCGGAGGTTGTGGGCGATCTCGTCTTCGAACACTTCGAGAGGCACCCAGATAAGACCCTGGGAGTGGTCACCTTCAGCCTCAGCCAGATGAACACCGTGCAGGACGCCGTCGAGCGGCGGCTCCGGGATCGCCCTAAATTCGAGAGGTTCTTCGTTGAGGACCGGCTCAACGGCTTCTTCGTCAAGAACCTAGAGAACGTCCAGGGCGACGAGAGGGACGTGATGTTCTTTAGTGTGGGTTACGGCTACGACGGGGAGGGAAGGATAACTATGAACTTCGGCCCACTGAACAAGGCAGGGGGGGAGCGCCGCCTCAACGTCGCCGTCACTCGGGCACGGGAGAAGGTCGTCCTAGTCAGCTCCATCAGGTACGACGACATCAGGCTGGAGTCCACCAAGGCCGAGGGGGTCCACAGCCTCCACCACTATATGAGGTACGCTGAGAGGCGGCCGAAGAACCTCGAGGACGCGATGAGGCGAGAGGATGAATACATGGCACCTCTCGACCAGGATGTCGCCGAGGAGGTGAGGCGCCTCGGCTACCGCACGGTGCCCCTGGTGGGCTCAGGGGCCTTCAGGGTCGACCTGGGCGTGGTGGACCCAGAGGACCCCGGCAGGTTCATCCTAGGTATCATGTGCGACGGCGAGAACTACAAGACGGCGAACACCGCCCGTGACAGGGACCGCCTCAGGATCCAGGTCCTGGAGAGCTTGGGCTGGAGGATCCACAGGGTCTGGTCCCCCGACTGGGTGCAGAGGCGGGAGACCGAGGTGAAGAGGCTGGAGGAGGCTCTCAAGAAGGTCGAGAAGGGCCCCAGGAAGAAGGTTGCGAAGAGGCGTGTCGCGCCGAGGAGGAATGAGGTCAAGAAGGTAAAGGTGCTGGACACCCCGGGGGAAGAGCTCCCGGAGGTGGGGCCCTACCGCTTCGTCAGGCTGAGGCCGAGACACCTCTTCAGCAGGTACTCCCCGGAGCACAGGGAGCGCTACCTGAGGAACTACCACTCCGAGGTGAGGCGCCTCCTACCCGTCCTGGTGAGGGGTGAGGGCCCCATCCACATGGAGCTCGCCTTCAGGAGGATGAACAGCGCCTTCAGGCTGAGCAGGGCCACCAGGGCCTTCAAAGAAGCCTTCACAGAGGAGGTTGAGAAGGCTGGTAAGCGTTCCATCGAGATCCGGGGGGATTTCCTCTGGCCCGGATCCGCCTTCGAGGTCAGAGTCAGGGTTCCCGTTGATGGCGTCGACGAGTCCTTCAGGCCCATCGAGTACATACCACCGGAGGAGATCACCCGGGCGATGCTCCTGATAGCAGGCCATTCCCTGGGGCTGAGAAAGGAGTCGCTCCTCAGCGAGACCGCCCACCTCCTGGGCTTCAAGCGGAGGGGGAGCAAGATAGTCGACGTCCTCACCGAGGCATTCGAGAAGGCGAATGAGGATGGGTCTCTCGCGGTGGAGGATGGGCTCGTCATCCTCGCACGGAAGGGGTAGAAGACCTGTGGGGTGGCGCCGCCGGTCGGATTCGAACCGACGACCAACTGGTTAACAGCCAGACGCTCTACCGAGCTGAGCCACGGCGGCCCGAACGGTCAAATATGAGGGGTGAAACCTAAATTTATCTTTGTCTAGGTTTTTTGAAGCGGGACCTCGGCTCCGGCTCCCTACATCTGTTATTTTCAGGTAAAAGTGGTCAAATTCTGGCAATTTATCGTATAGAGCATCTCCGCGATAACCTTATAACCGGTTCTCTCTTTATTACCACACCAACATCGAATAGAAATCAGGAGGAGTCCATGTGTCGAGATCCAACACCGTTTTCATCGGAAGAAAGCCGGTCCTGAACTACGTACTCGCCTGCATGACACTGTTCAAGAGCGGGCAGGAGGAGGTCCTCGTCAAGGCGAGGGGTCGCTCCATAAGCACGGCTGTAGATGTCGTCGAGGTGATCAGGGGCAGGTTCATGCCCGAACTGAAGGTCGGCGAGATCATCATAGGGACGGAGGAGCTCACCTCCCCGGATAGGAACCAGCCCACCAACGTGAGCACCATCGAGATCAAGCTCCACCGATGAAACGGTAGGAACAGGCATCTCCCACTGGCTCCTCCGGATCGCCGGAGGAACAGCTGAGTGCAAACACAGATGTGTGAGTTCTGTCTCAGGAGCGGGATGCTCTGTTCCAAGTGCCAGGAGAAGGTCAGCAACGGTGTCGTCGATGACCTCTACATGAAGGTAGCCCAGTTTTTACTGAGCGTGGAAAACCAGAATCCTCAGCTCCAGAAAGCGAGGCTGAACCGGGTAGTGTCTGTGGGGGGCTTCATCGTCCTCGTGGTGGGGCGGGGGGACCGCAACAGGTTTATGGGGGAGGCAGGGCGGCTTGCACGAGAACTAGGGGGCAGGTTCAAGAGGCGGGTCCTCGTCATCGAGGAGGGCGTGAACGATCGGGGTTTCCTCGAGGATCTGTTCACCAGTCAGCATATTATCACCATTAACATCATCTGGCTCCCCGACGGGAGCACCGAGACCCGGGTGGTCCTCCAGGGACGCGGGGCCAGGCGGCTCAGCAAGAAGCGGATTAAAGCCCTGACGGAGATAGCAAAGAAAGTCAGGAACATGGATCTCCGAGTCGAGTATGTCTACTGACCAACCAAAGTTTTTATAACATTCAGAAGTCTTCACCCATTGACTTATGCAGGGGTAGGAGTCACCGCCGATGTTCGAACGCACCTACATTGAGGAGGCCAAGGGACGTCTGGGGGAGAGGGTCACCCTCGCGGGATGGGTCACCAGGACTAGGGATCTGAGGAAGTTCCTGTTCATCATCCTCCGGGACTCAAGCGGCGAGATCCAGGTCACGGTGAAGAAGGGAGACGAGTCCATAGAGGGTGCCTCGGATCTAACGCTCGGTAGGGAGGATGTCATCAAGGTAACTGGTAGGGCCGTGGAGAGCGGTGTGGTCCACGCCGGCGTCGAGTTCATCCCGGAGAGTATCGAGGTCCTCAATAAGGCGAAGCAGCCCCTCCCCTTCGACCTCTTTGGCACGGTGGGAGCGGAGCTGGACACCCGGCTGAACTACAGGTTCATGGACTTCAGGGCCCCAAAGACCCAGGCAATATTCAGGATCCAGAATGTGCTCCTCACCGCCTTCCGGAGGTTCATCACCGAGAAGGGCTACCTGGAGTTCCAGCCCCCCTGCATCATCGCCTCCGCGTCCGAGGGAGGGGCCGAGCTCTTCAGGCTCCCCTACTTCGAGAAGGAGGCCTTCCTCGCCCAGAGCCCCCAGCTCTACAAGCAGATGGCGGCCATCAGCTTCGAGAAGGTCTTCACAGTCACCCCCATCTGGAGGGCGGAGAAGTTCAACACCCCCACTCACCTGAACGAGATACGGCAGATGGACATCGAGCAGGCCTTCGCTGACGACGAGACGGTGATGAAGGTCTTGGAGGAGACCTTGGTCTACATGCTCGAGGCTGTGAGGGAGGAGAGCCCGGAGGATCTGGAGCATCTGAGTAGGGAGATCACGGTGCCCGAGCTCCCGCTGAGGAGGCTCACCTACAGTGAGGCCGTTGAGCAGCTTCAAAAGGCCGGGGAGGAGATGGTCTGGGGGGAGGACTTCACCAAGGCCCAGGAGCAGAGGCTGATGGAGATCGTCGGGAGAGAGGCCTTCTTCATCAAGGATTGGCCCTCCGTTCAGAAGCCCTTCTACGCGATGCCTCATGAGGAAAACCCCGACCTCGTCCACGCCTTCGACCTTGTCTACAACGGCATCGAGCTTAGCAGCGGTACCCAGCGGGTACACATCCCTGAGATCCTCAGGCAGCAGTTGAGGAAAAACGGCCTCAATCCCGAGGACTTCACGCACTACATCGAGAGCTTCAGCTACGGCGCGCCCCCCCATGCGGGGTGGAGCATCGGCCTGGAGAGGCTCACCATGAGCGTCACCGGCATGGAGAACATCCGGGAGTGCTGCATGTTCCCCCGGGACCGGGACCGGCTGGTGCCCTAGGTGGCCGGGGAGAGTCCCTTCCAGTACAAGATGTGCATCGTCCTCCGTACTGACCTCGGCATGAGCACTGGGAAGATGATCGCCCAGGCTAGCCACGCCGCCGTGGGAGCCTCGGAGCTGGCAAAGAAGGAGAAACAAAAGGGCTGGAGGCAGTGGAGGGACGAGGGGGCGAAGAAGGTGGCCCTCGAGGCGGAGTCCCTTGAGGAGATCGAGGCTCTCGCCGAGAAGGCCGAGGAGCTGGACATCGTTCATGTGATCATCCAGGATGCCGGCCATACAGAGGTGCCTCCGGGAACCGTGACGGCGTTAGGCCTCGGACCGGACAGGTCCGAGAGGCTGGATGAGGTTACTGGGTCCCTTCCCTTGATCAAGTAACATTCTTTCGCTCGTCACGAGATGTTCTTGAGGCGTATTCTTTGTCCCGGTCAAGGATGCGCATGAATCCTCTCGGAATGCCGATAAGCGTATCTCCTAGCTCGGGTAGGATCCAGCGGCTTATGGTCAAGATTAGGGTGGCTACCCCGATCACGCCGTAGATGAAGCTGATGGGGTAGTGGTATGTCTCAACCGTAGGGCTGGTTAAGAACCATGTGAAGGGGGGCACATCGAAGCCTGTCAGGTAGACGGTCAGGGAGATACGGGAGATGTTCATGAGGAAGACCATAAGACCTCCCACGGCCAGACTGGCCGCTTTCCTAAGCCACGTTCCACCATTGACCGGCAGGACCAGAGCCGCCAGGATCCCCCAGACATGGATGGCTGTGCACTCCCTGACGATGACAACGCTCACATCCCTGATGCCAGCCAGCGTCAGGTACGCATCCCCGTCAACGACACCGTAGCCCGAGGTCAATCCCAGGAAATTAAGCAAGATGGATGTGGTCTCCGCCGTGAACCTCTCCAACCAAGCGCTAGGGACCATCTGGAAACCCCAGGCGATGGCTGCGAATAGAAGGATGTAGATAATGGCATCCCTCGTCGCCGTGGATCCTCTGTGGTCAGAAGCCGTCATCCGCTCATCTGAGAAGAAACGGCTACAGAATAGGTTTCTGGTCAAGAGGACGAGGTCCTCAATTCGTTATTGCCTCTGTTGTACGAGAATTTCTAATGACAAGGCTGGAAATCTGAGTCTCAATTACGGGCCTTTGAACCCGCAGCCCGGGCAGGTGTACTCCCTGCCGAAGAGGCGGCACCTCTCACATCGCCAGATGGTGACGTTCCCGCAGGTTGGGCACTGGAACTTGACCGCCTTCTCCCCAGGGGTTATCTTCTTGCCGCATGAGATGCAGGATGGCATATCGCTCAGCCTACTATCATGCCGACAGCTCATCTATTTAAAGGTTAAAGAGGCCCTGGAGCTCGGCGAACGCCAGTCGTCCCATGCTCCCCGCGAGGACCCTGAGCAGGCCGGGGTCGGTGAGGGCCGTGCGGATGACACCGCTCTGCAGGTCCATGTCCCCCTCCTCCACAAAGCCCTTAAGGGCTTCCTCCAGCCCCGCACCCTTCAGAGAAGCGAAGATCCTGTCCATCCGGTCGTCCGGTATCTTGTTCAGGAACCCTCGGGCTCTCAACATGGACGAGAACTCCTTTCCCAGCCTCTTTCTCCAGCGTCTCTCGTAGCATTGGAGGAAATCGGCTGAGAAGTCCCCCGCCTCGAGGGCCTCCAGGGCGGTTTCGGCGGCGTCCATCGCGCACAGACTCCCCAGGATCACGCCACCCCCAGTGGTGGGCTTCGTCTGCCCGGCGGCGTCCCCCACCACGAGCAGCCCGCCTGTGAAAGTCCTCCTGACCGGACCCCCAGTGAGCAATGACCACCTCCTGGGAGCCCCGCACTCAGTTAGGTCGAAACGCCTCTCAAGGAAACCTCTCAGCAGATTGAAGGCATCTCCCTTAGTGCAACCCAGGCCGCACCGAGCCTCCCCCTCACCCGTAGGTATGATCCATGCGTACAGCCCTGGGGCAAGCCGCTCCCCGAGCCAGACCTCGACCAGGTTTGGCTCCAGCTCCACGTCGGTGACATCGACGTTGATGCCCGCTAGCACCCCCCCCTGAGGGATGGGGAGCCCCATCTTCCTCGCGAGCCCTCCAGCCGCTCCCTCGGCGTCGATGACGATGCTGGCCCCGATGTTCTCCTCTCCCCTGAGGCCCGCGACCCTCCCGTCCTCCACAAGGAACTCTCTGATGCGATGATTGGTCTCGATCTCGACTCCGGCGTCCACGGCCGTCTCTGCGAGATGCCTGTCGAAGGCAGCCCTGTCCACGACGTAAGCCCGAGTTCGGCTCACGGCCACCCTGATGCCTGTCCCGTCCGGGGAGAAGACGGTGCCTCCCCTGATCTCATGCTGCAGGAATTTGAGGGAGGGTTCAATACCGAGGCTGTGGAGCCCTTCAACGCTGAGGACGCCTGCGCAGTGGTTTGGCCTGCCAATCTCCGGGTGCTCTTCGAAAACCTTGACCTTAATGCCATTCCGAGCGAGCTCAAGGGCCGCGATGAGGCCTGCTGGTCCCGCGCCTACGATGGCGACTTCGGTCCTCAACCGGGTCCTCTCACGCAGAGCGTTTGATGACCTCGTTGTACTCGATCTCGTCGACGTTTGGGAAGAATCTCTGGATGTCGAGGGCGACGCCCCTCTTGGCGATCTGGATGTTCTCCCCGAAGAAAATCTCCTCGGGGATCACGATGCGGACCTTCTTCTTGAGAAGCTTCAGCTTGAACATGTCGAGGTCGATGCCCAGGAACCTGCGGCCGATGAGGGCCCTGATCTTCTCCTCTTCCCCCTCGTAGCGCCTGGTGGCCTTGACCTGGTATACGATCCTCCTACCGGCCAGAGGGTGGTTGTAGTCTAACTGCACCCGGCCAGCCCCCACGCTCCGGACCATCGCGGTCCTGCCGTCGATCTCGACCTGGCCCCCAACGGCGGGGTTGATCCCCTTGGAGCGGAGAACCCTATAGGGCATGGTCCTAACGTTCTCTGGGGAGCGCTCCCCGAAGGCGTCCTCCGGGGGGATCTCCACCTCAGCGGCCTCCTCTAGCTTCAGCCCCGCTAGGCGGTCGTCCAGTCCCTTGAGGATCCAGCCCTCCCCCACGACCACCAGCTTGGGGCCGTAGGTCTTGTTCTCGTCGTGGATTCCCTCCTCCTTGGCCTGCTCCTCGTCGGTGGTGTCGAAGACATCCCCGGTCTCCACGGCCCTCCCCATCATCTCCACCAGTATGAAGTCTCCCTCGGCGATGACAGGCTTCTCCACCTTCTTTTTCGCCTTCTTCTTGGTCTTCTTGGCAGTCCTCTTCTTCTTCGGTTTCTCCTTGGGCTGCTCCTCCGGGGCCTCCGCCTTCTCCTCCTCGGCCTCCTCTGTGGGAGCCTTCTCTTCCTCGCTCATGCTCCAAACCCTCAGCGTGATGGTGTGTGAATTGTGCTATGCCCAAGGTAAGCCTTGGGTCCCACCTTGGAAAGACGGGCCGGGATTTAAAGTCTTTCTGTGCCGCTCGGAGGTCTCTAGGCTTTGGCGAACCCAGGGCCTCGATAAGAGTTTATAGGCGTCGGGAAGGGATCTCTCCCCTGGTGGAGTTGTCGGGGAAGGACTCTAGGACTATCGGGAGGTCCATGGAGGAGACCAAGGAGTACCACCTCCGCTACCTCAGGGCCATAAACAGCCCTCTGAGGCGGGGCATCCTGAGGGCGCTGAAGGAGGGGGAGGGATCGTTCGAGGATCTCCGGGAGAGGACGGGCCTGGACGCAGAGGCCCTCGAATGGCACCTGGGCATCTTAGAGCACGGCTTCTGCGTTGAGAAGGAGGAGCGGGAGGGCAGGACGGTCTACAAACTCACCCAGGAAGGCATGGTCGTGGACTACGTAGACAAATAGGCTTGGATCGTTAACCTTATCGAAGAAAACTCCCCTGATAGACCGGGAGAAAGTAGATGCCCCGGGCCCCAGACGATGTCCTTCCGGCTTCATTCTACAGCAGGGATCCAGCACTGGTAGCGAGGGGCCTCCTGGGTAAACGCTTGCTCCGGAGGCTCAACGGGGAGGTCCTTGGAGGGGTCCTGGTGGAGACGGAGGCCTACTACGGCTCGGGGGACCCCGCCTCCCGGGCCTTCCAAGGGTTGAAGGAATACAACAGGCTCATGTGGGGGGAGCCGGGCAGGGTGTTCATCTACAATGTGCACAGGTACTGGATGTTCAACGTCGTGGCCCACGAGCCCGGTGAGGTCGGAGCGGTCCTGGTCCGGGCCCTGGAGCCCACCAGGGGCATCGAGGCTATGATGAGGAACAGGCGGGTCGCGAATCTCTTTGAGCTCACCAGCGGTCCGGGGAAGCTCACTCTCGCCCTGGGCATCGACAGGGGGCTGAACGGCGCATCAGTGACTGAGAAGGGCGGGGAGGTGTTCATCGTCGAGGGCGATGACGATTTCGAGGTCGGGTGCTCCCGGCGGATTGGCGTCAGAGAAGATCTGGAGAGAGACCTGAGATTCTATGTCAAGGGGAGCGGGTATGTGTCGAGGTGAGGACGCCGTCCGCTCACTCGACCAGGGTCAGGATGTCCTCCATCACGTAGCCGACGAACTCGTCGAGGCTGCTCTTGCTGAACAGGGTGACGACGCAGCTCCTGGTGATCCCCACGGTGATACCCCGCTTCTGGATCTCGAAGACCACGTACCAGATCCTCCCGTGCTCCAGGTAGTCGTGGTAGAGCTTTGTGTCGGCGAGGCCCTGCCCAGCGAGGCAGAGCTTGTCAACGCTCGGGATGTCCACGTCGTCGAACCAGATCAGCCTGGTGGCCCTCGGATTCGACTCGTGGAGCTCCCGGAGGGTCTCGTCGGGTATCCTCACCTCCACGATCCCCCCGTTCACCCCGAAGAGAATCTCGCTCAACTTGTTCGCGACGTGGTTGGTGAGGAGCTTCTTCACCCCCCGGGCCACTGAGGGCGCTACAACGATCAGGAAAGTCCTCCCCTGGAAGGGCTTGATACAGAAGGGCGCCTCCTCCGTCACCGGGGTCTCGATCACTCTCCTCTTGTAGTGGCTGGTCTTTATGAAGTCCCTGGAGAACACCCCGGAGATGGTGTCCTCCTCCCGCTCCAGGTCGAGGACCTCCGTCACTAGGCCGATCCTCTCCTCCCCCTCGGCCTCGTAGTCCTCCTCCTCCCGGAAGCGCCCGAGGCTCTCGTAGATCTGACTGAGGCCGATATCCTCTCTTATCTCAAATGTCTTGGCTGGGAGCACCATCTTTACGCAGAATGGATGGCCCTACCCGTTTAAAACTGATCCACCCGAACTGTGAGAACGAGCTTGGGCTCTGTTGAGCCCGGATCCCGATTAATCCAAGTGTGGGCTAATTTAATTTATTAAAATGCACATGTAGCTATGGAGATTTTATGTCGAGAATTCCCGCGGATCTGGCTCTGTTGACCGGGAAGATAGTGACCGTTGACAGCGACGAGTCCATCCAGGAGGCCGTAGCAGTCAAGTTCGGCAGGATCATCGCTGTTGGGGCGAACGAAGAGATCGAGCCCCTTGTGGGGGATGATACGAATGTCATCGATTTGGAAGGGAGGACTGTGATCCCAGGCCTCATCGACTCTCACGCCCACATGGCCGCCGTAGGCGCATCGAGGACGGTGAACGTCGACCTCAGCGAGGAGGCTGGGGTCAGGTCGATAGCCGATATCCAGGCCAGGCTTGCCGAGAGGGCCGCAGGGACCCCCAGAGGCGAGTGGGTCACCGGCTACCAGGAGGACGACTCCAAGCTGGCGGAGAGGCGCCACCCCACCCGATGGGAGCTGGACGAGGCCTCAAAAGAGCACCCCATCATCATATCCACCGTCGGAGGCCACTTCTCCATAGCCAACAGCTACGCCTTTGAAAAGGCCGGCGTCACCAGGGAGACTCCCGACCCCGTCGGTGGCAGGTTCGACAGGGATCCCGAGACCGGGGAGATGACGGGGGGCCTCCACGAGGTGGCTATAGAGGTCATAAGGCCTGGCGGACCCCCCGAGCCCACGAGGGAGCAGGCCTACGAGGGGGCCAAGGAGATCCTCAGGGAGTGCGCCTCCGTCGGCATCACCTGTGTCTACGACACGGTGAAGCGCTCCCAGCTCAGGGCCATCCTCGACCTGAAGAACCGATGCGAGCTCCCCGTGCGTGTCAGGATGGACGTCCACATCGACCTCTTCCCCGAGCTGGAGAAGACGGGTATCTACCGAGGCCTAGGGGACGACTGGGTCAGGATCTGCGGCCTCAAGTTCTTCTTCGACGGCGCGATCTCCGCCCGCACCGCGGCGGTCACGGAGGAGTACCTCAACAAGCCAGGCTTCTATGGGGTGATGGCCACGACCCGGGAGATTGCCACGGAGACCATCATGGAGGCCTACGGGGCGGGCTACCGGATCTCCGCCCACGCCAACGGCGACCGCGCCATCGAGATGTATCTAGACATCATGGAGGAGGCCCAGAAAAGGTTCCCCCGAGAGGACCCCCGGAACAGGGACATCCACTGCACAGTGATCACCCCGGAGCTCGTGGAGAGGATCAGGGAGCTCGGCATCCTGCCCACCATCTTCGGACCATACGTCTACTACCACGGGGACAAGCTGCTCCCCGCCTTCGGTGAGGAGCGGCTAGAGAGGATGTTCGCCGCCCGCAGCTTCCTGGACGCCGGGGTCAGGATCGCCGCTCACTCCGACCATCCCTGCGCCCCCTATCCGCCGATGATGGCCATCCACGGCCTGGTGAATAGGACCACCAGAGCTGGGAGGCCCATTGGCCAGAGCCAGAGGGTCTCGGTGATGGAGGCCCTGAAGCTCTACACCATCAACGCGGCCTACCAGTCCTTCGACGAGAACAGGCTTGGCTCCATCGAGGTCGGGAAGCTGGCGGACATGGTAATTCTGGGAGAGGATATCCTCGCAATACCCAAGGAGAGGATCATCGATATACCAGTCGACATGACAATAATCGGCGGCAAAACAGTCTTTAAAAGAGTAACTGATGCTTAACCATTTCTCCTATTTTAAACAATTATGACAAACGGTAAATATAAAAGGACTTGAAATAAAATGAGCGTAAATTATTGTAGAAAATCCTAAAAAAGATGAAATTGCTTCCATTCTGTAATATTATTGGATATATTAGTTTTATTGAAGATAAAATAATGTTTAAGATTCTAATGAATCTTAATCTTGATGCATAAACCATGAGAAAGAAGATACTATCTTTGATCTTATGCGCAGTTCTGCTGCTGCCGATTTTCTCGATATCGTTGGCTACCTTTGCAGCCACTGAGGATGAGATTGAGGCCTCGATAGTGGCAGGCCTCGAATGGCTCGCATCTGTACAGAATCCTGATGGTTCATGGCCCGATTATGAACCAGTTGCTAAAACTGGCCTTGCCGTCTTAAAGTTCATAGACAGGGCTAAGGAGCTTGGTGAAAACCACTTCGATGATGGGTATCAATTCTATTCGCAGGTTGAGTTGGGCCTCGAATACTTATTCATGAATGCTTACACTATGCCAATAACTCCTCAACCAGCAGGAGATCCCTATACGAATGGAAACGGCATTGGTGTTTACTTTTTTTACGGAACTTGGCATCACAGCTACACGACAGGGATCTGTCTGATGGCGATTGGGTCTGCGGATTCCTGCGCAGAC
>CP070640.1:610407-622306 GCA_020354065.1 Candidatus Bathyarchaeota archaeon
CTCCAGTCTGAAGATCACCGGCTTCTTCCCGTCCGTGCAGGATGAGAACATCGTCCCAGGCTTACCGATGAAGGAGAAATCCCCATCCATCCACAGGTGCGCCATATCGCGGTAGATGTCGTCGTAGGCCCAGTTGCAGAAGCCCTCCGGACAATTTAGGTTCTCCATGACGAACTCCTGCCCCACGGGGTGCATCGGGCACGGGCTCTCGAATGTCTCAGGGAAGTGATCAGGCACTTCCCCGTCGAACACCTCCTCGGCGGAGAAGGCCTTCACCACGGTTATCTTCATCTTTGGCATTTTTGATACCCTCGCTAGTCTTCGATCCTCTCCATCTTGAAGGAGACGGGGCGGACGCCGTCAGTACAGCAGGTGATCATCTCTCCCTTCTTCATCCAACCGTCGAAGTTCCCTCCCCGATACAGGACTTGGAGATCCAAGGAGATGTCCCTCCATGCGTGGCTGCAGAACCCCTCGGGCTTCCGACCCCTCACAGCGACGAACTCCTGCCCCTCTTCAAACGAGGCGCAGACTGTATACCTCCCATCTCTTCCCGGCCAGTTGGGCACGTCTCCGTCGAAGATCACAGATGGATCGACTCTCTTCAGAACAGTTATTTTTATTTTTGGAATTTTCTTCACACCAAGGCTGCACAATCAGCTTTATTAAATAAAAAAAGTTCTCAGGAGTGATGTAGGGAGGACAGCATCCTTCTTGAGAACAATTAAAGTAGTTGAAGAGAGACAATCCAAGATTCTCGTAGTGAAGTCGTTGTCGTCATGATCGAATGCGAGAGCACGGACTTCTCGACTTATCTAACTCAGTGGTTCTGACTCTGGTGCGGGGGTAGATACGAGTTATCGACCTCGGTTTCATAGGTCCCACGGGTTGACATGCTACCTTATTCAACTCTCGCGTAGGAAACGAATTGAGTTGTTATGAGATATTTCCTCACGCGTAACTCGTATTCGCTTCTGAGTGTTTTCATCTTGCGCGCGTGGTCTTAATCAGTATGGCTAGGGGGTCAGCCAGTCCCCTACCACCATCTCTGATTCCTTGAGGGCCTCCCTATCGAAGGTGCCGAACTCCTCCTCTGCCAGGTTGATGTAGCCCCAGAATCTCTTAAAGTCGAACCCGGCGAGGTTGAAGAGAATGGCATCGAGGGCCACGAGGTCTCTGCCAAAGGCCACGAACCCCAGGCCTTCAACAATGTTGTACCTAGGGCGCTTCAAGAATTTCGACTGGATCTCACCTTCGGGGTGGAGCACAGCTAAAGTATTCAACGCTTCACAGATCCCGTAGACGTTGAAGAGGGAGTGGTAGACCTTGTTGATGTCGACGATGCTCGCCGCGCGTCTCCTTTGTCTGTGGCCGTGCCACCATGGCCTTAACGGATCAGGTATCATTCCGAACAGGTTCTTTATGGTAAAGGTGGGGTAGTACTTCAGCTTGGCAAAGCTGATGAATGTCGATCCGCGTAGATCGTATAGTTTCTTCGGCATCATGCTGTAGAGCTTGTCTATCTGGACCGGCTTGAAGCGTGTCTCCACCGATCTCTTTACCTCATTTGGATCTGCTATCCTCCCACTCCAGACCTCATCGGTCACGTTGATGTACTCGACGTCGAACTCCTCGAAGAGGTCCGTGAAACCATATATGTCGAGGAAGGCCTCGTCCTCCTTTTTGATCTGGTCGTAGTGCCCGCCCTCCTTGAACCAGCCCCAATCTCGGTTCTCCATGAGCCAGTTCCAGCCCTCGCCTCTGAAGAGCCACTCCCAGTTGACCTCTTTTTCCCCGACTGTGAAGCTCATCCCCTCCTCCAGGAGATTCATCGAGCGTCCTATGTGCAGGGACTCCGTGACCACGATGCGGGAGTCGAGCGCCTCCAATAGAGTCCTCAAGGACTCGGAGTCGGTGAAGGACGCCGGCTCGGTACATACCCAGTTCGGTTTGATGATGATCTTCTCAGATTCGAGCCAGGGGTCGACAAGCACCTGCCTCAGTTCATGGGAGTCGCTCACTTTCGCTATGGTCGTCTGGCCGAACCTGTGATGTGGAACAGGCATGTTCTACGCCGAGTTTTTGAATCAGTGTAAATATAAGGTTTTTTTACTTACTTGCCCACGCCTGGGGAGGAGTTTGAGGGCCTCGAGAAGCTTCAAGCGGATCCTCATTCGTCTGTAAACCTCTCGCAGAAGGGTCAGCTTACAGAGCCTCTACACTACCGCCAAAGAATAAGCTCGATTCACCCGCCAGCCACAACTGGGATGAAGCCGATCCGGTCGCCATCGTTGAGGAGCACGGAGAAATCCTTGACCATGATCGAGTTATGCGTGATCCTGATGTTTCGGTGAGCCCTGACATCCAGGCCATACTGCTCTCTCACCCAAGCCAGGAGCTCGGCGAGCGTGGTCCCAGGAAAATCCAGCTCGGAGGTGCGGGTGGGAAAGTACCTCTGGAACCTACCGATGGCTGTCAGCTTGATTTTCAATGCCTAGCTCCTCAAGTTTTTTCTTCTTCGGGCGCCCGTCACTGCCCCAGCCCCTCGCCTCATAATAGCGGGGAAGCATCTTATCCAGTTCTACGACCTGCCCCTTCGCAGGGCCTTCGGGGAGCGGCTCTTCGAGGAACCTCCTCGGCAGAGAGTCTTGCTCAGGGGTAAGGCCGCAGGCAAGATTGAAAAGACGCTCGATGTTCAGAATCCGCTCGCCCGCCCTCATGATGCTCTCCTCATCCCAATCAACCCCGGTTGCGTGTGTAACAAGCTCCGCCACATCCCCGGGCAGGATCGCATAAGTTGCGAACATACAGTACTTGCACATCTCCGCGGAGTCGACCACAGCCGCAAAATTCTCGTGCCAGAGAACCATGTCGGCTTTGCCTTGCCAGGCGTAAGGATCAACAGTGTTCGGATCACCGAACCACTTGACACCCTCCTCCGGACTATAGCTCAGGAGCTCGAAATTGGGTAGAGCCCGCAGGTGATCTCCCCCCCGGGAGGCGACCGCCAGTCCCAGCCCGAACCCCTTCCCGGTTCGGGGATCGTAGGCGGGAAGCTCCAACCCCTTCGTGTGAAGAGCGAAGTCATGGCACCCCCTCCCGATCTTATCGGCCAGGTATCTCATCCCCCGGGCCGCATCTTCCCCGATCCCCTCGCGGAGGGCGATCTTCGTCAACAGGTCGATCACCTGATCGGCGTCACCCCATGTGTAATTCTCGGGGATCAGGCCCTTCTCACTGCATTCAAAGAGGAAGGCGATGATGCCTCCAGCTGATATAGTATCCATGCCATAGTCGTTGCAGAGGTAGTTGGCGTAGATGACCGGCTCTATATCGGGGAGGTCGGGGCGCGTGCCCAGGGCGACGAAGCTCTCGTACTCGGGCCCCTTCCCCCGGCATTTGTATTTTCCTTCCTCGACCACGGCGTAGTTGGAGCAGTGGATGATGCAGGAGAAGCAGCTCTCCGACCTCCTGACGTAATTTTCCCTGTAGTTGTGGCTGCTATAGTTGTCTATGTGCTGAAAAACGCCGGTCTGTCCGTTCCTTGTGGAGAGCCCCCCGCTCTCTGCGGCTATATCAGTTATCAGTGACGTGCCGTAGTACGAGAAATCGAGATAGGTCTTATCGGCTTTGATCTTTTCGTGGCACTCCCCTACCTTTTTCAGAAACGCCTCAGGGTCGGCTAGCCTGATGTCCCTGCTCCCGTTGATCGCGATGGCCTTCAGCCTTTTAGAGCCCATCACGGCTCCGACAGCACACCGGGCTGCGTAGTGAAACTTGTCACTGGCAATTGCGGCACAGGAGACCGTGTTCTCACCAGCCAGCCCGATACAGGCGACCTTCGTATTGCGGCCGTGCTTTTCAACAAGTTTGTCGGTGGTCTCCATGATCCCTTTGCCTCTCAGTTCCGAAGCGGGCAGAATCTCCACTTTGTCGTCGCCGATATTGACATAGACCGTGTCCTTCGCCTGACCTTCAACGACGATCACATCGTAGCCGGCGAACTTCATCACCGCCCCGAAAGCGCCGCCGCTGTTGGCATCTCCCAGCAGACCTGTCAGGGGAGATTTAGTTGTCACCGTGTAGCGGCCGGAGGAGGGAGACATCGTCCCGTTGAGGGGTCCGGCCGAGAAGATGAGGACGTTTTCGGGCCCTAGGGGATCGACCTCGGCAGGGTTACGCAGGGCATCATAAATGATCCTGGATCCAAAACCCCGCCCGCCGATGTAGTCTCTGGCCATCGTCAGGGGCAGCGGCTCCTTCGTGACGCTCCTATCGGACAGATTGATCCGGAGAATCTGCCCCATGTAGCCTCTATACCCAGATTGAGCGATTTGTAGCATCTTACGCCTCCTTTAAAGTCAGTGATCCAGTAGGACAATACCTCACGCAGGCCGGGTCCCCTCCGCAGAGGTCACATTTCAAAAGCTCGCCATCAAATATCCTCAAGGCACCTGGAATCAGGCACGCCTCGATACAGGCTCCGCAAAGGTCACATTTTTCACGTTCAAGAATGACCCTATCCTTCGCAATCAGCAGAGCGCCCGTGGGACAAGCATCCACACATTTTGGCTTTGGACAATGACGGCAGGTCTCGATCTCATCCCGATCTCCCAAGCGATAGACCCTGATCCTGGCCCTCTGAGGATTAATAGCGCCGCGATGCTGCAAAGAGCAGACCAGTTCGCAGATACGGCAGCCAACGCATTCTTTAGCACTAATTTTCCTCAAGTCAGAAGGCATAACCAACCTCTGCGCGCGAACCAAACAATAACTTATACTTTTCGTATATATTCATTGTCAAGTACGCTTTGGATGAACACCACGCTGCACGCGATTCAGTGTCATCGATTAAGGAGGGGTCTTCCAGGCCAGCCAGAGGAGCTCGACGTCCTCCTCGGCGCTGATCCTGTGGACGCTGTTCACCGGGATGTAGACCACTGTCCCGGGCCTCAACTCCATCTCCACCTCGTCCAGCGAGATGACGCCCTTTCCCTTCAGAATCACCATGGCCTGGGGGTAGGGGTCCCTCTCCCCCTCCTCGTTCAAAACCTCTCCCGCATCGATGACGTACCAGGCGAACCTGATGCCATCCCAGTAGACCAAGGGCATGGGGTGGGCACCGTGAGCGTCCCCAGCCAGCTCCCGCCTCAACTCCTTCACCTTGATCCTCCCCGGGGGGAAGAGGAGCCCCATCGTCTTCAGGGCCTCTATGGCGGCGGAGGCCTTCTCGGGATTCATTAGCTGGAAGTTGATTGGTCTCACATCCGACATCCTCGACCTAGAGATGAGGGCTCCGAAGTCAGCCTTGCCATCCAGCATCTCTCTCAGGGCACCACTCTCCATGGTGAGCCGAATGTCCGGGTCCACCGAGCCCTCCAAGACACCGATCTCGTCCCCTACGACGATCGTCGCCCCCTCACCAGTGTCCGTCAGAGCCACCGCGACGCGGACCACGCCCTCCGCGCTCAAGAGATCAGCGTACAGCTCCACATCCTCGATGAGATGTCCTAATATCTGACCGAGCATCATTCATCCACTTCTTACTGTGTATGGAAAACTAACAGATGAGTTAGATTTAAACATCGACCTCGAGATTATGATCCTCATCAGGTCAATCGTCGTAGAGATATAATTCAACATCATAACAGGTTTTCACTGTAACAACATCGGGTTTTTGGTCACCCATGCAATGTAGGGTTTTGGATATTAGGAAATGAATCACTTCTGTTTCTTTAACTGTTTGATGTCTCCTATGCGTAAATTCCTTAGATTATAAATGTAGCTGAGGAATAGGGTTCGCATAACTTATTAAATCAAAGTAGTTAGTTGCAAACATGGTTAAACTCTCTTTTTTAGATTTGTTGGATCACGCAGCTCAATACGAGGCGAGGGCCGTTGAGCTCATAAGGGAGCTGGTGGGTTTTCCCACCGTTGCCTTTCGAGAGCCAGAGGCTATCGTAGGATGTGCACAGATTCTAAGAGAGATATTGCAAGCCTACGGCTATGATGCTGAAATCTACCCCACAGCGCCGAATGGTTCGCCTGTCGTCTACGGAGAAAAGGATGTCGGAGCTCCAAAAACACTCATGTTTTATCGCCATTACGATGTCCAGCCGGAAGACCCCCTTGATCTCTGGGATTCGCCACCCTGGGAACTAACGGAACGAGGAGGTCGACTGTACGCACGGGGGACAGCTGACAACAAGGGACAATTCGTATTCGCCCTGTTGGCCATACAGCTACTCGAGGATCAGTTGGGAGAGCTTCCTGTCAACGTGAAGTTCGTGTGCGAGGGGGAAGAGGAGGCAGGATCAAAAAACCTGCCCCGTTTCACAAACGCTCATTCAAACCTCCTTGAGGCAGATGGATGTTCATGGGAAGGCATAGGCATGTACCTTGACGAAGACGAGCCGATAGTGGGGGGAAAACCGAACCTTCCGACCCCTTTCTACATCTACTGTGGGTTGAAGGGAATAGCCTATTTCGAATTAACAGCTGGAGGATCTCCACGATATCCTAATAGGGATGTCCATTCGGGCCAAGCTGCAGCGGTGCCGAACGCCGCATGGCGGATGGTCTGGGCCTTGAACACCTTGAAGGATTGCAAGGAGAACATCCTGCTTGAAGGATTCGATGAGCTGGTTCGACCGCCGATACAAGAGGATATAGACTCATTGAAGGCGATCGACGTGGATCTCGCTGAGATATACAAGAGCGACTACAAACTCGATGAACTTCTCCTCGGTCGTGAGGGGTTGGATCTCTACGTCGAGCTAGCGTTGAAGCCGTCTCTATCAATATGTGGGTTCACCAGCGGATATAGCGGCCCGGGTACGAAGACGATAGCGCCCGCAAGGGCAAAGATCAAGATGGATTTCCGGTTGGTCCCAGATTTGACGATGGATCGAGTGGATGAACTCCTCCGCGAACATTTGATAAAGCATGGATTCGACGATATCGGAGCAACGTTAATCAGTGGCTATGATCCCGCTAAGACCCCCGTGAGCCATCCGTTTATCACAATGGTGAGGGACGCCACCCGTGACCTTGTCGCTCCGACACCGGTAAACGTCATCCCAATGGCGTTCGGGTCCGGGCCAGCCTATCTATTCAGCCCTCACACTCCCATTTGTTACGGCGGTAACCCCGTTGAAGGTATAAATGGACACGCACCCAATGAGAACATACCGAAGAGCGTGATCAAATCCAACATTGCGTTCAACGCATACATCGCTCAACTACTAGCAGAACAACGCTGAACACATGAATTATGTAAGTGGAGCAAGCGTAAGTCCTTCTCATTCACGCGCTCAACACATGTAAATTTATTGAAAAAACATTAAGGACCTAACACTCACAAGGAATGGTAAAGGGCGTAAGTTCTATACTACCGACCTCGGAGTATAAGCCCCTAGATACTACGTTTTTGGGAATTATATTAAAAACACCATAAGGGAAAAATTTGGTGATATATTTAAATTTGGTAATGTTATATGTTTTTGCGGTGCTGATTGTAATGGAGGAAAGCGTGGTAAAAAGGGTCGACCCCCAGGGGCGAGTATCCATACCCATCGAGTGGAGGAAGGGGTGGAAGTCCGACAAAGTGGTAATGAGGCGGCTCGGGGACCGGATAGAGTTGACCCCGATCGAACCCGTCTCCCCCTCCAGCCTCTTCGACTCCATCGAGATCGGGGACGAAGTCGACTTCACAGATCCGCATTCGTTGAGGAAGGCCCTCCTGGAGTCGAGACGACGATGAGGTTCGTCGATTCAAACGTTTTTCTCCACGCATTTCTCAAGCCTCGGAGGGAGTTGACCGAGGCGGAGAAGAGTGTCAAGGGGGAGTCCAAGGAGATCGTGGAGAGGATCGAGGAGGGCGAGGAGGTCGCCACGACCGCTATTCATCTCTCCGAGGTGATCAACATCGTCGAGTCTGGACTGGGGTTGACTGAGTCTCTTGGATTCCTCTCCTGGGCCATCTCTAAGGCCAATATCGAGGTGCACCCTACTGCAATCGAAGACTACGAGGGCGCTCTGCCTCTGGCGAGAGATAACGGAGTTAGTGCAAACGACGCCCTCGCATTCCTGTTAATGAGAGGTATTGGTTTGAGGGAAATCTACTCGTTCGATAGACACTTCAATCAACTCAAAGAAATAACGAGACTCCCATCCGAGTGACTTCCTGTTCTATTCTGATTTCACGACATGAATTGATTGTGTTAGTGGGGGTAGATTAGAATTACCGACCTCAGGGTTAAGGAATCTAAAGAAAATAAGTTCCCTCCTAGAAGCTTATTTAAATTGTATAATTTAACTCCGTGGAGAGATGAGTAATAAAAAAAATTAGGGAGTTTCTTCTTCACCGACCGGTTCTTTACCTGTTCCCAGGAACCCTCGACCAGCTGCAAAGTACACGTTCACTGGTTTTTCGTTACGAAGAATATCTATAACGCTGAGAAACATCGATGATGGAAGATGCATTCTTATAATGTTGCCAGAAATGTAGTCGTTCTCGAACGTCATACCGGGATCGTTGAACCTTACATAAGCGACTACTTTGTTGCCGTCGTACAGCGTAATCTGTGAACGATTTGTCTGGTATCCGCTAGGGCTACCATACGTTAATACATGGTAACTTGTTACCTGAGGCATAAGTATTTAATAATAATTCAAAATAAAATATAAAATCTTTTACGTTTAGAGCCCAACGGGCCAGTTTAACTGTTTCACTCAAGCTATAAAAGCTCGAGAGAAGACTGGACGGATTAGACCTCTCTTTTAGCAGGAATCAATGTGGTCACCAAGACGGCGCACAGCAGGCAGAAGACCCCGCCGACGATGAAGGGAAACCTAACACCGAAGATATCCCAGATGAGCCCGAAGACGAAGGGGCCGGGTATGTCGCTCAAACCAACGAGCATCTTGAAGGTGCCTATGACCTCCGCCCTCTGGTCCGCAGGGGAGAGGTCCGCCACCCACGCCTGAACGTTCGGCCTGTACAGCCCCTGGTAGAGCCCGTGCATGAGGAAGAGGGCACCAACCGTGAGGAAGCTGGAGGCGAAGGCGAATCCCAAGGTCATCACCCCGAGGACTGCCATGCCCATGATCACGGGCATTCTCCGGCCGAACCTGTCGGAGTACCTGCCAGCGAGGTAAGCTGTGGGTGCGAAGCTGACGTTGATGAGCCAGTAGAGGAGCACGGTGGTCCAGAACTCCTCCTTCGGAATGTTGAGGGTCCTCGCACCGCTGACGAGCATGAAGTTCTCCGAGACGTTCCAGAATGTGAATAGCATCCCAACTACAGTCAGGGTTAACAGGGTCTTATCCCTCAGCAGGATGGAGAGGCCCCACTTCCTCTTCTGGGCCTTCGATGTTGGTTGGCTCGTCCGGATGTCCTTCGTGCCGGAGAGGATGAGGAGGACGCTCACCGTCGTTGGGGCTGCCGCTAGGAAGAAGATCCATCTGTAGGCCTCGTCGAGCTGGGCTCCCGTGTTGAGGAAGAGCTGGAAGAGGCCGACGCCGAGGATGGGGCCGATCACCGCGCCGAAGGTGTCCATGGAGCCGAGGAGGCCGAAGGCTCTCCCCCTGTGGCTCCGGGGCACCGAGTCGGTGAGGAGGGCCTCCCTGGGCGGGTTCCTGATCCCTCTCCCCACCTGGTAGAGGATCTTCGGTGGTATCAGGTGGGTCCATGCCCGGGCCAGCCCCTGGGAGAGCCTGGAGACCATGAGGCAGGCGTAGCCGCCCCAGATGAGGTGCTTTCGTCCCCTCACGTCGGCTAGCCTTCCGACGAAGGGCATGATGACGAAGCCGAAGAGCAGAGCGAGAGAGTCGACGAGCCCGAGGATCTTCATGTCCTGGATCCGGAGCACCTGGACGAAGAAGATGGGGTAGAAGGCGAAGAGCATGTCGGAGCCCATGTCGTTGAAGAAGGCGGCCAGGCAGATGGGGAGGACGTTGGCCCTTTCGGTGATCCTCGTCTCGGCTCCCCTCTCAGCACCCATGGACCATCTTTAAATCAGGTGCAGCAATGCGGAATAGCTTTTTTATGAGTACAGCTGCGTTGTCAAATGGGCGGATGCAACCCGCATCCCCATAATGACCCAAGAAAACTCGCAGAATGACTCCGGTCAGGGGATTTTAATGACCTTCTCTGGCAAATGAAAGGAGAACTTCATCAGAATTACGAACAATTGAGACCTCTACAGGTTCCTATGATGGTTTCGTCGATCAAACTGCCTGAATCCAGCCAGCTCCCAAGATGAGAGCCGAGATAAGGATGAAGATGACGCAGTAGACGCTGAAGATGTAGAGTATCTCTCTCCCATTCTCGGGGAAGCCCTTCTTCAACAGCGCCCGACCCGGAGCGGCCAGCGGCCTGGATAGGAACCTGGGTAGGGGGAGCATGAAGGGAGTGTTCCTCCTGTACGTCGCGTAGGCCTCATCCTCCAGCCTGAGCATGGAAACCTCCTCGGACAGTGACACGCACACGACTAGGAGGGCCGAGATCAGCCAGGGGAGGCTCGGCTCGGGCTGGTATCCCCCGAAGGGCACGGGGGAGAGCTTGGTGTGGACCATGACGCCGTAGCTCCACAGCACGTAACCCAGGTACTGGGGATGCCTTGAGTGCTTGTAGATCCAGAAGTCGAACACCTTCCTCCCCTCCAGCCTGCCGTAGAACCAGGTGAGGGTGCCTGCGAAGAAGACTGCGAGGCCCGCGCCGACGGCCAAGGAGGCGATGAGCCCGCCGGCTCTGTGGGCTGTGCGAGGGTCCAACAGAAACCTCAAGGGATAGACCAGAATCCAGTATGGTATGTAGGCGGCGTCTCCGAGCTTCAGGAAGGCCGGGTTCGAGTCCCAGAAGGGTAGCCACATGATCCTCAGGATCCCTATGCCGGCGAGGAAGAACATAGAGGCTGCGAAGTAGCCGAAAGCCGGTATGAAGAAGGCGAAGGATCCGAGATACGAGAGGGTGTTTTTTTCCTTTGCGAAGCCCAAGACGATCAGGGCGATGATGACTGCAAGGGAGGCGTAACCAATCGGCCTAGCGTATCTCATCAACGCCTCTATGCTTTCAGGTTCCCAGTAGATGTCCGGGAACAGGGGGATCAGCAGCCTGTTGAGGATCCTAGGGAGCTCCAGGGTGGCGAAGGTGAGGGAGAGGGTGAACACCACGGCTAGGAGGGCCAGGACCGGGATCTTCGAGCTTCTCTCAGCCATCGCCGCTCATCCTAGATTCCGTCATCTCATATTTTACCCCATGCTTTAGGACGAGTGTTCGAATCCGTGGAACAGCCCTTGGAGCGGCGGCTCTTGGGTTGTTATGTTTTCTTACTGGGCTTATATTCCAACTAGGAGTAAGTGAAAAGCCTGCATCATGAAGGCTACAGGGTTCATGCGAAATACGATAAGGGTGGATTTATTACCACGGAAAATAAAGGAGGAAACGTGCTAACTGAGATAAAAGCCATCGCCCAAAAATACCTGATAGCCGTGAACTGCTACCTGGTGAAAACCCCATCCGGCTACATCCTCATCGACACAGGCCTCCCAAAAAAACGCAACGACCTCGTAAGAGAACTGGGAACAGCGGGCTGCAGGCCTGGAGACCTCAATCTCATCGTAATAACCCACGGACACCTTGACCACAACGGCAACTCCGCTTACCTTCGCGAAAGGTACGATGCCAAGATAGCCATGCACAGCGGCGACTCGGCGATGGCCGAGAGCGGAGACATGTTTAGGGGCATGAAGGGCCTCACCGTATCAATCGCCAGGATCATGCTCCCACTGGTCGGAATGAGCAGATACGACAGTTTCACGCCGGACATAGTTCTCGAGGATGGGCACGACCTCTCCGAGCACGGATTCGACGCCAGAGTGGTCCATGTCCCGGGGC
>CP070640.1:622406-625879 GCA_020354065.1 Candidatus Bathyarchaeota archaeon
AAGTGCGCGGTGTATGAGCTCAAGGCCGATGCGTTCATGATAGACGTCTATCTGGCGGGACGTTTTGTCCTCGAGGACGGGATGTGGCGGCTTGTGAGTCCCTGGATGGACAACCCCTGGTTCTTGTACGAGGTGATTCGCAGGTATAAAACGATGCTTCCAGACAAGGAGTTTCACGTCGTGCTCTGGGGCAGCTGCACGTGGCCCTGGGAGGGGGCGTTCGGTGGGTTCGAGCATGTGAGGAGGAACGCCTGGGTGGCCTATCTGGCTGGAGCCGATGCTGTTGGGTGGTTCACCTGGGATCCCGAGGGGGATGAGATGGGTAACAGGCTCCTCATGTACACGACTCGGCTGAACAGAGAGCTGGTCAAGCTGCCGGTGGTGAGGCCGCAGCCCCAGGTCTTGGCTATCTCTGGGGAGTATCTTACCTATCCAGAGCTCGGCTTGTTCTCAGACATGGGTTTGTTTTCGGAGTACGACGTGGTCGACCAGAGGTTCTTCGCCAAGACGGACATGGATCTCTCCAAGTATGAGCTGATCGTGGTCGCTCAATGGAAGTACTACGATGAGACCGTCCAGAAGCTGAATGACTATGTTGTTGACGGGGGGAACGTTGCTTTCCTGTATGGCACCGGGTGGTCACAATATAATGTGTACGGGAACGAGACTAGGGAGACTAGGTTTCTGGTGGAAGGGGACGCCGTTCAGTCGGGGATAGGGGGCCACGTTGGGATCAACATAACCAGGCCGAACGCGCTCGATCTGGAGCTGGACTACGATGCGATGGACTTCGGTGGCCTGATGCTTCGGATCGAGGACGCGAGCGAGGACTATCATCCCATAGGTGGCTTCTATCAGGTGGAAGAGGACGGCGAGATCAGGGAGATTGACGGTCATCCTCTTGTGCTGTATCACGATGCGTCGAATCCGGGCTCGGGGTGGGTTCTTTACTGGGGTCTTGGCAAGGCGTCCCGCACTCCGGGCTTTTCCTGGGAGAATCGCGAGGATGTGGTGGACACGAATTTTCTCTATAGGGAGGTCTGCAGAGCCTTTGCTCTGAATTTCCTGAACATGAGCGGCTCCGTCTCTTCGAGGGAGACGGAAAACGTTCTCGTCACCCAATCGAAGCTGAGCGATGAGACCGTGCTGGCAGGTTTGTCTAACTTCAACTTCGAGGATAGAAGTATAACGTACTCGTTGGATCTGGGCCATTTCGGGCTGCCGGATGGAGAGTATTGGGTGCATTCGCTGGATGAGAACGCTACAATGGGGCTCTTTGAATCGACTGCTTCCATTTTGGATGTTCCGGTGCACCTTCCAGGGAATAACGCTACGAAGCTGCTTCTCATCTCAAGGGAGAGGCCGGAGCCCCCCTGTTCCGTCGAGATTTTTCCTGGGAGACCCAGCGCTGAGGACATACCTTCAGCGTCCTTCACTTATTTCCCTTCGGATCCTTCGATGTTAGATAGCGTCAGATTTTCCGATTCGTCCACAGATTCAGATGGAGAAATAGTCTCCTGGGACTGGGAGTTTGGAGACGGTGCTACGGATGAAGGACGATATCCCTCTCATCAATATGGCTGGAAGGGAGAATACCCTGTGAGGTTGACTGTCGTGGACGACGATGGCGGGATTGACACCGTAGAGAGAAATGTGACCGTTCGGAATCTTCCACCTGAAGCCGACTTCAGCTACTATCCCCCCCAGAACATCACGGCGGGTCAGGAGGTCTATTTCACCGATGTCTCGATGGACCCCGACGGTTCGATCATCGCGTGGTCCTGGGATTTTGGCGATGATGCGACTTCGACTGAGCAGAACCCCGCGCACTTTTTCATGAATCCCGCTTCGTATGCCGTTACTCTGTCCGTTGAGGACGATGAGGGCCTAGAGGGCAGCTACTCAACTACGATCGTCGTCGAACCCATCCTCATGCAGGTAGCTGCGCAGCTGTCGGCTCTGACGGTGACTGAGGGAGATGCTGTGACGATTACTGTTGAAGTGAAGGATGATGTGGATACTCCGATTGAGGGTGCGACGGTGCTGGCTGCTTTCGGGGATGAGGTCCTTGCTCTCTCTGATCAGGGGGATGGGCTCTATGGGGGCACTATCAACACTTCGATCGTTGGGGAAGGGACCTATGAGATAGTCGTGACCTCTGAGAAGATGGCATACGCGCTGACCCAGGCGTCAGTCTTCCTGAACGTAGAGGTGGAGACGCCCTCGATACCATACGGATTCTTAGTTGCGGTGACGATGGTTGCCTTCGTGATACTTTTTTTGATCAAGAGGAAAACTTGAATGTGCGCCCGTTTCACCACTTCTTTCCTTTGGCGCGCGGAGTGTGCACGTCGAGGTTTCGACCGAGGCGTTCAGTATGCGGCCCCCATACGCCCGAGTGGTCGGCTTATGGTTTCCTGGTCCTAGGAGAGACATCGGAAGTGGTGCGCGGCGTTCATTCTCTGGAGTAGCGGACGCTATAATGGTGGCCACAGTAGTCCGTCTCCACCACCCAGACTAGCCCCACCGCACCCTCTACGCCATCCGCTACCTCGAGTGCTAGGAGAGGAGAGAGGTCCTGAGCATCAAGCCCCAAAATAGGAGACACAGAAGCATCCGAGGATAACCGCGACCTTATGATACAATTACGAGATATACTGCACGCGCAGAGTTCGCTGTAAGGCACACAAACATAAAAAATGTAGGGAAAAATCCGCCTCACTCATTCTTCTGCTAACAGAGCCATGAGCTCGCGCGAGTCAATGATCGGACTGATCTCATACTTGCAGACATCGGTCCACGGCTGGACGTTCTTCGCCATGGTCTCTATGTCGGTACCTTCTGTCACTGCGAACGCCTTCCTCGCACCGATCAATGTGTGAATCGGGAACAGGAACTTGACATCCCCGACAGGCTGCCACTCCCTGAACCGCGCAGAGACCTCTTTGGAGTCCGTCCCCTTCCAAGACCAGGTTATCAAGAACTTCATAGTTTTCACCCACTCAAGGTAACCTTGAAACGTTATAAATTTTATTTAGGCGCGTAGAAGATTCAGTCCTCAAAGCAATGAGGAGAAGGAAGCTTGATAGCGTCTCCTAGAGCGTTCACTGGGGTTTCTGTCCGACGATCAACACATAGCCACCGTGCTCCTTGAGGATCTTCGTGAGCCTGTCGTCTATCTTCTGCGCTTTCCTGAAACGGGAGTCAGTCAGCAACTTGCCTAATATCTTCCAATAACTCCTTATCATAAAGGATAAAATTCCGAGAACCCCCATCTCTTTGGTGACGCTCGGGGCCTCCGAGCTTTTCACCTCGCTAATCTCGACCACCCGGAGGCCTGACTCCTCGAACAGACCCCTCAGCTTCTCGGGCGTGAACATCCCGTGGATCGCCGGATGTCTATCCGCGAGTTCGAGGAGCTCGGCTGGCGCCGGGTCGAAGAAGATCGTCTCGTTCGCCCCTATCAACCCCCC
>CP070640.1:625979-628486 GCA_020354065.1 Candidatus Bathyarchaeota archaeon
GAGAGGGCGAAGCTCGAGAGGGTCGGGAAGCAGGTGATGGCGGAGAAGGGCGTTGATCTCCACTACATGTTCGGCACGATGATCGAGATACCCAGGGCGGCGCTGACAGCGGACGAGATCGCAGAGTCCTCGGATTTCTTCAGCTTTGGCACCAACGATCTCACCCAGATGACCTACGGCATCAGCAGGGACGACGCAGAGGGCAAGTTCCTCCTCAACTTCGTGGACCGGGGCCTGCTCCCAGCCAACCCTTTCCAGCAGCTGGACTGGACGGGCGTCGGGCAACTCATGAAGATCTGCGTCGAAAAGGGACGGAAGACCAATCCCAAGTTGGAGATCGGCATCTGCGGTGAGCACGGCGGGGACCCCAGCAGCATCGAGTTCTGCCACATCATCGGCCTCGACTATGTCTCTTGCAGCCCCTACAGGGTCCCTATAGCCAGGCTCGCCGCCGCCCAGGCGGAGCTCAAGCACAGGAGTGACTGAGATGGCTGTGCTGGATCACATCGGCCTCTATGTGGAGGACCTTGAAAAGTCCCAGATTTTCTATGGGGGATTCTTTGGTTTCAGGGAACACAGTAGACTGAGTGTCGGACAGTCAAAGATGGTTTTCCTGAATATTGGTTATGGACTCCTTGAGCTGATCCAGCGACCGGGCGCCCCGGGCGAGCCATCCAGTGGGAAACGGAGTGATGTCGCTTTCCATGTCGATAACTTCGACGAAATCAAATCGAGAATCGAGGGTACGGGGCTCGAGTTCTTGGAGAAATCCTTGGAGGACGGCACCAGGGTCGGGGGTTTCAAGGACCCTGACGGGCATTACATCGAGATTGTGGACAGACCCTTCTTTCAGAAGACTATTTCGCACGGGATCAAACGTTGACGGCACATGTCTGTCACCTTTTTCCTGAACATGCCGTAGTAGCCTCCCCCCTCCTTCAGAGCCGCCTCGAAGAGGGGCTGGAGATCCGGGTAGTGGGCGGACAGCGCCCGCCGAATGGAGGGCATGTTCCCGCACTTGATGTTCAGCCGATCCACTAGGATCCGGCTGACGCTCCTCGCCAGCTCGTTGATTAGCGTCTCCAGACCCTCATCTGTGAGGTAGGGCAGCACGGGCCCTAAGAAAGTCCAGGTGGTGATCCCCTCCTCGTTCAGCTCCCTCAGGGCTTGCAGCCTCGCCTCCACGGGGGATGCCCCGGGCTCGAAGGCGCTGCGCGCCACGTCGCCGAGGGCCGTGATGGTGAACCCCACCTCGCATCGGTCGAACTTCTTCAGGAGGTCAAGGTCTCTTAAGACGAGGTCAGACTTCGTCAAGATGCTTACGGGGAACTGGCGTTCAAGGAGGAGCTGGAGGCAGCCCCGGGTAAGCTCGTACTTCCTCTCCAGAGGCTGGTAGGGGTCGGTGACGCTGGAGAGGAGGACTTTCCCCATCCTCCTCCGAGGGGCCTCACGCCTCAGCCTCTCCAGGGCGTTCACCTTGGCGTCCACGAAGCTGCCCCACTCCTCCCCCGCATGGCCCATCCTCCTCATGAACCGAGCGTAGCAGTAGACGCAGCCGTGGGCGCAGCCCAGGTAGGGGTTGATCGAATAGTCCACGCTACCAATACCGCTTCTGCCCATCAGGGTCTTGCACCGGATCTCCCCAACCCTCACCAACGTTCGCTCATACTTCCCGTGGAGTCGCCGAGTATCAATGTTGGGGTCGCCGCCCTCGCCCCTTGACAACGTATATAATCTGGGGACGGGTTGAAAGATATTAATTGGGATCTACGATCCGAATGTTTGAGGGTTGAGATGAGATGAAGATCGTGATCGTTTACGACAGCCTCACCGGGAACACCGAGAAGATGGCCAAGGCGATAGCCGAGGGAGCAGGATCAGTCGAGGGGGCCGTCGTGGAAGTCAAGAAGGTCGGGGAGCCCTTCCCCCTGTCGAAGCTGACGGGGGCCAACGGGGTATTCTTCGGCTCTCCGTGCAACTACGCGAACGTGACCCCCAATATGCAGGGCTTCCTTGAGAACCTGAAGGATTACGTCCAAGCCGGGAGAATGAACGTGAAGGGGAAGAAGGCCGCCGTCTTCGGCAGTTACGGGTGGGACGGAGCCTGGGTCATGGAGGAGAAGCTCAAAGGATTGGTCCAGGACATCGGCTACAGCGTGAAGGAGGAGGCCTGTGTCGAGGTTGGGACCAGTATCCAGTACCACCCGGACGACCACCTTGCCAAGTGCAAGGCTTTCGGAATGGAGTTCGCCGAAGCCCTGAAAAAATAGTGGAGCTCCTCCTTTTCATGTAATTTCTTTCCTGAGCTCAGATGTGATTATCCTTGTAAAGTTCGACTGTCATAGATGGAAGATAAAGGTCTGAGGTTAGCCGATTACGCCTTCTTTCCTGTCGTCGTGATGTAGATCGCGAACTGCTCCACGCCGTCTAGGTCGAGGACCTTGTTGAGCTCTTCGTCTACGAAGGCCCCGATGGCGCACGCCCCGCCTCCTATTGCCTCCGCGGCC
>CP070640.1:628586-633406 GCA_020354065.1 Candidatus Bathyarchaeota archaeon
CTGGACAGGAGGAACAGCTTCGTCACCCACGAGTCCGGGAACACCAGGGACCAGCTGACCACCGTCTACGAGGCCGTCGTCCCACACGGCTTCATGGGCTGGGGGAACGTCAGCACCCTCGGCTTCGGCCTCGGCGCCTCCATGGGCGCTAAGCTCGCCTTCCCGGAAAGGCAGGTCGTGAGCGTCACGGGCGACGCTGGCTTCGGCTACCAGGTGGGCAACTACGAGGCCCTCGTGAGGAACGGGGTGGCGATCACGACGGTCCACATCAACAACTCTGCCTTCGGAGGATACGGCCCAGGCTTCTGGGGGCCGGGCCACTCGCCATACACCTTTGAGGTGACACCGTCCGATATCGTGAACACCGCCAAGACCGTCGAGGGCCTCGGTATCCACTCGGAGAGGGTCGAGGACCCCGATGAGGTAGCTCCCGCTCTAAAGAGGGCTCTGAAGGAGAACGGCTCCGGGAGACCTGCCTTCGTCGAGGTCATCTGCTGCCAATACCCGGTCTATGGCCCTTGGATCAGAGGCTAAAATCCACGAATCCATGCCCCGGTCCGCAGCTGTTTACTAACCCGTATCCTCCTCGATTCTAAAAAGTGAAGCCTTCAGCTCCTCCTCGGTGAGGCTCAGACCCGCGAGCCGCTTCGCCACTTGCTCGACGCCCCGCTCCATGCCCTCCGGCAATCCTAGGAGTTGAAACAGCTCCCTTTTGCAAGCCGTGGCCTTCAACAAGGCCTCTCTTCTGAGCCCTGCCTCCACGGCTCTTATCCTCCGTCTGTTATACCCGTACACCACGCCATCTACGAACGCCTCAGTGAACTCCTCCTGCAAACCTGTTGGTCTGAAAAACTGGTCCTCATAGTATCCGAGCGAAAAGGGGGAGGTTTGGTCGAAGGGGAGGTCGAAGCGCGGCGGCCTAGATTGCCCGAACGCCTTTCCAGCCACCTCGTCCGCCCTCGGCAAAGGGTTCATGAGGCTCGCGAGGAAGAAGGCCTCCAATCTCTTGAGGTCTTTATCCTCGCTCCTGTAGGCCATGTGGTAGTCCGTCGTGTAGGTGCCATCCTCGTCCACGAGGTGGTTGGCGGCGTGGGAGTTCGTCATGAAGCCGCCTCCCCTGGGTCTAGTCCCGTGAAGGAGCCCTGCTTTGTGGTGCATCCTGAGTTTGAAGCCGCAGCTTGAACCCAACCACTGAAGGAAGTCCTTGCAGTCAATAGGATCCATGACCCTGTGGATGAGGGGGTGGAGAAAGCCGTAAAGGATCTCGTCGACCCTCACATCCGTAGGCTGGGCCGTGAAGACGCAAGCCGCTTCCACCGGCCTGCTCTTATCCCTGAAGCGTTCGAGCAACGCCTCCCTGGGTGTCGACGTGAGCATCTCGAACAGCTTGACCCTGTCCTTTAGATCGAGAACCCGAACGTTCCTGTAGAATCCGAGCCCCACCGGTTTCGCCGCGGGGAGCCCGAGCTCTCTTGCCTCCACCATCTGGGAGATCTCGTCCTTGGCCTCGTCGACCGTCGAGAGCCCCCAGATCAGCCGGCCGGTCCCGATGTAGGCATCAGAAAGGTAGTAGGTGTAGATCCTCCCATCGGCGAATATTGGCCTCGAACTCCCCGAGGGTATTCCAATGGCCTTAGCCTTGAACCAGAGGTCCCCCTTGCCACGACACACGATGGACCTCAAGCCACTAGTGTAGGCATCAAGGCCTTGAGTCCTTCCCTCCTCAAAATCGCATAGGATGGGAACCTCATCTTCCTTGAAAGGGTGTAGCGAGGGATCGACGAGGCTAGTGGAGCCCTCCACGAGGTGGAAGACGACTCTTTTTCCCCTCAGAAGACGTATGAGCCTTTCAACACCCATGCAATCTGTCCTAAGTGAGAAAATCCGCTAAAAGTTTAAGTACCTTTTGTGAACATGTCGGAGGCCCTGCATGCAGTTAAAGAAACAGGGGAGGGCAAATGCCGCGAGAGAATCCCATTTTCCCCTTGAATGAAATTTTTACGCATCGATGTTTTCTCAAAATTCGAGCATCGACGCTCTTTATATCACTTTAACAGCCTATTTCTAAAGGAGGAAATGGAAAAACACTGGACAGAGAAGCTTTTCGTCGACAAAGCGTCGATCTACAGACCCACCCTCGAGGAGTTCGAGGAGAGGGCGACTCCAGAGGTTGAGGGCCTCATGAACATCTTCTCAGAGCTCGGGGTACCAGAGGGGAGCCTGATCTTGGATCTGGCCTGCGGGATCGGGTGCCACTCGGTGCTGCTCGCGGAGAAGGGCTTCAGGGTCGTAGGAGTGGATCTATCTCCGATGTTCATAGCGAGGGCCGAGGAGATCGCAGAGGAAAGGGGTGTAACCGGGCGGGTTGAGTTCAGGGTGGGGGACATGAGGCGGATCGGCGAGGTGCTCCGAGGCCAGGAGGGCCGGTTCGGAGTAATCGTCAGCTTGTTCACATCCTTGGGGTACTATGATGAGGAGACAAACAAGTGGATCCTGGACCAGCTTCACGTCCTCGCCGCCTGTGGAGGGATCTTGGTGATCGACATTGTGAACCGGGATTGGCTGGTCCGCAACTTCCAAGATAGAGACTTCTTCCAGAGGCCCGACGGCAGATGCCAAATCATGGAGAGGAGGCTGGACCTGGAGACCTCCCGCATGCGCAACGTCTGGAGCTGGTATCAACGGGCGGGTGAGGACCTGGAGCACCTTGAGACCGTCGAGCTGGACCACAGGGTCTACTCCCTGCACGAGTTGAAGGGGCTGGTGGAGGGCTGCGGCTGGAACTACCTGGCTTGTCACGGGGGCTTCGACTCCGAGCCCTTCACCATGGACTCGAAGAGAATATTGCTTATCGCCAATAAGACCTGAGGCTAATCACTCTCAGTGGCGTGCTCCACGATGTCGTCCACGTTCAGGATCTCCAGGGTGCTGGTCCTCCCAGGCGCCTCCAGCGTGGAGCCGGAGACGATCATCACCACCTCCCCCCTCTCTAGGAACCCCTTTTCAAGGCCTCTCTCCACCGCCCGTACCAGGAGCGCATCCCGGTCGTCCGTCCAGGTCACGTCCAGGGGCTCCACGCCCCAGTAGAGGCGAGTCCTCCGGCTCACCTCTGGGGTCCTGGCGACGCTCAGGATCCTAGTCCTCGGGCGGTGCTTGGAGACCATACGGGAGGTGAAGCCGCTCCTCGTGACCACGATGATGGCCGCGGGCTCCACTGCTGCGGCTGCCACGGATGCGAGGTGGCCGATGATATCGGCGATGGGGCCCTCGACCCGCTGGTCGGCCCTTGCAGGCGGAGCTTTCTCCTCCACTGTGCGGCTTATGTTGTTCATCGCCCTCACAGCCTCTACAGGGAACAGGCCGACCGCCGTCTCCTCGGAGAGCATCACAGCGTCTGCGCCGTCGAGGATGGCGTTGGCCACGTCGCTGGCCTCCGCCCTGGTGGGCCTAGGGTTGGTCACCATGGACTCCAGCATCTGGGTGGCCACGATCACAGGCTTCCTAGCCCCATTGCACTTATCGATGATCCGCTTCTGGAGGAGGGGCACCTCCCACGGCGGCACCTCAATCCCCAGGTCGCCCCTAGCTACCATTACCCCGTCGCTGGCCTCGATGATCTCGTCGATGTTCTCGATGGCCTCCCTGTGCTCGATCTTCGAGACGACGGGCTGGTCGCCCCCCGCCCGCTCGATCGCCCGCCTGGTGTTCTCAACATCCCTCCCGTCCCGGACGAAGGAAATGGCGAACCAGTCGCAGACCTCCACGCCGAAGTCGATCCCCTCCAGGTCCGGCTTCGTCGGGGGTCTGATGGAGAGTCGGGCCCCGGGGGCGTTCACCCCCTTGAAGCTGGTGATCTCCCCTCCGGAGACTACTCTCCCCCTGAAGCCCTTCCGGTTCCCGTCTATGGAGGTGATCATCACCTCGATGAGACCGTCGTTGATGTAGAGGCTACCTCCCACCCTGACCTCCCGGGGCAGGTTCCTGTAGGAGACGGAGAGCTCCCGCCCGTCGCCGACCACGGTGCTGGTAGTGAAGTGGACATCGTCTCCCCGGGCGAGCCTGACGCCGTCCTCAACCTCGCCGATCCTGATCTTGGGGCCTGGAAGGTCGAAGAGGGTGGAGACCCCGCCAACCTCTGTGAGGGCCTCGACGACCCTCCTGTGGTCCTCGTATCTCCCGTGGGACAGGTTGAGCCTGGCGATGTCCATCCCCGCATCCATCATCGCCCGGAGGGTCTCAGGCTGCTCCGAGGCCGGGCCGATGGTGCAGATGATCTTGGCCCTGACGAACTCGCCCCCCATGCTTCCCCAGACTGAGGATCGTCCCGACCTGCTTTTAAGAACCTCGAACCCTGAGACATATCGCGGTACATAAAAATCATATTTCCTGCAACCCAGTCTCAGAAGCGGCCGAGGGCGTGCCGGTGGAAGCGAAGGGATGGCCTGCCTCCATCAACAGCCAGAGAACCACCGGATACCAGACTGGGAGCTGCGTCTTGACATCCACGTGACCCTGTGCAGGGACTGCGGCAGGGTCTTGGAAATCGTGGTCAACATGCGATCCGACGAGATCCCGACATATCTCCCTGAGCTGGTGTCGGAACAATTTATTAACCGAGAGATTCTATCCAAATTGAACTGTGATGGTCTACTGTCCCTCATGCGGTGAGCTAAACGAGGACGAAAACGAAAACTGCAAGAAATGCGGCGCCCCCCTTAGGCGGAGGCGGCGTATATACAGCAGGAGATATGATAGGACGATCTGCTTCGGCGTCCCCGTCGCGAGCTATTTTCTCGGGCTGATCTTCGGCCTGATGATAA
>CP070640.1:633506-637235 GCA_020354065.1 Candidatus Bathyarchaeota archaeon
ATCTCAACGAGCGCGCGCTTCCTAGATGAATTCTTCACCTAGCAACCACGCCTTCGCACGCGCGCGCATAGACCAGAATAAATAAATCTTAAAATTTTTCGTGCGCGCGCTTGCTTGATGCACACGAGCGTGAATTAAATAACTCTTGCTATTGGTCTGCTCGGTGGAGGAGGCGCCTGTTCTGAGGCGTATATGTCGAGGGCCTAGAAGCGGTCGTCCTGAGTGCACGCTCATACGAACCATCGCATAACCTTAATTCTGTACAGTATGAACTCCTTATCGTTGATGTAGTCATTGATTTTACAGACCAGTTCAGTCTGTCTTGTCTTACTGATGTTTCTAAGCTCTGTGATGGCTATGATCACACTAACTGACAACACAGCTAACTCGGTGTAGTTCACCAACGCTGCTTTCGCCATAACGCGCGCGCTCTTTTCGTGTGCGTGAAGAAAGCTACTTTAATGATTTGACCGCTAATCCATTGGGTGATGGGCTCGGAAAAGTCGGTTGTCTCCATCGTCAGGGTCGATGACATGTCAGGGTCTGTGGAGAGGGCCGTGCAGCTGGCTGGAGGTCTGGGAGTAAAAGAGGGTGACGTCGTTGTCGTCAAGCCCAATGCCAAGAATCAGAGTCCTCCTGGTTACGGCATAGTCACTGATCCGAGGGTCGTGGAGGCCTGTGTCAGTCTTGCCTTCAAAGAGGGAGCCGGGAAGGTGAAGATCGCCGATGGAGCAGCTTATCCCACTGGCGCTTACGACACATATGCGGCGTTCCAGACGATGGGCATCATGGACATCGCCAAGAAGTGGGATGTCGAGCTCGTCGACCTGAACGGCTACGACAGCCTCGACCTCGACGTCCCAGACGGCTTGGTGCTCGACTGGGTAAGGGTCGGGAGAAGCGTAATTGAAGCCGATGTGGTCGTGAACGTTCCAGTACTCAAGACCCACAGGGGCACTCTTCTGTCGGCTTGTTTGAAGAACATTGGCGTGGGATGTGCCACCCGGGAGGAGAAGAAGAGGCTACACAGGCTGGGGATAAATGAGGGACTCGTCGACGTCTATTCGCTGGTTAAGCCCCAGTTCAACGTCGTTGATGGCATCGTGGCATTGGAAGGGGATGGACCGAACCTTCCACCCGGGAAGGCCAAGGCCCTGGGTCTGGTAATCGCCGGTTGGGACGGGCTGGCCGTGGATGCCGTCTGTGCCGCGGTGATGGGTTTTGACCCGAAGAAGGTCAAGCACCTCAGGTTGGCGCATGAGCGGGGCTTGGGCAACTGGGACTTGAGTAACATCGAGATAAGGGGCGAACCACTGGAAAACGTCGTAACCGTGTTTGAACTACCCTCTACATTTAAAACGTAAGTGCGCGCGCCATTGAGACGACACGGAGTTGATGGATATTAACGCGTTAGCTGTCGAGCCTTCCTCTAAAGAACTGCTCATCGCAGGCGGGGAGGTAGCTGGTCCCGATGGGATAAGGCGAGCAGACATCAGAATCCTAGGCGAGTTCATCGCGGAGGTGGCTCCGGGGCTCCGACCCGGTCGGAACGCGAGGGTGATCGACGCCTCGGATAGGCTGATCCTCCCTGGCGGGATAGATCCCCACACCCACCTCACTCCCCCGTTCGTGGACGATCTGACAAGCGGGTCGGCTGCGGCTCTGGTGGGCGGGATTACGACGCTCGGCACTTTCTCGTATCCGGCGTCTAGTGGCGATGAGCGGGAATCCCTCGTGGAGTCTCTGGTTCGGATGGAGGAGATGGTGCACCGGGAAGCGATCGCCGACATCTTCCTCCATCCGGTATTGTGGCCGCCCTCCTCAGCCTCGAGTGGACAGCTGGAAGCCATTCGGGCCGCCGGCCAGCTGAGCATCAAGTTCTTCATGCTGCGTCGGGATTTCGGAGCGACCGTCTCAGACCTGCTCGGAGTCATGGATGCGGCCCGCGATCTCGGGATGGTCGTTCTGATTCACTGCGAGGACGATGCGCTGCTTCGCTTGGCAGCGGCTCGTCTCCAGGCCGAAGGAAAGAGCTCGCTCCGCTACTATGCGGAGAGCCGGCCGGTCGTCTCGGAGGTCTCGGCGACGCAGCAGGCGGTGGCCTTCTGCGAGGCCACGGGGGCGCCCACCTATGTGGTGCATCTTTCCAGCGCTCGGGCTCTGAGAGCTTGTCGGAATCCGGACACCAGGGGCCTGCCTCTATTCGTCGAGACCCGCCCCATATACCTGCATCTCACCGAGGAGAGATACGCTAACGTCGACGGCCCCCTCTACGTCGGGCAGCCTCCCCTCCGGGGCCCGGACGATCTGGAGGCGCTCTGGGACGGTCTTACCGATGGGAGCATCGATGTCCTCGCGACGGACCACGCGCCCTGGACGCGGGAGCAGAAGCTCGACCCGGCGCTTGACATCGAGAACCTGCGCCCGGGCGTGAATAACCTCCAGGTCATGCTTCCCATGTACTTTTCTGAGGGGGTTCGGATGGGGAGGATCACCGTTGAGCGCTTCGTGGAGACGACGTCGACCAACCCAGCGAGGATCTTCGGTCTCTTCCCCAGGAAGGGCGTGATCCAGGAGGGGGCGTACGCGGACGTGGCGGTCTGGGATCCATCCCTGAAGAAGACGATACGCGGCTCAGACATGTACTCAAAGGCCGGATTCTCTATCTACGAGGGCTGGGAGGTGACCGGGTGGCCCGTGCTGACTATTCGACGGGGGGAGATCGTCTTCGAGGATGAGGAGTTGAAGGGCGTCCCCGGGAGCGGCAAGCTGCTCCGCCGGGACCCTTGGAAGCCCATGTAGTCCTCTCGTCTCCCGGAATCCAATCTGGCCTTTCTCTAGTCTTCTATCGGCGAATCCTTTGATCAAAATCTGGCTGTCATAGTTGGCGGATCCGTTGGGATTTGAACCCTACCATGATGGAGATGTCTCCCGTCTCTACTCCCTTTCTTCATGCACGCGTGTGGTTCTCAGGCGGGCTATAATCCTGAGGTAGAAGGACGTGCAAGGTTTTTTTATTGATAAAAAATAGTCTTTATCGGTTCGGTGGTTTGTCCTTGAGCGGTGATTTTGAAGGATTGTTGGGCGATGCTGCGGCGCTGGGGAGGGAGTATCGGTGGATAGAGGCCGCAGATGCTTATGAACTTGCTTTACGGTTGGTTGAGACGGGAGATTTCTTCAGTAGGGGGGAGGTCCAGGAGAAGATAGGACATTCGCTTCATAAGGCCGCGTTCCAGGCAGGGAGCCGGGAGGAGTTCCTGGAGAGGCTGCGGTTGGCTATGGAGGCCTATCAAAAAACCCATGGATTCTACGAAAAGTTAGAGGATGAGAAGAGAATCGCATGGATGCTCCGCTGCAGTGCTGTCTCGAGGTATCTGGAGCACTGGGCGGCGTCCGACCCATCTGAGAAGAGGAGGCTTCTCGATGAGTGTCTGGAGCTGGAAGAGGAGGCCCTGAACTCCTTCTGGGATCAGGGAGAAAAGCTGGAATACGGTAGGACGTACAACGAGTTCTCATTCGCACTTAGTATCAGAGTTATTCGCGAGTGGGACAGAGAGGCTTGGAGGGACGCCACCGTAAAAGGCGTATCATGGGGAAAAAAGGCAGTAGAGGCACTATCAGAACTCGATGACCCTCATGAGATCGCCAGAGCCCATTTAGCCTACGCGTACAACCTAGGTAGGAATACCTTTTTTTTTGAGCCCAAGCCAGAGAAACAACAACAGAATA
>CP070640.1:637335-641261 GCA_020354065.1 Candidatus Bathyarchaeota archaeon
AGAAGCTGGCCGAGGTGACCCCAGGCGACATGTGCAAGAGCTACTTCTCCTTAGGTGGTGCCGAGGCGAACGAGGCGGCCGTCAAGATCGCCAGGTTCTGCACCGGGGCGCCGAAGCTCATCGCCAGGTTCAGGTCCTACCACGGCGCCACCTCGGGCGCCATCTCCCTCACAGGCGACCCCCGGAGACTCTACGCCGCCGTGCCCCCAGGGGTGGTCCACGCCCCCGACTGCTACTGCTACCGCTGTCCCTTCGGCCTTGAGCACTCGGGCTGCAGGGTCCGGTGCGCCGAGTACATCGGGGAGATGATCGAGATGGAGGGGGCGGGCAACGTCGCCGCGGTCTTCGTTGAGCCCATCGTCGGCTCAAACGGCGTCATCGTCCCCCCAGACGACTACCTGCCCAGGCTCCGGGAGATCTGCGACGAGACAGGGGCCCTCCTGGTCGCCGACGAGGTGATGACAGGCTTCGGCAGGACAGGGGAGTGGTTCTGCGTTAACCACTGGGGCGTGGTCCCGGACATCCTCACCCTGGCCAAGGGCCTCTCAGGCGCCTACCTACCCCTCAGCGCCACAGTGGTCAGGAAGACCATCGCCAACTTCTTCGAGGAAGACAACCTATTCTGCCACGGCCAGACCTACGCCAACCACCCCATGGGGTGCGCCGCAGGCCTCGCCGCCATCGAGGAGTACGAGCGCCTCGACCTCATCAACAGGGCTAGGCAGATGGGGGAGATCCTCGGCAAACGCCTCGAGGAACTGAAGGAAGATCACCCCTCCGTGGGCGATGTCAGGGGCAAAGGCCTCTTCTGGGGCGTCGAGCCTGTGAGGAACAGGGAGACCAAGGAGCCCTTCGCCACCCGCCGCCAGAGGTTCCAGCCCACCGTCATCGGCAAGATGGCCTCCGAGGCCTTGCGGAAGGGTGTCTACGTCATGACCGTGCTCAACACGGTGGTCATCGCGCCCCCCCTCATCATCGAGGAGGAGGAGATCGATGAGGGGATCAGGGTCCTGGATGAGGTCCTGAAAATCGCCGACGCCGAGTGCCGCTGAGCCTCAAGCTAGGGATGTCTCGAGGGCTGAGATCAGCCTGTCGAGGGTCCCCTCCCCCCAGGGAGCGGGATCCGAGACCACCTTCAACTCCTTCCCCGTCTTCTTGGAAACCTCTTCGCACCTCAGCCCGACCAGGATGTCGAGGTCTCCCTCGCCCCGGTGCAGAACGGCCTCAGCGTAGCCGCCCGCCTCGAAGAACGAAGCCACCTTCTCCGCTGCGAACTCCAGGGTCTCCCAGTCCAGGGGCTCGGGCACCACGAACTGGGAGAGGGGGTAGGTCTCCGAGAGCTCTGCCGGGACGACGCCGAAGGGCGCGGCGTAGAAGCACACCTGGAGCCTCCCGAGGCCGTCGGGCAGCTCCTCCTCGAGCCTCTCCATGAGGCGCTGGTACTCCCTGGCGCTGGTGAAGGGCTTCCTACCCGGGGCCCTCACGAGCAGAAGCGCCTCCTTCCCTGCGGTTGGGAAGTTCGCCTCGAGCCGTTTGATGTGGCGGGTGACCTCGGGCCTGGCTAGGCCGACGGAGTCGAAGAAGAAGAGCCCCCGCCCCTTGAAGGACGGGCTCTTCCTCTCTAGGGCCTCCCTGTAGTCGTAGAGCTTCCTCATAGCTGAGACTAGTGAGGGGTGCCCTCGGCTCCGGGCCTCCATGAGCTCCCAGAGGGTGCCCTCCATGATGGACTGCTTCACCCTCTTCATCTCAGCCATGGTTGCGTGGAGGTTGTGCTCGGTTAGGAGCCTGACTCTCTCCCCCTTCAGCATCCCTCTCAGCTCCTCGGCGTCGTGCTTGCTGCAGACGGGGCAGACGCAGGGGAGGTGGCTCAGGCCCTCGAGCCTCTCGGTTCCCAGGGGGGTGAGGTAGCGGCCGTCCCTTGCGTAGATGGCGTAGGCTGCGGAGTCGAAAAGGTCGCATCCCAGGGCCACGGCGAGGCTGAACATCATGGGGTGGCCGGCGCCGAACAGGTGGAGGGGCCTCTCCGAGGGGAGGTTGAGCTTGGCAGCCATGATCATGTCCACGAGGACGTGGAAGTTGTAGCTCTCCATCACCTCGGTGGGGCTGCCCAGGGCATGTATCTGGAAGGGCATCCCCCCGATCTCCCGGGCGGAGCGCTCCACTAGGTCGAGGTGGGCGCCCCCCTGCACCGGTCCCACCCAGAGGGTCTCATCCCCCTGGATGAGGGGGAGGGCGGACCTCGCCCGCCTGAGGGTCTCATCAACGGTATACTCAACCCTGGACCTGCTCTCGTTCCAGCCGGTGGGGATGTCCAGGATGACGGCGATGTCCGAGCCGATCTCCTGCTGGTAGCGGATGATCTCCTCGGGGGTGATCTCCACCTCGCCGTAGACGAGGAGTTGGTAGGCGCCTGAGTCAGTGGCGATCACTCCCTCGTAGTCGAGAAGGTCGCGGACCCTGAGGCCGGGCTGGTCCCCGAAGTTCTTCTTGATGATGTAGGAGTTGGTGATGATGATCTCGCAGCTGAACTCCTCCCCCATCCTCCGGGGAAGAATAGTCTGGGTGACGGGGTTGACCACGGGCATGAACGCCGGGGTCTCCACCTCACCACCCTTGGTCCTCAGCCTCCCGATCCTGCCCATGAGGTCCCGGTCCCGCAGTTCGAAGGACATGGCTCACAGAACTAAAACCGAGAGGGGGTATTTCACCTTGACGACCCCGGTTCTCATAG
This sequence comes from Candidatus Bathyarchaeota archaeon, assembly GCA_020354065.1. GTDB lineage: Archaea > Thermoproteota > Bathyarchaeia > TCS64 > TCS64. The sequence continues at coordinate 640,067 of CP070640.1, forward strand.
CTGGACAGAGTTGTCGGCAGGATTCTCAGGGGCCGCTGATCCGATCCGTCATAGAAAGAAGATGGTTTTGCGATTCTAAGAGATCTCGCTCAAGAATCGCTGATAGATGTCGCGCACCCGATCGGCTGCGGGGCCGCTCCCCTCCACCAAGCCGGACTCGTTCACCCGGATCTTGTCCATGACCACGATCATCCCGATGTCCGAGTAGATCCTGACCATGTTGGGGAACACCCTCTCAAGCCTCTCCGCCAGGCCCGCAAGGTTGAAGGGGCGCTCTGAGGCTAAGATCCTCGCGATAGTCGGGCCGTAGACGAATACTCGATGGATCTTGGTCCCCTGCTCCCCCACCACGTCCCCTAGGCAGACGCTCATGGAGCTCCCGTCGTATCCCAGGAGGACGCCGTCGTAGGCCTTTCCGTCGGAGCCTTCCACCCTCACCGACTTGTCGACAAGCTGCGTGAGTTCCTCGAAAAACTTCCTGCTCGCAACGGCTGCCGTGTTTCACACCTCTAGGGGACAGAATACAGCATTGTCATATAAAAATGAAAAACCCCGGTGGAAGTCTAGCTCTCCGGCGCCTCCTTTCTCTTCAGCGCCTGGATCAGGGCCACCGCCTCCCGGGAGGAGTCCGTCCTCCCTAGGGCTCTCATGCCCCTCAAAACCATCCTGTGACCGCAGTGGGGGCAGGCCCGGGTGCGGTACCTCGTGTTGCCTAGGACAAGGTTGTGGCACCTGAGGCACTTGACCACTACGTACATTCCCCTCTTCCCTCCAGCAGTCCCCTGGACTCAGGGTGGGCCAGCCAGTCGATCTCGCCTCGGCGGCAGGGCCCTCGCCCCTGGACTATCGACAGTATCTCCTCCGCGACCTCGGCTGGGGGCCTGTCTGTGGCGTCGATCTCGCAGACCAGCTCCGGGCCCAGGGCCTCCACGGCCTCCACTAGGCAGACATCGACCAGCTCGGCCTCCACGTTCTCCCGCACCTTCTCCTCGGCGTACCCTCTCGCGGCCAGTTCCTCCCTCAGCCTCCAGGGCGCCTTCCTGAGCACGAAGGCGTGGGATACTAGGTTTGAGGGCACCGCATCACATGCGTAGTGGCCCTCGACCACCATAGGGGTCTCATGCCTCTCGAGGAGGGCGGCCAGCCTCTCCGTGAGAATCTCCAGATCGACGATAGAGGTCTCCCTCTCCTCATC
>CP070640.1:641361-644663 GCA_020354065.1 Candidatus Bathyarchaeota archaeon
AGCCCACCCTCCGCGCGCGCAAATGCAGATGAATAGAATCACTAAAATCAAGATTCGCGCAATTGTGAGACTGACTTTATCCAAAGAGGTTATCATTCCTTACTTTGCTTTCCATCACTGTAGAATGGGACATAACCGCTTAAAGGTTACATGAAAGGGCGCATCACCGCTTAAGACTTATGAGCACATTTTTTACTGATTGAATTCTTCTCCCTGAATAGACTCAGAGTAGCTCCGTATCCCATGGGCTCGAAGAGTTGGTTGTCGAATCCCATCTGGAGAGGTTAGGTAGGAGAGTGGTGGACACCGTGGGATGCGGGGATGCCTTCATCGGGACTTTCGCCGCGAGCAAGGTGATGGGCCTGGAGGATGATGAGGCCCTCAGGCGTGGGTGTGCGGCAGACTCGTTCAAGGCGACGAGGAAGGGGACCCGGGGCGACCCCACATCGTACGAGCTGGACCAGATCCTGCTGGAGTGGGAAGCCCTTGAGTGAAGATCGATGGTGGTATCATATCTGATAGCCGGATAGGCCTCTAGCCCTCTCTCGTGCGCGTCCGGGCGCCTTTTTCGCTTTTGAGGGAGCATGTGTTTTAAATGAGTTTTTCTTAGTATGCTTGGGATCGAGTTGGGGAGGATCCGTCTCGCCGTTCCCTTGGTCCTGATCGGAATCGCTGTATCCGCCCTGGTGCTCCAGCAATTCTGGCCCATTCTCACGGGGCGCTTTACTCAGGAACCTGAAGATCTGAGCTTCTCGGATTTCGAGAAGGTCGATGACTACCCCCTATACGTGATTAGGCTGGAGGGTGACTACGGGTTCTCAGAGTATCTACTGACAGGTGTCTTGAGCTTCACTCTTAAGCAACCCACCAGCCCGTCCTGCACTTGTTTCACCGCGCTCGGGGAGGGTGGACCAGCAATCTTCGGTAGGAACTTCGACTTCCCCCAGAATCCTGCTCTGCTTCTGTACACCGATCCGCCCGATGGCTATGCCAGCGTCTCCATGGTGAACCTGGGCTACTTCGGCTACAGCATGAGCAATCTCCCGGACCCCGACGGTGGCCTGGGAGCCCTAGGATGGACCCCCTACCTCCCCTTCGACGGGATGAACGAGCACGGGCTTGTTGTGGGCATGGCTGCCATCCCCCACGCCGATTCCCCGTACGACCCGAAGAAGATCACGATAGGCGAGATCCAGGTGATCAGGCTTCTGCTGGATAGGGCTAGGGACGTGGATGAGGCTCTCTGGATCCTTGAGGAATACAATGTCAGGATAGAAACCCCGCCAATCCACTACATCCTGGCCGATAGGTCGGGGAGCTCCGCGATTCTGGAGTTCGTTGGCGGGGAGATGAGGGTCCTCAGGGACGACGAGCCTTGGCAGGTCATGACCAACTTCATAATCGTTAACTCGGAGGCTCCGGAGGTCGTCTCTTGCTCTAGATACAGATCCGTGTATGAAGGGCTGAGCGATGCCGATGGACGCGTCTCCATGGAGGGGGCTATGAGCCTCTTGGAGGGAGCCTCGCTGTCGAGCACCATCTGGTCCTGCGTGTACAACATGGAGACCGGAGAGGTCCACGTGGCCATGGGCAGGGAATACACGCAGGTTCTGTCCTTCCAGGCGCCTCGTACACCCTAGTATGTGAGGGGTTTTCATCGGGGCTTTACCGAAGGGAGGAGGAGATGACTGTATCGACGATTTTTTCGATGGTCTACCTCCTTGAGGGAGAGGCATTCGTGGGCTACAATCCTTTGAACATGGCTCAAACGATCCTCACGATATCGTTGTGCCTGCTCATATTCTTCTTGGGCATGATTCTCTACTCGAAGTTCTGCTGGAGGAGAAGGTGAAATGGATGAGAACCATTAGGGGCGCGCGCGGTGGTTTCCCGTAGATAATCTGAGTATCTATGCTGTTATCCCTAAAAAAGGTGGAAGTATTTGAAGGGACTTACCCGGTACTCCTATGAATGTGGTTATCCAATGGCCAGGTGGGACTCCAATCGTGTATGCATACAGTAGCGGGAATGATGTTTAGATTAAATTACGCGTGCGCGAACTCATAGGTTTGATAGGATCGTTGGCGAAGAGCAGGTAGATCGATGCGGATAGGAGGCCCATGGACCCGAGTAAGATGCCTAGGGCTCTCCAACCGCAGATGATGATGGTCAGCCCTCCGATGCTCGTGCCCATTAGCGAGCCTATTCTCATGGCCGCAGAGTTCAGGGACATCATGGTACCCCTTGAGCCCGGGACCTGCTCCTGGCTGAGGCCGATGGAGGACATGGTCCTTATCGCCCCAAAGTAGCACCCAACTACGTTGCAGAAGAGGGCAAGCCAGAGGAAGGGCAGGTTTGTGTACGTCACTGTGAAGATTATTATTGTGGCCAAGCCTAGGAGGACGGCGGGTTTCCTTCCTATCTTTCTTACGATCCTGCCGCTGGAGAAGCTGCCCAAGGTGAAGAAGATAGACATTATCGAGTAGATGCCAGCTGCCAAGAGTGGGGATATCGACAGCTCCTTTTTGAGGAATGACACGCTGAAAAAATAAATGCCCTGCCAGGTGGCCGTGGCTAATGTTATTCCCGTGAGGCAGGCGAGGGCCGAGCGGTCTGATAGTACGTTCCTGAAGCCTGCCATGATGCTTCGACCCGCCAGTTGTGTCTCCACCTTTGCTGGTGGTAGCTGGGATGAGACCAGCGCGATGCTGAGCAGTGATACAGGGAGCGCGTAAGCCAAGAAAGGCAGTCTCCACCCTCCGAGCTCCGCTATGAATCCGATCACCTGCGATCCGACCATGTGGGATATACCCCCAGCCACGCCACACCAGCCGAGAGCGCCTGCCCTCTCCTCGGCCGGGAAACGCTCCCCTACGAGGGTCATTGCCATGGTTCCGGCCATGGTAGTTCCAAGGCCTATGAGGGTGTAGAAGAGGAGGAGCATGTCGAAGTTTATGGACACACCGCAACCTATCGCGGAGAGGGTTAGGGCTAGGAGTCCTGCTAGAAGGAGGTTTTTGTGCCTGTACCTGACGCTCAGGGCGCCGAGGGGGAGGGCGGTGACAAGGGCGATTGCGAACGAGAGGCTCCTGATCTGGGCCGATATCCCGAGGGAAAGGTCAAAGTCTCTTGCGATCTCCACGAGCAACACTGTGATGACCAGCTGGGATGGGTATATCGCGTAGCTCGAGATGAGTAGGGCGAGGAGGGTGAGGTGGCTACTGGAGCGTCCTCTGGCATTTTCGATATTAGAATCCATGGGCGTCCCTCTCGCGCGAACGCGGAGCTACACCATATGATGG
>CP070640.1:644763-647308 GCA_020354065.1 Candidatus Bathyarchaeota archaeon
CCTCACGTAGCCCCCCGCCCGCACGTACATCTGCTCAGTGTTCTCCCTCAGGATGACGTAGTCTATGTCCCCTGCCCTCCTGCCCACAAGGACGCTGTCGACGCCCGGCCTGAGCCTACAGGGCCTTATGTTCGCGTAGACGTCCAGGTCCGGCCTGAGATTCACGGGCAGGTTTGGCCCGGGCAGCCTACCGACCCACTCGGGCAGACCCACGGGGCCTTTAAAAATTCCGTCGACCTCAAAGATGAGCTCCTCGGTGACCGCCGGGTCCCAGCCCTCCTTCATGTCGTGGTCGACCCAGTACTTGGCGCCGAACCCGTAAGGCCCGAGGATCTCCAGGTCGAATCCATATGTCTCCTCTGCGGCCCTCAGGACCTTGATGGCCTCAGGCACTATCCCCTCGGCGATGCCGTCGCCGATCAAGGCCAGAATGGTGTATTTTCTCGGCATGCTTGTCTCCTCCTTTAAGACGAGATGCACATATGTTAATTAGATGTACACCGTCGGCCACTCGACTCGGACGCTCAATAAATTCATGGCGCTGCTCAAGGAATACGACGTTAAGACCCTTGTGGATGTGAGGAGATGGCCCTCCTCTAGGCATAGCCCCCACTTCGACGGGGAGAGCTTAGAGAAAGCTCTGGCCGAGGAAGATATAGAGTACGTCTGGATGGGGGAAGCCCTGGGAGGGTACAGGAGGGAGGGCCTCGGAGAGAGATCGCCCAACAAGAGCTGGAGCAGTGGAGGTTACAGGAACTACGCCGATCACGCCCTCACCGAGAAGTTTTAAAGAGCTCTGGAGAAGCTTCTCCGCCTCGACAAGGCCGGCACGACAGCTATCATGTGCGCCGAGAAACATTACTGGAGGTGCCACAGAAGGATAATCTCAGACCACCTGATGGCGAAGGAGACCCAGGTCATCCACATAGTCGACAGGGACGACACTAGGAGGCACAAGCTCACCCCCTTCGCTGTCGTCGAAGAAGGAACGGTGATGTATCCCCCTCAAGAGGAGCAGAAACCGCTCCGCCTGCAATAATGGACGATGACATCCTACCATACTATGTGTTTTCCTAACCTGCCGATGACCTCTGTCGTAGCTTCTTAAGTATCGGCATACGCTCAATTTTCTCCTCCGAGAGCTTATCCCACAGAACTCCCTTCGGTCTAATGCGCGGGCCGTCTGCCTTCACCAGCCTCATGGGTGTCGCTATGAGGTCGACCGAGAAGTCGTGTTCCTCAATCGGGGCATCTTCCACGAACTGGAGTTCGTGAACCGTAGTCATTATTGGCGTCTCCTCCTCGACGAGCCCGAGCTCCCGCAGGACGGCGTACTCAAGCTCACTATATCCTCCCCCCTTCCCGACCCTCGTCCCGCCCTCCGTCACGGCGACGGAACCGCAGACTATCAGATCGACAGGCGGGAGATCCAAGTCCGTTTGAGCCCCGTACTGGAAGGCCCCTCTGATGGTCGCTGCCCTGCCGCAGTTCCTCTTGGGGATCTTCGTTGGATCCAACACAAGGAAACCGGATCTCAGCCTCGGAGAGGGCATGATCAGGAGCTTCCCGGCGTAAAGTGTCCCTTTCCGCACCTCCAGTTGAGGGTAGTCGGGGTTGACCTTCGCCGCCTCTGCCGCGTGGAACTCCTCTGTGCCCAGTATCCTCCTTGACGCGACCTCGGACCCCTCGAAGTTGGGTATCCTACCACGCACGGGCCTGGGGAACCTGGTCACCTTCTCCTCCTCGAGAAGCCTCCACACCTCCTCCCTGAGCTCCCTCTTCCTATCATACACGGTGTAAACCAGCCAACCAGATGCTACTTCATTGGATATGGAATTATGTCACTACGTACTTGATTTACTGATTATATGAATCTTAGATAGACTTTGAATATATTTTAACCCAAACCAAAAACCACACACATCATTCTTGATGGAAAGAAATTTGTATTTCATAGTAATGAAGAAAAAATTATAACATTAAAAAAGATTAGAGGTTTTTAGGTTTTCCATGGCTGGAATTGTCCCCTCTTTTAACGATTCAGTAAAGGAGGCTGAGAACAGGCTAAGCCGGGTGCTGAATGGACATTGTGATGTTTCTGTCTATCATGAGCTTGATGAAGAACTCATGGCTGTTCTCGAGGCCATAGATCACGAGAAATTTAGGCAGGAGCTGTGGTACAGCCGCGACGAATTAGATTCGAGGAGTAGAAGGAAGGGATTTCTGTGTCTAATAGCGAGTCTCGAAGGCAAAGCAGTGGCTTTTGACTATGGGTACGACGATGAAGAAGATGACGCTTTCTATTCTGATAACACGGCGACTCTCATCGAGGGGAAAGGCGTAGGCACCACGTTGTTCGTATTGGAGATAATCCATTCCCATGAACATGGATACAAGCACACGAAGCTTTCGACGGAGGAGGTGGACGATAAAGGGAGGCCCCTGCAGCGCATCTGGGGCAGACTCGGTTTCGAGACGGTGTCTGCGGACCCATCGAAGGGCGTGGAGATGAGACTCACGCACACCCCTCAAGCCATAAGATCAC
>CP070640.1:647408-651045 GCA_020354065.1 Candidatus Bathyarchaeota archaeon
TCTCAGCAGTGAATTAAGAGGGGCATATCTTCTCGATGCATGGTACGCACTCTTAATCTCAATCATTGTGCAGAGTCTGATGTACATTGGGTTCCGCCTCACCTTTGAGAGAAAAGAGGACTTCCAGTGACCTTCAAAACAAGAATCAAAGAATTCAGGGCGAGATTCGACATGACGCAAGAGGATCTGGCCAAGAAGGTAGGGGTTAGGAGGGAGACGATCAGCTTCCTGGAGAGGGGTAAGTACAACCCCTCCCTCAAGTTGGCCCACGAAGTCTCCAAGGCCCTGAACACGTCCATAGACGAGTTGTTCATCTTCGATGATGAGGATGGCGAAGACTAAAATGCGCGCGCGTAGATATCTAAACTCCCTTTGACGTCACACAGTCGTTTTACACAGAGTTTTAAGAGGGTTTGAAAGAGACTCACCAAGAGAGCCATGAAGCGAGGGCCAAGACTGGACCAGGAGCCCGATCTCCTCCTGGAGACCCTAAACATCACCAACCTTGTCCACCACTACAGAGAGGAGCTCGAACTCATCAAGAAGGGAATGCCAGCCATCGAGGTACTCGACAAAGGAGATAGATACACGCTATTCAGCAGAGGAATCCTCCAAGTAGACAAGTTCAACCAAAGAGGGACCATCGTTCCCTGGGAGGTCTACGCTCTCCTGGAGCGTCTGAAGGTCAAAGCGTATTAGCTTACAGATATATTGCGCTTAATGCTGTGGATGCTGTACCCCTCGAGGACATTCCTGTCCTTGTAGGTGGTAAAAAACAGGAATAGCCCTGAGCCGACATGAAGATACTCGCCACATCCAAGAGGGAGAGCAACAAGCTTCTAAGATCCAGCACAGGGTTACTTATCCTTGAGTTGGAAGAGATCGAATCCGGTGCGCGTACCTGAAAGGAAATAAGCGACGGAACATCTGAGAGTACCATGAATAAACGGTACATTCCAACGATTGTTCTCGTCGTAATGTCGATCATTACTATCGCAGCGATCACCCTTGGGGTGCCATATAACTGGCCGGATAACTACCATGTCAGGCACGGATTCCCCCTTGTCTGGGGCACCCACACCCTCTCCACGATAGCCGGCCCTGCTGATATTTGGAGCGTGAGCGTTGCGGCTCTTGTAATCGACCTCATCCTTTGGTTAGGACTCATGGGGATAGTCCAGATAATCTCCCAAAGGATGATTCAGCACACCTTGGATTAGTCCTCGAAGGCCTTATTTTCCCTTCAACAATATTCTGGTTAAGTAGGTGTGGAGCTTGAACGCGTCTAAGGCGCTACTAGAAATGCTGAAGGACTACGAGGTCGAGCATGTCTTTGGTCTCCCTGGGGAGACCACCCTCAATCTCTACGAGCAATGGCTCGACTACCCCGAGATCATGCACGTGATGGCCCGGGATGAGAGGAGCGCCGCCTTTATGGCCGATGGCTACGCCAAGGCCAGCTTCAAGGCGGGAGTCTGCGAGGGCCCCAGCGTAGGAGCTCCTCATATGCTCCCCGCCGTCGCCGAGGCCTACAAGGCTTCGGTCCCGATGATCGTGTTCACCACGGACATCCCCCTCCACTACGAGAAGAGGAACATGCTCACCGGCCTCGATCAGACCGCCCTGTACCAAGGAGTCACCAAGGAGTCCATCACGGTCACTGACGCCTCAGAGATTCCCCACGTCATCAGGAGGGCGTTCAGGCTCGCCACGACTGGCAAGCCGGGCCCAGTCCACATCAGACTCCCCATGGATGTGCTCGGATGCGATATAGAGGCCCCCCTTCTCTACATCCAGAAGGACTTCACGAGATACCCCGGGCACAGGCCCACGGCTCAGGAGAGCAAAATCCTTGAGGCTGTGAAGCTCTTGGCCTCGGCTGAGCGCCCTGTCATCGTCTGCGGCCAAGGGGTCCTCTACTCCCAGGCCTGGGACGAGGTCCAGACCATAGCCGAGATCTACGACATCCCTGTGGGAACAACCATAAGCGGGATAGGGATCATCGCGGAGACCCATCTCCTCTCGATCGGTGTCATCGGGGCCAGGGGGGGCACCGCCATATCGAACAAGGTCGTCGCAGAGGCCGACGTGATCTTCTACATCGGGTGCAACACCGACTCCGCTACCACAGACAAGTGGACTCTCCCCCCTTGTGACGCCGGGGCCAAGATCATTCATCTTGACATCAGCGAAGCCGAAGTGGGGAACAACTATCCCACCGAAGTCGTGTTGATCGGAGACGCTAAAACCACCCTGAGAAAGGTGATCGATGCGTCCCATGCGAAGGTCAGCCCAGAAGAGTTGCCTCGAATACAAGCTATTCAGCGGGAGTTCGAGGAGTATAACGCCTATGTTTCAGATCTCTCAGCCTCTGAAGAGAAGCCTATCCACCCCCTCAGGTTCATCAGGGAGCTGAGGGACACAGTCCCGGACGAGCATGTCCTGGTGGTCGACGTTGGCGTGAGCGCCATCTACACCTCCACCTTCTACAAGGTGAGGAGGGCCGGGCGGAGCGTCCTCTACAACTACGCCACGGGAGCCCTCGGATACGCCCTCCCCGCCTCCATCGGGGTTCATTTCGCGAGGCCCGAGAGCTGCATCGTCACCCTCGTTGGCGACGGGAGCTTCGGATTCACAGCTGGGGAGCTGGAGACCCTGAGTAGGGTCGGGGGCAACAACAACGTCATCCTCTTCAACAACGCCGGTTTCGGCTGGATCAAGGCCGAGGCAAGCCTCTCTCACAGCCCTGAGCTTGCCGAATTCTCCACCGAGTTCAAGGAGGTGGACTACACTAAGATAGCCGAAGGCTTCGGCCTCACCGCCTACCGTGTGGATGGCCCCGATGAGCTCGGCCTCACCCTCAGGGAGGCGTTCAGCCTTGACGAACCTACCTTCATAGAGCTCAGGGTTATGCCTGAGAACGAACTCGTGCCTCCGGTACCCTCCTGGAAAAGGAAGGCTGAGAGCCTCGGAGTCAGGCATGTCAGATAGTCAAGGCCTACTAGAGACCCAAAGAACGAACCTTAACAACCTTTTTACACTACTTTCCTCTTGGGACTAAATGCAGCGAAGTTGTCGTTTAGTGTATCCAGAGCGGTATTCCCCTTTATGGCCATCGTCGACCAGGATCGCCTGAAGCTCGCCCTACTCCTGAACGCCGTAAACCCTAGGATAGGCGGCATCCTGATCAGGGGGGCCAAGGGGACGGGTAAGAGCACCACCGTCAGGGCCCTCGTGGACCTCCTTCCGGAGGTGATGACGGTCAGTGACTGCCCCTTCAGGTGCAGCCCGTCGGACCCAACCAACATGTGCGAGGTCTGCCGCTCCCGGGCGGATGGTGGGGAGAACCTCCCCTCTGCCACGAGGAAGATGGAGGTCGTGGAGCTGCCCATTGGAGCCACCGAGGATAGAGTGGTGGGCTCCCTCAACATCGAGAGGGCGATAAGGGAGGGAGTGAGGGCCCTTGAGCCCGGCATCCTCGCCGAGGCCAACCAGAACATACTCTACGTGGACGAGATAAACCTGTTGCCAGACCACATCACGGATGTTATCCTCGATGCAGCTGCCTCCGGCTGGAACACGGTGGAGAGGGAGGGGATCTCGGTCCAGCACCCGTCCCGTTTCATCCTCGTCGGCA
>CP070640.1:651145-656083 GCA_020354065.1 Candidatus Bathyarchaeota archaeon
AGCAACTACTACGGGCTCATGGGCTGGGACCCGGAGACCGGCATACCCCTTCCCGAGACCCTGGAGGACCTAGGCCTCGCCTACGTGAACAAGGACCTCCAGGGGCTGCGCGGATAGGGTCCCCGAGAAATGGGCCTCACATCAACCCTTTTTCACCCTTTTAACCGCCATCGAGACCAAGAAAGGGCCAGATGCACGATTTGACAGTGGCAGAATCCTGGCTACCGCCCCGGAAATTCTCCAAATGAGAAATTCGAGTAAATCTTAACCTTCCGCGACTTAAAAACATAATCCGAGAAGCCTCCATAGGTCTCTCTCACCCGGTGAGAGCAGCCTACTTCTCCTTCAGCCTCTGCCCGATGCTCTTGAGCTCACCGTGCTCCTTGTACCTTATGGAGGTCTGGAGCCTGACATTTAGTCCAAGCCGCCTGAGGAAGAGGAAGAGGCTCTCCCCGTCGATGCGGTCTTGGATCCTGCCGCTCTTGATCCCCTCCACCAGGGCCTGCTCTACCTGGGGCATCACCTCGGGGTACTGGGCTTTGGCGGCTGAGTAGACCTCCCAGGCCCTTCCTGTGAAGCGGCTCCTGAGTATGTCCGCCGGGCTCGGCTCCTCCCGCTTGGCTTTCTCGGCCTCGTGCTCCGCCATCATCCTGCGCCGGAGCTCCAGCATCCTCCGCCTCTTCAGCCTCTCCAGCTCGTCGTCCATCGTCGAGTCCTCGGGGTTCCAGACCTCTGGTCGCGGCTTATAAGTATTTGAAGCCTCAGGCATATACTTTGCCATTCTGGGAGCTCTTAACCCACCTGCTTGCGAAGGGCCCTTCCTGACCACTAAATCGGGGGACATGGCCTTGGTCTACTGTAAGAGGGTTGTCGAGAGCCACAGCGGCAGCACAGCCGCGGAGTCCACGGAGGAGGTGGGAACCACCTTCACGTTGTCCCTCCTCCTCAAAGAGTTTTAAACCCGGGCACGGAACCTTCAGCCGGTGTGAGTGAGAATGGCTGTTTTCACATCCGAACTCGTCTTCGAGACCGGGGGATACTTCGACATCGTCGACTTGACGGCTCGCGTCGAGGGGGCTGTCAGGGCCTCGGACATCAGGGAGGGGATTGCGCTCGTCTACGCAGGCCACGCCACGGGCGTCATCATCCTCAACGAGCTCGAACGAGCCCTGCTGGACGACCTCAGGGAGCTCATGGCGAGCCTTGCGCCGGCCGATGGCGTCTATCATCACCCCGTGAACTCCCGCTCCCACCTCCTCTCCATGCTCTTCACGCCCAGCAGGACGGTCCCTGTCCACGGGGGCCGCCTGGGGCTCGGGACCTGGCAGAGCCTCTACTGGGTGGAGGCTGAGAGGCGTCCCAGGCGGAGGAGGGTCGAGGTCACCGTCGTCGGGGAGTGAGTCCCGAAGAATGACCCTGGGGGAGACGCTCATCAGAACCCCGTCCATTTCCCTCCCTCGTATGCAAATGAAAGGTAAATGACACCTCCCGTCACTCCTAGATCAAAGTTTTTAGGCTTTGATATGAGAGGTTCATCTGAGTCAGGTTGAATTCTAGCTCTTACAGGGTGCTTGGTCGGCGGACGGTCAGGAAGGACGGCGTCGCCAAGGTCACGGGCCGTGAGACCTACGCCTCCGATGTCTCCCTGCCCAACGTGCTCCACGCCAGGGTGCTTAAGAGCCCCCTACCCCACGCCAGGGTCCTGAGCATAGACGCCAGCGGGGCAGAGGCCCTGGGCGCGACGGTGGTTACCTTCGATGAGGTGCCCAGTGTGAGGTTCTGCCCGAGGCTTGTGAGCACCCCGGAGACCACTTACAAGGACTGGAGGGTGATGACCGGGAAGCCCCTCTACGTGGGGGAGGCGATCGCAGCCGTCGCCGCTGAGACGGAGGAGGAGGCCCAGAAAGCCCTGGAGGCGATCGATGTGGAGTACGAGCCCATGAAGGCCTCCTTCGACGCGCTGGAGTCCATGGAGCCTGGGGAGCCTCTCCTCCACGAGACCATCCTCCTCAAAAACGAGTTGCATCAGGTAGAGAACAACATCGCGTGCAGACTGGACATCTCCGAGGGGGACGTCGAGGCCGGCTTCGGGGAGGCCGACGCGGTGGTGGAGAGGGAGTACAGGACCAGCAGGCGGTACCACGACCAGCTGGAGACCAAGTCGGTGGTGGTGAGACCGGAACCGGACGGGGGCGTCAGCCTCTGGAGCACCACCCAGAGCATCCACAACACCAGGCTTCTGCTGCACGAGATCTTCGGCATCCCAATGGGTAGGATCCGGGTGCACAAGGTTGCCATCGGCGGCAGCTTCGGCTCCAGCATCCAGGTGAACACCGTGGTCCCCATCGCCGTCGCCCTCGCCCTCAAGGCCGGAAGGCCGGTGAGGCTCTCCCAAACCAGGGAGGAGGACATGCACGACCACTGCAGCTACCAGATGATCTTCAGGCTCAAGCTCGGGGCGAAAAAGGACGGGACCCTGACCGCCGGCAGGCTGGAGGCGATCCTCGACATCGGGGCCCACCAGGTCCAGGCCTACCCACTGCTGGGCTGCGTCGTTGGCTGGTGGGTGAGCCTCTACAAGCTGCCTCACAAGGAGTACTCCGGGAGGGCCGTCTACACGAACAAGGTGCCCAGCTGCGCACTTAGGGGCTACGGGAACCCCCAGATCACTTGGGCGGTGGAGAGCCTGATGGACGAGCTGGCCGAGGCTATAGGTATGGACCCTCTCGATCTCAGGCTCAGGAACTACATCGGGGAGGGCGACCTCTTCTGGGGGCAGGGGCCCACCGTCAAGTCCATTATCCAGAGCTGCGGGGTCGAGGAGATACTCACCAGAGGCGCCGAGATGGTCGGCTGGTATGATAGGCCGAGGCCTGAGGGGCAGACAGGCCGGTTCAGGAGGGGCGTCGGCCTGGGGAGGGGCTTCCACACGAGCAGCGCAGGGGCGCCCGTCCCAGGCACCATCGTGGACTTCGGCGGCGCCACGCTGAAGCTCAACACCGACGGAACCCTTGACTACGTCTCCGCCATGATGGACGTCGGAGGGGGAAGTTTGGAGGCCCACGCCAAGATCATAGCAGAGGAGCTCTCCGTGCCCCTGGAGAGCGTGAACATCGTCCGTGCGGACACCTCGACCACCCTCTACGACGTCTGCACCCACGCATCCAGGGGCATCTACTCAGGCGGGGGGGCGGCCCTCAAGGTCGCCAGGCAGCTCAAGGAGAGGATCAGCGAGTACGCCGGAAGGATTCTGGACGCCTACCCCCACGCCGTCAAGTTCAGGTGCGACCTTGAGAGGGGGCAAGGGGTGGTTTACGCCGAGGGAATAGAGGGGAAAGAACTCACCCTCGAGGAAATCGCCTCCGCGGCCAGGCACAAGAACTGGGGCACTGCCGCCTCGATGGACAGCTACAGGCAGCCCAGCTGCCCGCCCCATTTCACAGGGTATTTCGTCGAGGTGGAGGTGGACACCTGGACGGGGAGGGTGAGGCCCCTCAGGGTTGTCGCCGGAGCCGACATCGGCACCGTGATCAACCCAGACCTCGCCGCAGGGCAGATCCACGGGGGCCTCGCGATGGGGTGGAGCATGGCCACCTTCGAGGACACCCCCTACGACGAGTCCTCAGGCGACCTGATGAGCATGGGCCTGATCTCTGATTATAAGATCCCCACATCCCAGGACCTGCTCTCCCTGGACGACTTCACCGTCTTCTTCACGGACACCTACGAGCCCACAGGTCCCTTCGGAGCGAAGGGGATCGGAGAGGGGGCGCTGAACCCTGTGGCTGGGGCGGTGGCGAACGCGATCCAGAACGCCCTGGGGATCAGGTTCTACGAGCTCCCCATCACCCCGGGGAGGATCTTGGAGGCCCTTATGGAGAGGGAGGGAAAGTAGATGCAGATCAACAGGGTCGACACCCACATACTGCCGGTGAGATTCGAGTACCATGCCCCGAAGAGCCTGGAAGAGGCGTTGGGCTTACTTTCCCTGTACAGGGGCGAGGCCCGCTTGCTGGCTGGGGGCACCGACCTCTTGGTCCAGATGAAGCAGAAGCTGGTGGAACCCGGGCACCTCGTCAACCTGAAGAGGATACCTGAGCTCTCAGAGATAAGGGCGCAGGAGGGCGGCGTATCCATCGGGGCGGCGGTGAAGCTCAGGCAGATCGAGAGGTCAGAGATCGTTGGGAATAGTCTGCCCCTCCTCCTGGAGGCTGTGAGGTCCATGGCCTCGGTCCAGATCAGGAACATGGCCACCTTGGGTGGGAACCTGTGCAATGCGAGCCCCGCCGCGGACACCGCGGTGGCGCTCATATCCTTGGACTCCGCCGCCGAGATCGCCGGACCAACCGGTAAGAGGACCACCCCAATCGTGGATTTCTTCGTGGGACCGGGCGAGACCGTCCTCGGGGATGACGAGATGCTCACAGGGGTACTCGTTCCATATCCCGAGGCCGGGTACGGCTTCTCTTTCATGAAGATCGGAAGGACAAGGCTCGACATCGCCACAGTGAACACCGCAGTGGTCGTTAAGCTCGAAGGGGAGGAGATCACCGAAGCCAGGGTCTCACTGGGGGCCGTGGCCCCGATCCCCTTGAATCTGGGAGGGGTCGAGAGGTTCCTCATAGGGAAGCAGGCGACGCCTGAGGTCTTCCTCGAGGCTGCGGAGATGTGCTGCGACTACATCGAGCCGATCTCGGATGTGAGGGCCTCGGCCGAGTACAGGATCGCCGCGACGAAGGCGCTCATCCAAGATGCTCTTTCCATCGCCTGTGGCAGGGCAAGGAGGGTGTGAGGATTGGAGATGGAGATCACCGTGAACGGCTGGGTGAGGCGGTTTAACGTGGAGCCCAACGTGCTCCTTCTCAACCTGCTGAGGGAGGAGATGCACCTCACCGGGACGAAGTACGGCTGCGGGATAGGGGAGTGCGGGGCCTGCAC
>CP070640.1:656183-658800 GCA_020354065.1 Candidatus Bathyarchaeota archaeon
CAGATGGCGTAAGGTGAACGGCCCGAGGATCGTCACCCTCCAGAGGGCTCTGCTCCTTATGGGCGGGCCGGACGTCTTCTGGGAGCCCTTGGACGACGACGAAAACCCGCCAAGGTTCTACGAGCCCCTTCCATCGGGTCCATATCAGGGGAGGACGACGGACAGGGAGCTGGTCAAGCAGAAGAGGAGCGCCTACTTCGAGACTCTGGGCTGGGACGAGCGGGGCATCCCTAAGAAGGAGACCCTGGAGAGGCTGGGCCTGGAGGACGTCGAGCCAGCGATGAAGAAGCTCAGGAAGTAGCCTTCCGCCCCTCTTTTTATTTCCCTTATCAAAGTGGTTTCTGTGATGAAGGTCAACGTCCGCGTCTTCGGTGAACCGGTTCAGATGATCGGAAAGAGGCATACCCTCGAGCTAGCTGAAGGCGCAACCATTATCACTTTGACGAACAAACTTGCAGAAAAGGCGGGGCTGAAACGCCGGGGCTACTTCGGGGAGTACAAGGTGGGCGGAGGCGACCTGGCCATCCTTGTGAACGGGAGGAACATCGAGCTCCTGGACGGCGTAAAGACGGCCCTAAGGGACGGGGACGAGGTGGTGATCCTTATACCTACCACAGGAGGCTGATCCGAACTGCAGAACCATGCCGTTCGATAGTAAAACGCTTATTGGCACTGAACCATTACACAGTATCGGTGTCATCATTTGAAGGGATGGAACGGGCGACTCCTTAGAGTCGACCTGACCAAGGGAAAGACAGCCGTACAGGAGTACTCCGAGGATCTGGCTCACAGGTTCGTGGGGGGCAGGGGCTTCGCAGTCAAGCTCCTGTGGGACGAGCTGAAGCCGGGCACAGACCCCCTTAGCCCCGACAACATGCTCATCTTCGCCACGGGGCCCCTCACGGGGTTCATGCTCCCCAACAGCGGGAAGATCGTGGTCGCCTCCAAGAGCCCCCTGACAGGAGGTTACGGGGACGGAAACCTGGGCACACAAGCTTCACCAAACCTTAGAAAGGCGGGCCTGGAAGCAATAGTCATCACGGGCAGGGCCGGGAAACCTAGCTACCTGCTCATTGAGGACGATCATCATGAGATCAGGGACGCCTCCGAACTCTGGGGACTCGACGCCTTCAAGGCGGAGGCCGCGCTGAAGGAGGATCATGGTAGGGCCTATGGCACCTTGCTGATAGGGCCCGCAGGCGAGAACCTTTCCAGGATCGCCACTGTCGTCTCCCAGGAGGGTCGGGCCGGCGGCAGGCCCGGTATGGGGACGGTGATGGGGTCGAAGAACCTGAAGGCCCTCGTCGTCCGAGGCACCAAGGAGCTCCCTGCACACGACCCCGCGAAGCTGAGGGAGCTCGGGCAGGAAGGCTATCAAGTCATCCTGAAGAAAGACAACTACAACTTCTGGAAACGTCAGGGCACCATGGCCACAGTCGAGTGGTGCCAGGAGGCTGGTACTTTGCCAACCCACAACTTCAGGGAGGGTATCTTCGAGTATGCAGCGGACATCGACGGCAACATCATGGAGACGATGGTGACGAAGCAGAGGGGCTGCCCCAACTGCAACATGATCTGCGGGAACGTCATCGAGGACACGGAGGGCAGAGAGAGCGAGCTCGACTACGAGAATGTCACTATGCTTGGGTCCAACATCGGCGTCGGTGACCTCCAGCAGGTGGGGACCCTGAACAGGATCTGCGACGAGCTCGGCCTGGACACGATAGGTGCGGGAAACTGCATCGGATTCGCCATGGAGGCCGCGGAGAAGGGGTTGTTAGATCTCGACACCGCCTGGGGCGACTTCGAGGACTCAAAGAAGCTGCTCACCGACATGGCTTACATGAGGGGGGTCGGGGCCACCCTTGGCCTCGGAACCAAGAAGGCGGCTGAGAAGATAGGGAAAGGCGCCGGCGACTTCGCCATCCACGTCAAGGGGCTGGAGTGCAGCGCCTACGACTGTCACCTCTGCCCAGGGATGGCCCTTAGCTTCGGCACCTCCCCGATAGGGGCCCACCACAAGGACGCCTGGGTCATCTCCTGGGAGATCTCCAGCGGCAAGCGGGCCGAGTACGGCCCCGAGAAGGCGGACAAGGTCATCGAGTTCCAGCGGATAAGGGGTGGCATGTTCGAGAGCCTCGTCGCCTGCAGGTTCCCCTGGATAGAGCTTGGCTTCGAGCTCGACCACTACCCGCCTTACTTCGAGGCCGCGACGGGGGTCAAGATGAGCCTGGACGACTTCTGGGCCTTGGGCGACAGGGTCTACGCCCTAATCAGGGCATTCTGGGTCAGGGAGTTCGGCGGTAAGTGGGACAGGCACATGGACTACCCGCCGAAGAAGTGGTTCGACGAGCCCCTTACCAAGGGAGCCCTGAAGGGGAAGCACCTGGACATGGAGAAATACGACGGCTTGCTGCAGGTCTACTATGAAAGGAGGGGTTGGGATGACAGGGGCATACCGACAAAGGCAACGATGAAGAAGCGTAAGCTTGAAAAAGAGGCGGCTGAGCTGGAGAAGTACGTGAAACTAAACTAGCCCATTTTATTTTCTTGTCCTGCCTTGTTGTCTCCTCAAAACTGTTTGAGTAGGCTTTGGTTTAGTGGGCGGTAGTTCAAC
>CP070640.1:658900-663196 GCA_020354065.1 Candidatus Bathyarchaeota archaeon
GAAGATGGTCGTTCTGGGTTTCAGCAGCAGCCCGATAAGGAGCGGGAACGTGGACAGGATGGTCTTGGCTCTCTTGGACATGAGCGGGAGGCCGGCTGAGTTCGTGAACCTCTACGACCTGTCTTTCGGCCCCTGCATGGCTTGTGCCAACCTGTGTGCGCCCGACAACATGTGCAAGCTCGATGATGACCTCAAGCCATTCTACCCGAAGATGCTCGAGGCCAAGGCCCTCGTCCTGGGCACCCCTTCCTACTTCAACAGCATGAACAGCCTTATGGCGATGTTCCTGGAGAGGCTCTGGTCCTTCAGGCACAACCAGTTCCCCTTAGAGAGGAAGCCCTTCGCCGTGGTAAGCTCCGGCGCTTTCCGGGAGCCCAAGGGTTCCGTCGAGGCGGTGAGGCGGAGGATGACCGCCTACAGGGCAAGATTCCTGGGGAGCGTGGCCTTTGCCTCGGGGATCGCACCGTGCTACAAGTGCGGATACGGGCTCACCTGCAGGGTCGGCTCCCTCTACAGGGTCTACGGCGAGGAGGGGCTCGAGAGGCTGCGCAAGGGCGAAGACCTGTTCCGGCGCTGGGAGGACCCCCCAGAAGTCGTCGCCGCGATGACCGAGTTGGGGGAGAAGTTTGCGTCTTTGTAGCCTCAATCGACAATCACTGACTCATGAGGCATAATTCTCAGCCATTAGAGCGCCTCGATGAACCGGGGTGTAATCGAGATGGCCCAGAACTAGCGCAGGAAGTTTGAGAGTTAAGATGGAATGGATGAGGGGAGCGGTCCTTGTGGGAGGTAATGTTAAGAAGTAGATCCGTGTAAAAATATGGTTAAATTATAAAATAGGTGCATTCCTATTGCCAAAAATTGATAAAATTAAAAAAATCCTGATAATTGGAAGCGGCGCGATCAAGATCGGCGAGGCCGGGGAGTTCGACTACTCAGGAGCCCAGGCGATAAAGGCGTTGAAAGAGGAAGGAATAGAGGTCGTGCTCGTCAACCCCAACGTGGCCACGATCCAGACGGACAGGAAGTTCGTTGGGGACAGGGTCTACTTCCTGCCCATAACGCCCGAGTATGTGGAGGAGGTGATAGAGAAGGAGCGGCCTGAGGGCATCCTGCTCGGGTTCGGCGGGCAGACGGCGCTCAACTGCGGCGTCGAGCTGTCTGAGAGGGGAATCCTAGAAAGGTATGGGGTCGAGGTATTGGGCACAAGCGTGGAAGCCATCGAACGTGCCGACGACATGGACCTCTTCAGGAAGACGATGCTCGGGGCGGGCATCCCGGTGCCGGCGAGCGGGAAGGCGAACTCCGTCGAGGAGGCGCTCCGTGTGGCCGGGGAGATCGGTTACCCGGTGATGATCAGGGTTGCCTACACCCTGGGGGGGCAGGGGACAGGTATCGCTTTCGACGAGGAGGATCTGAAGAGGATCGCGCCCATCGGCCTCGCCCACAGCAGGGTCTCCCAGATCCTAGTGGAGGAGTACGTGGGGAAGTGGAAGGAGATCGAGTACGAAGTCCTCAGGGACCACGACGACGAGTGCATGATCGTCTGCAGCATGGAGAACTTCGACCCCATGGGCGTCCACACCGGCGACAGCATCGTCGTCGCCCCCTCCCAGACGGTGAGCGATGAGCTCTACGCCGAGCTGAAGCCGACGAGCTTCGCCGTCCTCAGGGCCCTGGGGCTCGTGGGTGAGTGCAACATCCAGTTCGCCGTCCACCCCGAGACAGGAGAGTTCAAGGTCATCGAGGTCAACTCACGGCTCTCCAGGAGCTCAGCCCTGGCCTCGAAGGCGACCGGCTACCCCATCGCCTATGCAACCGCCAAGATCTCCCTAGGCTACAGGCTCTCGGAGATCGTGAACAAGGGCACAGGGCAGCCCGTCGCCAACGTGGAACCCGACATCGACTACGTCGTCGTTAAGATGCCCCGCTGGGACTTCCAGAAATTCAGGAAGGTGAACCGCAGGCTCGGAACCCAGATGAAATCCGTGGGGGAGGTGATGGCCATCGCCAAGGGCTTCGAGGAGGCTCTCCAGAAGGCCGTGAGGATGCTGGACATAGGGAGGCAGCTGACAGACCATGAGCACTCGGGGGAGCGCATGGCCAGGATCGAGGAGGAGCTCACCCACCCCACGGACGAGAGGCTGTTCTACATCGTGGAGGCCCTCAGGAGGGAGCTGAGTGTCGAGAGGATCCACGATCTGACGGGGATCACTCCCTTCTTCCTAGAGGGGATCAGGAGGATCGTTGATTTCGAGAGAGTTCTGAAGGAGGTGGAGCTATCCCCAAAGATCACCAGGGAGGCGAAGCGCCTCGGGTTCTCCGATGAGGCCATCGGGAGGCTCCAAGGCAAGAGGGAGTCGGAGGTCAGGGGGCTCAGGAAGACCCATAGGATAGTGCCCGGCGTGAAGCAGATAAGGACCGCGAAGAGGTGGTCCGAGGACGCCCACTACCTCTACCTGACGTACAATGACGGAGGGGATGACGTCAGGTTTGCCGAGACCAACAAGATCGTAGTGCTGGGCTCGGGCTGCTACAGGATCGGCTCCAGCGTGGAGTTCGACTGGTGCTGCGTTAACATGGCTTGGTCCATCAAGGACCGGGGGGTGAGGGAGGTGATAATGGTCAACTGCAACCCGGAGACAGTCTCAACCGACTACGATGTCCTCGACAAACTCTACTTCGAGGAGCTGACCCTCGAGAGGGTCCTGGACATCCTGGAGAAGGAGCAGCCACTAGGGGTGGTCGCAAGCGTCGGCGGACAGACCGCGAACAACCTCGCCATGAAGCTCAAGGAAAACGGGGTCGACCTCCTCGGGACCGAGGCCGAGGACATTGACATGGCCGAGGACAGGTCCAAGTTCAGCACCCTGCTGGACGAGCTGGGGATCGGGCAGCCTGAGTGGAGCAAGCTAGAGACGGTGGGGAGAGCTAGGGCCTTCGCCGGGAAGATCGGCTACCCGGTTCTGGTTCGCCCGTCCTACGTCCTCTCCGGCGCTGCCATGAACGTGGCCCAATACGAGGAGCAGCTGGAGGAGTACCTGAAGCGGGCCGCGAGGGTCTCAAAGGAGTACCCTGTGGTCATATCAAAGTTCATGACGAACTCGAGGGAGGTCGAAGTCGACGGCGTCTGCGACGGCTCGAACGTCTTCATCGGGGCCATCATAGAGCACGTGGAGGACGCCGGGGTCCACTCCGGCGACGCCACGATGGTGATCCCGTCCCTCACCCTTGACGAGGGAGTGAAGGAAGAGATCAGGGCGACAACGAGGAGGATCGCGAAAGGACTGCGCATCAGGGGGCCCTTCAACATCCAGTATCTCGTCAAGAACGAGGAGCTGCTTGTCATTGAGTGCAACCTGCGCGCCTCCAGGAGCATGCCCTTCGTCTCCAAGATCACTGGGAGGACCCTGATGGAGCTGGCTGCGAGGGCGATCCTGGGCGGGGCGATCGAGGGTGGGGAAGCGACCACTTCCCTCTTCGGCGTCAAGACACCCCAGTTCTCCTTCATGCGGCTAGAGGAGACAGACCCCGTGACGGGGGTCGAGATGGTCTCCACAGGGGAGGTCGCCTGCTTCGGGGACGGCTTCGAGGAAGCGCTGCTCAAGTCCCTCATCGCGAGCGGGGTGAGACTCCCCAAGAGCGGCGACCCCATCCTGATGAGCGTCGGCGGAGAGAAAGACAGGGCCGTGGAGATAGGGAGGAAGCTGGCCACTAGTGGTTACAGGATACATGCCACCGAGCACACGGCCGAAGCGCTGAGGAATAATGGTGTGGACTGTCAGAAGATTTACAAGATCAGCGAGGGGAGGGACCCGAACGTCCTTGACTTCCTCAAGAGGAGGAAGCTGAAGTTCGTCATCAACACCCCCAGCCCCGAGAGGATAGAGACTCAAGCCATCAGCGATGGGTACCTGATACGCAGAGAAGCTGTGAAGTTCGGCATCCCGATTGTGACGAACCTCGAGCTAGCCGAGGTATTGGCCGACACCCTGACCCACTAGACCCCTCCAAACTCTCCATCTTGAGATCTTGATATGCCCAAGGTCTAGTTCATTAAACGATGCCCTTTTCGCTCAGTGCAGGTTGGACCCAACGCCGCTGCACGCACAATTCTTGGTTAGTGCCTGATGTAAACCGTCTCCTGATTTTTTTTTCCTTCTGGGTTCTATCCCTCGACGGCTTCCGCCACAGGATCGCTCACAAGATATATGAGAGGGTAGATTCAAATATTATAGCTAATTATGGGTAACGGTTGTTTGTCATGGAATACAGATACGTTAAGGGCGTAATGGA
>CP070640.1:663296-666365 GCA_020354065.1 Candidatus Bathyarchaeota archaeon
AGTATAAGGTCCCAGCCACTTTTTTCCCCTTTAGTACGTGAGGTAGCAAGTGCCTGTCGTCCTCCCACATCTCGTCGTACGGCAGCTCATCAAGGGAGAACCAACTGACATCACCCTCATCACTCGACCTGAGCCCCCCCTCGAAGGAGCTCGATGCGAATAGATGGACTATCCACTCCTCCTGCCTCCCCTCGAAGAAGCAACACAACTTTCCTCGCGGTTCCAGCTGCGTAACTCGAAGGCCGGACTCCTCAAAAGACTCCCTCATGGCTCCCTCAATCGGGGACTCACTGGGCAGCAGCCTGCCGCTTAAAGCCTTCCATTTACCCTCCCCGAGCAGTCCAGGAGCCTTCTTCGTTAGAAGTAGGCGGTTCCCCTCAATGATTAGAACAGCGCCCACTTCAACCGTCCTGATGAGATCCACGCCCTTAAGCTGCGCTTGAAACGTCAGTGCCCGATTTTACGGGAGAGCTCCGCCGCCTTTTCGTCTCCATGCTTCGCTCTATAGGCTAAGATCC
This sequence comes from Candidatus Bathyarchaeota archaeon, assembly GCA_020354065.1. Classification (GTDB taxonomy): domain Archaea; phylum Thermoproteota; class Bathyarchaeia; order TCS64; family TCS64. The sequence continues at coordinate 663,815 of CP070640.1, forward strand.
CGGCCCTGACGACTGCGCTCACCTGTCCTTGGCTTGGGTCATACATCTCCACGAACCTGTCGCAGGGGAACTCCCCGCACAGGCCGCAGTGATCGACTCCGTGTTCCTCGACACAGGCGTAGGTCGGGCACTCCCCCCAGAAGGGCTTCCCTCCGTGAGCGGTGCAACCCAGGCACCTCGGCTCTTTCTCCCCCTTGAAGTACTCGCAGTCGTCGCAGATAAGGCCGCAGACCGAGAAGATTAAACCATCAGCCATGCATAGCCCACCATCCGATCAGGGATAAGAGCCTTGCGGACGCCCTTGGTGTAGGGAGCCGGGTGAAGGTGCTCCTGATCACATTCTGATCAGCTATATCCAGAACGCCTATTGCCCTTGACCACTTAATAGAGGGTCACTGGATGCGGAAACACAAAGGCAATGGAGGACGTCTCGTTTTGTACACTCTTCTTGTGACTTGCCTTTATATGTCGAGGGGGCTTCCAATGCCCTTGCGGGAGTCGATCTGTTGACACTCGAGGAGGGCAGATCCGAGGCCGTCGTCGAGGACGCTGGAGGTAGTAGGGTAAACGGCAGGGCAATCCTCCTTGGGGCTCTACTCGCCGTCCTCTTCAGCGCCATCAACGGGTACCTCAGCATCAACATAGGCTGGAGCTTCAGCTACGGGGCCGTCGCGGTGATACTGGCCTACTCCCTTTTCCACAAGCTAGGCGGCGGATCTTGCAGGAAGGAGCTCTCCTTCGTGCTGATCTCCAGCGCCTCTACCCTTGGTCTCTACTACGGCCTTGCCAGCGTGATATATATATTACAGACCGACAGCAGCATCTCGTGTCCCCATTGGATGGCTCCTCCGAGGGAGGCCATCGTGCAGGCCAGCCTAGACCCGAGGTACTGGATAGCGCCCATATCCTTCCTATTTCTCACCACGGCCCTGACCCTCGTTGCGGGCCTCGTCTTCACCTACGTCCTCAGAGAGGAGTTCATCAGGAGCGACAAGATGGTCTGGCCCCAGACCGCCGCCAACGCCTCCCTCGTGGACGCGTGTATCACGGGCGGGGGCTCAGCGAGGTTGGTGGGCCTGGCCGCCCTCATCGGGTTTGCCATCACCTTCCTTCAGAACCTCCCATCGTTCTGGGGGTACGACCTGACCCTCCTGGACCTGTCTCCGTACCTCCCTCGGGGCGCCCTCTTCGCTATCTCCCTGAGCCTCGGCTTCGCTGCCATAGGTTACATGATCAGCTACAAGACATCTCTAAGCCTCATGGCGGCGGGGCTCGTGACAAACTTGGTCATCGCCCCGTACTTGGTATCAAAGGGGACAGTCGAGTACACGCCTGACATCATGCAGACGTATCAGGATCTCCTCTTCAAGTTCTCTGTCAGCCCGGCCTTAGGGGTTCTCCTCCTCGGAGGCGTGCTCCTCTCCGTGTTTTTCCTTGTGAAGAACGCCTTTTCCAAGATTCCCAACAAAAGGGAGGGCGAGACGGACCTGGGGTACGCCAAACTCTATAAGGTCCTGGTCAGGGGGCTTCTCTCGGACAGAAGGTGCCTCCTGGTCCTCGTAGCGATGGCCGTGACGGTGTTCTCGCTCGTGTGGGTGTTCAACCCGTTCAGTCCGCTACCTAGGGCCGTGTCCATGCTGATAACAGCTTACATGTTCCTGTTGGGCAGCTTCTTGGAGCTGGTGCTCATCACAAAGATGTCCGGTGAGACCGGCATGGGCATGGGGATAATGTCGATCTTCCTCTACGACGTGCCGATCTTCAGCACAGGCTATAGGGGATACCCCGGGTTCTGGAGCTACCCCTACTTCAGGCCGAGCCCTTGGGTCTCCAACGGCGTCCTGCCCTACATCAAGTACAGGGAAAAGTTCGACTTGTCATGGAGGGAGATCCTGAAGGCGAAGCTCGTGGGCTGGGTCCCGACGATACTCTTCAGCGTCGCCTTCACCTTGCTCCTCTGGAAGTACGTCGGCTTTGGCACGGCGATGATGCCGGCGGTCCAGCTGATACAGAGCAAGGTCTACCTCACGATGCTGGCTACGGGGGACATAACTGGCACGATCAACCCGTGGATGTTTCTGACGGGGGGTGTCCTGGGGGCGCTGCTCGAGGTCTTCACACCCGTCTCCATGATGGGCCTCGGCATGGGCATGCTCCTGCCCCCCCACTACATCGTCCCCTTCGGCCTCGGGGGCATCATAAGGTGGTACTCGGACAGGAGGTTGGGGAGGGAGTTCTACGACGAAAAGGGAAGGCTAATAGTCACCGGGCTCATGGCTAGCTCCCTCATCGTCCAGGTCATCATGACGGTTCTTAATAACTTCATTTAACAAAATGGCCCGATGCCGTCGAGATCTACAAGTATTAAATTAGTATAGGGCATGTATCTTCCCGGAGATTTTCATGGCCGAATTCGACGTTCTGATCGAGAACGCAACAATAGTGGAAGGGACCGGAAAAAAGACTTACAAGGGATCCATCGGCGTCGAGGGTGACAAGGTGGCGGCCCTCGGCGACGTGAAGGGCGACGCCGCGAAGACCGTGGAAGCGA
>CP070640.1:666465-669937 GCA_020354065.1 Candidatus Bathyarchaeota archaeon
ACCTCCGAGACGACCGGCCGGCTCTCCGCATAGTAGCGGAGCGAGCTCTTCCCCTCAGCCCTAAGACGCGCAGCCGTCCAGCGCAACAGCGCATCGTCCTCACAGTGAATCAGAAAGACCATCCCTATATCGCGAGCCGCATCCATGACCCCGAGCAGATCTGAGACGGCTGCTCCGAAATCCCGGCGCAGCATGAAGAACTTGATGCTCGGCTGGCCGGCGGCCCGGATGGCCTCCAGCTGTCCCCTCGGAGCTGAGGAGGGAGGCCACACGACCGGATGGAGGAAGATGTCGGCGATCGCTTCCCGGCGCACCATCTCCCCCATCCGAACCAGAGACTCCGCGAGGGACTCCCGCTCATCGCCCCTGGACGCCGGATACGAGAAGGCGCCGAGCGTAGTGATCCCGCCCACCAGAGCCGCGGCCGACCCGCTGGTCAGATCGTCCACGAACGGGGGGGTTAGGTGAGTGTGGGGATCGATCCCTCCCGGAAGGATCAGCCTGTCCGAGGCGTCGATCACCCTCGCGTTCCGACCGGGTCGGAGCCCCGGAGCCACCTCCGCGATGAACTCACCTAGGATCCTGATGTCTGCTCGCCTTGTCCTATCGGGACTGGCTACCTCCCCGCCCGCGATGAGCAGTTCTTTGGAGGAGGGCCCTCCAGCATAAGCTTTCATGTCCATCAACCCTCTATCGCCTCAACGGCTTTATAGAGTACCCCGTAGAATCCGACCCGCACATGAATCAACTCACGCTCTCAGCCCTCTGATGATGTCGATCAACAGCTCCGCCACACCCTCTGGGACAGCGGGGAATCCTTCTTTTTCCGCGACGCCCGAGTACAGAGCCAGGAACCTCTCTGGGCGCCTGCACAGATCGACTATCTCCGAAAGTTCCACACAGGGGTCCTCGTCGAGGAGCCCGATGATCTCCGCGCCCATGAAGTGGACCTTCGGTAGCATCTTCTCCCTGTCCAGCACGATGTCCATGAGCCTCTCCTCGCATCGATCCACAGGCGCCTCTTTCGCGACGCAGTCCGAGAGGAGATCGACGGCCTCTTCCAGCATGTGTCTGAGGTCCCGCCCGTATCTCCTTATCTTCTCGTTGACCCTCGGGCTGCGATCTGGCCCAGGCCTCACCATGTTGGGAGTGCAGAAGTGGTTCGCCATCCCCTCAGAGATCATGTGGAGGACGAGCCTTACGGCAACGCTCTCGTGGGTCTCCTCCCCAAGGAAGGCTCGCTCCAAGTCGGGGGACCTGGAGACCCAGCATCCGAATCCCAGGTGGTGGAACTCGTGGGCGAGGTACGAGAGATCCAACGGGTACCGCACCGGGTGGAGGATACTCCTACCCATGTTACCACCAAAAACCATGCCCGGGTTGAAAGCGTCGACCGTCAGGTACAAGGTGCTCCGGATGTCCGTTCCGGGAGGCAGGTAGGAGAGGGCCATCCCCTCAGCCCCCTGGAAATCGATCCCGGAGATCTGCTCGACGTTCCTCCTAAGCTCGGCAATCCTTGAGAGATCGTAGCAGGAGCGGAATCCCTCCTCGAACATGGATTTCACCGGGTCGGTGGAGATCGGCTTCTCACTCCCCAGATTCTTCAGGAACGAGGCCACATCCGACCTTGTCAAGTCGAGCAGCCTCGAGTAAGCCTCGATCATGAAAGCCATGAAACCGGTGGAGAGAATCCTGTCGACTTCCTCGTCAGAGGGTGACCTGTTAGACGCGAGGGCCCCCTCAAGAATATCGAGGAACAGGAGAACCCCGTCCTCCTCAACTACTATCATACCAGATTCTGCTATCCCTTACAGGATTTTATTATATGAAATTTTCAAATGCAAAAAAAAAATCGCGCGTGAACCTCTATACTCGAGGTCAGGGGTTCAAACCCCACCGGCCTATCAGCACTGCAAATTTATCCGTAGTCGAACCGAGTCATATGCAGGTGGACCCGATGGAGGCGACCCTGGAGGTCCAGTATCTCAGGGATGTGGCGCACAGGTTCCGCGGGATCAAATCCATCGCGGATAGGGCGATAGAGCAGGTGAGCGGGGAGGAGCTCTTCGCCAGGATCGGCGAGGAGTCGAACAGCATCGCCGTTTTGATGAAGCACATGGCCGGGAACATGCTCCACCGCTGGACAGAACCCTTCACCACGGACGAGGAGAGGCCCGAGAGGAACAGGGACGCAGAGTTCGTGACGGAGGCGGGAGAGACGAAGAAGGCGGTCTTCGAGAGGTGGGAGGCAGGGTGGCGGACCTTATTCAACACCCTCGGAGGGCTAAGGGATAGAGATCTGGCCCGAACCGTACGGATCAGGTGGAGGAAGTACACCCTGATGGAGGCCCTCAACCGCCAGATCGTCCACTACTCACTGCACGCCGGGCAGATCGTTTTCCTGGCGAAGCATTTCATGGGGGAGAGATGGAGGTCCCTGAGCATCCCGAAGGGGAAGTCCAAGGAGTTCGATGAGATGGTGAGGAAGGAGAGGACCGGGAGAAGCTGAATCCATGAGGTCAGGGACTACAAGCCGCAGAGCCCTGCTCTAGGCCCAAGGGCAGTCATGGCTTCAAACGGTCCTCATCCCAGATGCTTTTCGAATGTAAAATCCTGTGACTCAGAAATCTCAGCAACTTTTCCAGCCCTGCGCAAGCTCGTTAAACGTTAAGTATCCGTTCAACATTACAATCCTGCAGGTGAAAGGTGTTGGCCACGGCTTTCGTCCTGATCAACGTCGAGATCGGGGCCGAGGAGGAGGTTCTCAGGGACCTCGAACCCATCCCCGAGGTCAAGGAGGCCTACTTAGTCTACGGAGTCTACGACATCATCACCCTGGTCGAGACCGAGACAATGCAGGAGCTCAAGGACGCCGTGAGCTTGAAGATCAGGCGCCTGGACAAGGTCCACTCCACTCTTACCATGATCGTCGTCTGAGATCGTCTCTCATTAAAACTTCTTTCACATGCCCCGAGATAATGGAGACCCATGCAGCCAGAGGAGTCTAAAGTATGTTGAAGACGGTGATCACCCTGAGGATGACTCCCCCCAGGGCGATAGCAAGCCCCACCTCGATGATGCTCATGAGGGCCGCCTTCCTGTATCCGAACTCCTTCACCAAGGCCCCGATAGTCGCGATGCACGGGACGTAGATCATCACAACGAAGGCGAAGACGAACATCTGGACTGGGGTCAAGACCTGAGCAAAGTTTGCTGTCCCGAGCATCGACGCTAGGAGAATCAGAGTGAGCTCTTTACGCAGCACCCCGAAGATCAGCGTGACCCCCACGGCGGCGGGCAGCCCCAGCCAGCCCACCGTTATAGGCTTAAGAAGCCACTGAACCGAGTCCAAGAGGCCGGCCAGTCCAGCGAGATGGATCACAATATTCCCAGCGACCATTATTGGGAAAGCCTCCTTGACGAAGTTCTCCATCCTTATCCAGGCTCTCCTGACGGTCACGTTCACCGTTGG
>CP070640.1:670037-682833 GCA_020354065.1 Candidatus Bathyarchaeota archaeon
ACCTTTCTGCAAAGAGAAGGGTTACAGACACCTAGGGTCTTTCGTGATGGCTCACAACCAGGAGGCCATCGCCTTCTACAAGAGCCTTGGCTTCAGCGTATGTGGTTATCACAGGCGCCTCGTGGACTGGGATGGGGAGTTGCTGGATGCCGTAGAGATCGATATGTGGCTCCCACACAAGTGAACCGTGCATTGCAGCTTCAACAAATGCAATTTGAGAATGGTTGTAAACACCTAGGACTGGGCCCTTTCTAGACGATTTTGGTAGACTTCTTGACAATAACTTAGCTGAACCAGCACAAAGTTCCTATCAACCTTCACAGGGATAACTTCCCTTAATTACAAACCCACATCAATTCTCTTCTAATCTTACACGGATACGGAAAACGTCTTCAGAATCGATTTAAGGTTCTGCTCTCGACTTCATGGGAAGGGAGGAGCCCTGGACAATGTCTGAAGCCCTGAAGCGGTTCATCACGAGTGTCCGCGGCCTCTGGAAGCCCTCCGAGGAGGAGCCCCTTCAGAAGCTGCCTGAGATGGAGCCGGACGAGAGAGAGGAATCCGATGAGCCCGTTCTCTCGACGGCTGCGAGATTCGAGATGGAACGTGAAGTGGAAGGTTAATCTCTCCCCTTTTTAATTTTTCTAGACAACACAGCCCTTCTTCATGATTTACCCTATGGCCAGTGCCAGAGCTCGACGATACCCCTCTCAATAGGCCCATGCTTCTCCTTTCCGTAGCGCTGGAGGGGCTTGGTTAGGTGCCTCTGAGCCCTCGGCGGGGGAAGATACAAACCTGACGTCAATGTCCGTTCCATCTCGATCCTCCTCTTTTCTAATTCACCATCCCGGAAGCCGCATCTACGGCACCTGAACCCCTTCCCTCTCCCCATTGACTCCATGCCCCCTTCACAGTTGGGGCAGACAGGGTTGACTAGCCGCACATCCCGGGTTAGTTCTCGCACCTCCAACTTCTCAAGGTTCAAAGTGAGCCGCCAACCGACGGGATTCCCCCGCACCCCACCAGACACTGTGACTTCATCCCCAGGGATCAAACTCCTGACGGTATCCCGGAAGGAGCCGGAGGGCTCGTAGGCCGCACAGTCAATCACGGCAGTGTCGTCCTCAAGGCTAAAGACGACGTGCCCTCCTTGAATTGTCTGCGGGACCTCCACGACCTCCCCATGAACGGTCGCCGGGCTGTAGGGCTCCAGCTCACTCAGACAGTCATGGATCTGGAGGTGTGCGTCGGTCCCCTGGTTTGTCCTGAAAATCGTCCAGCGCTCGATGGACTCGGACGAGACCATCAGCCCCGCCCTGTATACCGCCTCAGGGGATTCCCCCCTGACACCGAAGAGGACCGGGTCGGGGCCGTGGGGTGCTATAAGGACTCGTCCAGTCTCCGGGTCCAGGTTGTTGAAGGTTGATCCCCTGGTCTCCTCGTCCATCATCCTGACCGAGTCCGCGTCCACGACCCTCAGCGTACCACAGCTCTCTAACTCACGATAGGCGAGAAACTCGAAGGTGTGATCTCCGTGCCGTAACCCCCCCACAGCGGCCAGAGAGCCGATGATGCCCCGCATGTTCTTGTACCCAAGGGCGAAGGCTCCTGTCTCATCGATGAGGCGAAACGCGTCTTCGAGGCTCACGACGCTCGTGACTACCCTCTTCGAGAATTTGATCAGGGAGTCGGGAACATCTCCGACGAGGAACACAGCCCCGGGGTTTGTGTTCGCGCAATCGAACTCTGAATATGCTTCCACTAGCTCGATGACTACCCTTTTCACCTGGACTTCGTTGCGGGGGTCGATGTCCAGCCGGAGGCAAATGGCCCCGTTCCCCCGGGTTTTCCACGGTACGTTGGGGTTCAACCTGAGGAGGTTCGGGTAATCGATGAACCGCCCCCCGAGGGCTAGTAGCCTTTCCACGAGTCTGGCCGCTATGTAGGTGGTGCACCCACCGCTGGGGGAGTCTGTGTCGTCCAGACCGATGTGGAGGAGCAAAGCAGGTAGCCCTCTCGAATTGGAGAGCCCCATGGATTTAAAAAAATGGCGAAAAAGCCCGCTGAGAGAAGAGGCCTTTAGAGGGTCTCAACGGGTAACCAGATATGATTCATTCATAGAAACCTACGTTGAAAATTCCGAAAAGAATATCTCGTCCAACACCCATCTCTGCATATGCTACCCGAGTTAGAATCAATAGCACACAGGCGTCGAGCACTGGGGTTGACCCAGTTCCAGCTCGCGGAGAAGGCCGGCGTCAGCCAGTCCTATATCGCAAAGCTTGAGGCCAAGAAGATCGAGCCATCCTACCTGAAGGTCAAGGCAATCCTTGAGGTCCTCGACAGCCTCGAGAGGGGGAGAGAGGCCAGGGCCAGAGAGATCATGTCCACCGATATCATCAGCGTCCAGAAGGACGATGTCATCCAGAGGGCTGTGGAAATCATGACCCAACACGGCTTCTCCCAGCTCCCTGTCATGGACGGGGAAAGGCCCGTGGGTAGCATCACGGAGCGGACCATCATCGACAAGATGAGGAATGGCAGCGTCAACGGTCCAGTTGGTAAAAAACCGGTCTCGATGATCATAGACGACCCCTTCCCTCAGGTGGGGGAGGGCGCCCCAGTTACGATCATCGCGAGCCTCTTAAGGATGTACCCCGCTGTCCTAGTCCACCATAGGGGAGAAATCACAGGCATCATCACGAAAGCGGATCTTCTCAAAACAATTAGTTGAAACCCTGCGTAGATCTGCCTGAGAAATCCTTGTGTGAGCGCTCAAGTGTTTCCAGAGAAATATTGCGAAAAAATAAGTGCCAGCCGTTAGTGATCTCGACACAAACCCTCTCAGCTTGTGGCACAGCTTCAGGGTTTTACCTGTCCTGTCTCGACCTCTTAGGTAGCAATGGTTATCTGAAAACATTCTTGGGAGGTGTTTTTAAAAGACTAGTAAAAATTCTGATTGGGCTACCGGGTAATTAATTTAATTAGTGAAAATTCGACCTATATGAAAAATCGTTGAGTTATGGTCGCTTGAGGACTAGACGACGATCATCGTGAGGGTGGAGCGTACCTTGTCCAAGCGCCTGATCTTCCAGCTGATGGTGTCCTTGAGGTCCTGCATCGTCCCCGTTTCGATCCGGGCTATGATGTCGTAGACGCCGTAGACCATGTGGGCCTCCTTGACCTCTGGTATCGCCTTGAGGTCCTTCAGCACCTCGCTCTCCGAGCCGATCTCAGCGTTAATCAGGACGAAAGCTGTAGCCAATAGGTTCACCTCGAACATTTTAGACAGTTACGTGTACTTAACGTTTGCTAGAATCATTATCTTGCACTAAAAAACTCTAAAATTCCCCTACTAAACCAGTTTTATCCCCTCACAACGAATCGAATTGCTTGAAAAAGAGCAGATCCCCACAATATTAACCCAATATACATATGGTGTGCGCCTGAGTAAATTAGAGAGCGAGATGACCCTGAGATTCGCAGAAAGGGAGATTGATTGCGATCTGATAATCTTCGACCTTTCCAACACTCTCGAGGACGCGAAGCCCCGATTCCAGGCCCTGGCGCGATGCAGGGCTAGTGCGCTTCAGAGTCTGGTGGATGAGGATGCTGTCAGGAAATGGGCGGAGAACTCGGGTGTGAATCTCATAACTTGGGAGGTATATGAGGACGGCCCCCTGGCTCGGGCTTCCAGAAAGGAGGATCTGATTGTTGCAGCCTCGGCGGTATGCGCATCGGGGCGAGGCTGGGAGGAGGCCAAGGAGCTGGCTGGCCGCGCATACGAGGAGGCTGACGAACGGCTCGCTCAGTCCTACAGACCGGTCTTGTTCGATGGCGTAGAGGAGATCTTAGAGGGACTCGCGGAGTCAGGCTACAAGCTCGCTGTGGCGACGAACGATCGGAGGATGGTGGCGGAGGAGACTCTCATGTCTGTTGGAGTGTTTGACCTCTTCCAGACCGTTGTGGGGGCCGACGACGTGGAGAATCCAAAACCCGCACCTGAGATGATTCTCCTGACTTGCGAGAGATGCTGGACGTCGCCTCAAGAAGCGATCCATGTCGGGGATTCTCCCTCCGATATGAGAGCGGGCAAGGCAGCCAAGCTGAAGGCAGTGATCGCCGTCAGCCAGGGCTCGGAACCATCCCGAGAACTCGTGGACTTGGCAGACATCACCATCAGGTCTTTCAGGGACATCAAAACATCCTGAATGGCTTTCTTCCCAACGGAGGAGCATCCCCTCTGATGCGAGACCCTTAAGAACCCAAGAAACCTTGTGAGAGCAGGACAGGCCATGATCCTCGATGAGACCCTCACCGCCAGGGAGATGAGGGCCGTGGAGATGAACTCCGAGTACCTCGGAGTATCCAGGCTCATGCTCATGGAGAACGCGGGCCATGCAGTGGCCGAGGCCGTCGTGGAGAGGTTCGAGAGCAAGAATCGAGTGGCCGTTGTCTGCGGCTTGGGGGGCAACGGGGGAGACGGATTCGTGGCTGCCCGGCACCTAGCCGCCGCCGGATACCCCGTGGAGGTCCTCCTCCTGGGTAGACCTGAGATCATCCGATCAGACGAAGCCATCGTCAACTGGAAGGCTCTGAAACGGATGAGGCACTCGCTATCTGTGAGGGAGATACGGGACTCCGAGGAGATCACTCCTTTGAATGGAGACGTTGTCATCGATGCCCTCATTGGTACCGGAGTGTCAGGGCCCCTCTCATCCCCTTACAGGGAGATGGTCAAAGCCATCAATGAAGCATCAGGGTTCAAGATTGCCGTCGACATTCCGACGGGAGTCGACTCCAACACCGGAGAGGCCCACGGGGAGGCGGTTGCCCCAGACCTCACCCTGACCTTCCACAAACCGAAAACAGGCCTGATCAAAGCCTCAGAACGCCTGGGGCAGCTCGTAACACGCTCTATAGGCATCCCCCTAGAGGCAGAACGCTGTGCTGGACCCGGGGATGTCTTCCTCGCTACCAGGGAGCGCTCCCCCGAGGCCCACAAGGGGGATTTCGGGACCCTCCTAGTAGTCGGTGGGAGCGAAACCTACTCAGGCGCTCCCGCCCTGACAGCGATGGCAGCCTACGCCGTGGGCGTCGATCTAGTCTACGTGGCTGCTCCCGAGACGGTCTCATCTGTAATAGCCGGGTTCTCCCCCAACCTGATAACGGTGAAACTCAAGGGTTCAAGGCTGAACCAGAAAAACGTGGAGAAACTGGACCCGCTCTACGGGAAGGTGGACGCAGTAGCCATCGGTCCCGGGCTCGGCCTCCATGACGAGACGGTGGAGGCTGTAAACAGAGTACTAGATGAAGTCGAAGATCACAAGCTCGCCGTCCTCATCGATGCGGACGCGCTGAAGAGCTTCCCAAAGCGAAGAGACAAAATTACCACAGAAGCGGTCTTCACTCCTCACTATAAGGAGTTCGAGATCCTGACGGGAAAGACCCCGAAGGGGAGCTTGGAAGAGCGAGGGGAAAGAGTAAGGAAGGAGGCCTCGAGGCTGGGGACCACGATCCTACTCAAGGGGAGTGTCGATATCATGAGCGACGGTGAAAGGACCCGCTTCAACTGGACAGGAAACCCAGGGATGACGGTAGGAGGGACGGGAGACGTCCTCTCGGGAGTCACGGCAGGGTTCATTGCCATGGGGATAAAAGCCTTTCAGGCCGCCGTCGCCGGCGCATTCGTCAACGGTGCGGCCGGGGACTCCGTCTTTCGTGAAAAGGGCCATCAATTGGAGGCGTCGGACCTCATCGAAAAAATACCGTTTGCAATCGAGGAATCGAGGGCTGGGCGTATGGAACATTGGGATGTTCGGAAAACCCACACCTTGTAGAGAACTCAGTCCCTGACCTTCGATATCTCCTCGAGCCGCAGGTAGTCTTTTCCCCTGTTGAAGTACTTTACGATGTTCTCACCTTTCTGCGTGATCTCGAAGACGATGCTAGTCCTCTTGTCCCTCTCGGCTCTTGCGTCGACCTCGACGATGAGATCCTGAGAGATCATCGACTTCAGTATCTTCTGGAGCGGCTTCCAGGAGAGGTTTGCCTCGTACATGATCCGCGTGGGCTTCCTTGTCCCCCTCTTTACGGCCCACAAGACGTCCAAGTATATCTCGAGTTTCGATCTCCGAGGCAATGACCTCACACCCAAACCTATGATCGACGCTACATCCGTATGGCGTTTACCCCATAGAACGAGGCTATGATATTTCGATTTGTGTGTAGTTGGGGTCTACATTAACGGATAGTGATACCGATCTGTTTCAGTGGTATGGATCAGGAATCAACGACGAGAAGAAGCGAAAAAAGAAGGTTTCGACCCTTTCCTTTAAAGGTAAAGCCTGGGGGCGGCCTCAAGCTCCAGGAGATCCTTTGCCTTGTTGAAGTAGCTGAGGACGTTCTCCCCCTTCTGTGTGAGCTCGTAGAAGACACTGGTGCGCTTGTCTTTCAGGCCGAGGGGCTCAACCTCGATCACAAGACCCTGCCTGATGAGGGCGTCTAGGACCCTCTGAAGGGGCTTCCAGGAAAGGTTCGCGCCATACATGATTCTCGTCGGCTTCCTTGTCCCGCTCTTGATGGTCCACATGACATCCAGAAAAACTTCCAGCCGCGATCTCCTCGACTTCACCGGTCATCACCCCTCTCTTCGGGTTTTCCCATATCGTTCACGTCTCCCCCCGATGCGTATCCTTGAGGTACACATCTACATTATATCGGTTTCCCGATATGTTCGCTATTAAGCCCCAGAGCTGAAATATAAGTGTTTCTAATCAGTATCAATCATCCATATCTAAGATCCATGTTTTCGAACAGTGAACCGCCTCGGAATCGTCGAGATCTAGAGTCACGCCTTTTACTGGGATTGAAGTAAACAGGATTCGTTGTTTGAACTTCCAACCCCTTCATCTCATGATATCAGGAAGCTGCTCTTCCTCAATGTTCAGCAGGTCAACGAGTTCCTTAGCACGAAGATCATCTTCTCTCGCATCGAACTTTCCTTTCCTCGACGGTTTAAAGCGCCTTATGTAGCTCTGCCAGCACATCTCTATCTTCAATTCCTCTCGGGCTGAGGATTTCTTATTATTTTATGGAGTAGTAATCCATAATCTCCGCCCGAACAAGGTGTCATCCTCTTTGTCAGGAAAATCAGATATTGAGAGCTACTTCGAGGTCAGGTATATACATCATATAGATTTGAAATCTCTAAAATCGCGCAATGAAGCTGATACAATCCGAGAGATTCCAGCGGCTTCTTTATACGACCTGTGGAACAGCTGAAAAGAAGCGCAAAGCCTAGCACCAGAGACCTCACGTTTTCTTAAACATTTGAGGATGAAATCTTGTAGAAAGGAGGCTTTCTTCAAATAGAGTGGAATTCTAGATGATTCGTCATCCAACTGAATTCTTGAAGATTTTATCATGTGAAGTCAAATTTTCCATAACAACTCCCCGCGTAAACCATTAGATAGACGATCGCCGAGATTCTCTGCTCAAAGATTGTTGTCGGTTCTGAAGACGATAAACAGATATAAGGAAGGCTTTGTATAGAAATGGTGTTTATCGAAGGGGTTTTATGAAGTCCACCGAGTTGCTTGGTTTCGTCGCAGTCGAAGCTCCTTCGTGATCAATGGTAAAACGGTGTAAATTTGGACAATCCTAGGCGGGTCCCTATAAGCATGGACGGGAAGGGGAGAGGTATGATCAAGAGCGATAAGGTCTCTGGATGTCCAGAGTGCGGGAAGGCAGACCTAATCCGGGATTATGAGGCTGGGGAGCTCGTCTGTGAGCACTGTGGCATGGTGGTCTCGTCCGAGCTCTTCGACCACGGCCCGGAGTGGAGGGCGTTCAACCTCGAGCAGAGAGAGAAGAGGACCCGTGTCGGGGCGCCGCTCACCTGGACAATACACGACAAGGGCCTGTCGACCATCATAGACTGGACGGGGAGGGACATCTACGGTCGGGGCCTCAAGCCGGAGCAGAGGGCGCAGGCATACCGGTTGAGGAAGTGGAACCGCCGCTCGAAGGTCTCGGGGGCCAGCGAGAGGAACCTCGCCTACGCCCTTTCAGAGCTGACGAAGGTCGCCTATAAGCTTAACCTGCCCAAGAATGTCCTGGAGACGGCGTCGGTCATATACCGCCAAGTCGTCAGGAAGCGCCTCATCCGGGGCAGATCCATCCAGGGGGTCGCCGCGGCCTCCGTCTACATGGCCTGCCGCCAGTGCAACATCATCCGCACCCTGGAGGAGGTGGGGGGTGCGGCCAACATCTCCAAGAAGGAGAGCGGAAGAAACTACCGTTTCCTCCTGAGGAAGCTGGAGACCAGGGTTCCGCCGGTTGAGGCCAAGAGCTATGTCTCGAAGTTCGTGAATCAGCTCACCCTCTCAGGGAGCGTCGAGAACCTCGCGATGCAGATCCTAGACAGGGCCATGGAGCTCAGATTGACAAGCGGGAGGGGGCCAGCGGGTATCGCAGCTGCGGCGACCTACATCGCTAGTCTCTTGACGGATGAGAGGAGGACCCAGGGCGAGATCGCCAGGGGCGCCCAGGTGACGGAGGTCACCATCCGGAACAGGTACAAGGAGCTCACTCAGAAACTGAACATTGAGATGGACCTGTGAGTACAGGATCTCCTCACACCTTTTCGTGAAAAAACTCTACCAGAGTAGATGCTAGATTTCCATTGGATTTCTGAGTCTTGAAGGCATTTTGATTCTGCCATTTTATGGATCATACGTAGTGCCTGTGGAAGATAGTACCATTGAGCTCGAATCGTTTTTAGGGGGGGAAAGGGTTCCAACGATTTTAATGAGTTAAAGCTCGTCGGAGGTCGGCATCCAGGGCACTATCCGGATTGAAGGATCGTGCAGCCCGTTCAGGATGGCGGCGTTGATCAGCAGCGGTGTGAAGGACTCTATCCACTTAGAGTTCTCCAGGGGGCCCACCCGCAAAGGCCTGAGGTTGGGTATGTCCCTCACCAGCCTGGAGACGATGTTTATCGAGAGCTCATCGTTACCTGCGATGAGGACATCGATGTTGAGGATTGCGTCGATGTTGCTCAGATAGGTGGCTGGTACGGTCTGAAATGCTGAGACGACGGGAGAGGGCCCCACAATCTCTTGGATTCTCTCTGCAGCAGACATCTCATCCCGCTTGGTCCCCTCCGGGTCCAGGGAGGAGTAGTAGAACAGCTCCTTCTTCCTCATCATCGGCACGACTGTGGAGATCACGATCTGGCTTGGTCTGAGATTGGCATTCAAAGAGGAGAGGACCGGCACGGTCGCTTTCGGTGGGAGGGTGACGACAATCACCTCGGACTCTTTCACGGCGTCCTCGTTCAAGACCCCGGTTATAATGCCCCCCATCTCGCTCTGATAAAACCCCCGTGCGAGATTGCTCAACCCCTTGGCGATCCGCGACGCTTTGTCGAGATTCCTGGACCCCACCAGAATCTCGTGCTTCAGCGCCCATCGGATGGTGAGGCCTCTTCCCATGTTGCCAGTTCCACCGAGAAGACCTATCTTCATTGACTCACACCCGATCCGGATTGAAACTCATCGAAAGAGATTGTTTTGTGTGTAATGAACCTTTCCAAATTCGCTGAAATGGGTTTCAAAGCATTCTGATCTCTGGAAATAAGTAGCTGTGCGTGCCAATCTCGACTCCAGCTAGAAAAGGTAGTTTTTCGACGGTTTTCATCCTCTCGAATCATCGTCCGGAATGGAATCCCCATAAATCACCTCGAAGAGAGTGGAATTTCAACCTCTGACAATCTTAATATGCTCCTCTCCGGCAGTATTTGAAAGGTGGACGGGAATGGCGGATTGGACCCTTGAGAAGGCACTCAGTCTCGCTCTCTCGATGGAGAAGGAGTCCATAGGACTCTACACCTCTGCGCAGGAGAGGGTGATCAACCCCGGGTCGAGGCAGTTCCTGAAAGAGCTTGTGGTGGAGGAGGAGAGGCACAGGGACAACATCCTCCAAGCGATGGAGGACCCGTCGAAGATCGGGGAGATCGGAGCTCTCGACACAAAGATACAAGACCTGAAAATCGTGGACGACCTTGAGCCAACTTCCCTATCCGCCGAGGCAGACTACCAGGAGATCCTCATCTACGCCGCCAAGAGGGAGAAGGCCACCCACGACTTCTACATGAAGTTCGCGAAAAAATACCGTGAGAGCCAAATAGGGAGGATGTTCGCCAACCTCGCTAAAGAGGAGCTGAAGCACAAGTACCGCCTAGAGATCGAGTACGACGATGTCATCCTCTGGCAGATGTAGGCGATGCTTGTGAATTGATGAGCTTTTTCTTAGATTTGAGTGGGCTATGTGGTGACAGTAGGGATATCCTTAGTAAAAGCTACAATATCGACAGAAATTTTCCGGACTCGCATCTCCAAGGTTTTTTTGGTCACAGCAACAAGTTGTTGACATGTTGAATCCCTGGAAGAATTGCTATGATGAAGATCGGGATCTAACTCTTCTTAAAGATGTACTCGTGGATCGCCTTTGCAGCTTTTTTTCCTGCGCCCATGGCGCTTATGACCGTCGCTGTCCCGCTGACGATGTCGCCGCCTGCGTACACTCCCTCTATGCTTGTCTGCATCGTCTCTTCGTCGACGACAATCGTGTTCCATCTTGTTGTTTCTAGGCCTTCTGTGGTCCGCTGGATGATAGGGTTCGGTGTCTGGCCTATGGCGATCACAACAGTGTTTACATCGATCAAGTACTCCGAACCCTCTACGGGTATCGGTCTGCGCCTCCCCGACTCGTCGGGCTCGCCGAGCTCCATGCGGATGACCTCCATCTGCTTGACCCGCCCCAGATCGTCCCCCTTGAACCTCACGGGGTTGTTGAGGAGCATGAACTCCACGCCCTCCTCCTCCGCGTTCTCCACCTCCTCCAGCCTCGCCGGTAGTTCCTCGCGGCCCCTACGGTAGACGATGATAACCTTCTCTGCGCCAAGTCTGAGAGCGGAGCGAGCCGAGTCCATGGCAACATTCCCCCCTCCTATAACCGCCACGATCTTACCGACATTGATGGGAGTGTCGTATTCGGGGAACTTGTAGGCCCTCATCAGATTGGTCCGGATGAGGAACTCGTTGGCGGAGTAGATGCCGTTCAGGTTCTCCCCTGGGACGTGGAGGAACCTGGTCAGCCCGGCGCCGCTCCCTATGAACACGGCATCGAAGCCATCGGCGAAGAGCTCCGAGATCGTGTAGAGCTTCCCGATCATCGCGTCTAGGTTGATTGTGACCCCCAGCTTCTGGACATAGTTGACCTCGGCCTGGACGATCTCCTTGGGGAGCCTGAACTGAGGGATGCCGTACGTCAGGACACCGCCAGCGTTGTGGAGAGCCTCGAATATCGTGACATCATGCCCGAGCTTAGCTAGCTCGGCCGCCACAGTCAACCCGGCTGGCCCTGCACCCACGACCGCAACCTTGCCACCATTATTGTCGGGGTTGCCAGGCACCTCGACTCCGTGTTCCTGCTCCCAATCAGCGACAAATCTCTCAAGGCGCCCGATGGCTATCGGATCTCCCTTGATTCCGAGGATACAGAATTTCTGGCACTGGCTCTCCTGAGGGCAGACCCTGCCACAGATGGCGGGGAGGGCGTTCTTCTCCTTGACCTCCTTGATGGCCTCATCGAACTTACCCTGTTTCATGAGGTCGATGAATCCCGGGATGTCAATGTCGACCGGGCAGCCCTTTATGCACTGAGGGTTGGGGCAGGTGAGGCATCGGAGGGCCTCCTCGATCGCCATCTCCTCGGTGTATCCCTGGGCCACCTCATCGAAATTGTCGACCCTCTCCTCCGGAGGCTGCTTCGGCATCTCGACTTGGGGGCCCCTGGCTGCCATCAGACCACCCTCTGGTACAGGATCATGGCTATCTTTTCCTGCGGGTTGTAGACCCTCATCCGGGAGATGAGCTCGTCGAAGTCGACCTCATGGCCATCGAAGTCTGGGCCGTCCACACAGGCGAACTTGGTCTCACCGCCGACTGTGACCCTGCAGGCCCCGCACATGCCCATTCCGTCCACCATGATGGGGAAGAGATTGACCGTGGTCCTGATGCCGTGCGGTCTGGTCATCTCAGACACTTCCTTCTGCAGCGACGTCGGCCCGATGGTGAAAACATGGTCGAAACTCCTCTCCTTGAGCAAATCCTCTAAGAAGACCAGACCTTCGAGACCTGCGCTCCCGTCATCCGTCGTGACGTAAAGTTCATCAGCGACCTCTTTGGCTTCCTCGACGAAGAACAGGTGCTTCTTGCCTCTGGATCCGAGGACGGCGACAATCTTGTTCCCCGCCTCCTTCAAGGCCTTCATATGGTAGATGAGGGCCCCGATGAACACTCCACCACCGATACACAGGATGGTGCCGTAGTTGTCCAAGGGAAAGGGGTTACCAAGGGGACCCAATAGATTAAGTATCTCGTCTCCCTCCTCGAGGTTCCCTAGCTGGGTAGAGGATTTCCCGACTTCAGCGAAGACGATGGTTATGGTGCCCCTCTTCGGGCCGCTCCCAGCCAAAGTTATAGGTATCCTTTCGCCTTTCTCGTGGAACCTCAGTATGACGAAGTGCCCTGGCTTGGCCTTCCTAGCAATCAAAGGAGCCTCAACCTCAAACAGCTTGACGTTTTGGGTCAATGTCCTCTTCGTCAGGATCCTATTCATGGTAGCACCACCTCGATGGTTCTAATCATTGGATAGTTGGTAATTAATAAAAGTGGAGGTGTTAGGAAAGAACCATCCTGAGGGAAGAATGTAACGCTTAATTGACCCT
>CP070640.1:682933-685584 GCA_020354065.1 Candidatus Bathyarchaeota archaeon
AGGGTCTTGTAGAGCCCCTCTGGCTCCAGACCCAGGCCGTCCATGATCCTCTCCCTGGTGCCACAGATCCCCCCCACGATCCTGTTACAATAATCCTTGACCTTCTCGAAGGCCACAGCCTTCCCGCCGTCGAACCTTTTCAGCGCGGCGGGTATCTCGTATCTCACCGAGAGGGGCTCCTCTATCCGGACCAGGTCCCCCCTGGCATCAAGCCCATCCAGAAAATCTCTGAGATCACTCATCCAAAATCCCCCTTCCACCGATGATGTCCCGAGCGAGTAGGAGCAGGGGCCTCCCCGCTGCATCCCCCAGGGATTGAGGGAGATTCGTCGAGACGAGGGACATCTTACCCGTCATGGCCGTGATCTGGGCGCCCAGGATCAGCCCCAGCTGCCGGTCCCTGTCCCCCAGCAGCGACGCCGAGGACCTGTCGGGGAGGGTGACCGTCAGCGTCCCCAGGCGGGGCTCCTCCCCCTCCCAGAAGAGGGCTATCACGGCGTTCCCCAGCTCAGCCACGGCTGCGTGGAGCTGTTTGTCCTCGAATTGGGCGTCTCGAGTGATAAGGTTGAGGCCCATAGACCTTCGGTCCACCTAAGGATTCAAGACCAGTTAAGGATTCCCTTCCCTGAAACCGTTAAAAACCGGGCCGTGGCAGTGAGAACGGTGGACCCCGTGAGGCTTCTCGCCGTCTCCGACATCCACGGCAACCTCGCCGCCCTGGAGAGCGTGCTCCGGGACGCCGGGGACTTCGACGCCGTGGTGTGCGTCGGGGACGTTGTGGGATACGGCCCTCGACCGGGCGAGTGCATCGGGGCCCTCTCTGGGCTGGGCTTCAGCTGCGTTCTGGGGAACCACGACCAGGCTGTGATATCCGCCGACACCTCGGGCATGAACCCCTACGCGGCGGCGGCCATCGACATCCACCGGAGACTACTGAACACAGGCCACACAACCTGGCTGCAGAAGCTGAGGAAAAGCCTGTCAATGGACGAAGGTGGTGTAAGGATAGCCGTCTTCCACGGCAGCCCGGACCACCCCACGACCGAGTACGTCTACCCATCTGAGGCCCAGGTGAGGGCGGGTCCTTTCTTCGAGGCGACAAGGGCGGATCTGCTGCTGCTCGGACACACCCATGTCCCATACATCCACAGGTACGGTGGCCGAGTCCTGCTGAACCCGGGCTCCGTCGGCCAGCCGAGGGACGGTATCCCCCACGCCAGTTACATGTTGATCGATCTCGAAAACGGATGCGTTGAAGTCTCCCACCGCCGAGCGCCTTACGACATCGAGAAAACCGTGGAGCAGATGCGCCTGCTCAGCCTGCCCGAACCCCTCGCCTACAGACTCTTTCTAGGCCGGTGAGGGCTTTGATCGCACGCTCTCACGTGCAAATGTTTCTAGGAACTAACATTCTTACGGAGCCTCTTACTCGTCTGTCTCCTCAGGTTCCATTCGCGGACTGACTCTTAGGGTCGTGTTGATAAGCGGCCGAGCTGTCTTCGCGGCTTTCCCCAACGGAAGTTAAATAAAAGCCTCCTACATCACTATTGTGGAGCCCGAAAAATGGCGAAGACCACGAGGCAGGGCAGATTCAGCGGCTTGCTGGGCGGCTTGGCATCTCTCAGGCCCAGGGTGAGCAGGAGGACCGCTCTTGAGGTCTCCATCCTCGGAATGATCATCGTCCTCGCCGTCCTCTTCAGGACCATGAGGGTGAGGTGGGGCGCATACATGGACGCCTACGACCCTCTGTTCCAGCTCCGGGTCACGGAGTATGTGGTCGAGAACGGCTTCAAGGCTTGGTTCACATGGCACGACACCTTGAGCTGGTACCCCTGGGGGCGGGACATACCCCACAGCTCCTACCCCGGCACACCCTTCTCGGGGGCCTTCGTGTACCTCGTCCTCAACGCCCTGGGGCTCAAAGTCACCGTCCACGATGTCAGCCTCTACTTCCCGGTCATGATGGGCGCCATTACCTGCATAGTCGCCTACTACATGGGCAAGGACCTGGGAGGCGGCTCGGTCGGCCTCTTCACCGCTTTCTTCTTGGCCATCAGCGGGGCCTTCATCACCAGGACCTACCTTGGTTTCTACGACACGGAGAACATCGGCCTCTTCGGCATGACGCTCACAGCCCTCTTCTTCCTCCGCTCCATCGATAAGAATAGATCCCTGCGACAGAAGGTTGCCTACGGCGTGGGGGCGGGGCTCTCCCTGGGTTACATCTTCGCATCCTGGGGTGCGGCCAGATACGTGGTCGGGCTCCTAGCACTTTTCATCCTCGCATCCCTCGTCTTCAACCTCTACGAGCGCCGATACCTGGTATCCTACGCTCTGACTATGGGGGTGGGCTACTCCATCGCTCTGCTCGTTCCTAAGCTCGGCCTCAAATACCTCTCAAGCATGGAGAACGCTGCGGCAATCCTCCTAATAATGCTCCTCGCGGTGTACGAGACTGCGAAGCAACGGCTCGAAGAGAGGCAGGCCAAGCTCCTGACATGGGGTTTGATCATCGCGCTGGTGATAGGCGTTTTCGCCCTCGACGCCCTCGGAGTTATCAAACCGATCAGTGGGAAGTTCGGGAGGGTCTTTAACCCGACCGGGGCTCCGGAGAACCCGCTTGTGGAGTCCGTGGCTGAGCACAAGAGGGG
>CP070640.1:685684-688666 GCA_020354065.1 Candidatus Bathyarchaeota archaeon
CCATGAGCCGACGCCTGAACTCGATGTTCTCCCTTGCTATCTTGTTACCCTTCTTCTCTTTCAATTCAATCACCTTCTCCTAGGAGGGCGTTGATGACTGCGTACACCTGCCCATCTGTGTAGCCCATGACGTCTATTGCGGAGCTCCTGCAGGTTGCAGAGCAGGCCCCGCATCCCTTGCACATGGCTCTGTTCACCACGGCAACCCTCTCCTCCTCATCGATCTCCAAAGCGTTATAGGGACATACGAGGACGCAGAGACCGCATCCCGAGCACCGGCTTTTATTCACCTTGGCCGTGATCCCCTCGGCCTCTATCTCATCCTTCGAGAGCACCATACAGGCTCTGGAGACCGCAGCCTTCGCCTGGGAGATGCTCTCCTCGATGAGCTTCGGAGAGTGGGCCATACCGCAGACGTAGACTCCATCCGTGGCGAAGTCCACTGGCCTCAGCTTTGCGTGGGCCTCGAGGAAGAAGCCGTCCTCGTTGATAGGGACCTTCAGCATCTTGGCCAGGCGCTCGTTGTCCTGCGAGTTTACCATGGCTGTGCTCAGCACCACAAGATCGGCGTCGATGGAGAGTTGTTCTCCGAGTACATGTTCGAAAACAGAGACCTCCAAGCTCCCATCACCGTTAGACCCTTCTGATGTAACCTTTGGTTTGTTCTCCTCATCGTATCGGATGAATAAGACCCCTTTCTCACGAGCCTCTTCGTAGCGACTCTCCATCAGGCCATACGTCCTCACATCCCGGTAGAGTATGAAGACGCTCGCCTCAGGGTCAGCCTCCTTGATCTTCAGGGCGTTCTTGATCGCCTCTCCGCAGCATATCCTGCTGCAATAAGGGCGCTCCTCGTCCCTGGACCCCACGCACTGGATCATGACAACACTACTGAATCCCCTGTTATCGACGCCCGTTGCCAGGTATCTCTCCAACTCCGCCTGGGTCATCACCCTTGAATCTTCTCCGTAGAGATATTCGTTGGGTAGGTACTCCTCACCCCCTGTGGCCAAGATGACGACTCCGTGATCAAGCTCCACCTTTGATTGGTTACCCGAGTTGTAAACGACGGTGCTCTTGAAGTTGCCCACGTAGCCGGATACATCTTCCACCTCAGCGTTCAGAAAGACGTGAACGAGATCGTTCCCCTTCACCCTCTGGGTTAACCTCCCGAGATACGATTGGAGGTCGTCGTCGTCAAGTGTGTAGTATAGTTTCCTGAGGAAACCCCCCAGCTCCCCATCCTTCTCCACAAGGTATGTCTCGTAGCCCTGATCGGCCAAGCCCAGTGCGGAAGTCATCCCGGACAGGCCGCCGCCTATCACGAGGACCTTGGGTGTGACCCCCACTGTGGGGCGGTCCAGGGGTTCAAGACCCCGGGCCTTGGCCACAGCCATACCGACCAGTTCCTTAGCCTTCTCGGTGGCGGCCTCGGGCTCCCGTATGTGAACCCAGGAGCACTGGTCCCTGATGTTGGCCATCTCGAAGAGGTATCTGTTGAGACCCGCCTCCCTAATGGTCTCTTGGAAGAGGGATTCATGGGTCCGTGGCGAGCAAGAGGCCACTACGACCCTGTTGAGGCCGTGTTCCTCTATCGCTTCTTTGATCTTCTGTTGAGTGTCGGAGGAACATGTGTAAAGGTTGTAACAGGCGTAGACGACGTTCGGCAGGCTCTTGGTGTACTTCACAACGCTGGGGACATCAACCACGCCGCTAATGTTGATTCCGCACTGACAGATGAAAACCCCTATTCTTGGTGGCTGACCGCCTACAAACAACTCTTCAGGGTACTCCTTCTTACTGACGAGTGTTCCTCGCTCTCTGGATAGGAGTTCCGCTACGCAGCAGGCGGCTGCGCTCGCCTGGGTCACGGTCTCAGGGATGTCCTTTGGCGAGGAGAACATGCCACAGACGAATATCCCAGGCCTTGAGGTTTCGAGGGGAGAGAGGAGCTGGGTCTCGCAGAATCCGTACTCGTTGAGCTCCACGCCGAGTCTTTCGGCGAGCCCCTTAACGCTGTCCGAGGGCTTGAACCCCACCGACAGGACGACCAGGTCGAACCTCTCGCTCTTGACTTCGTCATCCTCGCAGTAGGTGATTCTGATATCCTGGGTCTCCGGCTCCTCATCGGTGTTAGACACCCTGCACCTGATGTACCTGACCCCGTGCTCGTCCTTCGCTTTCTCGATGTACTTGTCGAAGTCCTTGCCGTAGGCCCGCATGTCCATGTAGAAAATAGTGGGCTGAATGGTGCCCATGTGCTCCTTGGCTATCACCGCCTCCTTTGTGGCGTACATGCAGCAGACCGAGGAGCAGTACTCGTTTCCGCACGTGGCGTCCCTTGAGCCGACGCACTGGATGAAGGCGACCTTACCCGGGATGTCGCCGTCGGAGGGCCTCTGGATTCGCCCCATGAAGGGCCCCGATGCGCTCAGTATGCGCTCGAACTCGAGGCTCGTGACGACGTTCGGGTACCGCCCATAACCGTATTCGCTGAGAACGGTCGGGTCGAACGCCTCTATGCCAGGAGCCAAGATAATGGCCCCGACGTTCAGCTCTAGAGCCTTCTCCTCGTCGTCGTAGTACAGCGCATCCGCGAGGCAGATGTTCTTGCAGAGACCACACCCGACGCACTTCTCCTTGTCGATCCTGTAGACCAGCGGGACGGCCTGGGGGTAGTCGATGTAGATCGCCTTTCTCTCGCTCAGGCCTGCGTTGAAGGCGTCTATCGCGTCGACTGGGCAGAACTGGGCGCACAGCCCGCACCCGTTGCACTTCTCGACATCGATGTACCTAGGAGACTGGTTGATGGTGACCTTGAAGTCGCCCGCTTCCCCTTCTACGTCTACGACCTCGGCGCATGTCAGCACGTCGATGTTTAGATGCCTGCCACACTCCACCAGCTTGGGTGAGAGGATGCACATGGAGCAGTCGTTCGTCGGGAACGTTTTGTCCAGCTGCGCCATGATGCCGCCGATGGAG
>CP070640.1:688766-692304 GCA_020354065.1 Candidatus Bathyarchaeota archaeon
CCTTCCTCGCCCAGGTGAGGAGAAACGCCCCCGTCAACTTCTCGACCCTCTCCAAGGAGCGGCGGCGGGGCTACGGGATGGTCAGCCGCTACCTCAGATACTGCATCGACCAGGGCCTGATCACAGTGGTCTCCGAGAGGAGGACCCGGGGCCGGTACCCCTCGAAGAACTACGCCCTCAGCGAGAAGGGCTCTATGCTCCTGGCCATCTTCGAGAATGATTATGCGTAAGATCTCGCCCACCTCTGCATGTCCTGACAAGGGAAGCCGCCGTCCTAGTTCTGGAGGCCTCTCAGCAGGGTCAGAGAATTGGCGGGATCAAGCTCTCTTACGTGGAGGCTGAGCTTCTCTAACTCCGTCCAGTTCTCCCAAACAGATGCAACGGCCTTCCCAACGTCCCTTCCGTCCGGATTTTAGTGAAACTAGCACATCAGATCAAGAAGCTGAGCTCGTCGAAGAGCAGAATGCCCAAAACGTGGATCATCAGGATTGACAACCCCTCGTCCAGGGTCAGCCTGTTGTCGTCGATGATCGCCTTCTTCACAATCCACAGGGTCACCGCGATGGCCAGGAACTGGTAGAGGACGTAGCCGTCCAGGCGGACCGGTACGATGATCGCGAGGATGGGGAAGATCAGCATGATGCTCTGGACTATCCCTGAGAGCAGGTTGGAGACCCCCAGTTCCACATGGCCCTTCCTGGCGCCGATGAGGGCGAGGCCGTGCTCAGGGATGCTCCCTGCGAGGCCGATGAGCGTCGCCGCAATCACCACGTGGAGGTCGAACATATGTACCAGGTACTCCGAGGAGCCTGAGATGAGCTCGGCGCTGATGACAATCCCGACCAGGCCCATAACAATCGGGGGCACCCAGGAGGATCTCCCGGATTTGTGCTCGACCAGCCTCTCCGACCTTTTCCTCCTAGAGACGAAGTAGAGGTATCCGACATAGGCGATGAGGAGGAAGACGGGCACCTCGAAGGGGAGGTAGACGGCCTCCCCCACGCTGAAGATGTTGAGGATGATCCCGGTGCCGAAGACGATCATGCAGAAGGCTACGCCGATCCTCATGATCTCGATGTCGTGCTCCAGGGCCTGCTTGGGGAGCTCGATCACGCCCCCCCTGTAGGTGAGCATGATCACCAGGATCCCGAGGAGGAGGCCGTTGAAGGCCGAGGCCAGCATCACGGTGAGTATCGCCACCTCCCTGAGCTGGGGGGAGAGGATCATGAACAAAGTCATCACACCCTCCGGGAGGTTGGAGGCGAGGCTGGAGATGATCCCCGTCACGTGGTCGGATAGGCCGGTCTGGAGGCCAAACTCCTTCAACCCCTCAACCATCGGCTCCCCGACGAGGACCACGATCACCAATCCCACCAGCATCGAGAGAGCCGAGTACGACACCCCCTCCAGATGGAAGACCGCCAGCAGGGCACCAACGAGAAGCATTGAACCGATGAGATAATTATTCCTGACAAGAGCCAAGGCACAACCCTCCTTTCCCCCCCGGGGTATGTAGCCTTATAAATAATACTCTTCTCCCAGGGGGAGGACAAGAACTGCTTCGAGAGCTTGAGAGTCAAGCGCAGGGACCCCCTCTGTGAACCTTAAAAAAGCGCTGAATGATCAAACTACATATGAGAGTGCTCCTGAAGATCACGCTCATCGTTGTGCTCATAGCCACGGTAATCCCCACCATAGCAGCGCACACGCCCCTGAAACTGGACGAGGGGAACCACAGCCCGGAGACGGCCTTCGAGATCCCCAACCCTACGAAGTCATGGACTCTATACAGGGAGCTACATGAGGCCGGGGAACTGGAGTACTACCTCTTGAGGCTCGACACCGGGGAGAGGCTAGCGGTGAGTGTCTACACCCCGACAAACGAGGCCCCGGATTTCTCCCCCACCCTCATCTTGATGTCCCCCGGCAAATCCATCGACGCCTCTCTGCCAGGTTTCGTAGAGGTGCCTTTGGGATACGGAGCGGCGCTCCTCGAGTCGGAAAGACCAGAAAAACCCGAGTATGAGCCCTTCACCCCTGGGAGCTACTACTTCCTGATCGACCTCGACCTACCCATCGAGGAGGGCGGGAACTTCTACATCGCCATCTACGAGCCAGCTCATGAAGGAAGGTACGGCATCGCCATCGGCTACGTGGAGACCTTCACCCCTCTTGAGTGGATCAGGGTCCCACTGGACGCCATAGGAATCCACAGGTGGGAGGGGCAGCCCCTAATCCTGATACTGGCTCCGATCATACTGGCTCTCCTGGGGGGTCTGGCCGTCCTTTGGGTGTACGGGAGGCTACAGCTCTCCCCATTCAGCATAGCAGGGGTGGTCTCAAGCCTCTTGTACATCGGCAGCTGCCTCGTGATGTTGACCCAGATGTCGATGGCCCTGATCAAAGCCAGCTCCACCCTTGCCGCAGTCACGGCCATCTTCGCACTGCTGCCTCTGGCTCTGGGATACATGATACTGCGCAAGGCCCTAGGCCTCGAAGAAAAGGCCTCAAGGAAGGACAGAGCCCTCATGGCATCCTATGGAATCCTGGGCCTCCTCACCTGGTCAGGTCTGATAATAGGCCCAGCTCTGGCCTTCCTGGCCAGCGTCCTACCTCACAGAGGAGCCGGCTAAAAAAGCCTGACACGATCTCTGTCCGATCCGAAGCCCAGCAGAATCGCCTGGCGCCCCGAAAAAAAAGGGGATCGAGGCCTAGGGGCTACTCGTTCAGCTTCTCCCAGGCTGCAATTGTCTTGGAGGACTCCCAGATCGGGAAGATCTTGATCCGGAGCTCGGGACCGTAGTGGGCGATGTACTCCACCAGGTCCTGCTCGTCGTCAGTCTCGAAGATGGTGAAGCCCTTGGGCTGGCCCCCGATTCCGTGAGGCGGCAAGATGGTCTTCAGCCTCTTCTTCCTGGCCCGCATCTTCTCCACGACTTTGGCCGTGTCCTCCATGTCCAGATCCCAGAAAGCTATGTACCTCATCCCTCACACCCGGCTGGAAAGAAAAGGATGGGATCCCTCCCTTTCCCCGATGCAGGTTCGACTTGAGCACAGGGTTTACGTGTCAGCAGAACCTCAAGCATAGAGTGGGTCTCCACCAACTTAACGTTTTACGTTTTACGAGCATCCCCTCTCACATCAGCGAGTGCACCATTTGCAGCTCTCCTAGTTCCCAGGCGTGGCCGTTTTGATTACTTAAATCTCATACAGTGAAGAGATCCCGTTCAAAGACACAGCGTTCACTCGCACATGTGTGGAATTTAAAACTAGGAAATTAAATTTAGACAGTGCCCTCCTTCCAGGAGCTGAGATATTTCTCCTGCTCCTCGGTGAGCACGTCTATCCTGATGCCCATGCCCTCCAGCTTAAGCCTCGCCACCGTCTCGTCTATGCTCCGGGGCACGTCGTAGACCCTTGGCGCGAGCTTCTCCCCCTCCCAGAGCCACTCCGCCACCAGGGCCTGGTCGGCGAAGCTCATGTCCATCACCTCGCTGGGGTGGCCCTCTGCCGCAGCCAGGTTCACCAGCCTCCCCTC
>CP070640.1:692404-695601 GCA_020354065.1 Candidatus Bathyarchaeota archaeon
CCGGGGGATGGAGAGATCAACCGCAACGACGAATCCCAACAGAATTGTTGCTAGTGCGGCCTCCCTCTTGTAGGGTGAGAGGTACCGGAGCACCCTTCTAAGATCGCTCATCTGGCTAGGCTCCGATCTCCGTCAGTTCCCTCGATGCCCTGTCCAGTATGTCCTTGAAACGCTTCGAGGCCTCCGGGTCATCGACGATCTTCTCGTAACTGTCCTCCACGGTCTCCAGAAGGGAGGAGAAGCTCTCGTACATGTCCTCAGGCATCTCCCGGTGGAGGATCCAGTACATCTTGTGGATGGTCCTGTGGCGCTTCTTGACCTGGTCGTCGTGGCGATCGTGCTGCTCCAGCACTTGGGCTCCCTGTTCAGTGAGCTTGAAGCGCTTCAGGCTGGGGTCCTCGTCCGGATGGGGCTCGATGAGGCCCTCCTCCTGAAGATGAGCCAGCAGGGGGTAGATGCTCCCGGGGCTCGGCCTCCAGTCGGTGTACTCTTGGATCCGATCCACGATCTCGCTGCCCGACATGGGCTGCTTCTCGAGGATCTTGAGCGCGAGGTGCCGCAGCATCCCCTTGGGCACGCCTATACGACGCTTGAACTTAAGGTGTCTTTGCATTGAATACCACTCTTAATATCAGATACGATATCATTTCCGATATCGGATGCGATAATCACATATAAACATTCCTCAAAAGGAGCGTCACTCTCAGCGCGCGCCGCTAGAGGCATATCATGATATCCGCTATGATAAGTTATTATATGTTTGAATTCGTTGCTTAGGAGCACGTTTTTATGCTGAATCGGATCGTGTTGGAGCTATATTTAAGCTCCTTTCGTCAGATGGCCTTGTTTTTTACGTGTGGATAGGATAACCCACCCTCCCCTTTTCTGGGGGGTTTTTTCCTTCCTCTTTTCGTGATTAGGGTCGTGGATTTTTTCCTAAGAGGTGTCTGATCGAGCGCTCTAAATCTCCGGATTCAGAAGGGCTCTCAGATTTCTCGTGAAGATTGGAAAGTACTCCTTCGATTGCGTGGGGTAGTAGTTCCTGAGCTTCTTGGACAGGGATGCTAGCAGCTCTTCGTCCGGCGCCCCGTCCAGTATCTTGACGGTCTCCTCCTCCGTGACGTCCTCGAGTCTTCCCACCAAATCGATGACCTCACGATTGGCTGGGCAGGGCATCTGGCACCTCATGCAGCCCATCAAGGCGTTGTGCGCGTCTGGAGGGATCCATTCAGGGAACTCTCCCTTGATCTCGTTGTACAGAGTGACGCATCTACCCACGTCGATCACGAAGTTCTCGTCTGGTATGCACCGGGTGGGGCACAGGGTCCTGCAGATCCTGCAGTCCTCGCACTCGTCCATCATCGACAGCTCGGTCCAGTTGTCCTCGAACGGGTGGTCCGTGAAGTAGGCGAAGAGCATCAGCAGGCTCCCCATCCCGTCCACGTAGGAGATGTTGTTCCTCCCGTACTTGGCCAGCCCGCTCCTGACAGCAAGCAGTTTTAGGTGGACTTCTGTCGTCCTCTCGATCCTGTATCCGGGCTCCCTGATTATCTCGTTCTGGATGATCTCTCGCAGCTTCTCCTCCGTCAACCCGCTTGCGTAATACTGGGGGGGCAGCATGACTTCGTGATTCTCCCCGTTAAGATGGAAGTTGACCAGCATCAGCTTGTTCAAGAACGCCAGGACGATGATCGACCTAGCCTCGGGGAAGTCCTCAGGGACCTCGAACTTGAGCCCGCTGAGATAGCCCCTGTAGGTCTCGTTGTCGCTGAGCTTGCCTTCGCGCTTGAGTCCGTCTATGAATCCCTGCAGCTCCCCCAGGTGATCGACGGACAGGGTGCTGTACTTGTAGACGAAATCCTTGAAGATAGGCTCGGTGGAACTCATAAATTTAAACCTTCAACAGCTCTATGGGTTATTATACAGGTTGCGGACGTACTCGATTTAAATACTGTGGGCCTTTTCCTCGAGCACGAGAGTTGGCGCGCCGAAGATAGCTGAGAAAACTGGCTCAAGGTTATAGGATGCTCCCGTTCTGTAATTTACACAAACCCGTTGCAGGTATAAGCGTGCGAGTCTGAACTGAGGATGAGAGTTGGGATAAAGAAAAGATGAAAAGATACTCAGCCTTGAGATCTGGATATATTCCTTGTACTGCGCGCGCGGTGCGTACCAAAAATATGTTATTTTTGTAATTATTTCCAATATTAAAATTACATTTTAAAATATGTACAGCCAACCACGATAAAATTTGTAATGGTATATATTCCACCATTTACAATCCGCTAACAGTCTCGCAATTGCGAGACATGAAGAACGCCAAAAAAAGAGAGAGAAATGAAAATGAGACGCAGAACTTCTATCTTGTTCAGAACGCTAACACTGATAGTTCTATTTGCCATCCCGATTGCGTTGCCAGCCATAGCAAAGCAGGAGCCATCCACTCCAAGTCTTCTAGATCCCGAGACCATACCAAAGTATGTGAACCAAATAGAGGGTCCACCGCCGGTATATGCTCCAAGAGAAATCAGAGGAAAGGGAGGCGAAGTTGTACGACACGAGTACACCGTTCTCATGCAGAGTTTCACGCAGCAAATTCTACCTCCTGGCTACCCAACCACAGAAGTCTGGGGTTACGGAGGCGTAGCCAAAGATGCATTAACTGGAAAACCGTTGGGCTTCGTCAGAAATTCGCCGGGACCCACCTTCGAAGCGGTCAGGAATATCACCGTCTACGTGGACTGGCAGAACAGGATCTGGTCTTCACACATGTTTCCGGTTGACCCGACTCTTCACTGGGCTAACCCTAATAATATGATTGAACCAGAGCCTGCTGATCTTGAACCTTGGTTCGAACCATACCCACCTGGTTACCCGGAAGCCCAATGGCCTGTCCCATTAATTCCCCACCTACACGGAGGCGAGGTACAGTCAACTTCCGATGGCCACCCAGAAGCCTGGTTCACAATCAACGGGATACAGGGACCGGCATACAACACAGCAAGGAACGCTAAAGGCGGCAACACCGCCGTCTTCGTGTACCCAAACGAGCAGCCTCCGACGACGCTTTGGTACCACGACCACGCGCTGGGCATAACCCGCCTCAACGTGATGTCTGGGCTCGCAGGCTTCTACCTCCTGAGAGATCCCTACGAAGATGTTGCCGAAGATCTGCCAAGCGGAGAATACGAGATGCC
>CP070640.1:695701-703664 GCA_020354065.1 Candidatus Bathyarchaeota archaeon
ACACCAACTCCATCAGGAAAGAGTAGGCCGGGAGGCCGTTCACGTGGTGGGTTCCGACGAGCTCGACGGGCTGAGGCGGGCGGAGAGCCAGCGCCAGGTCCTCCTCTTCCTCGTCGAGCAGGGGGAGCCGATGTCCTCAAAGGAGGTAGCCGAAGCTCTGAACCTGACTGTGAACGCGGTCAACATCTCCCTATTCAACCTCTACAACAAGGGTCTCGTCGACAGGGTGGCCAGGGGAGTCTACAGGTACAAGCTGGGCCCTATCCTGGTCAAGCTCCTCGAGGACTATTTCGGGTGACAGGGGCTTGGGGAACGAGAAGCTGGATGAGCTCAAACTCGACACCGTCGCCTTCAAGGTCCTCTGCTACCTCACCTTCAGGGAGGCAGCCTTGAAGCCCGCGGAGATCGCTAAGGGAATCGGGGTGAACCCTTCCACGGTCAGAGCTAGGCTTGCCGAGCTCAAGAACGCGGGGCTGGTGGAGTCCAAGCCTAATGGCTACGTCTCCGCTCTGAATCCCTACGATATCCTCATGAAGTTCTACAGAAATATAAAGAAGGGAACCGGTGGTTGATCGTATGTCCGAGGAGAGGGTTGACGAGCTTAAGGGGAAGATGGGAGCAATCTTGAATCTGAAGAAGGCCCCGAGCCAGAACATCGTCTTCTTCCACCTGTTGGGTTCGGGGAAGACCATGACCGTGAGGGAGATCGCTGGCGAGGTCGGCCTGACATCCAAGGCCACGGAGAGGGCTGTCGCGAAGCTCTTGGAGAAGAACCTGATCCAGCGTACTCCCTTCAGGGCCCAGTCCTATACCTGCGACAGCAAGGAGATCCTCCTGGGCCTCCTCCTCGCAGTCTCGGATCTCACTGAAAGGATGGAAAAAAGAGGGTTATAGGCTACTTCTTCTTGAGAGGTGGGAGGACCTCCTCCTCGATCCACTTCACGCCCCTCGTCGAGAGCTTGTAGTAGGGGGCCCGGTCCACGGGCTTGAAGATGTGCCCCCGCTTCCTCATCTCGTGGAGTCTCGCCGGCACAGTGACCTTCTTGCCGCTCGCCGTCAGCCTCTTGGTTATCTCCCGGGAGCTGGACTGGTGGTCCCGCATGCTGTAGAGGATGAGGCCTATGGCCTCGTAGTGGGAGAGCTTCTTCTTGGTGACGATGATTGGGCCGTCCCTCGCCATCTCGACGACGCCCTTCAGGTCGTCCTTGGCCTGGGTCGCGAGGAGGTCCGAGACCCTCTCATTGACCTCGCTGATGAACTCCTGGTCCAGAGCCTGGAGGGCTTCGAGGACCTCGCCGGGGGTGTCCCCGCTCACCCGTATCTCCCCGAAGGGGGTCTTGATAGCTAGAGCCACCCTCGGCATCACTCAGCCACCGGCTCGTTCAATACGTAGAGGTAGCCCCGCTTCTTGTCCTTCCACCGCCTGAGCCTGCCCTTCTTCACCAGCCAGACGAGGACCCCCGAGAGGGTGGTCTTGGGGAAGAAGATCGCGTTGGCCTCCATCGACTCCCTGAGCTCCGAGATTGCCCTTGGGGTTTTACCCCACTCGGTGGAGAGGAGGGCCACGACGGCGTCCCCGCACTTGTTCGTCCGGCTGATCTTGGGGTAGTCCAGCATGGAGGATTCCTCAACGGGTTGTTCAACAACCAGGGGGGCAGTCCTGGACTCGTTGTTGAACGCGAAGGTGACCTTCTCGACAATGGCCTGCAGGTCGTCGAGTGTCGACAGAACCTCCCCCTTCTCCCCTCCCAGCTCCACCTCCATGTCTCCAATCCTCACTCTAAGGTGGAAAGGGGGTCGTTCCATGCAATCACAACTGGTTATGATATCGAGTAATAATTACAGGGATTATCGTATAATACTTTAGCCCCTCGCCCGGGATGCGAGGGCCTCCCTCAGTAGGGCTTGGACATCCTCAGCGCGGACCCTCCCCCTGACCTCGGCCATAATCATTCCCATCAGGGGGCCGAGGGCCTTCACCCCCATCCGCTCCACCATCTCCCGGTTCTCCGAGACCTTGGCCTCCACCAGCATACCCAGCTCCTCCTTGGATAGCATGGCCAGACCCAGCTCTTGTAGGGCGTCATCGGCTGTGCCTCCGGGGTGGGAGGACAGCCAGATCAGCAACGGGGGGATGGACTCCTTCGCCGTGTTCCCGGCTCTTATCAGTCGGAAGACTCCCCTGATCGAATCGTCACCCAGGTTCGCGGTCTGCACCCCATCCCTCTCCAAACTCTTCAGGGTCTCTGTGAGGGTCACCGCTAGGAGGGTGGGATCGGCCTCGTCGGCCCTCACCATCTCCTCGAAGAGCCTAACGTAGTCCGAGTCTATGGCCTGCCGCGCCAGCTTCTCGTTCAGGCCGTAATCAGCCTTGAACCTCTCCAGCCTCGCCTCAGGCATCTCGGGCAGTGAGGCCTCGAGCCTGCGGAGCCTCTCCTGCGTGATCACGACGGAGACGACATCGGTCTCGGGGTACATTCTGGCAGCGCCTGGGCGGGGCCTCGTGAAGTAGGTGGTGCCGTCGGGGTTAGCCGACCTAGTCTCAGCTGGAACCCCCTTGAGCGCCTCTGCAGCCCGTTCAATCACAGCCTCCAGAGCCCTCCTGGATTTCTGAGCGTCGTCGGCCACGATGACAACCGCATCCTGATCCGAGGCTCCTACATTCTCTTTCAATGCTCGGACCTCTCCCTCGGAGATGTCGTGAGCCGGCAGCTCGTCGGTGTGGAAGAGGCCCCTGACTCCCCCACCATAGCGAGCGCAGTCGGCCATCTCGGTCCCCAGCCTCCGATTCGGGTAGAGCTCTGCGCCAATGACCCCTGCGAAGCCGGGCAGCCTCACGGCGAGAACCCTCCCCCCTCGCCTCAAGGCCCCCTTGATGATTCTGCTCTGGGTATCGCTAAATAGGTCCGAAACATCGATGAAGGCCTCCTCTAAATCGGACTCCCTCACGCCGCGCCTCTTCAGCTCCGATACGAGCTCTATTAGCTTGACCTGCCTCTGGACCTCGTACTCCACAACCTTCGAGACCAGGTTCAGCTCCTGGACGCCCTTGATCTCTGTGAGGGCCCCGCCCACGATGGAGATGTTCACATCCTGCCGTATGGTGCCCAGGCCCCTCCTAACCCTACCAGTGGCCCTCATGATCCACCCGATGGCGAGGGCCACCTCCTCCGCCTCTGTTGGGGAGTGGATGTCAGGGGCCGTGGCCACCTCCATCAGGGGTATGCCCAGCCTGTCGATGCGGTAGCGGCTGACTTCCCCCTCGTCGGCGATCTTCCGGGCCGCATCCTCCTCCAAGCCTATGTGCTGGAGCCGATAGGTCTTCCCTCCCACCTCGACGGAGCCACCGAGGGATGTGATGCATGTCCTCTGGAACCCGGTGGTGTTGGAGCCATCCACGACTATCTTCCTCATGACATGGACCTCATCCACTGGCTGGGAGCCTGTCATCAGGGCGAGGGTGAGGCAGGTGTCCAGGGCCTCCGGGTTCAGCTCTCCGGGGGGCTCCTCATCCATCTCCACCAGGCATGAGGTCGCCCTGTTGGCCTCGTAGATCATCGTCCTCCCCCTCATGAACTCGAAGAGGGCGGCGGGGTCTACCTCCCCCAGCTCGCTCTGGCTGGGCCTGAGGCGGCGGATGAATGTGTACTCAGGGTCGTCCCTGAAAAGCTCCGGGGGGCAGGCGCAGAACATCTTGTGCTTCGTCGCGAGCTCCTGATGGACCTCGAGGCCCACCTTGAGACCGAGCTTCTCGTAGTCCATCAGCCGAACTCCCCAGTGTAGAGGGTGCGGTCCGTGTACTCACCCGCGATGTTCCTCCTCATCAGCTCCCTCGCCCCGTCGATGTCCTCGGAGTTTCCCAGGGCCCACTTCAGCTTCACGAACGCCGTCTCCGGAAGCATGTCCCCCAGGGGCTCCACTCCAATCATCTGGAGCTCCCTCCCCGTGGTGTAGACATCCATGTCGACCCTCCCCCAGATGCACTGGGAGGTCATGTACAATATGACATCTTCTTCGATAGCCCTCCGGATAGACTCGTTGAGACCCTCGCTAACATGGCCGAGACCCGTCCCCTCAAGGATGACGCCCCTGTAACCATCGTCCACGAGCACGTCGATCAGCTCGGGGCGCAAGCCCGGGTGGAACTTCAGGAGGGCCACCTTTTCCTCGAAGCCGTCCATGACCTCTAAAGCGCCCTCTCCCCTCCTGCGATAGTCCTCGGCGATCATCTCGATCTCTCCATCCACCAGCCGGGCCAGCGGGGAGGAGTTCACGGACTGGAAGGCGTACCTGGCGCTCGTGTGACACTTCCTCACCTTGGTCCCCCTGTGGAAGACGATGCTCGTGTCAGAGGTGGTCTCATGCATCCCCAGGACGACCTCTGCAAAGGGCGCGGTGGCTGCAGCGGTCACGACGCCCACGAGGTTCGTGGCTGCGTCCGAGCTCGGCCTGTCGGAGCTCCTCTGGGAGCCCACGAATATCACGGGAACGGGCAGGCTCCTGAGGGCGAAGCTGAGGGCCGCCGAGGAGTACCCCATCGTGTCGGTCCCGTGTGTGATGACCACTCCCTGCGCCCCCTCCTGGATCTTCTCCTCCGCCTTGCGGGCCATCCCCGACCAGTGATCCGACTCGATGTTCTCGCTGAAGACGCTGTAGAGGATGTCGGCGTCGACTATGGCGTGGTCAGAGAGCTCGGGGACGATGCTGAGGAGGTCCCTAGAGGAGATGGCGGCGTGGACCCCTCCGGTGGTGTAGTCCACCCTGCTCGCGATGGTACCCCCGGTGCTGATGATGCTGACCCTGGGCAGCCCCTCCTGAGTCTCCGGGAGGGGGGGCGGCCTGAACTCGGGCTTCTCAGCCTGCCCCAGCCGCTCGATCCTCGTCCCTTCGTCGAAATAGACTCCGATGTTGTAGCCGTTCCTCAGCTTCAGGACGATGTGGCGGTCGTCCTCGCTCTCAAGCCGGGGCATCAGAGTGCCCTCGTAGACCCTGCCCCGCGACTCCACCCTCATGTGGTCGCCGATATCAGCGCCGACATCTATAAGCGCCTTTCTCAGGCCGCCCCGGTAATCATGCAGTGAGTCTTCTCCCATCGGGGATCAGAAATTCCTACGCAGCAAGGGCTTATAATTACGACTGTCTGTTAGAGCATCCTAATGTAGGTGTCCTTCTCAGGAGCCCTATTGTTATCGAAAAGGCTGAGAAACTCATCGAAGAGAGAGGCGATCCGGGTGTCCTCCTCCACGGCGGCCACGACATCATCGAGGTGCTTCTGGTCCAGGAACCGGTTGACCTCCAGCCACTTCCTTGGGTTCTCGGAATCCCTGTAGATCTCAACGCCAAGGCAACCATGCTCCAGGTAGATCTGGATGGCCTTCTGCTCGATCATGATGTATTCCTTTGTATTGTCAGGCGGGAGTGTGAAGCGGTAGGTGACTATGTACAACTCTAGATCCCCACGCTATTCGAGATCATGGGGTGATAAAGTTTTCCCCTAGTTGAGGCCCTTTGACATGTATGCGCCGTCCTTTCTGTATCCGAGACGCCTGTAGTATTCCTTGGTTCCTAGGGCGCTCATCACGAGCAGCTTCATCGAACCGTGGCACTCGGATGCGATCCGCTCGGCCTCGGCCAACAGGGCCTCCCCCCAGCCCCTATGCTGCCACCCATCTGAAAGCCAGGCCCCGACGGGCACCATGCGACCATAGACGTGGAGCTCCCTCACGATAGCGGACCCCGGATCTATCTCGGGCCTATGAGCTTTCTCCGAGGGGATCCTGAGCCTGAGGAACCCCACCAGCACCTCCTCCGCCTCATCCTCGACCGAGATGAACTCCTCCAGGCCGTCGGAGGCCTCATAGGTCCTCCTATCGATCTCCAGCCTATCCGGCTCGAGCTCGGCGTCCTCCCGGTGGCCCACCTCCCTGCAGCGGATGCATCGGCACCTGTTCCCCCGCCTCTCCATCTCTTCCTGGGCCAGCTGCCTCAGGTTGCTCTTGTCGACGCCGGCCTCGATGATGGGCGTGGGTATGTCCCTTTGGACCCTCATGATCCTAACCCAGGGCGGGACTAGCTCCTTCATCCGGGCTACTAGCTCCACGGCGGCGTCGGTAGAGAGGGGGTTGTAGCTACCCTCCCTCCACCCGTCGTAGAGCTTGGTTCCCTTGACGACGAGGGTCGGGTAGATCTTGAGCATGTCGGGCCTGAACCTGGAGTCCTCGAAGATCGTCTTGAACCCCTCGAGGTCCCGCTCAGGGCTCGAGCCGGGTAGGCCGGGCATCATGTGGTAGCAGACCTTCAGCCCCGAGTCCTTGAGCAGCCTGGTGGCCTCGACAACGTCTTGGACCGTGTGCCCCCTCTCGACTAGCTCGTAGATGTCGTCGTACACGTTCTGGACCCCGAGCTCGACCCTGGTCACGCCGAGCCCCAGCAACCAGTCCACCTCTCCGGTGTCGAGACAGTCGGGCCTGGTCTCCACGGTCATCCCCACGTTCCGGAGACTGGCAGTCTCAGCCAGTCTTTTCGCTTCAGCCAAAGAAGAAGTGTGAACTCCTGCGAGGGCGTCCAAGCAGCCTTTCACGAAGCCCTCCTGGTATTCCGGTGGCGAGGCCGGGAAGGTGCCTCCCATTATGATCAGGTCCACCTTGTCGACCTCGTGGCCTATGACCCTCAGCTGCTTGATCCTGCTCGTAACTTGCCGGTAGGGGTCGTACTCGTTCTGGGCTCCCCTCATGGACGCCGGCTCGTGCCCGGTGTAGCTCTGGGGGACCCCCTCCCCGGGGCCTCCGGGGCAGTATGCGCAACGGCCGTGGGGGCATGCCAGGGGCTCCGTCATGACGGCGACAACGTTGACTCCGCTCCGGGCCCTCGCCTCCTTCCTCCTCAGGAGGGGGAGGAGCCTCTCGACCTCGTCAGGGCTCAGGGCACAGATTATCTCAGCGTTCCCGGGTATCCCTCCAAGGCCGTATTCCCTGCTGACCTCGAACTTCACCCTGTCAACGTCAGACCTGCTGGGCGAAGGGAGAGAGAGAAGTTTTTCAACTATTGCTCGGAGGGCTGCTACCAACTCGGCTATCTCTAAGAAACTGGGCGTTAAAAGGTTGAGCTATGGAGCTATCGGCGGCGTCTGCCTCTGCGTCTGCCTCTGCCGAAGCGATCTTCCGGTGCGGCCAAGAACCTCTTCACGTAGTTAGACCTGTTCCTCCGGCGGGGGGACTGGCTCTTCCTGGGCGTCCCCTCTATCTTGGGGGTCTGGGCCCTGACCTTGCCTGCCTTGGTCAGCGAACCGTGTGTAGGCATGCGTTCACCGCCAAACCGTACGGCCACAGGGTCTATAAACCTTTCTCAGCCCCCTGGGGAGAAGGGCGCGTCGTGACCCGGGATCACGAGGACGGGGTTCAGGCAGGCTATCTTCTTGAGGCTCTCAACTGATGCCTCGGGGGCGATGTTCTTCGTCACCACCGATGGAGCCCGGAGCTCCAGTAGGTCCTCCTTGACGATGGCGGCGTCGCCGATTGAAGCGACCAGCCCTTCCGCGGTCTCGGCTATCACGGATATGCTACCGGGGGTGTGCCCCAATGTCTCGATGACCCTGACGTTCTCGGTGAGCCTCTTGGAGCCTGATATCGGGTCGACCTCCATTATCCCCATGAAGGCGTCGGCGTACTCGGGCCAGTAGAGCTGACGGCAGTACTCGAGCTCCTTCTCGTGGACGATGAGAGGCTTCCCCCTGAACAGGTAGTTAGCCTCGATGTGGTCTAAATGGCAGTGTGTGTTCACCACTACATCGATGTCCCCCGGCTTCAGACCGAACTCAGCCAGCCTCTTCTGGAAGGCGCCGTACCGTCCAAGCTGGAGGATGCCGGGATCGACTATGATGTTCATCCCCTCGTCCCTGATGAGCACGGTGTTTGTCGAACCGAGATTGAAGGTTAGGGTGTCGAAGACCTCCCCTATCTCCTGC
>CP070640.1:703764-706352 GCA_020354065.1 Candidatus Bathyarchaeota archaeon
AAGAGCATCCTCTCCTCGATCTCTATCCTGAAGGGCAGGAACAGGCCCCCGACCAGGACTATCACGAACCCATACATGCTCGATAGTATCAGGGTGAAACCAAGATTTCTCGTGATCTCTCCGAGGTACAGCGGAAGGCGTATGCGTCTGTATACACCGTCGGAGACGAGCTGGTGGCCCTCCACTATCTGGAGGCGAGAGCTAGTAAGAAGGCCGAAGCCGGCTCCCATCAGAGTCCTCCTGCTCGTGATCCTCAGGTATCCTCCGAACGCCACCAGTAGGATGCCGATCACCAGAGGGGCGCTCAGCTTAAAGCTCAGCCCCTGTAGAATCCAGAAATCGTACACAGATATTAGGAAGCCGACGAAAGTGAGCACTAGGAAGGGCACTGAGGCCCAGTCCTCCCTCAGGCCCAGCTTCCTCGGACTGCCCTCATTCATGTGTTGATCCCATCACCAGATTTTCCTTTGTCTGTAATAAGCCCTTTTTCGGATCGATCATGGCAATCCAACATTATTTTTTATCAAAACAAAAATGTCTATGTGAATAAGCACGAAAACCCTACTTGGAGAATTGTTCACGGTTATGTGCGCGTTGGAAGGGCTCATGTCGGCTTCTGGTACTTCCTGCCCTCCCTATCGTATACAGTGTACCCAATGTCGAGCCTGTGGGCTACCTCCGCAAGCTCCGGGGTTATGTCTCCATAGCAGAATCCAAGGTGGTTGCACGGCCAGACCTGTATGAGCTCTTCGTCCGGCATCGGGATCCTCCCCTTGATGATCGGCCATGAAGAATTGTACCTCTCGTGTTCCGAGGGGTCCACGTCCAGCGTCTCTATCGCTGCGGCCACCATCCTGTACCTTAGGTTCTCCCTCCCCAGCCTCGCCACCGTCATCAGGTGTCCCCCCGGCGTCCGTCCCCTAACCGAGCTCCCTCCTGCAGCATAGAACACCTCCTGCCCCATGTACTCGACGAGGTCGAGCTTTTCCCTGGAGTCCATCTCAGGTCCTCCGAAGAAGTAGGGCGGGTGCTGCCCGCAGTTAACTATGTACAGCACACCATCCTCCACGTCCCTGAAGTCCCCGAAGCCCGACGGCTTACCCGTGATCAGATACATCATCAGCTGGGTGAGGGCGGAGTCCATGTCATTCTCGCACGCCACCGGTACGATCGGCTTCTCCTCCCCGTCGGGTCCCACGTCGTTGTTCAGGTACGCAGACATCAGGCAGGTGGTGCACTCCCTGCTGCTCAGCTCGTCCTGGCACTTTACCCCGGCGAAGGTCGCGGCGTACTCCTTGGCGACGTCGAGGCCTGCGTAGTATAGGCTCAGCTGGTAGACGAGCTTGCCGAAGCCCCTCAGCTTCTCCCTGCTGTAGTCTATCTTCCCATGCTCTCCGATGTAATCGGCGGCCTTCTTTAGCCTCATATCAACGATCCTGTAGTCACTTTCACCGGGCTTCCCGAACCATTCCACCATCCCCCACGCCCTCGCCAACAGCTCAGACTGGTCCAAGGCCTCGTAGCTGATGCCGAAGAGCTTCTGCCACTGATCTACATCGGCGGTCGTCGTCGGCATCTTCAGGCTCATCCCGCCAAGGGCGAGGTATTTCTGCCTCTTCAACGCCCGGATGACTTCCTTGGCAACATCCTTCGACTCGGCTCTCCTCTTGTAGAAACCCAAGACGGCCAATAGTTTCTTGAGCACATTCGGGTCCTTCTCGATATCGCCGAAGACGTGGTAGAAGGGGATGCCTATCCTGTTTAGGCCGCCGCCCGCCGCCATCCCGGCCACCAGCCCCGGCACCTGAGGGTCCTTATGGCTGAACATAACGACCCTCGCGATGTCGTCAGTCTCTGCCATGAAAGCCTTCACAGCGTCGACGGAGTCCCAGGGGAAGGTCCAGGAGCCCTGGTTGATGACGAGGGCCTGGGGGTTCTCAGCTGCGATCCTCCTCACGTGGTCCTGGACGAGCTTAGTGTTCCAGGCGATCTGGTCCATCTCAGGGAGGCCCTCGCCCCCCCTCACGATCTCGACGCCGGCGCCTGTGAGGGCGTCCACCAGGAGCCTCTCGGCTCTGATCATCAGGCCTATGTTGCCCTCCCTCACCCAGGGGCGGGGATCGTTCGGTGAGAAGACTCCGACCTTCATATCACTCCCTCGGGAGCCGCTCCTCAAGGGGGAGAATGGGGCCGAAGGGCCTGTGGGGCTCCGTCTGGTACCAGTAGGCGGTGCTGCTGTAGTCGTCAGACCGATGGTTCGCGTGGCCGTGCTCTATCGTCACCCTATTCGACTTCTGGAAGTATACGGGGTCGAGGATGTGGTAGCGGTACCATGTGACTTTCCCCGACCAGTTGGAGCCCCCGGGCAGCGGTAGGCCGTGGAACGGGGCGCAATACTCCTGCGTCGGGCACCAGCTCATGCAGTAGTAGTCCTCGGTCCCAGTCCCCACGATGCTTGGGCTCTTTTCGCCATCGATGAAGATCATGTCGTCCCCCTCCCCGTACCAGTTGAACTCCTTCGTCTCCCTGAGGTTGTGGACGTTCATGTTGCAGCCAACATAGTGCCCTCTCCCCTCCGCCTCAAGGAT
>CP070640.1:706452-710186 GCA_020354065.1 Candidatus Bathyarchaeota archaeon
CTCTTCTGGCTTGAAGACCTTGAGAACTGTAATCTTGACTTTAGCTTGCTCTTCACTCATTCGGAATCGATCAAGAATCGTGCGATCTTAGGAGAAGAGTTGGGATTATACGTATGTGTATTCAAAAAGGTTTGGAGGCATCTATTTGGTTATGCCTTCGGGTATCTTGACCGAGAAACGGCAGAGCATGTCCCCGCCTATGGCAGCTTCCAGGACCTCCACCTCGGTCTCCTGCTCGAAGACCACGTCGAACTTGAGCTTACCGTAGCCTCCGCTGCAGTAACACCATTCGGGGGAGATCTCGGGCTCGCCCGTCAGG
The DNA here is from genome assembly GCA_020354065.1 of Candidatus Bathyarchaeota archaeon. Taxonomy (GTDB): domain Archaea; phylum Thermoproteota; class Bathyarchaeia; order TCS64; family TCS64. Next base: position 706,772 of record CP070640.1, read on the forward strand.
ATGGATGCTCGGGCCAGGGGGCAGTGGCACATGTAATACCTCTTCATCAGGGGGTCCGTCTCCCTCAGGTAGTCCCCGGGGGCGTAGGGGAACTTGGTCATGTAGATTCTGTCGCCGATCCGGACTCCAGACAACACCTCCTGGTTGCCTTGGACGTATTGCACGACCTCGGGGGTGATCTCCTGCTCATACCAGACCCTGTCCTCCTCCAGAAACTGCTCCAGCTCTGCGACCGCCTTATCGTGGACCTTTTTCAAGAACTGGTCGAGGCTCTCCGCCTCCATATACCATTTCTTATGCTTCGTAAAAGCCTCGAGGGTGACTCTGTGGTGATTCCCGGCGAGTACTCTTCTGCATGTTTTTTGGTCGAGCTCGCCCTCCAGCCTCTCCATCAGCAGACCCGTGACCTTGGGGAATTGCTCGGGTGGGGCCCCTAGCGGTGGCGCCTTCATGCCCTGGAAAACGATGTCTCTCTTTTCCTCTCCAGCGATTTGAGCGAGTCTCTCGGAGATCGAGGGCAGGACTGTTCTTCCCCCTATGATCTGGGTGAAGTAGATGTAGGCATCGTTCTTCTTGATGAGATAGCAGTATCGCGCAATCGGCAGCAGCCGGTCCATCGAGTTCCTCCCCTCGGAGATGAGCAGCGAGACGTACTCTTTGATGTCGTCGACAACTATGGACTCCAGGGAGGTTCCCCTGGCCTTGAGATGCCCCTCAAACTCGCGGACTGCCTTGATGGCTGACTCGGCGTCTTCCACGCTGAAACCACGTCCGCGATAGTATTCTCGGAACTCTTTCTCCCTCAAGTTTGTTCCCTCAACACGTTAACGAGAATGATCCATTTTCAAAAAGGTTCTTCAACATTGTTCTTGCGGGGGTAATACCGTTCATTATTACGACCACGTCTCTCCCGGTATGAAGAGTAGTTCGACTATGACTACCAGGTCGAGGCGCACGTATATCGTGATGACAAGAGTTTGGATTTCACGTCTAAATTCCAACGTTTATTCTATGACTTTACCATAGATAATGAGTTCTAACCCATATGGGTTCTTAGTGATCCCCTCAGGGATGAAGCCCATGTTCTCATAAAGTTTTAACGCTGGAATCAGCCTAGGGTCAGTGTCTAGCCTTATCTTACGTGAACCCTTCTTCTTTGATTCTTCGATAAACCTAGTAAGCAGAGACTTGCCTACTCCTTTTCTCCTATGATCTGGGGAGACGCCTAAAAAGGAGAGCCAGCTTGATCCATATTTCCTTATGTTTCCCCACGCCAAACCGATGGTCTCTGTCCCTACTTCAGCCACCAAGAATATGCTGACAGGGTCAGATGTTTTCGATAGCAGGTCGTCTTGAAAGATATTACCGGATGCTTTCTCAATCTGGTCGTTTACGTATTCTTCGGGGAGAATGCCTTTCAGGCTCTCCCAGATTTCAACATAGCAGTCGATGAAACCACGAACATCCCCTTTTGAGATTTTTCGAATTTGCATGGATTCACCCGTGTGGCTTCTAATTACTAATTTTTACTGAATGATAAAGAAAATGAGTAGGAGTCATTGCACAAGCGTACGCAGCCTGATCTAGGGATAAGAGTTGGGATATAGAAAGGAGCTGGTGAGGGCTGCCTGTCAACTCTTTTGTTAAAGACAATTGCGACATCTGTTGATAACTTTCACATACTGTCTATGATGATGAATATTATCGCCAGCTCCGCAAGAATAAACGCTTCTACTTGGTGGCGTTGGAGTGACATCCTGAACTGTACCTGCTCAACCATTCTAGAACGACCAGCATTACGGCCAAGTGTGGATATTATTATGGCCCACACATGGATGGGGTGCTCCTTTCCGGAGGAGAAACAGACACTGGTTGACATCCATTTCGCGCACAGGCTTTCCTCTGCAATGGCCGAGGATACGTTTAGAGTATCTTATCCAGGCGGCTTTCTGGTTATTTGAAGCGGGCCGATAAAGTTCATCACTGCCGCAACCAGCGAGATGCCAATGGCGGCGTAGGCTATCAAGGTCAATCCTCTGGAGGAGTTCAGAGCAGTTTCTGCATCAGCCTTCGCCTCGTCCACCCCCTCTTGCGCCTGGTCCGCCGCACTCTTCGCGTCCGTTGCCAGCGCTTTTGCGGCCTCGGCGTCCTGCTTGCTCTCGGCTGCTTCCTCAGCTGTATCCTCCAGGACCGCTTCGAACTCGTTGATGGACTCAGCAGTTGAGCTGGTTAAGTCCTCTATCGTGAGCAGTGCCTCCTCTAGATCGCTATTGAGCTGAGCTATTTCTTCCTCAAGGTCCTGCAGACTCTGCTGGAGCTCGTTTATGACCTCATCCGTGACGCCATCCCCCGTGTCTCCGTTGCCGTCTCCGTTTTCTGGCGTGGGTTCCTCTACGGTGAGGGTGCCCGAGGAGAGAGCCTCGTCCTCGCTGTCGTACCAGGTCCATGTCCAGTTTCCCAGTGGCGCGTCGCTTTCAAGGGTAAGGGGATTTCCTCCAGCGGTCTGGGTGAAGAAGGGCGCGATATAGGTGACATCCGACTCTATCCACGTGTCCAGGTCGTCTGTCTTCCAGACGAAGCTGCCGTCTGGGTCGAATATCATTATGTAGGACCCCACCTCCTCGAATGAGCTCTCGATGTTGAACCTCACTGTGTCCCCCCTGTAATAGGCTGATTTGTGAGGGGTGATGGAGAGGAACTTGGAGACGACCTCGAAGGCGAACTGGGAGAAGAGGCCCTCATCGTCGGTGGCGTTAACGGTGTAGCTCCCAAGGCTGAGGTAGTCTGGGACCATCCACCAGGCAGTGAACGCTCCCTCCTCATCCGTGGTCACCGGATCGACTCCTTCGTAAACCTCCATGACCCAATCGTCGGTGGAGTTGTAGACAACAAATTCGACATCGATATCCCCCGCGCTCTCCGCGAAGTACGTGCCCACGACGGTGATATTGAAAGCGATGGGGGCCGATACGGGATTGAGGGACAGGGACGTGGTTTCTGTCACCGTGAAATCCGTCTCAACCTCGATGCCCTCGTCCAGATCCACCACGGTCACCGTGTACTCGCCGGCTTCCACGGTCGGGACATAGAAGGAGCCGAAGAGGGTGGTGTCACCACTCACGTCCTTGTTCTTTAATATGGCGATCTCTCCTAAGTAGGCCTCCCACTTCCCGCCCGGCGTGAACCCCACACCCGTGAGGGTTACCCTCGTACCCGTGGGCCCCACCTTGGGAGCCAGTATCACCAGTATCGTCCCCACCCTAAAGGTCTCGCTCGCCTCGATGTTGTAGCTTTGTTGCTCGGCCTCCACCTGGTAGTTACCGGTGGACATGGCAGGGATTATGATGGAGCCACTGATATCCCCATTCGAGTTCGTATCCAGGGTCTTGATCGGGGTCCCGTCAAACTTGACCAC
>CP070640.1:710286-719942 GCA_020354065.1 Candidatus Bathyarchaeota archaeon
AAGGAGGAGGCCTGTGTCGAGGTTGGGACCAGTATCCAGTACCACCCGGACGACCACCTTGCCAAGTGCAAGGCTTTCGGGATTTAGTTCACCGAAGCCCTGAAAAAATAGTGGAGCTCCTCCTTTTCACGCAATTTCTTTCCTGAGCTCAGATGTGGTTATCCTCGTAAAGTTCGACTGTCATAGATAGAAGATAAAGGGCTGAGGTAGCCGATTACGCCTTCTTTCCTGTCGTCGTGATGTAGATCGCGAACTGCTCCACGCCGTCTAGGTCGAGGACCTTGTTGAGCTCTTCGTCTACGAAGGCCCCGATGGCGCACGCCCCGCCTCCTATTGCCTCTGCAGCCAAGTATAGGTTCTGGCATGCGTGACCGGCGTCCAAGTGCATGTACCTGTACCCCCTCTCCCCGTAGCGCCAGTATGTCCTGTAGGTCACGGCGGCGAATATGAAGGTGACCGCGCATGTCTCGACGAACCTCTGCCCAAGACACACCTCCACAATCCTGTCGCCGATGCCGCCTTTGAGGTTGACCACCGCCAGCTTGTGGTCGATGGCCAGGAATCTGTAGAGACCGGGTTCAAGTCCCTCCACCCTGTTCACGAGGAGGTAAGTCTCGAAGGGGTGGCGAGCTCCAGCCGAGGGCACCGTTCTCAGGGTCACGGGCCTCCCCACCACCTCCTTCACGCCCTGGCAGGCCCAGAGAAGCCATGAGAGCTCCTCCAGGGAGAAAGGCTGCTCCGAGTAGACCCTCACGCTCCTCCTTCTCTCAATGACCTCTCGCAGGTCGACACCCCTCAGACTCAACTCCCTCGGGTCAGGGAGAGGAATGATCCTCTGCCCCTCTTCTGCTCTAAGCTCCAAGGGTGGCTGGGGAAAGCCTTTGTTCTGGTCAGACTCCTCTAGGTATTTGTACTGAGTCTTCTCCATGAACTCCCTGCCTATGCCTCGTACCATCTAGCATCACAAATAGTGACACCCCTGATCAATATATTAAAGGAGCCATGCAGGAAGGGCAAGAACCATGTGATATGATGTTTCATAACTCTTCGTGCATGGTTGGGTTTGCTGTGGTATGGGGTTCAATAAGTTTAAGGAGGGGTTCATACCCTCATAACAGGCTCGGGGAAGAGGAAAGGTGAGGTTGGGGAGGCGTCGGAGGCATGGAAGGGAGAGGCAACCCCTTCCTATAGCGAGGTATCAGAGGCTCAGCCTGAGGGACTACCCGGGGAGGCTCTGTGCCAAGGCGGTGGTCCCAGGGTGCAACTTCCGCTGCCCCTACTGTACCAAGACCGACCTCGTCCTCGACCACCAGCGGATTGAGCCCATCCTCGAGAGGGAGGTGCTTGACCACCTCTACAGGGTGAGGGGCTACCTGGACGGTCTCTGCGTCGGCGGCGGGGAGCCCACCCTCCACAACGGCCTCCTCCTCTTCCTCTACAAGGTCAAGGCCCTGGGTTACAGGGTCAAGCTCGACACCAACGGCTCCCGGCCCAAGAGGCTTAGAAAGCTGATGGGTGAAAAGGTCGTCGACTACGTCTCATTGGACATCAAGGCTCCCCTGGACCGGTACCACGAGGTGGTGAGAGCAAAAGTGGATGTAGATGCGGTGTGGGAGAGTGTCAGACTCCTCAGGAGGGGGCATGTAGACTACGAGTTCCGAGCCACCGCTGTCCCAAGGCTGATAGACAGCCGCGACCTTGAGGAGATCGCCCAGACCCTGGTGGGCTCCAAGCGCTTCGTCATACAGCAATACAGACCCGGGAAAAGCCTATGCACTGAATTCGAAGGCGTCGAGCCCTACAGCGAGGCGAAACTGGAGGAGTTCAAAGTTAAGGTTGAGCCCTACTTCCCTGAGTGCGAGATCAGAGTCTGAGAAAACACGAGATCAACCAATTAATCCAGCACCAGCCGATCATGACCCTTGCAGAAGCTCGATGGTCTTCTCCACGACCTAGTCGACATACTCGTCACAGTGTTCAACACTCTGAGCTCTCAGCTTCAAGAGTCCTGCTTCCCCTATTCTGTGTGGCGGTCCACTCACATTAGATCATTGAAGTTCACCGAGCCCCCGAACTCCTCCATGAAAGTTCTGCTGAGATCCTCATCACCTCAAGCCAGAAACCGAGAAGTGATGTCCCTCGTCGATCTTTATCATGACGCTCTCGACACAAGAATTCTCATCTTTAGAGATTGTGTCTACTCCCCTAGATGTGAGATTTTAAAAAGATTATCAGGTGTAGGTCAGATTAAGCCGAGTGAGATGACCAATAGGGGTGTTAAGGTGACCTCTATCACCGCCGAGAGGATCAGCAGAGGGACTATCCTCGTGATGTAAAGGACGAGAGCCCTGCCGAACTCCACCCTGAGGCTTCCCCTGCCCCTGAGGCGGTTTATGAGAGCGTAGCCGAGGGCCATGCCGGCGGCGGAGCTGAGGAGAATGGTGGGGATCTCGATTACGCCGTGGGGGATGAGGGCCATCACGGTGAAGCCGAGTCCCTGCTCCAGTGAGACTGAGTATGAGAAGTGGCCGAGGAAGAAGCCGAACAGGACGGTGAAGAACAGAGGGGGGAAGCTACCTACTATTCCAAGGAGCATCCACAGGAAGCTCCTGAAGACGTTGTTGTACACGATGAAGAGAAAGATCATGGTGACATTGAAGCCCTCCAGATCTGGGATGCCACCCAGCAGCTCCTCCATAACGGAGCTTTGGATGCTGCCCCCCAGATTGTATCCGACGAGGAGGGAGAAGATGAACCCGAACAGGCAGAGGGTGAATAGGGGCTTCAGCCTTCGGACGTAGTCCACCTGCCTGCCGAAGAGGAAACCCAGGAAACCGGCAGGCCGATGCCTACTTTCCGCACCGGTCAAGCCTCAACCTCCGAGCCCTTGAATCGCTCCGTGGCCGCCCTCACATCCCGGCCCAAGACCGTCCTCCGCCCCTCCTCCAGGGCTATGGCAACTGCTGCTTCTGCGACCTTGGAACCATAATCCCCGACCACCATCCGAAGCTCCTCGGCCGCCCCGTCGCTGATCCTAAGGTTGCCGTGCTTCCTCAGAAGCCTCCGCATCGGCGCCAGGGTGAACTCCTCGGCCACGGGGTCTACCTCCAGACTTAAGAACAATACCCACTATTTTATTTTCCGCAGATATGCTCCATTTGATCTTTGTCGAAGCCGCCCTGGAGATTGTGCCCACCGGACTCTTGGGCCACCCTTCAATCCGAAGGAACGCGAAGAGGCGAAAGAAGAGGCCAGAGGAAACCCTCCTCAACAGGAGCCTCCACCACGCCGCGATGGGAAGGCTCCCCGATAGTCATAAAAGGGGCAGGCCCGACATCGCCCACATCTGCCTCCTAGAGGCCCTGGGCACGCCCCTGAACAGTGAGGAGAGACTGAGGGTCTGGATCCACACGTACGGGGGCTACGCCGTCGAGGTCGCGCCGAAGACGAGAGTGCCCCGGGACTGCAACAGGTTCAACAGCCTGATGGAGCAGATCTTCGCATATGGCAGGGTCCCCCTGGAGGGAGAGCCTCTGATGACCCTCAGCCAGATGACCCTTCGAGAGCTCGTGGGGAAGATCGGACCAGACATCACCGTCGCCCTGACGAGCCACGGGGAACCCTCAGACCTTGAAAAGACCTGCGAGAGGCTGTTATCGCATAAGACTCCCGCCGTTCTCATCGGCGCTTTCCCTCACGGCCCCATGAGCGATGAGACGATTTCCACCGCAGACGAGATGCTGAGCATCCACTCCGGGGCTCTGGAGGCTTGGGTTGTCGCCTCTAGGCTGATATACGAGTACGAGAAGGCCATCTGGAGACGTTGAGGTCCCTTGTCAAGTCTCCTATGCAAGAAAATATAAAATCAAGACTCCGCGCGCTGTAGAATCGCAGGACCCGCGTTGCCTTTGGGCTAGGATATCTTTCTGTAATACTCGTCGAGCCTTGGGTCTACATGGGACCAGTCTCTGCTCTTCCCGAAGAAGTCCTCTCTGTCCTTCTCTGTGGTGGGAAGGTTCTCGAAGGCGCAGTGGTCGTCCCCAACGGTGATGGCCTTAGTGTGGACCATCTTCTCCTCGTGGTTCGCGAACATGGCTTTCGCTGAGTCGATAAGGCAGTAGAGGCTGCCTATATCCATCTCGTCGTACTCCAAGACGATCTTGCCCAGCTCGCAAACGTGAGGCGCTCCCTCCCGCCTTTCCCAGAAACCGTACCTGGGGAGGCTCTGGTGGCCCTCCTTCGTCCTATGAGCGACCCTCCTACCGTACTCCTTGATAGCGTCTAATATGAGCTGCTTCCCTCTCTCCCAGCCGAACTCGTCCACCAAAGTCCGGCCGTAGGCCAGATGGAGGAGGGCGAGCCTGTGGGTAACCACCTTCACCTCGTTCTCAGCCTCGCTGAGGGGAACCATCTCCTCTTTTTTCGCGCTCAAAATGAGCCCTCTCCCTCAAAGAGGGAGGAGACTAGATATAAATGCGATTAGGCGCAGGGAAGAGAGGCATGATGGAGCCTAGTGGCTCTCGAAAGAGAGATAAACAAAACAGGGGCTCTTCGGCTAGGGGCCTAGGTTCGACTTGGAGCCCTTGTCCTTGGACGACTGGAGCTTCTCCCAGATCTTCTCTATGACCCGCTCCTTGTTCTGCTCGGCCTTGGATCTCTGGAGGTTCTTACGGACCTGCTTGAAGCATTCCTCGGCCTCCTCCAGGAGATCCCCTACGATGTCCAGGTTGCCCAACTCGAGCTCCTTCTTCAGGTCTTCCAGGAGTCCCTCGGCGTCGTTCAGCTCGTCCTGTACGTTGGAGATGTCCCAGCCCTTGCGGGCGAGCTTCTCGGCGGTCTTGTTCAGCACCCTGATTCTGGCTTCCACGCGGTTCATCGACTTAATCTGGTTTGAGTAGCCTTCCCCGTTCAGCTGGTCCAATTCTTCCTCGATCTCCTCGACCGCCTCCTCCAGCTCATCCAGGAGGTCCTCCAAGTCGTCGATGGTCAGACGAGACCGGATCCGGTTCAGCTTCCGGGCGGTGGCCTCCAGAGCTCCTTTCACCTGGGAGGTCTTGCCTTCCTCGAGGCGCTCCCGGAGCCTCTCTAAAGTACCGTTGATGTTCTGGATCCGCCTCTGGAACTGCTCGAGGAACTGCTCCGCCTGCTTCTCCTTCCTCTCCTTCATCCTGCTCTGTAGGTACCCGTGGACCCTGCCCATGACGGTGCGCGCCCTTCTGAACTCCTCGACGGCCCCGGTGTGGTTGCCCGCCTGGACGTACTCCGAAGCAGCATCCAGGTGTCCAAGTATCTCGTCTAGAATTTCCTCTATGTTGATGATGTTGAAGCCCTCTTCCTCAAGGTGTGTGACCGTGTCGTTGAGCCTCTCCCAGTAGACGTTGGCCCTCTCAATGGCGGCTGCGAGGCTCTCCCCATCGAAGTCGTCGTCATCGTCATCCTCATGGGACTCCTCTGGGGGCTCCTCGGGGATCAGCTCATTGGCCAGCTGGAAGGCGTCGCCAAAGTACTGGATCGCCTCGTGGGCCTTCTCTACGGCTCCTGAGAAGTCCTCTGCCTCGAACAGAGTCTCCGCCTCAGCTAGAGCCGCGATGCCAAGGCTGTAGTTATCGTTGGCCTCTGAGGACACATCTATACCGAGCTCTTCTAGCTCCTCGAACGCCTCCTCTGCATTCTCCTGGCTGTCCTCGGCCGCGTCGATGAGGCTCTCGGCCAGCTCCTCCAAGCTAGGGTCAAGAACGGTGAAAGTAGCCTGGGCTGATTCCCCATCTGTGGAGGCCGTCACCACGTAGTCCCCGCTCACAGCGTCCTCAAGGAGGGTGAAGTCGACTGAATAATCCCCGTCCTCTTCTGAGGTCACGTTGTGATCGAAGATGTAGCTCGTTCCGTCGTGGACCTTGACGGTGACGTTGACCTCGACGCCTGCGGACCCGTAGATCTCCACTTCATCGCCGGGGTAGTAGCTCGACTCTTCGGTTCCCACCGTCAAGACCTGGGCGGCCGTGATGACAAGTGTGGGAGCCGCTAAGAGCGTCAGCATGAACAGTGTCACGAGCCTGTTGAACCTCATTTTTTCACCGCCCTCTTATACGCAATGGTTGAATTAGAGGAACCCGCCGGAACAGAATGGAACACCTGTTTCACTCCTCCGGGCCTCCTTTACTGTATTTTTGGCTAATTTTAACCAAACTCTGCCCCCCGATGGTGGAGACCTCCACGACCCCCTCCCTCTGGAGCCGCCTGATCATCCTCCAGAGGCTGGTCCGCGGCACGTCGAAGCGCTCCCGGATCTCGGCAGCGAAGGTCTCTCCGCCGCTCTCCGCCAGGAAACGAATCACTTCCTTGTCGTCGAGCCTCAAATAGGGGTGTTCCTCGAAAAGGGCCTCTAGATCGAAACTGACGGCGGGAAGAGACGGTTCAGGCTCCTTTCTCCGCAAGAAAAAGAACGCCACAGCCGCGATAGCAGCCACGGCCAAGGCAGCTGTGAGGACGATTTCAAGTCCTCCACCCCTCTCAGGGAGGGTTGCGCCGGCGGCGGCGCTCTGAGCCTGCTCGGCTAGGGACTGGGCGGTCTCGTAGTCCCCTTGATCGAAGGCGTCTTCGGCCTGCTGGAGTAGTTCTTGGGCCGTGTCCAGGCCCACGGTTCTCCCGGCCTCGTCTGCAGCCGAAATTGAGGTTTGAGCATCGGATATCGCGTCGGTTGCAGACAAGGCCGCCGCTTGTACGCTCAGAGCTGAGTTTTTCGCCTGCTCGGCCAGAAGCTCGGCATCCCCATAGAGTTCCGCCTCGAAGGCGTCGCGGGCCTGCTGGAGGAGGACATCGGCCTCGGTAGTGGTGACGCCTCCAGCCTGCACCATCTGGATGAGGTCTTCGGAGTCCCTGATGACAGCTAAGGCATGCTCCCGGGTTCCCACGACGCCTATCGTGTATGCCACCTCCAGATCACCCTCCGGCATGGTGAGGATGAGAGCCCCGTCGATGATGCTCATGGCCAGGGGGATCGCGCTCAGGGATATGATGGATGAATCCTCAGGAAGCGTGACGGTGCAGGAGGTGGGCGCCGAGGCCATGAACGTCCATATCTGCCCCTCTTTGCCCGTCAGATCAGTGGTTTCATAGAAGACGAAGACGGATATGGCTCCGAGGGTGTCGATAGAGAGCCCCCCCTCGATGGAGGAGTGGTCTAGGATCAGGCCGTCCTGATCCTCCACCAGGAGATGGAGGTAGAGCGACCCGAAGAGGGTCACATTCACCCTCGACCTGGTCGGGTCCACGTCCACATCGTACTCCACAACCACATAGCCATCAGGGTAGACGCGGAACGAAAGCTCAGACGGCTCATAGTAGGGCTGGCCAACCGCGTGGGGGAGGGTAGATGCGATGATAATTGCGATTAAAATTAACGGAGATCTCTTCGGCAGATTCAATTCAGGACCTTCCGATCATCAGGATTAATATGTTATTAAAATTCTGAACCCATATTCCTTTCCTTAGACCCTCTTCCTTGGTCAATATCCTCGAGCTCCTCCAGCCTTCTCTCAAACTCCATGAGGTCGTGGACGACATGTGCTCCCGGGGCTCCACCAGAGCGGTCGAGGTGGAAGGCATTGATGCCCAGCTCGTCGGGGGCCTCGTAGTCGAACTTCAAGCTGTCGCCGATGTGGGCTATGGCTCCGGGTTTGAGGCGGAGGATCCGGCAGATCTCGCCGTAGAACTCCTCCGACTTCACCATTCCGAAGTCAGATGGGGCTGAGAACACCTGATCGAACACCTGCGGGAGCTTAGTGAGCTGAACGGTCAGGAACTCCCGTATAGTGTTGGAAGATACGATGAGGCGGTACCTTCTGCTTAGGTTTTTCAGGACTTGGAGAGTCTCCGGGTAGACCTCGCAATCTTCCCTCCGATTCTCGAGAAGGCTTCGCCAGTCGCCGGGGATGTCCAACCTCCTGAACCAGTACCCTGCGTCATACCACTCGGGCTGTTCCATCCCCACTGTGGCGTATTCATCGAGCACCATCTTTTTCGCGGTTTCGAAGTCGAGGTCCTTCCGGATGGCATAGAGGTGGGGGATATCGGTCTCCCAGATGAGATCGCTGAAGGTGTCCGTGATGAGGGTGCCCTCCATGTCGAAGCTCACGACCTCTATCTGGACCATATCGATGGAATACGCATCGCCTTTGGATAAAGATTGGGCTAATAATTCCAGAAACAATTCCCGGGATCCGCCCCAGAACATCGATTCCACGAATGGTTCTTAAACGATGGATCCAGATCAGCCCACGATGTTGAATGTCCTACAGAGACGTTAGGATAAAGGTCATCAAGAAGCTCGAGACCGACGAGGTGTTCGAGGAGTATGCGGGGGAGAACGCCCGGCCCTCCTGCCCCGCGCTGAACGTCGGGGACGAGTTCGTCTCGAGGAACATGGGGATGCCCGAGGGCTTCTGCAGCTGGGCCTGGGCCGACATCCACCGGGACGTAGTCCACCTCTCCATGGGGGGAGAGTTCTCCTGGATAAAGGGGGAGGGGAGAATGGTCTCCTGCTGCACCGATGGATTGAGGCCGGTGCTGTTCGAGCTCAAAAGGCTCTAGGGATCCAAGTCTCGGCCTAGTATGCGGAATTATCCCCGTCTATCTTCATCTTCAAATAGTATGCGAGGGCTTTGAGCCCCCTGTAGGCCGCCCACATCCCTGGGATTAGACCCATCACGAAAACGATGAGAATAAAGAAAACCCTTAAGAAATACCCTGTTGAGCCGAAAACACTCACGTCGTTCAACTCTTATTGATTGCTGTCAGGTTATCATACTCTGGGTTTTTAAATTGTAATGAAATGGGGTTCAGTAACATATCTCAGTTATGTACTGAGTATAAGTAGAGGGAATCTATAATCTAACATCGGCTATTTTTATCCGATTCTTGACGGAATACGTTTAGCACACGCTGAACCAGAATATACACATGCATTCTATTCGAATGACCTAGCTCCCAATGATTTTTTTAAGCTTCTCGAGGACGGGCTCACAGATGGGGTAGAGAGAGCCATAGCACTTCATGGCCTCACACTCTTCACAGAACGTGATGGGGTCTGAGGCGAGGAGGGACGAGATACTCTCAAGTTTGATCTTGGCTTCAAGGGCATCGAGGATAGCGGGCGCATACGCTTCCCTCCAGATCTCCATTCCCTTGGATGGATCGTACGTATCCCATTTTTCGAATGGATCCTGGGGTTTGCTCCTCGATGTATGGTCTTCGTCCTCGACTCGATTCTTATTCTCCTTTAGAAGAGGTTTGAGTATTCGAATGAGCTTCTTCTCCTCTTGGAAGTTCTCTGCTTCCGTTCCAATGCCTCCGGAGAATCAATATTCGAAATATCAGAAATGTATTGCACTATAATCGCTATAATCTGTATATATCAAATATCGGCCGCCCTTCCGTCCCGTAAATCATTGACGATGAACAGTCAACTGTCCACATGAGTCAGATTGAGGAGACCATCTAGATAGTCAAGAGAATGTAGTCCTAGGATAAAGCCACTTTCAAGGGCAGGCACTACCGGGTCGAGGACGCCCTCTGCTACCCCCACCCCGTCCAGAAGCCCTACATACCCGTCTGGGTCGGGGGCACAGGCAACCTCATCCTGAAGGTTGCTACCAAGC
>CP070640.1:720042-757321 GCA_020354065.1 Candidatus Bathyarchaeota archaeon
TCGGGGCCATCATCTCCATCGTCGGCTTCATCGTGACCTTCATCCTGAACTTCGCAGCCATCGACATGGCAAGGGACGCCTACATGAACCAGCCCATGGACCTGGGCAGGAGCTTCAACTACGCCCTGGGCAGGATAGGGACGTTCTTCGTGGCCGCCATCGTGGCGGGGCTGATATCAATAACGATCGTCCTAATCCCGGTGGCCATCCTCATCATGGTCGTCATAGTCATGGACGAGAGGGGTATCGCCTACGCCATCTCCCAGTCCTTCAGCGTCCTGGGCCGGGACCTGGGGGATGTCATCGTGCTCCTCGTCGTCGCGATCATCGGCTACCTCCTCCTTGGCTGGGTCCCCCTGGTCGGGGGCCTCCTCACAGCCTGCTTCGGCGTGGTCATTGACCTCGCGTTCATCGACGTCTACTATCAATACCAGAGAGCGTTCATGGACTTCTAAGCCGGCGACACTGCCTGCTACATGGCCCTGAGCCGTTTTATCCGCTCATCGATGGGCGGGTGGGTCGCGTACAGGGCGTCCAGGGCGCTCTTGTTGGGGTCGACGAAGAAGATGTGGCTCACCGCCTCGCTCACGTCCATCTCCCCCCGGTTGTGGCCCCTGATCTTCTCCAGTGCCGAGGCGAGGCCCTCGGGGTAGCGGGTGAGCTCGGCGCCAGAAGCGTCTGAAAGATACTCCCTCCGCCTGGAGACGGCGAACTGGACGATGCGGGTGAGGATGGGCGCGAAGATGGCGAGGAAGAAGCCCACGGCCAGGATGGCGATCTCGATGCCTCGGCCCCGTTCATCTCTCCCCCTCCTTCTGCCTCCTGTGTAGGCCCTGAACCTGTAGGTCCTGAGGATGACGTGGCTGAGGATGGCGGCGAGGCCCACGAAAACAGCGACCAGGGTCATGAAGGTGACATCCCGGTTCCTGATGTGGCTCATCTCGTGGGCCACCACCCCCTCCAGCTCCTGCCTGTCAAGGATCTCCATCAGGCCCGTGGTCACGGCGACGCTGGCGTGCTCGGGGTCCCTACCCGTGGCGAAGGCGTTGACCTCATCGCTGGGCACAACGTAGACCTGGGGGGGCGGGATCCCCGCCGCGATGCTCAGGCCCTCCACGGTGTCTCTGAGGTGTAGGTACTCCCGGCCCTCGGCGGGCTTGGCCCCCGTCGCCCTAAGCACCACCTGGTCCCCGTACATGTACGAGCTGTAGGAGTAGCCGACCACGACGAGCAATGTGAGAGGGAGAACCACGATTAGGTACCCGGGCGCGAGGAGGTAGCTGAGGATGGAGGCGAGGGCGACTACTATCACCGATAGAGTGGAGGCGAGAAGGATGGAGCTCCTCTTGTTCCTGGCGATCTCGTCCCGGAAGCTTAACCTGCCCATCAGAACTCCACTTTGGGCAGCTCTCGGTCCTCCTCCGGGATCTCGAGGAACTCGTGCTTAGGCCTGCCGCCGGCGAACCAGACCCCGGGTATCGTCGAGATGAGGTTGTTGAAGTTGAGGATGGTGCTGTTGTAGTACTGGCGGGCGTAGGCGATCTTGTTCTCGATGCCCTCAAGCTGCTCCTGGAAGAGCTTGAAGTTCTCCGAAGCCTTCAGGTCGGGGTAGGCCTCCGCCACCGCGAAGAGGCCTCGCAGCGCCCCGGTGAGGGCGTTGGAAGCCTCCATCCGCTCCCCCCGGGTCCCGGTCACCATCCCAGCCCGGGCCTCTGCGATCTTCTCGAAGATCTCCCTCTCGTGGGAGGCGTAGCCCTTGACCGTCTCCACCAGGTTCGGCACCAGATCGAACCTCTTCTTCAGCTGGACGTCGATCTGGGCCCAGGCCTCCTCGATGCGGTTGAAGAGGATCCTGACCCGGTTGTAGTAGGAAACGAACCAAGCAGCTATGATAACTGCGATGATTCCAATCGCGAGTGGTATGATATAACCGTTCATGATAGATTCCTATTAACGGAGCGTTGGAGATTATTTATTAATTTATTGAAGACCAAGGATGGAGTCAGGCCAATCCTGACGGTCTCGGAAGGTTCTTTGGCCAGGATTCCGCTCGTGAACTTCACGCTAGGGTGAAGTAGACGACCCTCCCGCCCTTCCGCTGCTCCTGGAGCTCAAGTTTCTCCAGGCGCCCGATCTCCCCGGTGCTCCTGACGTGGGTTCCGAAGCAGAATGTGAGGGCGTACCCCGAGATGTCCACCATCCTGAGCCTGTCGATGTTCCGGGGGATCTTCTCAAGGAAAGCCCGTTTCCTCTCGTCGCCGTCCACGTCCAGCTCCTCGCGGCTCGTGTGGTAGATCCTCACGGGGGCGTCCTCGTCAACGATCTCGTCGAACTGGGCTTCCACGCGCTCCACGGTCTCCTCGTCAAGGTTTGAGGGCCTGAACTCGAGGCGCTCAAGGTCGGAGTAGACTTTGGGCCCCGCGCTGGCTTCTTCGAAGAGGCCTGTGAGGAGGTGCTCGGCACTGTGTCGCCTCATGTTGTAGAACCTGGGTTCCCAGTCGATGACGCCGTGGATTTGGGCGCCGACGAGGATGTCCTCGGTGGTGTAGTGGAATATGTCCCGGCCCCTCTTCATCACCTTGCGGACTCCGACCTCCCCGCCCTCGTGGATGAGGATGCCGGTGTCGGAGGGCTGCCCGCCGGCCTCAGGGTGGAAGGCGGTGCGGTCCAGCACCGCGAACCTGGGCCCGGCCCTGACGACCTCGGCGTCGAACTCCTTGATGTAGCTGTCCTGGGCGTAGAGAGGCTCTGAGGTGTAGTAATCGTTGGCTGAGCTCATTGTATAAGCCCCTTATACTGGTTCTCTAGCACACATATGAAAAAAGGTTGGCTCTTGAAGGCTCACACATCTTCCGTAAATCAAAAAATAAAGGTTGGAAAGCTAGGGGTTATTTCAGACCCGTCTTCCCCAGCTGCCTCATCATTATGAATATGACGAAGGCGATTATCAGGAAGTCGAGCAGCGCACCTGTGAAACTCCCCACGGCCAGAGGGATCGGTCCCAAGTTCAGGACGGCCTCCCTCCATCCCCCATCGCGGATGAAGACGCCGATCACCGGCATGATGATGTCTGAGACGAGGGCCGAGACGAGCTTGCTCACCGCCCCACCCATGATGAAGGCGATAGCCAGACCGATGACCCCGTACTTGTTTAGGAACTGGACGAACTCCTCCACAAACCCCTTCGGGGGCGGCGGGGGAGGGGCGGGCTCCTCCGTTAGCACCTCCCTGATCCTCCGGAGCTCCCCCAGCATCTCCCCTTGGATTCTTTCCTCGGACAGAGACTCCACCAGAATTGAGTATCTAACGGGCGTAAAAGAATAGTGCGTTTTTCAGAGGAACCCTACTCGACGTGGCAGCGGAGCATCATCTTGCCGAAGACCTCCCCGGAGATGCAGTCGCCGCAGGAGATGCACTTCGCCTCAGGCTGCCCGGCCTTGAGGAGCCTGACCAGATCCGGCTCTCGGATGAAGGGCCTGCTCATTGAGACCAAATCGGCCACATCCTTCTCAATAATAGCCTCCATGCATCCCCGGCTCCTGATGCCGTTGACCAGGGCCAGGGGCGTCGGCTTTGTGGCGGCCCTGATCTTGACGGCGTGCCCCGCGAAATTCGCCTCGGAGAGGTCGGGATCCTCGGATCTGGCCCTGGTCCTCAGGGCTTCTTGGTGACCCAAGCCCCCTCCGCTAATCTCGATGGCGTCAAGGCCCCTCCTGCAGATGGCCTCGGTCACCCTGACGCTGTCGTTGATGGTGAAGCCTTCCGGGGAGAAGTCGTCGCAGTTCATCTTGAGGAGAACGGGTGTGCAACCCCCCACCCGGGCCCTTATCTCGTCGTAGACCTCGTTGAGGAGGCGCATCCTGTTCTCGAGGCTACCACCGTACTCGTCGGTGCGGCTGTTGGCGAGGCTAGAGAGGAACTGGGAGACGAGGTAGCCGTGGGCCCCGTGGATCTGGACCCCGTCGAAGCCCGCGTCCATGGCCCTCCTGGCGGCCTCCCCGAAAGCGTCGACGATCCCGTGAATCTCAT
Source organism: Candidatus Bathyarchaeota archaeon (assembly GCA_020354065.1). GTDB lineage: Archaea > Thermoproteota > Bathyarchaeia > TCS64 > TCS64. The sequence goes on from CP070640.1 coordinate 724,072, forward strand.
CGGCAGCGAGGGCCCTGGCCATCCAGCGCTCCGTTTTATATTCGGAAGGGCCGGTCCTGTCTACCCTGCTGGTGTATCCGGCGTGGTTGAGCTGGGCGACGATCTTCTTGCCGTGCTCGTGGACCGCGTCCGTGAGCTCCCGGAGCTTAGGGATGTGGAGGTCGCTGCTCAGCCCCGCCATCCCAGTGTGCGCCTTCCCGGAGTCCGAGACGTAGAGGTGGCCCTTCACGATGAGGCCGATGCCCCCCTCGGCGAGGCCACGGTAGAGCATTATGATCTCTGGGCGGACGACGCCCTGCGGGTCTGACCAGTAGGAGGTGGTCGCGGACCTCACGAAGCGGTTCCGGATCTCCATGCAGCCTATCCTGTACGGTTCAAACAGAACGGACATGGGTTAAACCTCTAGGGTTCTGGGGCCAAGTGGTTTATGTGTTGCCGAAGGGGTAGCGCGTATCAATGGGCGCCGCCTTCCGGGTACATTTTCTTCTTGGCGGCCTCCGTCAGGTAGTAGTCAGGTAGGAAGTATGGGGGCTGGTCGACTCCGCCGAAGGGCATCGGCCTCGGTAGCAGGTGCTTCGTCTCTTCGAGGCCCTCGATGACCGCCTCGAGCTGGCCGCCCGGGATGCAGATGAACATCTCATCGTCCTGGACGATGGAGCTCACCCTCTCGCCCCTGCAGGGAAACCCGACGGAGGGCCTCCTGGAGAGGTAGCTGCTCGCCATCCCCTCAATGCAGACGCCGTACTTCCCTGCTGTAGAGATCTCCAGCCTGGGGGCGTTGCCCCAGAGGTAGGCTTGGAAGATCTTGAGGATATCCAGAGGGTTCCCGTAGAAGACCACCTGGTCGATGTCCAGATTCATCTTGTCTAGGGGCGCGACCGCCACAGCCCTCACTGTGCCGTATTCGATCCTCGGCAGGGTCTGGAACATCTCCCTGCAAAGGGCCGAGTCCCTCCTCACGCCGTCCCAGACGCCTATTTCCCCAGAGCTCATCGCCTCGTCGAAGGGGTGGAACCCGACCGCCATGGTTCCTATGTTGCAGGCCGAGTCCTCGGGGGTCGAGAAGACCTTCCGCCCTTGGTGCCTCGCGATCCCTACGAGTTGGCAGACGTTGAGCGGGTGGCGTGGCCTGTAGAAGCCCTCCTCGACCAGCTCCCACTCCAGCTCCTCGTCGATGGATGGGAGGTACCTCACCGCTACCGGATGGGTCTTGAAGGACAGGAGCTGCTTGAGGTGATCGTACTGTTCAGAGCTATCTGCCATCCCTCTTCCCTCGAATCTGGTCATCCATGCGTGAGCGATATAAATATCTTTACGGGGCTTTTCAGTGCCTCACCGGGGAGGGGCGGCTCCATCTCAGCTAAGGTCGGCGGTATGCTCCCGGATCCTCTCGGCGATCTGGGAAAGCTCCTCCCGGCCGATGTGCCTCTGGGGCCTCGCGATTCCCTGGATGATGCCCCCTCTGTCGCTCCTCGATCTGGGGATGACATGGATGTGGATGTGGGGCACCTCCTGGCCGCTCTCCTGGCCGTTGTTGATGCCGATGGTGCTCGCTGGGGCGCCTACGGCCGACTGGATCCGGCCCACGAGGCGGTGGAGGACCCTGAACAGAGCGGAGGCGTCCTCCTCGGACAGGTCCTCGATCCTAGAGACGTGGGTCTTGGGGATGACGAGGGTGTGGCCTGGGGTGGAGGGGTGGATGTCGAGGAAGGCGAGGGCCCTCTCGTCCTCGTAGACCTTTTCAGAGGGGATCTCTCCCCTGATGATCCTGCAGAATACGCATTGCCCGGACATTCTCTGCCGTAGGTAGGTCGAGAGCCTTGAAAGGATTATCTGCCACGCCCCTTCCGGAGGGCTCTGAGGACGCCGTTGGGGCAGAGCTCAACGCAGCAGAAGCACTGAATGCAGCTGGGGTCGTGGATCTCCGGGTTCCCGTGCATGGTTATGGCCCCGCCTGGGCAGACCGTGGCGCAGACGCCGCAGCCCGTGCACCTCTCGCTGTTGCACTCGATGGCCATCCTGATGTCGATGAATATCTTGCCGTCCGAGTGGGTCTGCGGCCTCTTGAAGGGTCGGACGGCCTTCTCGACTGGGAGGCCGACCACCTCGATCTCTTCAAGGGAGGCGTGGCCTAGCCCCCTTTCCACCGCGAGGAAGCTGGTGCCGACCTCCATGGGGTCCCAGCCCATGACGGCCGATGCCACCAGATCGACGGCCACGGCGTCCTCCCCGGCGATGATGAGGCCAAGATCGACCGGGTCGCCTGTTGTGGGCCCTTCTCCCTCCATCGCGACGACGGCGTCCACGACGTTCAGGCGGACCCGCCCCCTGATGGCCTGATACAGATCCACGAGCAGGCGGCTGAAGCCCTCGGGGTCGTTGCCGGTCTGGATGTGGTGGTGGGCTTTGATCCCCCCTTGCTGGAGGCCGAAGAGGTTCTTGACCGCGCAAGTCAGCTTGGTGAGGGTGTGGGTCTTGAGCTTGGGGGTGTTGATGATGCCGTCGCACTCTACGGCGAACCGGGGGAACCAGAACTCGTGGACGACCTCGGCCTCATGGTTCTCGACCTTGACCGGCTCCTCCCTGTCGAGGACGTTGACCTCCACGCCCGCCTCCCTGCACAGCTCCCTGACTCCGAGGCCGTCGAAGACTATGTCCGGCCTGGTATAGGATGCGGTGGCCGGGCACTCCCCCACGACAGGCGCAGCCCCGGCCTCCTTGACCATCCCGGCCAGGGTCATGAAGACCCGGGAGTCGGTGGTGGCTCCCCTGTCAGCGGTTATCGCGATGAAGAGGTTGGGTTTGATGAGATAGGTCCCGCCCGGCCTCACGAACCTCTCGATGCCGCCCAGGAGGTCTACTGCCTCCCTGACCGCCTCCTCGACGTCGTCCTGGGTTCGGACGATGGAGACGCGCGGCTTCATGTTTTACAGATTCAGGTCGGGGGGATAAAAAAGAGTTGAGTGGGGAGATGTAAACCGAAATATGGCGCCGTCCGAACCACTATGTTGATGAGCAGCCCCGAGTTCAAGCTGGTCTTCGTTTACAACGCCGACAGCGGTCTCTACGAGGCCATGGTGGACGGCCTCAGGAAGCTGGTGGCTCCCATGACCCAGGCCTGCAGACTCTGCGCCCTCACCTACCAGGTTGCCTGGATGAGGCCCGCTTGGAGCAGGTTCGTTCGCAGCCTCAGCATACAGGTGGAGTTCCTCCACAGGGACGAGTTCAAGGAGCGATACGGGGATGTGGAGGTCGGGTCCCCCTCAGCCTTCATCGACAGGGGAGGTGATCTTGAGCCCTTCATCAGTAGCGATGAGATGAATGCTACAGAGACCCTGGATGACCTCATGAATGTGATCAGGGATAGACTTAACGAGCGGGGGTTGGGCTGAGCCGTCCGATATTGCATGGGTAGAAACGTGATATGCCGCTTAAGAAAAAAGGAAAAGATCTAGTCTTTGAAGGCGTCCGGGACGGGTATCGTCTTCCAGGTTTCGATGAAGTCCACGAAGAACTGGACCCCCTCCTCGAACATCTTTTCCCCCTCCTCCGGGCTGGCGGTCCGGGGGTCGTTGGTGCCGTAGACGCCGCTGGAGGTGAAGTCGATGTTCACCGGGGGCATGCATGCCGATCTCACCTGGCTGACCAGCTCGAAGTCCTCCCTGTCGGGGTCCATGAACTCGAAGAGCCTGGGGTCCATCTCCAATGTTGGCTCCCAGCCTTCTAGCCTCCATATCTCTACCAGCTCGGGGAAGAGGTGGAGGGCGGCCGAGGTCTCCGTCGGCCCCGAGTGGACATCCCAGTAGCGCTTCTGCCTGTCCTCCAGCTCCTGAGCGAGCTCCGTCTTGCTGGGTCCTCTGGGTGTTGCGACCATCACGTTGTAGTAGTTCTTGGCGAGCCGGGCCGCGAGGCGGTAGATCTCCTCGTTGCCACCGTGGTGGTTGGAAATAATGAAGCGCTCCACGCCGTGCTCTGCGAGGCTGGCGACGGTATCCATGATCACCGCCAGGAGGGTCTCCTCCCTGAAGGTAACGGTGCCCCTGAAGCCCATGTGGTGGGGCGAGTACCCCGGCCAGCAGGGGTGGAAGCAGACGCTGTTGGTCCTCTTCGCGATCTCGTAGATGAAGTGCCTTGCTCCATGGCTGTCCATTCCTAGGGGCAGATGGGGCCCGTGCTGCTCTATGGAGCCGACGCCGATAATCACGACGGGGGCGGGCTCGTTGTCCAGCCAGTCCTCGAAGGCGGGGCGGGTCAGCTCGTGGAGCCAGAACCTCTTGAGCTTTCCGTTCTCTGACATGATCTCACCGGATATTCTCCTGCGAATCCGGATTTAACGGATTCTACCTTAATTACAGGAAGTAACAATAAGGGACCCGTACAGACGGCCCAGAACAACGAGGTGGAACCTAACCTTGAAGATCTACTTCGCAGCCTCCATCCGAGGAGGGGGGATCGACCCCGAGACCTGCAGGGAGATGATGCGGCATCTCAAGGGACACGGGACAGTGTTCACAGAGCACATCTGCGAGGAGGCCGGGGGCAGGGACGACCGGGATCCCGACGCGGAGATCTATGAGAGGGACATCCGCTGGCTCAGGGAGGCAGACTTGATGGTGGCCGAGGTCTCAACGCCCTCCCTCGGAGTGGGCTACGAGATCGGGAAGGCTGAGGAGTGGGGGAAGAGGATCCTCTGCCTCTACCGCAGGGGCTCCCCTTGGAGGCTCTCCGCGATGATTGGGGGGAACAGGAGCCTCGTGGTCAGGGAGTACCGAGAGCTCCAGGAGGCCTTTGCGCATATCGACGAGTTTCTCAAGAGCCCTTTGTGACGTCTCAGGCCCATGATCAGTGCTCGTATTAACTGGTTGACATATATTCAAAAGAAAGCGCGCGCTACCTCACGCTGATCAAATTTCAATATGCACAATTAGACAAAAAACCGTTCAACTGTCTATGGCTCGCCTCTCTCCCAGTAATGCTGGAAGAGATCCCAACACCACTTGTGGCTCCTCTCTTCCTCAGATGAGAAACCTAGCAGATCAAAGCTCCCGTCCGGCTTCGGGAGGGCGATCAGGGCTACCTCCCTCTCCGACATCCAGATGACGATATCCATCCTCTCCAGGAACCTCTCCTCCATGAGCCCCGTCGCCTCAGCCCTCAGTATCGCATCCTGGTCCTCCCTGCTGAGAGCCCCCTTGATGAGGGGGTGGACCTCGTAGTCCTTCGGGGCCATCAGCCTGAGGCTCACCCCTCGGTCGAAGGCCTGCCGGAGGATGGGGAAGACGCTCATGGGCATGGGGAAGTTGATGCTCCAGACGTACTCCTCCGCCTCCCGGACAATCCCCTCGATGCGGTATATGGAGACCATCGGATCGCCCATGTAGTTGCTACCCTGAAGCTCACCGAGCCTGGCGAGGAACTCCTGGGGCAGGCTCTCGTGGCTGTGGGAGGCGAAGTAGTCCCTGTGCCTCGTGGTGAACATCATCCCTGACATCTGTTTGAGGACGAGTCGTCCATAAGAGGTGAGGTGGAAGAGCCCCTCCTGGTCCCTCGTAGCGAGGCCAACCTCCACCAGACGGTAGAGGTGCCTGCTGGCCTCCTGGGTGGTCAGGCCCAGGGCATGGGAGAGGCCGGTGACGTTCATCGCCTCCCCATCCAGCCTCATGAGGATCGCCAGCCTGTCCTCATTGGAGGCCTCGAACAACATCCGGCAAAGGTCTTCCACGCCGTGCACTCGCCAAATTGGATCTTAACTTTCCCTTAAGGATATTGGTATTCCCTAATTCTGCTTGAAGAGCCCTTATCTTGCCCGGGCTTCCTGAAGGGAACATGTCGAGATCCATGAACGATACCTTGAGAACCATCCACAGCCTGAGGTCGAACCACAAATTCACATCGGAGGAGATCCCGAAGGAAGCCCTGGAGGAGATCTTCAAAGCATGCGTTAAGGCCGCCAACGCCTCGGCGCGGCAGAGCTACTCCATCGTCGTCGTGGGGGACAGGGGGGTCATGAAGGAGACCCTCGGCTACGAGGGGAGCAGGGCCCTGATCTTCTGCGTGGACTACAACCGGATCGTGGACGCCGCCGAGCACATGGGCTACAACTTCACGGTGGATGGTATCAACGCCTTCATTACAGGGAGCACCGACGCTATCCTTGCGGCTCAGACCGCCGCCATCGCAGCGAAATCCCTGGGCATCGACTCCCTCTTCACCAACAGCTTGCACCGGGGGGACATCGAGAGGATCTACAGGCGCTTCGGGCTCCCCGAGAGATACTGCTTCCCCCTGATCTCCCTCATCCTAGGCTACTCAGCCGAGACCCCCGAATACTTCAAGGGTCGCCTAGAGGGGAAAGGAGTCATCCATTACGACGGGTATCACAGGCTAACGGGCGAGGAGCTGGACTGGCTCGTGAACGAGTACGACGACCCCGAGAAGCGGCTGGGGGTGATCCGGGACTGGGAGGAGAGGGGTTTCACCCACTACCTTGACTGGTTCTACGCCGTCTGGTCCGTCAGGGATAAGAGGAGCGTCCCGGAGAGGGTGAAGCAGTTCTTCGACCTATTGGAGAGGGCGGGGTTTCTGGAGGGATTTCCGCTTCAACAACTCTAGAAATAGATCTCATTCACAATCGACGACACCGAGACTACTGCGATAATGTCGGGGTCGAAGACTGACAACGCCTTTCGTTGCTTCGTTGATTTTGCCTTAAGGACGCACACATTAAATAGTATTGGGTATACTCAGTAGTAATGTTTATATTCGGTGCCCTATCACACTAACTCGGAGTGAAACTTGAAGACATTGAAGATCTCGGATGATACCCACAGGCTCCTCACCATGATAAAAGGCGGGCTCATCGCCAGCTCCGGGGACTCCAATCTCACCTACGACGACGCCATCCACAGACTCATCATGTTCTGGAACGAGAACTCAGGGAGCGCCCAGGCTCTAGAGCCCTATCACTATGCTCGCTTTAAGTGGTGGAATAGGGTGGATCTGGAGAGAGTGGCCGAGGAACTCGGCGAGGCCTACAAGGTGGAATGGTCGCGCGGCCCGGAGACCGAGGGCGAGATCGACCTTAGGAAGGGTGAGAAGGACATCCTCAAGGTGAAGGCCGACACCCTCGGCGCCTACCTCGACGTCTACAAGGTGGTGATGTACCAGCGGGAGGCCTCCCACTTCACCAGGAGGGATGTGGAGCTGAGGGAGAGGCTGTTCGAGCTGTACGACAAGAACAGGCCCACGCCCTTACCCTGGGATTTCCTCAAGGAGCCCAATTTCGTGGTGCTGGAGCAGGAGTAGCGGCCTGCTTACGCTCGATTTCTCTCAGAGGGATCGAGAACTCGGTGGCCTGACGCCGCCCGCCTCCCCGCTGTTCTAAAGGTTAGAACACCCCTCAAACGATATTGAATTCCCGTTCTAAAGAATGGTATAATTACCATCCCCACACCTGTATACCCCGACGTGAAATGGATACCAAACGGCAGTACATCTCCGTCATCGCGATCTGCGTATCGGTCATATTGGCCGGGATGATAATCGCATACCAGCCCCAACCCGAGGAGGAGGAGACCTTCAAGTTCCCGTCGGGCATACCCCCCTCGTTGGGGAGCACCGCCACGGTTGGGCTCGGGGAGGAGTTGGTGAACGCCATACTGGTCTCGGGGTCCGGGAGCGCCTCGGCCCAGGCTACCCAGGCGACACTGACCCTGGGAGTCTGGACCCAGGCCCAGACCGCCTCCGAGGCAGCCGCGGAGAACGCCCAACTGATGAACGCGGTGATCACAGCCATTGAAGCCCACGGAATCACCGAGGATGATATGAAGACCGTCACCTACAGCATCAGCCCCGAGTACGACTGGGAGGCCAGGAGCGTCTCCGGCTACAGGGTCGTCAACATGATCCAGGTCGAGCTCGACGACAAAGACCTCGTCGGCGGCGTCCTAGACGCAGCCACGGCGGCGGGAGCCAACAACGTTCAGGGCATATCCTTCGGCATCTCCGAGGAGGAGGCTAAAGTCCTGGCCCAGGAGGCATACGTCCTAGCCCTGGGAAACGCCCAGGAGAAGGCCAACCTCATCGCCGAGACCCTCGGCCTAGAGATCACAGGGGTCCTCTCAGTCAGCGAGAGCATCTACCAACCCTACATCCCTCTCAGGGGCTTCGCCGAAGCCACCATCGACGTCGCCGCTACCACCCCCATCATCGAGGGGGCCCTGAGCGTCTCAGTAAGCGTCCAGGTGGCCTTTAGCTTCCAGTAGATCGCGAAAACAACACCCTTTTTTTCATTAAGAATCAACACGCCAGACAAGGCGTATTAGGTTGCACATGGTCATCTTCACCGTGATGGAGGTCACCGAGCCCAGAGGCTACGTGGACAAGATCAGGTCTTCAGCTGCTGCGACTCGGAACGCCCCACGGTCTTCAAGGTGAAGCGCATACCCGTCGAGCAGGACGGATTCCCACTACTCTAGGAGCCATTCACGCTTTCCTCGGGCGGCTTCACGTTCCTGAACATGAAATAGAGCGCTAGATCGTAGGCCGCCTTCAGCCCCCCGGCGAAGAGGAAGGGCAGGGAGGACCCGAGGAACTGCATCATGAACCCGGCGATGCTCGGCCCCAGGGCTGAGGTTAGGCTCCGGGGGAGGTTGATGATCCCCGCCACCCGGCTCCTCTCCTCGGGCTCCACGATGGCCATCACGTAGGACTGCCTGGTGGGCACGTCCATCTGGGCCAGCAGGGACCGGCCCACGTAGATAGAGGAGGAGGCCGAGAGGTTCGGCATCCAGGGGATGCTCATCGTCATCAGGTTTGCTGGGAGGTGGCTGTAGACCATCGTGTTGATGAGGCCGATCCGCTCAGAGATCCAGGCCGCCAGCATGAATGATAGGGCCGCCAGGAAGCTAGAGGAGGCGAATATGAGGCCAATGGCGTCCATGTCAAGGCCGAACCTGTCGAAGAACCAGTAGGAGACGAGGCTGTGGGTGACGAACCCGCCGCCCAGGGAGTCGACGCTGAAGAGGAGAGAGAGCTTCGTCACGTTCTTCCTGGTCTCCGGTGAGAGGGGCAGCGCCTCTACCCGGGCCTGCTCTACCTCCGCCGCCTCCGACAGAAGCAAGTACAGGACCACCGCCACCCCGTTGAGCAGAGCGTAGATCCAGAACATCCACCTGTAGGAGGCCCCCGGGGCGAGGCCGAAACGGCTCTGGAGAACGACCACGAGGCCCGCGAACAGGGAGCCCGCGGAGACCGCTGCGGAGTTCAGGGTGCTCCTGATCGCGTACATCCGGGTCCTCCTTTCATCAGGGCAGGACTGGGCCAAGATGACTCTCTCAAGCGTCTGGGCTGGGCCTAAACCTCCCCTGTAGCCGAGGCTGGAGACCACGGCGACGAGGACGAGTATGATCGGGTTGGTAAGGGTCGCGAACACGACGCCGGAAAAGACTGTGAGCAGCCCGAAGAAGATGAGCATCCTCCTCCTGCCCATCCGGTCCGCGAGGAACCCGGCGGCGGTGTTGAAGATCGTTGAGGCGAGCAGCCCGGCCGTCAGCACAACGCCGATCTGCCAGAGGGGGACCCCGATCAGGTTGAGGTAGACGGCGATGAAGATGGAAACGAAGCTGGCGGAGAACGATTGGAGGGGCCTGACCGTCAGGAGCGTCTTCCCGTCCCTGGACAGCCAGCCCAGCACGCCTGATCCCCTCCTAGGGCCGCACCTCGGGACCGCCCTCGACTCTGGCCCTGTAGCGGGCTATCACCTCAGGCTGAAGCCGCACGTTCTCCAGGTTCCCAGCCACGAGTGTGGAGTACAGCTCCCCCAGGGATGGATCCAGGTCAGCCAGGCTTTCGAGGCATTCCCTGCCCCGCGAGGCTGCCTGCTCGCAGTCCGGGGTACAGGGGAAGAAGTAGCCCACATAATACGCCAGGGGATCCATGTTCCCCAGTTGCTCGGCCTCTGCGAGCTGCCTCGCCGCCCTCTCCTCGACGTTGAATTCCCGCTCCCGGTCCGAGACGTAGGCCTCGACGCAGCAGCCAGGGTATCCCAGCATCTCCCCCATCTCCCTGAGCCATGAGCCCTCGAACTCCTCAGGGTAGGCCAGTCGGATCCTCTCCATCCCCGGTTTCGCGCTTGCGTAGACCCTGGCCCGTATCTTCTGCCTGGACTTCATCAGCCCCTTCAGCCTCCCGCCCACCCTCCCCTCCTTGAACAGGTAGAGCTCCTGAACGGTGGGCCTGACATCGGCGAGCCGGGTCCGGAGCCTCAGATCCCTCGCCCAGCTCAGGAGGCCTTTGTACTGGTCCGAGGCCCGGACTACCTTGTCGTAGGCGGTCCTCATCTCCTTCTTCAGGGAGGCAATGGCTGCGAGCTTACGCCTGGGGTCTGTCACCCTCTGGATCTGGATCATCTTGGGGGCCATCCTCCTGTCTATGGTGGAGCCCATCCCCTCCGCGTTTGGGAGGTCGACGGGAAGGACCGTTTGGGAGCACTGTCTCAGGCCGAGGTGGACGAGCAGCAGGTTCTCGACCTTGACCCGGGTCTTCAGCTTCGGGTCTCCCATGAGCTTCTGGAGCAACCGCGTCTCGTCCATGGCTTACTGCACCTTTACCCTATGGAGCGGTTTCTGTGCCTTAAAGTGTTCGAAGCAAGTCGCCCCCTCTGGTTATTCAGCAGAAAAGTAGTCGCGTGTTCAGAACGGCTTGAAATGAAGTAGATCCAGTGGACATCGAGTTCCTCGGGTGTGCTTCGCGATAAAAATTTCCTATACTGAAAACAATAGATGAGAATCAACCCTATTCTATAAGGCATTATTCGATTAAAAAATTGAAAAGGAGTGAGACTACTCCTCGATTATCTCCACGTTAGCCCTAGGCACTGTCACGACCCTGCCGTCGTCCAGCTCGACGTCCAGCACCCTTACGTGGGACTCCGACTCGACCTGCTGCAGCTCGATGGGGAGGAAGGTCACCTTCCCTATGGCTCCGAAGTAGGGCTGCCTGATGATCCTGACCGGTGTCCCCGGGATCATGCCCGAGGCCAACGCTCCGTCCGTGGACCTCTCGAGGCCCTGCTCGTGGGGTATGATGATCTCCGGCCTGAGGACCCCGGCCCTGATCTGGGTCGCGCCGTTCACCGAGGCCTGGTACCCTTCGAAGCTCTTGAGGAGGTCGAAGGTCCGCTGCGACATCCTCATCCTGCCGAAGCCCTCGGTGACGATCAGGGTGATGCCTACCTCCTCCTGGCCCGTGATGGCGACCCCGATCTCCTCCCCTATGAAGGTTGTGAGATCGTCGTGGCGTACACCGCCGACCACTACGCAGGAGACCCCTAGATCCACGCTTTTTTTCAGGGCATCCATCGTGACCATGGAGCCCCCCACCAAGACGTCCCCTTTGTACTCGGGCTTCACGTGGTCTGCTGTAAGCTCCTCGTCGGAGGAGTCGACGGCTATGTGGATCTTCCCGTGTCTCTCTTCGCCTATGCCGAAGATCCCCTGGATGAAGGCTGCGTTTGTCTCGATGACGGCCCCCTCTCCAGGGAGCACCTCGACGACTTTGCCCGGTATGTAGGCATCGACCTCGACAGGTACTGGGCTGCCCCTGATTATGACCTGCCCTGTGACCTCTGAGATCGCTTCTATAATCCCGGTGATAGGGGAGGGAACGCGCTTCTTCATGAGGCCGAAGAAGGCCGTGTAGTAGGCTATGAGCTCCCCCTCCTCGACCTTGTCCCCGATCTGCTTAAGCAGGTACGGGGGCAATTCATCGGGCTCCAACCCAATGATCTTTGCAGCCTTTACGATCTCAGGTTCTCCGCTGATCTCTGTCCTGGCCACTGTCGTGTCATAAGCCACGGCGTCACCCACCTTGACAAAGACCTCGCCGAAGATCGGCAGCCGCCGGATCTTGTCAACCACAACCGACCGCTTAACCTTCAGACCCGGAGTGTATGCGTGGGCCTCAGCGGATTTCTCCTCGCTCTCGTGTGCGTCCTCTCTTATCTCACACCAGCTCCTTCAGCTTTTCCTCGGGGTAGAGATCCAAGGCCTCGAACCAGTTCAGGAGCACCTCCCTACTCTGGCTCGATTCCTCTGGCAGGGGGATCGGCCGCCCCCTGGCGTCTAGAAGCACCCCGGCCACTCCTCCCATGATGGTACGCTCGACGGCATGCCCCGACCCTTTTCCCAAGTCGAAGCCCCTGGCGGGTGTTATCACCGCCTTGGCGTCATGCCTCTCGGGGAGGGGAAGCAACTTGATCTCCCCGTAGCTGAGGTCCTCCTCGTAGGTCTCCCCGTCGGGCATCTCCAGCCGCACCTTCATCACATGCTTCCCGGGCTCGGCGGTCCCGGCAGGTGCGATGCAGGTGCCGAGCCTGACGAGGCAGTCCTTGTCGAAGATGCTCCAGGCCGCATCCTTGTAAACGGTGGACAGGACCCCGAGGTGGGGCATCATGAAAACGCTGTCCTGGAACATCCTGGTCACCCCCTCGGGCTGCCAGGCGTCAATGAGGATAAACATGCTCTGGATCCGCCTAGGCGCGTGGCTGAGGAGGCCGCCTGTGCCAGCGATAATGTCAATGATCATCATCTTGACATAGGTCTCCTCCACTGCCTGATCGAACATGTCCGCGACGGTTCTCTCCAGCTGGATCCCTTTCAGCCGGGTCGCGATGGTTCTGTGGTGCGCCAGGCCTAAGCGGAGAGCCTCACGGGCCACCGAGTGCTCGACGATGAGGTCCTCAAGGGTCTGAGGGATTGTGGTGGGCCGGATCATTTTGTTCATCAGCCTGCTGGAGACCTCCTCCTCCTCGAGGTTGAATGGGATCCAGCGCATAATGTTCTCGATGCCGGCCTCCTTCATCACGTTGGTGACGCTGTAGCTCATCCCCAGGTTCGCGCTCACGCTCCTGACGAAGCGCCCGTCCACCACCGAGTAAACGTTGGTGGTCGCCCCTCCCAGGCCGACGCCGAGGACGTTCTCCTTGTAGGTGTCGGCGATGAGCTGCATCGCCATCCCCTCGCCGGCGGGGGTCGGCATGATGTCGACGTCGGTCCACTTCATCAGCTTCGTGTATCCGGGGGCGTGGCTCATCACGTGCTCCATGAAGAGCTCGTGTACGGCCCTGCGGGCAGGCTCGGTGTTCTCCACCTCCAGAACCGGCCTCAGGTTGTCCACCATGTCGAGGGCGAAGTCCTTGCTCATCAGATCCTTTATCTGCGGTCTCAGAGCCTTGTTCCCGGCGTATACGATGGGAAGGTCGTAGCCGACGCCGAGCCGGGGCTTAGGTTCGGAAGCCCTGATGAGCTCTGCGATCTCCATGACGTGGGACGACGCGCCGCCGTCGGTCCCTCCCGCGAGGAGGATCATGTCTGGCCTGAGGCTCCTGATCCTCTGGATTTTCTGGTAGGCCTGGCGTCCGTCATCCTTGGCGATCACGTCCATTACAATCGCACCTGCACCGAGGGCGGCCCTGTTGGCGCTCTCCGCGGTCATCGATTTGACGAGGCCAGCCACCATCATCTGGAGGCCGCCGCCCGCGCTGCTGGTGGTACAGTACAGGTCAACGCCTACTCTGCCATCGTAGGGGATGACAATGCCACTCCCGTCGAGGGCCAGGATCCTGTGACCAGTGAGCTCCTCGACCTCCCTGACCGCGTTCTGAACCCCCATGGTGACGTCCTCATAGGGGGCCTCGACGGTGGTGGGGGCCTCGCCAGCCACCAAGAACCTCCACTCCCCCTCCTTCCTGTGGAAGAACCTTGACTTGGTCGTGGTGCTCCCGACGTCGGTTGCCAAGATGAACTGCATCTGTTCGGTGGGCTTCCTGAGAGTGGCCATTTTGATTCGTAAAGGCTTTACAATGCCTCGTCTTAAGGTTTTCTAGTTTACAAGATAGCAGGGGTAATAGCCAAAAATAAGCCTTAAAACGGGAGGAAACGCCTCCAGCCTTTCTTCTTGGGCGTCTCTCCCGCCTTGGCATCAGCGCCCTTCTCGAGTTCCTTAGCTTTCTTGGCCTCCCTCTTCTGCCTCTCGTCTTCCTCCACGAGCTCCTCTATCATCTGTATGAGCTTCTCCGAGTTATCATGTTTCTCAAGGATCTGGAACAACTTCTCTCCGCTAATCCCGGCGTTCTCGCCTAAAGCGGGAAGGTAGGGGGACAGCAAGAAACGCCCCATCTGCGCTCCAAAGTATGTCATGGGCTTCATGGTCTCGATCGTGAGTATTGCGACTACGTCCATCCTGTATTTATGGATCGTCTCGGCGATCTTCCTGAGTATCTTCTCCTCTTCTTCAGGGGTTAACTCAACGTCCCAGTACAAGCGTGATTCCCTTTGAGGCTACGTTGCCAAGTATCCCTCTTTTTTGGGAGATATAAACTTATTAGGATTCCCTTTTATCCGGCTCGTGTCTACTTTGGAGTCAACCTAACCCGGAGGACCAGGTAGGCGCCGGCCAAGCCACCAGCTGCCAAGGTGACGAGAAGGGCTGTCACCATCCCTAGTGTTGGAGCCGGAGTTGCTGAGAAGGCCAGGAAAAGGGAGAAGACCCAGGAAAGGGCAGCGACCTTGAGGCCCACCACGAGGTGCTTGGACGACGCCCTCGTGCAGACCAAGTAGGAGGCCGCGGCACCACTCAAGAGATATATGAAGAATGTGGTGACGGCGAGGCCTCTTTCAGGAACCCTGGAGAAGAACTCGGAGTATGTACCTAGAAGCATTGACCAGATCCGCATGAGACCGACCGCCATTATCGCCCCCGCCGTGTAGTCGGTCAGGGTAGGGCTCCTCAGCTCCTCACTCAAGGTGTTGTCGATCCCAGACTTACTTCTTTGCATTACTTATAATTTAACATGGACTGTGACAAATTAGGTTTTCACAGTGTTCCTGAATGAGGCGATAAAGTTGAGACCATGCCTCCCCCTGGAGAGCCCGTCAAGGGTAGACGCCATCTTGGCCAGGAGCCCGGAACATATCTCCTCTCTCTAGGACGCTCTCAAGGGTTTCCTCGCCCTGATGCATATGAACCCTGGCTCCTTTGTCAGCCTCTCGTAGTCCTCGGGCTCCCTCTCCTTGAACTCCGGAGTCGGTTTGGGCTCAAGGATCCTCTCCACTAGGAACCCGGCCTCGGAGAAGGGCTCGATCATCGCCTCCAGGGGTCTCCTGTACGAGGGCATGAGCACGGGCACCCCAAAGCCCCGCCACATCAGCTCTACCCTCTCGGTTCTAAAGTAGTCCTCGACACCGTGCGAACGGGCATCGGTGAAGGGATGACCCACGCTGAAAACGAATACCCCGCCCCCCACCAGGACGCGGTGGAACTCCCTGAAGATTGGAACCCACTCCTCGACGTAGTCCATCACCAGGGACGCCAGCACGAGGTCCAGGGAGGCATCCTCGATGAAGCTTAAGGGCTTGCGTAGGTCGAACATGCGGACATCCACCGAGCCCCCAAGCCTCCCCTTGGCCAGCTCCACCATCCTCTGGCTCGCGTCCACCGCTATAACCTTGGCCCCGTGCTCGAACAGCCACTCCGAGTAGACCCCGGGACCGTAGCCGGCGTCGAGGACGCGCCTCCCCCTCACTTCGGCAGGAGCGAGAGGGTCGCCGGCCTCTCCAGGTAGGCGTTGTGGGGCTTGGTGTCTATCATCTCCGCGTAAGCGTCCGCGAGCCTATCGTAGGCGTCGTAGGCGATGGGTTTGTCCTTCCTCAAAGAAACTCCCGGTTATACATATCCTCAGGGGGGTAAGATAAATAATCCTTCCAATCATTCAACCGGCTACGGCTTCATCGCTTGAGTCTTCCTAGCCCCTTCCTCCTCTAGGTTCATGATGGTAGGCACGAAAAAGGCGACTACCCCCATCAGGCTGAAGACGACCCCCCCGGCGATGAACCAGATCCTCTCGCCGAGCAGCTCAGCCACCGGCCCCGCGATGGAGAGCCCAAGGGGAGACATGCCCGAGCTCAGGGCCATTAGAAGGGTGAAGACCCTCCCCTGGATCTCGGGGGGAACGATAGCCTGCATCATGGCGAAGAAGGTCCCGTTGGCTATCGCGTTCGTGAAGGCGAAAGTGAAGATGAAGCCGACGGCGAGGAGGAACAGGTAGGCGGGAGTGAATCCAACCGCGGCGACGAAGACGCCCGCAATTATAACCATCGTGAACGCGGTGACGGCCTGCCGTTTGAAGCCCCCCCAGACCCCGAGGGTGAGGCCGCCTAGGATCATGCCGATGCCGCTGGCTGACTGCATCCAGGCCAGTTGAAGGGCCCCGCCCCCGAAGTGCTCCGTGACCAGAATCGGGAGTAGGGAGAATGCGGGTGTAATCAGCAGGTTGATCACCATGGAAAGGGTCATGACGTACCTGAGGCCCCTCCAATCCCAGACGTAGCGGCCCCCCTCCCGCATGTCGTCCAGCACGGAGCGCCAGCCCCCTGCCAATGCTCTCCTGACTGGTTGGGGGATCGGGATGACGAAGAGAGGGATGATCGCGAGGACCGCTGTGGCGATATCGATGTAGAGAATGTTCTGGATCGGCATGAGGCTAAGGAGCAGGGCTCCCAATGGAGGAGCGAAGATGTTCGCGAGGCCTTGGAGGGATTGGTTCAGCCCCGCGACTCTGGAGAGGTGCTCCTGGGGCACCATGAGGGAGGTTGTTGCCTGCATCGTGGGCCAGTGGAAGGCCCCCCCGACGGAGCGGAGGAACATCGCCGCGTAGATGTGCCAGATCTGCACCACCCCCGTCGCGTAGAGCAGGGCCAGGATGACGATGATCAACGCGAGGATGCTGTCGGCCACGATCATCACCAGCCGCCGGTTCCACCGGTCGACCAGGGTCCCTGCGAAGGGGCTAATAAAGACCTGGGGGAGGAGGGCCATTATCGAGGCCAGGGCGAGCACCGAGGGCGAGCCTGACTCGCTGGTGAGCCACCAGACGATGGCGAACTGGACCAGCCGGCTGCCGAAGAGGGAGAAGGCCTGCCCGGTGAAGATGACGGAGAACCTTGTCATTGATCTCGGTGGTTGGATGTCGCTGGAGTGGATGCTCATGATGGTATCAGTGGACTGAAGGGCGTCTGAAGAACGTTGCGTTAATTCCTCTGTACCGGGCTTAGAAGACCAACAGAGAAAATATGGGGAAATTAGAGTTCTATGTTGCCGACACCCTTCTCGATGGCGATCTCGGTGCCGTAGGGCTCTGAGAGCTTCTTCATGATGCCCACGATCTCGGCGCCCTCCTCCTCGCCCACGAATGTGGGCCTCCCCCTCTGGCTCCGGGGCTTGTCCTGGCCGAGCTCCACCGGGTAGAGCTTCAGTCTGCTTAGGCGGTCCCCTTGGAACTCCATGAAGGGGATTACGCTGATCCAGTACTTCTTCTCCTTGGTGAACCACTTGTACTCTGGCCTGCCGGGCCTGGGTGGAGCCTCTTGCCTCGCGTCGTAGGCGTCGGATGGGGCCCCGCTGTAGGGGTCGAGATTGTGCCTCGCGTAGAAGTCGGCGGGCATCTTGTAGACGGTCTCGTTCTGGAAGATGAAGTCCCCGAGGCCGTAGAAGATGGGCCTCCCCTCCCGGATCTCGATGCCCCGCATCGCGTGGTGGCCGTGGCCGATGACTGCGTGGGCGCCGGCGTTGATGGCGGCCTGGGCGAAAGTCTCGATGAACTCCGCGGGCCTATCCCGGTCGTGGAGAAGCCCCTCGTGGGCGTGGAGGCTGAAGAGAACCCAGTCTGCCTGGCGGGCGGCCTCCCGGATCGACTCCAGGTTGCCGTCCATGTCAGACTTGTTGGGTTTGGTGTGCCAGCCGATCTCCTCACCGACCACAAACTTTGTCCTCATGAAGTAGTAGGCGTCCTCGGGCTGGACTACCTCGGGGAGGTCGAGCTCCTCCTCAAGCGACTTCAATCTGTCCATGGTCTCCTTCCTGATGGTCCACCAGCTCTCGTACCTCAGCGGGTTGAGGCCTGGCCTGCCGTGCATGTCCCTGCGGGCGTCCCCGGCCCGTCCGAAGGATGCGAAGGAGGAGGCCGCGGCGATGAGGGCCACCCTGCCCTTCGGAGTCTCCAGGTAGGCTGGGGCACGAGCCTCAGCCAGGTCCTTGCCTGTGCCAGCGTGGGGGACACCGGCCGCCTCAAGGTAGGCCTTGGTGCTGAAGAGGCCCTCGTAGAGGTAATCGAGGCTGTGGTTGTTGGCCGTGGAGACGATGTCGTAGCCCATCCACTTGAGCTCCTCGATGATGTCTGGGGGGGCCCGGGTGTAGGTTCCTCCGGACTCGGCCGAGGGCCAGCAGTCCTCCTCGTAGTCGTGGAGGAGCATCTCGTGGTTGGTGAAGGCGATGTCCGCGCTCCTGATCAGGTCGACCATCTCCAGGAACTCGGGCTCGGAGTGGACGCTCTGCTTCATGGTGATGAGGGAGTCGCCTGTGGCCACAAGGCTGATCTCTTTCATCTCTCACACATCGGGTGATCTTGGGGGCTGACTGGATAAAACTTGTTCGAGGGGCATAAGGTCTCATGGTCTCCTTGATCCCGGGTCGATCAAAAATTCCCTCACCGGGCTGCTGCGAACTCCTGTTAGACCAAAAGTGACTAGGAGAAACGCGATCCAACACGTCGGGGGCATGGTTTATCTGAGGCGGTATGACGTTGATTCTGAGCTGGCAACTGAGATTGAAGGAACTGGTGCTGACCGAGGGAAGCCTCCGAACTTATGAGAACTTCGGGATCGAGGTCAGGTGCAGGCTGTGCGGGAAGAAGTTCAAGGTCGGAGACAGAGTGATCAAGACGCGGGTCCGGGCAGGTCATGAGGAGAACCCCTTCTACTGCGTGGACCACTTCTACTCCGAGAGCAAACCCACGGAGAGGCGTTAGCACCTGACCCCAAACGTACTGCGGCCATTGAATGCGAAAAGCTAGTCCTCAGCAGATTCGCCTTGGATGCTCTATCTATGGGATGCCTCCGAAGAATCTATGGGTGACATAGGCAGGAAATCCCCAGGCGATGAACCAGTAGAAGGGGGAGACCACGAGAGCGGCAAAGACTCCTGGGATGACTCGTAGGGCCGTGAGAGCCAGCACCCAGTCAGGCCTCATGAAGGCGGACTCGAAGGCGAAGGCCAAGACCGTGGATAGGGCTCCCATCTCCAAGGTCCTGTAGCTCCCGGCGATGAAGACGGCGCTGCCGGCCAGGCTAAAGAGAACGTTGAAAAAGACGAGGCCCCTGAGCTGGTGAGTGTAGTAGTGGCCCCAGCCGCGCTCTGCGACGAGGGCGGCCTTCTCGGGGGTGGGGACTGTTATCTCCATTGTGAGATTGGTGGCCAGGGAGGCGACTAGGAAGATGGTGAACACCTTGGCGAGCCTTGTAAGCCTTTTCACGTCCTGTCGTCCCGCTCTTGGTGGATAAAGCTTAGGGCTCTGCTTGTGCGGGTTTTGCGTTAGAGAGGGTTGATGGCGTGAGGAGAACCTACTCAACCCAGGGTTTTTAGGGGCTGTCCGCTTTTTTCCAAAAAAGGGTAAAAATTCTGAAATTGGGGAAAAAAGCCTATATTTCTCTGAAGACGGATAATCGTTACTGAATTTGTTAGAGAAGCCTTATATCTAAATTATATTACGTAATAGCCTAGGAAACAGGTGATAGACGTGAAGAAGAGAGCTATCGGGTACTTCCTCTCGGCCGCTTCCGTGTATCTTGCGATCAACTATCTGGTCCAGGCGTTCCTCCAGCTGCTCAGCAACTTCTCTGTCGCAGTGATATAGAGCCGCCTTCAGGGGTACAAAAATGGCAACTGAAAGATACCGCTTCGTCGAGGACATCCTTAGGCACAAGATAAATCTCACTTTCCAATCAATAGAGAGCATACGGGAGTTTCAAGCGAACAATTGCCATCAGAACAATGACCTTCTGTCGGACTACAGAAACGGAACTAGAGATTTCTGGATCTCGAGAGCCCAGCTCCTGAATCTTCGAACAAAATAGCCCGCCCCCAAAATCCTCTTCATCGCGTCTCACCTGTTCCTATGGTTGTCCGCCGCGCTCATGGCTGGACCCATTCGTTTCCCAGCCTCTCTCCTATCCGCGCTCGGCGGCAACAACCCAATTCTGGTCGCAACGATACCTGCTCCTACGATCCGGTGAACAACAAAGGCATCGAGGCTCTGGCTGGTTCAATATCTCAGTCCAGAAGACTCATAGAGGCGCGACAACTGGAATCACCAGACGTATATAACAGGATGTCAAGATTTTTGAGGGAAAACGCGACAATGGGGGATAATGCGGGAATGTTGTCCAGAGAAGATACAATACGCTTGGCGGCGGGCTACACAGATCGGGGGTTCCTCTGCTCTGAATCTGTCCTGCTGGCGTTGAGCGATTGCCTGGATATCTCGAGCGACGTCATTCCCAGGATCGCCACCGGCTTCGGGGCGGGTGTGGGCCGCTCCGGGGAGATCTGCGGCGCTCTGGCCGGCGCCGTGATGGGCCTGGGATTAAAGTACGGGAGGGACGAGGTTGGGGAGGAGGAGCATGGTCCGGGGAGATACTGGTACTCGACCGAGATCCTGAAAAGGTTCAGGGCCGAGCACGGCGACGTACGATGCAAGAACCTCTTAGACCTTGATCTCTCGCGTGCAGAAGACAAGTTGGAGTACGATAATAGAAGGCTGTGGGAGACGGTGTGTCGCGAGTTCATCGTGGAGGCAACTGGGTTGGCGTATGATATTCTCGCGAGGGAGGTCTAGCTCCCAGTAGGGTTTGGGGACTCGAAATTTTTTTAACACAGCCTCAAGCTAAACAACGCGGGATGAAACCAATCGACCTTCTCATCGGGATCCTCGGGGTCTATTTCCTCTGGGCGGGGAAGCTTGTGGACTTCCTCATCATCATCATAGTCTGGCTCCTTACGCTTCTGATCCCCTGGGACTAGTTCCCTATTAGAAGAGTTCTATCAGAGCCTCTTGCAAGAATTTCTAAGATGGTGGACAAGACCCGCAGGGGCATTTGTGGTGCGATCGACCGGAAAGATTGTTATTAGGCTCATTATGAGTCATGCCGCTCCACCAATACCCTTTTTTGGAGATGAGTACGAAGGTTCCAAACATGGCTTGGCTGGACATGCTCAAGGCCTATCCCATCGACTGGCTGATGGAGGATGAGAATCCAAGCGTCCGGTTTTGGGCGCTACAAGACTTCTTAGATAAGGACCCCGCGGACCATGAGATCCAAGCTGCTCAGCACGCCATTATGGAGTCGACCGCGGTCAAAACGATCCTCGGGGCCCAGAGCCCTGAGGGTCACTGGGTCGACCCGGAGAACATGTACAACCCCAAGTACAGGGCCACCACCCACTCCCTCCTCATCCTGGCCGAGCTAGGGGCAAGGCGGATCCCTGCAATCGAGCGGGGGATCGAGCACCTGTTCGGGTTCCAGCGGGACTCGGGGCACTTCTTAGTGGACCTCCCCAAAACCCCGAGGGGTCGCGCGAGCTCCGTGAAGGACGGTTGCTGCCTGGACGGGAACATCCTCTACTACCTCAACCACTTCGGCTACCTCGACGATCCTAGAACCCAGCGACTCATCCGGTTCCAGGTGGAGACCTACTCAAGAGAGGATGTAGGGTGGCGCTGCCGCGCCTACCCGATCAACCCTGACGGAGTCTTCCCTGTCAACTGTTACATGGGAGCTGTAAAGGTTCTCAGAGCCCTCTCGACCATCCCCGAGGAGCACCGCATTGCCGAGTTGGGGGCGATCATCGAGCGGGAGGCCGAGAACGTCCTCCAAAACGGCATCTACAGGTACCTCAGGAACCCCGACGGCACCAGGAAGGACAAGGCGGGATGGAAGAGGTTTGGCTTCCCCCTGTTCTACCAATCTGACGCCCTCGAGGTCCTCGACACCTTAACGAGGTTGAAGATAAGGGACCCGCGCATGCAGGACGCCGTGGACCTCGTCAGGAACGAACAGAGACCTGACGGCAGGTGGCTTCTCAAGAATTCCTACAACGGGAAGATGTGGATCGATATCGATGCGAAGAATGAGCCCTCGAAGTGGATCACCCTCCGGGCCCTCAGGGTTCTCAGAAGATACTATGGTGAATAGCCCACGCTACTTTAGAAGCCGAGTATTAAACCATCAGCGTTGTTGAATGGAGAACCTTATACTGTAAAACACCCGCCACCGCAGAAATCTTATACCCCCAACCGCCCCAACTCCAAAGCATGGATAAACTCATCATCACCGCGGCCATCACAGGCAGCAGGATTCACCGGTCTAAGACTCCATACATTCCCATCACTCCCGGGGAGATCACCCAGTCCGCCATCGAGTGCTGGGAGGCTGGCGCCTCTATCGCTCACATCCATGTCAGGGACTCCGAGACCCAGATCGGAACCCAAGACATCAAGCTCTTCAAGCGGGTCGTGGAGCCCCTCAGGGAGGAAACGGACCTCATCCTCTGCCTCACAACCAGCGGCATCCCCGGCCTCAACCTGCCGACAGAGGAGCGCCTCCGGGTCCTCGACCTCCAGCCCGAGCTCGCCTCCCTCGACGCCGGCACCATCCTCCTCGGCGGACAGCCCTTCATCAATACCCCGGAGTTCATTGAGACGGCGGCCCTGAGGTTGAAGGAGAAGGGGGTCAAGCCGGAGCTGGAGATCTTCGACACCGGGATGATGACCACCTGCCTCCGCATGCGGGATCAGGACCTCCTCGAAGACCCCCTATTCTTCCAGTTCGTCCTAGGGACACCATGGGGCGCCCCAGGCACCCCTAAGGCCCTCCTCCATCTGCAGGAGATGCTCCCCCCAGACGCCGCCTGGTCGGTGATCGGCATCGGCCGCGCCCACCTCCCCATCTCCATGATGGCTCTCGCTATGGGGGGGCACATCCGGGTGGGCATGGAGGACAACATTTACTATCGCAGAGGGGAGCTCGTCAAGAGGAACAGCCAGTTCGTGGAGCGCATAGTCCGCATCGCCAACGAGTACGGGAGGGGTGTTGCTACTCCTGACGAGGCCCGGAGAATCCTCAAACTATCAGAGGTATAACAGCATAGACGACCAGACCGAGCTTGACTAAAGCCTCAGACCCCAACTCCTGAAACGCGCGCGAGCCCAACCGATCATCGTATTTCTCGTGCGCGTAGGTCTTAATGCCTAATCTTGAAGCTCCTTGCACGAACCTTTATCGCTTAGGCTTATGGCATAGAAAAAACATCTCAAGAATACGCTGGCATAAAGAGAGGTCAGTTTATCAGGGGGTTGAGGGCGCCCTTGATAACCTCGATCCCGTTCATGTAGGGCCGGAGGGCTTCGGGAACCACCACGGAGCCGTCCTCCTGCTGGTACTGCTCAAGGATCGCGACCATCGTCCGGCTCGTCGCCAGGGCCGTGTTGTTCAGGGTGTGGACGAAGCCTACGGGGGCCTGCCCCTCCTTCATCCTGTACCTGATGTTCAGCCTCCGGGCCTGGTAGTCGGTGCAATTGCTGTTCGACCCGACCTCCCGGAACTCCCCGTCAGCCATCCATATCTCGACGTCGTATTTCTTCGAGGCGATGCTCCCGATGTCCCCGGTGCAGACGTTCACAACCCTGTAGTAGATCCCCAGCTCCTGGTAGAGTTCCTCGCAGTTCCTCTGCAGCTCCTCGTGGAGCCCCCAGCTCTGCTCGGGGAGGCTGAAGATGAACTGCTCCACCTTGTTGAAACGGTGGACCCTGAACAGCCCCTTCGTGTACTTCCCGTGGGTACCGATCTCCTTCCTGAAGCAGGGGCTGACGCCGCAGAAGCGGATGGGAAGGCCCTCGGCGTTCAGAACCTCGTCCATGAACATCGCCCCCATGGCGTGCTCGCTGGTCGCGATGAGGTACAGGTCCTCGCCCTCAACCTTGTACATCACGTCCTCGAAGTCCCCCAGGTCCGTCACCCCCTCGTAGGGCTTCCTGCGGAGCATGTACGGGGGCTCAACGAGGACGAAGCCCTTCCCCATCAAATGGTCGATGGCGTAACGCATGATCGAGTAGTCGAGCAAGGCCAGCTCGTTCTTGAGGTAGTAGAAGCCCGAGCCCGAGACCTTCGCGGCCCTCTCCAGGTCCATGATTCCCAAGCCAACAGCAATCTCGGCGTGGCTCTTGGGCTCGAAGTCGAAGGCTGGGGGCTTCCCCACACTCCTGATCTCCTCGTTGTCGGATTCGTCCACACCGTAGGGTACCGACTCGTGGAGAAGGTTCGGCAGCTGCATCAGGGCGTCCCGCACTCGGCCTCCGTAGAGGTCCCTCTCCGTCTCGGCGTCCACGATCTGCCTCGGGATCTTCCCGGCCTCCTCCCTGAGGGACAGCGCATCCCCGCCCTCCTTCATGACCCTGGCGATCTCGGCGCTGATCTCGTTCCTCCGACGCCTGAGATCGTTGACCACGCCCGTCAGCTCCCGCCACCGGGCGTCGTCCTCCACGAGCCTGTCCAGTAGGGCCAGCTTCTCAGGGTCGTGCCTGCGCCCCAGGTTCTCCCGGACCGCCTTGTAGCTATCCCTGATGAGCCTGATGTCCAACATCCCTCTGCACTACACCATAACCCATGTGAAGTATCCTCCTTTTAGGGATTATCCACCCACTTTCACTTCTCTCCCAGCCGCGAACATCTGCGCATCCCTTTTAACCCAGGGCGCCGGAACGCCAGGCGGGGAGGGATGTTGAACTACCAGATCGGGGCCTCCGAGGCCCTCCAGTGGGCCTGGCACATGCTCAGAAATTGCAGGGACCGACCAAGCGGCGTAGACGAGGCGAGACGCGTCATCCAGGACGTCCTCAGCACCATGGGTAGAGGCGCAGAAATCAACTTCAGGGAAGAGATCTCCAAAATCACCCTCCCCACCTGAGCCCCCTAGCTACAAAGAGATAAGGGGCTTGAACGGTTCTCCTTCTTTTGATGACATCCAGCAGGGCCAAGAGGGTCGGAAACACACTGATCTCTCCATCCGGGGTATCAAGATGGAGATAAGAAGACTCAGCACAGTCTCAGGAGCAGCCGAGGCCCGGGGCCTCGCGGTGATCATCGACGTCTTCAGGGCCTTCACCACCGCGGCCCACGTCATAGCCAACGGGGCCAGTCGCATCGTCCCGGTGGGCACGGTTGGGGAGGCATTCGAGCTGAGGCAGCTGCACCCGGACTGGGTCCTGATGGGCGAGCGGGGGGGCATCAAGGTAGAGGGCTTCGACTACGGTAACTCTCCCTACGAGGTCAGCAGGGTCGACTTCAAGGGGCGGACTGTGGTGCAGACGACAGGGGCAGGGACCCAGGGGGTGGTCAACGCCCTCGGAGCCGACGAGCTCCTCCTCGGCAGCTTCGTTATGGCAGGGGCCATCGTGGAGCACATCAGGAAGGACCAGCCCGGGATCGTCTCCCTGGTCGCCATGGGGAACTTCGGCGTCGAGCCCAACGAAGAGGACGAGAGCTGCGCCGAGTACATAGAGGACTGCCTCAGGGGTAGCTCCCCGGACTTCGAGGCGATGAGGAGGAGGATCAGGGTGGCTCCCTCTGGGGCCAAGTTCTTCGACCCCTCCAAGCCCCAGTTCAGGGAGGAGGACTTCCACCTAGCCCTGGAGCTCGACCGGTTCGACTTCTTCCTCCGGGTCGTGAAAGGGGATCCGCTCACAGTGGTGAGGGTACACCCATAGACGGGGTCATTTTTTCATCCTTCCCCGTATCGGCGAGCAGGAGGGCTTCATCGTACCAGCCTGCTCTCCAACACGACGCCTTCGCTATGATGAGCTTGTTCCAGGCCTGGAGAGGATTTAAGTTTCCTCTAGTAGCTCTTCGGTTCAGGGTCCCGTATGAGGGAGCCGGCGGCGCAGTGGATTGAGCCGCTGTTCCTGGGGCCCACCAGGCTGGGGCACTCGACCTCCACGACCTCGACGCCGATGTTCTCGAACCACTTCGTGGCCTTGGGCGCGCCCGTGGGCACCAGAATCTTCCTGGGCTCAAGGACGACCCCGGTCTCGGGGCCCCTCTTGATGGGAGAGGCCCGCTCGTCCCGGCTACGGACGGTTCGGCAGACCTCGTCCGGGGGCACGATGAACTCCCAGCCCAT
This sequence comes from Candidatus Bathyarchaeota archaeon, assembly GCA_020354065.1. Taxonomy (GTDB): domain Archaea; phylum Thermoproteota; class Bathyarchaeia; order TCS64; family TCS64. Next base: position 750,139 of record CP070640.1, read on the forward strand.
CTCGATCCTCATCCAGTCCACCAGGTAGGGATCGAGGCCCCTAGGGTCCTGAATCGAGGTATGCCTGTCGATCAGGGTGTAGTGGCTCGCCCCTAGGCGGGTTCCGTAGCCCGGGCAGAGCCTTACATCCACCTCGGGGTCCTGGATCTTGATGATCCTGGCGAACTGCTCGTGGCCGGACTCGTTCGCCCTCACCACCTCGGGAAGACTTGTGTTGATCCTAGGGTAGTGAACCGCTACGACGACATGCTTCTCGTCGAGCCAGCCGATGGGGCCCCCCTCGGCCATGCCCTTGCCTACGATCATCCCGACGACGGGGCAGCCGATCTCCGCGAGGGTCTGGAAGGTGAGGGCCTCCTCCCCCTTTCTGATGTGGTCGTACATGCGGAGGATGATCTGGCCGTAGACCCCGGGGTGGCAGACGTCGTCGGTGTAGATGGCCTTAACCTGGTAGGGGGGTTCGTTGGGGTCGGGCTTCCTGATGACCACCTCGACTCCTTCGGACTTGTAGGCGTCGACGAGGTTCTCGTGGTGCTCGACGAGCTCTTCAAGGTCGGGCTTGTAGGCCATCCTCCAGGCCCCCAGAGAGCTGTCGTGGGGGGGCCAGGGGGTGGGCTTGCCGACGCTTAGGAACTCCCTCCCCGGGCGGTGGAGGAGGACCACTCTAAGCTTGCCAACGTTTGTGTTGGCTTTCCACCTCCGGCCCCAGTACCTCTCCATCTCTTCCTCGAAGTCGGAGAGGACTTGGGGGTGGTGCTTCATGTACTGCTCCCGGAGGCTGAGGCCAGTTGCCTTCTTGAAAAACTCCTCGGGGCCTCCGCTGGCGGCTTGGAACTCTCCTTCGCTTGACATGAGAACAGCCGCTTACGACTTGGCGTTTAGAGATAATAAGATGGCTACCGTCTCAGGGGTTCCCACTGGGGTTCACGTCTAGATAAGGGCTTGAGCCCAACTTTGGCTCAAAGGACGCCAAGTGGACACAGCCTCTGCCATTTGTGTACGTAACGCCGGCTTAGATCAACTTTGATCTTGACATGCCCGAGGATGAGGATGACGAGTGAGGGGAGAACTCAGAAGTCGATGGAGAAGCCTACCCCTACACCGAGATAATTCTCCCCGTAGGCTTCCATGAATATACTCCTCGCCGCATCCCCGGTACAATGGGTGGGAGCCACCCTTTTTACGCCGAGATCCATCACCCCGGACACTATTCTTGACAGTCCGGTGTCCCCTATGCTACCCAGGTGGTATCCTCCCATAACTAGGTACACCTCCTTTCCTGTTATCTCCTTCGCGCATTCGACGATCTCAACGACCCCGGGGTGGGAACACCCAGTGAGGATCACCAGCCCGTTCCGAGTGTTGATGATGAGTGCCTGTTCCCTTATCTCCGTTCCGAGGGCTCCGGTCGTCGCCACACCTTCGTATATGATGGTGGCGTCCCTTACCTCTATGACCGTGGCTCCAGTAGACGTTGCGCTGTTCTTGATGATTGACGGGAATGAGTAAAGCATGTAGATTGTGATGTTGCCGCGGGCTTCTAGGATGGCATCCATCCCACCAGTGTGGTCCCTGTGATCGTGAGAGAGGACCAGACAGTCTATCCCCCCTACATCGACCCCCAATGTCTCGATGTTCCTTGCCAAGATCTCTCCCTCGCTTCCCGTGTCGAAAAGGATGGTCTCGTCTCCCAGCTCCACAAGGCAGGAGAACCCCCACGCCGTCTCCAAGCGCCCGTCGTACGGATTGTTATCGTATAATATTGTCAGCCTGACGCTTCTCTCCTCAAGGTTTAGGAGGTGCTCGTCTGATTGACCCTCCGAGGTTCCCTCGTCTGAGTTATCGTCAAGCAGCTGAGGCAGGAACATGGACACAGCCGCAGCGATGAGGAGGAGCGCGATTATCGAGAGCCTCTTACTGTCCATTGTCACCGCCTTGCACGGGCTCTTGGAATGAATCTAAATTTAGTTTTCATTAACCAACAATTCTTACGGTGCATCCTTAAGTGCCTATTCGAATTATGTTTAAGAAATATCCTTTTCAAGAAGAATGCTTAGACGCCAAGATCGTTTTTTTGATGCTCAATGCAAATATTCAGAATTAGGATCAGATTTATAATGTTACCAAGAGAGTTGGCGCCGGGATCGCATCAAATAGCTCTCTCGAAGTCAACCACTTTGAAAACAGGCCTGTATCCAGCCTTCTCGTATAATCTTATCGCACCCTTGTTAGACTCCGGTGTCCCAACATACGAGTACCTGCATCCATGCTTCCGGAGGGCCCCATGCACCTCCATCAACAGAGAGTAAGCAATCCCCCTCCCCCGATACTCGGGGAGGACCCCGAGGGGAGCGATCACTCCGTGGGGTGACCTGTACCTGGACTCGGGGATGAAGGCCATAATGAGGCCCGCAGGCCTGTTCCCAACCTGGGCAACGAGACGACAATCAGGTGGAGAGGGCCCGTATCTGCTTTGCATAATGGATTCGAGGACTCTGGGTATTTCCTCAGGGTCTGATACTGTGGAGTTCCCTCCGTGGATGGCCTTGTCTTCGGGGGTTGCTGCGAAGGCTCCATAAACCAGGCGGGTGAGGTCCTCCAAGGAATAGGCATCACAGTCTAATATGTTGATTTTAATGGTGGTAGACGGGGGCGGCGTTTCTCTGCTCAGGTCAGCCAGTAGCTGGACTCCTTCGGGGCCTTTCTGCACAAACCCGCATTTCTCGTACAGACTTCTATGCCAGAGCCCTGTTTCAGGCAGGTCATATGGATACTTCAGCTTACAAGTCGCCCTCTTCAAGCCCCCCACACGGAGACGGCTTAGCCCCTCTTCGGTCAGGGCTTCGCCGACTTCATAGTCTCTCCATTTCGGGGAGACTGCTGGCTCCCATCTTCTAAGGTCTCCGACCTCGCCTCGGATCTTTATCCCCAGAACACCCATGATCTCGTGAGAGTCCTCGGGTCTGGCCGCGAGGAACACGTTCCCCGGTCTGTTGAAGTCGCTCCGTAGCTCCTCGATCTCCTCTTCACGATTGTAATCGAAAGGCCTATGCTCCTTGAACCAGTGCAGGTGTTCCATGCCTTTTATCCAGTCTTTCTCGTAGTCTCCCCAGGATTGTGCCTGCTCTACCGTTATGTCCATTTTACAATGCAACTATATTCCCTCTTTCATTACGAGGTTCTTAATAATCACGCGCCTGGAAATCGCTCATAATCCAGAGGGTCTTGGATTTCGCTACAATTGGCGTCGGGGGTGGGATTCGAACCTTTGCGTCCACGCTCATTCAGCTGGCATAACACGCCTCAGACGGCTGCTTCCATGGTTAGCTGTCGTACAGCTGACAGGCAAGCCCGATAGCCCATGTAGCAGATCACGGTTGCGATTGCTATGGAGAGGACGGCTGCCACGGGTAGACCCGAGCGGATCACGCCAATATAAGCCATCAGGATTATTGGTAATAGAGTGGCAATTGAACAGACCCCTTCAACAAGCATCCCGATTAAAGCTCCTTCTCGGCTGATGAAACGGGCCCTCGGGATCTCACTGAAGTCGGGGTAACGTGCTCCTACCGCCAGGCCCACTATCGCTACCTCCAGCAGGACGGAAAAACCCACGGCGGTCGCTGTCAACAAGACCTCCCAACCCGGCTGAACGAAAACCGCTACCAGGGACAGCAACACGAGGCCCCCGGGGATGGAGGGCAGCACCGCCGCGGCTATCTTCGCCCTCACGATCTGCCGTGATCCCAATGGAGCCGCCACCAGGGCGTCCATCATGCCCCCCTCCTGGCCGATGCCTGAGAGGGCCAGGTAGAAGGTCAGGAACAGCATTCCGAACCCTATCTGTATGATGAAAGACGTCTTCGCACCCGTGCTGGCCGCGGGGTCCCACAGGACGTTGGGCCCACTCTGGATAACTGCCATCAGGACCATCATCACGGGTATCGCGATCATGCTGACCATCTCCCTCCTGCGGACCAGGGAGCGTAGATCCTTCCTTATCATTGCCGTCTCCGCTGTTGTGAAGCCTAGCATCCCGATGAGTCCCCTCCTTGGCGCATACGCCCTCATAGGGCCCAGCTTGACGGAGAAGGGGGTTGGGACCCAGTACCTGACCCTGGCCGTCACAGCAGCAAAGAAGAATGTCAGGGTCAAGGCGAGGCTGAGCACCGTGTACAACACCGCCCCAGCGACGTTCCCGTAAAGGCTGTTGATGATGGCCAAGGAGGGCCAGATGATCGGCACGAACCATGCCCCGGCGATGCTGCCTGCGAACCATCCGACGATCCTCAGGAGGATACCCGTGTTAAACAATAGGGTGATCACAACGATCAAGACGATGCTCGTCAAGGTTCGGGCTATCAGGGCCGAACGGCCAGCCCTACCGGAGAGAGCCGAGGCAGCCCTGTTCAAGAGGGCTCTAGCTACCTCGAGGATGAAGGCTCCTATGAAGCAGCCTACGAGGCCGAGTACTGCGCTGAAAACCCAGAGGGTAAAAAAGCCCGTGTGCGCCGCGAGGCCCAGGGAGACCCCGAGGATGATCGAAACTATCGGGGAGATGAAGTAGAGGGAGGCGAGGGAGGACGCTAGCACGAAATCCTCGGCGCCGATGGGGAGCCAGTTGATCAGGTCGGTGGAGGCGGCGCTGGAGGACTGGCTGAACTCGAACATGAGGCTGTACATCATCGAGAGCACGGCCATGAGGGAGGGGAGGAATATCATGAACTGGGAGTACAAGAGGCCGATCTGTAGTGAGCCGATGTCGCCCACGATTCCGTAGGTTAGGATGACAGCCAGAGGGAAGCCTCCTAATGAGAGATACATGTTGAGTTTGGGCGACTTCGCGAAGCCTGTGGGTGTCGAGCCCCTGGCTCTCTGGGCCCTCACGGAGGACAGGGCAAGTATCGATGCGAGGCGCACGGCGATCCTGGGGTTCATCTCTCCATCAGCCTAGCCCACAAGCGCTTCCACGATCTCCCTCACATCCTCCGCCTCGGTGAGCCTGAGGAAGACCTCCTCGAGGGTCGAGCCGGGCATGTTGGAGAGCTCCCGGAGCTCGTCCGGGGTGCCCTCCACGACCTTCCCCCCCTCGTGGAGGACGCAGACCCTGTCGCAGATGGCATCCGCGATGTCGAGGATGTGGGTGCTGAATATGGTGGTGACCCCGTCCTCCGCCATCTTGTGGAGGAGGTCCTTCACTATACGCGCCGACTTCGGGTCCAGCCCGCTGAGGGGCTCGTCGAGGACGAGGAGCTGGGGCCTGTGGAGGATGGCTCCGATGATGGCCACCTTCTGCTTCATCCCGTGGGAGTAGCCGCTGATCATTTCGTTCTCCCGGCCCTCCAGCTCGAACGCCTCGAGGAACTCGGATATCCGCTCCTTCTTTGCCGCAGGGTCCAGGCCGTAGACGTCGCCCAGGAAGTCCAAGTACTCTATCCCCGTGAGGAACTCGTACATCCTGGGGGCCTCGGGAACGTATCCCAGGAGCCTCTTGACCTCCAGGGGGTCGCTTCTAAGGTCCAGGCCGTAGACGCCGATGCTCCCCGAGTCGGGCTTCTCAAGCCCTATGACCATCTTCATGAGGGTGGTCTTGCCCGAGCCGTTGGGCCCGAGGAGCCCGTAGACGGTGCCTCCCTCGATCTCCAGGTCGATGCCCCGTACGGCCTGTACACTCCCGAAGCTCTTCGAAACCGATTTCAAGATTACAGCGGGTTTCATATACTCCTTCAAAGCCACCACCCCTTAGTCTGAGTCGTAGATAAAAATATCCTCTATTTTGACCTCGAAGTACCTGGCTAACTTGAAAGCCAGCTCCAGGGAGGGGTTGTAGTTCCTCCTCTCTATCGCTATTATCGTCTGTCTCGTCACGCCTATCGCCCGTGCGAGCTCCTCCTGGGTGATGTTCTTCATGGCCCTGTACACCTTGAGCTTGGTCTCCATGGCATCTACCCGCCGTATTTTCGAGTGTAGTACATCCAGAAGAACAGGCGGAGGATCATGAGGGCGCATACGACGAAGGCTAGGCCGTAGGCCCACTGAAGATACTCGGGATTGGACGTGTTTCCCAGGTAGAAAAAGACTGCGGAAACTACTAAAGATAAGAGTGTGAAGGTTGAGAATGTCGCTGCGGAGGCTTTCGTGCTCACTGTGGCGGATCGCTCGTCATGGAGGGGTCCTTCGACTTTTTGTCTGAAGTACACGATGGACGATACTCCGATCAAAAATGCGGCTATGATCAGGATTGTGTTGTCCTGGTGGAAGCCCAAGCCGAGCAGGAACCCCATCGCGCCCGTTGCGATCATCTGGTATTTCCAATACGTGCTGGCGTCCAAACTTGCCACCTCTGTAAAGTTTGTTTAACATAAAGTAATATAAACTTTACTATATGTTTGGTTAAGTTTACTTATTCTACATGCTTGATCTATGGTTATGGCGCCGGGAGAGGGATTCGAACCCTCGCGTCCATACGGACACTAGCTTTCCAGGCCTGAGCCCCACTCGGGTTAGCTCCCTACCAGGCTAGGAGATCCCGGCTCAGAATATACCCGCCAAAACACCGATTTAAGGGTTCCACAATCATCCAAGACGTTTATCAGGAACCTCGCCCCTCTATCCGCGGTGAGACAAGATGCACCAGAACTGGATACAGAGAAGCCAGAACACCCTGAAGCAGATCCGGCAGCTCATGGAGGGCCCCGACCAGGACAGGCTGGAGCTCGTGCGGGTCATGCGCTTCGCCTTCGGCGCTCTCGGCCAGAGCCTGGCCGGCTGGATGCAGTGGGTCAATAGCCCTGAGATCATGTCCAACTTCACCAGGGAAGAGCTGGAAGAGATGGCGAAGACCGTCACCGGCATGGTGGAGCAGTTCATCTCTTACGACATAGACGTCACCGACAAGGGCACCAGGAAGGGCCTTGCCAAGCAGAGGGCCGACGACCAGCAAGGCGTCCGCTTCGTGATATAGGCGGCTTGGGCACTCTCGAATACGAGTGATCCCCCCCGATTCTGAAAGCCCCGCGGCTACGCGTGCGGGGCAGCAGCCCCATCAAGAGCCGGCATAAAAACAATATTTTTCATCGATAGCCCATATATCAGGGATCCATCTTGGAGGAGCGCGTTCTCAAGCTTCACGAGGAGGCAGTGGTGGTGGACACCCACTGCGACACCCTGAAATGCCTCATGC
>CP070640.1:757421-764190 GCA_020354065.1 Candidatus Bathyarchaeota archaeon
AAGTCGAAATGGCATCGTGCGCGAGTGGAGCCCCGGGCGGGATTCGAACCCGCGGCCAACAACTTACGAGGCTGCCGCTCTGACCATCTGAGCTACCGGGGCACAGCCAACTCCTAGAGAACAAACCAGCTTTATTAAGAAATACGGTCAACGAGGACCCCAGAAGATCCTCCTGAACACCGCAAAGACTCCGAACAGGAAGAACGCAGCCCCACCCAGGAGCAGGCTACCCGTAGCCATCATTATGAAGAAGGCCAGGATGGCCGCGGGCAGCAGCAGGATCAAAAGCCCAGCAATCAGGGTCAACACCGCCCCCACCACCAGGAGAACGAACAACCCCACCAGAACACCGAGACCAGGAAGGATGAACACCGACACCACCACACTCCACTGGGACAAGCCCGAGTAAAAAACATTACCTCAGGCCAGAGAGGTGACCCCGGCTCTCACCAGCCCGTCGTCCTCCTCCACGGACAGCCCGAGGACACCCATCAGTATCTCCCCGCTGTCCTGCCCCAGGACGGGGGCGGCAGTCCTGATCTCCGCAGGGGTCTCCGAGAACCTCACAGGGAAGTTCGGCACCCTCACTCTCCCAGCCAGGGGGTGCTCCACCTCCACGAACATGCCTCGCGCCTCCAGGTGAGGGTCAGCCACGACCTCGTCCATGTGGTAGACGGGCGCCACCGGGAGGTTCGCCCCCAGGAAGAAGTCCACGGCCTCATCCCTGGTCATCCCGGCGATCACCTCCTGAGCCTCCTCCCTCGTGATCTCCTCCACACCCAGAAGCTCAAAAAGCGCGTCGACGACGTTTGGCGAGTAGACGGAGAGCCTGATCCAGCCACCGTCCTTCGTCCGGAAGAGGCCTCCGACCCCCCTGCTCATCGGGTACCTCCTCCTGAGCTCCACCGGCGTCATCCCGGAGAGGGTGTACCCCGTGACCGCCGTGTTATAAGCGACCATGCAATCCAGCTGGGCCACATCGATCATCTGCCCCACACCCGTCCTATCCCTGTACCTCAAGGCGGCTATGATGGCCATCGCCGCCATGGTGCCCGGACCCATGTCCCCGTAGGCCTGGGCAATCTCCAAAGGCGGGCCCTCCGGGTCGTTCCTGTCCCCCGTCAGCCTCGTGTGGCCACTCATCGCCTCCGCGTTCATCGCGTACGCCCTCCGCTGAGAGTAGGGACCATCCTGACCATAACCCGAAAGAGCGGCGTATATTATCCCCGGGTTGAGCTCCCTGAGAACGTCGTAGCCGAGGCCCAGCCTCTCCATCGTGCCAGGCCTGAAATTCTGCACCACCACATCCGACCTCCTCACCAGCTCCTTGAAGATCCCGAGCCCCCGAGAGTCCTTCAGGTTGAGCGTCAGATCCTTCTTATTCAGATTTAGGTGATGGAAGGTGTAGCTGGCCCCGCCGAACAGAGCCCCTTCCCCGAGCCTGTCGATCGCCCCCCAGGGCGGCTCCACCCTGATGACCTCCGCCCCCATGTCGGCCAGCATCATGGTGCACCAAGGGCCGAACCAGACGTGGGAGAGGTCCAGGACCCTGATATCCTCAAGTATCTTCATCCCATACCCCACGGAACGCAATCCAATTTAGAATAAAACGATCGTATAAGATGTTTTCCAAAACCTTGCAAACGTTTTATGGAAGCACCATCAAAGACTCAACGGTGAGCCAGGAGTGACGACCGCGGGAGAGGTGGGAGAGAGGGCCCTCATCGAGCTCATGCTCCGGCAGATCACCCCGATGCCGGGCATGCCCGTGTCCTTCTGGGACGACGTCATGGCCATCAGCCTCGGGGACGGCAGGGCAGCAATCATCAACGCCGACATGCTCGTCTGGGAGACCGACGTCCCCCGCGGCATGACCCCGTTCCAGGCCGCGAGGAAGGCGGTGGTGATGAACTTCAGCGACCTCGGAGCCAAGGGAGTCCAGCCCCAGGCCTTCCTCTCCTCCCTCGGCGTCCCCCGAGACTTCGATGTGGAGGCCGTCGAGGAGATGGCTCGGGGCTTCGAGGCGGGCGCCCGGGAGTACGGCGGCTACGTCATAGGCGGCGACACCAACGAATCCACAGACGTCATCATCAGCGGCGTGGCCCTCGGAGTCGCCCGAGAGGACGCGATCATCAAGAGGGAGGGAGCCCACCCTGGCGACATCCTCTCCACCACGGGCCCCTTCGGCCTCACCGCAGCGGCCCTCAAGATCCTGTTGGAAGGATACGAGGCGCCTGAGGGGCTCCGCGACACCCTGGTCGAGTCAGTCTACAACCCTAGGGCCAGGGTGGTGGAAGGGATAGCCCTCGCAGGGGCCGGCTGCATGACCGCCTCCATAGACTCCAGCGATGGGCTTGCCATCAGCCTGTACGACCTCTCCAGGAGTAGCGGCGTAGGCTTCAGGGTGGAGAGACTGCCGGCGACTCCGGAGGTGGAGGCCTTCGCCGAGTTCCATGACCTCAGAAAAACCGATCTCATCCTCTACGGGGGGGAGGAGTACGAGCTCGTGTTCACCGTCGATCCCGGTAAGCTGGAGGACGCCAGGGAGGCCCTGGGTGCCGTAGGCTGCGAGCTCCTAGAGCTGGGGGCGGTGACGGCTGACAAGAGCATACTTCTGGTGGAGAACGGGGCCGAAATGCCTATCGAGATGAGGGGCTGGGAGCACTTCACCATGGGGGCGTGATAGAAGCCGTAAAACCCCGCGAGAGTTCATTTTTCTATCTAAAATCCAGTCTAACACTCTCATCAAGAGTTTTTTCCACGGTCATCCGTGTGATTTATCCATCTCTCTCGAAGGAGGCAGGAAATAAACTTATTCGGAGGAATCGCCACTAATCTCATGAGAGGAGGACAATTATCAATGGATTCGGCTTCCCTGGCCAGGGTCCTGCGTAAGGTGCAGGACTGGAAGAACAAGCTCATAGACCTGAGTAGACGGAACCGCCTCGTCAACTTCAGGCCCACCCGGAGCTCCACCGTCGAATTCGAGAGGCCGGGGATAGACGCAGTCTTCGAGAGGCTCGTCGTCCAGGACAGGTATTGGGAGATCTGGAGCCCCCCCGATGAGGACGAACTCCAGGGAGCATGGAGGCGCGCCTCCAGACGACCGAGGAAGACCCAGCTCGTCCCATCACAGGTCGACTCCCGCCAGCTGGAGAGGATCCTGAGGAACCTGGCGAGGCGTTCGACCAGCGAGTACAGGGAGCGGGGAGTCCGGATCCTCTACATGACCTTCGGCATGGTGGACTGGAGGGAGACGGGTATAAACATGCCCCTCAAATCCCCCGTCGTCCTCACCCCGGTAGAGCTCACCAGGAAGTCCTCCCGGGACCCCTACAGGATCCGGGTCCCCGCAGTAGAGGAGGAGGCGATCCTCAACCCGGCCCTCAGGCTCAAGCTCCAGTACGACCACCAGATCGAGCTCCCCCCTCTCCCCGACTTTGAGGAGCACAGGATCTCCGACTACCTCAGGGAGGTCGAGGAGGCCCTGACAGAGATGGGATGGAGCGTGGAACCGACGGTCCAGATGGGGCTCTTCAGCTTCTACAAGCTGGTCATGTACCAGGACCTCACAGACAACCTGGAGAGGATCGTGGAGCACCCCACGATCGCAGCCCTGGCGGGCGTCGCTCCTCCACCCATAGCCGAGGCCCCCCTCCCCAGCGAAGAGGAGCTGGACAGCCTCGACCCCAAGGGGACCTTCCAAGTTCTGGACGCCGACAGCAGCCAGCAGCTCTGCATCCAGTACGCCCTCAACGGCCAGTCCTTCGTCATGCACGGCCCCCCGGGCACCGGAAAGAGCCAGACCATCGCCAACATGATCGCGGAGTTCATCGCCGCCGGCAGGAGCATCCTTTTCGTGAGCGAAAAAATGGCCGCCCTCGAGGTGGTCTACAGTCGCCTCAAGGCCAAGAACCTGGACGATTACTGCCTGGAGCTACACAGCCACAAGGCCAACAAGAGGGAGGTGGTGGCCGAACTGAGCAGATCCCTCAGCGAGCACTTGAAGGCCAGGGGAGCCCTCACAGACGAGGAGCTGGAGAGGCTGGTGGACCGGCGTGATCAGCTCAACGGGTACGTCGAGGCCCTCCACACCAGGCGCAGCCCCATCAACATGACACCTCACCAGCTCTTCGGGCGTCTCACCGGCCTCGAGGAGACCTCTTTCGTCCCCTCCGAATACTCTCACTTCAAAACGCTGCACCAGAGGAAGCTCCTGGATCTGGAGGACACGATCCGAAGGCTCTCAAACGCCTGGGCGGTCGTTGAGGAAGGGGACGCCTTCCCCTGGCGGGGCTGCGCGGAAGAGAGGTTCACCCCCGAGACCCGTTCCGGCTGGATCCACCTCTTGGACAGCACGCAAGGCATTATCGAGAACCTGAAGGAGGGAGCCGAAAACTACGCCCAGTCCCTGGGGCTCCAGACCCCACGGACAATAGACGATTACGAGCGCCTGCAGAGGCTCGCTGAGATCATCTCAGCCACTCCCAGGCCCCCGATGAGCTGGCTCGAGGACGCAGACCTCAGAAAGCTCCAGAACCAGGCGGAGGCCAACCGGAAGGAATGGGAGAGCTATTGGTCCACCGTCCGAGAGCTGGGGAAGGCATACGACAGCAGGTTCCTCGTCCTCCCGCCAGGCTCGGCCGCGCGGGTCGAAAGGGCCTGGAACAATGCGAAGGAGCTCCTCGCGCCGATCTCCAAAGGGGATGGCGGCCTCCTCAGGCAGATGAGTGAGCTAAGAGACTACCTCACCAGCCTCCCAGCAAGCCTCCAGGCTTGGAGGGAGGACGCCGAGAGAATAGGAAAGATCCTCGGCGTAAAAGGGGAGGTCCAAGCTCTCGAGAGGATAAACCAGCTCTCGGAACTCGCCCGCCTCTGCCAGGGAGAGGTCCGGCCCATGCGGGCTTGGCTGGACAAGAAGACCCTCGAAGAGACGAGGGAACTCCTCGAGGAACTGAAGAGAGATCACGCTCATCGGGATGAGCTCAGGGAGAAGCTCGAAGACTACGGCGAGGAACTCCTCTCCCTTAACCTCGACGGGATGGTGGAGTGGTACGAGGGGCCGGGAAGCTCCCTATTTCGGTTCCTGAGGCCAACCCACTATCGGTTAAAAGGCGACATCTCTAGGGTCAACAAGAGAGGCATCGTCCCCGAGACCGTTCTCGAGGATCTGAGGAACGCGAGAGAACTCAAGACCCTCGAAGCGAGTTTGGAGTCTAACAGGCCCTCGGCGCGGAGAGCCCTAGGGATCTATCACCACGGCGAGGAGGCTGACTTCGCTGGAGCCGAAAAGGCTCTCCAGGTCGCAGCCAAGGCGATCCGGATAGTAGGAAGAGCCCGCTCGCCAAAAGCCCTGAGAGACAACCTCTGTGCAGGCACCCAACCAGGCGGAGAGCTCAACACAGTGAGCAGCAGGCTAAGCGGCTCCCTAACGAGCTGGAGGACCGTGACGAGGAGACTCAAAGGGCTCGCACCGTACAGGCGGCTCCCCACCTCAGGGCGCTCCATGCAGAAGAGCTCTCTGAAGGAGCTTGAGGATTGGGCGAACGATCTGCAGGACAGGCTCTCACAGCTGTCGAGAGTCAGCGCAGAGGCTTTGGTCACCCGAATCTCCGATCATCCTCAATCATTAGAAGGGCTGATAGCCGACCTCAGGACAGCTGAGGGTCTTCAGGGGTTCGAGGACGAGGTGGAGCGACGCTCAGAGGAGCTTAAAGCGTCCTTCGGGCAGCTCTACACCGGCCTCAGGACGGACTGGGATGGGGTCCTGAGTGCCATCAGCTGGACCAGGAGGCTCATCAGGGCCCTGCCCAGCGGTGTTCAAGCCGCTCTGAAGCGAACAGTCTCTGAGGGTGGGCTCCCTCTACCCCAAGACCCTAGGATAGCAGAGAGATGGGAGAAGATATCAGGGGCCCTAGACGCCCTCGACGATCGCTTCGAAGCGCCCCTCTATCCCGAGCCGAGGCAGGGCCTCGTCTTAAGCGACATGAGGAACCAGTTATTCCGGCTCCAGGCGAGGATCGACGATCTCCAGACCTGGGTGGACTTCAAGGGGCTCGAGAAGGAGCTCAGGGAGGCGGAGCTTGGAGGATTCCTGGACAGGCTGATTACCCAGGGCTATAACAGGACCCGGCTCGTGGGGATCTTCCAGAAGGCGGTGTACCAGGGGCTCCTCGATCAGGTCTTCGAGGAGGATCCGACCCTCAAGGCTTTCCGTGGGCAGGACCACGAGCAGCTGATCGCGGACTTCAAGGAGCTGGACAGGAAGTTCATCCGTCTCTCGGCCCAGAGGGTCATCGAGATCGCCAACGAGCAGAAGCCCCGTGGGGTCTTCGTCCAGGCCCCGGACTCGGAGATCACCATCCTCATGAGGGAGGCGGCCAAGAAGAGGCGGCACATGCCCCTAAGGCACCTCTTCGAGAGGATTCCGAACCTCGTCAGGCGGCTCAAGCCCTGCATGATGATGAGCCCCATCAGCGTGAGCCAGTTCCTCATCCCCGGGGGGCTCCACTTCGATCTGGTGGTCTTCGACGAGGCCTCCCAGATCTACAGTGAGGACGCGGTGGGCTCCATCTACAGGGGGGACACCCTGGTGGTCGCGGGTGACCCGAAGCAGCTCCCGCCGACCCCCTTCTTCCAATACGTCATCGACGAGGACTTCGACTGGGACGAGGACGCCTACGAGTTCGATGTCTTCGACAGCGTCCTAGATGAGTGCATGTCCATCGGCCTCCCCGTCAAGATGCTCAGGTGGCACTACAGGAGCAAG
>CP070640.1:764290-775780 GCA_020354065.1 Candidatus Bathyarchaeota archaeon
GGGAGAGGAGGATGGACCCTCAGAGGAGGAGAGGATTGAGGAGGTCCCTCGCAGAGGCGGCACCCAACCCAGGCCACGTAGCCCTGGCCGAGATGGAGAGGATGGGGCTCCTCAAGGCGTTGATCACCCAGAACATCGACAACCTCCACGTCGAGGCCGGCAGCGTCAACGTCATCGAGATCCACGGTAACTCCAATAAGCTGAGGTGTACTGTGTGCAACACCAAGTTTCCGAGGGAGGGTTTCGACCTGTCCGTTCTCCCGCCAAGGTGCCCCAGTTGTGAGGGTGTCATGAAGGGGGATACAGTGATGTTCGGCGAGCCGATACCCATAGATGTCCTGAGGGGCTGCTTCGAGGAGACAGAGCGCTCGGACTGCATGCTGGTCGTAGGAACATCCGGTGTGGTGGTTCCCGCCGCCAATCTTCCCTACACTGTGAAGAGGAAGGGCGGGACCCTTGTGGAGGTGAACCCCCTGCCCTCTGAGCTCAGCTACATATGCGATGTCTGCATCAGGGCACCCTCGGGCGAGGCCCTCCCGCTGCTTGTCTCACGGCTAAAGGAGAGACTGGGAGTCTAGGTCAGCTTCTCCCTGGCCCAGTCAGCCACCTCCTTGCAGGTGGCGAACCAGACATCAACCTTCTCCTTCATCTCAGTGATGAATCTATCCAGCATCTTCAGCCGGCTTATACGCCCGATGGCCTGGGGATGGCATGTGAGGCCGAAATACCTTCCCAGCTCGTAGATCCCTTCAAACTCCGGTTTCCAAACATCGTAAGCGGTCTGAGGGTCTCTGCGATGGGTCTCGAACTGGGGCCAATCGTCCAGCATCCACTCCACAGGGAGCTCAACGAGGCCCGTGTCCACGCCCCTCCAGACCAACATGTAGGGCATGTCGTTGTCCATGAAGTTGCTGTCGTACTTGAAGCCCAGCCGCTGAACGAGCTTGATAGTCCTATCGCTTATCAGCCAGTAAGGAGCCCTAAACCCCTCAGGTTTGACGTCTATCCTCTCGAACGACGCCATCGACCTCTCGAAGACGGTCTCCTCCATCTCCTTAGACAGATCCGTCAATCTCTCATGGAAGTAGCCGTGGGCTCCCAACTCGTGGCCCCTGCTCAGGATCTCCTCAACGGACTCGGTGAAGTTATCGATCGTCCACCCCGGCGTGAAGAACGTCGCCTTTATCTCATGCGTATCGAGGAGATCCAGAATCCTGGGAATGGCCACGTTTGGAGCGAACCTTCCCCGACTCTGGGCGACGATGTCCAGGAGAGCCCTCCGGATCAGGGCGCTGTTCGAGTCGTAGTCGAATGTGATGTTTACGCAGCATCTGTAGCCTTCAGGCCAGAAACCCAATGTTCCACCGCTCCCAGGTAAATTCACAACGTATATGACAGTAGCGATCAGAGCTCCGTGGTTTTAAGGATGTTCTCTGTGACCTCGACGCCTCTCTCCTTGAGGCTTGACATCAGCTCCTCGAACAGCTCACCCTTGATGATCCTGACGGGCCACTGGATTCCCTTTTCTGGGATGTCGCCCCTCGCCAGTATCCGGGCGATGATTGAGGCCGTATAACCTGTTGTTTTGGCCATCGACGTGATCCCCTTCTCCTCATCATAGTAGTCGACCATCTCGTATGTTACAATCATCTCTGAGCCGCTCTTCTGACCCTCAACCCTGACTAGGAGGACAGTGATGTCCCTGTCGCCCTCCGCCTCGTCGAACCGGACAACGGGATAGACAAGCTCCTGGAAGAAGTCGAGGGGCACGATCTCCCTCTCCTCATATGTCACGGGCTCGCTCCCAATCACCCCGAGGTCCAAGAGGAAAATCAGCTTGTCCACGAAGCCCACGTATCTGATGGTCTTCCCCTTGAATGTCTTTACCTCCCTCTCCTCGCACAGCTTCAGGAGAGATGAGGGAAACCCGTCGTAGAAGGCCTCCATGTCCTTCAGCCCCTCGATGAAGACGGGCTCGAGGTCGTCGTATCGATCGACCTGCACCCTCTCGCCGTCAAGAATGACGGGGACTTTCCCGGGTCTGATGGGCATCCTCCTGCCCCCGAAGACGATCTTGTAGTCCAGAGGGGGCTTCGGGTCCATGGGGAGGCCGCCACAGGCGAAGTAGACGCCGTCCACCTCGTCCATAAGGTCAATCCCGTAGCCGGAGAGGATATCGATGAGGCCCGGATCCACACCGCAACCGGGTATCGCAGTGATTCCCGCCTCCTCCACCCTCCCGTAGAGCTCACCATCCAAGGGATAGCTGCCCCCCGAGAGGTCCACGACGTCCACCCCCGCCTCCATGGCCGCCTCGAGGACTCCCATGCTGAACCTTGCCGCCGTGGCGTTGACCACGACATCGAAGCCCCTCATCTTCTTCACGAGGGCATCGTGATCCGCTATGTTTAACCTCGCCGTCTTGAGTTTGGGGCTCGAGACAAACTCCTTGGCATTCCTGAGCTTCTCCTCGTCGATGTCGCGGGCCAGCACCTTGGAGACGGACTCGCTCTCGGCGCAGTCCCTTGCGATGGTGGGCCCCATGAGGCCGCAGCCCAGAACCATGATCTTGTACATCTGGTTCACATGGAGAACTCCGTTTTTTCAGGTATAAACTGTTGCCATGTAAGGGATCTTCAAGAAATTCATGTATTCCTCGCGTTCGACTCCGATTCCTATAAGACCTTTAATAAAGTAAATCGACCGTATTACCGAGAAAGGTGAACCTATGATCGATTTCTCATTCTCTGAGGAACAGGAACTCTTCCGCGAGGCAATCAAGGAATGGCTAACCAGGAACCTACCCATGGAGCGGGTACGGGAGAACGACGAGAAGCACGAGCTTGGGAAGGACATTATCAAAGGGCTGGGCGACCTCGGCCTCCTCTGCATGACCCTCCCCGAGGAGCACGGTGGCGCAGAAGCCGACTGGGTCACTACGACCATAGCGGCTGAGGAGCTCGGTTACGCCGACATCTCGGTCGCTCTCCCCGTCTTCTTCCTCGTCCAGGCCAGCTGGGGGTATGTCGTGGACAAGTACTGCACAGATGTTGTTCGTGACATCTGCCTGAGGAAAGCGGCGAGGGGAGAGGCCTTCATTGGCATCGGCGTGACCGAGCCTGGCGGAGGCTCAGATGTCGCCGGCTTCAAGACGACTCTCACCCGAGGAGATGGCCACTGGATCTTGAACGGCGAGAAGACGTACATAAGCGGGACCGCTGAGTGCCAGGAGATGGGCGGTGGCTACTTCGTCACGGGATACAGCGACAGATCCAAGGGCCACAGGGGGATGACGGCCATCTACCTCCCCTTCGACACTCCGGGAGTCGAGGTGACCAGGCGGTTTGACAACTACGGCAGGATGGCCATCAGCACAGGCGGGTTCATGATGACCGACGTAGAGATCCCCGACGAGTACCAGCTGGGGGAGACGGGTCGGGGCTTTTATCTCACCATGGAGGGCTTCGACGCCGCCAGGGTGCTCGTCTCAGCCAGCTGCGTAGGCGCATCGGAGAGAGCCATGAAGATCGGAATTGACAACATCAAGGAGAGGCAGGCCTTCGGGCAGCCCCTCGCCAAGTACCAGGGGATCCAATTCGACCTCGCCGACATGACGGCCCACCACGAGGCGATCAAGTCTCTCATCTACAAGACGGCGTGGATGATGGACCAGAAGTACCAGCACGAGACCTTCTCCGCTCTAGAGGTAGCCAAGTACATCTCCATGTGCAAGTATCTGGCGCCCCACCACGCCTTGGACACATTCCGTCGGACGATGCTCTGGATGGGAGCCTACGGCTACACGAAGGAGTGCCCCCTAGAGATGGGGATCAGGGGCGTCATGAGCTACTGCATCGGCGCCGAGGGAGCGGCCAACATCCAGAAGATCGTCATCGCCAGAGAGGCCCTGGGAAGAGAGTGGACTAGGACACGCTAGTGCTCTACTCTCTCCTTTTTAACAGATCTTGGCTTTGCGTCAGCGGAATAAGAATTAAGTTTGAGTACATGTTGAAATGAAATCTAAGTTGTACCGCATTAATCTACTGATTTTTATATAAATATCAATTATTCGTCGGTAACCTTTATTTATGAGTAATTATATCAGCCCCCGAAATGAGGTTCGACACGGACAAAGAAGGCCTCCACACGCTGTTCAAGCCCTATCAGGCGCTGCTGCTGGAGTGGATCTGGGAGCTCAACGAGAAGAACAGGATCGGCGTGAACTCGGGGCAGGCATACAGATACCTGCAGAAGAGCCCCGAGAAGAAGTCCAGGGCCTCAGTCATCTTTTTCCTCAACGATCAAGTCGAGGAGGGTGTGCTGACATACGAGGAGAGGACTGGCAAGGGTGGTTACCAGAGAGTCTACTACCCGAAGATGAATAAAGAAGATTTCTCGGTCTACGTTACAAGGACGATACAATCCAAACTGAAGGAAGTCTTCCCAAACGTCGAAGAGCTTGAAACGAAATTGACAACCTAAATTTTTTTCTCATCGGACAGCTCTGTGAGACAAAGAAAAAGCATCTCCTACTTGATAAACAAGTGCTGGTTGAAGCTGGCAGAACCCCTAAAAATAGTAAAGGACTAGAAAGGGTTTTAAATCCAAAGTTGGTTAATGAACCTGTCTTGGGGTGATAACTGTGAAAGGTGAGTATTTCCTCCCTGGATAAACATGAATTCTACCCCCCACCAGAGTTAAAGAACATTATGACCGCTGCAGAGAACCTGAGAACAGAGCTGACCTTAAGCTGGAAGGGGAAGAAGAACACATCCTCCTACCAGAGGATTATCAGAACTCTGGAGGCCTTGAGGGAGTCCCTGATACTCCACTACAAGGAGTATCACACAATAAGGCAGGCCCTCATGGAAGCTTCTTCGAACGGACTCACGGGGAAGCAGAGGGTCATTCTCCGATGGCTCGCAGAGAACTATCGGGAGGAGACAATCTACACGGTTCTGATCGACCGCCTCTCCATGGATATGGGAGTTCCGAAGTCCACCACAAGGTGGAATCTCCGCGGCCTAAGGGAGGCGGGGCTGATCAAGGCCGGCGACAAGGACAACAAGGGCATACCTGTCCGCCTCACGGAGCGGGGCCGGTTCCTCGCCGGATACCTTGATTCATTGACGCAAGACGCGGAACACATTTAAATTTTGTATCCATCGATAGGACGAGGCATCATGACGGTTAAAGCCTACATATTGGTGAATGTGAGCACCGGTACTGAGGACGAGGTCTGCCAGGAGCTCGTCGAGTATGATGAGGTTGAGAAGGTCGCAACCATCTATGGCGAGTACGACGCCATACTGAAGGTGAAGGCGAAGGACATGAACCACCTCGATGAGTTCATAACGAGGCAGCTGAGAGCCCTGCCAAACATCTTCCTGACGGCTACGATGATCATCGCTAAGGAGCACAAGTGAGCCTCGAATAGATCCAACATTCTCCAACGCAACGTTTATTTGATCCATGAGTTTCCTGTATTTCGAATTCGCCCTGGTAGTATAGTCAGGTCCAGTATGCCCGGCTGTCACCCGGGCGATCCCGGGTTCAAATCCCGGCCAGGGCGCCAAATCCAATTTTAAATCTCATAAAGATTGATATCTCATGCTCGCTCCTAATTGGAATGTCTGTCAGCGCCATGGGTGATGATCTCAGTTAGCGGATTTAAACATAAAAACTGGAACACGTTTAGGTTATTCCCTTGACATGAAAAACTAATTTTGACTAGAGTCAGGGAATGAAGGCATTAGTTGATGTTGGGGAAAAAATTTATCAATCTCCAATGTTGTATCGTGCTGATATGGCAAAGAAAGGTAAATCTATCAAAAAATTCGCCCAAATTGGGTTCCTTCGACTCGATAGAGCCACCAAGGATCTCACCGAGGATCAGCTTGACTGGAAATCCTGCGCAGAGGCAAACACAATCCGACGGATACTCACCCACCTCTCGCAGGAAATCCATGTATATATGCCTGGGCTTCTGAAGGGAAACCTGAAGTACAAACCTGAGGGCTGGCCCGATGATTATGTCGGGAACCCAGCCTACTCCCTCGAGAAGATAAAATCCGATTTAGAGAAGGGCAAGGAGAAACTCCTAACCACCCTGGCCGAAACTTCCGATGAGTTCCTGGCTGAAGAAATGGAGTTGTTCATGGGGATAAAGTCTCGTAAGTTCTACGTGACCTTCTTAGTCTCTGAGATTCTCCATCACGAGGGGCAGATCGCCGCTATCTTGGGTCTAAATAAACGCATGAAAGATTAGTGACCCCTTTACCCAATTCCTTTTTTACATTCTAATAATATTACTAACGTGTATATACAGACAGTGTAAAAAACGATCAACCTTTAGATAAACATTGGAATATCTTGAATAACATGATTTAAATAGATATAATGAGGTAACATCTCGAAACATCGACTGAGAGGAGACAGGAGGACTCGGATTTGTTTATGCCGCGAGCCTACGACCGTGCGATCACCATATTTTCCCCAGAGGGCCGCCTCTACCAGGTCGAGTACGCCCTGGAGCTTGTGAAGAGAGGCGCCCCGATAGTAGGCGTGTCCTCCCCTGAAGGCGTAGCCCTGGCCGCCAACGAGACCCCTGAGAGCCGGCTGGAAGACCCCAGGTTTTTCATGAAGATCTTCCAACTGGACGAGCATGTGGGGACCGCCGTAGCGGGCCTCATCTCGGACGCAAGGGTCCTGATTGAGCAGTCCAGGGTCTACTGTCAGAGCAACCGGCTGCTTTATGAAGAGCCGGTAGACATCGAGGTCCTCACGAAGAGAATTGGGGACCAAGCCCAGGTGTACACCCAACACGCAGGAGTACGCCCCTACGGCGTGAGCATGATCCTGGTTGGGGTCGACGCCACCGGGAGCCGCGTTTTCATGGTGGATCCCAGCGGGTCCTACAGGGGATACAGAGCTACGGCCGTCGGTCGCAAGAGCGACGAGGGGAACAAGCTGCTCGAAGAGCAGTACAGAGACGATCTAACCCTGGATGAGGCGATTTCCTTAGCCGTCGACACGGTGAAGACCGCCTCAGACGGGGAGGTATCGTCTAAGATAATCAAGGTCGCCGTCGTGCCCGCCGAAACCCGAGCCTTCAAGAGACTCTCCGAGTCAGAGGTGGAGAGGTTCCTCGAGTAGAAGGCTCCAAGGATGAGCGACAGATACACCCTGGTGAGATACTCCCAATCGGGGGAGAAGTTCGAGATCCTGGTGGACCCCGACAAAGGCCTAGCCTACAAGAGGGGCGAGAGGGACGATATCTCCAACGTACTCATGGTCGACACGATCTTCACGGAAGCCAGCAAGGGGGAGAAGGCCTCAGAGCAGAAGCTGGAGACCGTCTTCGGGACCAAGGATCCCCTAGAAGTCGCCAGTATCATGTTCGAGAAGGGCGTCTTCCAGCTCACCGCCCAGCAGAGGAAGGAGATGTCGGAGCAGAAGCTGAGGCAGATCATCAACATCATATCGAAGACCTACGTGGATCCAGGGACGAAGCTGCCCCATCCCCCGCTGAGGATAGAGAATGCCCTGTCAGAGGCCAAGGTATCCATCGACCCTTTCAGGGACGCCGAGGAGCAGGTCAAGGACGTCGTCGGCGCCCTCCGGCCCATCCTGCCCATGAGCATGGAGAGCGTCGAGATGGCCATCAAGATACCGCCAGAGTTCGCCTCCAAGTCCTACGGCATCGTAAAGAACCTGGCAACGATCAAACGGGACGAGTGGGGCTCAGACGGCTCATGGATCGCCGTCGTCACGATATCGGCGGCCATGCAGGGCGAGCTCCTAGACCGTCTAGGGAAGGCGACCCAGGGGAACCTCCAGACGAAGATGCTTAAGTAGTGGTCGTGAGAGTTTGTCTGCTTTGTACGAGAACAGAATGCTGGTGGTCCCCGGAGACATCCTCTACGAGGGGAGGATACGGACCGGCGACAACACCTACCGCTCACAGGGGAAGGTGAGCGCCACCCGTATCGGCCTAGTCAACTACACTAAGGGGATGGTGTCAGTCATCGCCCTAGAGGCCAGGTTCAACCCCCTCACAGGAGACCTCGTCATCGGCGAGGTTGTCGACATCGAGCTGGGTAAGTGGATCTTGGACATTGATGCCGCCACTCCCGCGGTCCTCAACGTCCCGGATGCCATCGACGCCCCATTCAGATCCGACATTGACATGACCAAAATCCTGGATGTCGGCGATATAGTAGTAGCAAAGATAGTCGACATGGACAGGCAGAGGACCCCGATACTCTCCATCCTGGGAAGGGATCTGGGAAGGGTGGCTGAGGGCTTCATCGTCCGGCTGACCCCCTCGAAGATACCAAGACTAATAGGGAAAAAAGGGTCGATGGTCAACATGATCCTGAGAGAGACAGGATGCAACATCGTAATCGGGCAGAACGGGAGAATCCTTATCCATGGCAAGACTAGAGAGCAGGAAGAACAAGCCGTGAGCGTCATCGAGAAGATCGAGAGAGAGGCTCACATCTCGGGTCTTACCAATAGGGTACAAGAGTATTTGAAGAACATGAAGGAGGAAAAGGGATGAGCAAAGAGAAGAAGAAGACTAGGAGAAAAACAAAGAAAAAACCAACCAAAAGGTTTGACGGTAGGAACCCGATGGAGCTTAGGCCGATCAAGATTGAGAGTGGCGTGCTCCCCAACGCGGATGGTTCAGCCTACATTGAGATGGGTAAGAACAAGGTTCTGGTCGGCGTCTTCGGACCCAAGGAGATGCACCCCAAGCGCTTCGCGAAGCCAAACATGGCCACCCTACGCTGCAGATACCATATGTCTCCTTTCTCTGTGGATCCCAGGAGGTCGCCGGCGCCTTCCCGAAGAGACATGGAGATCGGCATGGTTATGACCTGGGCCCTTGAGCCGGCCATCTTCTTGGACAGGTATCCGAGATCCGTAATTGAAGTCTACGCAGAGATCTTGGAAGCCGACGGTGGCACGCGCACAGCCTGCATCAACGCGGCCACCGTTGCCCTCGTAGATGCCGGGATCCCCATGAGGGACCTCGTGGCCTCGTGCTCCGCTGGCAAGATGGATGGCAAGCTTGTGGTCGACCTCGGAGACTACGAAGACAAGGAGGGAGAAGCCGACGTGCCATTGGCCTACATGCCTAAGCTGGAGAAGATCACCCTTCTCCAGATGGATGGGGTGCTGCCTCCTAACGAGTTCGAGGAGTGCATCAACCTCGCGATAGAAGGGTGTAAACAGATATACGAGATCCAACGGGAGGCCCTGAAGAAGAAGTACGGGATCTCCGAGGAGCTGCAAGAGGAGGCTGAGGAGTGATGTCCGGCAGATACGGGATAGTCTCCAAGCTAAAGCGGAAGAAGATACACGAGGTTGTGGCCTCGGGGAATAGGATGGACGGCAGGGGTCTCGAGGAGTATAGAGAGATCGTTGTCAGACCCAATGCGATGGAGAAGGCAGACGGGTCGGCTGAGGTCTACCTGGGTAAATCCAGGGTGCTCGTCGGGGTGAGCGTGGAGATCGGGAAGCCCTTCGAGGACACGCCGGCGAAAGGGGTTCTCATATGCAACGCCGAGTTTACACCCATAGCCCACCCAACCTTCGAGCCCGGGCCTCCAAAAGATGATTCCATAGAGCTTGCGCGTGTGGTTGACAGGGGACTGAGATCCGCGGAGATCTTGGATTTCGACAAGCTCTGCCTCATCGAGGGAAGCGATGTCTATTTGGTGTTTGTAGACCTGTATGTGTTGAGCTACGACGGAAACCTGATCGACGCATCAGCCATGGGAGCCATCGAGGCTCTGAGAAACACCAAGATGCAGGTCTACAAGGTCAAGGAGGGCAAGCTCGAGCTAACCAAGAGAACCCAGGCCCTCAAGCTGCTCAGCGAACCTCTAGCTGTCACAATAGCCAAGATAGGCGAGAACCTCGTTGTGGACCCCACTGCCGACGAGGAGGAGGTCATGGACGCCAGGCTCACCATCACCCTCGACGAGAATGGGAATGTCTGCACAATACAGAAAGCCAGATCCGAGGGCTTCACCATGGAAGAGATTAAGAAAGCTTTGAGCCTAGCCCAAGAGAAGTCGGCGGAGATCAGGGAGAAGCTCAAGAGGAAGGACTGATGCCTCGTAGAAAGAAAAGTTATGGCCTGAGGCTCAGGACGCGGGGAGGCATGTCCGTCAGGAAGCAGTGGACCCGCATAAACATGAGCAAACGTTTGAGCCACAAGTGCCCGAGATGCACGAGTCCCTCGGTGAAGAGAGACAGCGTGGGCATCTGGGACTGCGCGAAATGTGGATACCGTTTCACGGGCGGCGCATACATTCCAACTACGAGGGTAGGCCAAGCCTCCCAGCGGATTCGGTGAACGCCCCTTTTTTATTCAAATTCTTCTATTTTTATCTTTGAAAGCGCCAGTGAGAAAGATGATCACTCCAACATGGGCTGATGCCGAAATAACCATAGACGCCGTCGAAGAACTCATACAGATAATAGAGAAATCCCTCCACCCTGAGGTCGAGCAGCCCATTTCTGAACGGTCTAAGGTTGAGATCACGACTGAAAATAGCGAACTTCGAATTCGGGTTAAGGCCTCAGACCTCGCTGCCCTCAGGGCGGCTCTAAACAGCTATCTTCGATGGGTGGGCGCGATCCTTGATACACTAGAGAATATTAGCGGATAATGTCGATACCGACGGTCTAATAGTTTGTAGCTAGTCACTAAAGTTTGCATTCTCGGTACTGGAAAAAGCAAAGCACGTACAATATTTCACCCATTCATGAGAACTATAATATCATAATCCCACACAGAAAAATGGAGGCACTACTCTCTACCGTACTACTCTGGATTCTTCCTGACTCCAAAATTTATCAAAGCTTTCATTGAGGACAGTGTCAAAAGATGTAAATCGAGAAAACAGTGAAGAATACTTGCGTGCGCGCACACGCAAGAGCTTGGTGTTCTGAATATCATCGGCATCAACATACATAAACGACTGTCTGAATGTAGTTACATTCTCACCAGTGATCAAGAGGCTAATTGTTGAATTTTGTCTTTTAATTCTGGCCGGTTGTTCTCTAAAAATAAGTACTTTCTCTTTCCAATCCAAATCAAGTAAGGAGAATCTTTCTGGAGATTCACGGTACAAGTTTTCTGCTTCAAAAATATCTTCAAGTTTGACAATGGACTCATTTTTTTCTAATTCTATAGATTCCATCTTTACAATTATGTTCTTAGCAGTTTCTTCCCCTTTGTTTGTAATTTGTATTACAAATGTTCGCCAACTATCCGTTGTTCTAGAAATAACAGGTTCAAGGTGAAGGCTTGGTTTACGAAGAAATTTGAGAAGAAATGGAACAGTAGCTAAGAGTATTACTGTCGCTCCTATTATCGCAGATGCGATTGTACCTATTGTTTCCCGAATTGACCAGAATTCTGTGGAACCTGTGGCGTTTAGCATTATGCAGGGTTTTCTTATTTTTTATATG
>CP070640.1:775880-786687 GCA_020354065.1 Candidatus Bathyarchaeota archaeon
AAGATGGCCCACAGCCTCAAGCCCCTCCTCCAGATAGGGAAGAACGGCGTCACCCCGGGCCTCATCGCAGCCGTCGACAAGACCCTGGCCGACCACGAGCTCATCAAGGTCAAGTTCCTCGACTACAAGAACGCCAAGAAGGAGCTCTCCACACTCCTCGCGGAGAAGACAGGCAGCCACCTCGTCGACCTCATCGGCAACACCGCCATCCTCTACAGGCCATCCACCAAACCCAAGAAGAAAAAGCCCACCAACAGACGCAGAAGAAAATAGCCAACAGAGCTTAAGATCCCGCCTCAGAATCCCCCTTCTTCACGGATCTGAGAACCCGGGAACCCCCCCTCCTCGCCAGGACATCATGCCCACCGAAACGGGACCCCATCATCGAGGCCACAGTCCTCCCACCCTTATTCCACTGAACAACCAGCTGGAGGCTCCCCCCCTCCACCAGGCGATCCCAAGCCCCCTCCACAAGAGGCCCCACCACCCGCCTCATCCCCGCGGAGATCGGAGGATTGGACAAGACCGCATCGAACACCAGCCCACCAACGGGTTCGTAGAGATCCCCCTGCAAGACCCGTACGCTCCCCACACCGTTCAACCCCGCATTCCTCAGAGCCAGGGAGACCGCCCTCTCATTAACATCGGTCATCCAGACCTCCAGCCCCGGCGAGAGCCTCGCAGCGGCGATCCCCACAGGCCCGTAGCCGCACCCCACGTCCAGCACCCGCCCCCCCTCAGGCAGCACCATCGACTCTATCAGAAGCCGAGAACCGCTATCGATCCTCCTATAGGAGAAGACCCCGGAGGAGGTTAGGAACTCGAAGTCCAAACCCCTCAGCCTGCACCTAACAAGCCCCAGATCCTCCCGGGAGGTCGGGCGCCTGGAAAAGTAGTGCTCCGCCAACCCTCACCACATCCCAGCCACAGCAGACCGAAAACAGACACCATTCATGGTACCTGAAACCCCAAGCTCCCTCTGTACCGAATGGTTATAAACACTCCACCAGGGCATGCACGGAAAAATAGAAAAACAGAATCCATTCCCAGGCCTTTCACGCGGCCTCCTCATCACCCGCCATCTTCCTCAGGAGGACATCCCTGAGCTGAGCCTCCTTCGCCTGCCTGCTCCTCCGGATCAGGACCTCGATCGTCTTCAGCCTCTTAATCTCGCGTCTCAAATAGGACTCTTCCGCCATCCCAATCAGGCTCAACGTCAGAACACATTACCCAAATATAAAACAAACAGAAACGAATTTCAGGAAAAAAATTACGCAAAGTATCTAAAAACTCCTTTTCTTACCTAACTAAGAACAGACACACGCCACAACCCAAAAGAGACGAACAAGAATCACGCCACACCCTGGAAAGGGTGAAATAATTGATCCGAGCGTATACATGACACACCACCCCCAGCAGAGAGGAGCCGATGTCATACCTCAGCCTCATCAGGGAGACCTTCACCAACAGGAACCTGGCAGTCCTCACAGTAACCCAGACCCTCTACATGTTCACGGCCTTCCTCTGGTGGCCCTACCGCAGCCTCTTCATCCTCGAGCTCGGGGCAACCAAAGAGCTCCTCGGAATGCTCCTCATGCTAGAGACCTTCTCCCAGCTCGTCTTCCAGCTCCCAGGAGGGATCCTCGCAGACAGGCTCGGGAGGAAGAAGATGATCGTCCTCGGCTCCGCCCTCAGGGTCGCCGCCCCTGTCATCTACCTCCTCTCCACCCACTGGACCCACATCGCCCCGGCTCTCATCATCAACGCCGCCTCGATGATCTACATACCCGCGATGAACGCCCTTCTCGCAGAGTCCCTGCCCCCCGAGCGCAGGAGCTCCGGCTTCGCAGCGTACAGAACAGTGACCTGGATGCCAATGATCATCACCAGCCTCCTCGGCGGGGTCTTCATGGACTACTTCGGGGTCCTGCAGGGCGTCCGCCTCTGCCTCCTCGCATCCCTCGTGATCTCCGCGGCGTCCACCACCCTCAGGTGGAGGTACATAGAGGAGACCCTCGACACGACGAGGGGGGGTGAAGCGCCGAGAGCATCAGAGAGATCAGGGAGGAGGAACCTCATCCAGGGTCTGGGCTCGATGCCTCGGAGCGTCTGGGTGCTCACCGTGGTCGCCGCCCTGAGCGGCTTCGCCATGAGGATGGTCTGGTCCTTCATGGTCATCTACGCCGTTGAGATCATCGGCCTCACCAAGACCCAGTGGGGCCTCATCGGCACCGTGGTGAGCATCATCTCCACCCTCATCACCCTCCCCAGCGGCATGCTGGCCGACAGGCTAGGAAGGAAGCCCATCATCGCCGTCTCCAAAGTCCTGGGACCCCTCTCCACCATCGGCTTCATCCTCGCCTCCGACTTCCTGCAGCTGGGCATGGTGAGGTCCATGATGGGAGTAGCCCGAGGGTTCGGGGGCACGGTCTGGGGCCTCATGGGGGGACCCGTCTGGCAGGCCCTGGTGGCCGACTGCACCCCTCCCGAGGAGCGGGGCCGTATGATGGGGCTGATGGGCTCTATCGCGGGCATCGTGAGCACCCCAGCCTCCTGGGTGGGCGGCTACATGTACGACAACATCTCCCCCAACCTCCCGTTCCAGATGAGCTTCGCACTCGACACCGCCTCCCTGGCCATATTCCTGATTTTCTTCAGGGAGCCCAAACGGGATGCAGCCCCTCCACCAAAAGACGCAGGAGGACCAGAGGACCCCTGAGGCTGAAAAGAGAAGCCTCCAATCACCACATCTTAGGATAGGTGCCCCGGGGCATGATCACCCGGACGGGTCTGGCCGCGATCCCGTGCTCAGATCCACCGATCTCCACCGTCGAAGCCTCGGCCCTCATCAAGGCCACGCCCTCACCCTTCGACGTCATAACCGCCACCATCGCTCCTCCCTCTATACCGGAGCTCAGACCGAGGACCCCAGGCATCGCCAACGCCGCCCCGTTACAGAGGGCATCCACGGCGGAGTCCCGGATCCAGATCTTAGGCAGGAGCCCAAGAGCATCCTCCAAGGGGCGGATCACCATCCTCAGCATGGTCTCGTCCCCCTCCTCCTTAAAGAGGTCCAAGGCCTCCGAGAGATCGTACATGGTGACCACATCGTCCTCGGTGAAGGGCCCGCTCCTCGTCCTTCTCAGCTCGTGCATGTGAGCCCCGCCCCCAAGGACCTCCCCCACATCGTAGCAGAGCTTCCTGATGTAAGTGCCGCTCTCGCAGGCCACCTTGAAGAGCCAGTTCCTCCCGTCCCCCTCCAGGTAGTCGATGCGGTAGATGGTACGGGTCCTCAGCCTCCGCCGGACCGAGGACCTCACCGGGGGGCGCTGATAGATCTCCCCCTC
This sequence comes from Candidatus Bathyarchaeota archaeon, assembly GCA_020354065.1. GTDB lineage: Archaea > Thermoproteota > Bathyarchaeia > TCS64 > TCS64. The sequence continues at coordinate 779,228 of CP070640.1, forward strand.
GAACATCCTCAGGTTCTGCAGGACCCGGCCCTCATTTTCTTCGCGATGGGTCCTCATCACGCAGATGTACTCCTTCCCCGACTCCAGGAGGGCTTGGACCACCTTTGTGGACTCCTGGAGGCCGATGGGGAGTACCCCGGTCACCTTCGGGTCGAGGGTGCCCCCGTGCCCGGCCCTGTCCAGCTCCAGGAGCTTCTTGACCCAGGAGACAACCTCGTGGCTCGTGGGCCCAGCCTGCTTGTCCAGAACGAGGACGCCATACTTGATGTGCTGCTGTAATGGTCGCTGGTCTGGTGGGGTCCCGAGAGAGGGATTGGTGTCCTCAAAGGCCCTCGTGACAACGGTCCTCTCCACCTCCCAGGGGGGGATGACGCCCATCTTGACTCCAGTTCCTAGGGGTCGTCGAGTCTTTAAAGTATAATGTAGATAATCAGAAGGCGGAAAGAGGCTCCATCAACACTGGGAGAGGATTTGAATACCTCATATAAGACAGGGTTAACGAAATGGAGGTCTCTAAGGATGCGGTCAGGAGGCTGATGATCGAGAAGCAATGCTTGAGCCATCAGCCAGAGATCGTGGGCAAGGAGGAAATCCTCGAAACGATTGAACGTCTTGGCTGCGTCCAGATCGACACAATAAATGTTGTGGAGCGGGCTCACTACCTCACCCTCTGGTCTAGGCTCGGAACCTACGACAAAGGGTTCCTCCATGAACTAGCTTACACAGACCGAGAGATCTTCGAGTACTGGGCCCACGCCGCCTCATACATACCCACGAAAGACTACAGATACTTCCTCTCGCCGATGAAGACCCGCGGCGAAAAATTGGAGGAAGGCTACGACTGGGCCAGAGCCAACCCGGAGGTCCTCAAACTCGTGCTGGACAGAGTCAGGAAAGAGGGCCCCCTTGCGGCAAAAGACTTTGAGCACAAGAGGAAGGGTCCGTCAAAGGGCTGGTGGGACTGGAAGCCGGCGAAGATAGCCCTTGAGGCCCTCTTCGGCGCCGGCATCCTCCTCGTCTCATACAGGAAGAACTTCCAGCGATTCTACGATCTTGGTGAGCGAGTGCTCCCCGAAGGGGTAGACTCAACGGTACCAACGGAGGAGGAGAGGATGCGCTTCCTCGCCCTCCGAACAATAGGTTGCCTGGGTCTCACAAAGGCGCCCAACCTGAGATGGTACTATCTCCCCTGGAGCGTTGCTATGAAGAGGACGAGTAAGCAGTGGCAGGCGACCCTCGACGAGCTGGTTGACAAGGGCGTTGCGATCAGGTTCACCGTTGAAGGTGAAAGGCAACCCTACTACTGCCTCGGGGAAGACGCTAATAGGATGGAGGATTTGGAGGATGGCTTCGAATTCGAGGATGTCAGGTTCCTCACCAACTTCGATAATATGCTTTGGGACAAGAACAGGGTCAAGGAGCTCTTCGGGTTTGAGAAGAAGCTGGAGGCTTACATCCCTGCTTCAGAGAGAAAATATGGCTACTTCAACCTCCCCATCCTCTATGGAGACCGCCTCGTCGGTCGCATCGTCCCAAAGATGAACAGGAAGAAAAGGGCGCTTATCATTCACTCGGTCTGGCACGAGCCCTGGTTCAAACCCGACGAGATTTTCGAAGACAGCTTCTCGGAGACCCTTGAGGACTTCGCCCGGTTCAATGGTGCTGACATGATCGATATAATGGAGGACAAGCCCAGGATAGGCTAATCATTCTTTATTCGTATTGTACTCGCACTTGGCCCCGCACTTGTCGCAGCTCTGGACCCTTGTCTTGAGGGCGGGCTCCCCCTTGATGGAGCAGACAAGGTCATAAGAGGCCTTGATGTTCTCCTCGGGGCCCTCCAAGACGAAGGTCTTGGAGCCCTCGCCGCCGTCGATGCCGCCCCCGCTGATGGGGATGGCGTCCACGCCCGTGAGCATCTTGAAGGCCTCCATCTCGGTTATTATATTCCCGCTGACCACCATCATCCCAACCGCCATGCCCAGTGACCTATCCACGGTCCGCTTCCCCGTCTTCTGGACCACATCGGCCAGGGAGATGGGAACTAACTTCTCAAGACCCGCGGCGATGATCGTGGTTATCCCGTTGGCCGTGATGTAGCCCCAGGCGCGGCCTATGGTGCCCCCTCCAGTCCCTCCTAGGAGAATACCCGCCTGGCCGAAGGGGTCGATGGCGTTGGCTCCCTTGACGAAGATGTCGTCGGGGCCCATGTCTGCCAAGACCTTGTGGAGCTCGGATGTCTTCATCTCCGTCACCTGGCCCTCTTGGATGACCTGGTGGATGTACCGCCTATCAGGGTTTGTGATGCAGCAGCCCCTGGCTGTGATGACTCCCGCGGTGAACATGCCCTTGTCGGTGATCTCCTTGCCGAGAAGCTCCTCAAGGACGTAGGCGGTGGTAGTGCTTGTGGCGATGATGATGGTTCCATTCTCCATTGCGTGCTGGACCGCCTCCATCTGGGCTACGCTCATACCGATGAGTCTTTTCCCCTCAGAGGGAGTGAGGGAGACCTGAAGATGCAACGTTAAACCTCCTGAGTGTTATGGAAGGCGGGGACGAGAGATAAAAACCTACCCGAAGGAGCGGGAGGTTCGTAGCCCTGCGAAAACTTGGAACATCTCAAGAGATGGGACGCCTGAAGATTCAATTAATAATACCCGGTATTACGCAAAGTCTCATGGTTTTCTGATGTTTCTCGTTTGGGAAAAACGGGGGGGTCTGGACTCCCCCTAGTTTTGGCGCTCCCGTCAACAAATGAAGGTCGGCTTCTACCCGAGTTATACATCGGCGAGGTCCGAAAGGGCTTCGGCGAAGATGTTGCCAAAGCCAGTTAGGCGTATCGCCTTCATCTTTGAGCCTTTGTCCGCGTCCACCAAGCCTTTCAACTCGAGCCTGTTGATTATCCTGCTGTACCTGTTGCGGAGGGTGGGGCTAGCGGCCTTGTACCCTGACCATCGGATGATGTCGCTTATTGAATCGGCCTCTCCTCCGTTATCGTGGAGGAGCTTGAGGACCTCCTGCTCTATCACCCACTCCTTCTCCTCGTGCTTCGTGTGGGGCTCTAGGCGGTAGCCGGGGAGGTTGATCTCCAATGGGTCTATGCTGGGCTGATTCCGGGCGTTTTCGAACCATTCCTCGAATCTTTCGTCTCCGATCCTGCCATTGACGTACCAGGCGGGCTGTTTCGAGGGAACGGTGTAGACCCGGGCGTTTCTGAACATCAGGGCTATGGTGAGGGCGACTCCTTGCGTGAGGTTGGTGGTGGAGGTGATGTCGATGAGGACTCCCTCTCCGTCCTGTCGGGCTTGGTGGAGTATTCCGTAGATGGTTCGGAAGGAATCCCTGTGGTCCATGGGGTCGTAGCCGACCATGATGGGGTCCATGATCTCGAGCCTCTCCTTGAGGCCTTCGGCGTTCTTCCTCGACATGTAGGAGAAGATGGCGGTGTCGTCCTCGGTCTGGGCGTTGCTGTAGAGGAGGTAGAGACGGGTGATCCCCTGGCGCTTGCTCCAAAATCGGATGCCGTCGAAGGGTCTTCGGAAATGGGTCCCTACGAGACAGACGATGATGGTCAATGGAATCCTCCGGAAAATATTCGTCGAATGAACAAGTAGGCACAGGAATATTTAACAATATTGAAATTGACTATAATAGTGAATATTATTACAAATATTTGAGACATATATGTAAAAAAGTAGAAATTAGAAATCGTTTAAGAGAAAAACCCTCGAAGTATTATACATGAAATGATTATATTTTTAAATAATGATTGTTGTATAGAATTCGTCTCATCTCAGAGTTCTCCATCGGAGGTTACCGCTGTTCATGAGTGCATCAGCTTCACGTGTGCGGGTCTACACCCTTCCCGACTGTCCCAAGTGCTCGGTGCTAAAACACCAGCTTGAAGAGAGAAGGGTGGAATTCGACATTCGGTCCTTAGACACAGAGGCGCAGCTAGAACTCATTATGAAGAACGTCTTCGGGAACCCGCCAATCCTCGAGATCGGTGAGAGCGTCCTCTCGTCGGACGAGCTCTTCCATGACGAGGTATTGGACGAGAAGAAGCTGAACGAGGTGCTGCTAGTTGCCGAAGCGTAGGAACGACACGAAGGGGCAGACGGTCCTCCACCAGTTCTACAAGTCGGCCAGGGTCTACCGGGGGATGCCAATGGTCAGGACGACCGACGGCTACCTCCTGCCCTGGGATAAGAAGATGATAATAGAGCAGCTACTCAGGGAGACACAGCTCGCCCGCACCGTGTTCGGCCTGGAGCCCATCAACGGAGGCTACGCCGTTAAGATCGCCGACGAGGTTGAGCGCCGGGTCAGGCTCTCCAAGCCGAAGTTCGTGAGCGGCCCCATGATCAGGGAGATGACCAACAACGTCCTCCTTGAATGGTCCGAGGAGAAGCCTGAGTTCGCCATCTACAGGAACCTCCTCACCAGGGTCGGGGCGCCCGTCTACGACGCCTACCAGATCGACACCGGCAACGGCTTCGAGGCGAAGGAGAACGCGAACCTCCAGCCGAACCCGGAGACGGTTCACAAGAAGAAGGCGGACATGCTGAGCAAGGAGGAGTACCTGCTCCTCATGCCCCCGGAGCTGGCCACGGCCCACCACCAGGGGGACATCCACATCCACACCCTGGAGTACTTCGGGAGCCGCCCCTTCTGCCAGGACTGGGACCTCCGCTACTTCCTGTACTACGGCCTGCTCCCCGACGGGAAGGGCTTCCAGAGCAGCGTGGCCGGCCCGGCCAAGCAGCCGGAGGTGGCCATCCTCCACAGCGTCAAGGTTCTGGCGGCCGGGCAGACCAACTTCAGCGGGGGCCAGGGCTTCATGTACTATACACTCTTCCTGGCGCCCTTCATCCGGGGCCTCAGCTACAAGCAGGTGAAGCAGCTCGCCCAGATGATGTTCTACGAGCTCACCCAGACCTACGTGACGCGGGGTGGGCAGCTGGTCTTCAGCAACATCCAGCTACCCATGGGGGTGCCGGAGATCTGGCAGGATGTGCCCGTGGTGACCCGGGGGAGGATCGGCCCGGACGTGTACGGGAACTACGAGGATGAGGTGCAGACCTTCTTCAGGGCCGTCACCGAGGTCGCCCTAGAGGGGGACTACTGGGGGAAGCCCTTCAACTTCCCGAAGAACGAGAACTACGTGAGCCCCGAGTTCTTCAAGCCGGAGTACGATGACCTCTGGATGCTGGTCCACGAGTCGGTGGCTAAGTTTGGGGCTCCCTATTTCGACAACATGCTCCCGCAGTACAGGGGCTACGGCAAGGGGATCAGCTGCTATCAGTGCTGCGCCTACCAGTTTACGGCGTCGCCTGAGACGGACCCGGCGTTCCATGAGAAGCTCTACTTTGAGGATGGGCAGCACTTCAGCATGGGCGGGTGGCAGGTCGTGAGCCTCAATATGCCCAGGCTCGCTTACAGGTCGAAGGGAGACTACGACAAGCTGCTTGAGGCGGCTAAGGAGAACATGCGCCTCGCTGTGGAGGTTTTCAAGACGAAGAGGATGTGGATGGAGCGGGCGATGGGGAATAACATGATCCCCTTCGCGACGCAGAGGCCTCGGGATCCTGGGACTGGGAAGAGGGCGCCTCCGGCGGTGGATTTTGACGAGCTGGTCTTTGTTATCGGTGTCGTCGGGATGAATGAGATGGTTCAGTTCTTCACGGGGAGCCAGCTCCATGAGAGTCAGGATGCTCTGCGTCTCGCTCTTCGGCTGCTCCTGGATCTGGAGAAGTACCGGAGGGGGCTGGAGATGAAGACGGGTATGAAGATCATGCTCGCCAGGACCCCGGCTGAGAGCACTGTCCAGACCTTCGCCATCAAGGACCTTGTCTCTCCGACCTACAGGAGGTTCGCCAAGACCGTGGTGAAGGGGGATCTGGAGCGGGCGGGGGCTCTCGCTAAGGGGCAGAGGGACCTGCCTCTCTACTACAGTAACGGGACCCACACCTATGTGGGGGCGAGGATCCCGCTGGGGCAGAAGCTGGATATTGAGCACAAGTTCTTCCCGATTCTGAGCGGTGGGAACATCTTCCACGTCTGGCTGGGTGAGGCCTCGAGTGATCCTGGGGCTCTGTACAAGCTGACGCAGAGGATTGCGAGGCACAGCCAGATCGGCTATTTCAGCTACACGAAGGATCTGACTGTTTGCAGTGGCTGTAACACGACGTCCCCGGGGTTGCTGGAGACCTGTGTGGGCTGTGGGAGCAGTAATGTTCGGTGGTGGAGCCGGATCACGGGTTACTACTCGGATGTCACCGGGTGGAATGAGGGGAAGGTGCGGGAGCTCAGGGACAGGTATAGGATTGCAGTCTGATCCCTGTAGTTGTCATCGGATAGAAAAGTGTCTTGAGTCTTGCGCGCGTTCGTGAGGTTCTACTGGAAGGGCGGTATTGGGTTCAGGGTTTTCTGAGCTCCAGGAAGAATATCTCGTCCTTCTCCCACTCATCTGAGACCTCTAAACCTGTTTGGGCCGCCTGTTCTTTGAAGGTGTGTTGATCCTGCTTTTGGATCCTTACCCCGTAGCCGGTCTCGACCTCCTCGTCGGGCAGGATGACCCTGAGTGGGAGCACGAAGTGTTTCTTGCCCTCGACTCTCTCGGGTATCTTCACGTCCCATATGAGGAGGCGTCCGCCTCTCCTCAGGACTCGATGGGCCTCTGCGAATATCTTCTCAATCTGGTCCTTGGGGATGTACATCATGGTGAAGAATGAGGTGACGACTCCGAAGGTCTCGTCGAGGAATTTGAGGTCTGTGGCGTCCATGATGATCTTCAGGCTCTCGTTCTCGACTTCCTCCAGCTCTGAGGGGCGTTTGTCGATGGCGGCGACCTGTCTTCCGTTCAGCTTTCCTATGATGCCCTCGCCTCCTCCTCCGATGTCGAGGATGAAGCCGTCGGCCTCGAGGGGTTGGAGCTCGACTGTCTGCTGCTCGATGATGTGGGATTTGGCGAGGTACTCCTCTCTGCTCATCTGGGATCTGCCTCATCCTAGGGGGGTTCTGGAGGTTTTATAATATTCGTTGATGGCTGCTGGTTCTGGTGTTAGTGGCGCGTCAGTAGCTTGTCATTGGGGTTTCAGGTTTTTCATGTTTTTGTGTGAAGTTTGTTTGTTTTGGTTTTGTGGGTTCACTGTTTCATTGATTTGGTGGTGTGGGGTTGCTGGTGCTGGTGTTAGTGGTAGGAAATAACAGCGGTTTTTAATGGAATCGCCTAGGTTTTTGGTATGCATAAGTACTCCTTTTGACATGAATGGGATCGTGTCGGGGTCGTTTTCAGGTCCCTTTCGTTGTGGGGAGGTTTTTTCACGTTCCGATGCATGACCCCCCCCTCCCCCCTATGTTGTTGTGTTGGGATTCGTTGCTCAGCAGCACATCTATGTGCTGAATCGGATCGGGGAGGAGCTTTTTTCGGGTTCCTTTCTTCGTTTTGAGCGTTCTTC
>CP070640.1:786787-801802 GCA_020354065.1 Candidatus Bathyarchaeota archaeon
CCGTCCGCGGCGTCGGTGAGCTCCTGGTCCTCGTTGGCGTGGAGGTCGAGGGTCACCATGATGGGCGTCCCCTCCCTAACGACGGCCCTGACTCTTCTGACGATCTCTGCCTCGGGCTTCAGTACCCCGGTGGCCGCCATGGCGCCGTGGAGTGCGAGCAGGACCCCGTCTACCTCCCCGGCCTCCCTAACGCCCTCTGCGATGCCGTGGGCGTACTTGTCGAAGCACTCCCTCGTGAGCCAGCTCCCAGAGGAGCCCCCTTTGCTCCTGGAGGCGGCGAGGATGCCCACAAGCTCCACGTCCGACTCCATCTCCGCCGCCCTGATGAACCCATTGATGTAGCTCGGTATCCCCCTGGCCGAATCCAGCACCTCCCGTCCCTTCCGGACTCCCCCGTACTCGAAGTCCTCAACGGTTGTAAGCCTGGGGCAGAAGGTGCAGGTCTCGTGGGAGAAGGATGCGACTGCGATTCTCATGATCTCATCAGAGAATAAAGAGGTCTCAGAGGCGATAAATTAAGTTGTCTCTCCCAGTAGGTAACCCCTCCGGGCTTCCGTAACCCTGACCCTGGCGAAGTCTCCCATTCTCAGGGGCTCACTCAACGCGACGGGCTTGTAGGCGTAGTTCCTCCCCACCACGCCGCCGTCCTTGCCCTCCTCATCTACCAGAACCTCCCCCTCCCATCCAACCCACCTCTGGCTACCCTCCAGGCCCAGGCGCCTCCAGAGGCTCGACAGCCGCCTGGACCGCTCCTTAGTCTCCCTGCCGTGGAGCTGCTCCTCCATCCCGGCGGCCTCCGTCCCCGGCCTGGGCCAGAACCTGGAGATGTTAAGGACATCGGGCACGACTGCCTCCACAATCTTCAGGGAGTCCTCGAACTGCTCCTCGGTCTCCCCGGGGAAGCCGCAGATGACATCGGTGGAGAGTGTAAGCATGGGGAAGGCCTCTCTGAAGCTCTCGACAATGTGAAGAAAGTTCTCAACGGTGTAGTGCCTCTTCATCCGCGCGAGGATCTCGTCGTTCCCCGACTGGAGTGGGAGGTGGAGGAACTTATAGACCCTCTCAGACCCGAAGGTCTCGACAAGTTCTTCGAGGATGGGCGTGACCTGGCTCGGGGTCATCATGCCCACACGGATGAAGAACCGGCCTTCGAGGCCGCTGAGCCCTTCTAGGAGCTGGGGGAGCCTCACACTGCCCCGCCTGTAAGCTGCGGTGTCCTCGGTGGTGAGCCAGATCTCCCTGCAGCCCTCCTCCAGGGCCCTCCGGGCGTCCTCGATGATGCCCTCGGGAGGGAAGGCGCTGAGGTCTCCCCGGGCGCGCTTCACGATGCAGTAGCTGCAGTCGCCGGGGCAGCCGGATGCGATGGGGGCGATGTGGATGACCGGGTTCGTTCTCACCCTTGGGAGGCAGGTCCTATCGGGATCTCCCCCCTTGAGAGCCTCGACACGGCTTCCCCGAATCGCCGCCTCCACCGCATCAACGATATCTAGGATGTTGTCGGGTCCCACCTGGCGGGCCTGCGGCGCAGTCTCTGCCACGAGCTCTCTCTGGGCCTTGGGCATGCAGCTTGCGACGACGAGGGGGGCGCCTCCCTCCGAGAGGCGGCGGATCCTCTTGATGACCCTCTTCTCCGTGGGGGTCTTGACAGTGCAGGTGAGGACCACGGAGGCGTCTGCTGCCTGGGGCTTCGGGGCTATGGTGTGACCGGCCTCGAGGAGGAGGCCCCGGACCATCTCGGAGTCCGCCCGGTTGGCGCTGCAGCCGAAGACCTCGACGTAGACCCTGGCCAGCTCCCTCTCCTCCTTTCTGTTTCTGAGGTCTGCTCCCTGATAAACGGTGCGTGTTCGATGCGGGCTGGGTGTGCATTGGATTATTTTTCTTTCAGTTGTTCGAAAACCTCGAAGTTGGGGTATCTTTATAAGGGGGTTTTTCATGCCCTGTTTTGATAATCCCGAAGATACGAGTCGAATACATTTTACTCACGGTGTTAATTTTTCTAAGAAATTCTTTTGAAATTATCCAGCTTAGCTATCAAAAAACGGTGTTTTTCGCCTTTATTCGGAGGTAAAATGCCGAAAAATGCATGAAACAGTTAAGATCATTAATAAAGTAAATTATTGTTAATTCGTCCGTGTTATGTTGATTCGTTTCTCGTTCCCCAGACGTTATTAGACTTATGGGGGTAGTCTATCCCAGTTCAGATAATGCCCCCTCAGATGAGACAATCTGAGGAATGGAGCGACAACGCTTCCGGCAGCGTCTGGAGGGAGACATGAATGGTTCTCATGGAGAAGGCGTTGAGCTGGACCCGCCACGAGGTGGACAGCAAGGGGCTCAGGAGGCCCGGGGAGTGCAAGATAGTCATTGTTGGTGTCGGGGGATGTGGCAACAACACCATCGACAGGCTGATGAAGTCGGGGATCGGCGGGGCCGATTGCGTCGCCATCAACACCGACGTCCAGCACCTGAACAACATCCACTCCGACAAGAAGCTCCTCATCGGGGAGAAGATCACCCGGGGCCTTGGGGCCGGCAACATGCCCGAGATAGGGCGGGACGCCATGCTGGAGAGCGTCGAAACCCTCGAGCGCTTCATCACAGGGACCGACATCGTATTCATAGCAGCAGGCATGGGCGGGGGGACTGGGACCGGGGCGGCCCCCGTGGTGGCCGAGATCGCGAGGCAGAAGGGGGCTATCGTGGTCGGTGTGGTCACCATGCCCTTCCGTCACGAGAAGGGTCGCTTCGACTACGCCATTGAAGGGCTGAACAAGATGAGGAAGACAACCCACACCACAGTGATCATAGACAACAACAAGCTGATGGAACTGGTGCCGCAGCTGCCCATCAACACCGCCTTCACCTTCGCAGACAGCATCCTGGCCAACATGGTGAAGGGAATCGTCGAGACGATAGCGCTGCCGAGCCTGATAAACTTGGACTTCGCAGACTTCCGCACCATCATGACGAAAGGAGACGTCGCCATCGTCGGTATGGGTCAGAGCAACTCCCCGGAACGGGCCGAGGAGGCCGCTAGGAACGCCCTGGAGCACATGCTCCTGGACGTCGACTACAGCGGAGCCGACGGGGCCCTCATCCACATCAGTGGCGGATCGGACATGAGCCTTGGCGAGGCCGTCAGGGCGGCGGAGTACGTCACGGAGATGATGAACGACAAGGCGATGGTGATCTGGGGCTCCAGGGTCGACCCCGACATGAACGACATGCTCAGGGTCACACTCGTCCTCACCGGGATACGCAGCCCTCACCTGGTGAGCGGCTACGAGATCCCCGTGGTCAAGCTCTACCAGATGGAGCCCTTCGCAGGGTACGAGTCCCCCCTACCCATCAGGTTCGGCCTCTACGACATGGAAAACCCAGGCATGTACCGGTGAGCCCAAACCAACCTTTTTTTCTTCTAGCCTCTGACCAGCTTCAGCCTCTCAGCCAGGGAGATCCCGCGCCCTTCATACTGGGTGTCCCCCTTCCTCAGGGCCCCCAGGACTCCCTGGACGGATCTCTCCTCGGCCTCGAGGATGGTGTAGGCCCTCCCCACGGTCCTGGGGATGTGGGCGTCGCTGCCCCCGGTCTTCGGTAGCCCCAGCCTCTCAGCGAGGCGGACGTTCTTCGCCAGGGTGTAGGCGTAGGGGAATTGGTAGGCGTTGGCCACCTCGACGCAGTCGAGCCCGGCCTCCTCGATCTCCTTGTCGTTCACCCAGGTCCTCAAAACGGAGTAGGGGTGGGCGATGATGGCGATCCCCCCCTGCTCGTGGATCCTCTCAACGGTCTCCGCCAAGCCCAGCTTCGCCTCGATCTCCTCGGCGATGTCGAAGGCGATGACGTGCCCCCCTTTCGCCGTGATCTCCATGCCTGAGATGATGACGAGGCCCGAGGTATCGGCGGTAGAGTGGGGCAACTCTACCAGGGAGTCGTGGTTTGTTATGGCGAACCCATCGAGGCCCAGCTCCCGGCACCTACGGAACGCGTCTTCGATTGTGACGTGGCTGTCGCTGCTGTGAAACGTGTGGATGTGGAGATCTATGCGGAGCATCATCGCGTAGCGCCCGTTTGTTTCAGCCTCTGGCCTTCTCGATCCGCTCCGCGACCATCTCGGAGAGGGCTGCGATGGTCTCGTCTGGGATCTGCTGGAACAGCGGAGAGGGCTTCTTCAGGGGAGTGCCTACCTTGAGGGGCTCCAGGGCCTCGGTGAGCGGCGTGTCCTTCCTGGTCTCCCCCAGCTGCTCCCAGATGGACTCGGCCTTGGATGGCAAGATCGGCTCTATGAGCACTGAGAGGGCCTTGGTGAGCCAGAGGCTGTTGTGGATGGCCTGCCTCGCCTTCTCTGGTTCCGTCTTCCCCAGTTTCCAGGGCTCTCTGGACTGGAGGTACCTGTTGCCGTAAGTTGCTAGGGCGAGGATCGCGTCCGATATCTTCTTGAACTCGTAGTCGTCGAGGCCTTGCCTGATAGCCTGGATAGCCTTCTCTACCTCGGCCTTGACCTCGGGCTCTACCACTCCTTCGGGGATGGCCTTGTAGTTCCTGTGTGCGAAGAGCAGTGTCCTGTAGAGGAAGTTGCCCAGGGTGCCAACCAGCTCCTTGTTCACCTTCTCACCGTAGGTAGACCAGCTGAAGTCCAGGTCCCGGGTGTGCCCAGTGTAGCTGGCGACATAGTAGCGGAGGGCGTCCGGGTCCAATCCCTTGTCTAGGTAGTCCTCCTCAACCCAAATAACATAGCCCCGGCTCTTGCTGAAGATCTTCCCCTCGACTTTGACCATGCCGGAGGCGACCACAGCGTGGGGCACATCGTAATCGGCGCCCTTCAACATACTAGGCCAGAAGAGGCCGTGGTGGTAGACGATGTCTCCGCCGATGAAGTGGATGAGGTGGCCGGGGCCCTTCCAGTAGTACTCCCAGTCTCCTCCGGTTCTCTCCGCCCACTCCTCCGTACTAGCTATGTAGCCGATGGGAGCGTCGACCCAGACGTAGTAGACGAGATCCGGCTCCCCGGGTACCTTGACTCCCCAGTCTAGGTTCCTAGTGATGTTCCAGTCCTTGAGGCCGGACTCCACCCACTTGAGGGCGTAGTTCCGGGCGATGTCGGTGCCATCCATCACAGGCAGGTACTCTCTGAGGAAGCCGTCGAAGGCGGTGAGCCTCAGGAAGTAGTGGCGGTTCTCTCTCATCTCCGGCTTGGAGCCGCAGATGTTGCACCGTGGGTCTATGAGCTCCCCAGGCTCCAGGTAGCGGCCGCACCCCTGGTCGCACTCGTCGCCCCTCGCCGGGGCGCCGCAGTGGGGGCAGATCCCCCTCTGGTAGCGGTCGGGGAGGAATCGGTCGCAGTTGGGGCAGTACGGGAGCTTCAGGGTCTTGGCGTAGACGTAGCCGTTCTCATGGAGGGCCTCGACGATCTGGATGGTGCGTTTGTGGTTCAGCGGGTGGTCGGTGCTCCCGTAGTTGGCGAAGTGGATGCCGATCTTCGGGAAGAAACGGACGAAGTGGTCGTGGTATTTCTCCATTATTTCTTGAGGGGTCACCCCTTCCTCCTCGGCCTTCACCGTTATGGGCGTGCCGTGGGTGTCGGAGCCGCAGATGAAGACAACATCCTGCCCCAGCTTCCTGAGGAACCTGACAAAGATGTCAGCAGGCACGTATGTCCTGAGGTGGGCGATGTGGCAGGGCCCGTTCACATAGGGGAGGCCGCAGGTCACGAGGACCGGCCTGTCCTTGGGGAATTTGCGCCCCTTCTCAATATTCTCCTTGAGTTTAGAACACCTCTGTACCAACTTAGGAACCCGGGCTTCTAATTAAAGGTTTCAGCTCGGTCATTCAGGTGCCAGTACATCCTCATGAAGTCCTCTCTCATCCTCCCCTTCTCCCTGTCTGGCAGAAAGGATGACTCCACAGCATTTAGGCTCATCTGGAAAAGCTCCGGAACTGTGAACCCGAGCTGCTCGTGGAGCTGGATGTACTCGTTGTTCATGTCGGTGCCGAACATGGAGGGGTCGTCGCTGTTGACGGTCACCCTGATGCCCCGGTCAATGAACTCCCTGATGGGGTGCTCCCGGACAGAGGAGACCGCCCCCGTCCTCACGTTGCTCACCGGGCAGGCCTCGACGGTAATCCCCTTCTCCGCCAGGAAGTCCATTAGCCGCGGGTCTCTCCTCGCAGCCACGCCGTGGCCGATTCTCTCCACCTTCAGCTTCTCCACGGCCCCCCAGACGCTCACCGGTCCCGCCGTCTCCCCCCCGTGGGCGACCAGGTGGAGGCCCATCTCCCCAGCCCTCTCGTAGACGGCCTCGTAGGGCTCCGGTGGGAAGCTTGTCTCGCTCCCGCCGATGTCGATGGACACGATGTTCTCGCTCTTTGCCTCTATCCAGTCTAGGATCTCCATTCCCCTCTCGGGGCCGTAGTTGCGGACCAGGTCGATCCTGATCTGGCAGTCGATGCAGAATTCGTCCTTGGCCCTGTGGATCCCCTTGTTGATGGCGTCCAGCATAAGGCCGTAGTCTAGGCCTATGAGGACGTGGTCCGGGGCGGAGAAGCTGGCCTCGACGTAGCGGACGTTGCAGTGCGCCTCGTCCTCCAGCATCTCGAAGACGATGCGCTCGAACTGCGCCTCCTCGGTGATGCAGTGGACCATGGTATTGTAGACCGAGATGAAGTGGTTGAAATCGATGTACCGGAAGAACCTCTCAACGTCTTCAGGGGTCTTGAATGGAGTGTCCAGATCCCCCTCCTCCACGAGCCAGAGAAGGGTCTCCGGCCTGGTGGAGCCGACGATGTGGATGTGCTGCTCCGCTTTGGGGAGGGCTCTGATCAGCTCCAGGGCGTCCATTTTTTGGTATGTGGGGTAGATGAGATAAGTAAATTATGATGTCTTCCCTGACGCTTTTCATGTGAGAGTCTCTCCTCCCCCTCGTCCAATCAGATGGATTCAACATCGTAAAGCTTGCATTTCCTCACTTCTAGCTTCCTGCATCGTTTATTTTCGATCAAAAAATATATTCGTCAAGTGGCTGTATTTGAACCATGAAAGCGTGTCTCTTACTTCTTCTCATTTTGTCTATCGGGCTGTCCCCAGCGATAGTCGGAGCCCAGAACGATGGTGATGACATCCGTATCCTGTTGGAGTTCATCCCTGAACCCTCGCACGCTCAGATGCTCTACAACGAGACCTACATCTTCGGCGTAGTCATCTCGAACCTTGGCATGGACATCGTGGAGAACGCCTCTGTTCCGGGTCAGCCGGGGTTCAAGTACTCTGGGAGCCTCATACTGCAGACCTCCATCAGGGTGAGGAGGGAGGGCGTCTACGGGAGGGGTAGCGACTCCATCCCCTACACCCTCACCCTCCAGAGCTGGGAGAACACCTACGACCTCCCGGTGCCGGCTCTAGGTTCCAACAGCTCCAAGTGGTTCTCGTACACTGCAGAGATCGGATACGGTGGTAAGAGCGCCAACCTGGAGGACTGGGTGACCTTCGACTTCGATGCCCAGGTCTACGTCGAGTGGTATCTGGATGGTTCGGCGGGGAGGAAATACTACCTCGGGGACTCGCTGGGGGAGGTTGGCGGGAAATGGTATGTGATAAGCCTCACCAAGGAGATCTACGTCAAGAGCGTCCACCTTTCCATGGGACGGGATCTGAACCAGGCCAGGTTGGAGGTCGTCAGCATGGAGCTGGAGCTGGGGGAGGAGCTTGAGATCGACATCACGGCGTACCAGAACGCCTACGACGCCATGGAGTCATTCATAGAGGAGGGCGACTACGTCTCCGCCATGAGCGTTTACACGGGATACGAACCCACCTGGAGGGAGGAGGTCATCACAAAGCTGAAGGAGAGGGTGGGGGAATTGAAGCCCCTGGCGGGCTTGCTGGAGGAGTACTCAAGCAGTTTCGAGGATCTGACCGTCGAGTACGAGGAGCTCCAGACCGAGTTCGAGAACTTCACAGCGGCCCAGCTCCTCAGGGTGGACGAGCTGAGCACCCAGCTCTCGGCGGCCAGGTCCAACAGCCGCATGTACCTGTTCGGTATGGTGGCCCTTGCTGCGGTTCTCGTGGCGGCCCTCGTCAGGACCTTCAAGCCCAAGCTGCCTGGTTCTTCTGGGGAGCCCTCGGAGACCTGACGCCAAGTTCAGAAACTGGGCGCCATCGGTTCCCAAGCCACCCCCATCATGCTCCCCCGGGAATCGAGGACTGGATGGGGCTGCATCTCTGAGGGGTTTCCGCTCCGGCGAGGACCGAAAAAAGTTTAACTCGACCCCCCCTGTTTAGAGCGGGTATCCGAGATGGCTGTTGAGGACTCGGCTGAGATCGCGATCATCGGCGGAACAGGGGTCTATGACCCCGAGCTGATAGAGGACGCCCGGGAGGTGATGGTCTACACCCCCTACGGCGCACCCTCCGACTTGGTCACCCTGGGCACCTACGGGGGCCGCAGCATCGCCTTCATCCCCCGCCACGGGCGGGGCCACCAGATCCCCCCCCACAGGATCAACTTCCGGGCGAACATCTGGGCTCTGAAGGAGCTCGGGGTGGAGCGGATCGTGGCCTCCTCTGCCTGCGGGAGCCTGAGGGATGACTACGCCCCTGGGGACTTCGTCATCACGGACCAGTTCATAGACAGGACAAGGAAGAGGCTCGACACCTTCTACGAGGGAGGCAAGATCTGCCACATCTCCTCGGCTGACCCCATCTGCCCACAGCTCCACGACTTCTTCCACGACCACGCCCAGAAGCTCGGCCTAGAGGTCCATCCCACGGGGACGTATGTCTGCATCGAGGGGCCCCGATTCTCCACTAGGGCGGAGTCTAAGCTCTTCCGCCAGTGGGGCGCCGACATTATCGGCATGACCCTCTTCCCCGAGTGCGTTCTGGCCCGGGAGGCGGAGATCTGCTACGTCTCGGTTGCCATGGTCACCGACTACGATGTCTGGGCGGAGAAGCCGGTCTCGGCCCTGGAGGTGGTGGAGACCATGCACCGGAACTCGGCCAACTTCAAGGGGCTCATCATGGAGGCTCTGCCTAAGATTCCCGAGGAGCGCACCTGCGAGTGCGGAGAGGCGTTGAAATACGCCCTGATGTGATGACCACACTGTCCACGGGCTTGGTCGGCGTCGTTCACTTTGTTTACGATGCAGCGCTGCCCATGATTAGAGGATCTAACCAAGGAACACATGGACTCTTATTATAGACCTTTTATCCGGATTCTAAGTTAATAAACCTATTATCAGCACGCTTTCCAATCGCATCTTCGACGCGAGGGTGGACATTTTGCGACCGAGGGTTACCTCAGGAATCCATGGACTAGATGAGCTGATAGGCGGCGGCTTCGAGAAGGGCAAGACCTACCTAGTGTCGGGCGAGACGGGCACCTGCAAGACGATCTTCTCCCTGCAGTTACTCCTCTATGGTATCCTCCAGGGAGAGCCTGGAATCTACGTCA
The DNA here is from genome assembly GCA_020354065.1 of Candidatus Bathyarchaeota archaeon. Classification (GTDB taxonomy): domain Archaea; phylum Thermoproteota; class Bathyarchaeia; order TCS64; family TCS64. Next base: position 796,234 of record CP070640.1, read on the forward strand.
CTGTTGATCAGAACTCGGACCACATAGTCGAGGACGCTGCAAGCCTGGACTGGGATCTCAAGAATTACATCGACATGGAGGACTTCATCTTCCTGGACGCCACCCCTCAATTCAAGAACGAGCAGGACGAGTTCAGCTTCACGGAGTTCTTCTCCGAGCTCAAATCATACGTCGACATACTTGAAGGGAAGAGGATAGTCCTGGACCCCATCGTCCCCCTCGCGGCTAGATTTGACAGGTACATCGTTGTCAGGGAGTACATCCGGAGGATCATAGGGCTGCTCGAGACCTATGACTGCACTACTATAATCACCACCGAGATCCCGCCTGGGAGTAAGCAGCTGAGCATGCTGGGAGTCGAGGAGCTCTTCGTCCACGGGGTGATAGTCCTGGGTCTCCAGCGGAGGGGAAACAGGTACACCCGCACCCTGCTGATAAGGAAGATGCGTGGCACGCCGATAGATCTGACATATCAGACCTTCTCCATCAGGCCCGGGGAGGGGATCGTGATCACGGGGCCCCTCATCGACGAGTAGCCTAGAATAAATACGAGTAGAATAATATATACTAAAAATCCCTAAAAAGACTGGTTTTTAAACAGTTAGATTCATTCGTAATTCTTTTTACTTCGGTTTTTAGTTAAAATATCCTAATCTAAAGCGGATCATGGAGAACAAAATGCTTAAAGAGATGCCCAAAGGTCTAATGCTACCATCAAATTTTGGATACTTGATAGAGGGGGGAATACCTGAGGGCAACAACATACTCCTAATTGGTCCACCCGGCAATGGAAAGACGATTTTCTGTGAGAATATGGCGAACGAGTACATGAGGAATAACATCAAGTTCGTGTATGTGACTCTGGACAAGACTCCTGAAGAGGTGAAAAACGACTTTCTGAAACACGGTTTGGACCTGAGCGAAGGCCGGTATATCGATGAGATGTTCTTCGTGGACGGTTACACGTGGTTGATAGGAAAGTCGAATGAAAAGTATCACGTCGACAGCCTGAGCAATCTCACCGAGCTGCAGTTCAGGATCGCTCGTGCGGCCCTCGAGCTCCCCAAACCGCTGCTCCTGATCTTCGACTCGATCTCCCCATTATCCCTGTACAACTCCGAGTCCTTTGTCATGAAGTTCCTGCAGCTATTATTCGCGAGGATAAAGGAGTGGAAGAGCCTGGGGATATTCGTTGTACAGGCCGGGGTCCACAGCCAGGAGTTCTACAACACCCTCGGCTACATGGTCGACGGCATTTTCGATATGAAGATCAACGAGGAGGACGGCGTGATCAAGCGATTCTTCAGGGTGAGGAACATCAGCTCCGTCGCCCACGAAACCAGGTGGGCGCCCTTCACTATCGGGGAGAACAGGACGATCACGCTCCTGTCGGAGGGAGGGGAGAAAGGATGATGATCGGCAAGAAAGTCCAGGACACGAGGGTGAGGACGGGCATCCCAGGGATGGACGATCTACTGGAGGGAGGGTTCATCAGGAACTCGACTGTCCTGCTCAGGGGGAAGGCTGGCTCGGGAAAGACGATCTTCGGCCTCCAATACCTGCTGTACGGTGCCCTCCACGACGAGCCCGGCATCCTACTGTCGATCGAGGAGACCAAGAAGGACCTCTACCGGGAGAGCCTGAGGTTCGGCTGGAACCTGGAGTTCCTCGAGAGGCAGGGCAAGCTGGCCATCCTCGAGAAGCACACCCAGTACAGCATAACGATACACGAGATCGAGAAGGCGGCTCTCCGGATCGGAGCGAAGAGGGTGGTGGTAGATTCGATCCCAGCCCTGTTCTCGAGCTATCCGAACGAACTCCAGCCCTCCGAGCACAGATCGGCCTTCCATCTTCTGTGCCAGGTGTTGACGGACTCCTGCGACTGCACAGTCATTCTCATCAGTGAGACCGACTGGTCCGAGAGGCTGTTCTACGAGGAGTACGTGCCGAAGGGCGTGATCGAGCTCAGCACCAAGATGATGGAGGGCATCGCGAGGAAGTTCCTGCTGATCAAGAAGATGCGTGAGGTGCGCCACAGCAAGAGGGAGCACCTCTACGAGATCACGGACAACGGGTTCACGCTTTTCATACCAAGAACCAAATACGGGAGGGAATGAGATTTGGAGAAACGTCTGTTTGAGACCGGAGTAAAGGGCCTGGACACGATACTGGGAGGGGGCATCCGCTGGGGGTCGTCGGTCACGGTGGCCAGCGACCTCCAGGACGGGGTGACCCTCTGCCACCAGATCGTCGCGAACGCTCTGAAGAGGGGCTTCATAGTGAACTACATGTGCTTCAAGGAGGCCCCTGAGAGGATACGCTTCCAGATGGAGGAAGCCGACCTTGAGATCGAAAAATACGAGAAGGATCGGTCTCTCAGGTTCTTCACCCCATTGGAGACTGAGCTCACCAGGGATCTGAAGGAGCCCTCCGAGCTGCTGAAGAAGTTCGACAAGTTCATCATGAAGATGATGAAGGACGTGACACTCCAGGTGATGAGGGGGAAGAAGATCCTTTTCGTCATGAACAACGTCAGCGCCCTGGCCGACCTGCTCTTCGAAGACCCGAAGTGGAAGGACTTCACGGTGAAGGGGAGCACTTGGCTCAGGAAGCTCGTGAAGGTGATAAGCTTCCAGATGGCCGATCTCAAGGATCTGGAGCTGGCCAACTCCCTCGCCGATTTCTGCATAGTGATGGAGAACATCGACGGCATCCCCTACCTCAAGGTCACAAAGTTCTCCACCCAGGGCTGGGTCCCCTACAGGTCGACCCCAAGAGGTATCGAGGTGGCAGAGGAGTTCATCTATTGAGGTGATTGGTATGAGTCTAGAAGCGGAGATTGAGAACTGCGGAAAGATCCACGACATCCTGGCAGAGCACTGGAACTGGGCGTACTATGATACAGCCCACAGCGATACCTCCTGGCTTCTCGCGGAGTATGTGAACAGGCTCAAGTCGGACATAGAGGACCGAGTACCGACAATCATCAACGAGCTGACTGACATCCTCGAAGATTACAAGGATGAGTCCTTCTCCATCCTGGATGTCGGTTGCGGCGTGGGTGGCTTCCTCAAGAGGACCCTGACGGTCATGCCGGAGAAGTTCCCTCTTGTCGCCTTCAAGGCGTCTGGGATCGACATCAGCGACGAGATGATCGTCTATGCCAGGAAGAACCTCCACGGGTTGGATGTCGAGCTTTTCTGCGAGAGCATCACGGACCGCGCCCTGAAGTTCAAGAACGAACCCTTCGACATCGCGATACTGATGGTCACCCTTTCGTTCTACAACGACGAGAACGCGAAGGAGATCCTCTGCTCGATCCACGACAGGCTCAATGAGGACGGGCTCATCGTTGTCATGGATTTCGCCTGGTCGTACAAGTGGAGCGGCTTCAAACTGTTCTCCAAGCCATTGCAGAGGCTGACGGACATGTTCTTCTCCCACCTGCTGGGGGAGTCGTTCAGATTCAACAACAGGAACGAGGAGCAGCTTTTAGCCCTACTGAACGAGGCGGGCTTCGAGGTGGTCAAGTCCTATCTGTCTGAAAAAAAGTCCGGCATGAAAGGAATGCAGGTGATCCGGGCTCGCGTGAAGTGAGAGGATCAATCACCCTCCAGTGCTATCCCCAGATATATGATAGACCGCTAGTCGATCGAATCTAGGCTCTCCTCCCTCCGATGACCCTATCGAGCTGGTTCGCCTTGAAGGACGAGGGCTCCAGCCTCTCCTGGATGACCCCCCAAGCGGCCTCAGGGTCTTTTCCCTCGCCGCAGATGAATATGTCCAGTGCGGCGTATCCGCGCTCAGGCCAGGTGTGGATGGAGAGGTGGGTCTCCGAAAGGATAAGGATGACGCTCACCCCCACCGGCTGGAACCTCTGCGTGATCCTCCTCACGATCTTCGCGCCGACTCTCTCCGCGGCGGCCTCCAGGGCCGATATGAGGAGATCCTCATCGTCGAGGTCGGCCTGGCAGCCGTAGAGATCGATGAGCAGCTGGCTGATCTTTAACAATATCTATTCATCCCGTGGGCAGCTCACTGTTGGTGTTTGTGGTGGCTCCTCATCAAAATATCTATCTGTCTTCTCCGATCTACCCCTGCCTGAGAAATATTATATCGAGTGCATTATTTCTTAACTCAGATCTTGAATCTTTCTTTCTATACGCTGTGTGTTTCAACACCTAGGTTGGCGGCTTTGAAGCGTCGGCCACCGACGAGCTCCATGTACTCCTCATCGGTGTGAGGGCGACCCCGGTCCTGCCCAAGGCATCGGATTTTTTTTAAATTTAGCTAAAAACCGATTGTTAAACTTGTGGGACATGAAAGGAAGTGACGATCTCCTCCCTTAGCCTGTCCTCAGCTCTTCGCTCCTCAACGAGTAAATGATAAATTGACATCGAACCAAAGTTGTGAATAAGGTTCTAAACTAAAATAAATTTAGTTGCCATGGAACCCTCCTAAAAATACACAAGGCGAGCGCGAATTGTATAATGCTCCTCAAGGAGAGAAGAAGACTAAAAGCAGGTTCGTTCTTCCCTCCTTGGCCATAGCTCGTTTCGCCGTATCTCCACCTAGAATCGCTACAGGACTCCTTTTGATAGACATAGCCTCGACGTTCGGGCGCCCTGTCGGGGTGATGGGGCAGATCCGGACCGTCTCCTCTGCCGTCGGTATGATCATGTCCCTGCTGATGGCAGGGCCCTGAGCGTCAGATACAAGCATAAATCTCTCCTCGTCACAGGGCTGGTCTTTATCGGAGTTTCAGCTTTTGGTTGCTACGTCGCCGTCGATTACAACATGATGCTCCTCTTCTTCTCGCTTGTGGGGATAGGCGGCTCGATGGTCTTCCCCATGACCATGACCCTGGTTGGGGGGCACTACCCTCAGGAGAAGCGCTCGGGCGCGGTGGGCTGGCTGATAGCTGGGAACTCCCTCTCCTGTCTCGTTGGAGCTCCTCTGATCGCCTACCTGGCTGACCTCGGGAGCTGGCGCACATCTTTCCTGACGCATATCGTCCCGATCGCCGTTCTCAGCATTGCTCTGGTCATGTTCGGCTTCCCCACACAGAGAGGAGGAGGGCTCTCTAGAGGGAGCAAGGTGGATTATACTTCAAGCTTCAAAGCGGTCTTCACAAACAAATCGGCGATCTCCTGTCTCACAGGATCAGCCCTCATAATGGCCTCCTACCAGGCAATCCTCGTCTACAGCGCATCATTCTACAGACAGGTCTTCAGCATATCCAGGAGCTTCGCCTCCATGTTCGTCATCGGCGGCGCCCTCTTCTTCACAGTCGGCAGCGTGGGCAGTGCAAAGCTGGTGAACAGGTTCGGTCGGAAAGCTGTGACGGTCTACATGGGGCTCGTTGCCGGAGCGATGATCGCCGCCTACACCATCATTCCGAACCTCTGGTTCTCAGCAGCAATTAGGTTCCTCGGAGGCCTCTTCATGGCCCTGTCCTTCTCGGCCCTCACCAGCTTGACATTGGAGCAGATGCCCAGATACCGGGGGACTCTCATGTCCTTTAACTCCGCCATAGGGTACATAGGCGAAGCCCTCGGCGCGTTCATCG
>CP070640.1:801902-804790 GCA_020354065.1 Candidatus Bathyarchaeota archaeon
CCAGGGCCACCAGGACATGGTCTGCGAGAAGGACCCCGACAGCCCCCACGACTTCGAGAGAGATCCCCTACCCCTCAAGCTGGAGGGTGGCAGGGTCACAGCAGAAGGCACCACCCTCGGCGCCGACAACGGAATAGGGATGGCACTGGCCATGGCCCTCGTCTCCGACCCCTCCCTGGAGAGGCACGGTAGGATCGAGGCCGTCTTCACCGTCGACGAGGAGTCGGGGTTCACCGGCGTCCGGAACCTGAAGGCCGACTTCTTCAGCGGGAAGAGGATGATAAACATGGACAGCGAGGAGCTCGGGGTGGTCATCGTCAGCAGCGCCGGCGGAGGGGGCACCGAATACACCTTCCCCCTGAGGAGGGAGGACCCAGGAGATTGGGAGGCCCTCAGGTTCGAGGTCGGCGGGCTGCTTGGAGGCCACTCCGGTGTGGACATCCATCTGCCTCGCTACAACGCCAACATCCTCCTAGCCCAGGGGCTGAGAGAGGTGAGCGAGAAGGTCTCCGTCCGCCTAACGCACATCGAGGGGGGCACGAGGGGGAACGCAATACCCCGATCCGCCTACGCCGAGTTCCTCGTCCCCAACGGCAGGACCGTCGAGGCCAAGAAGATGATAGAGAAATGGTCGAAGAGCCTCGACCGCTCCACGGAAAAGGGCCTAACAGTCAACGTCTCGACCTCAACCTCGAAGGAGGCGGCGGACGAGGAGATCTCCGCAAAGGCAATCGGCCTCATCTCAGAGATACCCCAAGGCGTGTTCTCCTGGAGTACGGATTATGAGGACCTCGTCCAGACCTCCAACAACCTAGGGATCCTCAGGACTGAGCCGGACGCAATCAAGGCCCCGATCTTCAGTAGGACATCCGACGCCGAGGACTTCGAGAAGAACCAGAAGAGGCTCAGGGAGCTCGGCGAGAAGTATGGCATCCAGACCGATCAGAGGACCGGTGGAGCCGGGTGGAAGGCCGATCCTGACTCCAAGTTCCTCAAACTCGTCGTCAAGTGTTACGAAGAGGTATACGAGAAGAAGCCAAAAGTCGCGGGCATTCACGGCGGCTTGGAGTGCGGCGTCTTCACCACTCTGGACCCAGAGATGGAGATCGTCTCGATAGGGCCGACGATAAAGAACCCCCACAGCCCTAGCGAGTACCTTGAGGCCGAGAGCGTCGCCACCCTCTGGGAGGTCATCAAGACCATCGCCGAGAGGATGAACGAAGAGTAGACCTGCCGGTTCACAACAGATAAGAAAAACTACTTTTTCCCTTCTCCACCACGGGCTCCGCTATCAGTCGGAGTTCGTGCTCATGTGATTTTGTGACCGCCACAGGTTCCAGCGTGTCGTTCGCCTTTAGTTCTTGATCGTGAATCGCGATAAAAAAGGAAATTGCTTCTAACGGATAAGGATAGGTGCTTATACCCCTTATCGGAATTTCGAGTCTCCCAGGTTTAGGACAATGCAGTTTATCTGATCATAGTGTCGTCAATACAATAGTTTTCCATCCTCTATGTACTTCCTACCATCCACGTACAAGGTCGGGGCGAAGGATATCACGTCGATGTGCAGCTTGGCGACTATCCCGGGGTCGCCCTCCTGCTGGATGCGCCCGCCCGAGTCGCCGAAGGCCGTGTGTACGGTCCCCTCGGACATCTTGACCTCGTGGAATGGGGGAATCGTCATGGGGAGGTTTGGCGCGCCGAGGGATGTCAGGCCCTTCCTCGTATGAGGGTTCATGCCTATGGCCAGCTCGGCCAGCTTGTACACGTTTGGATCCTCGATGGTCTCCAACGCCTTCCAGAACATCCTCCCTAGCTCGCCCTCGGCCTTCACAAGCATGCCGTCCTTGATGGTGAGCCTGGCCTTCTTCCTCGGCAACGTATCGCTCAGGGTGCCTATCCAGTCGACGTTCTGGACGCCGTTGGCGTCGCAGAAGGATCCCACGGACATGCACTCGTTCTGGGTCCAGCTCGCTTTCCCTGTGCCTGGCCCCCACCCCCAGAACCGCTTCGTCGTCCCTATCAGCTCCTCCCCATCGGTGATCAGCTTAAACTCCCTGCCCTCGAACTCGTTCAGCATCCCCGCCCACCGCTGGGCCTTCTCCGCGAGGGCCTCCCTATCCACGTCTCGGATGTGCCAGGTCGCCTCCCTGTACACCGGAGGCCAACCGAAGAGGTATTCGGCCCCGGCCTCTCTCGCATCCCTGACCTCTTGGAGGAATGCGGGGTCCCAGTCGCAGAACCAGTAGATGAAGTCGGTGGCCTTCATGGCCTCGGCGACCGTTCTAGGGAGCTTGACCGCCCGTCCGAGGGACCACAACCCTATCGCCTCCTTCGGGGTGTTCACGACCAGCACGTGAGGTATCGCACCGATCGCCAGACAATGAGTCACAAGAGCGCTGTATCTCGTCGTGTCCGTGTCGGGGCTCACGCAGATGAGTACCTCGTCGCCCGCCTTGACCTTCTTGAACTCCAACGTCCATCTTGCAAGTTCGCTGAATAAGGTCTCCCTCAACATGCCTCTCCTCTATCCTTAAACCATTCATAAAAAAGGTCTTGGGGCCATGATAGTGCGATGGGAGTTCGAACCTCCTCCCAGCCACCAATCTCCATGCTCGAACATCCGCTTTTCCGTGTACGAGACACCGTGAGTGATACTTGCAGACCTCACCAGGGCGCGTTGGATCCGAAGCCGATGATGTGCTCGCACTTCCTGCAGACGTACGCGTAGTGGGGCCTCCAGAAGGTGGTCCTGATCTGCACCACGCTCAGGTCTCTCTTGGTGACCATCTGCCCGCACTTCGGACATTTACCTATCGGATAGCTCATATCAGACGGAGAAGTATCCTTGCGATAATAAATTTAACTAGTGCGTCAGGCGGCTCGCA
>CP070640.1:804890-822929 GCA_020354065.1 Candidatus Bathyarchaeota archaeon
GTCCTTCTAGGTGAGAGCATGCCTGTGCTTACAATCTCAGACCCCGAGACGGGGACCAGCCAGAAGGTGGAGCTGGAGGACAACCTGATGGCCCCTCTGATGGGCAGGAGGATAGGAGAGATCATCGAGGGAACGGTGGCCAACCTCGCGGGATACAGGCTCCAGCTCACCGGTGGCACCGACAAAGACGGAATCCCCATGCGCCCCGACGTCCACGGAGGAGTGAAGGCCCGCATCGTCCTGAGCGGTGGAGTGGGTTATAAGCCCAAGAAGAAAGGGGAGAGGAAGCGGGTCGTTGTCCGGGGAAACACTGTGTCAGCAGATACGATCTTCCTCAACTTCAAAATCGTTGAGAAGCCCAAGAGCAGGAAGAAAAAGAGAGAGAAACCCAAGCCAAAGGCAGAACCTGAGCCCGAGGATGAGTCAGAAGCCTAAGTTAGCGAGCTGTTTCATACTCTCATTGATGAAGTAGTTTTCCTAGTCGTTTTCTCCGCTGATCAGCTTCTTATAGTCCTCTTCCCCTTCAGCGTAGCCGGAAGCTATGACCACATCCCCCGCCTGAAGAACTGTCTCTGGTCGGGGGCGCATCCACTTATCCCCTCTACGTACCACCAAGACCCACATGCCGGTCTCCTCGGGGATCCTGGTATCTCTGAGCGTCTTCCCCACGACGGCTGAGCCCTCGCCGACCACAGCCCTCTCAACGGTCTCCTCGGCGTCTTGGATGACCATGCCTAGAATGGGGTGTGGCTCTCCTCCTCGTAGAACAACCTCTGCTATCTCAGCCGCCGCGTCGGCTATCCTCTCCGTGACGACCCCCATCCTGATGAGGCCGAGAAGACCTCTCGTCTCCTCCTGCTCCCCCCTGCTCGACAAGACGAGGAGCTCGAACTCGGTGTGAAGCCGGTCCACACGGTCCTCCAAGAGCCTCACTTCCTCAGCCAAGTACCTGCTGTTCAATAGGAGAGCCGAATAGGCGAGGTCCATCATCATCTCCGAGGTGTCTTTGAGCTCCACGAGGTCGTTGCAGATCCTCTCGAAGAGCAGATGGTCCTCACCCAAGATCCTCCACCTCCCCCCTTGCAGCTCTCACCAGCCTGTCCAGCCCCGAAGCCGTCCCCCTTGCGACCAGCACGTCCTCCGGGAGGACTATCTCTTTCTCAGGGTCGATCATCCAGTGCCTGCCCCGCCTGATGGCTATGATGTCCACCCCGACTTCAGCGGCCAGATCCAGGCCTTTCACGGTCTTCCCAACCAGTATGGAACTCTCGGATACCTGTGCTCGGGCTAAATGCTCCTCAGCCCGTTGAAAGACCTCCCTGACTATTGGGTGGATCCCGATGTCGTGCGTCACGATCCCGGCGATGTCCGCAGCCGCGTCCGAGATGCTGTTTGTCAAAGAGCCAACCTTCGCAACCCCTGCCAGAGACTCGGCATCGTCCTTGTCCCGAGCCGCGAGCATAAGGTTCATGTTCAGGATGTAGACAAGGGAGTCCATCTTACGCTCCAACTCTATGACCTCCTCTGCCAACTCCTTGTTGTTGAACAGCGCTGCAGAGTATGCGAGGTCGATCATGAGCTCGGAGATATCCTTCATCAGTATCAGGGTCTCGCGGACAGACACGGGGGAGTACTCAACTCTCTCGACTTCGCTCATGAAACAGAAACTCCGACAATGATGGGCGTCATTATTATCTGTGCACCCTACGGACCATTCTATCCTAACTAGGAACCGCTCTTAACCTTTTCTAAATAAAGAATATGGATCAAACACCATTGAGAACCCTGCCCTCCATGTCTGCCGGGACGCTCAGACCCATGGCCTTCATCAGAGTGGGGGCGACATCGAGGATGTCCAGATCCTCCTTTCTGCCACCGTGATCCCTTAATGGATCATAGTAGATGTAGAGGCCCATCATATCGTGGACCGCGTCGTCGGGGCCGGTGTCGTTCTCCGGCAGATAGAGATTTCCATGACCCAGCGTTCCCGCGGATCTCCAGGAGAGGTCATCAAAGTAGACCATGAGGTCGGGGGGATCGCCCCTGCACCCCGGGTAGATCTCCTCCGGTTTCAACACCTGGGTGTCCCAAGCTTCCCCCTTCGGACCTTTGACGCTCCTGAGCCGTTCGGCTATTTCGTCCCTAACCCTCTCGAATTCCCCTGGCTCTATAAGGCCGTGCTCTTCCCTCCCCTTCAGGTTCAGGAAAACCCTTGCATAGTAGCCTCCCCAACCCCAGGCGACTGTGTTTTTCCAGTCCACCTCAGCGTCAGAAAGCCTGCACACCTTCTCCACGGGTTTATTTAATTTCAGGAGGCCCTGCTGCTCCAGCCAGCTGTTAATGCAGAAGGCCCCTCTCATCGGCTTCCCGCCGTGGTCCGAAGCGACGAGGACGATCGTCTCATCTTCAACCAACCCCAAGAGCCCCCCCACCTTCTTGTCGAGGAGCCTGTAGTAGTCCTCCACCACTCTTTCGAGCTCGCTCCCAGGCTCGTGCAGGTGGTGGGTCTCGTCGAAGTACTTCCAGAATGCGTGGTGGACCCTGTCGAGGCCGATCTCGACGAACATGAAGAAGCTCCAGTTCTTGGTCTTTATGAGGTGTTCCAGAACCTCGAAGTGCTTCTCCGTCATGTCGAAGACATCCTTGAGGAGGCTCCGTTTGTCTTCTATTCGGAACTCCACATCGACGGGGTAATCGCCTACGAGGTCGCGTATCTCACCCCTCAACTCCTCAGGATGCGTGTACTCCCTGTTGGAGTCGGGAGTGATGAACCCCCCGACCAGCCATCCCTCCACAGGGAAAGGGGGGTAGCTGGGGGGCACGCCGACCAGACAGGACTTGCCGCCGGCCTCTTCGACGTAATCCCAGATCCTTTTCACGCGTATCCTTCTTGATGATGCGATCCAGATGTTATTGTAGGAATTATCCTTCCGGTGGCGGAACCCATAGAGACCAAGGACACCCGGAGACTTGCTAGAGGCCATGACGGTCCACGCAGGTATCGTTATCGGAGGGTCACAGCTCTTCAGCCGACCGTAAACACCCTTCCTCATCATCCTCCTGAAGTTGGGGAGCTTGCCGGCGAACCTGTCAAAGAGGAGCTCTGGAGCGGCGCAGTCCAATCCGATTACGAGGGCCTTCCTCATACCTTTCAACTCACGAAGGGCTCCGGATGCCTCAATACTGCGTCGACCACCTCGGGGCGCATCATCTCCATTGATGGACGCTCTCCCTTCATGAGGAGCCGCCTCATCTTGGTCCCGCTGAAGTTGACATGATCCTCCTGTCCGTGGGGGCAGACCTTGTCATTCTCCACGCCCCTACACTTTTTGCAGTAGAAGAAGTTTCGGAAGAACAGAGGGGTGATCCCAAGGTCTGGGAACTCCGTGAATTTTTCCTGGGCTTCGAAGGGGCCGTAATAGTTACCCACCCCCGCGTGATCCCTTCCCACAACGAAGTGCGTGCAGCCGAAGTTCTTTCTCACGATGGCGTGGAATATCGCCTCCCTAGGGCCAGCGTACCTCATCTCCATCTCCAAGGTCACCAAGGTCGCCGAGTTCCTGAGGTAGTAATTTCGGATCAGGGCTTCGTACGCCTCGATGATCACCTCGTCCTTGAAGTCCCCAGCCTTCTTGCGGCCTATGAGGGGGTTGATGAAGAGACCGTCTACAAAAGCTAGGGCCGTCTTCTGGACGTACTCATGCCCGATATGTGGGGCGTTTCGGGTCTGAAAACCGGCCACGGTGCGCCATCCCATCTCTTTGAACAGGAACCGGGTCTCCTTCGGCTTCAACCGGTATTTCGGTATTTTACCCGGCGTCTCTTGGAAGAGGTCGAGGCTCCCTCCCAGCAGGTGGCCACCCATCTCCTGGATCCTCGCCACACCGGGATGCTCGATGTCAAGCGTCTTGAATATCTTCTCGGCGTGTGTCCTTCGGTCCAAGGGGAATTTATCTTCCACGTGGAGGATCGCAAAGACATCCCCTGATTCGGTTAAGGCAACATCGTCTCCCACTTTGATGCCCGAAGCCAGATCCTTTGACACATCAAGGACTATTGGGAACGTCCAGGGCAGACCATCCTCAAGGCGGCCATTTTCCAGAACCGACAGGTAATCGTTACCGTTCAGGGGCCCCTTCAGGGGGCTAAACACTCCATGGGCCAAGCACTCATAGTCTTTCCTAGACTCCGTGGAGACGGGGACTTTGGGGAGTTCCACAGCCTCATCCTTTATGCGCTCTCTGTCCTCCCCAGGGACCAGTCGGTCTATGAGTCTACCGCCATGAGGTGGTAGCATCCTTGACGCCTCACTCTATGTAGCCCAGCTTGCGGAGTCGCTCTCTAATCAGCTCCTCCTCCTCTTTTGTATAAACGGGCTCTGATGGGAACTCGTTCTCAAGCTTGCTGACGACGTACTCCTCGACAGATGAAAAGCTCGTGCCAGAGATTTTCTCGTGGATCTTTTCATAGAGTTCTTTTGGGATGCTTATCGGAATATTCTCAGAAGCGCTACCCATTATCTAACTCACCTTGAATCATTTGTTATCCCCTTGCCTTATTATAAAACTGTTTGTTAGTTTGGAAGGTATATGAACAGTCGACCAATTATTGCTGCTTTGTCGGGGAATCTTTGGGCGCTTCACAATTCAGATGTGAAAAGCTTCGTAGGAAACTGTAACTTTCATCTGGAAAAGACGGTGACAGTATAAACAAATACGATTTCCGGATCGTCAGACCAGTTTGAAAGGCCTTGAGAAGGAAATTCTCCAGAGAAGACGATGAAAGGAAGCGATATCAACGAAATCTACTCCCGGCTGTCGATGAAATCCTCTCAATCTGGCCGCGCGCGCGAAATGATTAGCTCCGAGGGATGTCCGGAGTTGAGATTCATTCCGATGCAATAGGCGGGCATCGGGTAGCCAATCTTCGTTCAGAATTGCAATCAACTAACGAACAACTGAACCAAACACACCATTATAAACGTATATAAGACCCAGACTCCACAACTACGATCACCAGTTGAAAGGAGCGAATGGATATCGCACGCCTTCCGAGCCAGCCGGAGATCAACATCGGGACCATAGGCCACGTCGACCACGGAAAGACGACCCTAGTCCAGGCGCTCACAGGGGTCTGGGCCTCGCGCCACAGCGAGGAGCTGAAGAGAGGGATCACAATCAAGCTGGGGTACGCCGATGCAGCTATATACAAGTGCCCCAATTGCAATGAGCCTCAGTGCTACTCCACCTCCCAGAACTGCCCCCAGTGCACGGAGGAGGCAGAGTTCCAGAGGTCGGTAAGCTTCGTTGACGCTCCCGGCCATGAGATCCTGATGGCCACCATGCTGAGCGGGGCGGCAGTCATGGACGGAGCCATCCTTGTCATCGCTGCAGACGAGCGGTGCCCCCAACCCCAGACCCGGGAGCACCTGGCGGCGATCGACATAGTCGGCCTGAAGGACGTCATCATCGTGCAGAACAAGATCGACATCGTGACCAGGGAGGACGCCATCAGGAACTATAACGAGATAAAACGTTTCGTGGAGAGTTCAGTGGCTGAGAACGCCCCGATCATCCCCGTCTCTGCGCAGCACGCAGTCAACACGGATCTCCTTATCCAAGCGATGGAGGAGCACCTCCCGACACCGAAAAGGGACCCGACAAAGCCCCCACGTATGTACATCGTGAGGAGCTTCGACGTGAACGTGCCGGGCACACTGATCGAAAAGCTGGTGGGCGGCGTCGTGGGAGGCTCCATCATCCAAGGCAACTTCAAGGTGGGGGAGGAGATCGAGATCAAACCTGGTCTTCCCATCAGAGAGAAGAACAGGATGAAGATGCATGAGCTCCACACCGAGGTCACGAGCCTCCGCTCCGGAAACAGGAGGGTGGACGAAGCCCTCCCAGGAGGCCTCGTGGGAGTGGGAACCCTTCTCGACCCCTCCCTCACAAAGTCTGACGGATTGGTGGGCAGCCTCATCGGGAGACCAGGCACACTTCCCGCGGTGCTCAGCGAGCTCAATCTTGAGATAAAGCTATTCGACACCGTTGTGGGGAGCCGAGAGATGGAGAAGGTGACGTCTATCTCAAAGGGTGAGAAGCTCCTCCTCAACATTGGGACGGCCAAGACAATGGGCACTGTCACGACCGTGTCAAAGGGTTACCTAGAGGCGGCCCTGACCATTCCCGTGTGCGGTGAGGTAGGCGACAGGGTGGCCTTAAGTCGGAGGATTGGTAGCAGATGGCGTCTGATAGGCGTCGGAACAATGATAGGATGAACCTCAACAAGCCCCATATCTCGGTCATCCTAGATGCCAATTTTCTCTTCATCCCTCTCCGTTTCGGGATCGACATCTTTGAGGAACTTCAAAGACTTTTTGGGAATGTCCGATGCGTTGTTACCACACCAGTAATCGATGAGCTGAGGTTGTTAAGAGTCGATTCCAAGCCATCACTCATCAGAGATATTGACTTCGCCATCAAAATGACAAAGAGGTGCGATGTAATGGATGAATGCTTGAAGACAGGGGAGACAGTGGATGACTCAATCGTGAGAGTTGCAAAGGAGACCAGGTTCCCTGTTGCTACCAACGATGCCGAGCTCAAGAGACGCCTGAAGAAGGAGGGAATACCCGTCGTTTACCTGAGAAAAAGATCTTATCTTGAAGTCGACGGGGTCGTTTAGGGTTTTTTCTCGCACTACCCAAGTAAAATTCGTATCTGTTAACTGCTGAGCTTTTCACGGAGAAACTCAGAAAGCCCCCCCTTTTTTTCACACTTGCAACATTTACACAGCAGTTCAAAATTATAGTAATTATTATATGTATAAGCTAAAATTAAAATACCAGGTTGCCTTGGTCTGGTATTATATAATCTTAGCCATTGGCCTTTCTGTAGCCATCCTTATTGGATGTTGCGTGGCAATGGACTACAGTACGTACAGGAGCCTGCAGAGGCGTCTTAGGGAAGAACGGAGAAGAAAGCTCGAGGAGCAGCAAGTCTCCTCGTTCAATTGAGAATAACGCCTTCAAGAATAGTAGGCTGTGATCATGGGCTGCTATTAGATATAAGCAAATTTACGCATTGTATAAATCGTCACCAAACCTATTTTACATTGTGGCTCTCTTACGATTCAGAAAGAAAATTTAAATGAGTACGTACCTTTTCAAGGAGTCATAGCGTCTCAATGGCAGATGGATCAATTCGGGGAATCCCTGTGGAAAAAGTGGACTGGCATGCTGAAGGCATAGAGACCGTTCTAGAGCGACTTGGTTCAAGCAGGTACGGAATAAGCGAGGAGGAAGCTAAGGAGAGGCTGATCAAGTACGGGCCCAACGAGCTGAAAGAGGAGAAGAAAGTCACTCCCCTGGAGATCTTCCTGGGGCAGTTCAAGAGCATCCTCGTCATCATTCTCATCCTATCGGCTCTCGTCTCAGCCTTCATATCTTTCAGGAAGGGCGAGGCCTTTACAGACACATATGTCATTCTTTTCATAGTTGTCATGAACGCCATCCTGGGCTTCGTCCAGGAATATAGGGCTGAGAAGGCCGTCGAGGCCCTCAAGAAGATGGTCTCCCCCCACGTTCTAGTCATGCGAGGAGGACGGGAGCAATCCATAGACTCGAAAGATCTCGTCCCCGGGGATGTCATCCTGTTGGAAGCCGGTAGCAGGGTCCCCGCGGACTCTAGGCTCATCGAGGCCGCACACCTTCAGACAGACGAGGCAGCGCTCACAGGGGAGTCCACGCCGGTGACCAAACAACTGGGTGCGCTCAGCCCTGATGTTGGAATAGGCGACAGAAAGAACGCGGTGTTCATGGGCACCGTCGTCACAGGCGGCAGAGCTGTTGCAGTGGTCACTGAGACTGGCATGAGCACGGAATTCGGAAAGATCGCTGGCATGGTACAAGCCATCGAGGTGGAGGAGCCTCCCCTAAAGAAAAAGATGGAGAGGATGGGCCGCCAGCTCGGAGCAATATCTGTCATCCTCTGCATCTGGATTTTCCTCATCGGCGTCTTCATACACCAATTCGAACTCGAGACCATGTTTATGACCGCTGTCAGTCTCGCCGTCTCAGCTATCCCTGAGGGCCTCCCTGCGGTCCTCACCATCACCCTCGCCCTCGGAGTCTCAAGAATGGCCAGGCAGAAGTCCATCGTCAGGAAGCTGGCATCTGTTGAGACTCTGGGGAGCACCACAATAATCTGCTCAGATAAGACTGGAACCCTGACGAGGAACGAGATGACAGTCGTGGGCATCGCATACAGAGACTGCTTCATCGAAGTCACGGGAGCCGGTTACAACCCTACTGGGGATTTCAACCTGGGTGATGACCTGATCAAGCCGATAGAGGACTCCGATCTCGAGCTGCTCCTGAGGATAGGCTACCTCAACAACGATTCCCACATCCTTGAGGAAGGGGGAAACTGGATCGTTTTCGGGGATCCCACAGAGGGCGCGCTGACCGTGCTTGGCGCCAAGGCTGGCTTCAGCAAGGAGTTGAAGAAAGACTACCCGAGAGTTGGCGAGTTCCCCTTCGAGTCCGCTAGGAAGATGATGAGCACCATCCACGAGGCCCCAGACGGGCAGAGATTGGCCTATGTGAAGGGTGCCCCGGAGATCATCCTCAGCCGGAGCGTCAACATCCAGGAAAACGGAGCAGTCAGACCACTGACGAACATTGACCGCGAATCTGCTCTAAAAACGATGCAGTACATGGCAGGCGACGCCCTCAGAGTGCTTGCCATGGCATATAAGGAGATGACAACTGGCGAATGGGACTATGAGATGGAGGAGGTCGAGTCCGGGCTCACCTATGTCGGCCTGGTTGGCATGATCGACCCTCCAAGGGATGAGGTACCAGTCGCCATCCAGACCTGCAATCAGGCTGGCATAGGGACGGTGATGGTGACCGGCGATCACAGGCTCACCGCCGTCGCTATCGCCAGGCAGATCGGGATGCTCGAGGAGGAGACCAAAAGGTCTGTCATGACAGGAGAGGACCTGTCCGGGATGAGCGACGACGAGCTCGATGAGATGATCGAGGAAATCAGGGTGTTCGCCCGGGTCTCACCTGAGCACAAGATGCGCATAGCCCTCTCGCTCAAACGGAACGGTCACATCGTCGCCATGACCGGAGACGGCGTCAACGACGCCCCCGCTCTGAAGGCGGCAGACATCGGCGTCGCCATGGGTATCAAGGGCACCGACGTCACCAAAGAGGCGTCGGACATGGTGCTGGAAGACGACAACTTCGCCACAATCGTCAGGGCGGTGCAGGGAGGCCGCCACATATTCGACAACGTAACGAAGTACCTCAGGCTGATGCTGGCCGCTAACTTCGACGAGTTCATCGAGATAACCGTCGTCACTCTCTTGGGGTTGCCCCTCCCCTTCCTACCAATCCATGTGCTCTGGATCAACCTAGTGACAGATGGTCTACCAGCCGTGGCGCTCAGCATCGACCCTCCCGATCCTGATCTAATGAAGTACCCACCACGAGACCCTAACGAAGGGCTACTCTCGAGGTACTGGCGCTTCCTCGTGTTCGCTGCCTTAGTCGACTTCATCTCCGACTTTGTCCCGTTCATGTGGACCTTTGCGACGACGGGGAGCGAAGTTCAAGCAAGGACGGTGGCCTTCACGAGCATAGTGTTCTTCGAGTTCTTATTAGCTTATCAGAGTCGGTCGGAGACCCACCACATCTTCAGCCTTGGCATCAGGGGATGGACGGCAAACAAGATGCTGTTCATTTCGGTCATCGTCTCCCTCGCATTGCAGATGGCCATATTATACATCCCAGCGCTCAACCCCATCTTCAAAGTGGCGCCTTTGACACCCTTCCAACTGCTCATCTGCTTCCTGGGCTCTCTGACGGCCTTCCTCATAATCCCCGGGAAGCTCATTCCCAAGCGCAGGTATGTAACTGAGAGGAAACCCTAGAAGGTCATACTGGCTCATCAAACCTTATATATACTCTTGATTGTGTCTTTGCGTAGTCCAATTTAGTTAGATGTGTGAGGATTTGGGATGGCTGCTTTCGACTCCTGGATGATAGCTCCAATATCATCGGTGATTTCAATCGCACTGGGTCTATTCTTGTTCCAGTATATCACGGGCAAAGACTCCGGCACGGACAGGATGAAGCAGATCGCGGGGTGGATCCAAGAAGGCTCGAGGTCCTTCCTGAAGACGGAGTACATGTATCTGGGAGTATTCGTCGCGGTGATGGCCATCGCCCTCTCCCTCTTCTTGAGCGTGAAGATCGGGATGACCTACATCTTCGGCACCATTTTCTCCGCCCTGGCGGGCGTGATCGGCATGGAGATCGCGGTAAGAGCCAATGTCAGGACCGCAAACGCAGCCAAGAGGGGCGGCCTCGTCGAGGCATTCCCCATCGCCTTCCGGGGAGGCGCCGTGATGGGCTTGATGGTGGTCGGCCTCGACCTCTTCGGAATCAGCATCATCTACTGGATGACCGGCGATCCCGAGGTCATCCTGGGTATGAGCATCGGCGCGAGTACACTCACCCTATTTATGAAGGCCGGGGGGGGAATCTACACAAAGACAGCCGACATCTCAGCTGATCTCGTCGGAAAGGTGGAGCTCAGCATTCCCGAAGACGACCCGAGGAACCCCGCGGTCATAGCCGACAACGTCGGGGACAACGTCGGGGACTGCGCAGGCTCGGGAGCTGACCTCTTTGACTCCTATGTAGCAGCCATCATGGCCGCCATGATCCTCGGCGGGTCCTCTCAGATAGGATATCTTGAGACGATCCCCTTAATATTCGCAGGTCTCGGCATCATCTCCTCCATCATCGGCATCTCCATGGTAAGGGTTGGCAAAGGAGGGGATCCAGGCAAGGCCCTGAACCTCGGCACATACGCCACCACATTCATGTTCGGGCTCCTAACCTATATCGCGACCTGGTACTTCGGTTATGATATCGAGATCTGGTATGCGAACATCGCAGGCCTTCTATCTGGCATAGTGATAGGCATGACCTCAGACTACTACACCTCCATCAACAGGTCGCCGGCGTTGAAGACCGCCGAGTCCTCACAGACAGGGGCAGCGGTCAACATCCTGACCGGTTTCTCCTACGGTCTCATCAGCTGCTTCCCAGCCCTCCTGGGAATCGGGATCGGTTCAGCCATCGCCTACACGTTGTATGGGGTCTACGGGGTCGGAATCGCTGCTGTAGGAATGCTTGCGATCGCAGGAACCATCATCGCGGGAGACGCATACGGCCCCATCGGGGACAACGCCAAGGGCATCGCTGAGATGTCGGAGCTTGGAGAGGAGGTCGTGGACATCACAGACGAGATAGACGCCGCTGGGAACACCACCAAGGCCATCACTAAAGGGTTCGCCATCGGCGCCGCAGGACTCACCGCTCTGGCCCTCCTCGCATCATACCAAGAGATCGTGAAGAACCTCACGGGACAGACCATCAGCTTCAACCTGATGAACCCCCTCGTGATGTTGGGAGTGTTCATAGGGATGTCCATCCCCGTCATCTTCTCCGCGATGACCATCCTCGGCGTCAGCAAGAACGCCCACCGGATGATAGAGGAGATCCGGAGGCAGTTCAGAGAGATCCCAGGCCTCATGGAGGGGACGGGGAAGCCCGACTACGCCGCATGCGTCAACATCGCCACCAAAGGCGCCCTCAGAGAGCTGCTCCCCCTAATAATCTTCACAATCAGCACAACCCTCATCGTAGGATTCGTGGCCGGGATCCACGCACTGGGAGGATACCTGAGCGGCGCCATCTTCAGCGGCTTCTTCCTCGCAATCCTCATGGCCAACGCGGGGGGCCTCTGGGACAACGCCAAGAAGTACGTCGAGTCGGGCTACTTCGGCGGGAAGGGCTCCGACGCCCACAAGGCCGCGGTCATTGGGGATACAGTGGGTGACCCCTTCAAGGACACAGCAGGACCATCGCTGAACACATTGGTGACGGTGATATCCCAGATCGCGTCCTTATTTGCGCCTCTCATCATCATCATCAGAGCCCGTATTGGGCTCTGAGGCAACAATCTTCATTTTTTAGGAGACAGTTTTCAGATCTATATAGACTGAGATATATATCGAAAGCGCTCGATCAACTGCCGTGGTTGCGACATTTTTTTCCTATCGGAGTGTACTCAATCTTTATATTGGCGAAGGCTGTTTTGTTCGGTAGTTTCACGAAAAGAGGGTGAGCCCAATGTACAGCCACTTGCAGCGGGCGTGGAAGAGACCCAAAGACAGCTACATCCGGGAACTGATGAGGAAACGCGTCATCGTATGGAGGCGCCAGCCCACAATCGTCAGGATCGATAAGCCCACACGGATCGACCGTGCCCGCCGCTTAGGCTACAAGGCAAAGAAGGGCTTCGTCGTCGTCAGAGTGAGGGTGAGGCGTGGGGGCAGGAGGAAGCCCAGGCCAAAGATGGGGAGTCGGCAGAAGCGGATGGGAGTCTCAAAATATACCCCTGCAAAAAGCATAAAGCTCATCGCCGAGGAGCGTGTAGCCAAGAAGTATCCCAACCTGGAGGTCCTCAGCTCCTATTGGGTCTGGGAAGACGGGGTCTCCAAATGGTACGAGGTCATCCTTGTCGACCCCAGCAGTCCCTCCATAAAATCCGATAAAGATGTTGGCTGGATTAGCGGAGTCCGCAGATAGCCGAAGATCAGGGAGATAATCAACCCTTTTCTGTGATGTCAGATAATTTTAACGCTTGCTGGAGGAAAACCATAAATAGCAATATCTAAATTTGAAGTGCAATACGTCCATCGAAAGGATTCACATTCGGAGACTACCGACTCATGAGGGAGAACGGAGCCACTGAATATTCGGAGAAGGAGCGCACCCGAATACACGGAGGCTTGTAGTTGGAAAAAACGAGCTTATCTGTGATCGTCCCTACCCTCAACGAGGAGGAAAACCTCGGGAAATGCATCAAATCACTCTTCGCTCAGACCAACCAGGGCTTCGAGGTCATCGTTGCTGATGGCGGCTCCACAGACGCCACGGTGGAGATCGCAGAGAGCTCCGGTCTCTCGGTGATCGACGTTGAAAAGACCCGCCCTCATGATGTCAGCACAGCCAAGAACCTCGGGGTAAAACATGCAAGCGGGGATATCCTCTTCTTCTTAGACGCCGATATGAGCGTTGAACCCAACTGCTTCGAGGTCATCGAGGAGGGTTATCAAGACCCCGATGTGGTGGGTGTCGCCCTCAAGGTCATGCCTTACGATGCGAGCCGAGTGGAGAAGATGTTGTACGAGTGCAACAACTACCTTGCTCGGTTCGGGAACCTGATAGGTTTCCACGAGATCAGCTATTTCTCATGCCACTCTTACAAGAAGGACGCCTTCATGAGCGTGGGGGGCTTTAGGACCGACCTCTATGCTTGCGAGGACCTCGATCTCTCTCTACGGATGCGACGTCAGGGCAGATATGTCGTTACACCGAAGACCATCCTCTGGACCTCTCCCCGGAGGCTCAGGGAGTGGTCGAAAGGGGGTTACATTCACAGATACATGAAGTACCTAGCAGAGTATTATCTATATGACAGGGTCACCGAGTTTTACGATGACATCTAACCCCTGCTAAGTAGTTCTATGAGTTTCTTAGCGACGATCGTTGAGTTAGCCCTTTGGGCTTCCTCTGTTGCTGCTCCTATGTGCGGCAGGCAGACCGTGCTTCGGAGCCCTGTGAGGGAGGTGTCCTCGGGGGGCTCCTTCTCGAAAACATCGAGGGCTGCGCCAGCCAACCTGCCAATTGTCAGCGCCTCCCGTAAGGCGTCCTCCTCTACTATGCCTCCCCTTGCTGCGTTGATGAGATAGGCGCTCTCCTTCATGACCTCGATCTCCCGGGCTCCGATCATGTGTCTTGTCTGGGGTAGGAGAGGCACATGGAGTGATACGAAGTCTGACTCTTTGAGAAGCTCTTCCATCGAGACCGCTTCAGCCCCTACCTCCTCCACGAGGTGCATGAGCTGATCGACGACGACATCGTATGTGAGCACCCTCATCTCCATGGCTTTCGCCTTTTTCCCAAGGATGTATCCTATGCGACCGAAGCCGATGATGCCCAATGTCTTCCCCTTGAGCTCCGAACCAGTGAGACGCCTCTTTATCCACTCTCCCCTCTTCATGCTGGAGTCGGCTTCGGGTATTCTTCTGGCCAGGGAGAGCATGAGCCCCAGCACGAGTTCAGCGACAGCGTTTGAGGGCGCCTCAGGCGAGTTTAACACCTCAACGCCCCCCTTCTTGGCCTCCTCTAGATCGATGTTGTCGAGGCCGACTCCGGCCCTGGCAACGGCTTTGAGCCTTATCCCTGCCTCGAAGACCTCCTTTGTCACCTTGGTCCTGCTCCGGACCACGAGAGCGTCATATTCTATAACCGCCTCCACTAGCTCCGAGCCTGAGATAGAGGTCTGAAGTTCCACCTCGAACCCCGCTTCCATGAGGGCTTTGATCCCATCGTCGTGAATTGGGTCGCAGACCAGAATCCTGATTTTTTTCAATGTTTCACTCCCATTTATCTCCGAGCTTTGGCGGCTACTATCTGGATGATATCATCCTCTTTAAGAACATGGTCGTCGCTCAGCCTCCTCTTGGTCCTCGCATCAATGGCGAAGATGAAGCTCTCTCCAAGCTCGGTGTGGATGAGGGAGGCGAACTGCTTGGTAGTCGTTCCCCTGGGAACCAGGTAGCAGTCGGGGAGGACCCTTCCCTGGTGATCCGTCAGCTTCTCAGCGTCCTCCACGGGGTAGACGGGAATGGTGTCTAGGAGACTGAAGAAGGCGGCATTGATGACCTCCTGGATCCCCGTCGATCCCCACTTGGCTAGAACCTTCTCCCGGATCATCTCCAAAGCTCTCTTCTGACCAGGCGTCAAACTTTCCGGGTCCACTATCTGGAAGTCACTGTCCCCAGGTGTGTAACTAATCAATCCAGCATTGGCAGCCCTTCTCAGAGAGAGTTCGGCCTCTGCGCAAGTGGGGACAACCTCGTATCCGGCCTCTCTGAGGTGTTTGATGTTCTCCTCAGCGGGTTCCTTGTCGGCTTTGTTTGCGGCCACAATCAGTGGTTTGGACGCCCTCCTCAACTCAGTGACAAACCGAGAAAGGTCCATCTTGTCCCAATCCGTGGTCTTGTATGGATCGAGCGCCGCTCTCTCAACCGCAGCCGCTATATGGAACTTGTTCATGCCAAGGCCCGTTAGCTTTGCCTCCAAATGGCGCCCTATCTCCTCCCTGGCGGACATTGCGGTCCTCGCGATCCTCTCCCAGTCCTTCCTGATAATCCCGAGGAGCCAGAGATCGAACTCCGACTCAAGCATGCGGACATCTTCGATGGGATCATGGCTACCAGGGGGTACTTGCTGGCCGTTGTCGTCTGTTGCTCCGGCGGCGTCAGCCACTATGATGAGGGCATCAGCCCTTCTGACCTCATCAAGGAACTGGTTCCCCAATCCCCTCCCCAAGTGGGCTCCTCGGATTAGGCCGGGGCAATCAATGAGGTCTACAGGGACCAAGCGGATTCCATCTACACAGGCTGAGTTGACTGGATCGTCTTCCACTCCCAGCTCCTTGCAGACGCAGGGAGAACGGAGGTAAGCGACGCCCTTGTTGGCTTCGATGGTGGTGAAGGGAAACCCTGCGATCTCCACGGCCTTCATGGTTGCGGCCGCGAAGAATGTGCTCTTACCAACGTTCGCCTTGCCCACGAGGCCCACGAGACGAGACAATCCGACCGTATTAACAAAGATGAAACAGGGCTTAAACCTCTTGTCCCAGTTGGTTACCCATCTGACAAGCTCATAGAAGACCAAGCCTAGGATTGTAACTAGGATAGAATAGAATGCTTGACGATTGGGAGCCAGTGAAAATATCTCGGTGTCGGACTTTAATGACCCTGCACGGGGTATTCTTGGGTTTCTACTGGTTCTTGCATCATATCCACAAGGAAGTCAACATCGTCCTCCAAAGACGATGCCTGATCTCTAAAAGACCGATCTAATGCCCATGGCATGAGACCTAGAGAGAATACAATAATCATCAAGAATCTGATCGCTGAAATTATTCGTGATAGTGTCTCTCTCATCACCTCCGAGTTGGAGGGGGATGATATGAGCTTAATGGAGATGGCATATCAAGAGAAGATCTATTATAAACATACTATCTTAAGAAAAATAGATGATAATAGTAAAAGAACCTGTATAAGACTCCATGTTAAATTTAAAAATAAAAGGATTTATGGGAAAGTTTATTAAAAAAATAGAAACAACGAAAATAGCAAAATTATATATAGAAAGGCGTCTGAAAAACGGGTCATTCCTTCATAACACATCGTAAGTTGAGATCCAGACTCCAAATCAAGGCTGAAAACAATCTATTTTGAGTTTAGGCAACAGTTAATCCTCCAATAACCATGTTATTCTTTTCTTATTCTCAAACTTGCTACATAGGTTTGCGTCAGAACTTATCAAGAAATAGTTACTAACACAAATCCAAGCAAAGCTGAGTCATCTTTCATTTCTATGGTAGAAGCCGTCCTCTTTCCTGTTGCCGAAGCTACTGAGTCCGCTCTCTTCAAGCTGCTTCTTAAGCTCTGCAGCCCTCTCCGGGGTGATCTCTCCTCTTTCCTCCATGTATTTTATGACCTCAGAGGCCTGCTCAACGGTCTTGCACCGGCGGATGAAGCCCACGACATCAGGGTTGTATCCCGCCCATTTCCTTGGGGCTCCTTTCGCCGAGGGCGCTTTATCATCTTGCTCATCATCGAGAGAAACTCTGGAGATGCCTGCCTCAACCTCCCTCGCCAGGTGCGGGAATAGCTCCTTGAACCGCTTCTTTTCCATCTGATTCCATGAGTAGGGGCTGGCTCGAAGGATATAAACTTGGTTCATATGGTACCGATTTCTCTCCTTGACTTGAGGCCTGACTCCCGGAGAAACATCCCGGATGGAACATTGTCGTGGACCGTGAGCCCTGGCGCGATCCAGGCTTCCGATCCGATCTTGACGCCGGGTAGTATGCCTACGTTGATCCCTGTCTGGGCGTTGTCTCCCATTATCGCGCCAAGTTTCCGCCGACCCGAATCAATAGGGGCGCCCTTTATGTTCACTTTGACGTTCTTCTTGTCGAACCTAATGTTCGCCGTGATGGTACCTGCGCCGAGGTTGCACCCGGCCCCTATGAAACTGTCTCCGATGTAGGATAGATGAGCGACATGGGTCCCATCCAAGATGATGCTGTTCTTAACCTCGCAAGCGTTGCCGATTCTGACGTTGGCGCCTATGCTCGTGGAGGGACGGATATAGCAGTTTGGGCCGATGTCGCTATCGGCACCGATGTATACGGGCCCCTCTATGTACGCGCCGTCCCGAATCGAAGCGCCTTCCTCAATCCTGACGGGGCCTATCATCCTAGTTCCATTGGCTATCTCTCCATCTACCTTGGACTCCATTGCTGAAAGGGCTCTAGTGTTCGCATCTAAGAGGTTCCAAGGGAGCCCCACGTCGAGCCAGGCATCCTGGGGGATGCTCACAGCCCTCGCCACTGAGCCAGAGGAGATTAAAGCGTTGATGGAGTCGGTGATCTCGTACTCGTGGCGTTCCGATGGCTTTGTATCTCGGATTGCATCGAAGATCCCGTTGTTAAAGACATAGACGCCTGCGTTTGCTAGATTGCTGGGCGCCTCTCCGGAAACGGGTTTCTCGATTATACGCATTACCCTGTCCGCATCCAGCTCCACGACCCCCATGGCCGAAGGATCGTCTATGGGCGACACGCATAGCGAGGTCTCCCCCCCTCTATGAGCCGTCACAAGGGTCTTGAAGACCACAGAGGAGAGGAAAAGATCGCCGTAGACCGCGATAAAGTCCTCTTCGTCCATAAAATCCTCAGCAACTCCGATTGCGTTGGCTGTGCCCTTCATCTCCGCCTGCTTCTTGTAGCTGATTTCTATGCCAAGGTGCGAGCCGTCTCCAAAATAATCCCGGATCTGCTCCTCCATATAGTGGGTGACGACGAGCAC
>CP070640.1:823029-829345 GCA_020354065.1 Candidatus Bathyarchaeota archaeon
CTTGGAACCAAAAGTATATGCGCACAGCGATATATGGCTAACGAGCTTCCTATAGAATTGTACGCGTAGATTCAAGACACTCGTCCTGGGGTGAGTCGTGTTTCCGCCTATGACTCTGATCTTGAGCTATGATGTTTTTAACCTTGCTCGAATCTTGATTGGTGATGATACAATTCGTATGGTAAGCGACCTCGTATCCACCGACATGTAACAGGAAGCATTCGTCGTTATCTAGTAAGTCTTCGTCGCATATGCTGCAGAACGGATTGTTCAGGTGGGGGTGACGGGGTTTGAGCAGTCCTCCTTTGAGGCGTATTTCGAAGGCCCTTGACTTATGAATCTGCTTATACTTGTCGATCCAATCTCTCGTGAGTGTGATCTTTTCCAGATTTCCCCAGTCCATCATGTTGTCATCTTCGCTCCAATGGTTCTCCTCGATGGGGGTCAGACCGTCAGAGAGCTTCCAACTCCTTCAAAGGGGAACGCTTACAAACTGTAAATCTCTAATTTAAAGTTAATGGACAATAAAATCAGGCTTCTAACGTGAACGCGCCAATCGCGCGCGCAATTTGGAATAAATCAGTAAAAATAGCCCTTGAGGAGTGGTCTCCCCTGGGCTACCATTCTCGTTTTGTTGTTTGTGCCGGTTTTGGAGGGGGGAGGGAGGGTTTTCATCATCATCGTTTTGTGTTGTGCGTGCGGGTTGGTATTTGGGTTTAGAGGTGTTTTTGGGTTTTAATTTGGAGAGGACTTTGGACCCTCCGACGCGAGTTCGAATCTCGCCCGGGCTACCATCTCTCCGGGTTCTGACCCTTAAGCGGTAAAAAGGGTCTCTGAAGGGCTGTAATTGAAAGGCAAATATACCCATATATTATTTCATTTAAGCAAGGAGGACTGAAATGTTAATTGCAGTTCACTTCGAGTTTGATCCAAAGGACATGGATAAAGTCTTGGAAAAGGTTGACAAGATTCGTGAAATAATCAAGAAGAATCCAGACGACTTCCCCAAATTCGTCACACCAGACTACATCTACAACGGAGAGACGAGAGGCTTCGCAGTCGTAGAGGTTGAGAAGCCCGAACAACTAATGAACATAGCCAGGTACTACATGCCTGAAAAGAAGTACACCTGCAAGCAAGTGATCACAGGAAAGATTGCTAGAGAGATATGGAAGAAACAAGTCAGATGAAAATACAATGATTTGATCCCTATGTGCTATAATTATTTAAAAATAACATGTTTCTGTCATCCATAATGGTTTATAATCAAATTTTCATAAAGAACCAACTGCTCTCGCAGATGCTTGAACTCTTGACCCCCAAGATAAACTACTGCGAGAGTAAAAATCAAACGAGTGCGCATCCACCATGCCTGCAGAACTCAAGGTACCCTGCCCAGTATGCGGTACAATTAACATCATCAAAATTAATCCCCTAACTATCAACTACACAGTATTCTGTAGAGAATGCGGCGCTGAACATCGACTGGTTCTAACACGATCGCGCCCTGCTTCATGGGCCCCACCTTCGCAGTCTCAGCCACAAGAAAAGAAGCGATGATGAAGTAAGTCCTCATCTGATCTCACCCAGTGAGGAAACTCCGCCGTAAAAATGGAGAATCTCGCTCACAAAGCTTGAGGTTTCCGTGACACATCTTTTATGCGCCAACGAACTGGCGAAAGCCTATCACATTAATCCGCAAATGAATCCTATTATAGTAAAAAACATACTATATACCATTCCATAAGCCCTTTATGAACCTAACACCCCAAACCTCCAAATGGGCAACTTGACGGACGAGAAAAGGAAGAGCTTCACATTCCAAGAGACAGATCTGGACTGGATCAACCCCCTCCTCATCGAATGGGTGAAAGAAAACGAGGGGAAAAAACAAGGAGATTTAATCAAACAACTACTTCGAGATTTTAAATCAGAAAAGAAAGAAGACAAGGTGCAGGTCAAACCCGAAAAACCAAAAATCAGAGGAGAAATCGACTACGTCTCGCGTATCAGTGATACCTTGAGAGAAGCCCTCAAACAATTAAAAACCAAAGCACAGGAAATCCAAAGCCGATTAACTAAGGAATATCGACAGCTCGTAGAGCGGATCAGCAAACTAGAAGCCCGCAAACGAGCGGGCGAGGTCTTCGAAAACTTCTCGAAGAAACTGGCATCAAGCGGACGCGATTTATCGACTAAAATAAAGAAGGAATACGAGAAGCTGATAGGGAACACTAAGAGAATTAGCTCCAAGATCTCGAAAAGGGAATAGGCTCACGCGATTCACCCGATCTGCGGACATCGTCTCCGCCATGATCCTGTAAAGGTATTCGACACCATTTCTCCATCAAAAGCACATTCTAGCGATGAAAAGAGGCGTTCTACAATCATCAAAAGGACAGGCATTATCATCCATTACATTAATATTGGAGCCCACGGTACAAACTGAAGACTATCAAATGGTCAAGTACATCTGCTTCTGCCAGATGACCACTGAATTCTTGAAGCTCCCCCTGGAAGAGAGGAAGAGCTGGGTACCCAGATGGACCGACCTCGCGAAAAAACACGGCCTCAATCTCCTCTTCTGGGGGACCACCATCGGCACCAGGGAGCACGTCGTCTTCGTCTTCGAGTCCAACGAGAAATCCGACAACTACCTCAAGTTCCAGAGGGAGTGGCAGGGACTGGGCACTCCGGAAGCGGGCAGACACATCGAGTACGCAAGATCCATAACAGTCCTCTGAACACCGATCCCAGATCTTTTCCCAAACCATCCATGAGAACAGGACTGATCAGGATTGTTCCCTCATTCCACAACGATCAACACAGCGGGGAGATAACTACACAAGTCGCCCAGAATCCTTATATCATCAACCCCTGTGATCCATCCATCAAACACAGAGGACCGACAAATGCAAGACCTCAAAATCGTCGTCAAGGAGATCAAGGGATACTGTGACATCATGCAGATTGGAGACCAATGCATCGTCAGGGGCAGCAAGCTCAGCATCCCCGAAGGGCGCCACTTCTGCTACTACGCCCTCAGCAGCGTCATCCCCCTCCTCCCCGCCAAGCAGAGGAAAATCGACGAGCCCGGCGACTGGATGCCCACCACCTGGGATGTGGAGTGCCCTGACCCCAACGGCCGGGTCATCCTCAGGATGGAACCCATCGACCCCGAATAGAGCCTCTTTCCACAAATCACTCCTTGAAATAAGGGATAATCTCCTCCCCAATGAGGAGGATCGCCTCCGAGTCCGGGCTCAGGGGAGAGCTGAACCAAGTGATCTAGACCCTTCCTCGCCAGCCCCTCGATCCGATCCAAAGCCATCCGGCGTCCCGTGGGCAGCGAGATCAGCCATCCAATTAGTCTTGAGACCCCTGTTCATCACATAACCCAGTTTCGCCAAGACCTGCGCGTGCGCGCGTAAGTGGGATGAAATCCTCGCCTGGGCGGTCTCACAACCCCGGCCTGAACCATTGATCGAGGGTAGTGCGCTCCCTCCCCCGGGAAAAGCCTCTCTCGATCCTGTCCACAGCATTGTGCACCCTGGCCCTGTCGAAGTCCCTCTCCCCGCAGAGGAAGTCGACCAATCCCCCCCGGTCGGGGGGGCGCCACTCGAGGCTGTAGTCGTCGGTCGTCCCCGGATCGAGGAACAGCGCCCTGATCTCCTCGACGGGGTGGGG
Organism: Candidatus Bathyarchaeota archaeon; assembly: GCA_020354065.1. GTDB lineage: Archaea > Thermoproteota > Bathyarchaeia > TCS64 > TCS64. Next base: position 826,717 of record CP070640.1, read on the forward strand.
GAACTCTGCCCCCTTGATGTGGGGCAGCGCCCGCTCAAGGCTGCCGTACCTCTTGATCAGCTTGAGCGCGGTCTTGGGCCCCACCCCCTTCACCCCGGCTGGGTTGTAGTCGGTCCCCACGAGGATGCCTATGTCCACCAGCTGCTCCTCAGTCACCTCCAGCTCCCTGAGGAACCTCCCGAGCTCGATCAGCTCAGGCTCGATCCTGATGTAGACGTTCTTCCTGGGGAGCTTCCTCCGCCCCGTGATGCTCAGGTTCCTGATGAAGACCGGAGCCCGGTAGAGCAGTGAGTCGAAGTCCTGGCTCGCAGAGGCCCAGACATCCCCCTTCCGGGCCATGTAGGAGGACTGGGCCTCCCCCTCCTCAGGGGCCTGGACCCAGGGCAAACCCATGAGGCTCAGAAGCCTCTTGGCGTCGGCGGTGATGTCGGTGTCCACCGTCGCGGCCTGCTGGGCGTACCTCCTCGCCTCCTCGGCCCTCCCTTCCCTGACTGCCTCCTCGTACCTAGTCCTGGCCTCCCGCCTCACCTTCTTCCTCTGGCGGACGACCCTCGACTTGAACTCGTGGGGCTTCCCATCGAAGACGTAAGCGATCCTGATGCCCGCCTCGACGAGGTTCGAACTCCTGTAGATGAGGCCGCTGAGGTGGCTGGTCACCCTGCCCTCCCTGTCCCTCAGAGGGTCACCGCTGGGGCCCCGTATGATGGCGAGGAACTGGTAGAGGATGTTGTGGCCGTCTATGGCGATCTTCCGCCCGGCGAGGTCCTCGATGGCGACCTTCTTCGCCTCGACGAGCCCACCGAGCTTTACACCCAAGGCTCAACGCCTGACCAGTTCGACCCTTCGCTTCTCCCGGGCCATGCTGTAGACTCTGATGAGGCCCTGGAGCTCCATGGTCATCAGGACCTCGTTGAAGAACCGACCTCCCATCTCCCCGTGGAGCTTCTTAACCTGCTTGTAGAGGTCGCCCATCTCAAGGGCCCCGTTCCTTCTCAGGGCCTCGACGATGGTCGTGGTCACCAGCTTGTCGTTCAATCCCTTCACCTAGGCTATCGCCATGGGTGGCTTCTCCCTCTCCTTGAACATCTTGTCCGTCTGCTGGTACCACCTCTCCATCTCTGGTGTGATGGAGGGCACCGTCTCGGCCATGGCCTCCTCGAAGTCCTTGAGGGTGACTAACTCGGTCTCCGTGCTCTTTCGGAGGGAGTTCATGGCAGCCTCCCTGACCACCGAGTCGATGTCGGCCCCAGAGTAGCCCACCATGCGCCGGGCCATGTCCTTGAGGTCGACGCTCTCGTCCATGGGCATGCTCTCGGTCTTGATCTCCAGTATCTTCAGCCTCTCGGCCTCGCCGGGGGGAGGGACATAGACCCTGCGGTCGAACCTACCCGGCCGCAGGACAGCGGGGTCGATGATGTCCGGGCGATTGGTTGCGGCTATGACGAGGACGTTCTGCAGCGTCAGGAGGCCATCGATCTCAGTGAGGAGCTGGCTTATCACCCTCTCCGTGACCCTGGAGTCCCCTCCCATCCCCCTGCTGGGGACCAGGGAGTCGAACTCGTCGAAGAAGATTATAGAGGGGGCTGCCATGCGCGCCTTCCTGAAGATCTCCCGGATCGCCTTCTCAGACTCCCCAACCCACTTGCTGAAGACCTCGGGGCCTCTGACGGAGATGAAGTTGGCCTGAGACTCTGTGGCGACCGCCATTGCTAGCAGGGTCTTCCCGCAGCCCGGCGGCCCGTGGAGCAGGATGCCCTTCGGCGGGGTGATGCCGAGGCGGTTGAACATCTCAGGATTCTTCAGCGGCCACTCCACGGCCTCGATGAGGTTCTGCTTCACCTCCTCCAGGCCGCCCACCATGTCCCAGTGGACGTTGGGGGCCTCGATGTAGACCTCCCGCATCGCGGTGGGGGTGACCTCCCTGAAGGCCCCCAGGATGTCGTCGTTTGTGACCACCATGACGTCGAGGACCTCGTGGGGGATCCTCTTCTCCTCCAGGTCGATCTGGGGGAGGTACCTTCGCAGGGCCTTCATCGCGGCCTCCCGGCTGAGGGCCTCGAGGTCGGCGCCGGTGTAGCCGTGGGTGATCTCCGAGATCTGTTTCAGATCGATGCCGTCGGTGAGGGGCATCCCCCGGGTGTGGATCTGGATGATCTCGAACCGCCCCTCGCGGTCTGGGATCCCTATCTCGACCTCCCTGTCGAACCTGCCGGGCCTCCTCAGGGCCGGGTCCAGGGCGTCGGGCCTGTTGGTGGCTCCGATGACGATGACATGCCCCCTCCCCTTCAGCCCGTCCATGGAGGCCAGGAGCTGGGCCACAACCCTGCGCTCCACCTCCCCCGTGACCTCCCCCCTCTTAGGGGCGATGGCGTCGATCTCGTCGATGAAGAGGATGCTGGGCGCGTTCTTCTCGGCGTCCTCGAACATCTTCCTCATCCTGGCCTCGGACTCGCCGTAGAACTTGCTCATTATCTCCGGGCCGTTTATGGCATAGAAATTGGCCTCAGACTCGTTGGCCACAGCCCTCGCTAGGAGTGTCTTCCCGCAGCCCGGCGGGCCGTGGAGTAGGACCCCCTTCGGCGGGTCGATGCCAAGGCGCTGGAAGTTCTCGGGGTGCCTCAGTGGCAGC
>CP070640.1:829445-833031 GCA_020354065.1 Candidatus Bathyarchaeota archaeon
CGTGCCCAGCCCTAAGGTTCCCAGCTATGAGGAGAAGCCGGAGATGAGCGCCGCCGAGATCACAGAGAGGCTCATCCCCGAGATCCGACGAGGCGTCTACGACTTCATACTGGTGAACTATGCCAACGGAGACCTGGTGGGCCACTCCGCCAACCTGCAGGCGGGAGTCGAGGCCTGCGAGGCCGTTGACAGATGCGTCGGTCGAGTCGTAGAGGCTGGCATGGGGGAGGACTATGTCGTCATGGTCACCGGAGACCACGGCAACATCGAGACGATGTTCTATCCTGACGGGATGCCGAATCCCTCCCACGGACTCAACCCGGTCCCGTTCATCCTGATCAGTGACAATCCAGAGCTCTGTTGCGTGAAGCTTCGTGATGGCCTCGGCCTGAGTAGTGTAGCGCCGACAATACTCAACCTGATGGGGTTGGAGAAGCCCGTTGAGATGACCGGGGAGAGCTTTTTGATAGGATAGCGGATGGCCAAAGGCGTACTTCCCACCAAGAAAAATCTTATCTCCTCCAAATCACACTCATGGATATGCAAGTGGACCCCCCAAAATGCGATTTTACAGCTAGGAAAATCTATTATGTTATCCGAGAATTGATTTTCTCCGTTTATATTGGGACAGATTTATCGTTCAAGGACGTGAATGCGGTAGTGAGATGGTGGGAGGCGGATGATTAGGAAGATCGGCTTCCACACGCAGAAGTATCTGTCCGCCCAGGTCAAGAGGATCCTCGAGCGGGTCGCACTCTTCGACAAGCTCTACTTGGAGTTCGGCGGTAAGCTCAGGTATGACAACCACGCCTCCCGTGTCCTCCCCGGCTATGCTCTAGATACCAAGATGCGGATGCTACAGCGACTCGGGGGGAAGATCGAGTTCGTGCACTGCATCAGCGCGAAGGACATCGAGTGGAGGAAGATCAGGAGGGACTTCGGCCTAACCTACGAGGATCAGATCATCAAGGACATCGCCGACCTGAGGGATTTCGGGCTGGACGTCTCAGCGGTGGTGATCAACCGCTTCAGCGAGGAGAAGGCGGCTCTGAAGTTCAGGCAGAGGCTGGAGAACAGGGGGATAAGAGTCTACATCCATTACGAGATACCCAACTACCTCACGGACCCCGACCGCGTCGTCGGTGAAGAGGGCTACGGCAAGCCCGAGTACGTGGAGACCGAGACGCCCATGGTCGTGGTCACTGCTCCTGGTCCGGGCAGTGGGAAGATGTCCTTCTGCATGGCCCAGGTATACCAGGACCGGAAGCGAGGCCTCAGATCCGGATTCGCTAAATTTGAGACCTTTCCCATCTGGAATTTGGAGCTGAACCACCCAGTCAATGTGGCCTACGAAGCGGCCACGGCCGACATCGGGGATTACGCCTTGGTGGATCCCTTCCACCTGGAGGCCTACGGGGTGGAGGCCATCAACTACAACAGGGACGTGGAGAACTTCGCCATTATGAAGAAGATCATCGAGAAGATGGTGCCCGCCGACGACCCGATGGCCTCCATAAGGTCCCCCACGGATATGGGCGTGAACATGGCGAAGGAGGGGATCATCGACGACGATGTATGCCGTGAGGCGGCGAGGCAGGAGATCGTTAGGCGCCACTTCAGATATAACAGGGAGTTTGTCGAGGGGGACACCACTCACACCACGCTGGAGCGTATGGAGAGGATCATGCAGAAAGTGGGGGTCGAGCCGCAAGACAGGGCGGTGGTGCTTCCTGCGAGGGAGGCCGCCGAGGACGCCCGGAGGAGGATGGATGAGGGGAAGGGCTACAGGGGGGTTTTCGTGGGTGCGGCCATCGAGCTCTACGACGAGTCAGGTGTTTACGTCATAATCCAGGGGAAGAATTCACCGCTGCTTCACGCCGAGTCCGCTGCGATCCTGAACGCTACGAAGACCCTTGCCGGGATACCCGACGATGTCGAGGTCATCTCCAGGACCGTGATAGAGAGCATGAGGGAGTTGAAGAGGACAATGGGGCTGAACAGTGCCTCCTTGGACGTGAAGGAGATACTGGACGCCCTGGCTGCGAGCGCCGTGTCGGACGAGAACGCCTGGAAGTGCATAAACTCGCTGGAGAAGCTGAGCGGATGCGAGATGCACACCACCCACCTCATGGACAGCGGAGACGAGATTCCCCTGAAGCAGCTGGGATTAAACATAACCACCGATGCGAAGCTTCCCTTCCCAAACAATTTCGGCGGCAACGCCGGGTTTTCATAGGTTTTGTAATTCCTTACACATTCTACCCATCATAGGTCATCTTCGAAGGGTTTATACGAGCCATTGTGTTAGAATCGAATGTTTTAGGCAGGTTTCCTGCTTGGTCAAGTATATTTTTACGACCGGGAGCGTGCTGAGCGGCCTCGGTAAGTGCCTCGTAACCTGCTCCATCGGCAAGATGCTGCAGGCCCGGGGATTCAATGTGAGCGCTATCAAGTGCAATCCCTACATGAACGTGGACGTCAGCACCTTGAACCCCTACATCCACGGCGAGGTCTTCGTCCTCGACGACGGCTACGAGGCCGACATGGACCTCGGCACCTACGAGAGGTTCCTCGGCCTCGAGCTCACCGGCCTTAACAACATAACCTCCAGCTAGGTCTACCAACACGTGATCGAGAAGGAGCGGGAGGGAGGGTTCTTTAGGGTGTGTGTGCAGATTATCCCTCATGTCACCGACGAGATAAAGTATCGCCTCCGCCTCGTCGCAGAGAAGAACGAGGTCGATGTCCTTCTCGTCGAGTGCGGGGGGACCGTCGGGGACATCGAGGGCCTCTCCTTCCTTGAGTCCTTCAGGCAGATGCGCCTGTAGGAGTCCCGGGGGGACATGCTGCTCGTCCACATGACGCTGGTGCCCGTGCTCAAAACCGTCGGGGAGCCAAAGACGAAGCCCACCCAGCACAGCGTGAAGGAGCTCAGGGCGATCGGCCTACAACCGGACATCATCGTAGCCCGAGCGGAGGAGGGCCCCCTGCAGGAAGAGCAGAAGAGTAAGATAGCCCTCGACTGCAGTGTGGAGAAGCGGGCGGTTGTCTCAATCGACGTCGAGACCCTCTACGAGCTCCCCCTCACACTCGAGGACCAAGGGATGGGGGACGTCGCGCTCTCTCTTCAATGAAATAAAAAACATAATTCTTGTTCCTACACAAGCAGCCATATTATCGACCATCACAATTCTTGCTAGATTATTTCCTAGATTAGTGGTGAGATGGTGGTTCAATAAAAATAAGATATTTCCAGGAAGTGTATGGTAGACAGCGATAGGAGAAGCTGTTGAAAACTCAGAAGAAAACGATCTTTGGTTGATCGTTAATACAATTGATGGTGAAGAGTATAAAGGAATATTCAATTATTGGGATGCTGGAGACGAACCAAACTCACTATCTATAAGTAGACCAATCATGATATTAAGAGATGAAACTTATTATGTAAAAGATGAATTTAAAATGGGGAAATAACTCCCTTTTTAAGGAAAATAACATATCGAGAATTGTCTGGATCGGCCTGATGTTTTAAATGAGCGCGCAATCGTCTTTAAAAAGTCGTTGTGATTTTTCTCGAATCCCTCCA
>CP070640.1:833131-838019 GCA_020354065.1 Candidatus Bathyarchaeota archaeon
AACGTCGAGGGATAAATTGGAGCGGCGCACACGCATAGAGCTTGATTGCTACAGTGATGGGGGCTCGCACTCACGCGACAGGCGGGATTGACCCCTCCATCTCAGTCTCATGGATCGGGGATACCTCCTACGCGTTCTGTGGAGGAAGTAAGCAGATTAAGTGGCTCACATCGGGGCGTTTGTTGCATGAGTATATCCACTTTAGCCTCCAATCCCGAAAAGCGTCGTTCTCTGGCTCCTCTTATTTTTAAAGGGTTTTTCGCAGGATTCTGCTTCTACCCCCTTCTTTTTTTATGGGATGAATGCGATTTTCTGCGGCACACTAGTCCTGAGCGGACTACTTGTCCCTCGCCTGTGTTTTAAAATGTGAATACCTTTGACACGATCTTCCAGCCGTCCTCAAACCTGTAGAGCAGCATGTAGTCCGTGGAGAAGTACTGTTTGTTCTTGTGCACTTCGATCTTGGCCACGGCGGCCCTGCCCTCCACATCCACCAGGTGAAACTTGTGCTCCGTCTCGCCTGCCCACATGACTGGGTTGTCGGCCTTCATTTTTTCCACTCTGGGGAACCATTCGTCCAGCGAGACCTTCTGAAGCTCGTCGTTGTCCAACACCAGCATTCTGAAGTCTCTGTGAAACCCGGTTTCCACGGTTTCCCTGTCCTGGGTCCTGTGGATCCCTTCAATGTACGCTTTCTCTATCAGCTTCTTTATCGCTTCGACTTCTTTCTCATCCATTTCAAAACCCCTTGACTATGACAGGACACGCGGTGCATTAATAAACTCTTCTCATAAATGATTTTGGGAAAACAGCATCTTTTTTCATTAATCTATTGATAGCCGTTCTTATCATTTTACTACGTACAATCTTTAAATGCTTTATAAATGGATACAATGAGACGCTAATAAAAATGCGAGTTGTTGGGGATGGCAGGTGTGGTCGCTCTAATTTATGCTTAATCGAAGTCCAGCTTGCCCTTGCCCACTTGAGCTCGTGAGGGAGATTCCGTAGGTTTCCCTACAGTCATATTCTTTCCAGGGTTCTGAGGGTCCTCTCGCTCTCCATGTCCCCCGTGTTCAGCGTGGTCTTCGGTTCGAAAAGCATGACGTGGACCTCGTCTTTCGCCACGGGCTTGTGCTCCACCCCCTTGGGGATGATCACGAACTCGTTCTCCTCCAGGTCAATGTCCCGGTCCCTGAGCTTTACGACCATGCTCCCCTTCACAACAAAGAAGAGCTCGTCCTCCCCCTCGTGCTGATGCCAGAGGAACTCGCCCTTGAACTTCACCAGCTTGACGTGGGAGTCGTTCACCTCACCCACGATCTTCGGCTCCCAGTGCCCTTGGAACAGGCTGAACTTCTCCTCCAGGTTCACTTTCTCTATCATGGCGATCTTCTTCCTTCGATGGATCAAGGTTGTTAGCTTGGTTAATACATAAAAATAGCGGCTTATACCTCATTTGAATAAAAAAAGTCGTCGAGATCCCCCTAGACGAACTCACCCTTGGCGATCATCACCACCTTCCCGCCTACGTGAATTTCGACCTCCTCCCCCCTGTCCTCGGACCTCAGGTAGAGGAGGGAGGGGCGGCCCACCTCGTGGCCCTGCTCCACCCTGATGTCGACCCTCGGGGAGCCGAAGTACCTGTGCCTGGCTAGGTAGCCGGCGAGGCAGCCGTTACCGCTACCCGTGGCCGGGTCCTCCTCGATGCCGTAGTAGGCCCCGAACATCCTGACCTCCAGGTGGTTCTCGGGGTTCCTGGGCTCGGGGCAGAAAAGCAGGGGAGCCTTCGCATCCCTTTTCTCGATGAAGCTCAGAAGCCGGTCCTTGTCCGCCTTCGCCTTCTTAAGGGCCGTGCCCGACCTCAGGGGCACGATGAAGAAGGGGATGCTGGTGGAGACCTCCTGGACGGGGTGGTCCGGGTCGATGTCCCCGGGCTCCAGGTTCAGGAGGGACGCCACCTCCTCAGGCTCATAGGTGTCGCCGAAGACCGGGTTGAGCTGCTTCATCCAGAGGATGGATGGCTCCCCGTCCTCGTAGCTGATCCTGACGGGGATCTTCCCTGCCTTGAGGTCCAGGATGACCTCATCCACTGGCTCTCGGACGATATCCCTCTGTATCACGTATGCTGTACCGAGGGTGGGGTGGCCGGCGAAGGGGACCTCACGGGCTGGGGTGAATATCCTGACCTTGAAGAGCATTTTCTCGAGATCCACTCCCCTGATGAATGTGGACTCTGAGAAGTTCATCTCCCTGGTGATGCTCTGCATCAACTCATCCGAGATCCCCTGGCGATCCCTGAAGACCGCCAGCTGGTTCCCCTTGAATCTGTCTTCCGCGAAGACATCAACTATGTGAAAGGGCAGACCCAACGCTCATCCCTCCTTACTGCCCCGGGTCGCCGTGTAAAAAATTTTTTTATCGTAAAGATTGGCATGGAGTGGGACTGGAAAATCTCAATCATTATGTTCCGTGGTCTGTATCGATCTCCCGGTACAGCCCGGAGTGGTTTCTATGGTCATCTGCGATGTCTGCGGGAGGGAGATCGAGGAGGGCCACGACGACTTCATGATCACAGTCGAGGGCAGGACCTCAGACCAATAGAGTTTTCTCGATGTCATGACCTCCCTCCTCCTCAACGTCGCCGGCCTGATAGCCCTGATCCTCCTGTTCTAGAGGTATGGGAAAGCCTAAAATGTGATAACCCACCTAGAGAAGAGGTTCCTGAACAGGGGTTTTTATGGGCGGCCTGCTGGGTTCGATGAGGGAGGTGCTCCGTGGAAACGTCCTCGTCCTGACCGCGGGCACCGTCATCCGCCAGCTCAGCCTCTTCATCACCTTCCCCTACTTCAGCCTCTACGTCCTCGCCCTCGGCGGGAGCAAGGTGGACATCGGCATCGTGAACAGCCTCCGCCCCCTCGCGGCGATGTTCGTCTACCCCATCGCCGGAGCCCTCGCTGGCAGCTACAGCAGGGTGAAGACTCTTGTGATAGTCGGGCTCGTGAACTCCGCCATCATCGGGATCTACATGCTGGCCCCCGACTGGAGGTTCCTCGCGGTAGCCAGCTTCATCAACGGGCTCCTCGTCTTCCAATTCCCCGCCTCCTCGGCTCTCCTAGCGGACTCCCTTGACCCGGGGCTCAGAGGCAGGGGCTTCGCCGCGGTCACCTCACTCCCCGCCTTCGCAGGCATCCTCTCCCCCTTCGTCGGTGGCTACCTCATCGAGACCCTTGGCCTCGTCCACGCGATGAGGCTCCTCTACGCAGTCACCCTGATCGCCCTGACCCTGATCACAGTCATCAACTGGAGGTTCCTGAAGGAGACCCTGCCAGAGCCCCACGGCAGCCGCTCCGACCTCCCCCGTATCGTCGGGGGCGCCTACCGGGAGACCTGGGAAACCCTGAGGTGGTTGCCCAGGGAGCTCAAGGTCTACGCCCTGATCCTAATCGTCTCCCTCTTCTTCAACGCCCTCACGGGCCCCTTCTGGGTGGTCTACGCCGGCGACATCCTGGGCCTGAGGGAGCTCGACTGGGGCACACTCCTGACCCTGGCTACAGTCATCCAGGTGGCCCTGGCAATCCCCGCAGGAAGCCTCATCGACAGGGTCGAGAAGAGGAGGGTGGCGGCAGCGGCCCTGGCCCTCTCGGCCCTCCCCGTCCTGGCCTACCCCTACAGCGGCGGTTTCGCTGGCGCCCTCCTGGTCTTCGTGCCCGTAGCGGTGGCGAACGCGTTCCTGATACCTGCTGCAGGAGCCCTCATGATCGACCTCTGCCCCCCGGATAGGAGGGGGATGGTCATGGCCTGTCTGGGCAGGGGGATGATGCTCATCAACTACAGAGGGGGGATCGGAGGCGGCCCGGGGATGGGCTTCATCCTCACCCTGCCTGTGATAATCGGCTCCTTCCTCGGGGGCTACATCTACGACGCCTTTCAGGCGGCTCCCTGGCTGCTCCTCGGGGCGGCCCTGGCCGTGAACGCCCTCCTCGCCGCGTTCCTCCTGAAGCCGTCTAGACTGGACGAATGAGTCAGTCATCCAGCATGGCGTCCATTTTGTGCCAGTGTAAGACCGCCACCGTGAATGGAAATTTATTCGCCCACCAAGCGTAAAGTGTGTTTATGACGCGTAGATGGGAGTCTTCAACTTTCCGCCAATTTTGCCTGATATGCTCCAGCATCAATGCCCTCCTGCACCCCTTAAATGGGGGGGCCGTGCAAATCTATGGGACAGCCCGATGCCAGCCGCCGTCCGATGCCCCGTCTGCGAGCGCAGGCACACCGTCGAGGAGTACGAGGAGGACAGGTTCTGCCGCACCTGCGGCTCACTGCTCAGCGTCGAGAGCGGCGGAAAAAAGGGCGGCAGAGACGGCGGGTGGCGCTCCCTCTTCCCCTACGAGCCCTACCCGGCCCAGATCAGATTCATGGAGGAGGTCGAGAGGGTGGTGGGGAGCGGAGGAGTCCTCATCGCGGAGGCGTGCAACGGCTTCGGCAAGACCGCCTCCTCCCTCTCCACCCTCCTCCCCTCCGGTAGGCCCATCGTCTACGCTACCCGAACCCACGAGCAGGTGAGGCAGGTCCTGGAGGAGGTCTCCACCATCAACGAAAGTGCCGGGGAAAGGTTCACCGCCGTCAACCTGGCCAGCAGGCAGCACCTCTGCATCAACCCAGACTGCAGGGACCTTCCCCGGAGGGACTCCCAGGAGCTCTGCAGGGTCCTCAGAGAAGCCGGGGAGTGCCCCTGGAACCCCGAGGTGGCCAGAGTGCCGCGGGGGCTCCCGCCTGTGATGACCCAGAAGGCCCGGATCTCCGCAGGGAGGAGAATGGGACTCTGTCCCTCCTATCTGGCCCGGAGGGTCGCGGCGGGCTGCAGGGTCGTGGTGGTTCCCTACCC
>CP070640.1:838119-845380 GCA_020354065.1 Candidatus Bathyarchaeota archaeon
CCAGAGGAGGCCTTCCAAGCCATGGCGAGGGAGGGGAGGAGGGCGGTGGGAGAGTACGGGGCCTGCTCTGTCACCTACGGTTGCATGAGCATGGGCTTCCTGATGGTCGACGACCGGCTCACCCAGGAGATCGGGGTCCCGGCGATCAACCCTGTGAAGGTAGCGGTGAGGACCACGGAGATGCTCATCGACCTTGGGATAACCCACAGCAAGCGTGCCTACCCGGTCCCCCCCAGCCTGGGGGGCCGCCGCTAGGAGGGATGCGATATGCTGACCGAGAACGAGAGGAGATTCCTCGGGGAAATCTCCATAGACGAGGCCTGGGGCCACGTCGAGCACCTCTCGACTCTGGAAAAGACCTCGGGAACCCCTGGGGAGAAGGAGGCCCACGAGTTCGTGAGGGCGAGGCTCCGAGAGTACGGCGTCCCCTGCAGGACATACGAGTTCGACTCCCTCATCAGCCACCCCAAGGAGGCCTCTCTAGAGGTGGTCTCCCCGGAGCCGATTGAGTTCGAGTGCATCACCCACTCCTTCTCCAAGCCCACACCGGAGGAGGGGATCGAGGCCGAACTTGTCTACGTGCCGGTGACGCCTGGGAGTCTCTTCGACGAGATGGGGGAGCTCCTGGAGGAGTACCTCAAGGTTGGAGTGGAGGGGAAGGCAGCTCTGATCCAGGGAGTGGCGAGCCCAGCCGTGGTATGGGCAGCCCAGCAGGCCGGGGCCATCGCCCAGGTCCACGTCTGCGGCGGAGAGGTCCGCCACGAGATGATCGTGACCACCATCTGGGGGACCCCGACGCCCGAGTCCGCCGACAGAATGCCGCAGATAACCGCCATCTCCGTTAACCATCCGGACGGGGAGAAGCTCATCGAGCAAGCGGAGAGGGGCCCAATCAGGATTAGGCTGAAGGCGAGGACCGACACCAAGTGGAGGAGGATCCCGATAACCGTGGCAGAGATCGAGGGCTCCGAGGAGCCGGAGAGGTTCATGCTGGTCCACGGTCACATGGACTCATGGTACCTGGGGACCACGGACAACTGCACCGGTAACGCCGCCCTCCTCGAGCTAGCCAGGCTCCTCCAGAAGCATAGGAGAAGCTTGAAGAGGAGCGTGAGGATTGCCTGGTGGTCGGGTCACTCCACGGGCCGGTACTCCGCCTCCACCTGGTACGCCGACAACCTCTTCGAGGACCTGGACGGGAACTGCTTCCTCTCCATGAACATCGACTCCCCCGGGGTCAAGGGAGCCACGGAGCTTGGTGGGGGCGGCCTCATGGGCACCATGGGGTTCATCCGCAGAGCCGCGGAGGACGCCACCGGCCTTCCGGGGATCGAGTCCAGGGCTTACTACATGCGGGCCGGGGACCAGTCCTTCTACGGCATCGGCGTCCCCAGCGTCGCGGTGAGGGCTTACATCCCCGAGGGCAGCCCACACCGGGGTAGGTGGATCGGGGGGAGCGGCGGGGCCTGGTGGTGGCACAGCCCCGAGGACACCCTGGACAAGGGGGACAGGGAGAACCTGCTAAGGGACATGAGGATGGAGGCCCTCGCGATCCTGAGATCGGTCAACTCCAGGGTCCTGCCCTTCGACTTCGCAGAGGTCGCCGAGATGTACGAGGGGATCGTAAAGGAGATCCAGAACAAGACGATTCAGGCAGACTTCGACCTGAATCCCATTCTGGACCGGATCAGAGAACTCAGGGAGAGATCCCTGGAGCTGAACAAAGCCATGGAGGGACCCATAGACGAATCTAGGATCCCGAAGCTCAACCGAGTGCTGATGAGAACTACTCGTGTCCTCACCTCGACCTTCTACACCCACTCGGGCTCCTTCGACCAGGACCCAGCCTACACGCTCCCCCGCCTTCCAGGCCTCCAAGGCGCGGTGAGGCTCCCTGGGCTAGACCCTGAGAGTGACGAGGCGGGATTCCTTAGGACGAGGCTGACCAGGGAGAGGAACAGGATCAATAAGGCTCTCAATGAGGCGCTGGAGCTCGTGGAGAAGGCCGTGAATATCTGCTCATGACGCCGGGTTGAACCGCCTCGTTTTAACACCCATCTGAATGTTCAACCCGTGGATGCACGAGTAAGGGAAACGCGAAGTAAGAAAAGTAAACCAGGCCTCCGAAATCCTTAGATTGATTGGGAGGTATATCGGTGCCGTGACTTCAATGGGCAAGACAGAGTTCTTCATCGATGCGGAGAAGGCTCCCACATTCTCCCAGATGGAGGGTCTGGAGACCACGGTCCTCACCGGCTTGAACGGGGAGAGGATGATGATGGTCCTCAACGCAACCCTGCCAGGGCACACGGTTCCCATTCACAGCCACTCCCAAGAACAGATAGGCGTCGTCTACGCCGGAGAGGCAATTCTCAGGATTGGGGGGGAGGAGCGCCACGCGAAGAAAGGGGACCTCTACTGCATACCAGCTGATGTGCCCCACGGGGACACCACAATCGGCGACGAGCCCTTCGTGATGCTGGACATATTCTACCCCGTTAGAGAGGACTTCATCGAGAGATGCAGGCAACCGCCCTGATGCACTGGGATGCGAAACCCGAGTGTGGAGAGTCTGATCATGCCTCCGTGAGCCCCTCGATGTCCACAAGTCTCTTTTTTATCCAAACTTGGAGGCGTTCGATCTCGTTCTCCTTTTTCTGCCAGGCCATCCTGTTGATGTGCTCCATGATGGATGTGTGTACGAGGAGTTTGAGCATGTTGGGATCAAGCGCGTCGAGCTCAACGGTCTCCTCACCGTAGTTTGCGACGAAGCTCGGAGCGCGGGCGTCGCTCTTCTTCACGGGCATCGGAGGGAGCGAGTACTGCACTATCTGATCCCTTGTGAGAGCGATCCTTCGGACCTTGAACTCGCCGGCGCCGTATTTCTGAAGCCTCTCCGAGAGATCTCTCTCAATGTCCACGCCGCTGGGGTCGAAGTCACCGAAGTAGAGGACGACGGTAGGCCTACCCCTCAGCCGGTTCTTAATGTAAGACGCCATCCTCCGAACATAGCTGAAGCTGGGGTAGCCCCTGGTTGGGAAGGTGCGGATGTAGTATTTGTTGGCCTCATCGCTGACCAGCCGGCTCAGGGCATCCTTTTCTAGGCTGATGAGGAGATGGTACGGCTGGTCGTCCCACATGGGCATCCTGAAATCTTTGTAGCTCTCCCTGAGGCTGGCGATGCGCTTCTTGAGGAACTCCTGAGCCGAGGTGTAGCCTGTGTCGCCTCGGCCGAGGATTCGGCGGCTCCGGTCCTCCAAGCAGTTGAGGGGGGCATCCCCCTCCTCCCGTGCCTTGACCATGATGCGGCTGAGGCGCTTGTAGCTGTTGATGGTGTTGGCGAAGAGGTGCCGGGAGACGAGACGGTAGTAGAGCTGGCGGAGTGTGAGGGCGGTGTCGTACTGCTCGAAGACCTCCAGCGCCGCCCTTACAACCTCCTCGTAGCTGGGCAGCCCCTTCCTCATGCTACAATATCTATGGACGGTAAACGTATAACATCATCGCCTCAGAAAAACGTCGGGAACAGGCTCCCCCGGCGAAAAGAGAGAGTTACAAGGCGGTTTTCCTCTGGAAGGTGTGAAAAGAGGGTTTTGGAGCAAGCTGTCACATCAACATACATGATAAAAAGTTACAAGTGAGGGTTTGAAGCGGAGGAGCAGCCTCAGCCATCTTCCACCAGGGGAAGATAGCTTTAGATACCCTCGCAACCACCTTGGTTGGAGTCGGCCCATGCGATCCGCTATCGTTCTCTCTGGAGGTGGGTCCACCCGGATGAAGAGCGACAAGGGGCTCAGGATGCTGGGCGGGGAGCCCCTCGTGAGGCACGCCATCCGTAGGATATCGGATCGGGTGGACGAGATAATCATCGTTCTGGGCTCCGAGGAGCAGCGCAAGGCCTATTCCCGGGCTCTAGGAAAGGAGGCGGAGCTTGTAGTAGACCTGTACGAGGAAGGCTCCCCCCTGGTCGGCGCCATCACCGGCTTCAAGCATGCTGGTGGAGAGTATGCGTTGATCTCGGCCTGCGACACGCCCTTCATATCCCCAGAAGCGGTGCAGCTCCTCTTCGAGGAGGGGGAGGGCCATGATGGGGCCGTCTTCCAGTGGCCCAACGGCTGGATAGAGCCCCTCCTAGCCGTGTACAGGACAGAGCCCTCCCTGAGGATCGCCCTCGACCTCTACGAGGAGAGGAACCTGAGGCTGCGCATGGTACTGAGAAGGCTCCAGGAGGCGAGGATGATCCCCATCGCCGCTCTGAGGGCACTGGATCCAGAGCTGCTCACCCTCTTCGACGCTGACACGGAGGACGCGCTGAGGAGGGCCGAGGCATTTCTCAGAGCCGATTGGAGAACCGACTCGGTGTGACAGCAGTTCTGATGCAGTCTCTATGCCACAGAGGTTGAGCAAGAGGAATGACTGAAGGCACCCCTCTCAGCATCCCGAACCCCGTGTGAGAGAGCGATCAGTCCTGAAGGCACCGGCCTCGAGCGTAGCTGTGAACACTGTGGAATAGAATTCATGTAAACATGAGATGGGTATTTCGTTTTAACTAGAGAACAATTAAAGAACTATCATTTTGACACAATTATCAATGCCAGATTCGTAACTAATAATACAAATCGTGGGAGAGTTATTACGTTGGTAATGAAGGTCTCCTTCATCAATCCCAGTCCAAACGAAGAGCCCGTAGCGATGAAGAGGATACACGCGATCGCTTCGTTTCCGCCTCTCGGTATCCTCTACCTGGCCACGGTTCTGATTGGGAGAGGCGAGGAGGTCTCTGTCCTCGACCAGCCGGCTAAAGGGCTGACGGTTGAGGAGACGGTGGAGTGGGTTGAGAGGGAGGACCCGGATGTTCTGGGGCTATCCCCATTCGGGACCTCCGGCTTCACGTCGGCTCGTCTGAGCAGAGAGGTTAAAAAGAGGAGACCTAACACCACCATTGTTTACGGAAACTACTACGCGACCTTCAACGCCGAGCGTATTCTGAGGAAGTACCCCTCTGTGGATATCGTGGTAAGAGGAGAAGGAGAGGAGACGATAGTCGACCTGGTCGACTCGATTGACAGGGGAGGAGAGCTGGGGGATGTCCAGGGCATAACGTTCAGGAAAGAGAGTGACATCGTGTCCACGCCTGACCGCCCCTTGATCAGAGACCTCGACTCGATCCCCATTCCGGATCGCAGCCTGCTCGACGGGGATTACCACAACACCATCGCGGGGGCGAAGATCGCGGTGAGGAAGTTCACGAGCATCATCTCCTCCCGGGGGTGCGTCCACAGATGCAAGTTCTGCAGCTGCACCAAGTTCGCAAGGGGGATTTGGAGGCCGAGATCTGTGGAGAACACGATGGAGGAGCTCCACTACCTGGCGGGCGAGGGATACGAGCAGTTCATCTTCGTCGACGACAGCTTCACCCTGAACCAGAGACGGGTGATCGAGCTCTGCAGGCGAATGAGGGAGGATAGGCTGGACATGGAGTGGATATGCGAGGGGAGGGTGGACAACTGCTCCCTCGAGATGTTCCGGGAGCTGGCGAGGGCGGGATGCAAGATCGTTTTCTTCGGCATCGAGAGCGCCAACCAGAGGATCCTGGACTACTACAACAAGAGGATCACGCCCCAGCAATCCGTGAAGGCGATGAGGACGGCCAGGAAGGCAGGGATAGACCTCATACACGGATCCTTCATTCTGGGTGCTCCCGACGAGACGAGGGAGGAGATCCGGAACACCCTGGAGTTCGCGAAGAGGCTCCCCATTGACATACCCCAGTTCAACATCCTCGGCGTCTACCCGGGGACCGAGATCTGGAGCGAGCTCGAGAGCAAGGGAGTCCTCAATGTGGACGAGTGCTGGGAGACCCCCACAGCCGCCTCCAAGATCAGCCCCCAGGCGGTGCCCTTCGAAGAGATCAAGAGGATGGGTCAGGAAGCCGTCAACGAGTTCCTCAGCAGGCCAGGCTTCATCATGGATCAGGTCGCGAGGACCCTGAGGAGCAGGTTCAGAATGGGAATTGTGAGACACAACCTGAGCCGGCTGGACGCGATAAGATATAACATCGCTCATATCATTTGATGGTGAAATTAACGAATTTTTATCAAAGGTTTTTTAAAAAAAATAGAAAAAGAATATGAGCAGGGGAATGTGACCCCTAGATCATCTCTTCCTTCACGTCTTCCTTGGGGATGGTGACCTTCAGTACGCCGTTCCTGTACTCAGTGGACATCTTCTCAGCGTCCAAGACCCAGCGGGAGAGGTCGATCTCCGCCCTAAACTCCCCGGCTTCCAAGCTAAGCCTGCCGGATTCGATGTCCAGCTTTATGTCCTCTTCCTCCACACCGGGCAGCTCCAAGTAGATCTGTATCTGGTCTTTCTCTGGGGTTATGTCGTGGAGGGGCTCCCTGGGCCCCTTTGGCTGGGGCCTTAGGGGTGGGAGGATGTCTGTGGGCCTCCTGAGGAGCCCTGGGCTGGAGAAGAATCCCTTTGCTATGAATCCCTTGACTCCGGGCTTGTCGATACGCTCGATGCTCCACTCTTCTCTGGGCGTCCCGGCCTCGAACTCCTTCTCTAGGGCCTCGAATCTGTTGTCCAAGTCCTCGTACATCTTGAACCTGTCCTCGAGGTCGAAGCCTTGGAACATGGAGTCCATCATCCTTTTCTGGAATGCCTCCATCTCCCTGATTATCTCATCGAACCTCATTCCTTCACCTCCTACAGCTCTTCGAGGATCTCTAGCATCCGCCTCATGGCCACGCTCATCATGAGGAACTGGGCCTCCCCCGTGCGGGTGGGCCTGTACTTGCCCTCCTTGTTCTTCTCTATGAGGCCGCTCCTCCTGAGCCGCTTTGTCGACTCGGAGACGATCTTTGGGTTCATCCCAAGCTCGTTCATGAGCTCTGTGAAGGCCATCGGCCTCTCAAGGTCCCTGAAGAAGGCTCTCATCATCCGCATCCTGCCCTCGTTGGCCAAGGCGAGGAATACTGCTCCGAACCTCTCCATCTCCTGCTCTATTTCGTCGAACTCCCGCCTCAGGGTGCCCCGGTCCCAGGCCCTGGCCTGGAGGGGGGTTTCCCAGAGGACCTTTCCGTCCTCGACGAGCATCAGCTTCAGCATCGCTTGGGTATCCTCCTTACCATTTGGTAAGTTACTGTTTGGTAATTACCAAAAGGTAACTTAAAAACCTTGGGGCTTCCACAGACCGAGAAACAGACAGAGATACAGATGTTGAGGTGGCCGGAAAAGGCTGGCTAGTCTATGACATAGG
>CP070640.1:845480-848196 GCA_020354065.1 Candidatus Bathyarchaeota archaeon
AGGCGCGCTCGAAGCAGGGGCATCCGAGGTCGTCGCCTGGAACGGGCACCACGAGTTCCCCGGAGGCCTAGACCACGAGCTCCTACACACGGAGTGCCAGCTCATCATGAAAGCCGGTAACGGGGGACCCATAGGGCTTGATGGCTCCTTTGACACCGTCCTGCAGGTCGGCCTTCACGCGATGACAGGCACACCTGGAGCCGTCATGGCTCATGGGCTCTGGAGGCTGAACGACGTAAAGCTCGGTGAAATAGGCATGACTGCATTGATCGCTGGACTACAGGGTGTCCCATGCGTCTTCGTGAGCGGCGACCGGGCCGCCGTTGATGAAGCCAAGGCTCTAATACCGGGCGTCGTCACGGCCGCCGTCAAGAGAGCTCTCTTTGATGATGCGAGGGGGATCGAGCCAGGACCCCTTGTCACTCTATCACCGAGAAAAGCGTGCGAGTTGATCCGGGAGAAGGCAGTCGAGGCCGTGGGCAAGGTAGACGAGATAAGCCCCTTCGTGATAGACCCTCCCTATGTTCTTGAGTGGCCCTTCCCGAAAAAGGAGTGGGCAAACGAGATGATGGGGGTTCACCCTGAAGCCGAAAGGGTGGACGAACACACTCTCAGGTTCAGGAATGAGAGCTTCTGGGACCTTCCCATCATATAACCCGATAAACAGTGTTACCATGATCAGAATTCGCAATGCTTAGCATATTATCACATGTCTGAGAGCTGATGCAAAGATCTTCGCATACTTGAAAGGAGGGAGTGGGGGAATTCGCTGTAACCATACTCCCAGCCCGTAAAACTCCACTAAGGGGCCATGTACGTTATTGACGCAAGCGAGTCAGGAAGGTCATCCTCCAGATCACACGGAGGGACGCGTTGAAGACCGTGTTCGAATGCTTCGGAGACTGAGGAAGACACAGGGAAGAGATCGAGGGGCATGAGCCAGCGCGCGAGACAAACCGCTCTTCTCGGAAAAGAATCCATGTTTCCCAGGGAGTTAATTCGACCCTCGACGAAGACCGATACGCTCGCGCGTGAAAGCATAAAAGTGCGCGCAGGAGAAAGTGAGGTTGGAGATAATTGTCTGAAGAAGAGATCGTTGATTTCGCAAAGAAGAGTCTTGCCGATGAGATCCATACTTCAGCGATCTACCAGAGTCTGTCAAAGCTCTACGGTGAGGCCCCTCTCTCGAAGGAGTTGTCGGGTTTATCGGAGATGGAGTGCGAACATTCCAGGTTCTGGATGGACTTCCTGGAGGTGAGGGGCGTCGATGCGAGCGGATACTCCGTAAACAGGATCAAGGTTTATCTACTCACGGTGTTGTACAGGCTTTTGGGCATCGGTTTAACGCTGAAAATCCTCGAGATGGGCGAACGCAGGGCGATCGCACAGTATTCCATGATGCTGAGAAGCTCCGAGATATCGGGTGAGGAGAAGAATTCCATAAATCAGATCCTATTAGACGAGCTGAACCACGAGGAGGAGTTCGAGAGATATGAGGCGAGGTACAAGTTCTTTATAAATAGAGTGGCAACCATCTTCACCCAGATGAGTGGCGGCCTCGTCACAGTGCTATCCGTTTCCATCGGCATAGCAGGAGTCTATGACGAACCCCACATCGTGGCCATCACAGGCCTGATCGTCGGTCTGACGGGGGCTTTGAACACGATAACAGGGTTCTACTTCTTCGGCAGAACCCAGAAGAAAGTGAAGCAAGGCATAATGGACAGGATCAGAAGGGCCTCCGAATCCGTGCCGCAGGTGTATGTGCGCAAGGTGTTCGACTACATGAGGAAGAGGGACATCAGCGAGGAGACAGCCAGGGTCATAGCGGAGGAGGCCCGAGACAAGAACATGCTGACCAGGATAGTGGCAGAGGAGGAGTATGGGATAAGGGAGGGAGCCCTCGGGGACCCTGTCGAATCCGCTGTCTACGCGGGGTTCTTCAAGATCATCGGTACTGTTCTCCCACTGATCCCGTTCTTCTTCGGGATACCAGTCGGAACGTCGATTCCCATATCGATCGTGATCACCATGCTCCTGCTGGCTGTGACCGGCTTCCTGGTGGCCATATCGGCGGAGATCGATGTGAAGGACAAGATACTGGAGCTGACCCTAAGCGGGGTGATAATGGTCGTCATTGTGTTCCTGATCGGCAAATCGACATCTCAATTGATGAAGATGTTCATCGAATGATCTGGGGCGCACGAAGCGGTTTCGAGATGGTTTCCTGATCACTAGAAAAGATTTTTTTCTGATCAGGTATTTTAAGCGGGCAGCTGAATGAACCGTACAAGTGATGCTGAGAGATGAGTGGGGAAGCACAGGCCTCAGGCGGGAAGCTGCTTCTGATGGGGAGTTCTGCCTTCAAGGCTGAGGAACTTCCGGCCGTGGTCAGGGAGAGGATAGATGAGGCTATGGTCCGAGAGATGACGATAGTGGTGGGTGAGGCGCATGGAGCGTGCAGGTGCTATCAGGACTACTTGAAGTCGAGGAGTTACACGAACGTGATAGTGGGGCACGCCCGGAGCATCCGGTACAACGCGGGCGACTGGAGAACAATCCAGTATGGGGACGATCTCAAGGAGAGGGAGAGGAGGATGATCGAGGACTGCGACTCCGCTGTCATCATATGGGTGAACAATAGTAGCGTGATAGCACAGAATCTAGAACGACTGAAAAGACTGAATAAACCAACATACGTTTATGAGTACTCGAC
>CP070640.1:848296-851034 GCA_020354065.1 Candidatus Bathyarchaeota archaeon
CCAGCTCCGGGTGATCGCCTAGATTAAAGCCCTGCCTGCCAGCCCTTCCTGCGGCATCAAAGTTGAGCATGAACCTGATTTGCTCTATCTCATCCGGGTGCTGTTCGACGTAGGCCCTGCTTCCGAAGAGGCCGAGCTCCTCCGAGCCGAATAGTATGAACCTCATTGGTCGTTTCAAGTGCTCCCTCTCCTGGCAGAGGACCCGGGCCACCTCCATGACGCATACGGCTCCCGTGGCGTCATCCAATGCCCCGACGGCGATGTCGTGCCCCTCGTAGTGGGCGCCATAGACCACCATCTCGTCGTCTCCTCCGCTGCCCGGGAGGTCGGCGACCACGTTCCAGGTCCCCACATCCAGGTTCATGCATTTGGTCTCGATCCTGACCTTGACCTTCCCCTTCCTTCTCAGCTGCCTCGCCAGGTAGTGGCCGTCCTCGTAGCTGACGCCCACCGCGGGGATTATGGGGCTTATCCCTCCTGTTGGAGGGCCGTAGGTGGGGTAGTGGTTCATGAAGATCCAGCCCGCCGCGCCGGCCAGGACGCTCCTCTGGTACTTCTCGCTGCGGTGGAGGGGGCGGGTCATGCCGAGGGGGGTCCTGCTCGTCACCATGACGACGTTCCCCTCGATCTCCTCCCTCCTCCTATCGTAGATGTCGATGGGGCCGTCGCCGAGGAAGACTAGGTCGGCCTCCACCTCCCCCTGGCAGCCCATCGGGAGAGCGATGCAGGGGATCTCCTTCTCCCTCGGCTCCGTCATTGTGAGGGATGAGGAGCCCCTGATCCATCCGGGGTGGGTGAACGCCTCCATGTGGGGGTCCTCAAGGCCGTACTCCTCGAGCTTCCCCACCATGAACTCGCAGGCGGCCTCGTCGTCCCCAGAGCCCGGCCAGCGGCTGCCGTACTCGTCGCAGAGGACCACAAGGTTCTCCATAGTCTCCGTGCTCCCGTAGACCTCGCCGAGGACTCGCCTGTCCAATTCACTGTAAGGATCTACCATCAATTACACCGTCTCCTACTCGCCCAAGGATCTATTTAATTCCGCAAGGGGTTGAAAACGATTTTAAATCCGTCCCACCCTCTCAGGTTGGAGCGGATGTTTTGGGCGTCCTCATCTTCACGGACAACCCCACCGTTCAGGAGACCCAGCTCGTGCGGGGGGAGCTGAGAACTCGAGGAGTGGTGACCAGGTTCATGGCGCCGTGGGACATCTCGTTGCCGGAGGTCCCCGAGCTCGACATCGACCTGGTCTACGTGCCGAGCAACATGCTCAACCGGGGCTCCACCTTCGAGCTCATCCACAGGTACCTCATCCTCAAGACGTTCGAAGAGCAGGTTGGGACCGTCATCAACCCGGTCGAGAGTATGCTCCGCTACTCCAAGGAGCACCTCACCCTCCAGATGAGGAGGCTCGGCCTCCCACACCCGAAAACCATCGTAACCGAGAACGTAGAGAGGGCGTACCAGTTCGCAGCCGACCTCCTGGACTCGGGCGGGAACGTCGTCCTGAAGCCGATATGCAGGGGGAGGGGCGTCGGCGTCATCAGGCTCGACCGCATCCGGAGCAGGGAGGACCTCCTCCAGTTCCTGACCTGGTACAACAGGGCCCACGGACAGGGCGTCTTCTACCTCCAGGAGTACGTACCCAATCAGGGCTACGACATCCGGTGTATGGTGGTCGGCGGCGAGGTTGTGGGCAGGGAGAAGCGCTCGAACCCAGAGGACTTCAGGTATAACGTGGCCGTCGGGGGGCTTGCTGAGCCGTTCGAAGACCCAGTCTACGACGAGCTGTCCATCGAGGTCGCCGAGGCCGTTGGCTTCAAGATAACGGGATTGGATGTACTCCCAGCCGAAGACGGTACGCCGTACGTCTTGGAGGCGAACTGCTTCCCAGGGTACACCGCCCTCATCGAGGCGACGGGTATCCCCATCCACGAGAGTATCGTCGAATACTTCCAGCGCCTCATGAAGGGCTGAGAAGCACTTCCCAAGTCGGCGTCTCGAAACACTTGTACTACGATCTCGGAAGCGTGAGGTTTACGGTCTACAAATTTTTTCCGTTAGAGGTCGACCCCCGTGCCGATCTCTACGAGGCATCTCCGATAATCTAGATTAAACACCGCCCCAACACAGCGGAATGCGGATGAAATGCTTGTCGATCGTGGGACCCCCATAAATATATAAACGGCTGAAAGATGAAGACACTGAAACCGGAGGACGGATCTGCTTGCGTGGCGGTCTCAGAAGCCATGGGGGGGCACTGACCGAGGAGAAGGTGAGGGACTTCCTCGAGGAGGATGTGGGATACGGCGACATAACCTCCATGGCCCTCATCGAGGGGGGGCAGCGGGCTCGAGCCCGGCTCTTCTTCCAGGAGGATGGGGTGACGGCTGGCTTGGGGGAGGCGGCGGCGGTCTTCGACCACCTCGGATGCGAAGCTGTGCTCCATGAGGATGAGGGCTGTTGGGTCCCGTCTGGGAAGATCCTAATGGAGATCGATGGACCGGCGCGAGCTCTACTAGCGGGGGAGAGGACCGTCCTCAACCTGGTCGGCCGCATGGCTGGGATCGCCACAAACGTGGCCGAAGCGGTCTCCAAGGCCGCAGGAATCAGACTTGGTATAAGGGTGGCCGCGACGCGCAAGACGGCTCCCGGCTTGAGGGACCTCGACAAGAGGGCTGTCGAGTTAGGGGGCGGCGACACACACCGGATCAGGCAGGACGACTGCGTGCTTCTCAAGG
>CP070640.1:851134-857319 GCA_020354065.1 Candidatus Bathyarchaeota archaeon
AGAGCCTTCTAGCCATGGCCTCGACCCCTGTTTCTTTCCATGTACTGGATTAAATACTTTATCAAAAGGAAACCAGATTTCAAATCACATACCCCAGTATCACTAATACGGGAATTGCGTGGAAGATTATTGTGACGACGAGGGTCAGCCGACGGGATTCAGCGATCCTCTCAGCCGACCACCTCACCAGGCTGCTGAATGGCTTGAGTAGTGGGAGGAATATCAGGGCCCCTGTCAAGTTTATCGTGAGGTGAACCAGCCAGACACCGAGGGAGACGGGGTCCCCGGTGGCAAGGGCGGCTATCATCACGTCGAAGACCGTGCCGATGTTCGCGCCGAGGATGTAGGGTAGGATATAGTAGTCGGCCAGGATGACCCCGCTCCCGGCGAGGGGGACGAGGAGGGAGATCATCACGGTGGTGCTAGGGACGAGGATCGTGAAGAGGAAGCCTGCGACGAAGGCTCTGAGGGGCTTTGTAAAGGTCGCTCTGATCAGGTTCCAGGAGGTGGGTATGCTGAATATCGCGGTCATGTTGTTCTCCAGCCCTATGAGGGCGATGATGAGGGCGGCGGACCCGATGACGAGCCCCGTCCACGGCGGGATGAGCTTGAGGAGGGGGTCGATCCAGGGGGTTGCAACGTCGATGAGGTCTGGGACGGCCTTCAGCCACGTAGCCCGTACGAATATGCTGCTTCCCTGCTGGGCGATCTTGCTGAAGACGCCCGTGAGGAGCTCTGCGGGGTAGAAGATGAGGAGGGTGAACAGGTTGTAGAGTACGTGTGACAGGGTGACGTTGAAGCTGGCCGTGAGCCTGGACTTCTTACGGATGTGGCCCAGCACCGAGACCAAGAAGGGGGTGTTGGTCGTGCCGATCTCGGCGCCGATGATGGTGGCAACCGCGAGGGAGATGGGTAGGACCCCGGAGGAGGTGAAGGCGACCACGATGGAGTCGAAGGCGCCACTGCTGTGGAGCCTGGCGGTGCCTATCCATCCCGCGAAGACGCCGCTGGTCGTGTCCTTTATGAGGAGGATGATCGTCTCCGCGAGATACTCCCCCATGATGACCGCGGAGGATTTGATGAGCACGATGCCGGATATGAAGATGTAGACGGCCAGTACGGAGCCTAGGATGTTCCGGATCTTCGTGCTCAAATTTATCTACCTAATACTAAAATATACAAGATAAAAACCTCATATCTATAGGATATATAGTCTATGATATACTCTATAGAATTCCCGAGCAGCCCTGACCGAGCAAACCAGAACAACATCCCAGCCCTTTCCGTCAAGATACCCGTACTCCAATGAAAGTCCAGCGCGACGAGTGCCTACTTAAGAGCGGCTCCGTGAGCGAGTGAGATGCCGACACGAATTTAAACCCATAGATTCAAATCTTCACCTCCTGTATCAAGTAAGCATCGTGTATTCAAGGGATGATGGTGTGGATGGAGAAGGTATACTACGCTGGGATCGAGACCCCCACGGGCACCTTCTGGGCCGCGGCCACCGATAGGGGCCTCGTTCAGCTGCACGGCTCAAGCACCCGGGAGGCTTTCCTGACAGTGCTGGAGCGCCGGATAAAAGCCGAGTTCGTCCATGAACCGGCGAAATTCGAGGAGCTGAAAGGACAGCTCACTGCCTGGAATGAAGGAGAACCGGTCGAATTCGACATACCCCTCGATCTCAGGGGCACAGAGTTCCAGAAGAAGGTCTGGTGGGCGATCCATGACATCCCGTACGGGAAGCTCTCCTCCTACGGGAGGCTAGCTGAGGCCATCGGGATGCCCAACGCCGCGAGGGCCGTGGGGAACGCAGTGGGCTCCAACCCCATCGGAATCGTGATCCCCTGCCACCGGGTCATCTGGTCCAACGGAGGTCTGGGTGGATTCCACGGCGGCTACGAGGAGGAAGCCCTGAACAGAAAGCGCAGGCTCCTCATGAGGGAGGGGATACTGCCCGGAGTAGAGGGGAGGCCCGAGGAAGACATTGACCTGACCAGCTTCTTCGTGTGAGGCGCCAGACCGTTAACGTTTTTTCCTTTGCCAGGGATTTTTCACTGTGGAATATCCATGAGAATAGTCACCGGGACAATATCCCACGAGACCAACGTTCTCTCCAACATCAAGACGGACTTGGAGCAGTTCAGGAAGCGGCGGCTCCTCTACGGGGAGGAGGTCTTCGACTACCTCAAGGGCACGAGGACCTCGGTCGGGGGCCTGATCGATGGTTGCGATGATCACGGGTTCGAGCTCATCCCCACGGTCTTCGCCTCCGCAACCCCCTCGGGGAAGATCACGGCGGCTGCCTTCGAGACCCTCCTCGGCGACCTCCTCGACGGCATAAGGGACGCCGACCCGATAGACGGCGTGGCCCTCCACCTCCACGGGGCCGGGGTCAGCGAGAACCACACGGACATCGAGGGCCACATCCTCTCAGAGGTCCGGGAGCTGGTCGGGGCCAAGCCCGTCGTCTCCACCTTCGACTTCCACGCCAACAACACAAGGCTCATGGTGGATAGCGCGGACGTACTCATCGGCTACGACACCTACCCCCATGTGGATGGATACGAGAGAGGCCTCGAGGCCATCGATGTCATGACTAAGCTCCTGAACGGCAGCCTCAAGCCCAGGAAGGCCTTTAGGCAGCCACCCATGATGCCCGCCCTCCAGGCCCAGTTCACAGGCCGCCACCCCATGAGCAAGCTGATGGAGGAGGTCCACAGGATGGAGGAGATTGAGGAGGTCGAGACCATCACCGTCGCCGCGGGTTTCCCCTGGTCTGACTTCGAGGATGTGGGCCTCAGCATCATCGTCACCACCAACAACGACCAACTGCTGGCCGAGGGCCTGGCCAAAGAGCTCACGACCTCGCTTGGAGCCTGAGAAGAGACTTCCTCGTCAAGCCGACACCGGTGCGGGAGGCATTGAGGACCGTGAGGGCCGCAGAGGTGGGACCGTACGTCCTCGCGGACATCGGGGACAATCCCGGCGGGGGCGCGCCCGAGGATGGCACAGTGGTCCTGAAGGCGGTCCTTGAGGAGGGCTTGGAGGGAGGGGTCTTTGCCGTCATCTGGGACCCCGAGGCTGTGGAAAGGGCTGCTGAGGCGGGAGTCGGTAACGAGGTCACTGTCAACCTTGGTGGGAAGACCGACGATCTGCACGGCGCTCCCCTAGAAGTAACCGGGACAGTCAGGCTGATCTCCGATGGGCGGTGGGTGGTGAGGGGCCCCATGGGGACCGGCTCTGAGGTGGACATGGAGAAGACGGCGGTGCTCATCGTAGGGGGGAACGAGGTCATCGTGACCTCGAAGCGCCTCCAGCCCACCGACCTCCAGCTCTACAGGAGCCTTGGCATCGAGCCCACCGAGAAGAGGTTCATCGTGGTCAAGTCCTCAGTGCACTTCAGGGCCACCCACGAGCCCATCGCCAAGGAGGTCATCGAGCTGGACACCCCGGGCCTCACCAGCCCCCGCCTCGCGGGCTTCGGCTTCAAGAATCTGAGGCGCCCGATCTTCCCCCTAGACCTGGAGATGCTGGGGATCACTGAGCTGAAGTCGATGGACGAGAAGTAGCCGGACAACTTTTATTTCCCGGCCAACCCTTCGAGAGGAGGTACCGATGAAAGCATTGGAGGGCATCAAGGTCCTCGACCTCACCCACGCCCACGCGGGACCTATAAGCACCATGTTTATGGGGGCGATGGGGGCTGAGGTCATCAAGATCGAGCCCCCTTGGGGGGAGCTGAACAGGATTTTTCCGCCCCTGGTCAAGGGGGTCAGCCCCTACTTCGCTTTCCTTGGCAGGTGCAAGAAGGGAGTCACCCTCGACCTGAAGCACCCCAGGGGGAAGGAGATGTTCAAGGAGATGGTGAGGAAGGCCGACGTGGTGATGGAGAACTTCTCCCCAGGTACTTTGGACCGCCTCGGCCTCGGCTGGGAGACCCTGATGGAGATAAACCCCGGGATCATCCTCGCCTCCATCTCCGGCTTCGGCCAGACCGGGCCTTGGCGGGACCGCCGCAGCTTCGACTCCGTAGCCCAGGCGGCCAGCGGCTACATGTGGCTGATGAAGGACGATATCGACCCAAATGGTCCCCCCCATAAGGCGGCGGATGCCATCGCGGACACCATCCCGGGCCTAATCGCCCTCATCGGAATCCTCGCAGCCCTCAACCACAAGCATCTGACAGGTAAGGGGCAGAGGATAGATGTCTCCCAGATGGACGCGATGATCGCAGTGATGCAGAGCTTCTCCTTCTGGAACCTAGCCAAGACCACTTTTGGTAGAGTCTACGATAATAGAGTCGACCCCGCCTTCGGCCTCCACAGGGCGAAAAACGGGTATGTCATGTTCATGGCCCCCGAAGGCCGCCTCAGTGACTGGTTCAGGGAGCTGCTGGGCATCGAGGAGCTGGAGAGGAAGATCGTAGAGGAATGGGTCTCCGAGAGAACCGTGGAAGATGTAGTCGAGACCCTCGCGGAGACGGGCATCCCCGTCGCCCCCGTCATGGACCTCGGCGAGGTGATGAGGAACGAGCACGCCCTGCACAGGGAGATGTTCGTTAGGGTAGACCATCCCACCATTGGCGAGACGACGCTACCGGGATTCCCCATCAAGTTCTCCGAGACGGTCGGAGACATCACCACCCCCGCGCCCTTGCTGGGGCAGCACAACGCAGAGGTCTACAGGGAGCTCCTCGACCTTACCGAAGAGGAATTGGAGGAGCTTAGAAGGGAGGGCGTCATCTAGCCTCCCTCCAGCAGGGCCTCATACGCAGCGAGGTGCAGGTTAATGACCCTCCCATACTCGTGCTCCCGGGAGACGTAGGCGTATCCCCTCTCCCCCAGCTCCCTCCATCTCTCCTCATCCAGGAGCCACCTCAGCCCACTCTCCAGCTCCCTCTCTGAGGCGTGGAACCCGAATCTGCTTGCGAAGCCATCCGGATCGTGGAAGCTCAGGATGGCGCACCGGTGCGCGGCGGCCTCAAGGAACGATACGGGGAGGCACTCGCTGACGCTGGTGTTCACAAGGACCCAGGACCTCTCCAGGACCCTGCGCTTCGCCTCACCAAGAGCGAATCCGGGTAGCTCCAGGTTCTCGATCCCCCGGTATGCCCGCCTCAGCCTCCGATCCCTGGCCTCGCTGTGAGCCCTCCCCAGAGCGACAAACTCCACATCCGGGAACTTACTGGCCAGCTCGAAGAACAGCTCGGGCCTCTTCTCGCCATCAAACCTTCCCAGGAAGCACACGGTCGCCTCCCCTGACTTCACCGGGCGTTGAGAGGGGACCTCCACAGGGTTGGGGAGGAATCCCGGGTGCTCATCGAGGTTGTAGATAGCCCTCACCTTTTGGCGTATGAACCTGGCTTGGCAGTAGATGGAATCCATCTGCTTCATCGTTTCGGTTAGAGCGCTCCGGTACAATGCGTTGAAGGCCCTCCTCTTTCTCGGGTAGAACCTGTACACCCTCCCCCAGTCCTCCGGGGTCCTCGGATTCTGGCACGTAACCACATGCTTCCTCCCTGGCATGGCCCCCATAGCGATCCTGCTCCCCCAGCTCGGCTCCTCTGAATGGTAGATGTCGGATTCGTAGCGCCTGTAAAGGGATGCCGTGAAAGGGTACCTGTAGAGAGGGAAGGAGAGGACCCTCATCCCATCAAGCTCCTCTTCCTCTCTCTGCCCCCTGCCTCTGGGTACCACAACGGAGACACCGACACCCCTCTCCGCCAGGCCTGCACCGATTGAACGGGTGCACCTCCCGAACCCTCCATACCTCCCCCATGCGAAGAGCTCGGTCGCGACGAGACAGACGGAGAAGTCCAAACCATTAGATATAATTGGAGCTGAAAATAAAACAATATGGAGCAAGCCTTTGAGGGTTCTGACGATCACATCCTCATATCCCAGGTTCGAGGGCGATTTTCATGGGCGCTTCATTCACGACCTGTGCTGCAAACTCCACGAAAGCGGCCTAGGTATCAGAGTCCTCGCCCCACGCTCGAAGAACTCGCAACTCCTCCCCTCGGACTTCCCGGTTGAAAGGTTCCCCTACCTGCCCTTCAAAAGAATGGAGACTCTCTCGGAGAGGACTATGAAAGGCGCCCCCCTGAGGAACCTGCTCCAGCTACCGCCGTACATGGCATCAGCCTACCTCAGGGTCGCAGCCGAGTACGGATCCATAGTACA
>CP070640.1:857419-861308 GCA_020354065.1 Candidatus Bathyarchaeota archaeon
ACCGTCCACACGCACATGTGGGTCGGGTACCCTCTGCTCCTGTCGTTGCCGAGGAAGGCAACGTACTCGTCGTCGGGGGACCAGCAGATGGAAGCGATCACGAATCCCGAGGCAACTTCACTGCTTTCCCCAGTCTCCAAGTCGAGCACAAAGAGGTCGACAATCCCCGGATTCAGCTCGTCGGCGACCACGGCGTATGCAATCTTGTCCCCCTTGTTGGACGGAGCTGCTGTGACCACGCTCGTCTCGCCTTCGGTCAGCTGCGTGACCACGCCGGACGCGACATCGACCGAGTGAAGCTGCATCCGCCTGTGGTATGTGAAGCCCATTGCGTCGAACCAGATGGGGATGCTGTCGATCACTCTCACCTCCTCGTCCTCCTCGCCCACCCCTGAAACGAAGAAGACCTTACCGCCGTCGGCGCTCCATCGGGGATCGCCGATCCCCTTCTCTATCCTGACGATCAACCTGGGCTCCCCCCCGTAGACGGGGGAGACCCAGAGGCCAGCGCCCTTCTCACCCTCCTTCAGCCCCCTGTCTGACACGAACAGCAGCTGCCTCCCCTCAGGGGACCAGCGCGGGTGGCGGTCCTTCCCCCCGCTGAGGAATCTCACAGGTCTACCGTCGGACTTGTTCACGACCCAGATGATGGACTCGTAATCGTCCCTCTCCTTATCCGCCCTCACCGTGACGAAGGCAACCTTGTCGAGGCTGGGGGAGATCTGCGGGTCTGAGACGGCCACGAACCCCGCCAAGTCATCAATCTGAAGCTTTCTAACCATTGTTATCTACTCCTACACGAATACGACATTGCATAAGATATAAAACGGGTTTCATAAAGCCCCTCAAGACAGTAAACAGCTTGTTCATATTTTTTCGTTTAGAACATAGTTTTAAACGAAAATTAGGTGAGGATTGATTGGTGCATTCGATGGGATCAATCAATCCGTCCGATCTCGCCTTCGCCTCGGCGACGGAGGTTGCCGGGATCATCCAAAGAGGCAAGATAACCTCTCAAGAGATCATAGGCCACATCTTCGACCGGATAGAGAGTTACAACCCCGAGATCAACGCCATCGTTACCCTAGTACGGGACGAGGCCATGGCCAGAGCCAGAGCCGCTGACGAGGCCCTCTCAAAGGGGGAGGTGTGGGGACCCTTACACGGTGTCCCTTGCACAGCAAAGGACTGCTTCGAGATAGCCGGGGTCCGTACCACGGCGGGCTCCCCGAGCCTCTCAGATCATTTCCCCGAGAAAGACGCAACGGCGGTTGCGAGGCTCAAGGCTGCCGGCGCCGTCATAATAGGCCACACGAACGTGCCCATCATGGCAGGGGACTGGCAGAGCTACAACAAGGTGTTCGGCACGACGAACAACCCCTGGGATCCGTCCAGGACGCCGGGGGGTTCCACGGGAGGAGGGGCGGCTGCCCTGGCGGCGGGTCTCAGCTACCTCTCCCTGGGGAGCGACATAGGAGGCTCGATTCGCCTACCGGCCCACTTCTGCGGGGTCTACGGCCACAAACCAAGCATCAATGTCGCGCCTCTGGATGGTTACATACCCAAACCTGTTTACGATCCCCCCATCCTCTATGTCGCTGGCTCCCTCGCGAGATCGGCGGAGGATCTGAGGGCCGCCCTTGAGATCGTTGGTGGTCCCGGCCCCGAGGAAGCCAAGAGCTACAGTTGGGATCTCCTCCCTGAACGCGGAGAGAGGCTGTCGGACTATCGCCTTGGATACGTCGTCGATCACCCCGCATGCTCCCTCACACACGGTGTCAAGGAGGTTATACTCGATACTGTCGAGAAACTCAAAGAGAGGGGCGTGCGCCTTGAGGAGGGATGGCCTGAATGGGTGGAACCAGTCGAGCAGTACACCACGTACAGGTTCCTCCTTGCGTCTACATACGCCGGCTTCCTCAGAGACGATGAGTATGAGGCGAAGAAGAAGCAGGCCTCGAAACAGGACGGGACGTACGAGGCTATCCTCGCCAAGGCTTGGACCGCGCCCCACAAGCACTTCCTGGCTGCCCAGGCAGAGAGGAGGGAAGCGAGAGCCGCCTGGCAGGAGTACTTTGTGAACCACGACGCCTTCCTCTTGCCCCCCTCCTTCCTCCCGGCCTTTCCCCACGACCATAGCCTCCCATACTGGGGTCGGAGGCTGCAGACCCCTGAGGGACTGAGGAATTACGAGGACATCTACTTCTGGATCTCCTTCGCAACCCTCACAGGCCTCCCTGCAACGGTCGCGCCCGTAGGGAGGACGAAAAACGGTCTACCGGTTGGCATCCAGATCATCGGCCCATACCTCGAAGACGCGACGCCCATCGACATCGCAGCCAAGATCTCAGATGTGATCGGAGGATTTACTCCACCTGAAGGCTACGAGGCCTGACAAACCTTCCTTTTCACCGAACGCATCAGTAAAACAAATCGCGATGGTAATGGCACCAGAGGCTGCCGACGACCGGATAACGCTCACGCCATGATATGAACAAACCTTTTCCGATCCAAGGCCATAGACGGAATAATCGCCCTTCTCAAGGGGAAGCGCTGGAGTGGATCGATGAGATGAGGGTCTTAGTAGTCGGAAACGGAGCCAGGGAGCACGCTATAGTTAAGAGTCTCGCCCTGAGCGATGTGGAGCTTCACTCTGCGATGTCGAGGAGGAACCCAGGCATCGCGAAAATATCTCGGAGAGCCGAGGTCTTCGACCTGAACGACACTGAGCAGTACGAGAGATTCAAAGGCCTCGACATAGCCTTCATCGGCCCAGAGGCTCCCCTCGCCGAGGGCGTCACCGACAAGCTCAACGAGATGGAGGTGCCTGTTGTCGGACCGACACGGGAGGCCGCTAGGCTCGAGTGGAGCAAGGCTTACACACGCCAGTTCATCGAAAGCCAGGGATTGGAGGGGAACCCTCAGTTCTGCATCTGCAAGAGCCGGAGAGATGTGAGGGATTTCCTTGAAACCCACCGTGATGTGGCCGTCAAGCCCGACGTTCTCACCGGGGGGAAGGGGGTGAAAATCACTGGCGAGCACCTCTTTTCAGCCCAGGATGTGGAGGAGTACGCTTCCCAGCGTGTGGCCCAGGACGGCATCGTTGTCCTTGAGGAGAAGCTCGTGGGGAGGGAGTTCACCCTGCAGGCCTTCACGGATGGTGTGAGGGTGGAGGTCATGCCACTGGTTCGGGACTTCAAGAGGGCCTACGACGGGGACAGGGGTCCCAACACGGGGAGCATGGGGAGCTACAGCTGCCAAGACCACGACCTCCCAGACCTTTCCTCAGACGCCATCCAGACCGGTGTGGGGATCATGGAGGCGACTGTTCGCAGCCTCGATGAATCCGGCGTCGGATTCAAGGGGGTCCTCTACGGGGGCTTCATGGAGACCATGGAGGGCGTCTACCTCATCGAGTACAACGTCAGGTTCGGCGACCCCGAGGCCATGAACGTCCTCTCCCTGCTCGAGGACTCCCTCCTCGATGTCGGGTGGGAGATCATCGACGGGAGACTCTCGAAACCATCCTTTGAGAGAAAGGCCACCGTCTGCGTCTACATCGTCCCCGAGGGCTACCCGGTGGACCCCAAGAGGGGGGGAGAGGTCAGCATCGCCGAGCCGAGGATGTCGGAGCTGTTCTTCGCCTCGGTCCACGAGGAGGGGGGTGTCATCAGGACCACAGGTAGCCGTGCCATCGCCCTCCTGGCCAAGGGGGGCTCCGTAAGGGAGGCGAGGGAGAAGGTCTACCAGGACGTCCCCAACATCAGAGGGGAGCTCTTCTACAGGAGGGACATCGGGGAGGGCGTCTAGCCCGCCTCGGCTGGGCCATCATAGACGTTATTAACCTGAATTTGACCAATAACCATACCAGCAGGAGCGACCGGAGGAA
>CP070640.1:861408-873426 GCA_020354065.1 Candidatus Bathyarchaeota archaeon
ATGGAGTTCGTGTTACATCAGAGCGAAATAGAAGGAAACATCAAAAAAGTAGAGGAAGCCAGGGAAAGAGTTTATCTCCCCCCTTCGAGAAGTCTCTGGCTTCCAAATACTATCAAAAAAATGTGTGAAATTCGCATGCGATTTGGAGAAATCGGTGACATTTACTCGTCTTTGCTATAAGATTTTATCTCGGAACGTAGACTCCTACATGGATATGCAATGAGTAGCCCGAGAGGGTTGGGTTTCGGCGGATTCCTCGTTGGACTCGGGGTGGGCTGGTTCATATTCACGAACTACGATGTCACATCGAACCTTGTCTCATGGATCCTCATCATCGTCGGAGGATCAATTGTACTCTCGAGCTTGATCTCCTTGACCAGGCCCGGTCTCCGCCTGTCTGGTCTGGTATCGAACTTCTCTGTGGGCCTCATCATAGCCCTCATCGTAACCTCGGGCTTCACTGTCTTTTTTCCTTGGAATGTGCAGTCTCTGGTGTATAGGAGCTCCCAAGAAGAGTCGAGATTCTTAGCAGGGGATATTACAGCCTCAAATGTCCTGTTCAGAACCGATAACGTCAATGGATATGTCAGGGTGTCGACCTGGGAGAGAGAAGAATACAGCGTAGACCTCACTGTCAAGGGGAGAGGGAGCTCAGATTCGGATGCCTCAAGAACCATTGAGCAGGTCGATACAAGCCTCGAAGAGCAGTTGGTGGGGGGGCGTCAGGAGCTGGACCTTGTGATCTCAGTGCCCACGAACTTGTGGAGCAGGATCACAGTCAATGTCGAAGTAAAGTTGCCGGCTGATGCAGAGATCGACCTCGACGTGGAGACGACCAATGGCGAGATCTCAGCCATAAACCTGGAGGGCGGCACGCTGAGGCTTGATACCACCAACGGCCGGATCGTCTTCGATGGGGTCGAGGCTGAGGTGATCGATTCCTCAACGACCAACGGGGTGATCTCCGGCGTGGTCGAGGCAGCCGATTTCACCGGGTCGACGACGAACGGTAAAATAGAGCTTGAGATCCCATGCACCGTCAGCGGCGATTATGACCTTCACACCACCAATGGCGGGGTGGAGGTCACCGTCGTGGCATCGGAGGACGTGGGCTTCGAAGTGGACATGCGTACGACTATAGGAGGGGTGTCTCTCAACCTCCCGAACCTCAACTACAGCACGAACACAAACCGACGCAAAGTCGCCGAGACCACCGGCTTCAGCACCAAGCCGATCCAAGTATCCATCACTGCGGGAGTCACGACCGGCAGTTGCAGCCTCGGGACTTGAAGCATGACGCCCTAATCCAGGGTTCTTTCTTTTCATTCCTCGATGGGGGTGAGTACATAGTTCACCTCCCTGATGCCCCTGAGGGCTCGGACCCTGGTGACGAAGTCGATCACCTTCTCGGCCTCGTCCTGGACAAGTAGGATCTCGACGCAATAGCCCCGCCCCACATGGAGGTGCATGTTACCGAAGATGCTGTCCTCGTACTCGTGTCTGAGATCCATCAGATGGGAGTTGAGGTCGTGCCTATCCCTCTCGGAGATCACCGTCACAGTGGACACCACCTGCCCCCGCTCGAATCTCCTGAGGGCGAACTGGGAGAGGGCGTCCCTAACGGCTAACCTGATGGCCTCCGAGCGGCTGGAGTAACCTGTCTTCTCCACATAATCGTCGAGCCTCGCTAGCAGTTCAGGCGTGATGGAGACGCTGATGACGGTCATATCGATCTTATTAATATATTACTCCACTCTTATTAAATATTAATAAAAATTCTCCTTGTAGTAGCATTAGATTAATAAGGCAAAATACGGCCCTTCCGCTGATCAAATGAGCTGCAGGAAATGACAGTCAGACCCTCTCATGAACGCCGCGAGGAACATTCCCACGAGGGCGAACACAGAGAAGGAAAGGTTCACGTCCACGAGCACACAAAGGAAAGCTGGCTCCCCCTAGCAATATCAGGCGTCGCTATTTTGCTAGGGCTTGCATCTAGGTATCTCCAGGGTCCCAGCCTTCTCTCAGACATCCTCCTCATCGGGGCGATGATCATTTCAGGCTACAAGTTGGCGGAGACAGGGCTCCGGAGCCTTTTCAGGGGAAACATCACCATCAACCTGCTCATCACCCTAGCGGCCACCGGGGGTTTTGCCATCGGCCACCTTGAGGAAGGGGCTGCAGTCATCTTCCTCTTCAATATCGCAGAGAAGCTCGAGGACTACGCCGCTGACAGGGCCCGCCGCTCCATAGAGGCCCTCATGGAGCTGAAACCAGAGGTCGCTACTATCAGGAAGGAGGGAGAGGAGAGAACAGTCCCTGTGGAGGAGGTGTGGCCGGGAGAGGTCTTCGTCGTCAGGCCGGGGGACAGGATGCCCCTAGACGGGATGGTGGTGGAGGGAGTCTCCAGCGTGAATCAGGCGACTATCACAGGAGAGTCGGCGCCGGTGGCCAAGGAGATTGGGGAGGAGGTCTATGCAGGCACTATCAACCTGGACGGCTTCCTCGCCGTGAAGGTCACAAAGATCGCGGGGGAGACGGTACTTGACAGGATTCTGCAGCTGGTTGAGGAGGCCGAGGAGAGCCGTTCGCCGACGGAGGCCTTCGTCGACCGCTTCGCTAGGGTGTACACGCCGGTGGTCATCGCCTTGGCTATACTTGTGGCGGTTGTTCCACCGTTTGTACTCGGGCAGTCCCTCCATAACTGGATCTATAAGGCCCTGGTCATGCTGGTCGTGGCGTGCCCCTGCGCCCTCGCCATCTCTACGCCTGTGGCCATGGTCTCCGCCATCGCGAGTGCGGGGAGGAACGGTGTGCTGGTCAAGGGTAGCACATTCATCGAACAGGTGAGCAACACGAAGGCCATAGCCTTTGACAAGACAGGCACCCTCACCCAGGGGGAGCTCGGGGTCACGGATATCATCTCTCCCACGCTGCCGGAGAGGGAGCTGCTCAGGAGGGCTGTGGCCCTGGAAGCGAAGGCCGAGCATCCTATCGCGAGGGCCATACTGGAGAGGGCTAGGGCTGAGGGGGTGGAGGTGTCTGAGACCACCGACTTCAAGGCTTATGCAGGCAGAGGGGTTGAGGCCTGCATCGAGGACAGGACCTGCTGCATCGGGAACCTCCGCCTCTTCGAGGAGCTGGGAATCAAGCCCCTGGACGGCTTGGTGGAGAAACTCGAGGCCGAGGGGAAGACCGTAGTCCTAGTCTCGGAGGATGACTGCGCAGTCGGGGCGATAGCCCTGATGGACAAGATCAGGGAGGGGGCTGTGGAGACCATCCGAGAGCTGAAAGGGCAGGGTGTCAGGGTGGAGATGCTCACGGGTGACAACGAGGTCACCGCAAGGGCCATCGCGGAGAAGCTGGACATGGACGGCTACAAGGCCCATCTCCTCCCCGAGGAGAAGGTGGACGCCATCGAGAAGATACGATCCGAGTATGGGTTGGTCGCAATGGTGGGCGACGGAGTCAACGATGCGCCAGCCTTGGCAGCGGCTGATGTAGGCATTGCAATGGGTGCCATCGGGAGCGATGTGGCTCTGGAGACGGCTGACATCGCCCTGATGGAGGACGAGTTGAGCAGGATCACCTACCTGGTCAAGCTAAGCAAGGCCACCATGGGTCGGATCAGGGAGAACATCGCCGCATCACTCTTGGTCAAGCTGGTAGTGGCCGCCTTGGCCTTCCCAGGATTGGTCACCCTCTGGATCGCTGTTGCCGTTGGGGACATGGGCCTCAGCCTCGCGGTAATATTCAACTCTCTGAGACTGGGAAGGATCAGATCGGATAAACTAGTCATTTTTTAGCTGATTTTCTGGTAATCCGTGGTAATAGACCCTTACTTCCCGATAAGTTAACAAATAATTATGTTCCGAGATAATATGATTAATTATGGTCTCAAACCAGCTTACAATCCTTCTTGCCACAATCGTGGTCAGCCTTTTCTCTCTGAGCGGGATCTTAGCCCTCTCCATCAGGGATGACACACTCCACAGAGTTCTATTCTTCCTCATAGCTTTCTCCGCAGGCTCCATCTTGGGAGCCTCCCTCTTCGACCTCCTCCCCGAGGCAATTGAGCTGGTGGAAGAGACCATCGTCTTCATCTACATCGCCCTAGGCTTCATTGCCTTCTACTTCCTCGAGCGTTTCATCTACTGGTATCACGGCCACGGCCATCACGCCGACATCGAGGCCATAGAGGAGGAGAGGGCTGCGACGAAGGGCTTCGCTTACCTTAACATTCTAGGTGACGGCATCCACAACTTCATTGACGGCATGATCATAGCCGCCAGTTTCACAGTTGGATTTCCGGTTGGTCTGGCCTCGACAGTGGCGGTCATATTCCACGAGCTCCCACAGGAGATGGGGGACTATGGGGTGCTCATCTACGCGGGCTTCGAGAAAGGGAGAGCCCTGATACTCAACTTCATTGTGGCCCTCTCAGTCGTCTTCGGCGGAGTGTTTGGCATCCTGTTCCTCAAGACCGTTGACGCCCTCAGCGGATTCCTGATCTCCTTCTCCGCGGGCGCCTTCATCTACCTCTCAGCCTCGGAGCTCATCCCCGAGCTCCAGGAGGAGGAGGATTTCGGGAGGTCACTCATCCAGTTCATCGTCTTCCTGCTGGGTCTGGCACTGATCTGGTCTCTAGGCATCATTTTCCCTGAATAGACTGGCAAGAGCCACCGGTCGTCTACGAACCCTTGACAGTGGAAAGCGACCCGTTTTTTGATGTCTCAGTGTGGTCTGTTTAGTCAGGCTAGGAGTTGATTTGTATCTTACCCATCGAGGTGTCGGCCTCGATGACGATCTTCACATCCTTCTCTTCGAACCCTTGCGTCTTGGCGGCCAGATGGGTTCTCCTGTACTTCTCGTATGTTAGATCAGGCAGGTCAACGTCGATACGGTTCATGCTGGTGCTGAGGTCAAGGTCGTACCCAACGTCGGGTGAGTCGGAGACGTCTAGCACGATGCGGCCGTTGCTGGTGCGGAGCCTGAATTCCCCGCTGGCACCGCAGAGGAGGGCGAGGTCTATCTTCCCGTTGCTTGAGGTTAGGACCGCGTCCTTGGACTCGATTTGGCCCTCGATGCGTCCGTTGCTGGTCCTCCCCGTAATCTTCTCTGCGGTCACGTTATCGAGGACCATTTTGCCGTTGCTGGTCCTGCAGTCAATGCTCTCCGATGTCACCTTCTCCAAGATCATCTTTCCGTTACTAGTTTTACAGTCAATCCTCTTGGCTGATATGCCGTCGAGCATCATCCTACCGTTCTTGGTCGTCGCCGCCATCTCACTACCTTTCAGGTTGGCGAGAGAGATCGCGCCGTTCTTGGAGTAGATGTCGAGGTCTGTCTCTGCGTCCGTCGGCAGGGTGACGTTGACGTCTATCGAGTACCATCTCCTGTCCTTTGGGCGATCGAACTTGAGGGAGAGCCTCTGCTGACCCTGGACTGTCTGCTCCTCAAGATCGACCTTGAGATCCTTAAGGTTCTCCTCCGCCTCATCCTCGGTGTAACCGCCAGCTTTTATCAGCAGCTCGACGCCGTACTCGGCCTTGTCCCATGTCAGGACCCGGACAGGGCCGTTTACGTTCTCGACCTCGAAAAAGACTTTATCGGCTGTCACCAGCCCGCCGAAGTGCTTCTCGTCTTCAGCTATGTAGCGGCTCGGACCCTCATTGGAGCAACACCAGTATCGGCCAAGCCTCGGATAGGAGGTGCCTGCTTCCTCCCCCTTCTCCGTCATGCTGCCACATTTAGAGCAGAAATGCGAGTCTTCGGGGATTTCTTCGCCGCATTTTGAGCAGTAAACCATCTCAATC
Organism: Candidatus Bathyarchaeota archaeon; assembly: GCA_020354065.1. GTDB lineage: Archaea > Thermoproteota > Bathyarchaeia > TCS64 > TCS64. The sequence continues at coordinate 867,225 of CP070640.1, forward strand.
TCCTTCTTCACATGTTCTAGTTGTAGGGAACGAACCTTCTGTAGAATTCGAGAATCCTCGCGAGGGTCTCATCCAGGTTCGATTCGATTCCCTCCTCGATGAGGATCACCTTTTGAATCCCCCTCAACTTCAGGAGGTTCTCATCTGCCACATCTATCTGCGCCATTCCAATTCAACCATGTCGAGGAAACGGGCGATACGTTTTAAAGGCGACTCACTGTTTGTAGTCACCTCAGATAGTCACAATACGTGAGTTACCTGGGAAAGGCTTCTTTATCGTCAACAGATATCCTTTACTTCTTCATTGAAACGGAGAAGGGGGATTCGATAGATTTTAATAAGGTTTTTATGCTTTACGTTTACCTACACAGTCTGGAGATTTCCGCGTGTCCAGAGAATTCAACTACATCGTCAGACTCCACGGATCCAACCTAGACGGGACTAAGCTGCTGCCCTACGCCCTGTGCGACCTGAAGGGCGTCGGCATCCGCGTAGCGAGAACCATGATCAAACAACTGGGCTTGGACCCCTTCGAGAGGCTCGGGGCGCTATCCGACGCCGATGTCAGGCGGCTGGAGGGGATATTGGAGAACCCAGCTTCAGGGGGAATCCCTGATTGGATGTTGAACAGGAGGAAGGATCCCCAGACGGGCCAGAACCTCCACCTGCTCGCCTCAGACCTCACCCTCAGGCAAAGGGGGGACATCGACCTGATGAGGGAGACCCGGAGCTGGAAGGGGGAGAGGCACGGCAGGGGTCTCAAGGTGAGGGGGCAGAGGACGAAGACCACCGCCCGGAAGGGGAGGAGCGTCGGCGTCAGCAGGAGGAGGGTGCAACAGCAGCGCTAAGAGGCGACGATGATGGGTGACCCGAAGAAGAAGCACAAGCTCTACACGACCCCTAAGCGTCCCTACGATGTCGCCAACCTCGAGGAGGAGTTGAGGCTGATCGGGGCCTATGGCCTGAGGAACAAGAGGGAGCTCTGGCGTCACAGGACAGAGCTGAGCACCCTTCGGCGGAGAGCGAGAGAGATGCTCTCCCTGGACCCCGAGGAGAGAACCCAACTGGAGAAGGAGCTGATCACGAAGCTCCACAGGCTCGGTCTGGTCGATGAGCGGGGCAGCCTGGACGACATCCTGGGCCTCAGCATTCAGGACCTCATGGAGCGGAGGCTCCAGACGATCGTCTTCAGGAAGGGCCTGGCGAAATCCCTATTCCAGTCGAGGCAGCTCATCACCCACGGCCACATATCCATCAAGGGACAGAAGACGAAGACCCCCAGCTACGTGGTCACCATCTCCGACGAGGAGAGCTTGGACTACTCTGGGTCAAGCCCCTTAGCAGAGAAAAATCACCCTTTGAGGCAGGAACTCCTTCTAGCTGAGGCCTCCGGAGGCGAACCCGTTGAGTGATCGCGAAAGGTGGGCCATGGTCCACATATACAGCAGCTTCAACAACACCATAATCCACATGACCGACCTAACCGGCGCCGAGACGATAGCCTTCGCATCGGGAGGGCAGTTCGTCAAGGCGGACAGGCTGAAGCCCTCCCCTTACGCGGCCATGAAAGCGGCTCAGCAGGTCGCCAATGTGGGCCGGGACAAGGGGGTCACTTCAATCCACATCAAGGTGAGGGCTCCAGGCGGCTCCGGCTCTAAAACTCCCGGCCCGGGAGCCCAGGCGGCCATCCGCGCCCTGGCGAGGAGCAACTTCATGATTGGAAGAATCGAGGAGACCACCCCCATACCTCACGACGGTACGCGAAAACCGGGTGGAAGGCGGGGCCGGAGGCCCTAGAGCGGCGGTTGGAGCGGCCATGAGAGTTCAGATCCTGAGTTTAAATGACGAAAAGATACGCTTCATCCTCTCAGGGGTGACCACGGCTCTCGCCAACGCCCTTCGCCGCACCATCATCTCTGAGGTCCCCTGCATGGCCATAGACGACATGTTCGTCTTTGACAACTCCTCTGTCATCCACGACGAGGTTCTCGCCCACAGGATCGGCCTGGTACCCATAAAGACCGACCTCGACCGGTATGTCCTTCCCGAGGACTGTGAGTGTGGGAGCGAGCTGGGCTGCGAGAAGTGCAGAGTGGTCCTGACGCTGGACGTCGAGGCGGAAACCGATGCTCGGATCATCCTCTCAGGGGATTTCGTCTCAGAGGACCCTGAGGTGGTTCCAGTCAGCCCCGACATACCCCTCACGAAAGTAACGACGGGACAGGCTGTGAGGGTGGAGGCCTATGCGAGACTGGGCCAGGGGAAGATCCACGCGAAGTGGCAGCCCGTCTCATCGGCTACCTATCAGCACGTCGCCGAGATCGATGTCGACGAGGAAAGATGCACCGCCTGCGGCGAGTGCGTGAAGAGCTGCCCCAAGGACGTCTTCACAATCAAGGAGGGGAAGCTCAGGATCGTCGACGTGAACTCCTGCATCCTGTGCGGGGAGTGCGTCAAAGCGTGCCCAGTCGACCCCACAGCCGTAACCCAAGCGGCGAAGCCGGACTCATACCTGTTCACGGTGGAGTCGACGGGATGCCTCCCCCCGGAGAGGCTTGTCTTCGAAGCCGGAAAGATACTCGTGGCGAAGCTCGACGAGTTCTCCGAGAAGATCGAGAAGGGGGAGACTGACGACATCATCGCTGGCTTCGAGCCTGTGGAGCAGCAGGCCCGGGGACTCTACAGCGTTGGTTCCGGAGATTTGGATGACGATGAGGAGGAGGAAGATGAAGAACCCTGAGCTCAAGGGGGTCATTCGAGCCCTCAAGGCGGCATTCAAGAAGGACGGCAGGGCCATCTGGCGCGCCCTCGCGGAGGACCTTGATAGATCCAAGAGATCCAGGGTCGCCATGAACCTGAGCAAGATCAACAGGCACACCGTGGAGGGGGATGTAGTAGCTGTACCGGGGAAGGTCCTGTCCTCGGGCTCCCTCAGCCATCCAGTCACAATCGCGGCGTTCTCATTCTCTAAGGACGCCAGAAAGAAGATCGCCCTCGCAGACTCCCATGCCATTTCCCTCCTCGATCTAATAGAGGAGGGCGTCGAGCCTTCGAAGATCAAGATCTTGAAATAACAAGGGACAACCGGGTCCCTTCTAACTCGAACATGTGTTCTTTCTTGGGCTCGGTCTTCTCCCAGTGGTATCGAAACAGGTCGGAACACCACTTTTGGGCCCTCTCGTCTCGGGAGGTGAAGCCAAGATAGTCGAACTTCCCGCTCGTGGTTGCGTTTATCGTGGGAAGATAATTTGTTGATCAGAGCGTACTCTCATCAAAGTCGATTGGGAATACTCTTGTCCTCCTCAGCTTGGGCTTGATGATCCTCGCCAGAACCATGCCTGAGGCGAAGCCCCCGATGTGGGCCCAATAGGCCACACCGGTGTTTATCGGTATCGCTGCGAGGAGCAGCTGGTAGAGAAACCAGAGGCCTATCATCATCCAGGCCGGGACCCTGATGATCCTCCAGAACAGGCCTGCGCTTATCAGTGTCCTTACGCGGGCTGTCGGATAGAGGATGAGATAAGCGCCTAAGACCCCGGAGATGGCTCCAGAGGCGCCGACGGCGGGGATGGGGGCACCCCAGGTAGTAAGCATCCATACGGCGGACGCGACCATGCCACTTACCAGATAGAAGGCGAGGTAACGCAGATGCCCGCAGCAGTCTTCGATGTTATCCCCAAAAATTGCGAGGAACAGCATGTTGCCGAGAAGATGCGACCACCCACCGTGGAGGAAGATGTTGGTTAGGAATGTATAGTAGCCACTTCCTGTCAGGATCCGGGCTGGTATGAGTCCATAGTTGACGATTGTGAGGAGGAAATGGTTTTGACCGGCAGATGTCTGCCAGAGGAATACGAGCGAGCAGGCTACTATAATCGACCAGTTCACCATAGGGGTCAGCCGTGTCGGGTTCTCATCGCCCAAGGGGAGCATTTCAACATTATTATCACGAAATGTAGAAGATATACCTGTCTAATCCGAGGGGTAGAGACACTCTGGGATTCATTGAAGTGCGTTGTGTCTGATTTTTTCGAGGTGGCTCTGGATGTTTTCTAGTAACCTAGATTGTCTCCCTGTCTCAATAATCGTGGTGCCTGCCCCTTGACTTTTTTATTTTATTTTATGCAAGTTGTATGGTTAGGAGAATTTTCCATACGCACGTCCATCTTGAAATATTCGATGTTCCCTGATGAGAACCGATAATTATTACATCAATATTCAATCATTTTTCTTCGAAACAATCCATCTGATTGATCCGATTGGTTTTTATAAGGATGATCGTATGCCTTTACGATTCGATTAGAGGCCTGTTTATGATCGGAATAAGGATTCATGGCAGGGGCGGCCAGGGGGCCGTGACAGCCTCTAGGCTGCTGGCTGAGGCTGCTTTCATCGACGGCAAGTTCTCTCAGGCCATCCCCATGTACGGAACTGAGAGGCGCGGTGCACCGTTGACGGCTTACGTGCGCTTCGACGATGTCCGTGTCAGGGAGAGAGAGCTGGTCCACGAGCCAGATATCGTCGTGGTTCTAGATCCCCTGATCAGCACGGAGCAATCCGTAGCAGAAGGTCTGAAGAAAGGCGGGCTTTTGATCCTGAACACTTCCTCCCCCCCTGAGGAGGTGACGGTAGGCGGAGACTTCAGGGTAGCCACGGTTGACGCAACGATGATAGCTCTTGAGACGTTGAAGAGGCCCATCACCAACACCGCTATCCTGGGGGCTTTCAGCAAGGCAGCCGGATTTCCGAAGCTGGAATCCTTCGAGAAGGCCATCCTCCACAGGTTCCTGGGCAGGATCGGGGAGATGAACATCGCTGCTGTCAGGATGTCCTACGAGAGGGTCAGTGAGGTCAAGCAGGCGCCTATAAAGGAGGCGACAACCGTGAAGCGTGACATCCACGTCGGAGGATATGGCGTTCTGAAGGACGTCTCCTCATGGCGGGTCTTCACTCCGAAAATCAACTTGGATAAATGCACGAGCTGCAAGTCTTGCTGGCTCTTCTGTCCCGAGACCGCGATCAAGTGGGTGGAAAACAAGCCTGAGATAGAATACCACAAGTGCAAGGGCTGCGGGATATGCGTAAACGAGTGCCCGGTAGATGCGATCGAATTTGAGAGTGTGGAGGCTTAGGAGGAAAGGAAAGTGTCATCTGAAGTTATGGTGGGAAACAAGGCTACTGCAACAGGCGTAAAGCTTGCGCGGGTCCAGGTGGCTTCGGCCTTCCCTGTGACCCCCCAGACCACGATCACCGAGTACCTCTCCGAGATGGTGGCGAACGGCGAGCTTGATGCGGAGTTCGTGAACGTCGAGGGCGAGTTGTCCTCCCAGGTGGTAGTCCAAGCTGCATCGAGGGTGGGCGCCCGTGTCTTCGTCTGCACCTCAGGTCCTGGACAGCTCTACATGCACCACCCGATGCACGATACTTCCCGATATCGGCTCCCCGTCGTCATGGCCGTCGTCCACAGGGGAAACAAGGGCTTGCAACCCGATCATACGGACCTCATGTCCCAGATGTGGACAGGTTGGATGCAACTGTACTGTGAACATAACCAGGAGCTCCTCGACACCTGCCTCATGGCGTACAAGATCGCCGAGGACGAAAGAGTCAGACTTCCACTCGCCTTCGGATACGACGGGTACGTCCTCAGCTACACAGCCGAGCCGGTGGAGATACCAACCCAAGAGGATGTCGACGCCTGGCTGCCTCCCAACAAGGCGATGCCGAGCATCCTACCCGATGAGGTCGACCCCTCGACCTTCGGTCGGGGATGGGGACGGGGAGACCCTCAGAAGCGGTGGAGAGACCACCACGAAGCGATCCTGAGAGCTGCCAAGGTCGTCATGGAGGTGAACGAGGACTACGGCAGGACATTCGACCGCAAATATGGGAACGGGCTCGTGGAAAAGTATAGGTGTGAGGGCGCTGAAGCGGTAATCGTTGCTATGGGCTCCATGGTGGGCACCGCGAGGACGGCGGTTGACAGGCTCAGGGATGAGGGAGAGAATGTGGGCCTCGTGAAGCTCAAGTGCTTCCTGCCGTTTCCCGAGGATGATTTCAGGAGGATCGGCGAGAGCGTCAAGGCCGTGGGAATGATAGACAGAAACGTCTGCCTCGGCCACGGCGGGGCCGGCTTCCGGATGGTCAGGCACTCGTTGTATGAGCTCGATGATCGCCCAGCAGTGCTCCAGTTCCACGCCGG
>CP070640.1:873526-878076 GCA_020354065.1 Candidatus Bathyarchaeota archaeon
GGTATACGGATGCCAAGACCTCGTTCATCGAGTCCGTTCTGGTGAAGGCCAGAGGAATAAGAGCCTGATACAGCTCTTTCACGGGCTTGTCGCTTATGGATCCGTTTAGAATGGGGGAAACTAGGAGGTTCTCTTGTAGTATCCAGGCCTCGGCGAGTAGATTGTGCCATCCCTCATCAGGACCCCGATGAGCCGGGCCGCCTCCGACCGGCCGATGCCGTGATCCGACATCAGGGCGTCGAACAGGTCGTCGTCCCTGACAACCCCGGTGATCCGCTCCATCTCGGATATGACCCCGAGCACCTTCTGGAGCTGCATCTGGAGGCTGCGGGGCTTGCCCGTGTAGAGGATGTCGATGTCGATCTCCCCAGTCTCCACGTCGATGCCCACCTGCTCCAGGCTCCTCTGCATGAGGGCGATGACCGCCTCGGCGTCCTCGACTGCGACCTCCTCTCGGAGGTGGACCCTCGCCCGGGCCTCCGCCAACCTCACCAGGGACTCGAGCTGCCGGGCTGTGATGCTGATGGCTGAGGCCTCGCCCCCCTCCAGGGAGGCGGTCCTCATCTTGACGTAGAAGTCCCTGAAGCTCTGGACCACCTCCTCGGTCATCACCGGCTCAATCCTCCTCGAGTAGCTGATGTACTTCCTGAGCATCTCGGTCTCCATGGGGGCGGTAGTCGGGGAGCCGGCGGCCATGTGGAGCCTGAGGATGTGCTCCGCCATCCTGGTGTCCTTCTCCGACTCTGGGATGTCCCTGAGGACGAAGATGAGGTCGAACCGGCTGAGGATGGTGACGGGGAGGTTGATATTCTGGGCGATGGTCTGGTAGGGGTTATACCGGCCCAGGGTGGGGTTCGCCGCCGCCAGGATGCTAGTCCGGGCGTTCAGCGTCGCAACAATCCCCCCCTTGGCGATGGAGACCACCTGCTGCTCCATGGCGGGGTGGATGGCACCCCGGTCCTCCTCCCTCATCTTGTCCATCTCGTCGATGCAGCAGATACCCTTGTCCCCGAGGACGAGGGCGCCGGCCTCAAGGATGAAGCTCCCGGTTCCCCCCTCCCTCACGACGGCGGCGGTGAGCCCCGCCGCGGTGGATCCCCTGCCGGTGGTATAGAGACCCCTTGGAGCGGCCTTCGCCGAGTACTGGAGGATCTGGCTCTTGCCCGTGCCCGGGTCGCCCACGAGGAGGACGTTGATGTCTCCTCTGATGCGGACGTCGGGGAGCTCCTTTGAGACCCCGCTGAATAGGAGGTACATCACGGCCTCCTTGATGGTGTCGTAGCCGTAGATGGAGGGAGCGATGGACTGGAGGATTCGCCGGTGGATCCAAGGGTCGGATGCGAGCTCCCTGATGGCCTCCTCGTCCTCGTCGGTGATCTCCAAGAGCTCCATCTCCCGGCCGCTCACGTCGATGTTGTTCGCCTCCAGGACGAAGTCGAAGACCCTGAGGGTGCCCCCCCGCCCCTGCTTACGTATCAGGTTGAGGGTGCCCGTGACGCTGATCCGGTCCCCGGGCCGGGCGATATCCACGATGTCATCTTTGAGCTCGACGTTGATCTGCCGCGGCAACTGCCCGGCTGGGAGCTCCTCCGGCCTCTCCTGGATGGTGACCCTCTGGGAGTCGATGAAGACTGACTCCTTGGGGACGAGCTCGAAGCCCCTGCGGCTACTGCAGGAGGGGCACTCCCTGGGGGTCTTGAGGAACTGATCGCTCTGGTCGAGGAGGATCATCTCCGCGCACTGGCTGCACCGGAAGGCAGCCCTGAGGATGAAGGGCTGGACGCTGGTCGCCCTGACGATGATGCCGTTCACCATGACTAAGTTGCTGATCTGCTCGGCGCCCATCCTGCGGAGGGGCGTCTCGGTGGGCAGCCCCCTGAAACGGACATGCACTCTCCGGATCTGATCAGCATAAATGGGGTCTCGCATCCTAAGCTTCGAGAAGGCGACGATGTCGAACTGGGGAAGGTGATCCTCAGGCTTCTCCAGGACCTGCCGTGCCAGCTCCGAGTCGTAGGCGTACAGGTCCTTGAAGTCGACGATTATCGATTTCTGCCCCTTCACCGCCATCTCCGAGAGGGCCTGCTCGTACTTGACCTCGTCCTTCTTGTCTCTGAAACCCTCGATGAAATGGGTGAAAGCCTCCTCAGACTGAATCAGGCTGGCCAACTAGTCTTCCCCCAGCTTCTTCATATTTCTCCGCCATATATCGATAATTTTATGGAGATCCCTATACAACGCAGCCTCTTCAGGTTGCAGCCCCCTTGTTTGAGCGGTCACCTCCGCTGAGGAAAGACGGGATATCTTTCCGATCCTGCTCTCCATGATGTCCCTGAACCTCCCTCTCATCCGTTCCAAATTTTCAGCACGAATCGAGTCACCCTCAGCACGACTCAGTTCTCGCATGAAGGTCAGGTAGACTTTGGAGTAGAAGCCATCGGGCAATGGGGTTGGCTGCCCCAGAGGCTGGAAGCGCTCTCTGTAATGGATCTGGGTCCACTGTTCGCCGCTGATGCCATCATCCTCAAATCGAGCCAAGCCTGACTCGAACAGCTCCATGGCCACCCAGAAGGGGACAGTAATATTCTTGCCAGGTTCGGTTTCATTTATCCGGAGACCGGGGGTCTCGACAGCCGGTATCTTCCTGGTGGCCACAACTCTGACAGGCATGTTCTCGAACTCGAAGTAGAGGGAATCATCCGGCCTCAAGGGGTATTCTCCTTTTCTTATGTTAATAATAATTTTTAAAGGGATATGTAAAATCGTGAATCGGCGTTGGTTTAAAATCTTGTGGGAGGTGCAACTCGGAATTGCTTTGTTCGGTAATAAAGTTGCTCTCGTCTGTTGGGGAATATTAAAAATTTCTCGTTTATATCGAGTCACTATTTAAGGAAAATCTCTCGATCATTCGATCAATGAAAGTCATGAAAAAGATATCATTAAATACCATGAATAAAAACTCCGGCCTTTCCCTTGAAATTATAGCATGACGCCATGATTTTTATCCTCCCGATCTGACATAGAGTAAGAGTTCATCATGCTAGAAATTCATCGAGGCGTTGATTCTCTAGCCAATGAAGTTATACGACTGAGGAACGACCAAAAAGTCAGAGGGATGGTCGATGACCGCATCGCTGATTTCCTCGAAGTTAACAAGACAGACACCTACAAATGGTTCGAGGAGCTGACCTACTGCATATTGACCGCTTACTCAAGCGCGAGGATGGGCCAGATTTGTGTCGACGCTCTCTGCGACTGCGGGGCCCTCATAGACGGCTCGCTTGAGGAGGTGGTCGAGAGTTTGAGATGTCAGGGGCACAGATTCGCTTTGAGGAGAGCCGAATACATCGTTGAGGCGAGGAGACATGCCCAAACCTTGAAGAAGACTGTGGAAAGCTTCGGGAGCAGTCGTGAAGCGCGGAGATGGCTCGTGGAGAACGTGAAAGGCCTCGGCTGGAAGGAGGCGAGCCACTTCCTCAGGAACGTGGGATACCTGGATGTCGCGATCATCGACCGCCACATCATATCCAACATGAGGGAGCACGGCCTCATCGAAGCGGACGGAAGGAAGGGGCTGACCAGGAGAAGGTATCTCGAATACGAGAGGCTGCTAAAAGCGGTCGCCGCGCGGGTGGGCATGACCCTTGGCGAGATGGATCTCTACCTCTGGTACCGCAAGACGGGGAAGGTCCTGAAATAGCCGTGATGACGTAGCACCGCCTGGAAATCTTATTATCGTCAGATAGAATATGGGAGCAGAGTGTAGGGAGAAGGCCTTGAAGGTCAGGATCAATGGGGAGGAGCGGGAGATCCACACCTTGTGGAGGGAGGGGAGTAGAGTAAGGCTGATAGATCAGAGGGTCCTCCCACACAAATTCGAGATATCCACCTTGGAGAACCACATGGAGACCGCGAAGGCCATTAAGGAGATGGTGCTGAGGGGGGCGGGGGCTATCGGCGTCGCGGGCGGCTACGGCATGGCCCAGGCGGCACTGGGGGCTAAGAACCTTCCCACCGAAGCATTCGAAAGCCACCTCAAGGAAGCGGCTGAGACGCTGAGGAATACAAGACCCACTGCGGCCAACCTCTTCCACGCCATCGACCGCTGCCTAGCAGTGGGAAGCTTGGGCCCGGTATCCGAACGAGTCAAGGCCGTCGTTGCCGAGGCCGACGCCATCGCCCAGGAAGACCTCGAAGCATCCGTGAAAATCGGCGAGCACGGCAGCGAGCTCGTCGAAGACGGCTTCAGGGTCCTCACCCACTGCAACGCCGGCGCTCTGGCCTTCCTCGACTACGGGACCGCCCTGAGCCCCGTCCGCTTCGCCCACCAGCAGGGGAAGAGGGTCTTCGTCTTCGTCGACGAGACCAGGCCCAGGTGCCAGGGGTCGAGGCTCACCGCCTGGGAGCTGGACCAGGAAAACATCCCCTACGCCCTGATCGTTGACAACGCCGCCGGCTTCTTCATGAGGCGTGGCGAGGTGGACATGGTCATCGTGGGCGCCGACAGGATAGCAGCCAACGGGGACGTGGCGAACAAGATCGGCACCTAC
>CP070640.1:878176-882882 GCA_020354065.1 Candidatus Bathyarchaeota archaeon
GCGGCCTCCCGCGACGATCCGTTCCTTCTTCCTGCCAACAATGTAGAGGAAGCCGTCCTCGTCAATCTCGGCTATGTCCCCTGTGTGGAGCCAGCCGCCCCTCAGCGTCCGGGCGGTTTCCTCCGGATCCCCCCAGTACCCCCTCATTATCTGGGGGCCTCTGACGACGAGCTCACCCCTCTCCCCCGGGGGCATCTCCACCTCCCCGAGCTGGAGGTCGACGATCCTGGCCTCGGTGTCTGGGAAGGCGAGGCCTACGGTGCGGTGGTTCGGGGCGCCCTCAGAGGGAGTGCAGTGGGTGCTGGGCCCCGCCTCTGTGAGGCCGTAGCCCTGGTAGAAGCGGGCGCCCGAGACCTTCTCAAACTTCTCGATGAGCTGGGGGTCGATGGGGCCTCCCCCGGAGAGGCAGCTCGTCAGGCTTGTGAGGTCGTAGCGGCTGAGATCCGGGTGGTCGAGGATCTCCCTTATGAAACTGGGGATAGCTGGAAAATGGGTCGCTCTGTGCCGGCTTATGGCCTCCAGGATGGCGCCTGGGGTTGGCTCGGGCACCAGGACCAGGGTGCAGCCGAACTGGACAGACTCGTTCATGGCCACGGTCATGCCGTAGCCGTGGAAGAAGGGGACGGCGCAGACGACCATGGGCCAGCCCACAGGCTGGGGTTTGGCGCTGTACCCCCAGCCCCTGAGCCAGTGGTAGGACTGGAGGGTGTTCGCCACCAGGTTGTAATGGGTGAGCATGACACCCTTGGGCGGGCCGGTGGTCCCGGAGGTGTAGAGGACGACGGCCAGATCCTCCCTTGGATCGACTCGTGCGAGCTTCTTCAGGGGCGGGCCGGCAAGCAGCCCCCCGAAGTTCAACGAGCCCCGTGATGACCTCGGGCTGTGCCTCAAGCGGCTGAGCAATCTCAGATGCGTGGGCGCGTACGCCGCGGCCTCCGCGACGATCAGATTCTCAGAGATTTTCTCAGGGAGCTTGTCGAGAAGCCTGTCCAGAACGACGAGGATTTCCGCCTGGGTCTCCCCAACCTCCCTCCGGATCTCCTCCGCTGGGGTGAGGGGGCTGAGGGGGACTACGACCCCTCCGGCTGCCAGCACCCCGTTGTAGGCCGTCAGGAACTGGGGGACGTTGGGAAGCAGCAGGACGACCCGACCCCCCTTCTCCAAGCCCATCTCCTTGAGGGCGTTGGCTAGGCGCAGGCTCTCATCCCAGAGCCGGCTGTAGGTGATCCTTTTCTCGTAGAAGACGACGGCGTCCCTGCTCGGGTGCTTCCTCGCAGAGTTCTCTAGGAAGGCGTAGAGGGGTATCTCAGGGTAGTTCAGGCTGAAGGGGACCCCCCCGGGGTATCCGACTCTCCCCATGGCTTCAACCTTTCAGATGCCAGCCGCCCTTAAAAGCTGGCGCCCAGTTAGGGTTTTATGCGCTGCGAGGGATGTAATTGCGAGACTTCCATGGAGCTCGAGGGTATCTACGTCCCGAATGTCACGCCCTTCAACCAGCGGGGGGAGATCGACGGCCGGGCCCTGAGCGGCCTGATCGAGTTCTGGTTAGGAGCGGGGGTTTCGGGCCTGGTGGTGAACGCTAGCACAGGCGAGGCGCCGATGCTATCCCGGGAGGAGAGGAGGGACCTCATCGCCCACGTCATCGAGAGAATTGACGGCAGGGGGCGGGTGATCGCGGGAACCGGGGCTGTGGGAACCCGTGAGACCATCCGCCTCACCAAAGACGCCTGGGATATCGGGGCCGAGGCTGCTCTCGTGGTTTCGCCCTACTTCTTCAGGCCATCGGATGAGGAGGTATTCCAGCACTACGCTTCCCTCCTCGCCGCGGTGGAGCTGCCTGTGATCCTTTATAACGTGCCCAAGTTCACGGGCTACTCGGTTCCGCCCCAGGTGGTGGACCGGATCGCGGACGAGTGCAGCAACCTGGCGGGGTTGAAGGACAGCAGCGGGAGCCCTGGGAACATGGCGGAGAACATCAGGCTCTTCGGGGATAAGATAAGCGTCCTCTCCGGGACCGCTGACATGACCCTGCCCACCCTGGCTATGGGAGGGAGGGGGGCCATCCTGGCGGTGGCGAACGCTATCCCCGAGACCTGTGTGGACCTCTACAAGGCTGCGAAGGGGGGTGACCTGGAGGAGGCCGGGTGTATGCAGCTCAGGGTCTCCTACGTGAACAAGGTGCTCGTCAGGGAGCACAGCCAGGTCGCTGCGGTCAAGGCGGCCCTCAATTTGAGGAACCACCCAGCGGGAGTGCCACGCCGCCCCCTGCGCCCGCTCCCGGCGGAGGAGGAGCTGGAGGTCATCGAGGCTCTTAAGGCCTACATCATCGTCTGACTCTTCTCTAGAACCCGGTTCCGACAGGCCTGAAACCAGGCTTTTTCTAATTCAACTTGGCTCCATGTCAACGAAATCCGCGAGCTGCTCAAGGCAGTCCACGGTCTGCGATGGGTTCGAGGGAAGCTCGCCGAACCAGTTCCAGCCCCCGTCTGGCCTCTGGTGATCCACCAGCCAGCCCACCATCTGAGAGAAGCGCTCGTCCTCGCCGGTGTAACCCAGCAGCTTTAGGGCGCAGAGGACGGATGCAGTGTTCACAGGCGAATCTGTCTCCCCTATTTTTCCCATCAGCATCTCCTCGGCCCTCTTGATCGTCTGCGACTCCCTGGGTTCTCCGTTTCGGAGGAGGGCGCGGAGGATGTGGTCCGTCGTCGCGACGTCGGTCACCTGGTTCGGATCAGATCCGATGTGGGAGTGCCAGCCGCCCTCCTCGTTCTGGGAGGCCTTGAGGAAGTCGATGGCCCTCCAGACCTCGTCGCCCTTGTATCCGGCCTGGGAGAGGGCGTTCACCGCATCGGCCGTCTGGTAGCCGCTGTGCTTCGTGCTGATCCAGGTCCACTCTCTCGGGATCATCCCCTCCAACTCGCGGCTCTCCGACCAACCTCCATCCTCGTTCTGAAGATCCAGAAGATATGATGCTGCTTTCCTGATCGGGCTGGAGGTGCGCTCTAAACCGACCTCCGCCAGGAGCTCCAGGACCTTCGCTGTGTCGGACACTCCGCTGGGGCTTCCAGCCTCGAGCTGCCATGGCCACCCCCCATCTTCGTTCTGCATTGACAGCAAATTGTCGACAAGTGGTTGGTAATCTCGTTTTTTGCCCATGATGTGGGCCAATTTCAGCCTGTTGAACGCGTTCCCATGCTCAAGAACATATGATATCGCGTCGTATAGAAGCTTCCTCATGTTGATAGCTCCTGTAGTGTCAAGCTAATAAAACGATTTTTAAAGCCTCTCCCACGTGTAAGTGAACCTAGCCTCTTAGTATTGCCTCGGCTATGAGGGGGGCCACCTTGACCACGCTGCTTTGGCTCTGTATCGTATCGGTGCAGACGAAGCCGTCAGTCATTTCACAGACCAAGCTCAGCCCCTCATCGTCGAGGAGGGAGTGGACGCAGGCAAGGTGAACCTCAATCGCTTCCTTCTCCCTCAGAGACTCCACAGCCCTGAGGTGGGTCGCCCCGCTCGTGATGACGTCATCGAAGATGATGACCCTCCTGCCCTCCACGCCCAGATCCTTTTCTCCTAAGACGACGCGGCCCGTGGTGGGATCCCTGAACGTCTCCAGGACGCCGCATCCCCCTCCGAGGACGGCTTCGGCTGCGCGGGCGTGCTCCAGGTCAACGGGCTTCTTCCCCAAGGAGAGGGAGAAGCTGCCCCCGTAACCCTCCGCTTCATAATGCTCTGCGAGCAGGGGGATGGCGGAGATGTCGTGGAGCTCCAGACCACTCCCGCTGAAGACCTCGGGGTTGTGCACGTTCACCGTGATCAGCCTAGACACGCCGAGGCTCACGAGGAGCCTGATGACGGTGGAGGCGCTCACCGCTTCCCCTTCTAGGCGGCGCCTGTCCTGGCGCGCATAGGTCAGGTAGGGTGCCACCAGGACGACCTCGGCGGCCCCCAGATCCCTGAGCGCGCCCAGGATGAGGAGGAGCTGGACGAGGCGTCTGTCCTGGGGCGGGGCCGTTGAGTGGATGAGGACCACGTCCTCGCCTTCCACGTCTCTGGTGAGGCGGAGATGGCTCTCGCCGTCGGGGAAGGTCCGGTGCTCGACCAGGGCCGCCTCCAAGCCCAGGAGACCGGCTGTTTCAAATCCCATCTGCTCGGAGCCAGGCCCGCAGTAGATGATCAAAGGCACTCACTCTCAAACAGTCGAGAAATGGATATAGGGCTATTGTTTGAGGCGGGCAAGTTTCATGTTTTTCCTTGGACTTGAGAGGCGGCCCAGCTGAGATCATGGAGCGGTGTCCAGTATCATTGATGTAGATTGCAACCACACACATACCGATATAGGTCAATGATATGGATGACGGATAGGTGTTCGAGATGCGGGAGAAGGGAGCCGGAAATAGGCGAGGTTTAGCCCAGGTTGTCACCACCCTCATCCTGCTGGTGGTCTCCATCCTCATCTCAAGCGTCGCTATCTACTACTCCGTCAACATCATATCGACGAGGCTGCAGACAGAGGAGGTCCGCCTCTATAAGCAGCACATCTGGGTGAACAGCACCGGCGCCGTGGGGGCCCTGAAGATCCAGAACCTGGGCGGCAGGGACATACTCATCGACAAGATCGAGACCAGGGGGGTGGAGGATTCCTGGTCGGATGTATATTTCTACAGGGTGCCCTCGGGTACTACGATATCCGGCGACCTGAA
>CP070640.1:882982-885553 GCA_020354065.1 Candidatus Bathyarchaeota archaeon
CGGTGGTCTCGCCACCTCCTTCACGGCTGCGGTGACCTTCTCGGTGTTGAGGCAGTCGGCGCCGAGCATCCCCATCTCCTCCTCAACGTTGGGGCAGCTGATGTTGACCTCCAGGGCGTCTGTCCCGGCGTCACTGAGTGTTAGGGCCACCTCACGGAAATCCTCGACTGATGCCCAGAAGAAGCTCGCCACCACCGGGATCCCCTCGCCTCTCAGAGCCTTGATGGCCTTGACGAAGTACTCCGCCCCAGGGTTCGGAAGTCCCATGGCGTTGAGGAAGCCGCCTTCCACGGAGACCATGGTCGGGTTGCGATGGCCAAACCTGGGTACGGGCCCGAGGCTCTTGGTCACCACAGCCCCGGCGCCCCCCTCGTACACCCTCTTGAGGAGGGGCACCGAGATCCCCAGCACCCCAGCCGCGTTCATCGTCGGATTCCGGAGCCGGAGGCCCGCGACATCAACTGTTAAGCTTAATTGGGACATCTTGTTCTCAACTACGCGCGTGCACCTTTGAAAAACCTTTGGAGGGAACGGCATTAGACGTAGAAAACAGCTTAACGGGCAAGGTCCACATCGTCGAGACCCTGATCGGTGTCTTCGGAGTGGCCGAGGGAAACCGGATCATCGAGAAGACGCTGTACTCGAGAGACCCAAAGAGGATCTCGGCGGCTCTGGAAAGAAAGGAAGCCGGCCAAGTATCGAGAGAAGTACAGGAGACGATCGACAAGCTAGTCCATAGGGGATTCGGTGTCTTCGTGTTCACGAACCGCTCCCTAGCCGAGGCACTCAGGAGACAGGGGTTCGATGTCGAGGTTGAGAGCCGCTCGAAGGCGGGCGATTTCATCAGGGAGAACCTGGAGAGGCTCGCCATCGAGTACGGCATAGCCGAGAATGCAGCAGGCTTCTACGCGCTGAGCCATGAGGTATCCATCCTCAACTCGAGGAGGGCCGTGCGGAGGGCCCAGTCAGAGCGGGGCGCTGTGATCACCCAGACCGTCCAGCTCCTCAACGAGCTTGATAAGACCCTGAACGTTCTCTCGGGCAAGCTCAGGGAGTGGTATGGACTCCACTTCCCCGAGTTAAGCGGCCACGTGGACAGCCACACGGTCTATGCGAGGATCGTCGGGACATTCGGAGACAGGTCAAACATGGAGGCAGAACACCTTCGGGAGATGGGTCTGGGCAATAAGGCGACCTCAATCATCGCCAGCGCCCAGAATTCCATGGGAGCGGCCTCAGATCCCTCAGACCTGGAGCAGCAAAAACGCCTTGCTGACCTCCTCCTCTCCCTATACAACTACAGGCCCGAGCTCGAGGAACATCTCACCGAGACGGCCAGGGAGGTAGCCCCCAACCTCTCAGTTGTAGCCGGCCCCATTCTGGCTGCGAAGCTCATCGAGAAAGCCAGGAGCCTCAGGAAGCTAGCCATGATGCCCTCCAGCACCGTCCAGCTCCTCGGGGCTGAGAAGGCCCTCTTCCGCTCCAAGAAGACCAGATCAAAACCGCCCAAACATGGCCTGATCTTCCAACACCCCTACATACACTCGAAGCCCCGCGAGCTCAGAGGCCGCTCCGCCAGGGCGCTGGCCTCAAAGCTCTCCCTGGCCGCCAGGGCCGACGCCTTCTCGGGGAACCCCATCGGGCTGGAGTTGAAGAGGCAGCTAGAAGAGGAAAAGTAAAGAAAAATGTCAGAATTCCGGGATTTTTAAAGGGGTTCCTTCTGCGCTCCCGTCTGTCGTTGACTCAGCTTATCCCTTAGGCCTTGACAGCGTTATCGTTATGGTGGACACGTTCCTCTCGGCGCCCGATTCGCCGAGTCTCTCGGTGCCGATTTCGATGCCTTCCACCACCAGGTCTGTCAGGAAGCTCCTCTTGGTGACCTCAACGACGTCCACTGCGCTGCTTATAGCCCTGCCCCGGGCCATGACCTTGACGGAGTCGGCCCTGGAAAGCGAGGTCACGACGGCTGTGACGTACGCCAGGATGGGCTTGGAGCCCACGAAGATCTTCTCGTCGGTAGACATGCAAGTCCCCCTTCTACCAGTTCCCAACCAGTACTTAAAACATACTAGGTATAGGAAAACCGTTGTTTTTTACTTCACTAACTAGCACTCACATGTAATGGCATTGTAATGTATGTTATCTATAGAATATCTGGACCCAAACTCAAATATGCTATGTATCGATTGAAAGAATAGGAAAGGGCTTGTCATCGAGTGCTGATTTCGAAGGAATTCTAGGCGAAGCCGCTGGGCTGGAGAGAAAATACGAGTGGTTGGAGGCTTCAGACCTCTACAGACAAGCTCTGAGTATGGTTGATGAGGAGGATTACTTCAGGAGAGGTGAGGTCCAGGAGAAGATAGGATATTCGCTCCGAAGGGCTGCTTTCCAGGCGGGGAACCGGGAGGAGTTCCTGGAGAGGTTGGGGAAAGCTGTCGAGGCCTACGAGGTAGCCCGCGGGCTCTGCGAAAAGGTCGCGAACGACAGGGGAGCCGGGTGGGCGCTCCGTTGTGGTGCCGTCGCCAGGTACCTCGAGCACTGGATTGGTACTGACCCCTCTGAGAAGAGGAG
>CP070640.1:885653-891642 GCA_020354065.1 Candidatus Bathyarchaeota archaeon
ATGATCAGGATGCTGTCTCTCTTCTTTATGGACTGCTTCGGCACGTAGAGGCTCTGCCTCATGGCTGAGCCCTTCGGGATATAGGTCTCCTCGACGAAGTCGTTTATCCCCACTTCCTTCTTGCTCTTCGCTACGATGAGATCCACGTCGAGGAGGTTGGAGACGAGCGAAGCGACAGGGATGCCGTCGACCGCCGCCGTCAAGACCTTGGTGACCCTGCGCCCTGCGAACTTTTCCAGGGCGTAGTTTGACATTATCTTGAGCCAGGTAATCTCGGAGACGAGCGGCGTGTTGTCGAAGTAGCCATCCTCGTCGAAGTTGATTCGCTTCTTGAGCTCCTCCTTGATGTTTGTGATCTCCATCAGCTTCTCGTAGAGGCCTTGGGCCCGGCTATAACTGGGGAGGACGTGTCCCCTCATATACCTGCTCAGGATAGGTGGGCTGAGGCCGAGGAAGTCGGAGAGCTCCTGATAGGTGTGGCTCTCGCTGGCTACTTTCAAGAGGTCTGTGATCATCATCCGATATTTCAGTTCTCTCACACGGGTCTCCACGTCCATTCTCTCCCAGTCGATGGCCTTTCCCGAGCGGGCCTGAGGGGAGTTGAACCCCTGACCACCGGGTGTCCTCGACCGCGCGCGGTCTTAAAAGCCCGATGCTCTGCCTTGCTGAGCTACAGGCCCTAGGCCATGAATCGTTTACTCATTCTCGTCAACATTCTATTTAACGTTTTTTAGATTTGCACTATTCAGTTAATTTTAACTCGAATAGATCCCCATCTCCAACAAAGGGGCGCGTAAAGTAGAAACTCGAATAAAAATTAAATTCTTAATCAGAAGGACATTTTGACTGACGATAGGCTCTAAAAATGCTTAATAGAACGGAGGCTTTTATTCGTAGGGTAATTTGCGGCAGGACCTATCAGGCGGCCGTGGACGCGAATCGGCGGAATCCAGCCTGGTAAGACTTCAGCCCCCCACGATCTTCATCGGGGACAGCTGAAAACTCGGGTTCAAATCCCGGCGGCCGCACCAATCTATTGCCAGGTTCATTCCATCTGTTCTCGTACATCAACCAAGATCTCTAGGAACGCTGCTGGAGCACGATTGCTAGTTTGATACAATGAGAAAGATGTGTGGCGAAGATTCATGATATGAGCGACGGCTGTAATTGTTGACTCCCCTCCTCCTCCATCCCAGGAGGTCGCCTTGCCAAAAAGGATTTTAGACCCCATCCCTTCGATACGGAGCGCGTGACTCGCAGGTGCACAGATTGGCTCTGGAATACGACGCTCTACTGAAGGGCTGCTTAACGAGGGAGGAAGCGGAAGCCATAATTTCCCTGAACGATCTCCCAAATGAGCTGCTGGAGGCCGTAGGGAAACTCAGGCGTGAGAGCGGTAACGGGGAGATCCGGTTCTACTATCCCATACCCCACTTTCCCAATGTCTCGGTCACCGGAGCTAGTTGCGCTTTGAGTTGCAAGCACTGCGGTGGTCACTACCTCGCCGGGATGAGGAACGCTGACACGCCATTGAAACTCAAAGAGCTCTGCGAAAGGCTGGACAGGGATGGGGGAGTTGGGGTCCTCGTCAGTGGAGGTTCAGACTTGCACGGTCGGGTGCCCCTCGAGAGGTTCTACGACACCCTCAGATGGGTGAAGGAGAACACGGAGCTCATTATCAACGTGCACACGGGTCTGCTTGACAGGGAGCAAGCCGAGGAACTCGCCTCGATGGAGATCGACATCGTCTCTGTAGACGTGGTTGGGTGCGACGAGACCATTAAACGGGTGTACGGTTTGGATGCAACCGTCACAGACTACGCTGAGACCTTAAGATCCCTTGAAGACGCCGATGTGAGCAACATAGTCCCCCATATATGCGTCGGTCTTGACTTCGGGCAGATAAGGGGTGAAGCCAGAGCCCTGGGGGTTATCCAAGAGTCGGACCCTGAGGTCATCGTGATCCTAGGTCTGATCCCAACAATGGGCACGCCAATGGAGGGTTTAGCTCCACCATCGAGTTTGGACATCTCCAGGGTTGTGGCCGCGGCTCGACTCATGTGTCCTGAAGCTGGAATAGCGATAGGCTGTATGCGCTCAAGAACCGACAAGGCTCGGGTTGAGCGGCTGGCGATCACGGCGGGAGCCGATAGGATCGTCCTGCCTGCAAACTCCACCGTTCAGGATGCTATCAATGAAGGGTTCGCTGTAAAGCATCTGGACGGGTGCTGCGCAATCCCTAGAAGCCTTGAGCATCTCGCTCTGCGGGGATGAACTTCCAGTACTATAACATCTGTCGGTTCTAGACCGGCAACAGATGATGGTGGGTAATCCTGAATAAAGTTCATGCTATGATCTTCCTCTCTCAGCTACATTTTCCAGTCCTTTCACTTGCTGTATGTCCACTCGTCTCCCGTATACAGTGACCTCAAGCAGTCAGCTGCAGCCTCTTCCTCAATGGAAAGAACTCCAGGCTCTAGATCCAGGTTCAGAGCCTCTGAGAATCCCTTTTTCAAGGCATCTGCCACTTCGCTGTAGTGCATGGTCCGGCCTAAAGCCTCATCCAACGCTATGGCCCTTTGGCGCAGCTTGCCTTGGAGCCGCTCCCGATCCCGCCTCGGAAGGGCTAACACCTCGGCGAGACGTGAAACGTCGCCTTTGAGGGGTAACGCGCCGTGCTGTAAGACCACTCCTTTTCGCCGGATCTGCGCGCTCCCCACAAGCTTCCGTTCCAGAGCCGTCACCTCGTAGTGGGAAGGCACCTCGAAACATACCGCGGATTTGTTGCTCGAATCGGTGTGGATTAGATCAGCCTGAATCACATCACAGCCGAGGGATCGGAGGCCCACCACCAATCCTAGGCTCAGCCTCTGATATGAGGTTATGATGTCGCCTGCCACCCGTGACTCTCCTTGCGGGGCGGTGACGCTGTATGTCAGATCGTCGATGTGGAGAACCGCACGCCCTCCTGTCGGGCGGCGCACCCAGTTGTATCCCCTTCGTCTGCACGTGTCCAGATCGATCTCGTCGCGCAGCGATTGTGCGTAACCGACCGAGACGCAGGGAGGTCTCCATCCATAGAACCGCAGAGTGGGAGGGGATTTCTTCTCAGCGACGGCTTGCATGATGGCTTCATCGATCGCCATGTTGGTAGCTCCATCGGAGAAACCTGTATCCAGTAGACGCCAGGTTGAACGTGGCGTTTCAGGGAGATTTTCCATTGTGGGCTCTCTGCCTCTAGTATTCAAAGGGTTGACTCCCTCTCGAATAGATAAAAGTAGCTCAACGAGGGTCTAGCTGTCCAGATACACTCCCATCTTGGCAGCCTCTCGACGCGCCTCCTTACTGGTCAGTTTCCGCGGATAGTTATAGAAGGGGCCTGAGGGTCGTTCGTTGTAATAGGGGCGGTTGCACCCTGGGCAGCCGCTTGTCTGGAACGCCTCCCCAATGTCAACGACCCCTTCCAGCGTCTCTCGGCTCACTCCGAAGCCCGATAACCGTCCGGCCTCGTCGAACTCCATATCCTCATAATGGGACAACCCCCTCGTGATTAGGTGCCTCGCCATCTGCAACCGCCTATACGACTCCAAAGGCGGTGGGGACCTCTCGGCTAGTATTGTGCCGCGGATGGGGGTGAGTGCGAACAGGCCGGTAGTCACGTCCATGTCCATCAGCCTTTGGATGAGGGCCGCGGCCTCCTTCTCGGTCTCTCCTAACCCTATGATGAGGTTCGTGTTGGCTCTGCCAGCCCCGAACACCTCGACAGCCTTGCCCAGAGCCTCAAGGTGCGCATTCCACTTATAGGGGCCCCCCAGGGCTCGCCCTTTAACTTCGTTAAATAGCTCCGGGGTCGCAGCGTCGATGGGGATGCTGATCCTCTCAAGGCCTTCCTCTTTGAGTCTCTCCATCTGGGGTCTGCTCAGGGGTGGGGTGTCCATGGAGACCGGCAGATCGGTGGCCTTCTTTATTTCCTTCAGGAGGGAGACGGTGTCCTCGAAGAAGCCCGGGTAGTTGACAACCTGGATGCAGATCCTTCTTAAGGTCTTTCCTGATATGCTCTGTAATCCTTCGAGCACATTCTCTATTGGGAAGACCGACCAGAGGATCCGTGAGAGGAGGGTTTTTTTCGAGGTGCTCTCCCGGGCCTGTGGACAGAAGGCGCAGTTGGCGATGCATCCACTCTCTGAGTATGTCATCAGATACGCAGTGGTCGGTTTTACATCCAGCCTGCACTCTTCCAATCCCAGCACGGCGGCTGTGCCGACACTGACCCTCACCCTTTTCGGTTTCATCCTTGCCCCTTTTCAGTGCATCCTTCTAGTCCTATCGATCGTGGTTTTATGCCTTTTAAGGGTGTGTTCGCGGGTTGAGCTCAATTAGTAATTTACGGGTTAGTTCTTCTTGAGGATGAGTTCTATCTGGGCGGGTATTCTTGAGACTCTCTTTAAAAATGGCACATCGGCGAATTTACTCTCCTTGATGATGATGAGATCGGAGTTCTGAATGGCCTGCTTAAGCCTTTCCTCACTTGGTATAGAAATATGCGTCTCGTCCTTGTCCAGGAAACCGAAAAACTTCCGGGGCCACGCCTGGACCGGTGTCGACATAATCAAATGCCCGCCCCACTTCAGTTTGGATGCTAGTTTTAAGAGGTTCTCCTCGAAGGAGTCGGTGTGCTCGAGGATGTCCAACGCCGTGATACAGTCGAAGGACTCGTCGGGGTAGGGGAGGTTCTCGTCGATGTCGACTACCCTGAGGTCAGCCTCCGGGTTTCTCTCCCTTGCTTTCTGGATGGCGAAGGGGGATATATCGCAGCCACAGACCTCCTCGAAGCGGTGGGCGATGCACTCGATGAGGAAGCCGAAGGCGCAGCCGACGTCAAGGAAGTGTCCTGTAAGGTTCTGTTTCTCGATGAAAGCGATCACCGACCCGAACTTGGTATATGGGTCGATTTTTTCGTAATTTTTGTAGTTGGATTTTTTCCTATTATAAAAATAATCCTCATCAAATTTTCCCATAATGCTGGGGGATAGTTAATACATTATTTATAAATATTACTATGTATTTTAAAATATTTTTAATACATATTAATAATGAATTAACAGCATACACGTTGAGGGCTGGGGGCTTTCAGCACAATAGCTTCAGGGTGTCTAGTTCCGGTTGGCGCCGGGGATGGGATTCGAACCCATGCGCTCCGAGGAGCACCAGTTTTCAAGACTGGCGCCGTAGTCCGCTTGGCTACCCCGGCCAGGAGAGACTGCGTTCTTCGAGGGTAAATCTTTAGTGGTTTGTCTGTGTGTCGAGGGTAACATTTCTTTTGTTTCCTTTTCCCTGTTTTTCTGTCGGTGTGTGTACTTGTTTTTCACGTAAATAAACACAGATAGGAGGTATATTATTACCGCACACGCAACTTGCAGACTCTTACTAAGACGGCTGATCTCTGAATATGTATCGATGCTCACTGTGTTAAGGTTCTAACTGCGTGTGAGAAAAGGGCAAACTCGTCTTTGAGGGAGAACTCTGAAAGAGTGCTTTCAAAAAAAGGGGAGAGAATATCAAATTTTACTGGGATGCCATGTCAACAATCATCTGGAGTAAGCTCAATTCGTACTCTATGGAACCTGGGTACACCTGCAACACGGGATAGAACTTAGTGGTCTTCAACATCGTAGGTCCAAACTTCTTGAAAAACTTCTCAAGAGCTTCCACGCTGGGCACGTTCCAAAGGCAAAAGGCTCCGATGTCAGTCCTTGACCAAGTGTAACAGAGTTCTATTCCCTCTGGAGAGGTCCCTTCAATTAGATCAGTGAACCCCGCTATCATCTCCTTTGTGACGGTGATCTGGTCTTCTGGTGGCCATTCATGCACAGCAATTACAAGTGGGATGTTACCTCACCTCCCTCTTCTTGGTACTTGTATAGCTCCCCACCTCGGAGCTGAGGTTTCACTGTCAGTGGAACCTCGAACTTACCTGAATCCCTTTACG
>CP070640.1:891742-915226 GCA_020354065.1 Candidatus Bathyarchaeota archaeon
ATCACGAAAGACCCTAGGTGTCTGTAGCCCTTCTCTTTGCAGAAAGGTTGGACCCCCTCACGCCAGAGTGCCGACCCGACCCCTCGCCCCCTCATCTCCGGCATAACCCAGGTACCAATCTCGCCGCAGTGCCTCAACCTCCCGCTGTAGCCCCACCGGGGGGCGATGCCAGCGAAGCCTGCGAACTCCCCGTCGACAAACGCTACGAAGACGGCCTGACGTGGGCCAATTGACTCGAGGTATGCCTTTTCCTCCTCGGCTGAATAGTGATCTAGTATGGTTCTCCTTTCTTCCCGGCAGATGTTGATCAGACGGTAGATGCTGGACACATCCCTCTCAGGGTCTGCGCGCTCGACAACGCTCCCTATTTTCTAGCCTCCTGTTTGTCCTCAACATTTCACATCCTCTGTAAATTGCAGGTACTTGTTTCATCTATTAAATCGAGGGTTTTCAAAGATGTTTATATATTCCAACTCCCACAAATATCGAAATACATTCTCGAGGACCGTGTAAGAGCATGATGAGGTCAAACCGGTACGATGCAGCCATCACCATCTTCTCCCCCGAGGGGCGTCTGTACCAAGTGGAGTACGCTCTGGAGCTGGTAAAAAGGGGTGCCCCGATCGTCGGGGTCTACTCTCCCGAGGGGGTGGTCTTGGCGGCCGACGAGACGCCCGAGAGTGTCCTTGAGGACCCAAACTACTTCAGGAAGATATTCCAGTTTGACGACCATATTGGGGCCACCATCGCCGGTCTCAGCTCCGACGCCAGGGTCCTCATCGACCAGGGTAGGATCTTCTGCCAGAGCAATAGGCTCATCTACGACGAGCCGGCGGACGTCGAGGCTCTCGTGGGTACGCTGAGCAGCAGGATCCAGGTCTACACCCAGCACGGGGGCATAAGGCCCTTCGGGGTTAGCCTGATCATAGCAGGTGTGGACACCACTGGACCCAAGCTACTCACCACGGACCCCAGCGGCTCCCATAAAGGCTACAAGGCCAGGGCTCTGGGTAGGAACGCGGAGCAGGCAAACGAGCTCCTGGACCAGAGATACGAGGATGGCCTCTCTCTCGATGAGGCTATAAGCCTCGCTATCGAGGCTGTGAAAGCGGCCTCAGGCGAAGCCAATCCCTTGACCGTCAAGGTGGCCGTTATACCGGCGGACACAAGGGTCCTCAGAAGACTCTCCGAGGAAGAAGTAGCCTCTCACATGTAGCATTTGGGCGAGATATCGGTTGAGTTTCTGATATTTGACCGATCCTTTTCCTCCGATAATCGCTATGGGAAAGCTGGGTGTTGGAGGGTCCCGGTCTCCTCGGGCTGCTACTCCTCGGCGTCCTCGATGCCGGCCGCTGTGAGGGCGAACCGGATCTTCTCCTCGGGGAGGCTGGGGGAGTCGATGACCCTGGCGAGTCGGGTGTTCTGCCTCCCCTTCCTGAGGTAGACACGGTGGGTGCAGGAGTGGGCCATGACGTGGCCGCCGGTGGGCTTGTTGGGGTCCCCGTACATGGTGTCCGGGGTGGCCATGACCTGGTTGGTGATGACGACGGCGATGTTGAAGGCCTCGGCGACCCGCATCAGCTTGCTGAGGCAGGCGCCCAGCTTCTGCTGGCGCTCTGAGAGGTTGCCCCTGCCGATGTACTCGCCCCGGAAGTGGCCGATCATGCTGTCCACGACGACCAGCTTGATCCCGCTCTTCTCCACCAGCTCGGGGAGGCTGTTGACGAGGATTATCTGGTGCTCGCTGTTGTATGCCCGGGCGATGAGTATTCTCTCCAGGACCTTGGTGGGGTCCATGCCCCGCTCCTCTGCGATCTGCATGATCCTCTCGGGCATGAAGGTGCTCTCGGTGTCGATGACGCAGACGTTGCCGCCGAAGCCTCCCTCCTCCACGGGGAGCTGGGCGGTTACGCTCAGGGTGAAGCAGATCTGGGTCTTCCCGGAGCCGAACTCCCCGATGAGCTCGGTGATGGCCCCGGTCTCGACGCCGCCCCCGAGAATGCGGTCGAACTCCCCGGAGCCCGTGGTGCACTTGATCATGCTCTTCCTCATGTCCAGGATCTCCAGGGCCGGCACGAAGCCCGGGTCGACGTGCATCCGGGCCAGGCGGCAGACCTTCAGGGCGGTGTCGCGCCCCATCCCCGCCATCTCGGCGATCTCCCTCGCCGGGGTGACCGCGATGGACTCGACGGTGGTGAACCCCGACTTCAGGAGCTTGTTCACCGTGGTGCTAGCGACCCCTTTGAGGATCCCGGGCTCGAGTATCTCCGCCATCACCTCTCCTCGGGGGCGGGACTCTCCTCCCGGGATATAAGGGGAACGTACCTTCCTAGAGAGGGGAGAGGGCGGTGAAAGTGAATGGAATCTCTCGTTTTGGAGAAGATTCTTGAGGGTGGAACGACTGTTTCATCACGTCCCTATTATATTTTAAAATAGACTAAATGGAGACATGAAGCAATCAAGAATCCACTGTAAAATAACTGGAGTATCGATGTTCCTGCTTCTTCTAGGCCCCTTGTTCCTTTCCATGGGCCTGGCGTCCGCTTCAAACCGCACCGAGCGAACGGAGATGCCCGGTGTCCCAATGGAGTTCAAGTTCATCAACATGACGGAGGCGATGGCTTGCATCATTGCTTATAACTTCACCGCGGGTGTTCCGAACATGTTCCGGTTCGAGAACATGACCATGATGATCAACGCCACTAGGAACATTGTGCTGAACTTCACTACCGACCGGGCGATGAGGATAAGGTACCTGGACCTAGATATCGACAACCGGGAGCCCCTGATGCTCAGGATCCATGCGAACGCCACGCCCCCGGCGGGGCTCCTCGACCCCAAGGACGGCGTCCGCAGATATCTGGAGCTTGAGCCGAACTCCACGGAACCCGTCAGGATGAGGATGCGCCTCCACGTCGATAAGGCAAACCTCAGCATGGAGATGATGCGGAGCGTCGAGATCCAGAGGCTGAGGTGGGCCTTCTGGAACGGCTCAGACTGGGAGGCCATCACCAGCTGGATCGACGAGCACGGCTACCTAGTCGCGGACGGGCTGTGCCGTGGAAACTGGACCATCAGGGAGATGGAGCGTCCTCCGACCGTCATTGCGCCTGTTGTCCCCGGCCTGCCCCCTGGCTCGAGGGCGTACAACTACACGATGGTGACTCCTAATCGCTTCAAGTGGACGGTGAGGGAGCGGGAGAGGGCTGTGTTTGCCTTCAGGAACATGACAATGCGATTCAACTCAACCCGGCAGTTTGAGCTCAACATAACCGCCGGACGCCGTGTGGTTCAAAGGTTCTTCAGCCTTGACATCGACCCCGGCGAGTCCGTGAGCCTGGACATGAACATCCAGGTGGATCCGCCCGGGGGAGTCGCCGCCCACACCCGGAGCATAGGAGTCTACCTGGAGATAGAGCCCAACTCGACGGGCCCGCTGCGCGCGGAGCTAGGCATGGCCATCGACATGGAGAGCCTCAGGGAGAGGCTGGGAGAGGATATCGACCCCGAGAGGTTCAGGTGGATGTGGTGGAATGGCTCAGGCTGGGTGCCGATCAACAGCACCCTGGACGAGGAAGGTGTGCTAAAGGCGACGACGGATCACTTCTCCACGTGGACCATCGCGGAGGTCGAGGAGCAGCTGGAGGAGCCCGATGAACCCCAAAGGGGAGCTCAGTGGTACCTCTACGGAGCGGCCCTCGTAATCGTAGGGGTCGCCGCGATACTCCTAGTCGTCAGGAAGAGGTCCTGACTCCCCTCTTTCTCGTAGGTGTTTTATCCTCCACCCTACCCTGGTATTCTGTGAGTCCGCTAATCACTGCCATGATTCTGGGCCTGATGCAGGGGATCCTTGAGTGGCTCCCGATCTCCAGCCAGGGCAACCTCGTCGTCCTGTCGATCGCCATCCTGGGCTTGGAGCCAGCTCACGCGCTGAGCCTGTCGGTCCTTCTCCACATCGGGACGGGGCTCGCGGCCTTCGTCTATTTCAGGAATGAAGTCTTCAAGATCCTCCAGAGAGGCACGGAGGAGGATCGGAGCCTCTTCCGATTCCTGGCCATCTCGACGGTCACAACCGGCCTCGTGGGGGTGCCTCTATTCATTTTCGTGAAAACTGCGACCTACATGGGTGAGGCCCTCCTGGCGCTCACCGGAGCGGCCCTTATCGCCACAGGCATAATCCAGAGGAAGAGCGGACACGAGGGGGCGCAGACCTCTGAAACCCTGGATGCCGGGGACGGGTTGGCTCTTGGCGTCGTACAAGGGTTTTCGGCTTTGCCCGGCCTCTCACGGTCAGGGCTCACCACCTCTGCCCTGCTTTTCAAGAGGTTCCCTGGGAAGGAGGCGTTTCGGGTCTCGTTCCTGATGAGCATTCCCGCGGCGTTCGCCGCCACCGCCGGCCTAGCCCTCATAGGGGGAGTCCCTCAGATTGATGCTAGCATCTTGGTGGCGCTGTTGGCGTCTTTCCTCTCAGCCATTGTGTCTATCGACTTCTTTATCAAGCTAGCCAAGAGAACTAGATTCTGGAAGCTCTGTATCCTTTTGGGTCTTATCGCGCTCGTCGCTGTCCTCCCGTACCTGTTTTAATGAGCTAGATGGTCTCTAGTTGACTGGGTTACGCGTGAGCTGAGGATAAGAGTTGGTGATAATTTCCTTATTTTTTATTCCTATGTATAAACCCCTTCGTGACGCCAATCCTTCCGTCAAGTACTGAGCTTGAAGACCCACATCCTCCATTATTTCCAGCGTCTCGTCGACTCCGAACAGTCCGAGCTCATGCCTGTCCACGAAGTGCTTTACGCCTTTGTCCTTCTCTGCAATCAGATAGTGAAAATCAATCACAGATACATCTCCGTCGGACCTCGAAACACTGAGCCTTGCAATCTTAACCTCTTCCCCATCGTACGTCTCCATATATGGAGAACCAACTCTGTAGACCTCTCTTGTCAACCAAGGCTCGATCAGGACAACGCCGCCGCTCTTCAGATGCCTTGCAAAGCCCTCCATGGTCTTTCTCAGGTTCGATAGAGTCCTGGCATACCCGATCGAACTAAACAGGCAGGTGATCGCATCGAACTGCCTCCCGAGCTCCAGCGAGGTCATGTCCGATTGCTGAAAATCGACCTCTCCGACGTTCCCTCTGGCAATCATGAGCATCTCGTCGCTGATGTCCACGCCGGTGCACGAGAAATCATCCTTCAGATGCTTTAAGTGATGACCCGTCCCGCAGGCAACGTCGAGGAGCTCGTTCCCAGGGGATTTCTTGTACCTGGCGATCAGCTCCTTGATTCTGGCTGCCTCTGCTCCGTAGTCTTTCTGGGAGTAGATCAGATCATAGTATCTCACAAGCTCGCTGTAGAGGATTCGTTCTTTCATGAGTTCCATTACCTCTTAATCTTAATTTATGATTACGGATTAGCTCATCTTTTATCAGAGGATAAGAGTTGGGATAAAGAAATAACGACGAGGATCCAGTAGACCGCCACACCACCGCCCACGAACAAACAAAACACGGTCAACTCAAGCACAAGCTACCCAGATCCATCATGTAAAAATACGAAAAAGTACAAAAATATGCCTAATAACCATGAAAAACCCCCTTTTCTAAAAAGGAACCCCGGAAACTCCCCTCTAAAAATAGGGGGGAGGGGGGGGTCATGACTCCGCCTATGAAAAACACACCAATCCTAAAAAGGAACCCGAAAACAGCCCCAACCAGACCCCGATCATGTCAAAAGGGGTATGAATGCAATACCAAAAACCGCTATCACATGCTACCACTCACACCAACCCATAGACCAAGAACCCAAGCACAAAAGATCAGGAAACAGAGAAGAAACCCCAGGACTACAAACTTATACCACTATCACCAAGACTACAAGAGATCCCCGAGATGAGGGTCGTATTCGTAGAGCCCCCCAAAGACTTCTGGTTCGTCATGGGAGAGTACCTCCCGCCCCCCACCGCATCCCTCCAGCTCGCCGCCTACCTCGAGTCAAAACGCCCCCAGGACGAGATCACAGTCATCGACTGCCAGGCCGAGAGGCTCGACTGGGACGACATGGAGAAGCGAATAGAGGCGGAGAATCCCCACGTCGTGGCAGTGAGCAGCCTAGCGACCTGCAACACCTACCTGGTGGCGAGGGCCCTCGAGGCCGCGAAGAAGGTGGCCCCAGACGCCCTCACCATCACCGGCGGCCAGCACTTCACCGCCCTGGCCGAGCCCAGCCTGAGAGAGTACCCCATCCTGGACGCCGTGGCACGAGGTGAGGGAGAGGAGACGCTCGTCGGGGTGGTGGAAGCCCTGGAGGCGGACAAGGGCCTCGCCAACGTCAGGGGCCTCGCATTCAGGCACGGAGACGAGATTGTATCGACTCCCCCTAGACACCTCATCCAGGACCTGGACGCCCTGCCGATGCCCGGCTACCACTTCGTGGAGGACCACCTAGACCGATACCACTTCAAGATGATGGCAGGAGACATGCGATACGCAATCATAGAGGGAAGCCGGGGATGCGAGCACAACTGCATCTTCTGCAGCCAGTGCGTCTTCTGGGGGAACAGGTGGCGTGCCAAGTCCGGGAAGAGGATCGCCGAGGAGATGGAGTACTGCCGTGAGAGGTTCGGCGCCGAGTTCCTGTGGCTTACGGATGACAACTTCGCATTCGGCCCCAGGGCCGACGAGCTGTTCAGAGAGCTGAACGCAAAAGGGCTGGGAGACGAGCTCCTCTGGTTCGTCCAAGCCAGGGTCGACGACGTCGTCAACAACGGCGGGTCGATAGGAGAGATGAGAAAATCGGGCAACCAGTGGGTGCTCCTCGGGGTGGAGAGCGGAGACACCGAGACCCTCGCCGACTGGAGGAAAGGGATCAAACCAGGCCAGACCCACGAAGCAATCAGGCAGCTGAAGGAGAACGACATATTCGCACAGGCCACCCTGATCATCGGCAACCGCAAGGACACCCACGAGTCTATCGAGGGGCTGAGGCGGTTCGTGGAGGATGTCGACCCAGACCTGGCCATATACATGATCCTTACACCATTCCCGGGGACACCCCTCTATGAGGAAGCAGCGAAGAAAGGCTGGATCGAGGACTGGAACTGGGCCAACTACGACATGATCCACGCGGTAATGCCCACAGAGACTCTTAGCACCCAAGAGCTACAGGAGGAACTCTACCTCTGCTACAGGAGCTTCTACGGCAGGCTCTCCCGCCAGCTCCGCGGGGTCTTCTCCTCCAACAAGTTCAAGAGGAGGACCTACAGGTACATGGCCAGCCAGCGACTCCTCCGGCAGCTCAGGGGACTCGTATGACGAGGAGAGCCGAGGGCGCCCCTCTAGCCGAACTCGCCATATCGATGATGGGCGTCGTTCTCGTCCTGAATCTCATGGGGCTCCAGAGGACCCCCTCCCACCAGGAGGGACTGATAACCTGGGCCATCTTCTCGGCGATATCCATCTTAGGAGGCGCAGCCACTCTCCTCCCCCACCGATGCTCCCCAACCATCCAGAAACCAGCTGATCTGGACCCATCGAGGCACACAGAGAT
Organism: Candidatus Bathyarchaeota archaeon; assembly: GCA_020354065.1. Taxonomy (GTDB): domain Archaea; phylum Thermoproteota; class Bathyarchaeia; order TCS64; family TCS64. Next base: position 899,290 of record CP070640.1, read on the forward strand.
CATCGGGCTCCAGCTGGTCCATGGCCACCACGCAGACTGCGGGAAATTCGAGGGCCACGAGCTCTCCCACTCCGGTAAACGGTTCTGCGCAGGATGCACGGGCCTTCTTCTCGGTGTCATCATCTCTCTGTCAGTGGTGTCTGCATACTTCGGATACGGCGTCGCCATCCCAAGGTCAACCGGCTATCTGGGTCTGGGCTTCGTGGTCCTGGGCCTAGGATACAACATAATTCTCACGAAAGGCCCACCGATCCTCCGTTTGATTCTCAATGCTCTTCTGGTCTCAGGCTTCTCTCTAGTCCTCGTGTCCGTGGATGGGGTCAAGAGCCTCAACCTGATGGTGATAGGCCTCTGCATGTTCTGGATGTTCACCCGCATCCGCCTCTCAGGATGGGTCCACGACAGAATCTGCGAGGGATGCGAGGAGGCCTGTGAAGAAAAAAGAGTGTAGGGCTAACGGCGTCTGTATACGACACTCACGACGATCATGAGCCCGAAGAGGATCACGAGGAAAGGCCATAGCCTGTCCCAGGAAGCCCACCAGAAGGTTCCCTGGAACAACTGAGAGACTCCGGCGACGATTATCAAGAGACCGATGAAAACCCCGATCCAGCTGCCGCCGCGCGGTCCGAAGCAGAGATCATCGTCCCTCCGGCGGTATCTCCTGACTCTTCTGGGCTTCAGAGACTCCCCGCAGTTTTTACAGTTCAGGGCGTCGTCTTCGTTCTCGACTCCACATTTAGTGCAATAGACCAATCAAACCACTCAACGTAAAAAGGCTGATAACAATTAATCAAAGTTTAGGTTTCGAATCTCGGTTTCTGCATAATAAGGCCTTTTCACTAAGCCTCTCAGACTCTTTCGCGATCGAGGTTTTAGGCTCCTGACAGTGACAAGAGGTGTCGATATTAAATATTCAGACGGTGCGGCCTCTGAGACATGCTGCAACCGTTTTTAAGGAATGTTCCCAAGCAAAGAAGGGATGAGAAGTTGTCAAACATCCTAAGCATACCGGTAAGGGGGAACGAGAAACTTCAAGCCGTCCTCGACTTCGTAGACGAGGACATCGAACTCCAGACCCTCTGGAGGTGTGCAAACGTCCTAGCCGTGAACCGCCTAGGATACAACGACCACGGACCAGTCCACGTCAAGATCGTCGCCAACGGCGCCCTGAAGATGCTCAGGATCCTCGGGCAGAGAGGGGTCGAGCCCAGCATCGGCTCCGACTATGGGATGTCCGCAGAGGACGCGGAGGTTGTCGTGGTGCTGGCCTCCATCATGCACGACCTGGGCATGGCCTCGGTCAGAGAGGCCCACGAGATCTACAGCGCACAGATCGCTCTCGACATACTGAGAAGGTGCCTTCCGGCAGTCTACACCACCGAAGAGACCACCGTCGTCTCATCCGAGATAATTCACGCGATTGTCAGCCACCACGCGCCCAGTCTCCCCCTCACCATTGAGGCCGGGATCGTCAAGATCGCCGACGCCCTTGACATGGAGAAGGGTAGGGCGCGAGTGCCCTATGAGAAGGGGAGGATGGACATCCACTCGGTCTCCGCAACCTCGATTGAGAGCGTCAGCATCGAGGAGGGAGAGGAGAAGCCCATCACCATCCTCATCGAGATGACAAACCCATCGGGTATATTCCAGGTAGACAACCTGCTAGGCGCCAAGATCAAGGGCAGCGGCCTCGAGCGATACGTCCATGTAGAGGCCAGGGTAAAAGAAGGGGAAGAGATCAGGGTCGTCAAGTTCGAGATCTGAGAGCTCGCTCACTGTTTCCGCTCTACTGCAATCGTGCATCTCGTGGCCAGTGCAGCGATGGCTCCCAAGGCGGCGAGGTAGGGCGCGAAGAGTGCTCCGATGATCCCGACAGTCATGGGTATCTCCAGCAGAGTGTCTCCTTTCTCGTTCCTCACAATGAGACGGCTGATGTTACCCTCCTTTATCAACTCCTTCACTCGTCCTATTAGGTCGTCTGCGGAGACTTGGAACTCCTCCCACTCAGTCGGCTTCACCGCGGCTCCACAGCTAGAGCAGTATCTGGCGTCCTCAGCCAGCTCCTTCCCGCACTCCATGCAATAGACCATTGTGATCGATCTGGGATGGGTGGAGGGAAAGATAAACCCGTCGTATGCAGTCTTGGCGTGGGATCGGGCTCGATGTGAAGAGTGCAGAACGTTTATAGGGGCTCCCAGTTCATAGGTAGATATCTACTAGGTTGATGTCTACTATGGCGTGGGCGGGGCCTCTAGCCAGGAGGGTTGTGAGCCCCCTCCAGTTCCTCATGCTCCTCCAGCTGGAAGAAGGTCCGAAGTACGGGTACGAGATGCTCAAGCTCCTCAGGGAGGAGTTCGACGAGGTCTGGGAGTTGAAGACGGGGACCTTCTATCCTGCGTTGAGGAGCTTGGAGGCGAGGGGTTTTGTGGAGACCGACCTCAGGGAGGAGACCGAGTTCTACCTCCTCACAGAGAAAGGAAGGGCCCTGATCGACGGGTTCGAGGAGCGTCTGGAAGAGGGGAGCAGGTTCACGAACCGGTATGTCATGGCCATGATGAGGTGGATGCCCCTCTCTCTCCGGGCCAGGGTCTTTGAGATTTTCCAAAAACTCTCCGAAGAGAACTTTAACCTCTACCCGAACCCGATAGACATCTTCGACGGAGTCCCGGACAAGGAAAGGAAACTGGAGTTCCTCGAAAATCTAAAAAGAGTCCTCAAGGCCCGGCTCAAGGTGGTCGAGACGCTTCAGCAGGATGTCATGGAGGGAGAATAGGACTGGTGCCGCTAATCGAGACCGTGGATCTCGTGAAGGAGTACCCACAGGGGAGCACAAGCCTTCGGGTCCTGAGCGGGTTGAACCTCAAAGTTGAGTCAGGGGAGTTCATGGCCATCATGGGACCTTCGGGTAGCGGCAAGTCAACCCTGCTGAACATGATAGGGGCCTTGGATAAGCCGACTTCCGGTAAGGTCTACATCAGGGGTGTCGACCTCTCAACCCTAAACGACAATCAGCTGGCCGAGCTGAGGAACAGGGAGATGGGCTTCATCTTCCAGTTCTTCAACCTCATCCCCAGGATCGACGCCCTGGGAAACGTCGAGCTCCCCATGGCCATAGCAGGCGTCCCCCGCAGGGAGAGGAGGGAAAGGGCCGCAGAGCTCCTCCGGAGTGTCGGCTTGGGGGAGAGGATGGACCACAAGCCGAGCGAGCTCAGCGGCGGGGAGCAGCAGCGGGTCGCTGTGGCTCGGTCGCTGGTCAACGACCCCTCCGTCCTTCTTTGTGACGAGGTGACTGGGAACCTGGACTCCAAGACCGGGTATGAGATCCTGCAGCTCCTCCGGAACCTGAACAGGGAGAAGGGGAAGACGTTCGTCATCATCACTCACGATCCAGCAGTCGCCCAGATGACCCAGCGCCTGGTCCAGCTACATGACGGAATGATCATAGGAGAGAAACAACTATGGTGAGAAAATCGAAACGTGTTAAGAACCTCGTGTTCATACTCATAGTAACCTGCGCAATAGCACCGCAGATAGCCATAGCATCTGCGGAGAGCTTCGTACCATTTTTATTGATCTCAACAGCCGACCCCTATCTAACTGCCGGAGAGGAGAACCAGATCCAGATAATTCTCAAGAACACCGGCGACTACGAGATCTACCAGGTCGAGGCCATCCTATCCGTACCGGCCACTACCCCAGGCATCGCCATCATAGACGGAACCCACAAGATCTTCAACAAGATCACAGACGGATCCACAAAGAGCTGGAACCCCGTCATCTACGTCGACAGGAACACACCTCTGGGCGCCTACACCCTGAACCTACAAGTCAGCTACAACAGGCAGTTCACGCCAACGAGACCAGCGACCACGGTCATCCAGATAGGAGTCGTGGTAAACAACGTGACCCGACCAGAGCTCGACCTAGACGTGAGGATGGAGAGTCCCGGCTTCACAACCGGTACCAAGGTAAAGGCCAGCGTCACCATCGAGAACATCGGGGACGACACCATTCACGACGTGGATGTAAGGGTCACCTCGAACTCCCCCTATGTCGTATTGCTCGAGGATTCAAGGTTCACCAGAGATAGCCTCGAAGCCGACGAGATAGTGAAATTCACGCCGACACTGAGCGTGTCGAGGAACGCCCCTCTCGGGGTTTACACACTCACGGCCGTGATCACCTACGAGGACGCCGAGATAAACGAGTACCGCGAGACATTCACCCTAGGCCTCACCGTCGACACCATCCAGGTCGTGAAACAGACCTCTGTGGTCCTGAAGAACTACTCCACGACTCCGGAGACTATCCACCCGGGCGATGATGTCGATCTCAGCCTCCAGCTGGAATGCCTCGGGGCTAAAGCCTACGACGTTAAGGCCTCCCTATACTTCGATCCCCTCACCGGCATCTCCACTCTAAGCCCCACGACAATTGCCCTAGGAGACCTGGAGCCAGGTGAGCTCGCCGGTGCGAGCTACAGGCTGATTGTGGATGGAGCCCAGAGGTCCGGGCAGTATCTTTCCACTCTGACCCTAAGCTATCTGGATGCGGACGGCGTTCCAAAGAGCCTCTCGGAGAAATTGACCCTCAGCGTCAGGGGGATCGTCGATTTCAGCCTCATCAACACAGACTCGGTTGAGGCTGTAGCGGGAGCTATCACCGTGTTGGAGGCGGATCTCCTACTCATCGGCACAGAGAGTGTCCAGTTTGTCGACGTGGATGTTGTCAAGGATGCGGTGATACACCGTACCTCGGAGAGTTACGAGTATATCGGCGCAGTTGACCCAGATAGCCCGCTGCTCTTCGATCTCGAGTTCCTGGTTGCCGACGGTGCCGACCTTGGCGACCATACTTTGAAGCTGAAGGTGTCCTACACGGACGACCTTAACCAGGAGCATGAGACCACAATCGAATTCCCCATAACAGTCACGGAAGCCTCCTCCGAGGTGGATGTCTCGGCAGGCTCGACAGGGGGTTTCTGGGGCTGGCTGCGGCGACTATTGGGACTAGGGCCTTAGGTGGGAATGGTTGAGGATCTGGGATATCGCGTTAATGTCCTTCGAGAGCCTGAACGAGAGGAAGTTCAGATTCGCCTTGAACCTCATAGGCATCCTCATAGGCTGCGCGGCGGTCACAGGTCTGATCTCGATCACCCAGGGTCTCAGCAACAACATCAACGAGCAGCTTGAGGTCTTCGGGCCCCAGAACATCATGGTCATCCCGGGCCAGATCCAGCAAGGACGGGGCATCGTTGGCACCTCGCTTAGCTGGAGGGACCTGGAGGTCATCTCCAAAATCCATGATGTAAAGATCGCCACCCCCATCATCGCCAACAGGATGTGCACCTTCAGCGTTAAGGGGAGGGAGTTCTTCACCGAGGTCTTCGGGGTCACCCATGAGTACTTTGAGCTAAACAAAAATGCCGAGGTGGAAGCCGGGAGGTCACTCCTGAGGACGGACACCAACGCCGTCGTGATCGGAGCAAACATCGCCCACCCCCTTAACGAGGAGGAGCCTATTCTCGGTCTCGGCGACCGGATAAAGATCAGCGTGAACGTGCAGGACGAGGTAAAGGAGCTGACCCTTAGGGTCGTGGGAGTCTACGAGAGGACGGGGGGCAGCTTCGGCGTCAACCTAGATGACTCCATCGGCATCCCTTTCAGGACCGCTCAGCAGCTCTTCGAGGTGGGGGGGGAGTTCGATTATATCCTGGTCCAGGCTGAGAGTCTCGACTTGGTTGAAGAGGTTGTCGAGAGGATAGATGAGAAGATGGGGGAAACCGCAACAGTCATCTCTTTTGAGTCCGCGCAGGAGCTCGTGGGGGAGGTCCTGGGCACCATCGAGGCGGTGCTGGGAGGTATCGCCGCCATCTCCCTCATCGTCGCTGGGGTCGGCATCATTAACACCATGACTGTCTCGGTGATGGAGAGGACCCGAGAGATCGGTGTGCTCAAGGCTATAGGCGCCAAGAGCAGGGATGTCCTTTTCATGTTTCTTTCTGAGGCCATCATCACAGGGATTTCCGGGGGCATCATCGGCTCCCTCTTCGGCGTTTTCCTAAGCAAGATCGTCGGGGACTACATCAACCTCCCTCCGGCCCCCTCACTGAGCCTGGGATTCTATGTCGTCAGCTTCGCCCTCATCACCGCCGTCATGTCTGGTATTTACCCAGCCTGGAGGGCTTCGAACCTCAACCCAGTGGAGGCGCTTAGATATGAGTGACACCAAGAAGGGATTCATCGGCAAGATGGCTGGTGTCATGAGCTCCCCTCGCAGGACTTTCATGCAAATCGACGAGGGGGACCTGTGGAAGGGAGCGCTCATCGTGCTACTAGCCTCCATGCTCTCGGCCTGGGCTGGAATGACCTATGCCTCTAAGATGGAGTTTAATATGCTCGCACCAGACCAGCCCATGTTTCGCCAACCCGGGGGAGGGTACAGTTTCTTCCATCCGGGGGTCCAGGACTCGCAGCAGAATGACCAGGAAGCGATCAGGAACAGGCTGATCCCCTTCATCGCCATAGGAAACGGAGTGACATTCACGGCCCGCTGGCTCGTGTCATTCCTTCTCGTCCTGTTCGCAGCCAAGATCCTCGTGGGGAAGGGGAGCTCCAAGAGAATGCTGGCCATGATCGGCTTCGCATATCTACCCATGCTGGCCCAGCAGGTGATACGGCTGGTCGACGCCTTGATGATAACCCCCATTGAACTGGCAGCGCACGTGACGTCTATGCTCGCACCCACGACCTTGTTCGGGAAAGTGTTGAATCAGGCCATGATCATCTTCACTGTCTTCGGATTTCTGACCCTCATCCTGACGAGTTATGCTGTTTCGGTCAACTATGAAACCACAACGAGAAGGGCACTGGCGGTGACCCTCTTGGCACATGTGGTCTATATCATCCTCAGAATATACGTTCCGATCATATGATCGCGCAGTCAATTAACTATCTTTTTCTACACTCGTCGACAAGCCTCTGGAGGACGCACATAGCCTCCTCCGCCTCCTCCCCCTTCACGAGGATGTGATCCCTTAGGAAGGTGGAGAGGGCGTAGATGCTAATTCCAGCCTCCGCGAGCCTTGACGAGACAACAGCTAGGAAGCCCACGATGGAAAGGTCTAGGACGATATCGAAGGTGATCAACCGATAGGGGCCCTCCTCTCTGAAGCTCTCGAATCTCCCCTTGAGCTGGTTCCATTCCTCGGTTCTCAGGACGAGGGAGACTTCCGCAGTATCGAAAGTCACTGATGAGAAAATCCCTAGCTCCCCGAGAAATTTCCTCGCCTTCTCCTCTTCTCTCCTGTCGAAGCTGACGATGGTGTAATTCTTAGGGTGCATCTTCACCCTTGTCTCGGCGAGGAGCTTCCTGATGTTCTCGTCGAACTCCATCTCGACCGGATCAGTGTGGAACTTCTATAAAACAATCGGACAAGGATCCATACTCGTTTGACTGGGGTCATATGGTAATCAGATCTTGATAACCATTCCATCGTGGGCGATCTCGATCCCTGCATCCTCCACGATGGATGCCATAGGCTGATCGGGGGCTAACAGTGGGTTGGTGTGATTCAAGTGGGTGTAGACGACCCTCCCTATCTCAACGCTCTGGAGGATCTCGACGCTCTCCTCGACGGGGACATGACCCAGGTCGTATGAAGTCTTCTTCAACCCGCTGACTCTCTTCAGCTCGTCATCCCACCAGAATGTCGCATCCAGCATGAAGAGGTCGGCGCCCGCGACCCGCTCCAACAGATCGTCAGTAAGCAGACCCAGATCAGGGGCATACACGAACCTATTTCCGTCGGCCTCCAACTCGTAGCCGTAGGTGCTGCTAGGGAATAAGGTCCCGTCCTCCAGCCAGTCGGTGTGATCCACCTCGAAACCCATGACCTTGAGCCCTCCCATCAGGACTAACGACTCCACCTCCCTGAGCTCGTTGGGCATCACGTAGTTCCTCGCAAGCCTCCCCAGGTCGCCGAAGAAGGTGCTCTCCCCTGGGGAGCCGAATAGGAAGCGGATGAGGTCCGGGGGCCCGTACACGGGGATCTTGAAGCTCTTCCCCGTGGAGAACTCCCCGATCCCGAGAGTGTGATCCCCGTGGCCGTGGGTGAGGAGCACGACGTCTATCCGGCTCTGCCGGTGGTGTACGGCTTCGTCGGGTCTTGGGATCAACCCCACAGCCTCTAGCTGCTGCTTGAGATCAGGGGTGGCGTCTATTAGGACATGCTGACCACTTTCCAGAGAGACGGCTACGGATGAGCGTGTCCTCCTTGGGCCAAGTCCTACCCTAGCCCGGGTGCAGTTGGCGCAGCAGCAGTCCCACTGGGGTACACCGCCATTGGAACCCGATCCCAGAACCGTGATGATCATGTCACCCTTTGGTTCCCATCGAGTTCTTAAAAGGTGACTGGACAGCTGGGGCTACCCTTAACTTTACCCGGGAGAGACCCTGTCTGATGACGGGGGTCTACAGGCCGGCTGAAGACTCGTATCTATTGCTGGAACAAGCCAGGGGCAGGGTGTGCGGCTCTGTCCTCGACATGGGAACGGGGAGTGGCCTCCTGGCCGTGGAGTTGGCCTCTAAGAAATGTGTTAGTAGTGTCGTCGCCATCGATCTCGATACTGCAGCTGTCACCGAGGCCAGGAGGAGGGCTGAGGATGCTGGCGTTGCTGATAGGATAGAATTCGTTGTGAGCGACTTGTTCGATGAGCTGGAGGATCGCAGATTCGACTGGATAGTCTTTAATCCTCCCTATCTTCCCTCCGAGGGATCCATCGACGAGGCCTCGTGGGCTGGAGGCCGGGTCGGAGGAGAGGTGGTCATGAGATTTCTCCATGAGGCGCCTGATCATCTGGAACCGAAAGGGAGGATACTCCTGATTCTGTCTTCGCTCACAGGTGTGGATTTGGAGAAGCTGAGGGATGGTTTCCGTGTTGAGGTTGTCGGAGAGGAACCCCTGTTTTATGAGAGGCTTCAATGCCTGATGCTCGAACCCATCAACCCTTCTGAAGGCCCAGGTAGAGACCCCCGATGAAGGCGGCACCGAAGGGCACGTGGACGATGAAGTCCGTGATCAAAGATTGAGCTGCGCCGGCCTGTCCCACAAGGCTGTTGGCGAAGACCCTGAGTTGGTCATAGTTGATGGATATGATCCCCTCGTACGCTAGATACTGGAGTCCCAGGAAGCAGACGCCTATTATTAGCGCCAGTAACTTAGCAGCCTTCTTCAGTGCGAAGCCCACGAGGAAACCTCCAACACCGCCAATTCCGATCTCGCCGGCAATCGGGGTCAGAAGGTTGGATAGCGATAACATCTTATTCTACTTTTCTAGGCTTGTATTTAAGACGTTAGTTTAAACCTTCTAAAATTCGGACAAAATTAGTGCTCATCTGAAAAGACCTTTTTAAAATTCGATCCAGACCCTTTTTCCCAACCTCTCAGGTTTTCGTTTCTTTCTATTGCGTCATTAGTGAGGAGAGAATTGAAGGAGAAGTAGAGCCTCGATCGACCTCATATCTTATTGAAGCAGAGGGTTTTGATAGTCCGAAGTACTTGGGCAGCCCAAGCACCACCCATTGCGGTACCTGTGACACTGGGAGCAGGTCTTCCCGCAGGGAGTCTTCTCCTCGGTGACGGGCGTAACCCTGATCGCGATGTCGCCGTGGACAGGGCGCCCCAGGTAGTGGGAGTAGATTATATCTACGTCCGGGAGGTCCCTGAACGACTCGATCGTAGAGTTGATGGTCTGGTCCTCCTCCCCCCAGACACCGATGTGGATGTTTGCCTTCTCAGGGGTTCTGAAGATGAACAAGACCCTCGGGCACCTCCTGAGGAACTGCTCCATCTGGATCCTGGATTCTTCGTTCCTCACCTCGAGGCCAACGCATGCCATTTTGAAACCGGAGGTCTTCATGTTAAGCCCCCCCTGAATGATGACATGCCTCTCGTCTTGGAGTTGCCTCAGCCTGTTGGTGACTGTCGGGCGGGATGAATCTACCCTCTCAGCAAGTTCGGTGATGGAGATCCTACCGTCTTGTTGTAGTTGATGAAGGATCTTGATGTCTAATTCATCTAACTTCCTAGGCATCGCCCTTCTCTGAGTGAAAAATAGTGCTGATATATATAACATTATGTAAAAATGATTTTTCGACTGAGTGTATTTGGTAAAAATATCTTAATTTCCAGTTCTGATTGGAAAGCACACGCTCAAAACTTGGATTTCTTACCATGTCAACGCATTAGTGGGTGTGACCTGCTCGTTTCTGTTTGTCGCTAGGCTGAGTTTTAACTTGATGAGCCAGTGAACACTCTCGCCCAAGTAAGTAGTATAATCAAATCCAACAGGAGAGGTCTTTTCGTCATTGACTGGCCTGTTATACTCAAAATTCTGTTGATCGGGTTCAAGATAACCTTCATATTTAACCTGTCAGGGCTTCCTAGTGGACAATCGGGAAAACTAGCGTTCAGAACTTGGTGTTCACGATGACAAAGAAAGGTCTCGCCCTCCTCTCGGGAGGACTCGACAGCACCCTTGCGGTGAAGGCCGTCATTGATCAGGGGCTAGAGATAGAGGCGGTCCACTTCACGACCCCCTTCTGCAACTGTGACAAGTGTGCTGTTAATGAGATAGGGAGGAATTTCGGCATCCCGGTCCATCACATCTTCGTGGGGCAGGACTTCCTTGACCTGCTGGCCGACCCCCCACACGGATACGGGAGCCAGATGAACATCTGCATCGACTGCAGGATCCACATGTTCAGAAAGGCTCGGGAGCTCGGGAAGGAGATAGGCGCAGAGTTCTATGTCACGGGGGAGGTTTTGGGGCAGCGCCCATTCTCTCAGAGGCGGAACGCGATGCGCCTCATCGAGAGGGAGGCGGGCCTCGAGGGGAAGATCCTCAGACCCCTCTCTGCGAGGCTCCTCCCAGAGACCGATGTCGAGAAAGAGGGCGTCGTGGATAGGGACTCCCTCTACGCTATCAGGGGAAGGAGGAGGACGCCCCAAATGAGCCTCGCCGAGGAGCTGGGAGTATACGACTACGCCTGCCCTTCGGGGGGCTGCCTTCTGACCGACCCCCAGTTTGCCAGGAGGCTCAGGGACTACCTACGCCACGAGGGACGGCCTCTTTTGGAGGACATGGCCTTTCTGAGATTGGGGAGGCATTTCAGGTTAAAGAAGGCCAGGGTCATCGTTGGGAGGAACAAGGCCGAGAACGACGCGCTCCAATCTTTGGCTGGGAGAACAGGAATGCCCTGGATGGAGGTCTCGGAATATGTCGGACCGGTCACGGTAGTAATGGGCGATGTCGACGACAATGTACTCTCAAAGAGTGCCGCCATAACGGTAAGGTACTCGGATGCTCCCAGGGATGCCCCAATAGACGTGAATTATTTTGACGAGGATGTGAAGAGAGTCAAGGTGGTTTCTATCTCAGATGAAGAGCTAGAGAGATATCGGATATAATTATTGGACGTTTACAAGCTGATTTATTCTCATTTTCTCAGCAGCTTCTGGACACCATCGGGGGTACCAATGTAGGCTTCATCGGCGTAGCCGAGGAATAACCCGGTTTCGAGTACCCCGGGAATGGTCTTCAGCTCTTCTTCGAGGTTTCTAGCTTGCGCGATGAATCCAAAGGTCGCATCCAAGATGAAATTCCCGTTGTCCGTTACAACAGGGCCCGATTTCTCTTCACTGATCCTGACTTTTACGGAGGCTCCGAGGGCCTCAATCTTCCGGATGACAGCTCCCAGGGAGAAGGGCAGGACCTCGATTGGAAGGGGGCAGCCCTCTCCGAGCCGGCTTGTGAGTTTTCGCTGATCGGCGATGAGGATGTATTCCTTGGATGCTGAGGCCACTACCTTCTCCCTGAGAAGGGCCCCGCCTCCACCTTTGATGGCGTCGAGGCTGTTGTCGATCTGGTCAGCCCCGTCGATGGATATGTCCACCTCAGGATATTCGTCCAGGGTTGTGAGGGATATGCCCGCCTCTTTGGCGTCCGCTGATGTCTGGATGCTTGTGGGGATTCCTTTTATCTCTGTCAGCTTGCCGGAGTTGAGGTGTTTCCCGATGATCCGGATGAGGTGCCTAGCTGTGCTGCCGCTCCCTAGGCCGATGATGCTCCCATTCTTTATTCGATCCGCCGCAGCCTCCGCTGCCCTGCTCTTGGCCCGGTCTACCCAGCTCATCTGTCGTCCTCAGGCTTCCAGTTCCAGCTTGTCCAGCTCTTCCAGCTCCTTGAGGACCTCGCTGCGGAGCTGTTCCAGCCTCGTCTCCACGTCAGATCTGGGCCTTCTCGCCCTGGGCTTCTCCTCCTCGGCCTCCTCGGGGGTCTCCTCCTCTTCTTCAGGGGGCTGGATTCTTCTGGGAGCCCTCTCCATCCTTTCCCTCCTCTTCTCCATGCCAAGCTCTTTGAGTATCGAGTCGATGCGGCTCTGGGTGCTGTTCAAGGTCGCCTCGTACTTCTTCAGGATGTCCTCCCTGACGATCTCCAACTCGTGGAGGGTGGCGATGAGCTCGGCCCTCTTCAACCGCTCCGAGATCCTCTTGAGGTCGCTCTCATAGCCTTTCGACAGGCTGAGGCGCTCCTCCCGGGTGATCTCTCCCTCGTCCTCGGCCTCGAATAGGCGTTTCAGCATCATGCTGAGGAGCTCACTCTGCAGCGTGAGGGTCCTGATTTCGCTACGGGCTTTCTGTATTTCGGAAGGCCTGAGGTGGCGGTCGACCCCGGGAACCCTAAGATTTCTATCTCTTATGGGAGGTGAAATGCGGAAGGATGATGTGAACTCACTCTCGATGTCTCTGATGGGCTCCTTTCTCTTCTCTTTGAAGGATCCGTTGCTTGCCCTGATGAACATGTAGATGGAGAAAGCCGCTACGGCGATCGCGGCTAGGCCGATAATAATATCCCATGAGGTGAGGGGAGCCATTTCTCGTTCAATTTGAATAAATAGCCGTATATATATAAGCCCTAGCCCGTCATGAGTCCTTTCGGGGGCGGAACGGCTCGGAGGTAATATTATCGGAACTCGTGATCGAATCGGAGATGAGCGCCTGACCAGGGCGTCGTTTACAATGTTGAGGCTTCGGGCAATAAGGACTCCTTCCGAGGAAGGAAAAACATAAGGAATCGATAGTTAATAGAAAAAGAGAGCGAATATCCAATTTTTGGTTTACTACGTGCGCGCGCATCGCGAACACAAACTTCCCAATCCTTTGCGGGCTGTACAGGCTGTTCCGACCCTAACACTCTATTCCACCCGTGGAATTATCGAATCCCTCGATCCTGGCCTTCCGTTTCACCATCATTATCGCATCAAACCCTATTCTGTCACTTCTTTCATCTTCGCGACTAAACTTATATTGGGGCAACAGAGACATAAGGGGAAGGGGGAGCTGGGCGGTAGCCCGGCTGAGAGGACGGTCGGCGTCGACCCTTTGAACCTGATCCGGGTAATGCCGGCGGAGGGAAAAGACAGATGGACATAAACTACGGGGAATTCTCGGGAGCACCTCCTGGCCTAGTCTCTAACCTCGAGGACAAGGCATCGGCCTCGGAGAGACGTGAGCCGGGCGGAGCCATATCGACGAAGAAGATCGCCTTCTCGGCTGTCATGGTCGCCGTGACGGTTGTGCTCAGCCCTTTCTACATACCCTTGGGGACGACCAAGTGCTTCCCCGCCCAGCACATGGTGAACGGCATATTGGGGGTCTTGGTCGGCCCATGGTACGCAGCCCTCATGGCGCTGGCCACCGGCGTCGTAAGGAACGTCCTGAACATGGGGACCCTGTACGCCTTCCCGGGGGGGATCCCGGGAGCAGTCGTGGTGGGTCTGACACACCGATACGTGAAGAGGACGGACCTCGCCGCCATCGCTGAGCCCCTGGGGACCGTGGCCATAGGAGCGACCCTGAGCGCCCTCATACTGGCGCCGATGCAGGGGCATCCCCTGACCATGTACTTCTTCTGGGCGGCCTTCGCGGCGAGCAGCATACCCGGAAGCGTTCTGGGCTTCGTCATCCTGAAGGCCCTGAGAGGCGTTGGATTTGCCAGGTACTTCGATGAGTGAGATCGTGGGCAGGAGAACCCTCATCGCGGGAGACGCGGGAGCCGGGAAGACCAGGCTCACCAGGCGTCTCCTCGAGGAGGCACTAGAGATGGGCCTGGAGGGCGTCACCGTCATCGACATGGCTCCAGGGGCTGTGGACGTGAACGGGAGCCCCGTGGGCGGCACCCTGGCGGAAGCCGACGAGTACGATGTTCGATGCCTCGGGTCGGACGACATAAGGACCCCCAGGCTCTCGGCGAGGACCGCCGAGGAGCTTCTCCAGCTGGCAGAACACAACATGCGTGAAGTCGATGGGCTGCTCGAGGCCTTCGAAGAAGAGCCCAGCCGCACCCTTTTCGTCAACGACATATCCATCTACCTTCAGCGAGGAGACCTCGAGAGGCTTTGGAGGGCACTAGAGATTGCCGAGACCGTCGTCGCCAATGGCTACCTGGGCGACAAGCTGGGGGAGGACCTCGGAACAGGTCTGTCGAGGGACGAGAGGGAGCGGATGGAGGAGCTGGCCTTGAGGATGGACGTGGTGATCAGGCTTTGAAGATGCCAGACGGGGTCTCAGCCCCTTTTTTGATATCATATATGAGAGGTGAAAGGTTTGACCACACAGATTGAGAGCGCCCGAAAGGGAGTGATAACCGAGGAGATGAGGAGGATCGCGGAGCTGGAGAGGGTCACCCCCGAGTTCGTCATGCGGGGGGTCGCTCGGGGGAGGATCGTGATCACGAACAACCTGGGCAGGGATGCCATTCCCCTCGGGATCGGCGAGGGGTTGGCCATCAAGGTCAACGCGAACATAGGGACCTCCAGGGACATCTGCGACATGGACGCTGAGCTGGAGAAGGCGAGAGTCGCGGAGGAGGCCGGGGCAGACACAATCATGGATCTGAGCACGGGGGGCGACATAGACGCCATCCGAAGGATGATCCTGAAGGAGACCAGGGTGCCCTTGGGCACGGTGCCCATCTACCAGGCCGCCATCGAGGCCCAGGAGAGGCACGGGGCGATAGTCGACATGACGGAGGACGACATGTTCAACGTGATCGAGAGGCACGCCCGGGACGGCGTGGACTTCATCACCGTCCACTGCGGCGTCACGAAGGAGAGCGTCGAGAGGGTGATCGCCCAGGAACGCCTCATGGGCATAGTCAGCAGGGGCGGCACGTTCCTGACCGCCCTAATACTCCACACCGGCGAGGAGAACCCCCTATACTCCAACTACGACTACCTCCTCGAGATCGCCAGGGAGCACGACGTCACCCTGAGCCTCGGCGACGGCCTCAGGCCCGGGTGCATCCACGACGCAACGGACGGGCCCCAGATCCACGAGCTCATCATCGTCGGCGAGCTGGTGGAGAGGGCGAGGGCCGCGGGCGTCCAGGCCATGGTGGAGGGGCCGGGCCACGTCCCCCTGGACGAGATCGCAGCCAACGTGAGGCTCGAGAAGTCGGTCTGCAAGGGCGCGCCCTTCTACGTCCTGGGCCCCCTCGTGACAGACATCGCACCCGGTTACGATCACATAGTCGGCGCCATCGGGGGTGCGGTGGCTGCCATGGCCGGGGCTGACTACCTTTGCTACGTGACTCCCACCGAGCACATCGGCCTCCCCGCCGCTGAGGACGTGAGGGAGGGGGTCGTCGTCACGAAGATAGCCGCCCATGCCGGGGATCTGGTGAGGAGGAAGGACATCGCACTGGAGTGGGACTACGGCATGTCCGAGGCCCGCTCCATGTTCGACTGGGAGCGGCAGATCGGCCTCGCCCTGAATCCCCGGAAGGCGAGGAGGATACGGGAGGAGAGGTCGCCGGGGGACCCCGCCGAGGAGGGCTGCAGCATGTGCGGCGACCTCTGCGCAATAAAACTT
>CP070640.1:915326-927483 GCA_020354065.1 Candidatus Bathyarchaeota archaeon
GAATGAAGAGCCATGGCTAAAGAGGCTATGTTGTCATAACCAAGGGCTGTTACAGTGGTGTCATCAATGGGGCTGTCTCCCACAGCTCTCCCCCTCTTCTCTAAAACCAACTGTATGGTTTCAACGGTGGGCTCGCCCCATGTAACATAGTCCTTCGCTCTCTGGAGCATCCCCTTGTATTCAGTCCTTTCGTCCAACAGGGTGGAGGTGTTGTTCCTGTCCAGCCTGAGCATCCTCAGAGTGTCCTCAACCCTTGTCGAGGCGTTGACTCCACCCCTTATGCGGATGGCGAGTAGACACTTTCTCTCCATTTAAATCGACCAGTCCGATGGAGTCATGAGCTTCACGGTGTTCTTCAGGGCTTCGAATGTCGCCAAGGAGAAGGAGGTCGTGGTCTTGGTCGCCCCTATTGACTTGGACCAGCAGTCCTTGACCCCTGCCAGAGCAAGAACCCTCTTGGCAGTGTCGCCCGCCACGAGGCCGAGGCCCTTCGTCCCAGGTATCAGGGTGACCACGACGCTCCCGCTCTTACCCTGAACTTTGAACGGGATGGTGTGGGGCTCTCCGCAGTCACATTCCCAGCTGCCACAGCCCCTGCGAATCGGATAGATGTTCAGCTTGGCATCTCTGATCCCCTTCTCGATGGCGTTCCTGACCCTCCTAGCCTTACCAGCTCCGAGGCCGATCAGCCCGTCCTCGTTTCCCACGGCGACGATGGCTCTGAACCTAGAGCGTTCCCCTGCGTCGGTCTGCTTCTGGACGAGGTTGATGTCTATCACATCGTCCTTGAGATCCGGGATAAGGATGTCAACGATCTCGACCTCTTTGATCTTGTGGCCTTCCTCGAAGATCTCGAAGATTGACGATATCTGCCCCTCGCGGACCATCCTTCCCAGCTGGGTCTTGGGCACCCAGCTCTCAAGTGGATCCTCTCGGGGTCTCCTTCTCTGGCTCATTCTTGGAAGCCCTCCTCTATCGCCGCCATGACGGTTTTGAAGTGGTCAGGTAGCTGCTGCGGGCTCTGCTCCCTTCCCAAGTATCCCGAGAACATGCGCTCGTACTCTTGAGGGTCTTCGATCACCTGCGCAAATCGAGCTATCGTCTCGCCTTGGATCCTGCCGGGTTCAGGAAGGATATCGCTGTCGCAGGGGATCACAAGACCGGCATCCAAGGCCCCTTTCACCGCTGCAAAGACCTTGGCTCCCTTCGTCGGCCTGCTTAGGCCAATATCCAGGTTTGCTTCTTCAATGCCCTCCCTGATGGCCTTCTTCCCTGCAAGAAGTCCCAGTAGATAGGCTGCGGGCGTGTTCTTCCTCCCTCCTAGCCATCCATACTTGTCAAGTTCAGCTGATGATGCCTGGGTGTGGATCACATCCCCCTCTATCTTGGAGGTCACGAGCTGGATTGTGATGTTCTTGTTGGAGGGGCGGACGACGAACCGGGGCTTTTTAGATGTTGCCAAGACTCTTCTAGCTTTGTAGTTGGTCTTAGCCTCCCTCCGCCTTCTGTATGGCACCCTATATCTTGGACCCTTAGCCAAAGGTCCTCCTCCTCAAGTTGTTCTCTGTGATGTACCTCTCCACCTCAGCCAAGCTCCTGAACTCGCCTCCTTTGGCTTTCCTGTAGAGAAGCCGGTAGGTGCTGACGGTGATGATCCTCCTGTCCCTGAGGCTCCTGAGCTTTTTCCTCTGGGCCCGGATCCTGTTCTGCCAGCGAGTCTTACGGGGGACCACAGAGAACTTGGCGCCCTTCCTCGTGCCCGCTCCCCTGCGCCTCTTGGCTTTCCTCTGGGCATTCCTCTCCCTCGCCCTCCCCCTGCTGGTCTTCTTCTCGGGCAGCGCCTGGATCACTCCCTCATTGATGAGCTTCTTGATCTCCTGGCGGGTGATGACGGCCTCGACCTCATCAGCGCTCTCGGGGTCGATCCAAACCCTGTTGACTCCGATTTTGAGCACGCTCGCTGCGAGCCGCCTCTGGTTCTTCAAGTTCATGGCTCCTCATCCTCCTGCTCCTCGTCCTCAGACTCGTCGAGCGTAAGGTCTTCTTCGAAGTCCTCTTCCTCGAGCTCAAGCTCTTCCTCGAACTCCTCCTCCTCAGGCTCGATCACACCCGGATTGAGGACTCTAATTCCAAGGCTAGCCGCCTCCTCCACGATAGCCATTCTCTTCTTCTTGCCCACGGAGGCGCCGATCCTCGCGACCTGGGTCTCGGGGTCCACTATGGTGAGGTCCCCTATGTTGTAGACGGCAACCTCCTCGTAGCCTGAGGGGTGGAGATTCCGAACGGATTTGGGGGAGCCGTAGCCGACATTCACAGTCTTCGGCCAGCCCTTCCTCTTCTGCCTCATCTTATTGTCGATGCCGGTGGGCCTGCGCCAGTGGTCCTTGAGGCGTGCCAGCCTCCAGGACTCGAATTTTGCGAACTTCGGCCTCTTCTGGGCCATCCGTTTCTTGATCTTCATCAGCCTTTTTCGCTCCGCCTCACTGGCCATCGCAACTCACTCCTTACTGTAGACGTAGATGCCGTCCAAGAACTTCCGGAGGTCCTTCCTTCTGATCCTTGTCGCCCTCTGGATGTTGGCTGCGGTCTGCGCCACCTTCTCGATGTCCACGCCCTCAACTATTATATCCTCCCCTTGGACGGTGACTTTGACGTCGCCCACGATCTTGGCCTCACGATTTTTCCGCTCACCTATGAAGTTCTGGATTATGAGCTTCCTTCCCTGTACACGGACGGTCATGGGGAAGTGGACGAAGACGATCTTCATCTTGTAGGTGATCCCGCGGGTCACCCCTCTGATCATGTTCCTGACATGGGCAGAGATGGTGTTGACGAGGGCTGCCTCTCGTTTTCTGGGGTTCACCGCCCAGATCTTCAGGTTGTTCCCTGCGTGATCAATGTTGAGCCTGGTATGGCTGAAATCCCGGGTCACCTGACCCTTCTCGCCCGACACTGTTACATTGCTGCCCTCCAGGGTGAGGACAACTTCCTCGGGGATCTCGAGGTTGTTCTCAATGATGGTGGCAGCCATTTCAATCACCTAGTAGACGTAGGCCAGGACCCTTCCGCCCGTGTTCTGCTCTTTGGCCTCCTCGTGGGTGATGACTCCATTGGGCGTGGAGAGAATGAGAATGCCGAGGTTACGGCTCGGGAGGAACCTTTTCTCGTACTTCTCGATGCCCTTCTCCTTCACCGAATACCTTGGCTGTACCGCCTTGCAGTCGTTGATCCGGCCGAAGAGCTGGACGCGGAACTTCCCCTGTCGTCCATCGTCGATGAACTCGATCTCCCCGATGTACCCCCTTGTCTGGAAGATTCTGAGAACTCGCCCCACGAGGTTCGAGGCTGGGCAGATGATGCACTCCTTCTTGTGTCTCTCCTCGTGGATGAGGATCGTGTTGAGCGCGTTGACCAGCGGGTCCATCATTCTCACCTATACTTCTTGAAGCCGAGCTCCTCTGCGACCTCCCTGAAGCACTGCCTGCATATGTTGAGGCCGTATCGCCTGATGAGGCCGTCGAAGGTGCCGCAGCGGATGCACTGCCTGCTGCCCTTACCGTAGCTCCGCTCCTTCCTCTCACTCACTGGCGAGTCTCACCTCTACACCGAAGCTCTGCTTTATAAACTCGATTGATTCCTCCCGGGTGACCCTGTGGCTCGTCCCCACCTTGGACCTCGCCCTCCGCCGGCGGGAGACCCTGTAGCCAGGCCTCTCAACGGTGGCCATAACGTCCATGCCCACGATGCCCAGGTTGGGGTCGTACCTCTCGCCCGGGATGTCGATGTGCTCCCTGATGCCGAAGGCGAAGTTCCCGCTCCTGTCGAAGCTGCGCGGATTGATCCTGTTGCCCACGGCCAGGAATGTCTTCCTGAGGAACTCCTCCGCCTTCGAGCCTCGGAGGGTCACCATGCAGGAGATTGGCTCGTTCCTGCGGATCCCGAAGGTGCGAATTGTCTGCTTGGCCCTCCTCGTGCAGGGCCTCTGACCTGTGAGATTCTCCAGGATGGTCATGGCCTTTTCCAGGGGTTCACCGGACTGCCCGGTGGTTATGTTCACGACCACCTTACCGATCTTGAGATCTCGCATGGAACCGGGCTTCTCTATCCTTGGCTTCGCTCTCTCGATCTCCTCGGTGTCTCCCGCCTCTCCCTCATCCTCAGCTTCAACTATTACTGGGGTGGCCTCATTGGCCTCTGTTTCCCTTTTTTCTAGCGAGGCTTCCTCGTCTACCTCATGAACATCCTCGTCGGGTGTTGATTCGTCTTTAATGTCCTCGGAAGAGGCCTCATCCAATTCAGTCTACCCCTGGTAGCGATATCATGGGTGTATCGGTGCCGACGGCGAAAACGTAGCTGGCGAGGGTCCGTATGTCCTCGTTTTCCTGCGTCCGGATCGTGGCCGTCCTCTTGTCTCCGGGCTCAGAGCCGAGGACGATGAGAATCCCGAACCGCCCCTGAGACCTGCCACCTGTGATGATGGCCCTGACGCCTGGTTTGAATGGGATGTGATCGGTGATCTCCTGCTCGGGGATGTTGAGCTTGACGATGTCATTGACCTCATATGCGCCCCCACCATCCTCCAGCAGCACATTTCTGCCGTCGTGGAGGTTCAGCTGGGCCGTCCCTTTCCTCACCGTGGTCTTCCCGGTGATCCTGCAGAGCTTGAACACAGCTTCTTCCTTGCTAATGGGATGCAGTGTGAACCTTCCGCCATGCTCTGGGAGGACCCTGAAGCGCTGGTCTGCTTCCGGCAGCTCCACGACGTCCATGAGGCCTATTGAGAAGCGCTCATCCCGGCGGGTCTTCCCATCCACTCTAACCTTCCCCTGTTTGATGACCGTCTTTGCCTCTTTCGCCGTCTGAGCCAGGCCTAGGAAGTCTCGGACTGTTACCAACAGGGGCATCGAGACCTTCGCCCTGTGGGGGCCCGGGCTGGGTTTGGCCGCCCAGACCGCCTCTTTCCTGTGGATCGGCCAGAACTTGGGGGACATCTCCCGCTTCATGTGCTTTGTAGGCCCTTTCTTTCCCAAGGCTCAGCCACCCTCCCTTTTCGCTTCGAAGCCCCGGCGCTCCAACTTGGCCCGCCTTCGTCTATCGTCGAGGTTTAATCTGGTGATCATGACATTCTCCGGCCTGATGGGGATCTGGACGCTTGAGCCATCCATCCTGTTGCGGGTCACGCCCTCGATGTACAGCTTTCCCCGCTTTGTGTCGACTCTGAGCACCTTCCCCTCCGTCAGCTTCCGATCGCCCTTTGTGATCTGGACAGTGTCGTCGGTCCTCACCGGCATAGAACGGGCGCCGTGTTGACTCTTGAGGGCCGGAGATAGAGGAGCGGAAAGAAACTTCCTCTTGATGTGGTTAGGTGCGTTGAATCTCTTCTTCCGGCTCTTGCCAGGTTTGACGATCCCCTTTTTCCTCACCTTCACACCACCATCCGGGCTATGTTGTTGAGGCGGGGCCAGCGATCCACGGCCTCACGGGCAACGGGGCCCTTGACATCTGAGCCCCTCATATCACCGTCCGGGGTGAGAATCACAGCCGCGTTGTCATCGAATTGGATCCAGGAGCCGTCCTTTCTCGGATAGGGCTTCCTCTGCCTGATGATGACCGCGTTAAAGAGCTGGCGCCTCATCTCAGGGGTCCCCTCCCTGCAGGAGACGACGACGAGGTCCCCAACACCGGCGTGAGGCAGTCTCCGGCGTACCCCCTTGTAACCCACCACCTGGATGAGCTTGAGCTTCCTGGCTCCGGTGTTGTCAGCGCGGTCGAGCATGCTCCCCGTGACGAGGCCCGTGGAAATTCGGCGCCTCATCCCTATCCTGCGTTTTAATCTCTTTGACATCTGTCCCCTACTCCTTCTCCACGACCACAAACGACTTTGTCTTGCTGAGGGGACGACACTCCGCGATCTTCACTTTCTCACCCTCCTTAGCGTTGATACAGGGGGGGTTGTGGGCGGTTATCCTACTGTTCATCCTCGCATAGCGCTCGTATTTGGGGTAGTACTTGGTGTACTCGATGCTGACAACCACGGATTTCTGCATACGGTCGCTGACCACAGTCCCCACCATCATCCTCCCCCTGAGGCTCAGGGCGCCGTGAAAGGGGCAGTTAACGTCGTCGCAGACCGTTTCGGGCTGTTTAAAACTCATCAATGCCTATCGCCTCACCATCTCCTCTTCGCCTTGTTCTTCACCCTGTCCTCGGGTCTGCCCACCAAGGCCTTTCCAACGACCTCGACCTCCATTTCCGGGAGCCTGAACCTGAAGACTGAGCTCTTCTTTTCAATGGTCTTTACCCTGCCTTCGTGCTCGATCTTTAGGGTGTTTCGGCTCTCGTCGACGATCTTTCCAGTGATCGAAACATTTGATCTGTTCGTGCTCCTGACAACGGCCACATCTAGACCTACTAGCTCGTGTCGCAGGAGATTCCTCGGGTTTATAGCGGTCATTCTTTCGGCTCCTCCTCCCTTGCCACGGTCAGAATCTTGGCGATCGTCCTCCGGAGGGCCCTGACCCTGCCCGGGTTCTCGACCGAGCCCCCGGCGCTTATCATGGTTCTGAGCTTTGAGAGCTCGGTCCTCAACTCGTCAAGCCTCCTCTCCCGCTGTTCGTGTGACATCTCCCTGATCTGGTCCATCCTCAGATTGGGCAACGCCTACTCCTCCTCTTCCCCCTTGGCTTCCTTTTCGGAGGCTTGCGCTACCTCGGCGTCTTCTTTTTTCCCGGTCTCTTCGTCAACCTTCGAGTCTAAGGCAGCTTCGGGCTCGACTTCTGGGGAAGGTGAATCAGGTGTCGCGGTTTCTTCCTGTTCTTTTTCGGGTTTATCTTTCGACTCCTCTGTAGCTTTAGTTTCACCGGGTTCTGGAACCGGTTCGGGAGTTGCCTGTTCGATCGGTGGAACTTCTGCTGGTTCAGCCTCCACCTCTGTTTCAACCGGAACCTTCTCTTTTTCCTCGAGGTCTGGAGTTGGGTCAGTCTCCACCGTTTCTGGTATCTCAACCTCCGCCTCGGTTGAAGTTTCGGGTGTCGTCTCCTCAGCGGATATAATCTCAGTCGGCACCACCTCAGCTTCCGCTTCTGGAAGTTCGGGCTCCACACCCTCCGGGAGCTCGATCTCCTCCTCTGGATACTCGATGACCGGCAGGTTGCTCAGATCCACCTTGTCCGGGAACTTGGCCTCGGGGGGGACGATGGTCACAGTGACCCCGAATGTGCCCTTCTTCTGCTTGACATGGATCACGGCGCTCTTGACGTTTTTCAGGGCGGGGTCGCCAGACTTTGGTATGTATCCCTCGCTCACCTTCTCGTAGCGCCCCCTGTCGCTCCTGAGCTTCCCCTTGAGCAAGATCTCACAGCCGATCGCCCCCGACTCCATGGTCCTCCTGAGGGACCAAAACAGAGCCCTCCGGTAGTGGACGCCTCGCTCCAGGGCGTTGGCGATTCTGGCGGCCATGATCCTGGGGTTGAGCTCCGGGACCTCCACCTCAACGACTGTGATCTGAGGGTTGGGAATCCCGAGTTCGTTCTCCAAGCGCTCGGACGCCTCTTTTATGGCTCGACCTCTCTTCCCTATCACCCTGCCAGGCCTCATGGCGTAGAGGTTTATCTGGGTGCCGAGGGGGGTCTTGGTGAGGGTTATGCCGCCGTATCCGGCCTGCTCGTACTCATTAGCGAGGAGCTCGTCTACCTTAACCCTCTCGATGTTATCCTTGATTATCCGCTTGACTACCGACATCAAATCTCCTCAACGGCGACCTCGACATGGGTCAGATGATTGAAGTGGGGCGAGGACCTGCCGAATGCTCTGGGAATATAGTCCCTGATGACGCGGCCCCTGTGGGCCGCGATGTGGATGATCTTGAGACGGTCCGTATAGAGGCCCTTGAACTCCGCGTTGGCCTCCACCTGGCCCAGCAGCTTCAGGACCTCCCCGGCAGCCTTCTTAGGGAATCTGCCGGCATCGAAACCCTGTACCCCTCTCCGGTGAGCAACCTTCTTCCGGTGCCTGAAGTAGGGGACTGACCTCTTCAGCTCAACGACTTCTTGCAGGGTCTCCTTGGCCTTGTCTAGTCTCATCCCTTTGATGTAGTGGCAGATCTCCCTGGCCGCTTTAGGGGATATCCTCAGATCCCTTCCGCTAGCAATCGCGGTCCTGTCAGGGTCGAGCCCTCGAATAGAGTACTTCCACGACGGCATATACGCACCGTACGCCAGCATAAAACATCAATTCTTATAAAAACCTTTTTGACTGGAGAAGAAGGGTCAAATAAAGTCGATTTATAGAAAGAGTATTTGTACCAGACGTTTTTTACGGGTTATTTGAGAAAAAAACTACTTCGCAACAGATAGAGACATAACAGGCCCATAAGAAAGAGCCATTATCATTTCAGGGGGATATACATCGAGCTCCTAGAAGCGCCTATGCCGGGTCGGCCATGGCGGACGGGCTTATTTGTGACGGCATACTCTCCTAGGTAGTGTCCCACCTTCTTCAGATCCAGCTTGACCTCGACGAATTCCTGTCCGTTGAAGACTTGGACCGTCTTCCCTATCATCTCTGGGAGTATGATCAGGTCCCTCGCATGGGTCCTCACGGGCTTTTTGTCGAGCGTCCAGATCCTGATCTTCTCAATCACGATGCGCTGGCTGTCCGAGATGCCCCTGCGGAGGCTCCTCCTCATCCTGGCGGGAAGCAGCCTAATGAACTCGTCCATTGACAGGGCCTTGATCTCCTCGTCGTTGCGGCCCCTGTACAGGAATTCCTTCGGCATTTCAACCTCTCCAATATCCCGCTGCTATATAAGGGGTTTGGGCTAGGACCTTCTCCTCCTCTTCTTCTTCCCCGAGTTTCTGGCGGCGATGAGCCCTACCTTCTTGCCGGGCGGGGCGTGCCTTGAGACGGTCGTGGACTTCCCGGGTCGTCTGTGACGCCCCCCTCCGTGGGGGTGGGAGGCGGCCGTCATCTTGACTCCCTTCGTCACCGGGTAGATCTGACCCTTGGCCCTCTTGGCGTAGTGCTTCTCCCCGGCCTTCATGAAGGGCTTCTCCTTCCGGCCTCCTCCGGAGACGATGCCGATGGTCGCCCTGCAGTTGTCGTTTACCTCGATGCTCTTCTTGGAAGGCAGCTTGAGAGTCGTCTTGTCTCCAATGTGGGCGACGACGATCGCGAAGCTCCCCGAGCTCCTAGCAAGCTTCCCCCCGTCCCCAGGCCTCAGCTCGACGTTGCACACCATCGTGCCCTCCGGTATCTTGCCGAGGGGGCGGACGTTGCCAATCTTCAGTGGTGCGCCCGGTCCTAGGCTGACGCTCTGGTCGATGTGTACCCCTTCAGGGGCGGCAGTGAAGTACCCTGCTCCCCCCTCAAGCTCTACGTAGGCCAATGGAGCCCCACGGCCAGGCTCGTGCAGGAGATCTCTTATCACGCCATTCAGTGCCTCTTCCCCTTGGATGGGGTAGCGGGTAGGGGCGATCTTCCCCGTCTTTTTCGCCTTGAATGTTGGAGTCCCCCTACCCCTCCTCTGGACCTTTAGCTTCTTACCCATTTTTCATCCCTACAGTATGCCCAGCCTGATTGCGAGGTCGGAGGCGTCGTATCCTTCCTTGAGTTTGACGAAGGCCTTCTTGGTGCTCTTCCGGCTGATGAGTGTGTTCACCGCATCCACCTCCACCCCGTAGAGAGCCTGCATGGCATTGGAGATGTCTTGCTTGTTGGCCTTGCGGTTGACGACGAAGACAAGCTTGTTCTCGTTCTCAATCATGTATATGGAGCGCTCAGTCATGAGGGGGTAGAGGATCACATCGTGGGGCTTCAATCTCATCTACCTCCCCAGGCCTCGTCCAACGCCTTGAACGCCGATTCGGCCCAGACAACAAGCCTACCAGGATGAGCTCCGGGGGCCAGCAGATCGGCGTTCAGATCCTCGACCGTCACCACATCCACCCCCGGGAGGTTAGAGGCCGCCTTAACGATGCCGAGATCCTCAGAGATCACGATTAGGGGCCCCTTTCCGACCTTCCTCCTCCGCCCACGGGTTTTCCCCCTCCCGGCCCTGATCTTCTTCCGGTCGGCTCTCTGCACGTCTGGCCAGAGGCCTAGTCTCACGAATAGCTCCTTGACTTCCCTGGTCTTTGTCAGAGATTGGAGCCCGTCCTCTAAGATGAGTGGCAGCTGGCTGATGGGTTCGATGATGTGACCGCGGCTTGAGACGATGTCCCTGCTCGCCGTGGCGGCGATTCCCGAGCGGATTGCGAGGCGCCTCTCCTTCTTGTTGATCTCCTTCCTGATGTTCTTCTCCGATCTGGGGGGGAACGCTTGGTGGCCTCCGACCGTGCTCACCCCGAAGGCGGCCCTGCTGCTCCCCCTGAGCCTTGGAACTCTTGACATCCCCCGCCCAACGCCCCAAGACTCAGCCGTTGTCCTCTTGCCAGCCATAGGGTCCCTCCCCTGGGGTTGGAATCCGTGGGATTGCTGGGCGATGACGGCTCTCCTGATGACGTCTGGCCTGAAGGGGGTGCTGAAGATCTTAGGGAGCTCTACCTCCCCCGTCTTTTCGTTATCTAGATTGAAGACAGGGACGCTCATCCTAGTCGTCCTCCAACTGTTTGGAGAACTCGATGTTCAGGTATGTGACTTGGGGAGGCTCCAAGGGGTATCGTGACTTCCTCGCAGCTTTCCGGAGCTTGATCAGCCTCTTGGGGGGGCCCATGACGCTTCCCTTGAGGAGCAGGTAGTCGCCTCGCACCTCACCGTAGTTCTTGAAGCCCCCCTTTGGCGTGACCCGATCTCCATCCGAGCCCATGAGGAGGACCCTCTTATTATACTCTGTCCTGTTGTGGAAGCCCATCTGGCCCGCTCTCGGGACGCCGGGCATGACCCTCCGAGGCTTCCAAGGGCCAATCGATGCCACGCCCCTCCTTGTCTTCCGGGACTTGTGCTGGAGAATCCTGATGCCCCATCTCTTGACCGGGCCCTGGAACCCCTTGCCCTTGGTGACTCCGATCACGTCGATGGATTCACCAGCATTGAAGATGTCCGAGATGCTCACCGTCTTCCCCAAGAGCTCCTTTGCGTAATCCAGCTGCTCTTTTATCGACCCCCCGCCGACGGCGATCTCCACGAGGTCGGGCTTCTTCTTCTCAACTTCCGCCAACCTCGGCTGGGTAGCGGCAAGGACTCTGACCTGGACGACTCTGTCGACCTGTTCCTCAAGCTTCTTCAGGGCAGGCTCTGGTCCATCCCCACCATGGGTCTTAGCCCGCCTGTAGAGGTCTATGGGAATGTCTTTCAACCAAGCCTCTGTCAGGGGGAACAACCCGTCAAAGGTTTTCTCGTATCCTCTCAGGCCCACGACCATCATGGGGGGTGTGTCTATCACCGTTGCAGCACTCTTCACCTCGTTCCCGAAGTCGGGGGAGCGGCCCCTATCCTCGATGACGAACACGTGTGTCATGCCGGCTTTGAAGCCTGTAAAGCCCAGGAGGTGGGGTTCGCCGCTTGCTTCGGGCCAGAAATTTACTTTACCGTTGATGCTCTTGGCTCGCTTTCTGGGAGAGAAGGCCTTCGAGCCGCGTTTCGGTGACCTCACCCTGGGCATTCAATCGTCAACCCTGTTTTCGATTAGCTGTTAAGAAACAACGCGACCGGGATTTAAAGGATTCGTATTGTGAGAAAATAATTAAAATCGTGAGAAACCCCTGTCTAGCGGACGTAATTTAGTTTAAGCCTTCCGATGGGTTTCTCTGGGTGTTTGCTCGATGAAAATGGCTTGCAAGCACACATTCAGACTCATTCAGATGTTTTTTCTGGAAAGGGGCATAGGTCCTCTAAGAAACATTCGGAGCACCTGGGAATCCGTGCTCGGCAGGTCTCACGCCCGAACCGGATGAGGAATACGTGTATATCCTCGTGTCTCCCCTCGGGGGAAGCTGCCTCAAGGACCTCTCTGACCTCATCATAGGAGGCCTTCTCTCGTACTAACCGTAGACGTTTAGCTACTCTGAATATGTGGCGATCTACGGGCACAATCTTCTTACCCGCCACGAACATCAGAACCACATCTGCCGTCTTCGGCCCGACGCCTGGGAGACTCATCAAATCCCCACGAGCCTCATGATAGGGCTTGCCCATGACCGTTGCGAGGTCCCCGTTGAAC
>CP070640.1:927583-935592 GCA_020354065.1 Candidatus Bathyarchaeota archaeon
GCCGTCAAGACTGAGTACGACGAGCTCTACTTCAGCCTGTGCAGGACGATAAAGACAGACCCCTCCGAGATCATCCAGACTATCTTGGACCTCAGGGAGGGGCAGCAGTCCGAGGCCCGAGGGATGACCCCGTCCAGGATGCAGCATTTGGGGGATCTGGTGAGGGAGGCCCAGGCCTCATACGAGGAGATAGCGGAGCTCACCTTAAAGCTGAAGAACAGGCTGGAGGCCGTCAAGACTGAGTACGACGAGCTCTACTTCAGCCTGAGCAGGAAGGAAGAGGAAGAGTAGAACCACCGAATTTTCTGGGTCAAAATATCCTTCATGAATGTTTATTGGCAGAGTCCCTAATGGCCTCAATGACCGCTGCTCAGGTCTTCAGCCACTTGACTTCTCCGTCCTCCAACCCGAGCCATCCGGCGATGTCCCCCGCCATGAAGGGGTCCTCCTCGAAGATTACCTTCAGCAGGGGGATCACCTCGGCCACCGCCTCATGGGAGGAGACGTGGCACTTCTCCGCCACCCGGGCGGCGAGGCTCCTCCTCCGGCGCCGGCTTTGCCAGGTTCTCCTGTAGCGCCAGACCTGCTGGGGGGACCTGAAGTAGGGGAGGTTCCAGCACCCCCCTCTCCGGACCCAGACTGCCCCCATCGACCTCACGGCCTCGTTCACCCTCCTCCAGTCGTTCTTCAGGTATCTGTTGGGTTTGATCATGACACCGTCGGGAGTCTCGGTGATGGTGAAGTCTCTGGGGGGGAAGCCCTGCTCTGCGATCTTCTGCCTCGCCATCTTGACGAGGCCCAGACCCTCGGAGTTCCTGCGGGCGAGGGCGACGCCTCCGGTCATCTCGTTGAACATGTACTTTAGGAGGCGGTAGCTCTGGGTCCTCCTGGCCCGGGTCTGGTGGATGTCAGCTCTTGCTAGGGCGTTCATCCCCTCTACCAGGTCCAGGGGGTTGTCGAGGACGATGGGGAGGTTCTCGTAGATCCAGTTGTATAGGTCGTCGTAGCTGATGTGAGCGGAGGAGACGACCCTCCTAGCGTCCCTGAGGGTCTTAGCCGAGAACATCTTCGCCAGGGCGTCGGGGGTGTAGTCTTTCCTGTCCCGCTGAGCCAGGTTCTGGGTGTCCTCCATTGTCACCCGGGTCTTCCCTCGGGCTACGGCCTCCAGGTCGTTGATGGTGGACCTCAGGTCCCCCTCGGAGAGGTCGGCCAGAAGCTCCAGCACCTCCTCGTCGACGGAGATCCCCAGTTCCTCGACGATCACCTTCAGCCTCATGAGGATCTGGCTGAAGGGCACCGGGTTGTACTTGATGTGGAGGGAGATGTCCCTGAGGGGCCTGAACTTGTCTTCCCACCTCTCCCTGATGCTGGTGGCGATGAGGACGACGGGGATCTCGGTGGCCTTGATGATGCCGGCTATAGCGCCGATGCCCCCGTAATCCTCCCTTCCGCTCACCCCCTCTAACTCGTCGAAGAGGATCATCCGGCGCCTCCCAGTGATGGTGAACCGCTGGTGGATGGACCTGCCGATGAGGGAGTCCAGATTCTTCCTGGTCCGATAGTCGCTGGAGTTCACCTCCATGACATCGTATCCCAGTTTGTTGGCCAAGGCTAGGACGCTGACGGTCTTCCCTACCCCTGGAGGCCCGTAGAGGAAGACGGCCCTCTGCTTGGGGACTCCCTTCTCCCAGGACCTGACCCAAGTCTCAAGCTGCCTAACCGCCCTCTCGTTCCCCACCAGCTCCACGAGGGTTTTAGGTCTGAACCTGGCGGTCCAGGGTTGGTTCTCTTCGGTCATCTGTCCATCTCTTCCCCGGCGAGGGCGAGATTGGCCACGAGCGCGCTGAGCTGGATCTCCGGCCTCGCCCCCTGGGTGAGCCTGTAGTCGATCTCGCCGAGCGTGTCGGAGAGCTTCACCTTCCACCTCTCCGGTATGCTGAGCCTCATGATCTCCGAGTAGATCATACGGATGATGTCGTCGGCTGCGAGACCCTCGTCGATGAGGAGGGTCCTGAGGATCTTCCGGGCCTCCATGAACTCCCCCTTGAGACCCATGTTGAGCAGCTCCCTAACCTTGCCCGGGCTTACCCTGCCGAGGACGCTGTAGATGACGATGTCGTCCACCTCGTCCTTCTGGGTCGCCGCGGCCGCTTGGAGAAGGTTCGTGGCCTTCCTCAGGTCCCCCTGGGCGGCCTCGTAGATGGCGACGAGGCCCTCCTCGATGAGGCTGACTCCCTCCTTCTTGGCGATGGAGCGGATCCAGCCCTTCATGTCTCTCTCGCTGAGGGGGGCGAACCGGAAGATGCTGCACCGGCTCTGGATGGGGTCGATGATGATCTCCGAGTATTTGCCGATGAGGCAGAACCGGCAGGTCCGTGTGTAGATCTCCATGGTGCGGCGGAGGGCATGTTGGGCGGCGTTGGTCAGGCTGTCAGCCTCATCCATGACCAGGATCTTGAAGGAGACTTGGCTGGCTATGGAGGCTGTCCGGGCGAAGTTCTTCACTTTCTCCCTGATGACGTTGATGCCCCTCTCGTCGCTCGCGTTCAGCTCCAGGATGTAGCTCCGGTACGCTGGGCCATAGAGGTCCCGGGCCAAGGCGAGGATGCTGGTGGTCTTCCCGACGCCGGCAGGTCCCACGAAGAGGAGATGGGGCAGGTTTCTATCCTTCACGAAGTTCTTCAGCCTGGAGATGATCTCGGACTGGTTCACCATGTCGTCCAGGGTCTGGGGCCTGTACTTCTCCGCCCACATGCCGCCGCTCATGATAAAGCTCCCTCCTATAGGAGGAGTCCGTGGTTTTAAACTTAAGTGGGTGTTCCGAGCCATTGGAACGACGAAGCTTTTAGTATAGCGTATTGGTAGAACTTCCGTTGTGACATGTATCGGATAAGGAGGGGGGAGGTGTCAGACATCCCCGTCCTCTTGGATTTCCGTGGGCGGATGTTTCGCTCCATGATAGGTGACTCATTCGACTACGGTAAGTACAGGGAATTCGACAAGAAGTTCTTCGAGAGAAATATGGAGGACGAGGGCGTTATCGTCTGGGTAGTCGAGTCCAAGGCAGACGAGGTTGTGGCGGGTGTCGCCGTCTCATTCTACGATCTCCCACCTAAACCCTGGAACACGGAAGGGAGATATGCTCACATTTTCAATTTGTATACGGATCCCGATCACAGGAGGAAGGGTCTTGCCAG
Organism: Candidatus Bathyarchaeota archaeon; assembly: GCA_020354065.1. Taxonomy (GTDB): domain Archaea; phylum Thermoproteota; class Bathyarchaeia; order TCS64; family TCS64. The sequence goes on from CP070640.1 coordinate 930,781, forward strand.
CAAACTCATGCAGGCTTCCATGAAGTATGCCGAGAGCATCGGGGTGCCCCATGTCACTCTCCACACCTCGGACATGGGGAAGCCGTTGTTCCTCTCCCTTGGATTCGAAGAGTCGAACGAGATGAGCATAGTTGTCGATTCTCCGAAGGGCAGCCCCTTCAATGAGGTGTAAAAAACAGAAACGGAAGTCTACCGCTTCACGTAGAACTTGGTCCACTTATACTTTCGGGGGTCCCGCCTCAGCTTCATCATGTTCTTCTTGCACTTGCTGGAGCAGAACCTCAGGATCCTTCCGTCCCGCCTGACGAAGTTTATACCGGTGCCGGGCGCGACATCGTAGCCGCAGAAGCTGCACTTGTGGACCTGGGGCATCACGGACCCTACCTGATCTTCCTGGCCTCCCTCTCGGTGTCCCTCAAGAGGAGGATGTCGTCGATCCTCACAGGGCCTTTCACATTCCTGGTGATGATCCGACCCTTGTCCCTGCCCTCCTCAATCCTGACCCTGACCTGCATGACCTCACCGGTTAGCCCGGTGCGACTCAGGATCTGGATCACGGTGGCTGGAGTCAGGACATCGGACTCTCGGGACATCCTACTTTACGATCTCCTTGAGCTTGGCGAGGATCTCCTCCAGCAGCTCGGCCCCGTCCCCCGGCTCCTCGATGGCTGCTGCGGCTGAGCCCACCATCAAGCCTGCGGCCTGGCCCAGTCTCTGCTTCTCGGGGACGTAGACGAAGGGGGCCTTCCGCTCGTCGCAGAGCATGGGGATGTGGGCGACTATCTCGGGGGGCTCGACGTTCTCGGCCACAAGGACAAGCTTCGCCCTGCCCCGCTCGATGGACTTCGTTGCCTCGTTCGTCCCCTTCCTGATCTTTCCTGACTCGGATGCGATCTTCAGGGCCTCGTAGGCCGCTTCCGCGACCTCCTTCGGGACCTCGAACCTGACGTAGAAAGGTTTCGAAGGATCCACATCACCTGACATATCATTTCCTTCCGGCGTGCATACCACTTAACCGGACATCTGTTTTTAAACCTTGTGATAAATGGGATAACTCTGACGCGGCCAAAATTCAATCTTCAAATTATCTGTGCGCGTAGTAAGCCACGAAGGGGTCGGCGCTGTCCACCCGGACGAAGCCGAAGCGCTCAAACTGGATCATCTCACCGGCTGTCAAGCCGACGCACCCGGGCTCGGCTAAGCCCTGCTTCACGGAAGCGTCAGGCATGACCACCCTCGCCTCGACTCCGACCCCCTCGGGAAGCCAGTGGATGAAGGGAGCTTCCGCTCTCCGGGCTTCCAGATGATCCTTCGAGTGGTACCTGGCCTCGACCTGACCCGAAGTCTTCGCCGTGACTTCAACGTTTAACAGTCCCATAAGGCGCACCAGACTCCCCTTGATCAGGCCGCTCGCATCCCCCTGAGAGACTATGAGAGAAGCCCTGTCATCCTCGGGCCTGACTGTATATTCCCTCGTGCCACGTTCAGGGTAGTCCGGGTGTAACGGCAGCCTAGCTTCATGAGATTTCTCGGCACCCTCCACCTGGAGGGCGACGGGATCATCCACGAAGAAGTACCTGTCGGCCTTGGGCTCGATGATCCTCCGGTTGACCGAGGCGATGTGGTCCCAGCTCAGGGTCGCGTTGATGGGCTTTGGCCCCACCTGGATCATGATCTCCCTTATCGCCTCGGGCTGGAGACCCCGGCGCCTCAGGGACCTCAGGGTGCCGAGCCTGGGGTCGTCCCATCCCGAGTACACCCCGTCCTCGATGCCCTTCCTGATCTTGGACTTGCTGAGGACCCCCACCTCCAAGCCGAGGCGGCCGATGTTGATGATCTCGGGGAACTCCCAGCCCAGGTGTCTGGCGAGGAATCTCTGCCTCGTGGTGTTAACCTCGTGCTCCTTCCCCCTGATTATGTGGGATATTTTCATCTCGGGGTCTTCGATGGCGCAGCTGAAGTTGTAGAGGGGCCAGACCCTGTACTTGTTGCCTTGTCTTGGGTGGGTGCCTGTGGCGATGCGCATCGCGGGCCAGTCCCGGACCGCCGGGTTGGGGTGGTTGAGATCCGTCTTGATCCGGAGCACGGCCTCGCCCTTCTCATAGGTCCCGTCAAGCATCCTACTCCACCTTTCCGTGTGGACCTCCGCGGGCTGGTCCCGGCAGGGGCAGGCTTCCTTCGCCATGTAAAGTTCCTTGAAGCCCATGGGGTCGCAGGTGCAGATGTAGGCCGCACCCAGGCTGATGAGCTTGACCGCGTGGTCGTAGTAGATCTCGAGCCTTTCTGACTGGATGTAGACCTCGTCGACTCTCGCCCCCAGCCACTCGATGTCCTCCCTAATCCAATCGTAAACCTCCAGGATGGGGGCCTTGACGTTGGGGGAGGTGTCCTCGTACCTGAGGACGAACTTCCCGTCGTACACCCGGGCGTACTCGTCGCAGAAGACGATGGGCTCCGCGCTCCCCAGGTGAAGTGCCCCATCCGGGTTGGGAGCGAACCGGGTCCGGATCTCCTCGAAGCGGTCAACGTTCTCCAGCGGGGGGAGGTCCTTCTTCTCCTCTCTCCTCTTAGCTGATTCGAGGAGCTCGGGCCAGCGCTTCGATAGCATCTCCCGCTGCCGTTCCAGGGACCATGAGTTCACCTCCGCGACAACCAGCTGGATGATGTCCTTCACCTCGGCTACTCTCTGCCTGAGCTCGGGGTGCTCCGCCATGATCCTGCCCATCACAGGCCCGACCTGGGCTCGCCCCTCGTGGGTGGCGGCGTTGTGGACGGCGTGCTTTAAAGCGGTGCCTCGGATCTCGTCCCCTTCCATAGCCTTGACTTCCAGGAGTTACCGTCTCATAAAACCGGTGGATGGCTATTATTCTTTTCCCGGTTTAGAAGGTTCTCACAATGGTAGAAAGGTTGATTCGAGGACCGATCGAGTTGTGGATAATGTAAGAAATGGTTGGGGTTGTTTTCCTTTCAGAAGATGATCTCTGTGAGGAGGGCTTTCTTCCCGTGGTCTCTGGGTGGCCTGAACTCTGCGAAGAGGTCGAGCCTCTCCTGCTCCTTGAGCTTCTTCCAGATGAGGATCCAGGCGCAGTCGTTCTTGTACTCCCCGACCTCGCACTTGCCCTCCACCTGTCCCCCGCAGGGCCCGTTGAGGATGGACTTCGCGCACCTGGTTATGGGGCAGATGCCGCCAGTCTCGTCCAGGATGCACTCGCCGCAGGCCTTGCACCTGTCGTAGAACCTGCCTATCCTCTCGGTGGAGCCGATGAACATGGTGTCCAGGGCTGGGAGGACGATCCTGCCCGTGTAGTCGGCGATCGTCTGGACTCCGGCTCCGCAGTTCATCACGAGGACTGCATCCGAGCCGGCGATGGTCTCCTTGTGGGCCTTGAGGTCTCTCCTGGTCAGCCTGAGGTCGCAGGGCTCCTCCACGACGGCGAAGTCGCTGATCTTGTCCTTGAGCTCCTCAACCATGGCTGCTACCTCCTCCTCGCCCCCCGTCTGGCAAACTGTTGCGCACTTGCCGCAGCCAACGACGAAGATCTTGCTGTAAGGCTCGGTCATATCCATAGTCTCTTCAAGGGGCTTCTGCTTCGTTATGATCATCAATCATCACCTCACAGGATCTCCCTGAGCAAGGGCTCGAATATCCTCTCGTAGAGGACCGCCATCACGTGGACCCCCGCCGCCTTGGTGGTCTTCCTGATCTCCTTGATGAAGGGGCCGAAGAACTCCATGTTCACCTCGTCGTATAGCAACTTTCTCTTCTCCTTGTCAGGCTCTTCTTTTCACTTCTCCATGGCGGCGAGCAGGTCCTTGGGCACACTGACCCCCGGGATGTATTTGTCGAAGAAGTCGGCGATACCAAAGGACTTCAACGGGAAGACGCCGACCAGGGTTGGGGTGTTCAGCCTCTCCGTCTCTTTTAGGAACTCCTTGGTGAGGTCGATGTCGAACATCGTCTGGGTCTGGATGAAGTCGGTCCCGATCTTGACCTTCCTCCCGATCTTCAATATCTCGGGCTCCAGGGGGTCGGCGTTCGGGTTAGCCGCAATACCGACGTTTATTGGGACTTTTCCGTGGATCTCGTTCCCCTCTAGGTCGGTGCCCTCGTCTACCATCTTGTGGAGCATGTAGACGAACTGGGCGGAGTCCAGGTCGTATACTGAGAGGGCTCCCTTGTTGTCCCCGAGGACAGTGTGATCCCCTGAGATGGCCAGGATGTTCCTGATGCCCAGGTGGGCGGCGGCCAGGACGTCGGAGAGGAGGGCGAGCCTGTTCCTGTCCCTGATCACCATCTGGTAGACGGTCTCCAGCCCGACATCCCTCTGGACGATGTAAGATGGCACAAGGGAGTTCATGAAGGCCATAGCTAGGGGGTTGTCAGTCACATTAGCCGCGACGACGTAGGGCTTCATCGCCCTGGCGCTGGCCAGTATCTCCTCTAGGCCCGTGGTCTTCTCGGGCTCCAGCTCCCCCGTGAGGACGAACTGGCCCTTCCGGATCTCCTTCATGAGGTTGCTGTAAGCGGGGCGTTTCGATACCATTTTTTAAACTCCGAAGATCAGTATTCATGCCTTGAACCGCTTTTAAGGATTGCTTGCAGCCCGAGAGAAAGCGAAAAAAGCCGCCTTGAAACACGAGATAAAGTTTATTATGGGTAACATAGGGTTTTAAGAGAGCCGCGAGTGGTTGTGACGCTTTGTCGAAAAGAGACCTCAAGTTAAAGATCGAAGAGCTATCTTCGGCCCTGGGCACGTTCAAGGGCTTGGAGATAGAGGTGGGGAGGATCTACGACGAGGAGTGGGAGGAGCC
>CP070640.1:935692-940150 GCA_020354065.1 Candidatus Bathyarchaeota archaeon
GTGGAGGGGACGAGGGTCGACAGCGTCCTGATCGGCACCTGCACGGGCGGGAGACTCGAGGACATGGCGGCGGCCGCCCGCATCCTGAAGGGAAGAAAAATCCACGGGGGAACCCAGGCGATCATCATGCCCGCCAGCTCGAACGTTTACGGAGACATGCTACGGGGCGGCCTGATGGCGGAATTCCTAGACGCGGGGTGCAGGATCACCTACCCGACCTGCGGGCCGTGCGCAGGACACCTCGGGGGTCTCTTGGCCCCCTCCGAGGTCCGCATCTCGGCCCAGAACAGGAACTTCAAAGGGCGGTCCGGCAGCCCGGAGTCCGAGATCTACCTGGCGTCCCCGATGACATGCGCCGCCTCGGCCCTGAGGGGGGAGATCACTGACCCAAGGGAGTACCTGTGAGGTGAGAAATGATGAGCCAGAAGCTAAGGGGAAGGGTCTGGAAGTTCGGAGACGACGTGAACACGGATCTGATGTGTCCCGGCCCGTACATGCGCCTCCCGTTGGAACAGATAGGTCAAGCCGCCATGGCAGGTATCGACCCCGATTTCCACAAGAAGATCTCGAAGGGGGACATAATCGTCGCAGGGAAGAACTTCGGTAGCGGCTCGAGCAGGGAGCTAGCCCCCCTCGCCCTAAAGAAGGCTGGCATCGGAGGGATAGTGGCAGTCTATTTCGCTCGGATCTTCTATAGGAACTGCATAGCCCTAGGCTTCCCGATCATAGAGTGCGACGAGGCCGTGGATAAGGTGGACGAGGGCGACGAGCTTGAGATAGACCTCTACAGAGGGAGGATATGGAACACAACGAAAAATGAGGAGTACACGGGGACCAAGTACCCCGAAGAGTTCTTGGAAATATTTCAATCCGGTGGAATCATCCCATGGATTAAAAAACACGGGGTCGCCAAGCTAGGATGAAGAACCAGTAGTCTTTGAACAGCGGAAGACCGAAGCACAAGCGGTGCTTGAGCTCATTAACTCCACCTTGTCTGAAGAGTAATAAACCCTTGACTGGACTTATTCGATGGTGTCTGATTTGGCGAGTGGCATCGAAGCCTCGATCCTTGGGGACATCTGGTTGTCCAACGAGGCCTTCGAGAACTTGACTGTTCTATGCGACGATTTCGGGAGCAGGTTTGCTGGGACCGAGGGCGAGAGGCCTGCGGTCGACTTCATCGTCTCCAAGCTCAAGGAGTACGGTCTTGAGAACGTGGTGGCCGACGAGTTCGCGTACACCGGCTGGAGGAGGGGGGAGGCGAAGCTGGAGATGTTGACTCCCAAGGAGAGGGAGCTAGAGACGATCTCACTAGCAATGTGCCCGCCCACGCCTTCTGGAGGGGTAGAGGCGGACATCGTCTACCTAGGCCCTGGGTACCCCGAACTCTTCCTCGAGAGGAAGGACGAGATCGATGGCAAGATCGTCCTCTGCACTAGCCAACCGAGGCCCTCTGGGGAGATGGTCCACAGGAGGACGAAATATGGCTACGCCGTGAAATTCGGCGCCGTCGGCTTCGTCTTTGTCAACCACAATGCCGGGCAGCTTATGCCAACCGGCTCCATCAGGCCGGCGTACAGAATGGCTGGAGAGATTTCTGGGATCGGTGTGTCCTGGGAGACTGGGTGCTACCTAGTCCGCCAACTTGAGAAAGGGCCTGTGAGGGTACGGATTACCACGACCGACGTCGTCGATCCAGAAGCGATCTCCTGGAATGTGATCGGAGAGATCCCCGGCGGCGAGATGGAGGACAGGGTGATCGCCGTGGGCGCTCACTTCGACGGCCACGACATCGCCGTTGGAGCCCTGGACGACGGGGCTGGCGCCGTAACAGTCATGGAGGCGTCAAGAGTCCTTGCGAAGCACAAAGGCGAGTTTAAACGCACCATCAGGTTCATCTGCTTCGCGGCCGAGGAGATCGGCGTCACCGGCTCAACCTGCTACGTCGACAAGCACATCGAAGAGATCAATGGGATCGACCTCATGATCAACTGCGACGGAGCCGGTAGGGCGGATAGCCACGTATACAGGGTCTCGGGGCCCGAGCATCTCGTCGGCTATCTGCAGGGACTCGTTGACAGGATGAACTATGACATGAGGGTCGTGAAATCTTCGTCAGCGGCCTCGGACCACTGGCCATTCTACCTGCAGGGCGTCCCGGCGGTCACGCTGTCGGCATACAGGGGCTTTGAGGAGGTTGCGAGGGTGGGGAGGGGGTGGGGTCACACGTCTGCCGACACATTAGACAAGGTGAACCCTAAGCACCTGAAGGACGCAGCCATGGTACTCGCCCAGTCCCTTGTACACCTGGCGAATGAGGAGGGCGTCATCGCGGAGAGGACGCCCGTCGACGAGATTGTGATGCGGCTGGAGAAGTCCGGGATGGTCGAGACCCTGAGGATCCAGCGGAAGTGGCACCCTGGCTCGATAAGATGATTGCTAGTAGCTATCTATCTGAAGCCTTCCAGGTACCTCTCCTCGGCCTCGAACATCTCATCCACCATGCTTCGGGTCTCGTTTATTGTCAGCATCGCGCTTGTAAGAGGGTCGACGAGCAGCGCCTGGAAGACCAGGTCCCTGTTCCTCTCTAAGGCCGCCAGGACCCCGAGCTCCTGCACGTTGATGTTCGTCCTGTTGAGGGCTGCACACTGGGGCGGCAGGTCGCCGACATAGCAGGGTTGGACTCCCCCTTTGTCCACGAGGCAGGGGACCTCGACGCAGCAGGCTGCAGGGAGGTTGGTTATAAGCCCCTTATTCCTGACGTTCACGTTGACCCGCCTGGGTACGCCAGTCTCCATGGAGTGGATTATGTAGGAGCAGTACTCGGTGCTCCTCTCTATTGGGATCGTATCATCTCCAGCTACCTGCCGCCTCATCTTCTCCTCCGACCTAGCCCTGCGCTCCATCATCTCCTCCTGGGCGTCGATGCGGTAACGGAGCTTGAACCTCTCCATGAGCTCTGGCCTCTTCCTGAAGTAGGGGACGTACTCAGACATGTGCTGGCTCGACTCGGTGGGGAAGTAGCCGAAGGCCTTGAAGACCTCGACCCGTACGATGTCGGGGCCAGCCCAGTGGGCGTCGGGGCCCGAGTAGACGGCGGGGTCCTTTAGCCTCTCCCTCAGCAGGGGGTAGGCATCCTCCCCCTTCCACCTAAGCTCGAGGAACCAGGCCATGTGGTTGATCCCGGCGACCCAGTGGTAGATCTCGTCCAAGGGGGCGCCGAGGTACCTGGCGAGCTCCGACGCCGTCCCCTGGACGCTGTGGCAGAGGCCGACGTTCCTTATGCTGGTGTGGTCGTTGACGGCCCAGCAGATCATCGCCATCGGGTTCGTGTAGTTGAGTAGCCAGGCGTCTGGGCAGAGGTCCTCCATGTCGCGGCAGATGTCGAGGATGACGGGAATGTGGCGGAGGCCATAGAAGACACCGCCAGGCCCGATGGTGTCGCCGACGCCCTGGACTACCCCGTACCTTGCGGGGATCTCCAGGTCCAGCCGGTTTGCCTCGAAACCACCGACCCTGATGGAGAGGACGACGTAGTCGGCTCCTTCGAGGGCGGTTCGGCGGTCCTTGGTCGACTCTACCTCGGTATCGAACTCATGCTGGTCAACAACCTTCCTCGTAAAATCCGTGACTAGGCCCAGCTTCTCATCGTCGATGTCCATCAGGGAGATTGTAGAATCCCTGAGCTCGGGGTATGAGAGGAAGTCCGTGACGAGGTTCCGGGTGAAGACATGGCTCCCGGCTCCGATTATGACGATCTTGGCCATCTGAAAAACCTCCGCATGCGAGAACGGCTCCGGAGAAATCCTCGGTCTGATGATGATTTAAATTTTGATTGAAGATGAATACTCAAATTACTTTGACTTTTCGACCTTGTTGCGGAACTTAACGACCTCGTTCTCCACCTCGAGCTGGCAGACCTCCGATACCTTCCAAAATATAGATCCTATCAGAAATCCCCCCACAACCAGCTTAGGCATCGCAGGAGAGACGCCATCGGGGATCTTGGACACCCTCCTAGCGCGCATTGTCTGGACGACTCGAGGCAGGTTATAAAGAGGATGAATGGGTGAGGTGTTCTAGAGAAACATTGGAACGAAGAACATCACTTAGGGTCGACGTCGAAAAGGCAGTCCGTTTCGTGAGACAACACGGGAACAAGGTATACCTGATCAGGCTACGCCACTTCCTTGGCGAGAGAAAGGGCCTGGAGCTGGAGCCCACGCTCAAAGAGTACCAGTATCCCAACGGCGGTTGGTGCTACGAGGATGATCCCAAGAGGGTGGTCTCAATAGGTGCGAGCAGTCTCTGGCTCAGGGTTTTGCTGGAGGTCGGGCTCGAGGACGCGGAAATGGTGAGGCGGACCGCCGAGTTCCTCATTGGGCACCAAGAACCCGATGGATCTTGGTACGAGCTGGAGGATAAGCTGGAGCGGTCGCCCCAGCAGTGGCTGAATGA
>CP070640.1:940250-955891 GCA_020354065.1 Candidatus Bathyarchaeota archaeon
TAGAAAAGGTTCCGAGGTCTCCTTCAGGTATCCCCCGCCGGGGGATTGACAAAGCGATACCCCATTTTCGTCTCCTCAGAGGTTACAGGATACGTTGAGACTCCGTCCCCATAAAAACTTTGTTGTGCACCGGGGACCGACTCATGCCTCGATGAGCCGGGGCTCGTCCCTCTTCCTTGGGCCTCTCACTTCGATCCACTCCCCCAGTACCACCAGCGTCCCGTCCCTGGCGGCCACCGTGGGCACACCCGTCGCCTCCTCCAGATACGACGCCTCGGCCTCCGGGCTCGCGTTCAGCATCCTCATGCCGAAGTGGGTGAGGACCACGCACCCCGGCTTGGCCAGCTCGATGAGCTCCAGGGTCTCGTCGGTGTTGAGGTGGTACTTGAGGTGCTGGGCCCTGGGCCACATCGTGCAGGCGATGAGAAGCCTGACCCGCCTGTAGATCTCCTCGAGCCCCTCGAAGAAGCCCGTGTCCGATGTGTAACCGACCTCCCCCAGACCGGGGACCTTGAGCCTGATGCCGATGCCGTCTGCCTCGCTGTGGCGGGCTTCCACCGCCTCGAAGGAGAGGGCCCCCACCTCGAAAACGCTCCCAGGCTCTAGGTTTTCGACGACGGCGGGAAGGTTCCTGTGATAGGTGGAGACGCTGGGATCACACTCATCGTTGCCGTGGAGGACGCTCCTGGGGGCGGCGAGGACTCCCCGGCTTCTGGTGGTGCCGTGGCTCATGGCCTCGATTAGGACCTCTGCGTCGGTGTAGTGGTCGGGGTGGCAGTGGGTCACTATGAGGCCGTCCAGCTTCTGGGGGCTGAGGCGGGCCCAGTTGGAGAAGACCAGGGTGCCCGGGCCCGGGTCGATGTGGACATGGGTATCTCCGTGGACGAGGCGTATGCCGGCCGTCCGTCTCCGCTGTGTGATCATCGAGAAGCGGCCGCCACCGGTCCCCAAGAAGTGGATGCTCATGGGTCTCAAAGCTTGTTCAGTAGAATGAGTCCCCACAGAGATAAAATATGTTCAGGTTCCTAACAATCGCTGATAGCGGCTAAATCTAGAAAAACTATCCCACTTCTCCCTCCCCGCCGAGTCCCAGGGAGCATCTGCAGGAGTTAAGTCCCTTGAGGCTGGGCATCGAGTCCATGTGGAGTTGGCAGATGAGCCTCTCAGACCTCACGGCCCTACAGGCTTGGTAGATCTTCGATGATGTGACCACTCTGTCGCATGATTTTTCAGGCAGATTGACTTGGCATTCGGATAGTTTTTAAAATAGGTTTGATATCAAGGTTTTGCAGCGGGCCCGTGGCTTAGCATGGTCAAAGCGTCCGACTGATAATCGGAAGATCATGAGTTCAAATCTCATCGGGCCCACCAATCGATTGGTCCATTTTCGATTGCGCGCGGTGTAGGTTTTGCGCGCGCATCACCGCTTAAAGATTACGCAGTTGCTCGCGCAGAAATATGTACCTACCAATAACACAATTAAAATCAGGTCCATTTTCTCAGACGCAATCAATACATTATCTAAATGCATGGAGGGTTCGAGAATCCATCTGAGCCTCACTCGGCCCCGCTGCTGAGGGCTCTGACAATCTCACTCGCGAACGAGTCGATGGCTTCATAGCGAGCCGTGATGATTAACCCGTCCCTGATCACCAACTGGCTTCTGTCCAAAACGGCTCCTGCCTTCTCTAGATCCGCGATCATGGGCGGGTCGTTGTAGCAGGTCACCCGTGTCCCGTTGACCAGGTCCGCCACGGCGAGGACCCAGGGGCCGTGGCAGATCGCCGCGATGAGCTTCCTTTCCTCATGGGCTTGGGTGAGTATGTCGAGGGCCGTCTGATGCCCCTCCTCAAAGTTGAAGCGGTGGTATATCAGGTTGTAGGGGCTATTCCCACCGGGGATGAAGAAGGCGTCGTAGTCCATGGCGTCGATCTCGTCGAACGTGGTCTCCGGGCTGTACTCCCCCCCCCGGTCGCCTTGGAGCATCCCCGCCTCGAAGCTCGCCACGGTGACCCTCGCTCCGCTCGCTTCAAGACGCGCCTTCACCGCGCTGAACTCATTGTAATCGAAGCCATCAGCGATCAGTGCGAGAACCTCTACTCCTTCGATGCGCTCGTTTCCCTGCGGATAAAATATGAGGACGCCTCCTATGATCGAGAACAACGCTATATAAAGGATCGGTTTCAACCACTTTCCCATGCCAAATCACGCAACTTATTCGTCTTTAACCATTGAAGCCAAATCTATCACTCTGGGTGCGCACTTAGAATGTACTTCACATATGACTCGTCTAGCCTTCTCAATTGAGCTCGCCTCAGTAAATTCCTTAAAGTTTATTTAAAGGTTAATAATGATGGATACTGTCTTTCCAATATCAATCCTGTCGTTCCATTATCAATTCTGAATAAACGGGCAAGAAGACTACCAGCGCGCGCATGTAGTGGAGCGCATTACCGCTTAAGAATTACGAGCGAGTTTTCAATGTCTACCTAGAACCACGAGTCTTTTTCTGAGATTCTTCTTTTCGCCTTGCCTCTATGAATTTACGATATTTTTCAGCGTCAGGCTCCCTCATTTCTGGCGGTCCCGGAAAATCTGTACCATCTCTTCCCGTCCCTATTCGTGCGATTCCTATGTTTCTTGGACTCCCCCAGGTCATAGTTGAATCAATAGGAACATCCGGCGCATCATGAGCACTCCACGGCTTGTACTCAAATTCCTCTAGTTTCCATTTCTTTGGCTTGAATTTTTTCCAGAGAAATATTCCTAAGACGAAGAGAGCTAATACTCCGAAAAACAAGAAAATGTTTTCACTAATCATACAATTCCACTTCTGTTTATAGCTGAATTTTAAAAAACATGTAAACCTAAAAGTTTTTCTATTATTATGTACCCGCCGTTCTAACTTTTCTTGTTGGGCTATGCGCTCGTGTGAGGGATGGGGCGCATCACCACTTGCGCGCGCAATGCTCGGCCAAGTTATCTCTCGCTCCCAGGGAGCGACAACCTTGCTCCAGGGCAGGCAACACTTTCCATCCCCTATGAAAATTAGGTGTGATTCCAATTGGTTGAAACGAATTATCAGACGGAAGTAAAACTTGAGGAGATGAATGTGATAACATTTATGGGTGAAGACGGTAAAGCCGTAGGTCGTTTAACCGATGGCCTAATAATTCTCTTCTCAAAGAATAATCCGTACGTTAACTAAATCGCTCCGGATCAGAACGTGAGTTGCCATTTTGTTTTCGTTCATGATAAATATATTATCGTTGAACCTGTCAGAGCTCCATCTCCGATAGAGGTTTCGGAGCGAATTGTTACCGAAGAGATGCAGGAGGCAGAGGATATATCATTTAATGAAAAATTGGAGAGGGTCTCTGAGGAGGGCTTCAGAGACATCGCAATAATCGCAAGGTCCCTCCTACATATTATCAGGCTGCTATCTTTGATAATGAAAAAGATAATTGAAATAGGATGCTAGAGTTTATTTCGTGCGTACAAATTGAAACCCGCGTTTTCGAGGATTTTTTTTAGTTCCTCTTGATGCTTTTCTGCGTTGTAGTCCCAAGCGCCCTCAACGAAGTGTTCGTAGGGGATTGTCTCCCTCCATGTTTGATAGATGTCTTGGAAGATAAAGCGATATGTTTTCAGGAGCCTCTTCTTTATGAGCTTGGATAGAGCCTCAACAAGTTTCCTGAACTCTTTGTTGGGTAGATAAATTTGTGCTATCAGGGAGTTCTCGCCTAGTACCTTGCCGAGGAGTGTTGGAAAGGGTTTGTCGTGTAGGGATGTCGCGAACTTTGCGAACTTTTCGTGTGAGTCGAACTTTAATTTAAGGAAGAAGTAATTGGAGAACAGAATGGGGAATCGAGCTATTTCGACTTGGTATCCTTCAATGAGCTCACGCTTCGAGACGTGCTCCTTGAAATGATATTTCAACTTTTCAAGGTTAATCCCGAGTTTCTTCGAGATTTCTGTCATAGTTTTCCTGCCATCTATCTCAAGCTCCTTGATGATAAGAAGATCCTCGTAATCAACCTTTATAGGCCAGTCATCTGGCTCTCTCAATGTCCATGGTATCTTACTCTCGACAGCCTCCACTTCGTTAGCCCATTCATCCCAATTGAAGACCCATCTTTTATCCTCAATGCTGAACCATCTGCTCCGTACAGGGATTCCCTCATGGCAGGTAGTCCAGTTTACCTCAACCGACTTGGCCACACCTGCTTCAATTAAACTTTTTAGGAACCCCTTAAAGTCCTCTTCCCTTCCCTTAGGGACAGTCCAGATGCCTCCGCATCCTTCATACGGCCCATATATCCTGCATAGGAACAACCAGTAATCATTGACTCTAAGACAGTCGAGGAGTAAATCTTCATAACCTGGTAAAGCCTCTACAAAAATAACGGCCTTTTTAAGGCCCATGTTTGTATGATAAGGATTTAAATGGAGAAATAAAATGGAGTTATCGAGCATTCTATCTACTCTGTAGCGTACCGTCGTTTCCGGAAGCTCAAGGTGTTTAGCGATGAGAGCTATGTTTCTCGGCCCCAGTAAGGAGAGCCCTTCCAATATCTTTACGTCGGTCTCATCTATCTTTCCCCAAACTGTAAAGCCATCACGTATCTTCTCATCAAGTGCTTCGATGTTTAGGCCCGACATCACTGTTATTTATTTTTTAATGTTTATAAGATATCCACCTCTTTAGTCTCTATTCATTACCGCCACCTGAACCAGTTCCTGGTACAGGGTCAGCATAAACTACAATAGTACTACCTAGGGAACCTAGGAACTCGAACAAGGTAACCGTCCCACTGGGAGCGGTGATGGTGTACTGCACAGAGGTCGCTAGGAATGTACTGGCCATTATCACCAGGAGTATTACAAAGGCGGCTGTCTTAACTCTCAGTTACTTTCACCTCCTGCTCATAGAGCTATACTACCAAAAGTACAAAACTGCTAAAACATTTTCGTAGTTATGTTTGAAAACCCAAAATAAGCATCATTCAATTTAACGTCGAAGATAGAGTCTCGGCTCCTTGATCCTTTAGTTCTATAGTGAAATTCATAAACATTCATGAGGCTTAAGCGGTGATGCGCCCCATTCATTGGTAGGGGAAGACACTCGCTCTCATCTCTCATTATAGCGTAAACAAGCTAAAACACAAACGAACCCCTGAAAAATGAAACAATCTGTTAGTGGATGTCATCGGGCCCACCATCCAGACTCAATCGAGTGATATGTCACATTTTAAATAATTTAACAAATGCTTTAGTTCAGAGGGAAAGGCATGGCGATGTCTAAAGGAACGTATGCGGCTATTGTGGTGGTTGCGATAGTGGCTTTCATCGTGGGCGTCTACTCTCATCCGATGATATTCCCTCCGGCAGAAGAACCTGAAGCGCCTGAAGATCCTGTATGGGCTAGTGTCTCGGAAAGCGGCGTGATCAGGGTCGGGAGCTCCCCTGACTGGCCCCCGTACGAGTTTCTAGAAGAGGGAGAGTTCGCAGGCTTCGAAGTCGATCTCATGGAGATGATCGCAGATGAACTGAACCTTGAGGTTGAATGGGTGGAGATGGGCTTCGACCTGATAATACCTGAGGTTCAGGATCAGACAATTGACCTGGGGGTCAGCGGTTTCTCGGTCAAGCCTGAGAGGATGGAAGTGGTGCAGTTCACAATGCACCACAGCGTAACCGAGGGTCAGATAATAATGCTGGAGAGCAGAAGAGCTGCACTTGGCATCACCGAGATCGCCACTTTGGAAGAGCTAGTAGCGCTTGATCTATCATGTGCAGTGCAGGTGGGTACGACGCAACAGGCCGAACTGCTGGAAAAGGCTCCGGGCGCCCTTGAAACGTACGAGGACTATCTGGTTGCAATGGAGGACCTGAAGAGGGGAGCAGTTGACTGCGTCTACGCCGAGGTGCCTGTGACAACACTGTGGATACAGGAGGCGGAGGCTGCTGGAGAGGAGGCGCTTGTCGTGTTCTTCAGGAGACCTTATTACCCAGTGGCTTTCGTAGCTCATAGGGATGCTGACATACTCGTCGAGAAGATAAATGGCGCTCTCTCTGAGATGATAGCTGAAGGCGAACTGGACGAGTTGAAGGCCGAGTGGATACCCTGACCGCCTGTGGTGAAAAGTGGATCTCAGTGAAAAGCTGATACTGATACTATCGGGCTTGCCCACCACACTCGCCATATCAATCCTCTCTTTTTTATTGGGGTTCATAATAGGGCTGCCCCTAGCGTTTGTACGCACATACACGAGTAAACCCTTCCAGATCCTTGTCGATGGGTATGAGAAGGTACTGAGGAGCGTCCCTGAGATAGTGACCATGCTGTTCCTTTACTTTGGCGTGGGCGGCATCCCGGCGTTCAGATTTCCCTTTAAGAACAGCTTCTTCGTGGCGACCTTCGCCCTCGGACTGAGGAGCGGGGCGAACCAGTCCCAGGTGTTCAGAAGTGCGATAAGAGGCATAGGAGAGGAGCAGATGGTGGCCGCTAGATCCCTGGGGCTCTCGAGGCTCCAGGCAGTGTTCCACGTGATGATCCCGCAGACCTTCATCATCGCGACCCCGGGTCTGGGTAGCGAGTACGCGCTCCTTGTGAAGGACTCCTCATACTCTTTTATCCTTGGAGTCATCGACATGATGAGGAGGGCGGATACGGTGAGGAAGACATCCCTCGACACAGTGTTCCCCTACATAGCAACAGCCCTCCTATACATCCTACTCACATTCCCCCTCGCGACCTACTTGGACAGCTGGGGGAGCAGAAAGAAGAAGGAGCTTGGGCTCTAGGGGGAGAGAGATGGCAGACACGGTATTGGAATGCAGAAACCTGTGGAAGATCTACGGGAAAATCACCGCCGTGAAAGACGTTTCTCTCGAAGTAAAGGAGGGTGACATAAAGTTAGTTTTCGGGCCGAGCGGATCTGGGAAGAGCACCCTCGCAAGATGCCTGGCGATGCTCACAACTCCAACCAAGGGAGAGGTCATCCTCACAGGGGAGAATCTGACGAGGTCTGGTGTGGACCTCAACAAGGCAAGGGCCAGGATAGGGTTCGTCTTCCAGCACATCTGGCTCTTCCATCACCTGACCGCTCTCGGGAACGTGGAGCTTGGGCTCAGACAAGTGCTGAAGCTGCCCAAAGAGGAGGCTAGAGAACGGGCGCTTCAAGCTTTGAGGGAGGTCAAGATGGAGGGGTGGGCTGAGCACTACCCCGCCCAGATGTCCGGGGGGCAGCAGCAGAGGGTGGGGATAGCCAGGGCGCTGGCGATGAACCCTGAGATTATAATCCTCGACGAGCCAACCTCATCCCTTGACCCCGAGCTGACGGGAGAGGTAGTAGACACCCTGAGGGACCTTGCACAGAAGGGGACGACCATGCTAGTGATCAGCCACGAGATGACCTTTGCGCGCGAGGTCGCAGATGAGATGATATTCATCGACGAGGGCGCGATCATCGAGAGGGGCCCACCGGAGCTCTTCTTCACCAACCCCACAAGTGAGAGGGCGAGGAGGTTCATGGCCCGGCTGATCAAGAGAACGAGGAGAGAGTAGGCGATAGCGTGTACTTTCTGATAGAGTATCTCCCCCTGATTCTGAGAGGGTTTCTGGTAACAGTACAGATGACCTTCTTCGGAGTAATACTGGGCCTCGGGCTGGGGACTCTCCTGGCGATAGGCGATCTGTACGGCGGGAGGGTCCTCTCGATAATAATCAAGTTCTACGTGGAGTTTTTCAGGGGGAGCCCTCTCATCATCCAGCTCTTCATCTTCTACTACAGCATACCAAACCTGCTCGGAATACTGATTGACAACCACACAGTGGGCCTCATCGTCTTCACACTGAACAGCGCGGCGTATCAGAAGGGCTACATAAAAGGAGCGATGGAGTCGGTGTTCGAGGACCAGATGACCGCCGCTCTCTCCCTAGGGCTCTCGAAGGCTCAGTCGATCAGGCATGTCGTCCTGCCTCAGGCCATGAGGGTGGTCATACCTGCTTGGAGCAACGAGTTCGCCTCCATGGCTAAGAGCACAGCGGCCCTGCTGGTGATCGCGGTGCCGGAGCTCACCTCCAACCTGAAGGCGATAGCCTCTTGGACCTGGAGAGTTCTTGAAACCTACTCCTTCGGAGCGTTGATCTACCTCATCTGGATTAGCGTTGTGATGAAGATCCTGGACATAATATACAACAAGGTCAAGATACCAGAGATAGAGATAACAGCCTAATTTCTTCATCTTTCAATGGAGATTCGTGTAGTAGCCCCTCATCAGTGAGAGATTAGATGAACAACCAGATAATGATCAAGAGGGATTTAATAAAGGCCCCTGCATCATCACTGTCGACGAGATCGGTGACTCCCACAAACTGGGGCTAAAGATGAACGACAACGGGGAGGTCAGGCAGGATGAGACCCGAACTTTCCTTTAGCATGGGGATGCCGTCAAAGCTACCGGGGAGATGATTGGTACCCTCCGCTATACCTTCTTTGCAGGGTAATCCCTTTTTCTTAAAGGATATCTATCTATATTTGGTGCATCGTATTTGAGCTACGTCGCGGTCGACATAGGGGCGACAAACGTTCGAGTTGCATCGGCGGATAAAGATGGAATCAGTCGAAAGCTGTCCGAGGTCACTGATCGAGACAATGGCGCCATTGGGGTCTCACAGCAGATCGTCAGGATGATTAGCAGCCTCGGCTTGTACGAGATTTCCACGATCGGAGTCGGTTCCATCGGCCCTGTAGACTTGGCCTCGGGCATAATCGTGAACACCCCTAACTTCCCCTTTGAGCGGGTCCCCGTGGTCGAGCCCCTAAACGAGGCATTCGATGTCCCGGTCCGGATGCTGAACGACTGCGCCGCCGCAGTCCTCGGGGAGCACACCTTCGGGGCGGGGAGAGGGGTCGACAACCTGGCCTATGTGACATTCAGCACGGGCTTGGGAGGCGGGGCGATTGTGGACGGCCACTTACTGGTGGGGAAGGACGGGAACGCCGTCGAGATAGGCCATCTAACAATAGATCCCCACTCCCCCCTCGTCTGCGGCTGCGGCTGCCGAGGCCACTGGGAGGCTCACTCCTCAGGGGACAACCTGCCCAACTTCGTGAGGCTCTACCTAAGGGAGGAGGACGAAAGCAGCCTGATCACAGAGCTGGCAGGGAGCGACAGGGACGCGATCACGGCGGAGATCCTGTTCCGAGCCGCTCAGGAGGGAGACCCCACTGCCCTTCGGATCGTCTCCCAGCTGGGAGAGGTGAACGCCATCGGTGTTGCCAACGTGGTGAATGCCTTCGACCCCGAGGTGGTCACGATCGGTGGCTCCATCGCGCTGGAGAATCCAGACCTGATCCTGAATCCGATATTGGAGAACATCGACCGCCACCTCATCAACCGCAGGCCGGAGATCATGATCACCCCCCTGGGAAGCGACGCGGTTCTGTACGGTGCCCTCGCCCTTGCGATCTCGCCACCGGAGATATTTGTGTAGGGGGACCTCCTCAAAGGTTGGAGGGTTGAGAGCCTCGTTGGCTCTCACTATTCAAAGTGGAGTCGTGAGGATTTTCCTCTAAGAGGGCTCATTCAAGACTTTGCTTTCACCATGGTTAGGACCATCTTGAACTGTGTCACCGCCCGGAGCGCATGGTGGACATCGGCCGGCATCACGATCATATCCCCCTCACTTAGGATGTAGGGCTTCCCAGCGATTTTGATCTCGACCTGACCGTCTAGGACGTGAACCAGGGCGTCGTAGGGGACGGTGTGCTCGCTCAGGCCCTCCCCCTCATCGAAGGCGAAGAGTGTCACCGTACCCGCTGGCTTGTCGATGATGGTCCTGCTGACCACCGCCCCCTCCTGATAGGATATCAGATCCTTCACCCTCTCGATCCTCGGTGATTCTTTAGCTTTCATCTGGCTACCTACCCTTGCAATGAGGACTTGGGCTGAGGATTAAAAAGCGTTGAACTCTGGATGGTCTCATCATCACTCGACTTTAAAGGGTGGAGCCCTCCAGAAGCATTGGGGGCCCCGCGGCTGCTATCCGCCTGCCTGTGCGTCGAGATGGGACAGGTTTGACGCACGATCACAATTCATGCCGGTCTTCATTTATCGTTTATGTGCACATTTTCTCTGTTGCTGATACATACGACGGGTATGGACTCGAACTCCTTTTTTGAGGGCTCTAGAAGGTCGGTGACGAATGTTTTGAGCGGATGAACGGGGCGGAACGGGATGTAGCTCTTTACGGTTCTTCTCAATACCTCTAGATTCTCCGAGACATTCCCCTCCTCCTACCGGAGGTTCCCAACGAAGGCTCAGGCATCATGCCTTGTGGCTACTCTCCATCCCCATACGTTCTTTTTGGTAGATGCCTCTGTAGCCCTCATCAACTTTCTCGGTCCTGAAGAAGATTAACTGAACGACCCTCGCGTCCCTCTTGAGCCTGATCCCGTGGGGATTGTGGACCACGAGGAGGCTGCTGCTCCTCCCCTGGTAGCCTGGATCCCAGACCGCGGTCCCAACGGATGCTCCGTTCCTGAGCAGGGTGGAGCGGGTTCGGGCCAGGGCTACGATGTCCAGGGGGATACGGACCACCTCGTTGTAGATGATGACGTAGCAGCCCGGGTCGAGGTCGTACCAGCCGAGGTCGTCGGGTTCGATGGGTGTGGTTGAGGCGATGACCCGCTCCACGTTGTAGAAGTCGACGCTCCCCCCGCCTGTGTAGGCCAGGACCTCACCCAGGGAGAGGTCGAACCCGGAGGGTTGGAGCTGGGTCTCCCGGTGGATATAGTTGGCGATGAGCTGCTCCTCCTCAATGAGCCGCCTGATCTCGGACGAGTTCAACATCCCTGCTATCTCCGATCCTTGGAATTGATCTCTTCTCCGGCGGGGAAAATATGAGTTTATGGGTTTTTGACTCCGTTATAGGGAGCCCTTGGCTGGCGTGGAGGGGACGAACTCCACACTGGGCCTCCGGGGCCTGGTCTCCATCTTATAGAGGTTCATGAGGGAGTAGACCTCCCGGGGGAGCTCCCTGTTGACGCACTCCCCGAAGAGCTCGCAGGCCTCTTCGGCGGTGATGGGGAAGTCGTGGGTGTACTTACCGCTGACCAGCTCCTCCACGATCTTCTCGGTGTTCTCGAGGGTGGAGATGTTGCTGACCAGGGCCCTGACGACGCCCTTTATCTGGTCTACCGCCTTCCGGGACTCCTCCGCCAGGATGAGGGTCTTGTCGTCCATCTCGTCGATTTTCTTCTTCTCCACGACCTTGAGGATGGAGGTGGCGGAGTAGGCGCCCGTGGCGTCGCCGAGCTGGGGGTCCACGGGGCCGAGGACGGCGTGGGGGTCCATCATGATCTCGTCGGCGGCCATCGCGATGAGGGTGCCGCCGCTCATGGCGTAGTGGGGGACCATCACCGTCTTCTTCGCGGGATGGGCGTCCAGGGCGAAGGCGATCTGGGTCGCTGCGAGGGCGATCCCTCCTGGGGTGTGGATGATGAGGTCGATGGGGGTGTCGTCTGGTGTGAGGCGGATCGCCCTGAGGACCTCCTCGCTGTCGTCGATGTCGATGTACCTGGTGATGGGGATGCCGAACAGGCTTAGGGTCTCCTGGCGGTGGATGAGGGTGATCACGTTGGAGCCCCGTTTACTGCCGAGAGTTGTGAGCTCTCTCTTCCGGGCCCGGTTGAGGGACTGCTGGCGGAACCTGGGCCAGAGGAGGGTGAAGATGATGAAGATGAGCCAGAAGTTGTTTATGATCGCTTCAAAGCCGTTCATACAGACTCATTTGATTCTTATTACGGGATTCTAAAAGAGTTGCTAGTTTACAATGAGGATCTACCGTGGGAAGGCCTTGGGGGAGTTCCCTCAGAGAAATTCCGCTTGGACGCGATCCCGTCCTTGGCAACATCAGGAAACGCTGACCATGACGCGCCTACCTGTCCCAGGAATGCTGTACTGGTAGGATCTCACGTTGATCCCCAGCAACACGTAGGATGGGTCCTCGGGGCTCTTGAAGTAGCTCTCCGTCCATTTGATCTCCTTGAAGATCTGTGTTTTCAATTCAGGGTCGTCGATGATGGATGCGGTGCCTTCGCCTCTGATGTTTCCGATCTTGCCCTCTTTCTGAATCTGCAGTACGAAAGCTACATTCGGATTCTCCTTTATCTGCCTCACCTTGGCTGTGTTGGCTCCCCCCCTTGCCCCTGTGATAACAAATAGGCCGTCGTCCAGGCTGATCAGGGTGACGACCCGTACACAGGGTTGGTCTCCGTCAGCGGTCGCGAGGGCGATCAGGTTCTCCTTGTTGTAATAAGACTCGATCTCCTTAAGCACCTCATCATCCATTTTGGACACTGTATCCTTTGGATGGGTTGTTCGGATAATATTTTTTCGTGGAACGGTTCCTACTTTTCCCTAATCATTCTTGCTGACCAAGGAGGTTTAGATCCCGTATACCTCCCGCTTTCAGAGATACTTCTCACATTTACCTATTGTTTAGTGCCTTTTCCCCGCAGGAGTTCTCGAAAACTATATGAGACATCATCTGGATATTCTCAATTATGTCTGAGGAGAAGCTCGACGAGTCGCTCTGCGAGGAATGTGGCCGACCCCTGTTCCTCAACAAAGAAGAGTGCAAGAGCTTCATTGAGGAAAAGATGAAGCAGGGCTTCATCGTCTGCGGCTGCTGCGGAGCCCGCCAGGCAGTGGAGAAGAGCGCTGGGGAGTAGCGCCTCCACACATCGGACAGGCGGCTGGCCTTAGGATTCTAACCGGATTGATTGCTTATTCTAGGGTCTCCGCGTTCCCGCCCTGGTTAGTGGCGGGGATGGTGGCGATGATCAGGAGCCTGAGGAGCCAGACTGCTATCAGGAAGTAGAAAACGTACTCTGGCCCTAGGGAGTCCCAGAGGAGGCCTCCCAGAGTCGGGGAGGCGATGTTGACGAAGCCCCTAAACAGCATGGTCATGCCCGACCAGCTCCCCAGGAGTTCCCGGGGGACTAGCTCGACGAAGATGGAGCCCTGGACTACCAGGGTGAGCCAGAGGAACCCGTTCAGGAAGCCGGCGGCGATCAGCGTCAGCTCGTTGGGGGCGAGGACCAGCAGCAGGAGGGAGGCGGCGTAGAGGGGGGTCATCAGCGTTATGAGCCTCTTCTTGCCGTGTCTGTCGGCGCTCAGCCCGATGTGGATGGCGAGCAGGACGATGACGAGGTAGAAGGCGGCGTCCATGAGGCCGATCGTGTACGGGGAGGCTCCCTTCACCTCCCTGGCGTAGATGGGGACGTAGATGGACATATACATCGGCAGCACGGAGAGCATGCTGAGGGCTATCCACCTCTTGATCGCGACCCCCTCCCTGAGCACCCTCCTGATCCCCTCTGAAAACCTGAGATGCCGGGAGTTCTCTCCGCCCGGGGGGTCCGTGAAGTACCTGAAGAAGATGAGGGAGGCTATGACCAGGCCCGTAACCTCGATCCAGTAGAGGGGCCTGATGCCCTCCACGCTGATCCCCCCCAGGATCGTGATTAGGTACGCGGCCACTATGGGCGCTGCGAGCCTGGGCAGGGCGGAAAGGGTGTCGCAGAGCTGCATCCCCGTGGCCCGCTCCCTGCTGGCTAGGGTTCTCCCGCAGATCATGGGGCAGACGGTGAAGCCGATCTGGTAGGCGAATGTGGTGGCGATCAGGGCGAGGGCAGTCATCTGCCAGCTTGTGGCCAGCCCGAATATGCTGTAGCCGAGGACCGAGACCAGGAGGGAGGCGAGGATCATCCTCTTGATCCCGTACCTGTCAGCCAGCCAGCCTATGGGGGCGGTGATGAGGGTGCTCGCCACCCCGCCGAGGCTGGTCACGTACCCCAGCTGCAGCGGATCGGCTCCCAGCTCCGAGATGTAGAGGGACTGGTACTGCTGGGTCAGGCCGAAGGAGAAGTTGCTGACCATCTGCTTGGCCATGTTCACCTTGAAGGGCCTCTTCTGCCTCCTGACGAACTGGGCCCCCCTCTGGATTGGGTCCCTTGACATCAAATTGCCCTCGAGTCGCTGGGCTCGATCCCTGCTTGACAGCAGAACAAAGATGCGCCCTGGTTCTCTGTCGAGGAATCTTGAACCTCTTTCTGCAGTAACATTGTATTTAACGGTTTACAATTGGGTGGATGGTGTGCTCTCTCATCCGGGGATCTGGATGGTGAGGATTATCGCCCTCTCCCTGTCCTCCACGGCTTCGAACCCGTTCTTCTCGTAAACCCAGGCGGGGTGGAATGCGACATCGCCTAGGAAGGCCCCCACCTCTATCCGGCGGTAGGGCTGGAACAGGCGCAGGTTGAGGGTCAGGTGGGAGACTAGCTCCTACATGACGCTGCTCCGATCCTCGCCCACCGCCACCTCCAGGCAGGCGATGGTCAATGTAAGACCGTCGTCTCCTTTCGTCCCCGTGATGTAACCATTCAAGCGGGCGTACTCCCGGGGCATCAGCTCCAGCAACCCCGCGGGCTTGCTCCCCCTCACGGCGACGAAGCCGGCGGGGTTGACCCTCCGGAGAACCCTTTTCAGGAAGTTCCTCTTCATCTCCCTCCCTCTCCTGAAGTACTCCTCGTCGTGGACGAAGCCTGAGGGGTGGAGCCTGAGGCAGAGTTCGATCTCGATGTCCATGGTCTCCTCGTTAAGGGGCAGTATCTCAGCCATCCTCGGAGCCTCCCAGCTCCTTCAGGAGGTCTTGCTTGAACTTGGGGTTGCCGGGGTGGCCGGGGATCCATCTATCGTCGATGAAGACTGTTATGAACATGTGCCTGTCGAAGCCCACCCTCGTCCTGGTCAGAAATGTCCTCGCCCTCTCTTGGTCCTCGAAGGCGTTGATCACCTTTACGTCTACGCCGTAGGGCTCCGCCCACTCCCTGATCTTGTCTATGAAGTAGACGTTCGCTGGGCATTGGGGGCTGAAAATGATGGCCAGTCTTCTCAAGGCAGACAATTATGTAGTGAGCGGGATGTGATTATCTCTTCTTCGATCGCAGTGTCCTGCACGCTGTGTTGTAATATATTGGATGTCCGATGGATTTATAAATGTACGGCGTACAATAATGGAGATCGTTTCCTCATTCAAGGTGAATGCTGATGAGCGAGAAGGGATTGACAAAGCAGGAGTTCAAGGGGAGCTTGTTGAACCCGCTGCCGGTGGCTCTGGTGGGAGCGAATGTCGACGGCCGTCCGAACTACCTCGTGATCGGATACATCTCCCCCTTCGACTTCGGGGGGCACATCTTCTTCAGCCTGTACAAGAAGCGTTACACCCGCATTGGGATCCACGAGAACGGGACGTTCAGCGTGAACATTCCCTCTGTGGACCTCATGGCTGAGACGGAGATCTGCGGAAGCAAGTCGGGCCGGGACTTCGACAAGGCATCCCTCTTCGAGACTTTCTACGGGGAGCTGAAGACCGCCCCGATGATTCGCCAGTGCCCCATGAACATGGAGTGCGAGGTGGCCGAGGTCCTCGACTACGATCCCAACGAGGGAGTCATCGGAAAGGTTGTCAGGTCGTATGTCGATCCATGGTGCCTCACGGATGGAAAGCTCGACATGAGAAAGGTTGATGCCTTCGTCTGGGCCACGGGTGGCGACTTCAATTACTA
>CP070640.1:955991-958693 GCA_020354065.1 Candidatus Bathyarchaeota archaeon
AGGAGGATTATTCAGCTCTACCTGATGGTCGGGGCGGCGAAGGACCTGGGGGCTGAGAGAATCGTCTGCGTGGTGCCCTACCTCGCTTATTCTCGTCAGGACAAGAGGTTTCTGGAGGGGGAGGCGCTGAGCCTCTGCACAGTCGTAGGCCTCCTTGAAGACGCTGGAGCGGACGAGCTAGTGATCGTGGACGTCCATAACGAGGCCTCTCTGGTGGGTCTTCTCGAAAAGCGTAGCCTAGAAATGATCAACCTCTCCGCTATGCCGATCCTCGCCGAGCATCTGAGGGAGATGGGATTCGACGGAGCCCACAGCCTCTCCCCCGACAAGGGGGCTATCCATCTCGTGGAGGCGGCAAGCAAGGTGCTGGGTGGGCCATCGGGATTCTTCGAGAAGGTCAGGGACCGGAGGACGGGGGAGATAGAGATGATCGCCAGGGATCTTGATCTGAGCGGCGGGGACGCCGTCGTCTTCGACGACATCATAAGCAGCGGAGGGACAACAGCGAGAGCCGTGGCTAGCCTCAGGAGCCAAGGGGCGAGGAGGGTGGCCGCCGCCTGCACCCACGGCCTCTTCATGGGGGAGGCAGAGAACCTGATCATGAAGGCTGGAGCCGAAGCCATCGTGGCCACCGATACGGTCCAGACCCCCTTGAGCAAGGTCACGGTGGACGGGTTAGTGGCTGACTACTTGGGGAAAATCTGATTCTCAGAACACTCTTGGGACTTGGGCTTCGTCCTGTTACGTCCTCTCGCCCTGTCTCTTGGCGACGACTCTCTCCAGCCGCTGTGACAGCTCGTCCAGGGTCCTCTCGTGGTCCTGGAGTATCCTTATTATTAGGTCAATGGCGTCCATTTTCTCATCGAAGCTCATCCCATCACCTTCAGCAGACATAAAATACCGCGATCTGGGTTCTATTAAGTACAGTAGCATCAGACCCCCAGAAGCCGCATCAGTAACCTTGTTATGGAGCAGCGGTTGAATCCGAGGTGGTGGAAGGCTTTAGCAGGGTCGAAAGGCGATAAGATGCGAAATTTGTTGGCGGATCGTGGGTTTCACCCCCTACACCGCAACGTATTTGATGTAGATCCCTCTCCTGATCATGGTGTCCGAGATGTTGAGCACGAGCATCAGGCTGAAGGTCCAGTCCGTGAAGGCGTTGAAGGATGTCGAGAGCCGGGAGGGCTACCAGATCGACTTCGTCGAGGTCAGGCAGCGCCCCCCGATGGTCACCATGACCCCCACGGAGCTCCCCCAGGAGATCAGCCAGATGGTGGTCCAGATAAGCAAGGGGGTCCAGAAGGCCCTCCCGGGAGGAGACGCCAAGGAGTACGAGCTCCGGAAGCTCACCCTAATATTGACGGCGGAGGAGCTGGAGTCCTTCAGGCTCAAACCCTATCCCAACCAGCTCTAGGAGCTCACCATCTCCAACGGCACCCTCTCCTTCAAAGAGGTATGAAGCGGGGCTGAAAGGATTAAAATAGCCCCCTCACTCACAGAAAAATGTGAGATTCTAGTGTCGAATGTCGTGGACATCCAGGCGGAGGAGTGGGCCTCAGAGGTGATGGGAGAGAAGGGCCCCGTGGTCGTCGATTTCTGGCACCACATGTGTGGATGGTGCCAGAGGCTGAACCCCGTGTTCGCCAAGCTTCCCGAGGCCTTCGAGGATGTGAAGTTCTTGAAGGTGAACATCCTCGATAGCCGGGAGAACAGGAGGCTGGCCGTGGAGAACGGCGTCATGGGGACCCCCACGATCAAGGTCTTCTGCCAGGGCAGAGCAGTGGGGGAGGTCGTCGGGTTCAAATCTTATGACAGCCTCGTCAAGGACCTCCACCAGATCCTCGATCAGAAAGATGCCTGCCTGGATCAGAGCACCCCCCTGAAGAAATGACCATTTAGACGGGGATCCACCCTGTACGACGTCATCGTTCTCGGAGGAGGGCCCGCAGGCCTCACTGCCGCGATATACACCGCGAGGGCTAACCTGAGGACCCTCGTCGTCACAGGTCCGATGGTGGGCGGCCAGATAGCCCTCACATACGAGGTGGACAACTTCCCCGGCTTCCCTGATACGATCACGGGTCCCGAGCTGACGGATCGGATGAGGCGTCAGGCCGAGAAGTTTGGGGCTGAGTTCCTTGAGGACGAGGCGACGGCGGTATCCTTTTCCTCCTCTCCGTTGAAAGTCCGTGCTGGGGAGGCCGAGTACGAGGCCATGAGCGTGATCATAGCCACAGGTTCTCTGAACCGGAAGCTGGGGCTTGAGGCTGAGGAGAGGCTCATGGGGAGGGGAGTCTTCGTCTGCGCGACCTGCGACGCGGTGCTCTACGAAGGGAAGAGGGTCGTGGTGGTGGGCGGGGGGGACTCCGCCGTCCAAGAGGCCCTGGACCTGGCCAAGTTCGCGAGGGAGGTCGTCCTAGTTCACAGGAGGGGAATGCTAACGGCCTGCCTCTGCCTGACGGAGAGGGCTCAGGGGAGCGAGAATATACGGTTCATCTGGAACACCGTCGTACAAGACATCCTGGGCGAGAACCGTGTGGAGGGTGTGAGTTTGAGGAACAGGGAGACGGGGGAGGAGTGGACCCTGGAGTGCGACGGGGTGCTCCTCGCCATAGGGTGGGACCCCAACACATCCCTCTTCAGGGGCCATCTTGACATGGACGAGAGGGGCTACATCGTCTCTCCCAACGGCGTCGACACGA
>CP070640.1:958793-961476 GCA_020354065.1 Candidatus Bathyarchaeota archaeon
AGCTCCCATGAGACCATCTTCGGAGGAGACGGCTCGCCGGTCCTCGTCGATCGGGGGGTCTACGGGCTTTGTCGACATCCCATGTATCTCGGAGTCGTATCATTTATGCTGGGTCTGGGCCTCACTACGTTCTCCATCGCTGCCTTAGCCCTTTCGCTGGTCTTTTTCGTCCTTTACGACAGGTTTGCCAGCTATGAGGAGGAGCGGCTCATCGAGTTGTTCGGGGAGGACTACCGGGAATATCAGAGGCGAGTCCCGAAGTGGGTTCCCAAATTCTGGTGAGGAAGACCTTTTTATTACTTTTATTACATGGATGGTGACACGTTTCCTTATCCGGAGGGTGTGACCTGTACCTCACTTCCGATGAAGAGCGTATGCTTGCCGGTGAGGACAGCCCAGCAGCCGCGAAGCTTCTGGAGCTACTCGTGGCCCTCGGTGAGGTCTTCGGCGCAGAGAGGCTTGTGACGGTGGAGAGCGCCCACATCTCCGGGGTCTCCTATAAGAACCTGGGAGAGGCCGGGCTGGAGTGGTTGGAGGAGCAGGCGGATCTAGGGGCGAGGGCCAGGATAAGAGCGACACTGAACCCCGCGGGGATGGACATGGATCTGTGGCGGGAGATGGGAGTCCCCGAGGAGTTTGCCGAGGGCCAACGGAGGGTCATCGAGGCCTTCGAGATGATGGATGTCGAACCTACATGCACCTGCACCCCCTACCTGATCGGGCACATCCCCAAGTTTGGTAGCCAGGTCGCCTGGGCGGAGTCCTCCGCCGTCTGTTTCTCCAACTCTGTGCTGGGAGCTCGGACAAACAGGGAATCGGGCCCCACGACGATTGCCAGCGCAGTGACGGGTCTAGCGGCTCTATACGGCTACAGGCTGGATGAGAACAGGCGTCCCGGAGTAATCGTCGATGTGGAGGAGGTGCTGATGACCACGATGGATTACAGCGCTCTCGGCTATATAACTGGGAGGAGGCTGGGCACCACTGTCCCCTACTTCCGGAGGCTCGGGAGACCAAGCCTTGAGGCGTTGAAGGCCCTCGGGGCCGCCTGTGCGACCAGCGGGGGCATCGCCCTCTGGCACGGAGAGGGGGTCACACCCGAGGCCGGGGTGATGGAGGAGCACCTCGCCGGCCTAGAGAAAATTGTTGTTGGTAGGGGGGACATCGAGGAGGCTGCTGCCTGGCTCACTAGGCCCCTGAACGACCCTGTTACAGTCCTGGGCTGCCCCCACTCCACTCTAGGGGAGTTGAGGGAGATCGCCGGCCTCGTCAAGGGGGGGGATCTGGAGGGGAGTCTCTGGGTCTTCACCAGCCGGGGGGTCTACGCCGAGGCCGTGGAGGCGGGGTACGTCGGGGTCATCGAGGAGGCGGGGGGCAGGGTCTACAGGGACACCTGCATGGTGGTGGCCCCCGTCAGGGAGATGGGGTGGAGGGAGGTGGCGACGAACAGCTTCAAGGCGGCCCACTACATGGCAAACATGGGGCTGGAGACCCGGATCGGGACGATCCGAGAGCTGCTTTCGGAGGTTCCGGGTTGAGGCTGAAAGGCAGGAAGGTGGTGGGGGGCTGCGCCGAGGGGGAGGCCCTGGTCAGCCGGGACGCCGTGAGCTTCTACGGCGGCGTTGACCCTGAGACCGGGGTCGTCACCGAGAAGGGGCACGATGTCGAGGGCCGATCCGTCTCGGGGAAGGTGTTCGTCTTCCCCACCGGTAAGGGGAGCACCGTGGGTAGCTACGTCATCTACCGGATGAAGAAGCTGGGGACGGCACCTGCGGCCATCGTCAACGTGGAGACGGAAGCCATTCTGGCGACAGGGTGCGTCATCGCGGGAATCCCCCTCGTCGATAAGATCGATGGGGAAGCCCTTGAGGGACTAGAGTCAGGGATGATCCTGAGAGTCGATGCCGACTCGGGAGTCGTCGAGTCGGTGGAACTCTGAGGAACGTGACGAAGAGTTTGGATGAGAACGGGGGAAGTAGCATGCCTCTGGGAGACCTCGAATCATACAATTGAAGCCAGGCCTTGTGAAAAGTGATTTATCAGCCATATCTCAGGGTTATACAGGGTCGACTGAGTCGACCCGGCCCCAGGGGAGAGGGTTCTGAATGGCCTTGAACTACAACAGGAGGCTGACAGGCCTCCAAGAGAAGATGGAGGAGCAGGGCGTCGACCTCGTGGTCTACGGCTCCTGCCAGAACTTCCAGTACGTGACAGGGTTGCCCCTAGACTGGAGGCGGGGGGTCGACCTCATGCACCTCGAAAACAACGTCTTCGTCCCCAGGAAGGGGGAGCCCGTCGTCACCCTGGCCATGGACTCGGGGGGCCACGCAGAGGACTCTTGGATCGGCGACGTTAGGGTTCTCAAGAAAGGGGCGAGCTACGGGGAGCTGGTGAGGAGGGTGGTCTCGGACCTTGACTGGGATGGGGGGCGGGTCGGCCTGGGGGATCACGTCTGGGGCTCCACCTGGCTGGGGGTCGCCCGGGCCTTGAAGGGGGCCGGGTTCCAGAGCGCCGAGGCATTCATGGACCACCTCAGGATGATCAAGGATCCCGGGGAGATCGAGATCCTCAGGAGGGCGGCGAGGCTCACCGATAAGGTGATGGAGAGGGTGGTCTCAGACCTGGAGGGAGGGGTCACCCAGGGGGAGCTCGGCCTCTACATCGAGATGATGGGAAGAAAGAG
>CP070640.1:961576-964133 GCA_020354065.1 Candidatus Bathyarchaeota archaeon
GGGAAGGGGAAGCTGGTCTCCTACTTCGAGGACTGGAACGCCGTGATCGACTCCCTGGAGACCTGTAAGAACATTATGCAAAACATGGGGATCCTCACCTTCGACCGCGCCTCCCTGGTCATCGAGGCCGTGACCGGGCTGAGGCTCTCGCCGGCGGAGGTGAGGAGGGCCGGGGAGAGGATCGTCAACATCGAGAGGGCCTTCAATGTCAGGGAGGGCGTAAGGAGGGGGGATGACTCCCTCCCCCGCAGGTTCAGGAAGGAGACCCTCCCGGAGGGGGCTAGCAGCGGGACCGTCTTCGACCAGGAGCCCATGCTTGACGAGTACTACGATGAGAGGGGATGGGATCCGGAGACCGGAATCCCTCAATCCCAGACCCTCAGAAGACTCGGCCTTGAGCGGGCCGCCGGTGATCTCTCAAACCTCTGAGCATGAGAAAAAGAGGGACGTCACTCACCGGTTTGCAGCCCTATAGTTTCAGTAGTTCGGCCGCGTTCCGCCAGAGGATCCTCTCCTTGTCCTCCTCGCTGATGTCCAGATCTGTTATCCGGCCCACACAGCTAGCCATGTCCCCTATCTGGTGGGGGTGATCGCTTCCCAGCACCACCTTCTCTACGCCCGAGAAGGCAAGGGTCGATCTCAGCACATCCTCGTCGTATATGATGGAATCTACCCAGATTCTTTTCAAGTAGACGGAGGGGGGCTCGCTGATGTGGGCCTTGCACTCAGGGTAGGCCCTGAAGCCAGTTTCTAACCTCCCCCTGAGGTAGGGGAAGACGCCGCCCAGGTGGGAGGCCACCAGCTTCAGGTCGGGGTGCCTCTTCAGGGTTCCTGAGAAGACGAGCCTCAGGACAGCGAGGGAGGTGTCCACACCGAATCCAAGTATGGGGACGAGCCTGTACTCCCCCATCGCCCCGGAGTTGATGGGGGAGGTGGGGTGGAGGAAGAGAGGAACGTCCAGCTTCGCAGCGGCCTGGTAGACGGGGTTGAACTCCTCGAGGTCGAGGGGTTTCCCGCCCACATTCGTCATTAAGGTGCCCCCTCTGAGGCCCAGATCCCTCACCGCCCTCTCCAGCTCCTCCGCAGCAGCCCCTGGCGCCTGGAGGGGCAGGGCGGCGAGGGCCTGGAACCGGTCGGGCTGCTTCTCGACGATCTCGGCGAAGCCGTCGTTGGCCAGCTGTGCGAGACTTATCCCCCTCGCCGGGGTCTCCCTCTCAACGCTCGGGGTCGTCAGGGTGAGGACGTGCACGTCGATGCCGTACCGGTCCATCGCCTCAAGCCTCTCCTCGATGCTGACGTGGGGGCCGACGACTATGTTGTAGTCCCCCTCGTAGTGGATCAGCAGCCTCCCCAAGGAATCCCTCTCAACTCTAGCATAACCCCGAGCCATTTCGAGCTCGTCGAGGTAGGCCTTCGGGTAGAAGTGGTTGTGCATATCTATATTCATTGAGCCTCGACACCATCAGGGGGTACGAGGCTTAAAAGCTGGCTGGATGTGTGGAGCTGGCCCTGGTTTCATGGATCACAGCCTCAATATTTTTATAAAGGGATATGATTTCACCCTTCAAATCAGGGGGTTGTCCTAGCATGCCCATATGCGAGATATGTGGTATGGAGGTCGTCGGAGTCTTCGAGTGCTCTAAGTGCAACGCAAAGTTCTGTAACGAATGCGGGGATGTCAAGGACAAGCTCTGCTACGACTGCCTGGGATGGGAGTCCGAGGAGCTGGAGGAGGACTGGGAGAAGGAAGACTGGTCCGAATCGTGGGACGACGAGCCACACTAACCGTTGAAAAGGCCTCCTACCTGAACGCGAGAAAGGGATCTGATTTTTTGGATCAACGCCCTCTAGGCGATACTATTATTTCTCGCTCTAATTCGGGGCAATCACGATATTCACTTCCTTAGAAAAACTCAGGCTAGGAAGAGAGGGTCTGACGAATTATTAAACTGGTTTGCCTTTATCTCGACGTTTACAGGTATGGCTACTCCGTGTGTGGTGTTTGTAGTTGATGCATAGTCTTCCAGGAATTCTTTGGTAAAATCGTTTGGATATCGTTTCCCTAGCATGTGATCTGCTTTAAATGACTCTTTCATAGGGGAGAATAATTTTGATTGTGGATAAAATTATGGATTGTTTGAGTTGAATATGTCCCAATGTATCTTATAGCTTTCGGGAGTTTTCTTCCACAAGAGAACGTATTTATCAATCATCTCTATGTTTTCACCTTTACTTGTCCGATAAATTATTTTGGCGTCTCCTCTTTCAGCAACATAATCTCCCATATCTATGATTTCATTTGCAGTAAGTTTGATGTCGTTAAATCCATCGTTGAAGCTACGTTTGTAAGATTCAACGATCTGTATTTTACCTTCATAGATAGGCGATTTATTAGCCATTAAACAAGCATTTTCGGTGTATAGCGATGCTAGACCTTTAGCGTCCCCTTTAGTTACGTATTCACTGAATTTGTCTCTGTATGATTCAAGTTCATCATGGATACTCAAGTCGATCAAAATTACACTTAAGGTGAATTGTGGATAAAATTATCGATTCA
>CP070640.1:964233-969831 GCA_020354065.1 Candidatus Bathyarchaeota archaeon
GAATTGTCCTAAATGTCATAGTTCTACTACAATCTCTGATGATGATCGTCCTGCTGGACATGGAATGACCCTAGTAACCTGGTTGTGCTACAGCTGTGGTTACAAGTTTACTAGGCATATGGAAACAGCTTAGACCCTGAGGCCAATTGGCCCGAAGTGAAAGAGGTAGAACTAGAGTCGCGCGCGCAGGCTAGCTCCTCTCCACAGTGATCCTCTCGCCGCCCCGGACCTTCTTGAAGACTTTAGGATCTCCCTCGACCTTCCCGAATACGTTCACCGGGCTCGTGGGCCGGATCTCGTCGCCCCTGCTGGCAGGGGTGGGCCCGAAGAAGATGCAGAAGGCGTTCCCCGGGGGCCAGTATCCCAGGTCCCCCATCTCAACGACCTCCCTCGGGTTCTCAGCCCCCACCTCCACGGGGATGGAGAAGTAGATCTCATCCCCCCAGATGCTGGCCCTGGCCTCGAGGGGGAGAGCATCCCAGATGGCTCCGGCGGTCTCGGGGTTCTCTTCGGTGATCTCGGCGTAGACCTCCCCAGCTGAGGGGGTCATAATCCTGATCCTCACCGCGGGCACCTAGGGCTTGGGGAGTGCTAGAATCTCCAGGACCGCAATCCTCTTCTCGGGGTCAGGATTGCCAAAGTCCTCGGGCTTCGCGGCTCGGACCACCAGGGCGGTGTCCAGGCCCCCCTTTGTCCCGGCCACGGCCACTGTCCTCCCCTCGACCAGCCCCTTCTCCGCCGCGATGGACACAACCTCCAGGGCCGCCTTCACCCCGGCACCGAAGATCTCTAGAGCCTCTCGCATCTCCCGCCTGTCCTGGATGGGGAGGTCGGCCTTCTCGACCGCCGCGATCTTGAGCTTCTTCATGGCCTTCTTTATGTCGGAGCCGTAGGTGAACTCCGTCACGCTCACGACCCCGGCCGCGCCCTTCAGGGCCTCCCCCAGCTTGAGAGCTGTCTTCCCCTTGGTGCTCGCGACGACCACAGAGGAGAGGTCATCTTCTTGGACCCTCTTCAGAACCGCCTCGATCAGGGGGGCGGTGCCCTTGGCCCCCGCTTCGAGGTATAGAAGGGTTCTCTCAATCGTCATGGATACGCCACCAACCAAAAGACAGGCGGACTCTGTTTAAACATTTTATCATCGCTGAGCTGAGGAAACAATTTATTCCTTAGAACGAGATGTAGTTTGAGGCTGGGAATTGGTATCTGGAGAGGCCTCGTCGCCCAGGAGAAAGTGTCCTGGGCTCCTGCTCATTGCTGCGTTGATCCCCCTCATCGTCCTTTCCCTCTCCAGCGGGGCTTCGGTCCAGGCATCCCCCGTTCTCAGGGGCGTTGTCGTCGACGGTAGCGGGGTCCCTGTCAAGGGGGCCAGGGTGTCTCTCTGGGCAGAGGAGGAGCTTCTGACCTCAACAGTGACTGATCCATCAGGGGTCTTCGAGCTTGAGGCGATCGGGGAATCCTTCATAGTTTACGCCCTGGCTGACTTGGAGGAGACCTCGGGGATCGACTACCTCCCCGCCAGAGCTGAGGTGACCGGGGATGCCGGGGAGATCGTCCTCACGCTCCTCCCGGGGGCGAGCCTGATCCTAGAGGGGGACATCCAGTTCGTGGAGTCCGAGGATCTCCCAGACTCGTACTTGTTGACCGCCATTGATCCAATCTCAGACCGGACCCTGGAAGCAGATGGCCTCCCCCTCGTCTACGGCTCCTCCCTCGAGAGCATCAGCCCCCACCTTGGGCTGGATCAGCGTGTTCTGATCGTGCCCGCGGGGGTTCCGTTCAAGGTCGGAGTCAACAGCTCAATTCTTGTCGGCAGGGAAATGGTCCACAGATACTTCGAGGTCGAAGAGACCCCAAGCCTCACGCTCGGGATGGGAGAGGAGTCCCACATCGACATCAGGAGGTTCTCCATCCCCTTCAGCCTGGATATCTCAGAGGACTTCCTCGATAGGATCCGGGATAATCTCGACGAGATGGAGGGTCTCGGCTTCTACCTCACCACGGAGAGGGGTGGGGCCGACTCGATCTCGAGGATGCTCGCCGAGGTCCACTCCCTCCTGGAGGAGGGTAGGCTCGGGGAGGGCTTCGACAAATGTAAGAGGGGGTACATCGCCCTCGAGCAGAACCAGGCCCGCCTCGACTGGATGATGAGGGATGCCTCCATCTCGGTCTACTCCCTCGTAGCATTCCTCGCCCTCGCCTCCGCCACAGTTGCCTTCCTCCTTGCAGACAGGTCCCTGAGCAAGATCCTGGGAAGCTTGGGGACCTACGCTGCGATGCTCGCCGTCTTCTACGTCATCTACCCGGGCAGCGCGATGGTCTCCCTCGAGATGTTCATCGCCGCAGGCATCCTCTCCATAGCCTTGTCCCTCCTCACCGCTCTGGCGCTCCCCCGCTTCATGAAGGGCGGGGGAGGGGACGCCCATCTCCCCGTCAGGAACATGATCGTCCCTATCTACTCCATCGCGAAGAGGAGCGTCAGGAGGAGGAGGATGAGGTTCACCCTCACTGTCTCCAGCATCATCGTCCTCGTCATGAGCTTCGTCTCCCTCACCTCCTTCTCGGTAGGTTACGGCCTCGTCGTCCGCCGGGTCTCGGACAGGGCCGCGGAGGCAGACGGGGTTCTCATCAGGGCTCCGGGCTACACCGAGATGGAGCCAGTCTTCCTAACGGAGAGGGATCTCGCCTCCAGATGGCTCGAGAGGCAGCCCGAGAGCGCTACAGTCGCCCCCAAAGCCGAGAGCATCCCGACGCTCAGACCGTTTCTCAGGCTTCAGGGGCAGCCCCTCTTCGGCGTCCTGGGCCTAGATCCGGCTCTGGAGCCGTCGGTCGCACCCGTGGAGGGCGCTCTCATAGAGGGGCAGCTGCCCTCGGAAAACGGAGCCGCCATAACCCGAGCACTAAAACAGGAATTGACGGTGGAGATCGGGGACACGCTCTTCATCGACGGCTTGGAGCTCCGCCTCGAGGGGGTCCTTGACGGAGAGGTATTGAGCGAGCTTGAGGAGGCGGATGGCTCCCCCTACCTACCCAAGAAGCTGGTGAACAAGAACCCAGTCGGGGAGATCCCGATGATTGTGGCGGAACCCTGTGAGCCAACCGAGTTCATCGTCCTCCACATTGAGAGAGCCCTCCAGATGCCCTTCACCTGGATCGCCAGGGCCCACATCTTGATGGCCGTGGGCTTCAACCCCACCGCGTTCGCAGAGAAGCTGGCTCTGCAGAGGGGCTACTGGGTCTGGTCGGCCTCCTCCGAGGGGGTCCACATCGCCCGCCTAGGCGAGTACATCGAGCAGAAGGGGCTGCCCCTGATGATCCCCTGGGCCATCGTCGTCCTGAACGTGGTGGTGACGATGCTCAACTCTATGTTCGAGAGGAGGCGGGAGATCCACGTCCTCTCCTCGGTGGGGCTGAACCCAGCCCAGATCGCCGCCATCTTCGTCGCCGAGGCCTCCATCATCGGCCTGACCGCCGGGGGCCTGGGCTACCTCGCCGGCCTGGGTGTGTACAAAGGATTGGCCTTTTTCGGCCTCGCCCTGGAGGTCCGCCAGAAGGTCTCGGCCTTGTGGAGCCTCGCATCTATCGGGATCGCTATGACTGCTGTTCTCATGGGCGCCCTCGCCGCCCTGAAGAGCTCGGTGGTCATCACCCCCTCCCTGATGAGGAGGTGGAGGATCGAGTCTCAGAAGGGAGCCGGATACGACAAGCCCTACGAGATCACCATACCCGTTAGGATGCTCTCCGAGGAGGCCGAGGGCTTCGTGGAGTTCGTGGTCCAGGCACTCAGGGAACTGGAAAACGACACTGTCAAGCGCACATCCGCTATAAAGGTGGTCGAGAGGGAGGATGAGGTCCGGATCGACTTCGTCTACAAAGCCCCACAATCCATGAGCATTGACTTCTACACGAAGAACAGCCTCCATGTTCAGTGGGGAGCCGATGACGGGGAGGTCAGGGTGAGGCTGATGTCCTTCGGGGAGAAGGGCTGGGCCCACATCGTGGGCACCCTGATCAGGATGATCGCGATGCGATGGAGCACCTCCCAGGGAAAAACCCCTCGCTAGAGTAACCTGTTTCTTTATCCTCTCTCGATCTTCTCGATCTTCCCGTCCCGCATCCAGACGATGCGGTCGCTCGCTTTGATCATCTTCAAGTCGTGGGTGGCAGCTACGAGGGTCATTCCCTGTGTTTTGTTCAGGCCGTGGAGGAGGTCGATGATCTCCATCCCCGTGTTCAGGTCCAGGTTCCCGGTGGGTTCGTCAGCTAGGATGATGGCGGGGTCGTTGGCCATCGCCCGAGCCATGGCGACCCGCTGCTGTTGCCCGGCCGAGAGCTCCAATGGCCTGTGGTGGAGCCTCTCTCCCAGGCCGACCGAGGTCAGTATCTTCTCGGCCTTCTTGAGCCCCTCGTTCCTCGGGACTCCTGCGAACACGGTGGGGAGGGCGACGTTCTCCACTGCCGTAAGGACCGGGATCAGGTTGAAGGTCTGGAAGATGTACCCGATCTTCCGGCACCTGAGCCAGGCCAGCTCGTAGGCGTCCAGCTTGGAGATGTCTACGCCGTCGATGTAGACCCTGCCCCGGGTGGGCCTGTCCAGGCCCCCGACCATGTTGAAGAGGGTGGTCTTCCCGGAGCCCGAGGGGCCAACGATGGAGACATACTCCCCCCTCCCGATCTCAATGTCGACTCCGTCCAGGGCCTTGATCGTCACCCCGCCCATCTCGTAGTGGCGGGCGAGGTCCTCCATCTCGATTATCGTGTCAAAGCTCATAGCTTAGGGCCTCCACGGGGTGGAGCTTCGCGGCGCGGAAGGCGGGGTAGAGGGTCGCCCCCACGCTCAGGATCGTCGAGAGGACCATGGAGCTGGCCAGCAGGCCAAGCGAATCGGTCACCGGCACAAATAGGATGACGTCGAAGCCTATGCCGAACCCGGTCGATAGGATAGCCGCCCCCAATCCGATGATGTAGCCAGCCGCGCCGCCCACAACACCCTGGATGAACGACTCCACGAGGAAGAGGAGAAGTATGTGCCTGTCCATGGCACCGATGCACTTCATGGTGCCTATCTCCCTGTACCTCTCGTAGACCGCGATGAGCATCGCGTTGGTGATCCCCACCACTGAGACAATCAGGGCCACGAACATGAGCCAGTACTGGTAGGTCTCGACACCCAGGCGGTCTCCCCCGGCCAGGGCGTAGGCCCTGTAGAGGGCGTCGGTCATCAAGAGGGTTGAGAGGAAGGCTATCCCCAGGGCGATGGCCGCGATGTTGATGATGGCCCGGTTCTTCCGGCGGATGATGTACTCATAGCCGAGCCTGAGGGCATCTCCAAGAGTGAAGCGGATCCTCCGCTCCGTCTCACGTCCACTCATGATCTCAAATCAAAAAGTCAGCTGGGATTAAAGAGCTTTTGCTCTGTTGGTTTTATTTAAGGTTATATGGAGAAATCTAAAGGTATTTTTGATTTTTCAATATCATCCCTTAAATAAATTTCAAAATTTTTATCCTCACTTCATTATAATGCTACTCAGGTGAACCTGATTGGTTGAGCTATTCGGATTGATAGATGTACAGACCATCTCCATGGCATCAGCAGCC
>CP070640.1:969931-975654 GCA_020354065.1 Candidatus Bathyarchaeota archaeon
GCGGAAACCAGCACGAGCCTCCCCGCCTTGACGCCCTCGCGCAGGGGGTGCCGGCAGTGGTCGTCCCTCACCTCGAACCGGCCCCTCAGCAGAGGCACCAGGCGGTCCAGCAATGTCTTCATGGGACCCGTCATGCCGTCGACGTACACGGGCGTAGCGAGCACCAACAAGTCGGATTGGGCGACCTCTGCGAGGAGGGACTGCATGTCGTCGTCCTGCACGCACCTCCCCGGGGTTTGCCTCCAGCACGAGAAGCACCCCAGGCACGGATTGATGTCAAGCCTGTACACGTCCCTCCTGGCGACCTCTGCACCCGCCTCCCTGAGGCCCTCCTCGAGGTGTTGGAGCATCGTGACGTGAACCCCTCTCTCGGTATGAGGGCTACCATTCAAGACCAGAACCTTCACAAATGTTCACCAAGCACACAAGGAATATCAGGCCAAAGCATAAAAAACTTCCACGCGCACGCAAATTGCACGCGTAATTATTTTTTCTGCATGCAATTCAAATCCAGCCCATGTCTCCATCTTGGCGTTCTTAACTACTAGGTCCACACTGGTTATGCTTCACGGATGAAGTGGGCCAGTTGTGTAAACTATCAAATCCCGGTAAGGTACAGGTTATGCCTCTCAACAATCAGTTTCTTATTCTTCTCAGGGTAATCAAAGATCAACCTCTCCCTAAGCGATCCGGAAATCTCCTCCCCCCTGGCCATGGTACCCCCTGCAAGCCTGACGGCGTCGAGGAAATCAGACAGGTATTCCCTCCCTTCGTCGTCAAGCAGGATCTGGGAAGCCGGCAATAGGATGTGCAGGGCGACCGGGTATAGCCCCCTCACTATGTCGAAGTTGACGAGATCCGGGAAACCACAGGTAGCCGCAAGAACAATGCGCGGCATTCTCTTCGTCCTCCTTGGGTGACGGGTGGTCCCATCCTCTATGTACATCTCCGGGAGGGTGTTGAGGAAGGTTCTCTCAACGAGACGCTGGAGGTAGTGGGTCGTGTTGCGGCTGTAGATGGGCGTCCCCAGAACCAGTATGTCGGACTCGTTGATACCCGGCAGAATCCAGTCCATGTCATCCCTCTGGACGCACCTCCCCGGCGTCTTCCACCAGCAGCCGAAACAGCCCAGGCACCCGTTGATGTCCAGATCCACGACGTAGTGTTTCTCGATCTCAGCGCCGGCCTCACCTGCGCCCTCGATGAATCTGTCCACGAGGACGTCCGTGGTCCCGTCTGCTTTCCGTGGGCTGGCATTGAACGCAAGAAGCTTCAACATGCCCGAGAGTAATCGCGCACGCAATATTAAACCTCCTCAGAACGAATGCTATCTTTCCAATAATGCTCTAGGATAGACAACTTCCTTTTTCCGCATACTAAAATGAGCATTTCTACCATAACTACGAATCCCGTCCAGGGCTCCATGAAAAGCGTTTAGCTATTCCAAGCACGCAGGGCCATTGCCTTGGGCTGGCAGGGGTAGATAATTAATATCCTTTACTGTCGATTAACATATCAGACCAATCTTGGACCACAAAGTCTTGCTGCAGGTAAAGAATCTGAACGTATCCACAATTGAGAATGAGGAAGCGGTAAAAATCATCGACGGCGTTGACCTCAGAATCCGCGAGGGAGAAACAGTAGGTCTGATCGGTCCCACCGCGGCGGGGAAGACGATCACGGCCATGGCCATACTGGAATTGCTCGATCCATTTGGTGTCGAAGAATTATACTGGAGGGTGGAAGGAGAAACACTGTTCAAAGGGAGGGATCTCCGAAGACTACCGAGGGGGGAGCTGGACAAGATCAGGGGAAAGGACATCTCCATGATACCCCAGAAGCCGATCCGCTCCCTCAACCCGCTATACACTGTCGGCTTCCAAACCGGGGAGCCGCTTGAGGTGCACGAGAAACTTGAAAGGCAGATAATTGAGAGGATGGTTATCGAATATCTTGGTAAGGTGGAGCTCCCAGACGCGAAGACGCGCCGCCACTTCTTCCGCCACCAGTTCAGCGGGGGAGAGGCGCAGCGGATAATGATAGCAATGGCCCTGATCTGCAACCCATCCCTACTCCTCGCAGATGAGCCCACGAGCGACCTAGATGTCACGATCCAGAGGCAGGTCCTCGAACTCTTGAAGAGGATGAAGGCGGAGTTTGGCCTCTCGATGCTCATGATAACCCACGACCTCGGGGTCATAGCCGAGATGTCCGACTACGTCTACGTCATGTACGCAGGCAGGATCATCGAGCACGGCGACGTCACCACGATATTCAAGAAGACGAGGCACCCGTACACCAGAGGGCTGCTGAGCTCCGTTCCCAGGATCGACGGAGACGACATCAAATTGAAAGGAATCCCTGGAAATCTTCCGCCACCACCATACGATTTCCCCAGATGCTCATTCTACCCCAGATGCGAGCACAGAGACGAACGTTGCGGCAGCGAGATACCGGGTCTAAGACAGATCAGACCAGACCACTACGTGGCATGCCACAAAGCCGAGAACCTCCAAGCAGGATAGAATAAAAGCAGGCGCCCTCCGCCAGCGTTACGCTCCCATGCACTCGACTTCATTGTCCAATGCAAGTGTTGGATGCTAGCAGCTTGCCTGGGTCCCCTAGGGGACTCCAAAGGGATACAGCTCCGAGAGGGCAATACCGAAAATCATCGAACAGGCATCCGCGAACTCTTCCCCCAAGCCCTAATTGGATACCCAGGAACAGCATGGAGACTTGATACACCTCGAAAACCCATTAAGCAGTAAGTCACGAGGAGGAACAGACGTTTTACCGTGAGCCCGCATCTATCGTACAAGATACACCTTGCTCCTGAGGATGATCCCCTCATCCTCAACAACTTAATCAAGAGGCTAGCCGAGAGGTTGGTATGAAATCTGGTGGCAGGCATGGAGCAGGACCGGATGATGAGAGGAGCCCGGACCCTCATGGACGACTGCGCCTCTGTGAGACCGGGGGAGAGGATTCTCGTCGTGGCGGACACGAAGCTCCTGGAGATCGGGCGAGTGCTCGTCGCTGCGGCCCACGAGAGGGGGCCGAGCCAGTTCTCGTGGTGATCGAGCCCAGAGAGATGGACGGCCAGGAACCACCGAAGTCCGTAGCCGAGGCGATGAAGCACGCTGATGTCATCTTCACACCGGTCTCCAGGTCGATCACCCACACCAGGGCGGTCAAGGAGGCTGCCTCCGCAGGCTCGAGGATCCTTGCGATGACCGCCTTCACCCCCAGGCTCATGGCGAGCGGCGGCATCGAGGCCGACTTCAAAGCCCAGAGGCCCATCTGCGAGAAGCTGGGGGAACTCTTCACCATGGCGAACGAGTTGAATCTTACCGCTCCCGCCGGCACAGACCTAGCCATGAATGTCTCCGGGAGAAGGGGAAACGCCCTCACCTGCGTCGTCGACAGGCCCGGCCTCTTCTCCCCAGTCCCCAATATCGAGGCCAACGTCTCCCCGGTTGAAGGATCGGCCGAGGGAACCATCGTGGTGGACGCCAGCGTCCCATATATAGGCATAGGCCTACTCGCCGAGCCCATAACCCTGACAGTGAGGGCAGGATTCATCACAGGCATCCAGGGAAGCCGCCAGGCGGAGATCCTTCGGGAGGACCTGGAGGCCAAGGGAGACCCGAATGTGTACAACATCGCCGAGTTCGGGGTGGGCCTGAACCCGAATTCGGAAATGACCGGGGTCATGCTGGACGACGAGGGGGTCCTGGGCTCCGCCCACATAGGCATCGGCACCAACATCACCCTCGGGGGCAGCCTGAAGGCCGCCGTCCACTACGACCTCGTCCTGTGGAGGCCAACCATCGAAATGGACGGGGAGGCTGTAATGGAGGATGGTGAGATCAGGTTTTCCGTCGACTGAACCAAAGTCAACCAAGAATGGATACTCGCTCCGTTAATGGACGAACAGAATGTTGCAGCCGGCCTTCGACAATTTTTAAGCCCTCGAAACCCTCAACCGGAAGTCCCAGAAGGAGACCTAAAATCTCTTAACAATTTCCCGCACCAAGGATAAGGTAGTGCCCGGGAGAGGTGTGAGATTGAGCGCCAGGAGGAGGCTTGGGCTGATCGTGAACCCGGTAGCGGGGATGGGAGGAAGGGTGGGGCTCAAGGGGACCGACGGACGGGAGATCCTTGAGAAGGCGAGGGAGCTCGGAGCTGTCTCGACCTCCCCGGTGAGGGCCGTCGAGGCGCTGAGACGGCTCGTAGCCATCAAGGACAAAATAGAGCTGGTGACCTACCCCGACGAGATGGGGGAGGACGAGGCGAGGGAATGCGGATTCGACCCGAGGGTGATAGGCACCATAGAGAAAGGGAGAACCACCTCCGAGGACACGATGAGGGCTGCCAGGGAGATGAACACGCTAGGGGTCGACCTCATCCTCTTCGCGGGGGGCGACGGGACCGCCAGGGACATCTACGAGGCCGTCGACGGCGAGGTGCCCGTCCTCGGAATCCCCTCCGGGGTCAAGATCCAATCAGGGGTCTTCGCCATAAACCCCGCCCGGGCCGGGGATCTCGCCGCCAAGTACCTGTCTGGGGAGGTCTCGTCGATCCGGGAGCGGGAGGTCATGGACATCGACGAGGAGGCCTACCGGGACAATAGGCTCTCGTCCCGGCTGTACGGCTACCTCAGTGTCCCCTACCAGGAGGCTCTAGTTCAGGGCTCCAAGGCGGGCAGCGCCGCCTCGGAGGAGATCACCCTTGAGGCCATCGCCAGCGAGGTCGTGGAGGGCATGGAGGACGACTGCATGTACATCATCGGACCCGGCACCACAACCAGGCCGATAGCAAGGCAGCTCGGCCTCGAGAAGACCCTGCTGGGGGTCGACATCGTCCACAAGGGGAGGCTCCTCGCCTCAGACGCGAACGAGGAGAGGCTCCTAGAGCTGCTGGAGGGTAGGAGGGCGAAGATCATAGTGACCGTGATAGGCGGGCAGGGCTTCGTCTTCGGCAGGGGAAACCAGCAGATCAGCCCTAGGGTCATCCGTAAGGTGGGAGTGGAGAACGTGATCATCGTTGCGACCCCCGAGAAGCTGGCCTCCCTCAAAGGGAGGGCCCTGCTCGTGGACACGGGGGACAGAGAGCTGGATGAGATGCTGTCCGGCTACCACAAGGTTGTGACCGGGTACGCGAGGAGATCCGTCTACAG
Source organism: Candidatus Bathyarchaeota archaeon (assembly GCA_020354065.1). Lineage (GTDB taxonomy): Archaea > Thermoproteota > Bathyarchaeia > TCS64 > TCS64. Next base: position 975,111 of record CP070640.1, read on the forward strand.
GGTCCGGGCCCAGTGATTGTGTGTTAGCGGGCTGTGAGGGCGCTATGGATTGTAGGGGCCGAGATGGAGCCTCGGGCATTCGGAAATGAGAGCCCGCATCGGCGGCTCTACGCTTGGTAGTCCATCAAGAAACGGAAAGGCTGCAGTCAGCCCTCTGTTCGGGGACTAGGTTCGGAGGAGCCCTGCCCTCTAGGAAGGCTTTCACGTTCTCCGCGCAGACCTCCGCCATCTTCCTCCTGGTCTCCACCGTGGCCGAGCCAATGTGGGGGGTCAGGACCACATTCTTCATGCTCGCCAGCGGGGCTCCAAGGGGGAGGGGCTCCTCCTCGAAGACATCGAGGGCGGCCCCCTTGATCAGCCCCCCTTCCAGGGCCTTTACAAGGGCGTTCTGGTCTACAACGGCACCCCGGGAGGTGTTTATGAGGAGGGCGGAGGGCTTCATGAGCTCGAGCTCCCTACTCCCGATCATCTGCCTCGTGGACGGCTGCAGTGGGACATGGAGGGAGATGATATCGGACCCCCTCAGGAGAGCGTCGAGATCGAC
>CP070640.1:975754-985665 GCA_020354065.1 Candidatus Bathyarchaeota archaeon
CCATTCGCGCCAGGGCCTTGCAAAACGAGGCCGGCTCTTACAAACACGAAATGTACGACCCGGGGACCTACACAGTCCGCTACATGTTCGACATCCATCCCCCCCTGGAGTACGACGACGAGGCGGGCCACCTCAACCTGAAGCTAGCCAGCGAGCACATCACCTACAAGCAGGTCACTCTGGTCTTCGAGGACGCAGGCTACATCGAGAGGCTCTACCCCCACCCCCCCTCCCTCAGCGTCGAGGAGGAGGGGGGGAGCATCATCGTCCGGGGGAGCTCCGGGAAGGATGAGCTCATCGAGGTGGAGATGCTCATCGACACGGACGCCCTCGGGGCCCTGGACGGCTTCCCCAGGCGGGTGGAGGGCGTGAGGGCGCAGACCGTGAACGCCAACCGCCTGACCTCCCTCCAGTACAGCGCCGCCGTTGGCGTGGGATACGGAGTGAGGGCCATAGCGCTAATAATGCCCCTGCTGCTCTACTGGGTCTACAGCCTCCACGGGAGGGAGAGGGAGTACACCGTGCCCCAGTACCTGAGCTACGTCCCCAACCGGGGGAGGAAGCCCTGGGTGGTGAACCAGATCTTCAAGAGCGGGGTCCTCGACTACGACGACGATGGCTTCTACGCCACCCTCATAGACCTGCACAGGAGGGGGAAGATCAGGATAGAGACCAAGCCAGCTGGCTTGCTCATAAAGATCTTGAACGAGGAGCTGGAGGATGTCTACGAGCGGAGGGTCATGGGCTTCCTCCAGATCCTGGCCGAGGACGGGGTCGTCGACACCGACAGGATCGAGGTTTACACGGACGCCATCAAGAGCGGGGAGCTCGAGACAACCACCACCGCCCTCAGTCTCAAGGAGATCCTGGTCAGGCTGACTACCGAGGTGGACGAGGAGATGGCCTCTGAGTTCATCATCTGGGGGAGGAGGCGGCTCAGGCCCCTGATCGCCCTGACCGCAGTAACGATCCTAGTCACCTTGGTGACGACCTTCGCGATCTCCTATGCGGGGCCTATCATGGCTGGGGTTTTTCTCATCTCCGTCGCGCCGGGGGCGCAGCTGGTCATAGCCCACATGTTCCCTGAGACCCTGTTCGGAAGGTGGAGAGGAGACGGCTACAGGGAGAAGCTTGAGTGGGATGCCTTCACAAGGCACATCTCAGACCTCTCCCAGATGAGGAAGTACGCCCCCGAGGACATATCCATGTGGGGGGAGTGGCTCGTCTACGGGACCGCACTCGGGGTGGGGGACGCCGTGGTGAGGGCGATGAAAATGCTGGAGATCGACATCCCCGAGGCCTCCTACGTCAGAATCATGCCCGTCTTCTTCCACCCCTTCATCGTAGCCAGCAGGCCGAGCCGGACAAGAGGGGGGAGGGCGGGAGGCTTCCGCGGCGGGGGCTTCGGGGGAGGACGGGGCTTCGGCGGTGGGGGCGGAGGCGTAAGGTGAAGGCCGTAGGCTCAAGGGATGTGTTTTGAGGGAAGGTGGTTCTCCGGTAGTCCATCTCGGCTACTCTAGCAAACCAGATGTTCCGGGGAGAACGAATCGGCTCTGCAGCGTCTCCCCTTAATCCCAGTGCTCCTTTCGAGGTGTTCATCGACGTAGATCGCCTCGAAGAATGGTTCACTCGAATCAAAAAAATTGTTAAAAGTCGTGTCTCGCTCTGAGTGCTTGAAAGGGCTCTACCTCCTTCTGAGCGCTCTTTTCATCTCTGCCCTCTTCCCTGATCCTCTGAGTCAGGGAGAAGACATCGTAGAGGGGGGTCACGTTCGCCTCGGTTATAGGCTGGGCGAATTTCCTCTCCATCTCCTCGCGGTGAAGAGTGTTCATCGTGCAGAAGGGTATGATCCTTCCGTCGGGGGTCGCGTAGTGGATCACGCAGCGCTGCACCCTGTCGAGGTCGAAGTTGTAGGGGTCCATGAAGTGCATGGAGCTTATCAGGATCATGCTGTGGTGCATCCGGTTCAGGCTGAGGTAGTCGCTGTGGAGGACCACGGACTTCATGTAGTTCGAGAGAGCCTTGAACTTGACGTTCTTGATCAGCCCCATGACGAGCTGCATCTTCGCCCTCCTCTCCTTTCCCTCCGCCATCCTCTCGCTGGCCTTCTCGAAGGTCTCCAGGGTCTTGTCGACATCCATGTAGTCTGGGATTGGGGTGACCTGGTCGCCGTCGATGAAGAGGTAGGTCGCCATCCCGCAGTGGGGGTGGGCGCTGAAGTCGACGAAGGGCTCGTTCTTGGCCACGCTCAGGAAGTTGCACAGGGGCTGGGCCGCCGGGACAGGGTACCAGTCCCGCTTCTCGATCAGGCCGTCGGTCTGCTCCTCCACGAGCCTCATCAGGTCGGGGATGGTGATCCTCATCCCCTCGCGCTCTCTACGGTTGATACGCCCGGTGATCGACACCGGCTGGAAGTTGATGCACCTGATGACATCCTTGTTCTCGATGGCGAAGCGTATGATGTCCCCGACCTGGTCGTCGTTCACGCCCTTCACGAGGACGGGAACCAGAACGATGCTCCTGTAGTCGGCCTCCCTCAGGTTCTCGATGGCTCTCTTCTTGATGTCGAGGAGGTCAAAGCCCCGGGCGGCGATGTAGGGCTCGGGGGTGACGCCGTCGAACTGGAGGTAGACGGTGCTAACCCCAGCTTCCTTGAGGGTCCTGCAGTATTCGACGTTCTCAGCCATCTTGATGCCGTTCGTGTTGATCTCGACGTGGACGAAGCCGAGGTCGAAGGCCATCTCAACGAGCTCCGGAAGGTCCTCCCTCACCGTGGGCTCGCCGCCGCTGAGCTGGAGGGCCGGAGTCCAGACGGGGCTGTTTGACAGCAGGTTCTCCATCATGCCCCGGATCTGCTCCTTCGTGGGCTCGTAGAGATACCCCGCCGCGCCGGCGTGCGCGAAGCAGATAGGACACCTGAGGTTGCAACTGTTCGTCACGTCTATGATGCCCAGAACGGTGCTCGATTTATGCTCGGTGCAAATCCCGCAGTCGTGGGGGCATCCCTTATCGACCTTGGTCCTGGGGTTATCTAGTTTTCGACCGAACCGCTCATATCTTTGCGCCCTCTGGAATTCCTCGTAGTCTCCCCAGTATATCTCAGAGAACTCCCCGTGCTCCTGACACGTCTTGGTGATGTAGACCTTCCCATCCTCTTCGTGTATGGTGGCGGGTATCACCTGGAAACACTCGGGGCAAATGCTCTCTGTCTCCATTATCCGGTTCATGCGAATCCCCCTGTTGTTAGGATTGACCCTACCAACAATTGTTTATAGAATTTTTTTGAAGATTCCCCTTCTGTTTGGTGAAAAGCAGGCTCGGGTAAGAGTAAAATAACACGGCTGTGTCAGGGTGATCGGTTGGAACCGGTGTCTTCCCCCCTGGTGAGCGATAAGGTCGAGAGGTCCCTCCGGGACATAGGCCTGACGGAGTACGAGACTCTGGCATATCTCTCCCTTCTGCAATCCGGCGAGATGACCGCAGAGCAGGTCAGCGAGCTCTCCTCGATCCCTTACACGAAGGTTTACAGCGTTCTGGAGAGCCTGCACGACAAGGGGTGGGTTGATTTGGAGGGGGGGAGGCCCAGGCGCTATTTCCCGAGGTCCCCCGTGGATGCCCTGAGGGCCGAGCAGCTCCGCATGGAGGCGGAGTTCGAGAGGAGCCGTGAGGTCATCGTCGAGGAGCTTCAGCCCCTCTTCGAGCAGAAGGACATCCGGGAGATGCCGCAGATCTGGATGGTCAGGGGGGAGGAGAGCACCTTCGGCAAGGTGGTGGAGCTCATCGGGAAGGCGAGGAAGGAGATCATGCTGGTCCTCCCGTGGCTGCCTACAGAGCTGCTCGCGGTCTCCAACGCCTACATCCAGAGGATCCAGGACAGCAGGATCAAGATCAAGGTGCTGACCACGAGGGAGACCGTGGAGGAGCTGGACGAGAGGCAGCTCAGCCTGGCGGAGGTCAGGGTGAGGGACGAGCTCTTCGGCGGGGGCCTCGTGGTCGACGAGAGGGAGTCACTCCTGTTCCTCGATCTCGCGCTCCCCAGAGGGCCGGACATGGCGATCTGGTCCGATCACGAGTCCCTCACCAGGGTGTCCACGATCTACTTCCAGTCTCTCTGGGAGAGCTCAGAGCCCTACAATCCATAGGCGACAACGAACTTATCCAGGCATCGATTACGGCTTCTTCCTCCCTGCATCCATGATCATCTCTTTTGTTGTCCCATTTCAAGCCCAGGAGGGCGATCAAGGCTAAATACTGGCTCGGGGAAATTTGATCCATGTCCAAGTGGCAGTGCACCGTTTGCGGTTACATCTACGACCCGGAAGAGGGTGACCCTCAGTCAGGGATCGCACCGGGGACGACCTTCGAGGATCTCCCGGACGACTGGGTCTGTCCCCTGTGCGGTGCTTCGAAGGGAGAGTTTGAAGAAATAGAGGGTTGACTCAGACCCTTACGGAATATAAACGCCCTGTTCCAGGTGTTATGTCGAGTGCGGGGCATCACTTTCGATGCGTCACAAAAAAGTTTTCTGGGATATTCTTCATTCACGCCTCGCTTGACGAGGTTGAAGCGGTCGGTGCCGGACATTTCGCGTCGAAACTGAGGTATTTTAACATCACCTCTCATGTGAACCCTAAACCTTTTTATCCTCATTCACAGGTATGCCTTACGAACCGGCAGAAACAACTAGATATATATGTCGGTCACTCAACCAATTCAATGCACGCGCAAAAGGGATAGAAGATGACGACCGTCCACGACGTGCCAGCAGACGTCCTCATCCAGAGGCTCTCCGACTACATGAAAGGCAACATCAGGGAGCTCATGCCCCCCGAGTGGGCTGCAGTCGTCAAGACGGGCTCCCATGTCGAGAGGGCCCCTCAGAACCCCGACTGGTGGTATGTCAGGGCAGCATCGATGATTAGGAAGCTCTACCTCAACGGCCCCATCGGCGTCGCCAGGCTCAGGAAGGAGTACGGGGGGCGGAAGAGGAGGGGGGCGAAGCCTGCCCACTTCAGGAAGGCCGGGGGTAGCATCCTCAGGACCCTCCTCCAGCAGCTGGAGACCGCCGGCTTGGTCGAGAAAGCCAGCACCAGGGGCAGGGTCGTCAGCCCCAAGGGGAGGAGCCTCCTCGACGCGATGTCCGGCCAGATAAAGCGGGAGATGGACAGGGACAACCCTGACCTCAAGAAATACTGAGGCGAGAACGATGTCTTCAGACGAGGAACTTGAGAGGCTCAGGGAGCGCAGGATGCTGGAGATCCAGGCCCAGCAGCAGCAACAAGAGGAGCTCCAGAGGGCACAGCAGGAGGCCGAGGCTAAGAAGGAGGCCCTCCTGAGGCAGATCCTCACCCCGGAGGCCCGGCAGAGGCTCACAAGGGTTAGAATGGTCCGCCCCGAGTACGCCTCCCAGCTGGAGCTCCAGCTAATCCAGGTAGCCCAGAGCGGTAGGGTAGCCCTACCCATCAATGACGAGATGCTCAAGCGCCTACTGGCCCAGATCCAAGCCCAGCAGAGCAAACGAGATATCAGGATAACCAGGAGGTAGATGTATGGCGAGGAACAAACCGCTGGCCTACAAGCTCCGTCTCCAGAAGGCGGGGAAGCAGAAGAAGTCTGTGCCCGCGTGGATCATAGCCAAGACCCAGGGCGGCGTCCGCTGGAGCCCCAAGAGCAGGCGGAATTGGCGGCGGAGGAAGCTCAGGGCCTAGGAGGAGCGGGCTGATGTCCGAGTCAGTGGAAGAGCGTATCTACACCGTCCCCCTCAGCAGGGCCTGGGTGGCCCCCCCGTACAGGAGGGCGGAGAAGGCCATTAGCCTCCTGAGGGAGTTCGTCCAGCGCCACATGAAGCCCGAGGAGATCATCATCCAACCCACCGTGAACGAGGCCATCTGGGCTAGGGGCATCAAGAAGCCCCCCAGGAGGATCAGGGTCAGGCTCTCAAAGGACGAGGAGGGCGCCGTCACAGTCAGCCTCGCGGAGGCCGAGCCATGAGTGAGGCTAAGATCTTCAGGATCACGGGGAGGATCGACAAGCCGGGCCTCTTCGAGCCCATCACATTCAGCAAAGAGATCGCTGCCGCCAAGGACTCCCACGCCCTGGAGAAGATCTACGCAGAGATGGGGAGCCGCCACAGAGCCAAGCGCCACCAGATCAAGATCCTCGGCGTGGAAGAGGTAGAGAGTCCAGAGGGAGCCTAGAAGTGTCGTCCCCCAGCCAGGAGGAGCAGGCACGGAGGCTCGTCTACGAGCTCCAGCTGATGCAGAGCTCCGCAGAGCTCCTCCAGCAGAGGCTCGCCGTCCTACAGAACGCCATAGCCGACCTCACCGTGGCGAAGCAGTCAATCGCCTCCCTCAAGGAGGTCGAGGAGGGAGACCCAATCCTCATCCCCGCCGGAGGCGGCACCTTCGTCAACGCCAACCTGGGGGACCTAAGCAAGATCCTCGTGAACATCGGAGCAGACGTCTCCATTGAGATGGGTCTAGATGAAGCCGGAGAGGACATCTCAGGAAGGCTGGGGGAGGTGGAGAAGGCGAACCAGTCCGTCCAGCAGCAGCTTGAGCAGATCCTCGGCCAGATGCAGATCCACAGGGACACGCTGAACAGGCTGAGCGCCGGCCGGCAAGGGGAGCAACCCGGTGTTTGAGAAGCTCAAGCAGGGCCTGAGTGGCGTAGTAGACCGCATCTCCAAGAGCGAGCTCTCGGAGAAGGACCTGGAGCCCATCCTATGGGACCTCCAGCTCCAGCTCATCTCCAACGACGTGGCGGTGGACGTCGCCGCGAAGACCTGTGAGGAGCTCAAGGAACGCCTCGCGGGCACCGTTCTAACCAGGTTCGGGGACAAGACCGCCCCGGTTAGGGAAGCCCTGAAGGAGGCCATCATGGCAGTGATGGCGACCGACGGCCTGCCCAACCTCCTCGAACTGGTCTCCAAGAGGAGGGAGGAGGGAAGCCCATACGTCGCTCTCTTCGTGGGCATCAACGGGACCGGGAAGACCACCACCATCGCCAAGATCGCCCACCTCCTCCTCGGGAACGGATACAGCGTCGTCCTCGCCTCTGGGGACACCTACAGGGCGGGAGCGATAGAGCAGCTCGAGGAGCACGCCAGGCGCCTCGGCGTCAGAGTGGTGAAGCACAGGTACGGCGCCGACGCCGCCGCGGTGAGCTTCGACGCCGTCCAGCATGCTAAGGCCCAGGGTGTCGACGCCGTCCTCATCGACACGGCCGGCAGGATGCAGACCAACAGGAACCTCATGGACGAACTTGAGAAGATCAAACGGGTCGTACAGCCGGACCTCACTGTGATCGTCCTGGACAGCCTCATAGGGAACGACGCAGTCGACCAGGCGGAGACCTTCAACAAGCACGTCGGCTTCGACGCCGCCATCCTCACCAAGGTGGACGCAGACGCCAAAGGGGGCTCCAGCCTCAGCGTCTCCTTCCTCACCGGGAAGCCGATAATCTACGTGGGCGTGGGCCAGGAGTACGATGACCTCCAGCCCTTCGACGCCCACTGGTTCTCGGAGAAAATCCTAGGCGTTACGTAAAGGATTTAAGCGCGCCCGCCGTCACTTTCTGCGTCGCCATGGGCCTAAGAAGCTTCTTCCAGTCGGCTTCCCGCCTCCTCAGGACCCTGTCCAGGCCTGACTGGAAGACCTACTCCCTCAGCGTCAAGATCGTCTTCATCGGCGTCGGCATCCTCGGCGCCATCGGTTTCCTGATAAAGCTCATCTCGTCCACGATAACGGGCGTTCCCACCTGACCGATTCTGGGATTATTGTGAGGTTATTGCCATGCATAGAAGGCTATGAGCCTTACTGAGGATCTACTCTTTCAGGTCTTTATCGACTGGAAAAATCACGTAGAAAATGAGCATCAAGGCGATTATTGCCACAACACCAATGGCGAAAATGACTTCGAACTCCAGGAAAACGAGGGATTGTTCCATGTTCACAGTCTCCTGGTCATCGAAATATCTCCCCAGCGAGTCAATAAAAAACCTTGCCATATGATCCACTGCGAGGACGACGAGCCGGAAAAAATTTAGAGAGCAGCCGCGAAAGTCGACGCCCCTCATCGGAGAGGTCGAAAAAGGTTTTTCAGACCCGGAAGGCTGTGAATCCATGATGATACTGGGGCTCTGCGGCAGCCCGAGGGCGATGACCACCGAGTACGCCCTCCGGAAGGCTCTTGAGATGCTCGGGGAGAGGGGCTTCGAGACGGAACTCTGGACCGTCAGGGGGAAGAGGATCGGCTTCTGCACCCACTGCGACCATTGCCTCAAGGGAGAGGGATGCGTCATACAGGACGATGTGCAAGAGCTCTACGTCCTCCTACGGAGAGCCGAGGGGCTCGTCATTGCCACCCCAGTCTACAATGGCGGTGTCAGCGCCCAGATCAAGGCCGTCATGGACCGGACCCGGGCCCTCCTCGCCGCGGATCCGGATGTGCTGAGGGGAAAGCCGGGTATCGCCATCGCCATAGGCGGCGACAGGAGTGGGGGCCAGGAGCTCGCCATCCAGCAGATCATGACCTTCTACACCCTCAACGGAGTCCTCACCCTGAGCGGCGGCTTCTTCGGAGCCAATATAGGGGCCTCCTTCTGGTCCAAGGACACCATGGATGGGATCAAGGAGGACTCCGAGGGCTTCAGGAGCCTGAGGAAAACCATAAGACGGTTCGCGGACCACCTTGAAGAGCAGAGACGGGCGGGAGCGCCGTAGGTGGAGCGGATGACTGAGGAGTCTATGCCGAGAGTTGCGTGGGGGATCACTGGGGCTGGCGACATGCTCAGGGAGACCCTAGACGCGATGAGGAGCATAGGCGAAGCTTACGCCGGCAAGGTTGAGGTGGAGGTCTACCTCTCCAAGGCCGGCGAGCAGGTCCTCCAGCGCTACAGGCTCCTCGAAGAGCTGAAGGAGGCCTTCAGGAGGGTCCTGGTCGAGAAGGACTCGAACACCCCGTTCATGACCGGCCGCCTCCAGCTCTGCCACTACAGGTTCCTGCTCATCGCCCCCGCCACCTCCAATACCGTGGCCAAGATCGCCCACGGCATCTCCGACACCATGCTCACCAACGCAGCCATCCAGGCCCTCAAGGCTTACGTCCCTGTCCACATCATGCCAGTCGACTACCGGGAGGGCACTACCGTGACCAGGCTCCCCGACGGCCGGGCCCTAAAACTCCGCGTGAGGAAGGAAGACGCCGAGAACGCAAGGAGGGTCTCGGAGATGGACGGCGTCCACGCCTTCGAGGAGCCAAGGGAGATCGAAGGGATCTTCAGGGTGGAGTTCGGCGCCCTCTGAAGCGGGGCACTGGGCGACGGTGTCCCGAAAGACCTGTAGAAACCTTAGCACGGGCGAATCTATTAATTCGGACATCGCAGATACTGATCAGGTGCGCCTTTTGAGCGAGATGATCCACAACTTCCCCCCGGCCATCCACTTCGGATGGGGGGAGGCCAAGGGGACTGCGAAGCACGTGAGGAACCTGGGAGGGGCCATGGTCCTGATAGTGACGGACGAGGGAGTGAGGAAGGCCGGCCTCCTGAAGGGGGTACAGGCCTCCCTGAAAAAAGAAGAAATACCCTTCATGTTTTTCGACGGTGTCCAGCCCAACCCTACCGACCTGAACGTCATGGAAGGGCTGGAGATCTACCGCTCCGAGGGGTGCAACGCCGTGGTCGCCGTCGGCGGGGGTAGCCCCATGGACGCCGCGAAGGGGGTCGTGCTGATGGCGAGGCACCCAGGGCGCCTCGAGGAGTACTATGTCGGCGCAGATCCGAGGAGTCGGATCACAGGTGATGTCCCATCTTTCATCGCGATACCCACGACCTCTGGGACCGGGAGTGAGGCCTCGACACGAGGGGTCATAACCAACACCGCCGAGAACAGGAAGAGGGTCATAATCAG
>CP070640.1:985765-988559 GCA_020354065.1 Candidatus Bathyarchaeota archaeon
CGATTGCGGCCCTCAGCCCGGCGCCCCCGGTACCAACCACGAGAACATCTGACTCGTACCGGATGACCATGACGACCGAGAAGATTGTACTCTGACTGTATAAATAATTAGATGGCCCCGGCCTTCCGAAGCCCCACTATCTCCTCCTCCGAGTAGCCCGCGATCTCCCTCAGGATCTCCTCGGAGTGAGCGCCCAGCACCGGCGGAGGCGTACCAGGGACGCTAGTCGCCTCAGAGAACTTGATGACCGGCCCTACCTGCTTGATGGCGCCAGCCTCGGGATGCTCAGCCTCCACCAGCATCCCCCTGTGGAGAACGTGCTCGTCGGCGAAGATCTCGTCGACAGTGTAGATGGGGGCGCAGGGGACCCCGAGGGCCCTGAGGGCTTCGAGCCACTCGTCTCGAGGCCTCCTTATGAACTCCTCCTGGAGGAGGGGAATGAGCTCCCCCCTGTTCTCCACCCGCTTATCATTGGTCGCATACCTGGGGTCGTCCTTCAACTGCTCCAGACCCATCGCTTGGCAGAGGATGCTGAAGAGCCGATCGTTCCCTGCCGCCAAAAGGAGCCCTCTCCCGTCCCCGGCTTCGAAGGCCTCGTAAGGGACGATGCTCGGGTGAGCTGAGCCCATCTTCGGCGGGACTTTCCCCGTTGCGAAATAATTTCCCGCCACGTAGGTCAGCCAAGAGATGGAGCCGTCAAGCAGAGATATGTCAAGGTGCTGACCTCTCCCCGTCTTCTCTCTGAGCCTGAGGGCGGAGAGGATGGCTATCACTGCCCACATCCCAGCCCCTATGTCGGTGATTGCGACGCCGATCCTGACAGGAGGCCCCCAGGGCTCCCCAGTGATCCCCATCAGCCCCCCCATCCCCTGGATAATGAGGTCATAACCTGGTAAGTGGGCGTACGGCCCTGTCTGGCCGAAGCTCGAGATGCTGCAGTAGATGAGCTCAGGATTCACCTCACTGAGGGCCTCGTAATCTACCCTGAGGCGAGCCGTGACGCCGGGCCTGAAGTTCTCGATGAATACATCGCACCTCTCAGCTATCCTGTACAAAGCCTCCCTCGCCTCCTGGGTCTTCAGGTTGAGGGTGACGCTCTTCTTTCCCCGGTTCACAGACATGAAGTAGCTGCTGACCCCGTTCACGAAAGGTGGATAGGCCCTGGTGTCATCTCCCCTGCCCGGCATCTCCACCTTGATGACCTCTGCTCCCAGGTCTGAAAGTATCATGGTGCAGTAGGGGCCTGCGAGCACCCTGCTGAGGTCGAGGACCCGTATCCCCTTCAGCGGGGGCTCCCCACCGATCTTCGACATGGAGGAGAATAAAGCTCGATGAAGTTTTTAGACTTTTCAGGTATCTTCGAGGGAGATCCTCTCTAGGCAGAACTCCTCGGCGCTCTCCCTCACCAGCAAGGGCTCCAGTTTCAGACCGCCTCGGAAGTGGTTGAGGGCGGCCTGGATCGCTGGGAGGGTCAGGTGGGTGCAGAGGCCTCCGAGGAAGTATCCGCAGTCGATGCCCACATCGAGGAAGGCCTCATAGAAAGGACAGCGCTTGACCCTGTAGGTGATCGAGTCCTCTGTTTTCTCGTGCACGGCTAACTCTGCGCCTGCCTCCTCCATGAACGCGCGATATACCAAGTTGCTGGTATCCAGTAGATCCGAGTTTTCCGGGATCTTTCTCCTGAGCTCTCGAGCGATGATGGCGGCTTGCTTCTCAACGGAGGTCTGGAGCATCTCCAGACCCCTATCGGTGCCTAGCTCCTCGATGATCTCCATCAGCAGGAGGATCAGAAGAGCATAGGATCGCCTGACGCCCTCGAACATACGCGATAATCACCGCCTCCCCTTCTTTAAGGAATTCGCGTGTGCACATGATTAAATTACAGATAAAGAGGCTAAACATTTCGCGCGCGAAGAAATCTATTATTCTTGTTACACGACACTTACCTTATCAACGTATGCTCGCTAGGTAGAAAAATAGGGAAGCATGGTAAAAGGCTTCTATCGTCTGGAGGCAGATTCTTCTTTTTCCATGATAGCCTGTATCTCGTTATATAGATATTCGGTCCATTCGTAGGCTTCAGGCCAGCCGAACAACTCTCTTTGCTTGATGATCATCGGCCCCATTTTCTCCCAATACCGCAGGGCGAGTCCGCTCATCAAATCATCCACCAGACCCAAGTCGATCAGTTTCCTTTTCACCAGCACGCCTATTCCCTCGTAGAAGTTCCCTACAGAGTGGATCAGAGCAGTTGCCTCCGGGTTGGCGTTCAGACCATACTTGCTCCAATAATCGTCGAAGTCTTCCCACTCCAGCATCATGATGTCAATATTTTCCCTCAAGAACTCTTTGTTGTGAAAACTATCGTAGAGCGTCATGAAGAGTTCTGCCTGATTAGTTTTATTGAGTTTCAATAGTTGCATGATGGCGATTGCGACCCCGATGAGGATGCCGAAAGTCTCCACCATATTTAGCATGGTTAGCCAGTCTACCATACACGATTCACCTGTGGATTATTACTCGACTTGGAATAAATTTATAGTTTTTAGATTAGATAATAAGCAAACCCAGTAAACCTTCACGGCGCTGACGAGCTTGTTGAAGGGCTTCCATTACACATCGTTCAAGAGAGCACAAGGCGAAGAAGGGCGCACATGATCTTACCATTGTTCCACATTCCGAGGAGCTGGGTCTGCCATTTAATGCTCCTTCGAAGTCTTTCAGCCTCACACGCAGGTACTTGAGAGCCGAGAAGACGACGTGAGTAGAGAGTGCTGAGCTCCCAGAAGCGAGC
>CP070640.1:988659-995461 GCA_020354065.1 Candidatus Bathyarchaeota archaeon
CATGATCCTCGCGACGGCCTCGGGCAGCCCCATCTCCCTGGCAAGCTCCCCCCCGACCACACCGTGCATGATCCCGTGGGTCCTGCACCTCCCAAGGTCGTGGAGGAGAGCCCCCGCCTCCACAAGGCCAAGATCCACATCGTGGCCCTGGCCCCTGAACCCCTCAACGAGCCGAAGGGCCACCTCAGCCACCCTCAGACAATGCACAACGACCCCCTCGCCGCACCCCGCCTCCCTGAGGATGACTATAGACTCCTCCCGCCCCGGAAGCCTCAACCGCTCAGCTCTCCCTCGATCTCCCCGATCTTCCTCTCCAGAAAGTCCACGTAGAGGTCGTTGTTCACAGGCTTCAGAGGCTCACCGCAGTGCGGGCAGTTGAAGACAGTGTCCATCGCCTCCTCGAAGGTGATCCGGGGACAGGTATTGTTCCCACAGTGGTAGAACTCGTGGTTGAGCTCGTACTCGAGGCGGCTCTTCAGCTTCCTCAGGATCTTCTGCTTCATCCCGTTCACGAAGGCCTCCACCAGCTCCGGTTGCAGCCTCCACTGGAATATGAACCACCCCGTCTCCTTATCCCTGAACCTCCTGGAGGTGACAAGGCTGTGGTTGTAGAACCTGTAGAGGATCTTCCTGACCTCGTTTATCTGGATCCCCGTCACCTCCGCGAGCTCCTCCACCGTGATCTCTTCCACATCCTTGATGACGTTGATGATCCCCACTCCCTCCTCACCCCCCAGGATCATGGCGATCTGATTGAGGGTCTCGTCGCTGACGCTGCTGATCAACACTCACGCCTACTCCGATTGTCCTAATAATAGCTCAATCGCGGGACTTAAATCTTAGACTCCGGCGACCGCTCCTCCACCCTCTTCTCCCTCTCCTGGGGCAAGACCCTCAGCCTGGCCCCCTCGAAAACCCTGCCAAGCTCCCTCCCCTCCAGTAGCTCGTGGAGGAAGACCGCCAGCGCGCTCACCTCGGAGTGGGGCTGCTGGGTCACGGAGACGTTCCAGTCTGCTAGACTGTACGCCTCTCCCGGCACCTTGGCACCCCCGACCACGACCAGCTTGTCAGAGGGGTCGTCCCGGATGGATGAGATCACGTCCTGCAGAGGGATGCCATACATGGTGAGATGGACAACCTTACCGCCTCTCTCATCCCTCCAAGCGGCAATCGACCGACGCCAGCTGTCAGTGTACTCTAGACTGAACGAGCCACCCCAGTCGGTGACGACATCCCTGACGGATTCCTCTAGTGAGGGATCCCTCTCGCCGTCGTAGGTGGCACTGCTAGCGCCCAAAGCTCTGGCTGCGAGGATCAAATGCGTCGTCACACGCTTGTCCCTGGAGGAGCGGTGGCCAAGCCTGAGGACGTGGATCGCCATGACGGTGAGAAGTTCACCTCACAGCCTATGGAATTTTCGCTCCACGAAGTGTACACGAGGTTAAAGCGAAGGTCATGCTTCCCGTTAAATTGTTTTGAGCGCCCATGGAGAGGAGGAGGTCAACACCCTTCTCTTCAGTGACAATAGGATTTGCATGGTTTCCCCGCACACCTGAGGCCCTCGCTATGAACTGAGGAAGCAGGTGGGGAGGCTATACATCCGAATCGTCGAGCCCACTCCTCAGGGCAAGATGGTCAAGAGCCTCGCCCCCTGAACGCAGTCTATGCGCTCTTGAACCCATTCAGTAAAGCGCTGCGAAGAGGGGCATCAACCGATGTGTCCCCTAAAAATCAAACTGTTTTCACAGAGCCTCGGAAGAAATAAAGCGCCATGAGACTCAATGTACGCTGGTGGAGATGGCTTGAAGGAAATCTCCTTCCCATTGATCCTTGTCAACCTCAAGACCTACAGAGAGGCGGTCGGGGAGTTGGCAGTCAAGCTGGTGTCTATTGCAGAGGAGGCCGCGAAAGCCATGGGAGTCTGCGTGGCCCTCGCCCCCCAGACCGTTGACCTCTATAGAATCGTCAGCGAGACTAACGCACCCATATTTGCTCAGCACATCGATCCCGTCGGCTACGGAAAATACACCGGCCACGTTCTGCCGGAGGCTGTGGCGAAAGCAGGATGCGCCGGCACCCTTATCAACCACTCGGAAAGGAGGCTCTGCCTCGGCACAATTAAGAATACTGTTGGGCGGGCGAAGGAGGCTGGGCTCATCCAAGTGGTCTGCGTTGACTCTGTGAAAACCGGGCGGTCTGTGGCACCCTTCGACCCCAATGTGATCGCCATCGAGCCTCCGGAGCTGATCGGGACGGGCATCCCCGTGTCAAAAGCAAGGCCCGAGGTCGTCTCGGGCGCGGTGGAGGCCGTTCACGAGATAAATCCGAGGGTCAGAGTCCTCTGCGGCGCCGGGATCACGAGCGGAGAGGATGTAGCGGCGGCTATAAACCTGGGCGCCGAGGGGGTGCTCGTCGCCAGCGGAGTAGTGAAGGCCCCTGATCCCTACGAGAAGCTTTTAGAGTTGGCAGAGGCCGCGCGCAGGTGAATCCCTCATCCCAAGGATTTGATGACGGACTCGATCAGGGCCTTGTGCTCCTCGACGAGCTTATCCACTCTCTCGGGGCTGTCGGCCTCGGCGTAGATCCTGAAGATGGGCTCTGTGCCACTGGGACGGAACAGGACCCAGCTCCCGTCCGGGTAGCTGAGCTTCACGCCGTCGATGGTCTCCACCCTCGGGGCATCCGCGGACTCCCTGAGCTTCGCTAGGGCCTCTTCTTTCAGCTCCTCGGGGCAGGCCACGCGGGCCTTCATCTGGCTGTACCTGGGCAGCTCGGAGAACAGCTCTGAGAGGGGCTTACCGGACTTGGCGAGGATCTCTAGAACCAGGGCCATGGCCATCGTGCCGTCCCGGACCTGGAGTTGAGGCCCATACATGATGCCTCCGTTCTCCTCCCCCCCGAACATGATGCCATGCTCCACCATGGTGCGGGAGATCACGACGCTCCCCACCCGGGTGTAGACCACGCTGCCGCCGCCTGCAGTCACGACGTCCTCAAGCACTTTGGACGAGCTCACCGCGGTCGCCACCCTCTCCCCCGGGTTCCTAGCTATGAACTCCCTAGCCACCAGGGCCACGGATCGGTCCCCCCAGTGGACCTCCCCCTTCTCATCGACGAAGATGGAGCGGTCCCCGTCCCCATCAAAGGCTACCCCGAGGTCTGATCCGGAGGCCTCGACCAGGGCGCTCAAGCCGTCCAGATTGTCAGACCTGGGCTCGGACTCCCTCCCAGGGAACCGGCCGTCCACGTTGACGTTGATGGTCTCAATCCCGCAGCCCAGCTCCCTAGCGATGTCAGGGGCGGTGAGGGCTGCCACCCCGTTGCCCGCGTCTATCGCGATCTTGAGGTTTGCTTCTCTGACCGATTCGAGATCGATGTGGCTGAGGACCGCCCTGTTGTAAGGCTCGATGGCGTCCAGGGGTTGAGTCCTCCCGATCCTGTTCCAGGGG
Source organism: Candidatus Bathyarchaeota archaeon (assembly GCA_020354065.1). Classification (GTDB taxonomy): domain Archaea; phylum Thermoproteota; class Bathyarchaeia; order TCS64; family TCS64. Next base: position 992,109 of record CP070640.1, read on the forward strand.
CTGGGCTCTGGTCCCCCCCTGAAGAAGATGTCCTCGATCTCCTCCTCCTGCTCCCTGGAGATCTCGACCCCGTCTGGAGCGATGACCTTTACCCCGTTGAACTCAGGGGGGTTGTGGGAGGCCGTCACCATCAGCCCCCCGTCCAGCCTGAGGTGCTTCACGGCGTGCTGGAGGACCGGGGTTGAGAGCATCCCGGCGTCTCGGACCCTGCACCCCACGGAGAGGAGGCCGCTGACTGCGGCGTTCCTGAACATGGGGCTCGTGGTCCGGCCGTCCCTCCCAACCGCGATGTCACCGCCCAGATAGGCCCCCGCTGATGCGGCCAGCAGGGTGACCTTCTCCACCGTCAGCTCCTCGTTGGCGACTCCCCGGACCCCATTGGTCCCGAAGAGGCGCACCATCACATCACCTGGCCGGGTTGGAGGATGCTCTCGCTGACGGTCTTCGAGGGGCAGATGGTCACGCCCTCGGTGATGGTGACCCCGTCCATGATGATGGCGTAGTCCCCGATCAGGCTGCCCGACTCCACCTTGACCCACCGCTCCAGAATGGAGTTCTCCCCGATGATCGCGTTTCTCACAGATGAGTAGTCGCCGATGGTAGCGCCCGGGAATATTATGGAGTTCTCGATCTTGCAGCCCTCCCCGATGTGGACGTGCTCCGAGATTGAGGTGTTCGGCCCGATCACGGAGTGAGAACCGACCTTGACGCCCTCGCCGAGGTAAGATGGATCGAGGATCTGAGTCGTCTTGTGTACCTCGATATCCTCTCCCCGACCGGGGCCGTCCAGTCTCTGGAGGATCTCTTGGTTCGCCTCCAGATAGGCCTCGGGGACGCCGATGTCGAGCCAGAGGCCGTGGACCTCGAGGCCGTAGAGCTTCCCCTCCTTCGCGAGGATGGGGAAGACCTCCTCCTCCGTGGATACCTTGCGTCCATCGGGTATGTAGTCGAGGACCTCCTTCTCAAAGACGTAGATCCCGGCGTTGATCAGGTTGCTGGGCGCCTCTCCTCGCTCGGGCTTCTCAACGAAGCGGAGAACCCTGCCGTCGCCATCCTGCTCCACTGCCCCATATCTGCTGGGGTCCTGCACCCTCATGAGGGCGATGGTGGCTACGGCCCCCTTGGATCTGTGATGCTCGACGAGGCGCTGATAGTCTATGTCGGAGATGATGTCACCGTTCAGCACCAGGAAGGGCTCATCATCGATGAGGAGGTCCGCCGCCTTCTTGATGGGCCCGCCCGTGCCCAGGGGCCTGCCCTCCCTCGAGTATATGATACCGAGGTCGAATTTCGTCGGGCCGAAGTAGCGTACAAGCGACTCCGCCATGTAGTTGACGGCGAGGACTACTGTGTCCACCCCTCCCTCGGCGAGGTTCTTCAACGTCCAGTCCAGGAGCGCCTGGTTGGCAAGGGGAAATAGCATCTTGGGGCGGGTGCAGCTCAGGGGCCGCAGCCTCGTGCCGAACCCCCCCACCAGTACGAGGGCCTTCAAAGCTTATACCGCCTGTATTCATCCATGTCGAAACGTTTAAGAAGGTTTTGCGGTCCCGCCTGGGCCTCCTAGGTGAGGAAGCTCAGCTTCTTGCTCAGATTGTCGTTCTCGAAGCTCTCGTATCTCTCAAGGGAGCCGAGGTCGTACCAGAAGGCGTCGCTCACGTATGGCTTGACCGGGATCCCCTTCTCGATGAGGTGGGGGATGAAGTCTCCCATGAGGTCGAAGGTCTTGATGTGGTTCTCCTCGCGGAGGCGGTCCATCTCCTCTAGGACGCTCCCGCTCAGGGTCACGATGCCGACGCTCACCGGAAGTTCAAGCTCCGGCTTCTCTATGAAACGGCTTATCAGTCCTTTCTCTATCTCTGCCGTCCCTACCCGCACCTTGAATCCGTGCGTCAGCGCCACCGTTGCGCCCGCCCGGGCTTCCAGGTGCTTGGAGACCATCTCGTTGAGATCAAAGTCTGATAGGATGTCACCGAAGTAGGCCACTACGCAGTCGTCCTCGGATATCGCTCCCTCCCGGTAGGCGTTCACTATGGCGTTGGCGCTGCCCTTGAAATCTGGCTTGTCCAGCACGTAGCCAAGTCTCACCCCGAAACGGCTTCCGTCGTTGAAGTAGTTCCTGACCTGCTCGTGCTTGTATCCGACGAGGAGGATGAGGTCCTCGATCCTGTGGTGGGCGAACAACCGGACGATGTACTCTAGGACCGGTTTCTGGTGCTCTCCCACGGGGATCATGCACTTCTGGAAGTAGTAGGTGAGGGGGCGGAACCTCGTCCCCTGGCCACCCGCCAGTACGACCCCCTTGACGTTTGCCTCGCCCAACGTTAGTCCTCCCAGGCGACCGCGAGCAGCCCTCCCGCCAGTGCAATGAGGATGCCCACGGGCGCAAAGATCTTGGGGTTGACATAGCCGAAGTCTGCCTGGACTGAGAAGTATGTTATGGCGAGGCCGAGGGCGAGGAGGATGAATCCGAAGAAGTTTGCGGCGAGTTTCGATGGCGTGAGCGGTTCTCCCTCGGACATGGACTATCACCAATAATCTTCGACTAGCTAATATAAATCTGAGACTCCCTCAGAGGCCCTCCAGCTTGTCGGGGAGGTACTCGTCGACAATATAGGTGAGCCCCAGGGCGCTGAAGGCCTCCAGCTCGGCTTTCTTCCCCATCTTGAGGAAGATGTCGATCTCCCGTTGCCAGAGATCGTCGACGTACCTGGGGTCGTCTTTGATCTCCTTGAGCCTCTTCAGGTCGGTCTCAGTCAGGTTTTCGGTGGGCAGCTTGTACTTCTGGACGTCGGAACCCCAAACCCCGATCCACATCGCGTCAGGAGTGGTGAGTCCCCTGAGGTGGGCGGCGACGGCAGACCCGGAGATGATGATCATAGCTATGTGGAGGCCCCAGGGGTCGCCGTCGGTGAAGATGTAGATGGGGAGGCTCATGTCTTGGTTGAGCCTGCGGATGACCATCCGGGCCGAGCGGGAGGGGATGCCCTCGGTCTGGATAAGGAGGGCGTTGAACCTCTCGTGGACCTTCTCCTCGACGAACCGGGCGAACATGGCGTCCTTCTCGATGACGATGACCTTGTCTGCGGTGGTGTCCAGGAACCTGGCGCTTGTGAGGCTCCGCCCTATGGGGGCTCCGTCGGGGTTGTCGGTGAGGTTCTTCCACTGGCCGTCGTAGGCCGGGGGGAAGGTGTACTCAATGTTGAGGTCCCCGAAGATGGCTCCCCTTTCCTTGGGGTAGATGTTCAAGGCCTCTCGGGGCCGGTTGAGGGCGACCTCCAGGTCGGTGATTGTGTAGTCAGACTCGTTCTGGTCCCGGAATTCGTTGTCCCTCTGACCCCTGGCGGAGTAGTAAA
>CP070640.1:995561-998420 GCA_020354065.1 Candidatus Bathyarchaeota archaeon
GAGGTAGTCTGGGTAGGCGGTGTGGATCCCTGTCGCTTCAGAGATCATGCCCTCGATGTAGACGGGGACCTCGACGAGTTTGCCCTCCTCCATGTACTTGTTGATGACCATCAGTATCTCCTGGGCACGCCCAACGGCCGGGACCGGGATGATGACCTTGCCCTGCTTCAGTATGTGGTTGGTGAACTCGCAGAACTCTGCGTCTGTCTCCATCCTCGGGGGGGAGACGTTGTCGGGCCCCCCGTAGGTGCTCTCCATGATCAGAGTCTCGACCCTCGGGAACTGGGAAGCGGCGGGCGCCAGAAGCGTCGTGTACCCGTACTTGAAGTCGCCCGTGTAGACTATGTTGTGGAGTCCCTTGCCAATGTGGAGGTGGACAATCGAGGAGCCCAGGATGTGCCCTGCGTTGTGGAGGGTCAGACGTACGTCCGGGGAGATGTCGGTCACCTCACCCCACGCCAGGGGGATCGTGTGGATTATGACCTCCCGGATGTCCTCCGCCCCGTAGGGAGGCACCCGGCCCTCCTTGCTCATCACGTCGAGATAGTCGCCCTGTAGCAAGGTCATCAGGCTGGCGGTGGGCCCGGAGCAGTAGACCGGTCCATCGTACCCGTACTTGTACAGGTAGGGGACGAAGCCGCAGTGGTCGAGGTGTGCGTGGGAGATGATGACAGCGTCAAGGTGGCTCATATCGAATTCCTCGATGTCGAGGCGGGGATACGCGTCCACGGGCCTGTTCGTGCCAGGGTTTATCCCGCAATCCAGCAGGACGCTGCTCTCCCGGCTCCGGACTAAAATGGCCGACCTGCCCACCTGCTTGCTGCTGCCCAGGAAGCTGACTCGGACATCCCCGGCTCTGTCGTAGAGCGGCCTGAATATTGACTCCCCTGTCTCCCGTAGGAAGCGCTCTCTCTCCTTGCTCTTCGAGTAGAGGTAACCTCGGATCTGCTTTATTGTCAGGCTGGGGATCGGGGGCGACCTGACGACGTTGGGGCTCCACCTGGTCTTCTTGACGATCTCTAGGAGATTCGAACCGCCCTTCCCTATCGCCACGCCGGGCTTCTCCACCTCCAGCACCACCTCCCCCAGCGTGGGGTCGAAATAGCTCTGCACCAGGCCTGCCTCCTCAAGAATCTCCTTGACGACCCTTTCAGCCTCTATCTCCGAGGTCCTCACGGAGGGATCAGAGCGGATCACTATCCGCTTCTTTATCTGACCGGCGATCTCGGCGACGATGTGGCTCTTCTCCACCAGGATCTCCGGTCTCTGGGTGTAGATCGCGAGGCGGGGCCCCTCGAACTCTATCCTAGTTATCCCTATCTCTGGTGGAACACTCTTCAGAATCGTGTTCCTGATTTCCGCGTGGGACAGGCTCTGGGACGAATCCATCAGTATCTATCTCACTAGTTCAGGAGGCCTTGTTTCTCCTCTTGTGTGAGCTCCCTGAATCCATCCTCGTCGACGACCGCGACGTCGAAGTTGTCGCCGCTTGCGACGTCTCTCTTCATCGCTGAGTCCACTGCGCTGACGACCACGGGCAGCATCTCATCTACTGTCCCCCCCTCCTTGAAACGGTCCTCGAGCACGCCATAAGCGAATGGTGATCCTGAACCGGTCGACACCACTTTTTCCTCCGTAAGGCTGCCGAAGGGATCTAGGTTGTAGACATGGGGGCCTGTCTCGTCGTAGCCTCCTATGAGGGCTTGGAGAGGGAGAGGCGATCCGACGGAACGGTTCGAGAACAAGATGTTGGAGACAAGCCTGGCGGCGGCTGAGACGGGCATTGGCCTCCTCTTCTCCAGCTCGAAGAGCCTTGCGTTTATCTTGAGGATCTCGACGATCCGCTGGGCGACCGCGACGCCTCCGGCGATTGTCATCGCCAGGTTGTCGGTGATCTTGTAGACCTTCTTTGCGTTCTTGCTGGCGACATAACGTCCTACGGTGGCCCGGGTGTCGGTCCCCAGTATCACGCCGTCCTTGCAGACTGCAGCCACAGTGGTTGTGCCTTTAAACTCACCTACGCTGTTTTTCATCTCTGAAGCCTCTGATCGAGATTATGCGACAGTAATCCTAAGAAGGAAAACCAAGTATCTTAAAAAGATATTCTTTAAAAACCTTTCTTAGACGCCTTTTTTGACAGACATTATAATAATTACATTTCAAGCTGCGCTCGCGTGGTGAAAAAGCCTTATTGCTTTGAACCCATGATGCTTTTAGAAGCTGGTGCGGGGTTGAACAAGGTCCACCGGATAGACCTCCCCCGGATAGTGCTGGTGGGAAGAGGGGTCATCGAGTCTCTCGGAGAGGTCTTCTATGAGCTAGGGTTGCGAAGGCCGTTGATAGTCACGGGGGAGAAGACATTCGAGATCGCTGGGAGGAAGGCCCGGGACATCCTGACGGAGATCGGCCAAGAACCCGAGGTGACGCATTGCAGCGAGGCCGACTTGTGCACCGTGGAGAGGATATCCAGGAGAGCGGAGGCGAAGGGGGTCGACGCCGTTGTGGGCGTCGGCGGTGGGAGGACCATCGATGTGGCAAAGCTCAGCGCCGAGAGGAGCAAGGCCTTCTTCATCAGCGTGCCGACCACGGCGGCTCACGACGGCATTGCCAGCAGCCTGGCCTCGGTCAAGGGGATGGGGAGACCCTACTCCATGAAGGCGAATGCACCGGTTGCCGTGCTCGCGGACTCAGGGATCATCGCGGAGTCCCCGTACAGGTTCACCGCCAGTGGCTGCGGGGACGTCATCTCTAAGGCCGTCTCCGTCAGAGACTGGAGGTTGGCCCACGAGGAGAACGATGACTACTACGGGGAGTATGCCGGGAGCCTCGCTCTGATGGGATCCAGCCTCATCATGAGGA
>CP070640.1:998520-1004448 GCA_020354065.1 Candidatus Bathyarchaeota archaeon
CACCCGCGCTCACGACTATAATGTCTGCGTTGGGTTCTGCCTTTACCTTGTAGGAGTCGCCGAGAGCGGGCAAGGCAATACTCCACGAGGCCTCAACATCACCTGAGAAGGCGGAGAGCAGCTCCCCGTATCCGTTGGTCAGGAGATGCACGGCGAAATCAACCCTTGCCATCCGGGCTGCCTCGATCTGGTCGGCGTAGACGGGATTATCCTCCCATTCGCCCGGAGTCACACCACCTCTGAAGGCGAGGCCCCGGTTCTGTTCCACTGCCTCACGCCTCGCCAGGGCTGGAAGCACTGTGCTCTGGGCCCCCCGCATGCCTGAGAAGTGATCTAGCATGATCTCCCCAATGGCTATGCGGAAGTCAGCTTCCACGAATGGGCTGCAGACCTCAAGGACCGTCCTGGCAGAAGTGGCGCCGATGGATGTGGTGGTCCCAGTGTTCCTATTATGCTCCACGATTTGAACAGTTTGGAGGAGCTGGGAACCTGAGAGGCCCTCCCTCAGCTGAGGGCTGCTCCCCTCCCTGAGCCCGTTGCCGATCACCAATGTGATATTCTCTGAGAGGACCCCCGCCTGGTTCAGAGTCCAGACAACGGCGGAGGCGGCGTTCACCGCCGTCGCTGGAGCCATTGTGCCTTCCAGCGCCACGGCGACCTTGACCCTGGGATTCACCAAATCCCCGAGGCTTTCCTTCTCGATCGGGCTCTTCAGGGACTGGATCACAGTGTCGAAGGGATTCTCGGCTGGTTCCCCCTTCGCCGGCTCGACGGTGCCGAGGAGGTACCTGAGGGGGACGCTGATGTGGACCTCCGTCTTCCCATAGGGGAGCCAGACCTCCACCATGACAATCAGCCTAGAATAGTTTGGGACCCGCTTATTTCACTTGTCCCGCGCAAGCCGGGTGGGAGCTAGCTGTTGGGTAGCTGCTCCTCGCATCTCTTTACCAGTAGGTTAGCCACCCTGTTGACCCTCTCCTCCACCTCAGCCTGGGACTGGCCGCCCGCGGAGATCCAGAGTCTGATCCCGGACTCTCCGTAGGGTTTCACCATGGATTTGATGTAGACCCCGGGGACCTCCTGCATCACCTCGTCGATAATGGGAGCTAGGGTAGACTCGTCCCGCAGGGGTAGGTAGATGACATCCTCCGCGAAGGCCCCCTCCACCTTTCCCTTCAGAAGCCCCAATAGCTGGTTGTCGAAGATCCACATCAGCTCCCCGGGCACCCCGGGAAGGCTTATGATCTGGGCCCCCTCGATCTCCAAGACGACCCCCGGTGCCCCTCCCACCCGGTTGTCCAGGGGTCTGGCGCCTCTCGGTAGTATGGCCATCTTCCGCCTGGGCTCTGTGATCTCAGATGTCCCGATGATCCCCCTCTGATGCATGTCAGCGTACTGGCGGGTGACTATCCGGAGAGCCGCATCATTCAGCTCGAGGGGGAGCTCGAAGGCCATTGCGACCCCCATCAGGGTCTTGTCGTCGTGGGTCGGGCCGAGACCTCCGGTCGTAAAGATTAGGTTGTCGCCGTTGGAGATCATCCTCCTGATGGCCCGGGCTATCACCTTGGCCTCGTCCCTCACCGTCATCTTCTCGCTGACTTGTAGGTTGAGGGCCTTGAGCTGGTTGATGATCCACTGGCTGTTGGTATCGAGCACCATTCCGTCGAGGATCTCGTTGCCGACGACGAGGATTCCGATCTGGGTTGTCAAGGGGCTCTCGTATACAGAACTATCGACCTACGCATAAATTTTTACAGTAGCCGGTAACAACAGCCCTGAGATTCGGCTGTTTTTACTCTGAGAAGCCTGTGAGATACCTGATTTTACAACCTATGCACGGTTGAAGAGGGTTATTGGCAAGGCTTAAATTCCGGAAAGAGATGATGAAAGCGTTTCAAGAGGGGATTTATGATGGTTTGCACTGTTGTTGTCGACGGGTTCTTCGGGGACGGTGGGAAGGGTAAGATCGTCTCCTACCTGGCCGTGGCTGATGATGTCTCGGTCTGCGCTAGGGGAGGGGTTGGCCCAAACGCGGGTCACACCGTTGTGAGGGAGGGAGTGACCTACAAGCTCAGAATGGTTCCCTGCGGCTTCGTCAACCCCGAGACCAGGCTCCTCATAGGCGCCGGGGTGGTGGCGGATCCCGAGGTCGTGCTCAAGGAGGTGAATGAGCTGGACATAGGGAACCGTTTCGGCATCGACCCCCAGTGCGCGATCATAGAGCCGAGGCACATCGAGGCGGACCGGAAGGGCCACCTCAAGGAGAAGATTGGAACCACGGGGACCGGGACTGGCCCCTGCAACGCCGACCGGGCCCTCAGGGTCGTCAAGGTGGCTCGGGATATCCCCGAGCTCAAGGATTACATCACCGATGTCCCCGCTGAGCTCAACGAGGCCCTTGATGCCGAGGCAAATGTCCTCCTCGAAGGGACTCAGGGCACCTACATCAGCCTCTACCACGGCACCTACCCGTATGTGACCTCCAACGATGTCTGCGCCTCCGCCATCTGCTCGGATGTGGGCCTCGGCCCCACGAGAGTCGACGAGGTGGCGTTGGTCTTCAAGGCCTTCGTCACGCGGGTGGGAGCCGGCTACCTCGCCGGGGAGATAAGCATGGAGGAGGCGAAGCAGCGAGGCTGGGACGAGTACGGCACAGTGACTGGTCGGCAGAGGCGGGCTGCCCCCTTCAACTTCGACCTCGCGAAGAGAGCAGTGTTGCTGAATGGCGCCACTCAGATCGCCCTGACAAAGCTGGACATCCTCTACCCCGAATGCAAGGGAGCAGCTGATTACAAAGAACTAAGCTCCGAGGCGACGGGGTTTGTTGAGAAGATCGAGGAAGAGCTTGACCTGCCGGTGCCCCTTATCGGAACCGGGCCAGGGGTAAAGGAGATCATCGACAGACGCTAACCAGAGCGCCTGAACCAGCCCCCCTTGTTGGACTTGGACTCGAACTCCTTTCCCAGCTCCTCGATCAGCTCCCTCTGCTTCTTGGTGAGCTTCTCGGGCACTTGGACCGTGATGTGGACCAGCTGGTCCCCCTTCCCGAAACGGCTGGGCATCCCCTCCCCCCTCATCCTCAGGATTGAGCCGCTCTGGGTCCCAGAGGGGACCTTGAGGGTCCTCTGCCCAGATAGTGATGGCACTTCTATCGAGGTGCCGAGGGCTGCTTGGGCGAAGTTGATCTCGGCCTCGTATATGAGGTCCCTGCCCCTCCTGATCAGGAATTTGTGGGGCTTGATCCGCACGGTGACATAGAGGGCTCCTGGCGGCCCCTGGAATGGGCCATCCTCCCCCTGGTTTCTGAGGACGAGCTGGGTCCCGTCCTCTATGCCTGGGGGGACCTTGACGCTGAGGCGTGATCTTCCCCCCTCCAAGCCCCTGCCTCCGCACTTCCTGCAGGGTGTCTCTGCAACTTTCCCCCTACCCTCGCACTTGTCGCAGGTGACCACCCGGATCATCTGGCCGAATAGGGATTGGGTCCGGTGCTCGACTCTGCCTCTGCCGTTGCACCTCGGGCAGGCCGTGATGCTCGTCCCGGGCTCGCCTCCTGAGCCCTCACACCGGTCGCACCTCTGAAGCCGGTTGAGGCTGATCTCCACCTCAGCTCCGAAGGCGGCCTGCTCCAAAGTAACCTCTATTCGAGTCTGGAGGTCGCTGCCCCGCCTTGGCCCCGTCCGAGCCCTCTGGAAGTTGAAGCCGAAACTCCCTCCGAAGATGCGGCTGAAGAGGTCCTCAAAGTTGAAGCCGAACTCTGAGAAGATGTCCCTTATGTTGGCCCCCCTGAAGATGTCCTCGGTCGAGTACCTTCCGCTGATGCCAGCGTGGCCGAACATGTCATACTGCTGACGTTTCTCCGTGTCTGACAGGACGGCGTAGGCCTCCGAGACCTCCTTGAACTTATCCTCGGCGTCGGCCTCCTTGTTCCTGTCGGGGTGATATTGGAAGGCGAGCTTGCGGAAGGCTCTCTTTATCTCGTCCTGGGATGCGCCCCGTTCTACATCTAGAACGTCGTAGTAGTCCCTTTTTCCTGCCAACCGAGTGCACCAGTGTGTCTGTCAAAGCCTTTGAAGCGTTCAAGGACCTAAAAATGTTTAGACGGGGAGTCTGCCTCATTCGATGTTCTTTAAAAGGGTTCAGAGAGTGGATGCTAGGCAGTTATGTTTTTTTTGGGTCTACGATCGATCATTGTTATCACTTGATATCGATGTGGTATAGATGATTCTGAAAATATTACCCAATCTTCAGTCACAGATGAACGTCGGTTAGGAGTCGCCGGAGAGGAGGCTACCTATCCTTCTCTTCCTCGTCGACGACCTTGTACTCGGCGTCCACGGTCTTCTTTCCGGGCTCCTCATCAGGTGGAGGCGTCTGCTGGGGTCCCGCCTGGGCCTGCTGCTGAGCCGCTGCCTGCTGGTAGACTGAAGCCCCAGCCTCCTGCACCACCTTCCGGAGTTCCTCGATCTTGGAGTTGATCTCTGCTGTGCTATCCGTCTTCAGCGCTTCCTTCAGGGCCTCCACTGTGCTCTGGATCTGGCTCTTCTGTTCGTCGGTGAGCTTGTCCCCGATCTCTGTGAGGGTCTTCTCGGTTGTGTAGATGAGGGAGTCGGCGGTGTTTCTGGCCTCGGCCTCCTCTCTGGCCAGCTTGTCCTGCTCGGCATACTGCTCTGCCTCGTTGATCATCTGATCCTTTTCGGTCTGGCTCAGCTTGGTGGAGGCGGTGATGGTGATGCTCATCTCCTTGCCCGTGCCGAGGTCCTTGGCCGTGACATCGAGGACCCCGTCCGCGTTGATGTCGAAGGTGACCTCGATCTGGGGGACCCCCCTCGGGGCGGGCGGTATCCCGGTGAGGTCGAAGCGGCCAAGGCTGATGTTGTCCCTGGCCATCGATCTCTCACCCTGGAGGACATGGATGGTGACCGCGGTCTGGAAGTCGGCCGCCGTGCTGAAGATCTGGGTCTGCTTCACGGGGATGGTGGTGTTCCTCTCGATGATCTTCGTGTGGACGGCTCCCAAAGTCTCTACACCAAGAGAGAGGGGCGTGACATCGAGCAGCACGATGTCGGAGATCTCTCCTGCGAGGATGGCGCCCTGAATGGAGGCCCCAATGGCCACACACTCCATCGGGTCTAGACCTCTCTCGGGCTTTTTGCCTACCACCTCCTCGACGAACTGCTGTACCAGTGGCATCTTTGTCTGGCCGCCGAAGACGATGATCTTGTCGATCTGCTGAGGGGTCAGTTTGGCGTCTCGGATGGTTTGGATGATTGGGGCTCTGATCCTCTCGACTATGGGTCTGGTCAGCTGCTCCAGCTTCGCCCTTGTGAGGGTGAGGTGGAGGTTCTTGGGGCCGCTGGCGTCCATGGCGATGTAGGGGAGGTCGATGTCCGTGGTGAGGAGGTTGGAGAGCTCTATCTTCGCCTTCTCGGAGGCCTCCTTTATCCGGGCCATGGCGGAAGGGTCGTTTATCAAGTCGATGCCGGTCTCCTTTTTGAACTCCCCGACCACATGGTCCATCACCGCCTTGTCAAGATCGGTGCCCCCTGTCTTGGTGTCGCCGCTGGTGGAGAGGACCTCGAAGACTCCTCCTCCAAAATCCATTACAGTGGTGTCATTGGTACCCCCGCCAAAGCTGAAGACCAGGATCTTCAACTCCTGCTCGGACTTGTCGATGCCGTATGCGAGAGCTGCCGCGGTGGGCTCATTGACGATCCTGGTGACCTTTAGCCCGGCGATCTCCCCGGCGTCAATAGTCGCCTGGCGCTGGTTGTCGTTGAAGTGGGCTGGGACTGTGATAACCGCGTTACTGAACTTCTCTCCCAGATAGGTCTCGGCATCCCTCAGGATCTTCTGGAGGATGAAGGCCGAGATCTGCTGGGGGGTGTACTCTCTTCCGTGGAGGGTGATCTTCCGGTTGGTACCCATGAG
>CP070640.1:1004548-1009437 GCA_020354065.1 Candidatus Bathyarchaeota archaeon
CATCTCCGCTAAGCGGGGTGAGTACGAGGCTGGCACCAACCCTGGGGGCCAGACGAGGGAGCACGCCTTCCACGCGAAGACCCTGGGCGTTGACCAGATGGTGGTCGCCGTCAACAAGATGGACGACCCCACTGTGGACTGGAGCGAGCAGAGATACGAGGAGGTCAAGGACGGCGTCACCCGCCTGCTCAAGATGGTGGGATACAACGTCGACAAGATCCACTTTGTCCCCACCTCGGGATGGACAGGCGACAACCTTTACACGGAGAGCGACAAGATGCCCTGGTACAAGGGGCCGACCATCTTCAAGGCCCTGGACGATTTCACCGTGCCGGAGAAGCCAAGCGACAAGCCCCTGAGGATTCCCGTGCAGGAGGTCTACTCCATCAGGGGGGTCGGCACCGTCCCCGTCGGCAAGGTCGAGACCGGCATCCTGCAGCTGGACAAGGAGCTGGTCTTCGTGCCTAGCGGGGAGAAGGGCGAGGTCAAGACCATCGAGACCCACTACACCAGGATGCCCCAGGCTGAGCCGGGGGACAACATAGGCTTCAACGTGAAGGGCATCCCCAGGGACAAGATCAAGCGGGGCGACGTGGCAGGATACCCGAGCAACGTGCCCACCGTGGCAAAGGCCTTCAACGGGAGGATCTTCGTCATCCACCACCCGACGGCCATCGCCCAGGGCTACACCCCGGTCCTCCACATCCACACAGCCCAGATCGCCGTCCGGTTCGACCAGCTCGTCTCAAAGATCGACCCCCGGAGCGGCCAGGTCGTCGAGGAGAACCCGAGCTACCTGAGGACAGGGGACGCCGCCATCGTCAGGTTCGTGCCACTGCAGCCCGTCGCACTGGAGAAGTACACCGACTTCCCACAGCTGGGCCGATTCGCCCTCAGGGACATGGGCACCACCATCGGAGCGGGCGTAGTCCTAGAGGTCGAGAGCTAGCCGCACACACCGGCCTAACCGGGGTGCGGAACCTTTAAGTTGGAGGCTCCAAGAACAGGGATGCATCAGATATGGTGAAGCGGGCTAGGATCAAGCTGACCAGCACGGACACAGAGAAGCTGGGCGCTGTCTGCCGGGAGATCCAGGACATCGCAAAGAAGATCGGAGTGAAGCTAGTCGGCCCAATCCCACTCCCGACGAAGAAGCTGGTAGTCCCCACGAGGAAGACCCCTTGCGGCGACGGCAGCAACACCTGGGACAGGTACGAGATGCGGGTTCACAAGAGGCTGATCGAGGTCGACGCCCGGGAGAGGGTGATGAGGAGCATCATGAGGATCCGTGTGCCCAACGAGGTCTACATAGAGATGGAGATCCGCTGAGCCATCCTGCGATAATCCTCTTTTTGAAAAGTTTTATTCTTGATGTTTTAGCTAGGTTCGAGAATAGTTTTCCAACCTTTTTTTGGTGAACGTTCCGTCAGGTGATAGACAACACCGTGAGAACATTATGCATTGTCGCCACAAGCCTCGCCGCCCCGACGAGGATGGGGAAGGCGAGCACCGCCCACCTCCCCCTGAAGCTCCACCTCCGCATAATGAGAGCGGGGACCCCAAGCGATAGGATCAGGAGGAGCGCGTCGAAGGCCAACCACAGATTACACCCCCGCAGCGAGACGGTGAAGGAGTTGAGCTCCCGTATCCCCGAGTACAGGAGCCCGATCCGGGAGGACAGATGGTCTCCGATGGTGCCTGCGAACGCCGTGAGGTAGGCGAACCTCTCATAATCTCTTCGATTCATCGGCTCGCCTCCAAGCTCGATGACGGATCATAAAATGGTTCTGGGGCTCTGCTAAGGACCCTTGTGACTATCTGCAACTATTGATCTCTACACACGAAGACAAGGCTCTGGAGCCACCGAGCTTCATACCGATTGCAGCATGTTTGTTGTAGAGTTATTCCTGTAGGTCGAGACAGCCTGGTCGGCGTTCTCCTTTTCGCCACCTCATCGACTCTGAAAAGGCTAAAAACACCCTTTCGCGCAAAGGGCAGACTTGAGATGGATACCTGCTTCAACCGTTCGTTAGAGAAACGTAGGTCTACCATTCGACTGATACATCCGTTTGTAGACCGTCGACCACTTTCCCGCTGTGATTTTCTCAGACATCTCCTTTAGAACCTCGCGGAAGGCTCTCTTCTGGAAATCGTAGTCGTACTTGTAGTAGAGGGCTGAGAGATCCGCCCAGATCTCTTCCTTGATCGTCTCAATGTCTCGCGGTGTGTTTGGGAATACTCTCGTTATACACGTCACAACCTTGCCACGCAAGCGTCCGATGTATCTTCTTGTGCTTGCCACAGCATTGTTGAAGATTTGACGGATATCCAAGGTAGATGTTTTATACAAGACTAATCCCCTTTTCATGGCGTACGAGATGGAGTCCGTACACCCACTCTTTCCGTCTCGTCTATACTTTTAAATCATTGTGAAACTTGGTTTCGGAAGAAAATTATGGTTCACATACAGACGCGATCTCATAGAAAACACTCACCAGTCATTGCGTGCGGGTTTAAGGCTTGGTTACAAGAGAGATGAGAGAAGGTTCGAGAAAGGCTTCTCATTAGACGAAGGCGGACATATCCTCGAATTTTGGCTTCCGGTGCCACTTCGGCTTCTTCACGTACCCGGGGAGCCAGGAGGGCCACTCCACGAACCTCCACTGGAAGAACCTCTTCCCGTCCTTCTCGATGATGGCGAGGTCCCCCTCGGGGCCCCCGTTATCCTGGATGAAGAGGGTCATCTCCCAGATGGCCTCCGACCGGGTGAGGCCGAACCTCTCCCTGGACGTCTCCAGGAGGGCCTCCTCCTCCATGAGGAAGGCGAAGCCGTGGATCTTGGCGTGGCGGAGGAGCTCCCGGACGAGGAACTCCTGGACCTCGGTGCTCATCGCCATATCGACCACCCTCAATCCTATTTAATCGTTCCCGCCCGGCGGGATAATAAAGGGTTATGGTTCCGGGACACTCTTCCCGGCCCTCCTCTGGCTGAGGAAGTGCCCGAACAGGCCTGTGAGGCCTCCGATCGCGAAGAACAGGGGGAAGAAGACGGTCACGATCGCCCCCGTCAGTATGACGCCCTTGGAATCTCCTCCCCCGGACAATCCATAGATCGTCAGGAGTATCCCGGTCAGTAGTCCGGAGAGCCACCACCTCCGCCCCGAGTAACCCAGGGCCACGCCCAGAGCTGCTGCGACGATCATGGTGATGGGCGGCGTCATGCCTCCTTCATACCGGGAGCTTTCTATTAATTCGTTCGGATCTAGCGGTATTCCGGCGAGGCTTTTGCCCTCATTCAGGCGACTCTTGAAGGGATTCGCTCTTCCCCTTGAAATTACGTTTGTACAGATAGTATGCGGGGAACCCGCGCGCGCGGCTTCGATTATCAGTAACGTTCAACGAGCTCCTCTTATGGCGCCTTTTTAATTTCCCGTACGGTTTGCGACCACAGGACTTGGGGTGACTACAAGACTTATGTTTTAGCGTCGATGTCTCTGTAGGCATTGAGTGTCATGAAAAGAGAGACAGGAGTTCTTCTCCTACTGGGGGCAGCTCACTCCCTGAACCACTCCCTGTTCCTGGTCCTGCCCCCCCTTCTGGAGGACATCTCACGGGATCTGGGCGCCTCATTCCAGACCCTGGGCCTCGTGACCACGGTAGCCTTCCTTCTCTACGGCCTGGGCGCCCTGGTCGGGGGGCCCCTCTCCGACCGCATGGGCCACGTGAGGATCGCGAGGGTCAGCATTGGCCTCGCCGGGGTGTCCACACTTGTGTTTCTCCTTCCAAGCAGCCTCGTCGTCTTCGGAGCGGGGCTTTGGGCCATCGCATCCTGGGCCAGCTTCTACCATCCGACCGCAAACACCCTCATCGCGAAGCTCTACACGGAGTACACCGCTCGCTCCATGGGGATCCATGGCGCCTCGGCCAGCGTCGGCCAGATGCTCACGCCCACCGTCGCTTACCTCATCGGCACAGCCTTCCACTGGCGGTACGCGTTCGTCTTCTTCGGGGCTGCCTCTATGGCCACGAGCCTATTGATGAGGCGGATCCCCCCTGTCCAGGATCCGGCTCGGGCTGAGAGGACGCCCCTGCTGGAGATCCTCAGGGTCCCGGGGCTCTGGGTCCTTATCTTCTACAACGTGGTGATCGGGCTGTTCCAGAGGGGGGTGGAGCTCTTCTTCCCCACGTTCCTGACTGTGGAGAGGGGTTTCCCCGGGCGGCTCGCCGCCCTGTTCAACTCCCTGCTCCTCCTCATTGGCGTCGCAGGCCAGCTGATGGGGGGCTGGGCCTCGGACAGGTACTCGTCCAAGAGGTTTCTCGTCGTGGCCTCTCTGGGGATGGTTGTCAGCATGCTCTTCCTCCTGCTGCTTCCCTTTAGAAGTGCTGGAGTGGTCGCTTTCGTGGTCCTCTACGGGCTCTTCTTCTTCGGCCATCAGCCGACCATGACCTCCCTCCTAGGCAGCGTCTCCCCCATGGACTTGATGGGGATGGCCTACGGGGTGATGTTCTTCTTCGCCTTCGGGTTGGGCTCGGTCTCCACCACCATCTCAGGGTATCTCGCCGACAACTTCAGCCTGGAGGCTGTGTTCTGGATTATGGCCCTCTTTTCCTTCATGACGTTGGTAATAAGCCTCGTCATTCCCAGGGTTGTCAAGGATAGAGCTTCAGGAAACAAGCAGTGATTGATGGTTTATTCCAGCAATAATCGTTGTTGCGAGAACATACTTTGTGTAGCAAAGTGTTTATATAGGGCAAAGTACTTTACATGGCCTTGAGATAGATGAACGAAAAGATAGACCTCGACGAGATCGAGCGAAAGATGTACAGAGAGGTCAACAGCGACGGCATAATGGAGCTGCTGCTGGGGATCTTCCTATTCATCATGGGCG
>CP070640.1:1009537-1014901 GCA_020354065.1 Candidatus Bathyarchaeota archaeon
ACGCGGATCACGGCAACATCGTGGACTTCGGGGGGTACGCGATGCCGGTCTGGTTCGAGGGCATCATCCCGGAGCATCTAGCGGTCCGCAACGCCGTGGGCATCTTCGACACCAGCCACATGGGAAGGACGGTAGCCAAGGGCCTCGAGGTCGAGAAATTCCTCAACTGGGTGGTGACCAACAACGTCTCGAGACTGGGACCCATGGAGGGCCTCTACACTGTCATGCTGAAGCCCGACGCCGGCATCGTGGACGACCTCATCACCTACAAGACGAGCGACGAGAGGTTCTTCAACGTCTACAACGCCGCCAACAGGGAGAAGGACTTCGCCTGGCTGAAGGAGAACTCCGAGGGCTTTGACGTTGAGCTCAAGGATGTCTCAGACGAGATTGCCATGATCGCGGTCCAGGGGCCTAAGGCCGAGGAGACCCTGCAGGGGATCACCGAGGAGGACCTCTCCCGGATCGCCCGCTTCAACCTGGCTAGGCTCACCATCTCGGGCCTCAACTGCATGGCGGCCCGCACTGGCTATACCGGGGAGGACGGGTTCGAGGTCTTTGTCCTGGACTGCCCACTATCCGACCCGGGGAAGGCCCTCAGTGTCTGGAACGGTCTCGTCGAAGCCGGCGCCGTACCCTGCGGCCTTGGCGCCAGGGACAGCCTCAGGATGGAGGCGGGCCTCAACCTCTATGGGAACGACATCGACGAGACAACCAATCCCCTGGAGGCGAAGCTGAGGTGGGTGGTCAAGTTCAAAAAGGAGGGGGGCTTCATAGGAAGGGAGGCCCTGCAGAGGATCAGGGAGGAGGGTGTGAAGAAGACCCAGGTGGGGATCCGGGTCACCGGCAGGGGCATCCCCAGGCAGCACTACGAGATCCTGGACGGCGATGGAAGGGGGGTCATCGGCGAGGTGACCAGCGGCGGGATGTCCCCCACCCTCGGCTACGGGATCGCCATCGGGTACGTGCCTAAGGAGCACTCCAAGCGGGAGACTCCCGTGAAGATCCGCATACGGGGGAGGCTGGTGGATGGAAAAATTGTTAAGTCGCACCCGTTTTATGATGATTCCGTGTACGGTTGGAAGAGGGAGAGGAGTTGAGCGAGGAGTACAGTATCCCTGAGGGCCTCTACTACACCGAGGAGCACGAGTGGGCTAAGGTGGATGAGGACGGCACCGTGACCGTCGGGATAACCGACTACGCCCAGAAGCAGCTGCACGAGATCGTCTACGTCGAGCTGCCGGATGTGGGGGCCGAGGTCGAGCAGCTGAGCATCATCGGCGCCGTGGAGTCGGTGAAGGCGGTCTCGGACATGAACTGCCCGGTGGGCGGCGTCGTCACCGAGGTGAACGACGAGCTCCTGGACAGCCCGGAGCTGCTGAACGACGACCCCTACGGCGAGGGCTGGATCGTCAAGCTCAAGCCCTCGGACCTGGAGGGGGATAAGGTCCGACTGATGGACGCTGAGGCCTACAGGAAGCATGTAGCTGAGGCTGTGCATTAGGGCTCCCGGGCGGGGGTTCCCAAGTGGCCAAAGGGGGTAGGTTCAGGTCCTACTGGATTAGTCCTACGTGGGTTCGAATCCCACCCCCCGCACCACAGCCGCGCCAACCTCTATTCTCTTTTCATGAAGACAGGAAGCACGCACAACCAGATGATTAGGAATCTTACTGCTTGAAGAAGCACATCCTTGGCTTATAAAAAAGGGATTTTTATGGTTTTGATGCGTGACGGCGGCTACTTTCTCCTCGCCAGCATGAACGCAGCTGCCGCCACTACGGCGATGACGCCCCCGGCGACGGGGATGATGATCTGGGGTGTGATCGCGCTCTGCCCCTCCTCCTCAATCTCCTTGACCTCGAAGGTGACCTGATCCAGGTTCTCGATGTCCTCGAAGGCCCAGACGACCTTCTGGGGCTCCGTCAGCGTGGGCTGCGTGGTGGTCTCGGGTACGCTGATCTCGACGTAGAAGTCGTCCTCGGTGGCTCCCTCGATGGTCAGGGTGATGGTCGTCTCGGAGATCACCTCCGATCCATCCTGAAGGACGCCAAGCAGCGCCTCGGCGGTGGGCGGCCTCAGGCCGAAGCCGGACACGGTCAGGTCCACGGTGAGGGTCCCATCTTGGACAGAGTACTCGAAAGTCGCCTCCAGGTTCTCGACGCTTATCTCCGTGGGCAGGAGGAAGTCGTCGATGATCTCAGCGTCCTCCGAGTCCATGCCGTATAACTGAATGAGCTGCTCCAGGATCAGGTTCTTTATCAGGTTGAACTGCCCGTCGATGTCCCCCTCAATGACGGACTCGGCGCCGAGGTTGAAAGCCAGCTCCTCCTTGTAAAACGTCAATGCCATGTCAGCTGACCTGACCTTTGTGACAATGTAGTCCTCGATTTCGAACTCTGGTACAGTCGGGGGCACACTCCCAGAGAACTGGGATATCACCTCCGAGATCGCCTGGAACGCTTTTTGGAAGTCACCGGCGATGGTGACCGCGATGGAGAGCGTGGCCGACTCGGTGCCTATCTCGCTGGCAACTAGTTCGAGTTCCTCTATCTCCAGAGCGCCCTCCGTTGACTCGCTCACCATCGTAGCCAATTGGGCCTGCATCATAGGGAAGAGCTCGACCATCTGCTCGATGTACTGACTGGGATAGATAGCATACCAGAGCTCTAGGGTGAGCTCAACGTCCAGGGTTCCCTCGGCGAGAGCCTCCTCAGGGATGAACTCCACCCTCCCCTCCACGCCGAAGGTTCCGGGCCATCTCACAAGGATGGTCGCCTCGGTGCTCCAATCCTCAGTGTGAACCCTTACGTCAAGGTCGAGGTCGGCGATTTGCCCAGCGTATTCGGGGTTTAGTTTCATAACAAAGGTGCTCGCGATCTCCGTCAGGTTTTCGCCGGCAGGGCTTGAGGCCAGCTCGAGGAATATATCCGTGTATATCTGGTACGTCCACGGTTCGATAGCGCCCTCGTAGCTAACGGTGACACCGGCCTCGACATATCCGTCTGAGTATACTTTGAGGGATATGTCACCCTCGACGTCGTAATCCTCGGGGTCGGGAGCCTGGGCGACAGGCATCAGGATGGAAAAGAGGGCGAGCGTGAATACCATCAGGACGAGTTTGGTTTTCCTTCTCATTGTAAGCAATAAAACAACTTCCAGCAGGTTTACCAAGCTGATATATAATTACGTTAACATAAAAATACCACGGAAACATCCCTTAATACAAAAACACATATCTCTCGGAAACAACCCGAAAACACTCTGCTTTGAGAAATTTGATGCGTCTTCTAGCCCTGATTGATGTAGACTCATGCACCCGCTCCGGAGATATCTAGATATATGTGCGTTCGTCTCGCGCTCGCATACAAAAAAATATTTAGTAAATTTTAGTTGGACTCCCACACCCCGTACAAAGGTCAAACAAACCTAGTCGACTAAAAAACTTGGACATGTTCTCAGTCTCCAAATCAACTCGTTTCTGATTAAAACCACCAAACAGACCGCAAACGATATGTCCTGTGATTGAGATTTGGGGGTGAGGCCCTGATTTGGCCGATTTCAAGGACGCCTTCGGGAAGGCCCTCACGGCCTACCAACGGGGAGAGCCCGCCGACCACACAATAGAGCGGGACGACGGGATGGTGGAGGAGGCAGACACGGGGATGTACTTCCTCCCCTACGAGAAGTGGCCCGAGTTCGAGAGGAAGGCCGTTCTCGAGGCCAGAGGACGGGTCCTGGACGTGGGCGTCGGCGCCGGGAGGGTCGCCCTCTGGCTCCAGGAGGGGGGGCTGGAGGTGGTCGGGATCGACGTTTCCCCCCTCGCCCTCGAGGTCTCCAGGCTCAGAGGGGTGAGGGATTGCAGACTGATGGACGTCGGAAAGCTGGACTTCCCCGTTGGATCCTTCGACACGGTGCTGATGCTGGGGAACAACCTCGGCATCGGCGGGGAAGTTGAGCAGACCCAGCGGATCCTCAAGGACCTGTACAGGCTGACCTCCGACGACGGCATCATCATAGGGGAGACCAGGGACCCCCTTGAGACCAATAAACCAGCCCACCTGGCTTATCATGAGAGGAACAGGAGGAGGGGGCGGTCGCCCGGCCTAGTCAGGATCCGCATCGGCTTCCAGGGCGAGCTCGACGACTGGTTCGAGCTCCTGCTGGTCGGGGAGGAAGAGCTGGCCGAGCTCCTGGAACCCACCGGCTGGTCCATCTCCAAGATCTATTGTGGAGAGGGCGCCAACTACGTCGCTATCCTGGAGAAGAGGCCCTCCAGCTAGGCTGAACGAACTCTTTTATCGTCTCCAAACCTAGCTATCCTCGTGATTCTATGCCAGTGATACCAGCCCTTGAGGATGGAGAGCAAAAAGTCTTCTTCAAGGCAGGTGGGGAGTGGTGCTACCTCTGGACCCCTATGGGTTTCAAGAGGGACAGGCCAATCCCCGTCGTCATCCACCACCACGGTGCGAGGGGCTACGTGAGAGAAGAAGTCGCTGACTGGCTAGAGGAAGAACGCAAGCTCGCCTACCTCAGGTCGGTCATGGAGGGGGGTGGCTGTGCGATAGCTGGCTCCCACGCCTGCGGGGACCACTGGGGGAACGTAGACGCCGTCGCGGCCAACGCCGCCCTCTTCGAGGCCCTGGAGGCATCTCCCCAGATCGACACGTCTAGGACCGGTCTCATGGGAGGCGGCTTGGGGGGCGTCCTCGTCTGGAACTCGGTGCTTGGACCGCTGGCAGGGAAGATCAGGGCCGTCGTTGTCATGCAGGCGGTGGCCAGCCTTGAGGCGGTGATCAGGGAGGGAAAATTCAAGGCTCCCTGCTTCAAGGCCTACAACCTCTTCGAGGACATGCCAGACGAGGAGGCGATTGCTAGGATCGCACCCCATGACCCCCTGCCGAGGATCCAGAGGCTCGCACCGGGCACACCCCTCCCCAGGGTTGCGATCTACCATGGGGCAAGGGATGTAAACATCCCCGCGGCTAGCAGCGCGATCCCCCTGGCCGAAGCCCTAAGGAAAGCAGGAGGGAATGTCGAGCTTGAGGTCTTCCCCGATGTCGAGCACAACGTCTACGGCATGGGGAGGCCCATCGAGGAGCGCCTCAACGCCTTTTATAGGTCTAATCTTTGAGATGGATCTCAGGAGGATGAATGATTGAATATTGATGAGATTATTGATGGGGTTCCCGACTACGAGGAGTTCCTGACGGTGGACGAGCTGAACGCCAGCTCGCAAGCCCTTGCCGAAGAGTATGGCCACGTTGAGATGTTCAAGGCGGGGATCTCAACAGAGGGAGAGGCCATCCACGCCCTGAAGATAGGGAGCGGATCGAGGAACGAGTTGCTCTTCGGGTTCCCCCACCC
>CP070640.1:1015001-1018917 GCA_020354065.1 Candidatus Bathyarchaeota archaeon
AGTGCTCGACCCATTCTGCGGGAGCGGGACGACATGCATCGCCGCCCTGAAGACGAGGAGGCACTACCTAGGCTTCGATATCAACCCTGACTATGTCGACCTCGCGAGGAGGAGAATCGAAGATTTCCTAGCCGGCAAGCAGTCTGATGCCTGATTATCTCCTCTCATCCTTCTTCTGGCGATACCTGTTGTACCATGTCTCCACGGTCTCGGCGTTGACGTAGTTCCTGTGGTGCCTGAAGCCACCCTTGAAGCCGTGGGGGATGTGAAGCACCTCGTGGATGAGGGTCCTGTCCTGATCGTCCATGGTGAGGTTATCAAACCTCTCCGCGATGATCTCGATGACGTAGGCGGGCTTGAGGCCCACGGCCTGCCAGATCCTGCCCCGCCCGTGGATCCTCGCGATGGTCCTCGCTGCCTTCGAACCCCTGCTCCTGACGCAGTAGACGGAGTCGGGGCGGACATGTTCGAATCGGAGAAGGTCGATGATATGATCCACACGCTCCTTGATGTCGGGCGCGGGGAAGTACTCGATCATCTCTTACCACAAGAAGGTATGGGTATGTAGGTTCGATGTGTTTTTAGGATTATCGTGTCTGGAGAACACTTAAAAAGATGGATGGATAATCCATCCATACAAGCGGTGGGTTTGGTAGCTCTGAACCAGACAAAAAAGATAAGCGTCATAGTCGTGATGACAGCGGCCTGCATCGGCAGCAACTACGCCATGCTGGGCGTAATCAACGTATCGTTCATGGATGTCCTCGTCTTCATAACAGGTCTCGCCTTCGGGAGCAGGATAGGGATGGCCGTCGGCCTCCTCTCGTGGGCGATCTACGGCTTGATTAACCCCTACGGCGTCGTACTGCCCATA
Source organism: Candidatus Bathyarchaeota archaeon (assembly GCA_020354065.1). Taxonomy (GTDB): domain Archaea; phylum Thermoproteota; class Bathyarchaeia; order TCS64; family TCS64. Next base: position 1,015,876 of record CP070640.1, read on the forward strand.
CTAATTGCTACCGCGACAATGGAATCTGTGTATGGCCTCGTCGGCGGACTGTTGGGGCGCCAGGGTAGGCACATGATCCACCCCAACCCTATAGTCGCCAGCGTACAATATGCCATTGTTGGATTCATAATAACCTTCGTCTACGATGTAGTCACCAACATAGTATTTGCCGTCACGTTCGGCATACAGCTGAATATAGCAATCATAGAAGGTATCCCCTTTGCTATAGTCCACGTATTCTCGAACGTGAACCTCTTCTTCGTCGGAGTCTTACCAGCTATCAAAGGGATACACCGTTTGATCCCGGAGTTGAATGTAAATGTCTGAAAGGAATAGTATCTGGATGTGGGCCGCTGCAGCCCTCCTCTGCACCACAATAGCCTCCTCCTACTTGGCACTCAACTACCAGTCCAGATATGCACAGCTCGAAACGGACTATCAGATCCTACTGACCGATGTGGAAGAGCTGACCATCGTGATCAACCTGAAAATCGATTATGGAGCCGACGAGGTTGTCTGGTTCAACAACACTCGGATGCCCTTGGACGCCAGCCTGCTCAGAGCAACGCAGATGCTAGTAGAAGTCGAGTACTCATCAGGCGAGTTAGGGGCCTTCGTCACAGAGATAAACGATGTCGGGGGCGACCCCAACACATATTGGATCTGGTATCACTACGACCAAGACACAGGAACCTGGATGTACGGCCCTACCGGTAGTGACGCCTGGACCCTCCACAACGGGGACATTGTCGCTTGGGTCTACTCCTCATTTTAGACCCCTTTTTCTTTAAGAACCGTTAAAGACATCCTAGGACCAATCAAACTATGGGAAGGTATGAATCCCTCCACCATCTTGCAGGAGATCACAGGGAAGATCGCCCCTGGGAGAGCACCCGCCTATACAGAAGCACATGTTCTCACGGGACTGGAGATCATAGGGTCTGGGCTGGGCGTGGGAAGACTCCACCTCTCGGTGGAGCTGAGGCTCGGAGAGGGTACAGTCCGGACCATGGTGGGAAGGATGAAGGACCTGGGGCTGCTGAGCACATCCAAGGGTGGGATGAAACTTACCCAGAGTGGCAGGGAGTTAATGGGAAGATTCAACGAAATGTTGAGAGCCTCCGAGCTCCCCAAGACACCGATAACTGTCGGCTTTAAGAATTATGCAATCTTAGTGAAAGGAGCCGCACCTAAGGTGAGTAGGGGCATCGAGCAGCGGGATGCCGCAATCATATCAGGGGCTCAGGGAGCGACCACCCTCATTTATACAGCTGGGGGCCTCAGGATGCCTGGTGTGAAGGAGAGTCTGGAACCCGACATAGAGAGAGTAATCTTGGATAGACTGGAGCCGAAGGCAGGAGATGTCATCATCATTGGATCATCAGACGACCCCTTCCTCTCGGAGCTTGGAGCGAAAGCAGCAGCCCTAGAACTCCTTCGAGAGTAGGTTCCCTGATAAATAGCTATCTATACATCATTAGATAGAAATGAGGAGAGGGGCCTTCTGTGCATGGGTCAGAAGCTCAGCATGGCGTCAGACTCGAGTAGGAGGTCGTTCAGGGTTGCAGCACCGACAACGGCGGCATCCTCGACGAAGTCGCCTCTATCCAGCCCTAGAAGCTGGCAGCTCTGCTCGCAGACCATGAGCCTCACCCCTGCATCGACGGCCTGGTCCATGACCTCCCTCAGGCTTGGGAAGGCCCCGAGCTTGATCTTCTCGGCCTCCCCCCTCTTGACCTCGGTGATCGCCTTGATGACGAAGTAGACCGTGGCCTCTAGGCCCATTGCCGCCGCCGTCGCCCCAAGGATGAAGGGGGCGTAGAGCCTCTCAGGGGTGTCCGTGCCACTGGTCTGCACGTACAGGATCTTACTCTTCTGAGCCAACCTGTCCACCTGCCTCATACTGGGGTTTGGGAACGGCCCTTTTTTAACCAAATGAAAACGCCGTGAGGATACCGATGCGTCATTGTATTCCAACAACGTCCCGCGCGCCTCTGAACGTGAAAAGCAACCATTCAGCAAAAAGGAGCCCGAAAACGACGCCATCCAGGAAAAATAAAGCACAAGAATGTGCTCCCAAGCAACGAATCCAGCACAAAAACGCCATGAAAGCCCAAAAATCAAACATAACTACCACAGTAACGGAAAGGAAGGCGTAGGACTCGACGAATGATGCCCATGTCCCCATTCACAGGATTTATAGGCAGCCTCCCCCCTAAACACGTGAGACCCGGAGATGCCCAAGAAGAGAAGCAGTGGGGGACGCTCCAAGGGAGGAAAGGGCCGCTCTGGCATGGTCCAGTGCAGCTTCTGCGGCGCCCAGGTCCCCAGGGACAAGGCGAAGAGGACCACCAGGTACACCTCCCTCGTTGACTCCAGGCTGCTCAAGGAGCTGAAGGCCCAGGGGGCACAGGTGGCCAGATACAGGACCACCAAGTACCTCTGCATCAGCTGCGCCGTCCACAGAGGCGTCGTCAAGGTCCGGGGCAAGGAAGAGAGGAAGACGGCCCCGAGGCGCAGGAGAAGGCGCCACTAGCGCTTCTTCATCTCACCGTAGAAGTGCGCTGCCCTTTGTAACACGGTCAGGTTTGCGATCAGCGCAAGCAGGGCGATCCCATAATCCAGAAGCTCCAGCCTGAAGTAGGCCCCGAAGGTAACGGCGACCAGGAGGAGCATCCTCTCCGCCCTCTCAGCAAGACCCACAGAGGCCATGGAGACACCGGCTGCCTCGGCCCTCGCCCGGGCGTAGCTCACCATCATCGAGCCGATGATCGCGGCCAAGCCCCAGACCGGGTTGCAGAGCCCCGAGACCACGACGGCCCCGAGCACCACCGCATCCGAGTATCTATCCGAGATCGAGTCGAGGAACCCCCCGAAGGCCGAGACCCTCCCCGTCTTCCGGGCCAGGATTCCGTCGATGGCGTCCAAAAAACCCGAGACCAGGACCAGGGCCGCTGCCCCGAGCAGACAAACAGGATTAGCCCTCCAGCTCAGGTAGCACCAGGCCGCGGCCAGAGAAGCGGCTAAGCCCAGAATCGTCAA
>CP070640.1:1019017-1021604 GCA_020354065.1 Candidatus Bathyarchaeota archaeon
AACGCCCCTCGACGAATTGATCAAACACCTCACGGCATACATGAAGAGCGTGACGCCTCCAGAGCCTCGTGTGGAACCCGGGAGACCAGTAACGGCGATGGACGAACTGGTGGAGAGTCTGACGGAGTATATCAGGAGGAAAACACCCGAGCCGCACAAAAAAGCCCCATCGTCAGAACAAAGGACCGAAACTCCTAACTCCAGAGCCCGAAGGGACAACGGAGAGGGTGGGAAGAAGGAGCAGTTTCCTGAGGAACTTGTCAAGCTCCTCAAGGAGTATCTGGAGAGGAGGGAGACCTAGACTCACTTTGGTCCGAAGACGTTATGTCTGAATAACCATGAAGAAGGATTGTTGAGATGTTGGGTTCGGCTACCTCAGGTCTGATCCGGGGAGAGAGGAGCGAGAGACCGACGGAGCGAGAGGTAGCCAGGCGCATCATCGAGTACTTGAGGAGGAGGGGCTACGTCTGGTACGTTCAATATCCCAGGCCTCCGATAGTTGAGAGGGAGAGGCTCGTAGACACGGGAAGGTACTACTCTCGCCAGAGCCGTGACCTGTTCATCTATGTCAGGGAGAGAGGAACCATGATAGACCCGGATGTGTTCCCTGAGGAGCTCGCCCTGTTCGACTCGGAGTCGGCCTGGAGGATCAACAGCCACATGGCGATCGTGAACGACGCGGAAGAGCAGAGCCTGGACAGTGCTGAAACTGTCCTCAGCCTGCACGGCTTCAGGCAGTGGGATCACCCAAGGGAAGTGTTGGAAATTTACTTCGCCTTAGGAGATTTCTCTGTGTTCGGAGAGCAGTACGCCAAGTAAGTATGTTTTTTTCAGGCAGGGCGCGTCTTCCCGAATCCCAGGACGAGGTCGACAAGCTGTTTCTGGTCGATCTCGGCTCTGCTGCGCCAGTTCATGTAGAGAGTGCCTCGATCGTCCTCCCCGAGGTATCCCTGCTCGATGTACTTGTCGATGTTCATCTTGACCCTCCAGCCGGGCAGCTTCTCGGTCAGAATCCTCTCGACATCGGTCCTCGGGGACTTCCCTTGCTTCGAGATGAGGTAAGCGACAGCGACGGCGAGGCCAGCTATGTCGTCGATCCTCCACCCTATGGTCTTGGCTGTCCTCTGGTCCACAGTCCCCCTCATGGTGATGTAGAACCTGGCGTCCATGAGCTGGGCCCTCGTGGGCTCTGAGACGATGTCCGGGTCTTCGAGGACTCTGGTGACCTTCAGGTCCAGGGGCTTCAGCTGCTCGTCCAGGACCTCCACCACCTCAAGCCAATCTGTCCCCAGCTCCTGCCTTAGCTCCCAGCCCCTTACCCCGGGGAGGCGGTGGTGCGTGAAGAAGAGCAGGTGGACGGCGTCTTTCACCTTCCGGGAGTAGGCCCTCTCGGCCCTCCTCACCCTTCTCGCCATCTCTCCCACTCCTCGTAGTCTACCATCACGGGAAGCGAGGCCTTGTCGTCCCCGGTGTCGTGGTTCGGCTGCTCCAGTGGTTCGAGCATGATGTGCTCTCCGAACCTGTCCATCTCGATGTTGGCGTAGCCGTAGCTCACGAGGAAGCTCGTGAGGTAGGCTCGCCTCGCCGTCTCCCTGTAGGTCTCTGCTCCGATCCAGTCCCAGTATGGTATGTGCTCGGTCTCACCGGCTTTCCGTCTCATCTCCCGCCAGAACTCCTCCAAGGTCTCGGTGAACCCCTCCTCCAGGATCATGCCGAGCTCCCTGGCTTCCAAGATGGATGTAGTTCCCGTCTGCACCTGCTCTACCTGGATCTCGCCCCACCTCTCATCTAGAGGGAGGAGGTTCCCCCAGTATCCCAGGGAGCCCGCTAGTGTCCTCGTGGATATCTGCTCCAGATCGACTATAGGATGCCAGGACTTGAGGAGGGCGTCGGCGACGGCGCCCACGTCCATCATCATGAGCTGCTGGCTGAGCATGAAGGGGTCCTTGTAGAGGGTGGTGGACTGGTGGTGGATCCACTCGTTCTGCCTCTCCAGAACCGAGGAGAGCTCCTTGATGGCGGCAGCGTCCAGGCAAAACTCATCGAAAGAGCTGACCTCGGGATAGTATCTCCGGATGACCGAGAGGACGTACTCGGTGTCGACCGCGAAAGGGTCCCGGGCCCCCTCGGCGACTGCTCTGCAGAGGTTGATGACCCCCTCAAGCTGGGCCCGGGCTTCCTGGTTCGCCACTCTTACTCCACCACCCTGACCGTGGACTTCCCCTCGGTCTTGTGGATCATTATGAGGTGGGTGTCTCTCCCCTGGAAGGCGACCTGGCTCGGGGTTATTGCAATGTACTGGTTGCTGGAACCCTCCAGGGTCTGAACGATGAAGCCTGAGATGACCTCCTTGTTCCTCGGGTCCATGTGTAGGTCGAACTCGTCCACCGCCCGGAAAGGGGAGAGGACGTTCTGTTGAAGGGAGAGGAGGAATGTCATGACGGAGGTGCTCCTCTCCCCTCCGCTGTGGGTGTACGGGTCGAGCCTGCTGGGCTCGGCTCCCCTGAAGCCCACCCAGATCTCGAGGCCCGCCTCCTCGATGTCCATGGTGTTGATGAGCCTAACCTCGCCGGTGGCCTGGAGCATT
>CP070640.1:1021704-1025223 GCA_020354065.1 Candidatus Bathyarchaeota archaeon
AGGAGGACATCGAGGCCGGCCTCTCATCCGGGGCTGTGACATATCTCTTCAAGCCTGATGGGTACGACGGCGAGACCAAAGCCCACCACATTGTGGCAGATCTCAGAGAGGTATTGGCGGAGATGGAGAAATAAGAGAAGACGGCGCTAGAACAGGCTTCCTAGCCGCGGGCTGTCTCACCGCATCTCTCAAGGGCTGCGGCGACGATCAAGGGGAAGACGATCGTCACGTCTCCGAAGATGCTGGAGGTCTTGTCCCCCTTAACCTTCCCCCAGCTGATGGCCTCCTTGAGGGGCGCCCCGCTCAGGCTGCCGTCCTCGGCTCTCGCCGTGCTGATCTGGACGGCGGCGTCGAGGCCCTCCCTGAGTGTGTTCATGTAGAGGGCGTGGTGCTTCGGGGTGCCCCCTCCCAGGATGATGGCCCCTGCCTTCCTGGCCTCGTATACCATCTCGGCTAGGAGGTCGAAGTCCCTGAGGGGGTTGATCTCCAGCCTGCTCCTCTTCGAGTACATCCAGAGGGGTATACCCAGCATCGAGTCCAGCAGCCCCGGGCTGAATATGGGCACTCCCTTCCTCGCGGCGTTGTAGAGGATGGAGTCCTCATCCCCAAGCCTGAGCCCTATCTCCCTGAGGATGCCGTGGATGGGGACATCCACCCTCTTCTCCTCCGGCAGCTCGTCGAGGATCCCTCCAACGTGGTTCTCTAGCCTGCTCCAGACCCCGCTCTCGATGTATATGTCATAGGCCCGGTTTATCCCCTGTTCGTGGAGCTCGGAGTCGGACACGTCGACCTCCCCAACGATGTGAGCCTCCCCCATCGCCTCGACGATGTCGTGAACCAAGTTTGCTCCGTTGGTGACCACGGCGTCTACGTAGCCGTCCCTGATGAGGTCGGTGAAGACGAGGCGCATCCCGCTGGGCACCAGGGGCCCGGAGAGGGTGATGAATGTGGTGTAATCGGGGTCTGAGAACATCTCGGCGATGATCTCCACCGCCCTGCCCACCCTGCCCGCGCCTATAACACCGGCCCTGCGCATCTCCTCGGCTAGCTCGCCCACGGTCATGCCAGGCCGGAGGCGCATCTGCTCAACGCGCTTCATCCGCCCGCCTTCGTGTTAACCCTTCACTCTCTGGATCTTGTACCGGCCCATGATGTTCCAGTACTCGACCTCCTTACCGTCCTCCAGCTTTGAGGCGATCTCCTCGTCGCCCGGAATGGCGACCTCGAAGACCTCGTAGCTCTCCAGGTCCATGAGCTGGACCGTGGTCGGGCTGACGGAGAGGATCTGGCCGCTCTTCTTCTCGACGATGGGTATGTGGATGGTGGTGTCGACGGGGCTGACGAAGCTCCTCTTGCTCCCGTCGAAGAGGCTGATGGCGCTGCACCTGAACTTGGCGCTCCCGTGCTTCCCCGACTTGCTCTTCTGGATGGACACGATCTGGCTTGGCTCCCCGTCGATGATGGCGTAGGAGCCCACCTTGAGCTCGCCGACCCTCCCCATCTTGTACGACAAAGCATGCAACCTCTATTGATTTTCGAACACAAAACGGTCTAAATTCAGATAAAGGTTGTGTCATGACGGGCTATGGCTCCACATCCAAGGAAAAGCTATAGTATATGTTGAAGCTTTCTCATTGGATGTCTGTTCAGGGTGTCGTGAGCCGCATGACTGAGCAACAAACCTTGGCAACCTGGTTTAGGCGCATCCGATCCGGTTTCGAGGAGATACAGGTCCCAGAGAGGTCAAGAACCCGTCCCAAGATGATCGCCAACTTCGCCGTGACCTACCGCTGCGACAGCCACTGCAGGACCTGCAACATCTGGAGGATCGAGGGCCCTGAGCGGGACGAGCTGACGCTGGAGGAGGTCCGGGGGCTCTACGAGTCGAACAGGGAATTCCTCAGCGATGTCGGATACATCCAGATCACGGGGGGAGAGCCCTTCCTGAGACCGGACTTACCTGAGATAGTCTCGGTCATTCATGAAACCCTCCCTCGGTGCGTCTTAGGGGCGCCCACGAACGGCATGGAACCGGATAGGATCGAGAGGGCCACGGAGACCATAATCGAGTGCTTGGGAGGTCAGGGTTTCGGCGTGGTCGTCTCCATAGACGGGCTGGAAAGGACCCATGACACCATCCGCGGCGTAGACGGGAGCTTCAGAAAGGCGGTCGAGACCCTGAGGAGGCTCACAGCCCTAGTAGACCGTTACCCAGGCCTGAGAGTAGTGGTGGGCATGACCCTGACCTCTGAGAACTATGATGAGCTCCTTGAGGTGTTTCTCCTTGCCAGGAAGTACGGGGCCAGGTTCAGCTTCAGGCCGATAAACTACAGCGACATCTACTACAGGAACGCGCGAGACGAGCTCTCAATGAGGGAAGCCGCAGGCGAGCTGCTGCCAGCGATCCAGAGGCTCGGGCGTGCCGTCGTAGAACGCTACGGGATCTCGGCAGCGGCCCCAACGCTTTGCTACTACCAGGGAGCTATCGACTACATCCGGAATCCCCTGAAGAGGTGGCTGCGCTGCTCGGCTGCAACCGACTCCATGTTCCTGGACCCCTATGGGAACGTCTATCCATGCATATTCATGGATGAGAAAATGGGGAACATAAGGGAGGCGCCCATGGGGAAGATATGGGGTTCGAAGGAGGCTTCAGTGGCCAGACTGAGGATCATGAACGGCGAATGCCCTGGCTGCTGGGTCGAGTGCGAGGCCTTCAGAGACATACACAAGGACCCGAAAAGGCTGGCCTCCAGCGCCCTCAGGGCCCTCCTCCATCCTAAAACCGCGGGTATAAGATAAAAAACCCAGCTGGGAAAGAGGCCTAGCAGTCTACCTGTTCAGCCCGTCCTCTTGATGATATGGTATCCAAACTGGGTCTTGACAGGCTGGGAGACCTCGCCTACCTTCAGTGCGTATGCCTCCCTCTCGAACTCCTTGACCATCTTTCCTCGACCGAAGAAGCCGAGTTTGCCGCCCCTCTTCCCGGAGGGGCAGGTGGAGTGGCTCCGAGCCAGCTCCTTGAAGCCCCTCCCCGCGCTGAGCTCCTCTAGGACTCCGAGGGCTTGGGAGTGCTTCTCTACAAGGATGTGGGAGGCACTAATCTTCGAAGCCATGCTTGATCCTCCATCTATTCATGTCCCCTCCTCATAAGATTTGAGGACCACGACAAGGAAGCGAGCAGAGCACGATCAACGCTTTCTGATGCCCTGAGGGCAGTCCAATAAACCTGCTAGACCCCGGCCTCGTAGTCGATCTCGTAGACGAGGACGTATCGGAAGTCGGAGGCGAAGGCGAGGGTGAACCCGGGGCCGGGCTGCAGTTTCATGAGCGTGTACAGGGTCGACCCATAGTACCTCTCAGTTATGCCAACCTCCTCATTGAGGTAGTCCGAGATGTTCAAACCGCCGATCTCGACCATCCAGGTCCACTTCACGTTGTCGCCGACGCGCCATTCCTGCTGGGGGTCAGCAGGGTGGAATGTGTAGAAGACGACGATGTGGGTCGCCCCGAACTCCT
>CP070640.1:1025323-1029496 GCA_020354065.1 Candidatus Bathyarchaeota archaeon
AACGATGGGATCGTCCCCGTCTACAGCTACGACGAGATTTTGGGGGCTGAGAAGGCTGGGAAGGTGGCCGCCCTCCTTGCCATCGAGGGCGCCGAGCCCCTGCAGGGAGATCTCGGGGTCCTGAGGGTGCTCTACAGGCTTGGTGTGAGGATGCTGAGTTTCACCTGGAACTGGCGGACGCCTTTCGCCGATGGGCTTGACGCCAAGAGAACGGAGGGGAAGCTAACCGATCTCGGCGTGGACGCCCTCCGCGAGATGGAGCGCCTGGGCGTGGTCCTGGATGTGTCTCACATCAGCGATAGCTGCTTCTGGGACGTCGTAAACCTCAAGAAGAGCGCCTTCATCGCCTCCCACTCCAACTCCAGAGAAATTTGCAACCACAAGAGGAACCTGACGGACGACATGATCCGTGCCCTCGCAGACCACGGCGGGGTCATGGGGATGAACTTCGCACCGGCCTTCGTGGACAAGGACAAGGCTACAGTCCAGAGGGTCGTGGACCACATCGACCACATCGTCGAACTCGTCGGGCCTGATCACGTCGGCCTAGGCTCGGATTTCGACGGCATAACCTCGACTCCCATCGGCCTCGAGGACGCGACCAAGATGCCGAACGTCACAAAAGAGCTAGTAAAGCGGGAATACTCGGATGAGGACATTATAAAAATTCTGGGGAGAAATCATTTGAGAGTATTCAAAGAGATCCTCCGCTGAGAGCCCTTCATGATACCCATCGTCTGTCAAGAACTGGCAACACGCTTGCACGAAAGCAACGATAACTGGAAAACCCGTACTCCCGCATACCCTTAAATTCACGACCCAGTGATCTTCATTTTCAGAGGAGTTCAGAAATGCCCACAGCTGGGAAAGTTTTCATCTCAACGGAATACGCGCCCCTGACCGACATCTCGGTCCGCCTCGAGGGTTTCAAGGAGGAGGAGGTCTACGAGGAGGTCGACATCAGGCTCGAGCTCGTAACCGAGATCGCGAATGTCTCAATAAACGAGGGCATCCTCACCGGCCTCTACTCATACGACTACGTGGTCCACAACTACCACAGGGGCAGCGTGCTCCCCTCCCCCGCCACCAAAGAGGTGCTCTTCGCCTTCACAGAGCTCGAAAACCGGGCCTATCTCACAGTCGTAGACAAGAAAGCCATAGCAAACAGACTCGCAAACAGGCTCAGCGAGATCGCCTTCGGGGAGATGGGGGTCATCGTGGAGGCCCGGATCCTCCCGGAGACCCTCAAGGCCTTCCACCTGGAGAACCCGGAGAACACCAGGGTCATCTTCTTCGAGAACATGGACATACCCAACATCAACAAGCTCAGCCTCTACGGCCCCGACATCGTGGGCACCAGCCTCTTCGAAGAGTACACCGCCCGGGGCGATCCCTGGTACATCCTCACGAAGTCAAAGAAGCACGGCCACACGGTGGGCCTCGTCAGAGACGGCTCTGTCACCCTGTTCAACAGCGTCGACCAGGGACAGTACCTCCAGTACGTCAGAGAGGAAATCCTCCCCATGACCCAGCCTCCCAGAGTCAGAAGCGATACCTGAAGGACCCCAAAGAGGCCTCAGGGACGGAAATATATTACGCCGAAGTACACCCAGGGGTGGTTAAAAGATGGCCGCAGAGCCGAACAAGGTCCTGGATTGCACGGGTCTGTACTGCCCCGAGCCAGTCTTCCGCACACGACTGGGGCTCGACGAGCTGGAGGTAGGCCAGGTGCTGAAGGTCACGGCTGACGACCCTGCGGCCGAGGAGGATATCAAGAGGCTGATCAAACGACTCGGCCACGAGATCCTCAGCCTGAAAAACGAAGAAGACATCGTCGAGTTTCTCATCAAGAAGTCGAAATAACAGCCGTCCATCGCAACTCCGTAGACACGTCCTCCATGAACGTAGACAAACCCAAGTCGCATCAATTTCCCGTGGCCGCCCTGTAAAAGGAAGCAACAGTTTCAACCATCTCCCCCCTATCAGGAGATGGGTTCAATTTTTATTCAATCACCGGTTCAAAGCGAACCGTGAACCCAAAGAAGAAGAGAGAGCCCAGAACCCTATTGGAATGGGTCAGGAAGAACAGGAAATCAGACCTGGGCCTCCGAGAACCATGGCAATTCAAAATCAGAAAGCGAACAAACCCACGCACAGTAGAAGGTTGACGCCAAGACAAAGCTCTTACACAAATGAAAAAACTCTCTGCAGGTGCCTTTTTCAAACACCTGAGTCAGGAAGAGACCCCTCCTAACCCATACCACATCGCCCGCGGAACCTCCATCCCTAACCTTATTTATGATAAAAATAATATACCATAAACAATTTCATAAGTCATGATGGAAGGGTTCGAAGCCAAGAGACACATCAAGAACCTCCTGAGGAACTGGGTACCAGACGCTGCCCATCGGAGCCTTCCATGAACAGTATGGACACACTGAGACAGAGTCGGGTGTGAAGGAATGTCGGTAAACAAAATCCCATATCACATCAGAAGGAAGCTCGACCAGAAGCAGATAGACCTGGTGGAAGGGGAGGAGTTTACGCTCAGATGCAGGAACTGTAGCAGGGCCTGGACCCCTGACACCAGGAACCGGCAGAGGCTGCCTAAGGGGTACTGGAAATGCCCGGAGGGCTGCAACGAGGCCGTTGGAGAGATGGAGACGAGGAGGATGAGAGTGCTCCTCGTAGACGATGACATCCCCCTCACCAAGAGCCTGGCCGCCGTTATGAGAAAATCGGGCTACAAGGTCTCGACGGCCTTCACCGGTACGCAGGCCCTGGAAGCGTCCAAAGAGCACCCCTTCGAGGCCGTGATCCTCGACATCCGCCTCCCCGACATAGACGGAGTGGAGCTCCTGAGGCATATTCGAAGCGAGGACCCGGTGATTGGCACCATCATGCTCTCCGGGGCCGCGACCATGGAGGATGCAGTCGAATCCCTCAACCAGGGAGCAGACGCATTCATCCTCAAACCCGCTGACCCCGAAGAACTCCTATACCGCCTGGGGACGGTCACGGGTTTCAAGAGGCTCGAGAGGGAGCTCAGACAGGCAAGGGCCAGGTACACCGAGCTCTTCACAATTATTCACGAAGACTAAATCACCTCTCGGAAGTCGGGGGAAACCTGGTTAACGAGGCCGGGCTTACCACAATGGAACACTGGATACAAAGCTCTCCCAGGCGTCACGAACCGATCCCCTAGCGATTCCCAGGTAAACCCGTTTATCACTGAGAGGGGGTTCTGGAGTAAAAGGAAAACTCTTAACTACAGCCCACACCATGCTTGGACAGTGTTCCAGTATGAAGTACGATATCAAGTACGAGCCATCGTATGCGATGCTCGTCGTCGACCTCGAAGCCGGAGAGAAGATAGTCGGAGAGGCCGGGGCGATGACCTACATGACCTCGAACATCGACGTGGAGACCAGGCGGCGGGAGAGAAGCATCCTAGGCACGATAGGGCTGAAGATCCTCGCAGGCCAGTCCCTCTTCGTCAACGACTACGTCGCAAGGGGAGGCTCCGGGCAGGTGGCCTTAGGGGCAGCCCCAGTAGGCGACATACAGACACTGAAGGTGGAACCAGAGAGGGGCTTCATCATCCAGAAGGCGGCCTACCTCGCCAACACAGAGAACGTGGAGCTCGATGTCAAGTGGGAGGGTTTCACAAAGGGCCTCTTCGGGCAGGGGGTTTTCATGATCAGGGTCTACGGCAGCGGCGACCTCTTCATAAACACCTTCGGAGCCATCGACGAGCACGAGCTCGGGCCCGGGGAGGAGATGGTGGTGGACAACTTCCACCTCGTAGCCTTCTCGGACAGCTGCGACTACAAGGTCGAGAAGTTCGGGGGTTGGAAGGAGACCATACTGAGCGGCGAGGGGTTCATCACCCGGATCAGGGGCCCCGGAGAGGTCTACCTTCAGACAAAGAACCTCAGGGAGTTCGTCGACTGGCTCTGGACCCTGATCTCACCGAGGGTGCGAAGCAGAAGTAGGTAGAGTCCCATCGAAGAGAGACCTCTTACAGAGACTATGCCCTTTAAAATACAGGGGTACTCTGCTCCAGGCCCCTGACCTCAAGAGGAAGTAGCCTCCTCAGAGTGCTTGTGAAACTCTTTTATCTATGACTTTTATTTGATGGGGTGATGGGCTGGTAGTTCAGCGGTATGAATG
>CP070640.1:1029596-1033204 GCA_020354065.1 Candidatus Bathyarchaeota archaeon
CTTTTCACTCCTTTCAGGTTAGCATGCTCAGAACGCCTTGCGGTATTCTCCGCACACTGACCTCGGGATGTTCACACTTCCTTTTAAACTTATGTACGGATAGAGGACACAAAACAGCGGAATCTCGTTGAGGTGCCCAACCATCTTTTTATAGGAAGTAGCCTCTTTCCGAAAGGTACGCCATGAACCCCATCGTCTTGATACGCCACGGGCAGGCGGAGCACAACCTTGGAGGCCTCACCGGGGGTTGGTCCCAGACCTCCCTGACTGATCTCGGCCGACGCCAGGTCAAAGTCCTCGCTGAGAGGCTGAGAGAGGAGCTTGCGGAAGCCCCCTGCGCATTGTACTTCAGCGACCTGAGGAGAGCCGCCCAGACGGCGGAGATCATCGCCGAGGAAACGGGCCTCACCCCTATCCCAGCCCCGGATCTCCGAGAGTTCAACAACGGTATCGCCGCGGACAAGACTAAGGCCGAGGCCGAGCCCTATTTTACCCCTCCCACTCGCCCCCTACTGGACTGGAGGCCTTACCCCGAGGCCGAGACTTGGAGGGAGTTCTATCACAGGGTGGCTGGCTGCATGGACCGCCTTCACCAGGGCCAGGACCGACCAATCATCATAGTCACCCACGGTGGGACCATCGTCAACGTCATCTCCTGGTGGCTCCGCCTCCCCCTGGAGACCCTCTCGGACGTCTCCTTCCACGCCTCCCCAGCCAGCATCACCGTCCTCAACGAGACTGAGCTCAGGGAGAGGGCGATTGAGCGGCTGAACGACTTCGCCCACCTCAGATCCCTGGGTCTCGCCCCCCGACTGTCCCTGGCCTGACAACTCCATTCTCCCGAAGCCATCCACAAGGACAGTTATGTCTGGATATGGGCTTAGCGGAGATTGACGAGAGCTCTGCAACGCCGAAATCTCATGTAGTCTACTGTCAACATTAGGATCCTTTGGGGCTCCCAAGGGAAAGGAGCCGGGGCGTTCGACAGGGGAGTCCGGTGGAGACCAAGGCTCCTAGTAAGTAGTTTTATTAACGCGTCAAGGTTGAGTAACCAAGAACGCCTAATGAAGATCCTCGTCCTCCACGGCAGCTCCCAGAGCCGGAACAGCCTCGATCTCGCCGAGACAGCCGGCAGGCTGGGCCACGAGGTCCTGACCGGCAGCATCATGGACGTGTCATCGGAGATCTCGAACCTGGGCTCCAGGTTCTGGCTCGGGAGGGAGGAGATCACCGACACCGACGTCTGCTTCATCAGAAGCTTCGGCCCAGGCACCTGCGAGCAGCTCACCAGGCGCATCAGTCTCATAGAGCACCTCGAGCTCTCGGGGGTGCGGGTGGTCAACCCGTGCTACTCCTTCCGCAGGGCGAGGGACAAGTACTCAACCCAGTACACCCTAGTCCGGGCCGGGCTTCCCATCGCCGCCACATACACCACCGAGAGCATGGAGCGGGCCTATAAGCGCTCCAGGGAGATGGGGGTGAGCGTCTACAAGCCCATCCTCAGCAGCATGGGGAAGGGCTCGATGAAGTTCGACGACCCCGACCTAGCCTACAACGCCTGGAAGGCCCTGAGCCGTATCGGGATGCCCCTCATCGTCCAAGAGTACCTGGAGAACCCGGGGAGGGACATCAGGGTCTTTGTCGTCGGGTGCGAGGCGGTCGCCTCGGCCTACAAGTATGGTGTCCCGGGCCAGTGGAAGACCAATGTCGCCCAGGGGGCGAGTATGGTGGACGAGCCCGTGCCTAATGAGCTCCTAGAGCTGGGCGTGAGGGCCACCGAGGCCCTCGGACTCGACTACGCCGGGGTGGACATCATGGAGTCCAGTAGGGGCCCGGTGATCCTAGAGGCAAACGGCTCCCCCGGCTGGCAGGCCCTGAAGGCAGCCACGGGCGTGGAAGTCGCCGAGAGGATCATAAAATACGTCACGGAGGGGAGTAGTCGGGATGGATGAGAGCCTTTCAAGGATCCCGGTGAGGATCCTCGTCGACGGAGTCGGGGAGGCGAGGGGAGAGCTCGTTAGGTTCTCCGCCCCCCTGACGGTCGGGGCTCTCCTGTCGAGGTTCCCCATCGAGGGGAGGGCCCACCCCCAAAGCGGGGGCTTCTCAATGATCATCGGTATCAGGCGGGGGTCCGAGAAGGGAGTGAGGTCCGTGAAGGCAGGGGACATCGCCTATTGGCCCATGGGGGACGCCCTGGTTATCTACTATAGTGATTCTAGGCCCTACGGTCCGGTGAACACCGTTGGCAGGGTAACAGAAAACCTGGAGCTCTTCAAGGGGCTGAAGAGCGGGGTGAAGATCAGGATCGAGACAGCCTAGTCGTCGGATAGGGTGTAGACCTTCAGGTTGTGGCTTCTGGAGGCCAGACTCACCACCCTCTGCTCCCTGAGCTCCTCCAGGAGCTTCTTGGCCATGCTAACCTTGATATTGAACTGGACGGCGAGTCCGGTGGGGGTGACGGCCCTCATCCTCTTGAGCTGCTCCAGGAGCTCCTCACTGCTCATGTCAGGGATCTCCAGGGCCCCGATGGTCTTCTCCACTCTCCCACCCTTGTCCTTGCCCTCCTCCCTCTCCTTCCGCCTCTGCTGCTTCTCGATCTGCTTGAGGCTCTTCTTCTGGGGCATCCCGCTTTCACCATTATCTCCGGGCTTAGACTGATAAACCTATGTGAAGGCCTATTACCGGCATCATCTACCACTTTTAACCGCACCGTCACTGTCATGGGTGATTAATCTTCTCCTGACTTGATCGCAGTGCCCTTCAAGTGGGATTTATATGAGCTCGACTTCATTATACTTCAACTGTAGCTAAATGGTGGCTTGGATGGGAGAAGAGAAATCCTCAGTTTGGATCATCCTCGTCTCAATACTCATGCTATTCGTGAGCGGAGCCTGGACTCTGGCCACCATCATGCCCTTCGTACCCCACAAGGGCCTCAGGTCGGCGACACTCACCATGGTCACCATCGCGAACGTCTCCTTTCTTGCGTCGCTCTTGGCCTCGATGCTGCTCTACTCTCAAGTCGGGGAAAGAGGTCAGATGAGGAGTGTCATGATAGCCTCCTTCTCCATAGGAATCCTCGCACTGGCCGTTTCGATCGTTATTTACTCCAGCACTCACATCTGGTCTCCGATGCCCTATGTCATAGACTAGCCACCTTTTCCGATCAACTCAACGTCTGTATCTCGGTCTGTTTCCAGGTCTTTGGAGGCCCCAAGGTTTATAAGTTACCTTTTAGTAATTACCAAACGGTAACTTACAAAATGGTAAGGAGGATCCCCTAGCGATGCTGAAGCTAATACTCGTCGAGGACGGCAAGGTCCTCTGGGAGGCCCCCCTCCAGGCCAGGGCCTGGGACCGGGGCACCTTGAGGCTGGAGTTCGACGAAATCGAGCAGGAGATGGAGAGGTTCGAGGCCGTGTTCCACGCCCTGGCCAACGAGGGCAGGATGCGGATGATGAGGGCCTTCTTCAGGGACCTCGAGAGGCCGATGGCCTTCACAGAGCTCATGAACGAGCTGGGTATGAACCCCAAGATCGTCTCCGAGTCGACAAAGAGGCTCAGGAGGAGCGGCCTCATCGAGAAGAACAAGGAGGGCAAGTACAGGC
>CP070640.1:1033304-1038696 GCA_020354065.1 Candidatus Bathyarchaeota archaeon
CGTATCTCAATGTCCAGCTCGTGGATGCGGTATTTCTTTTCCCCTCGTCTCTTGACAATGACTTTCACCCCATTCCAGTCAGGGTCGAGCCAGAGGTCCGCCTCCGCCCCCTTTGCCACGAGCATCAGTCCCTCCATAGCACCTCAACTCTGTCCAGTCTCCACCGGCTGTCGATGTAACTGGTCTCAATGGGAGTTTCAATCCCGCTCTGATATGCTAGAATTCCCGTCCAGGCGATCATGGCGCCGTTGTCGGTGGCGTAGCCGATGGGCACGAACTCCGGGGAGGCCCCGTGCTCCTCTGCTATAGCACCGATTATCGAGCGGAGTCGCTTGTTGGCAGCCACGCCCCCTGTGAGTAGCAGCTCCGCCTTCTTGGTATGGGCTAGGGCCCTCTCCGTCACCTCTCCCAACATGCTGTATGCAATTTCCTGGAGGCTGAAGCAGAGGTCCTCGAGCCTCCACCTTCCTGTTCTGTACTCTTGGATGAGGGCGGTTAGCAGCCCACTGAAGCTAAGATCCATTCCTTTTACGACGTAGGGGAGAAGGATCAGCCGTTCTCCTTCCAGCGCGTGTTTCTCCACGGCTGGGCCACCGGGGTAGGGGAGCCCAGCCTCCCTAGAGAAGGTGTCCAGGCAGTTCCCGACAGCGATGTCGAGGGTCTCGCCGAAAATACGATACCTGCCTGCTTCGTACCCCGTAACGATCGTGTTTCCCCCGGAGACGTAGAGGGTGAGGGGGTCCTCGGCTCCCGTTGCTAGCCTCCCAATCTCGATGTGGGCGACGCAGTGGTTCACCCCGACCAGGGGCACATTGAGATAGGATGCAAGGGCTCTGGCCGCTGTCGCCCCCGTTCTCAGGGAGGGGCCGAGGCCCGGTCCCTGGGAGAAGGCGATGAGATCGAGCTCCTCCGCCTTGACCCTCGCGTCTTGGAGGGCTTCACCTATTGTAGACCCCATCTGCTCCGCGTGGTGACGGGCAGCCTCCCTCGGGTGGATCCCTCCCTCCTCCGGAACGTGGGTGCTGATCTCGTTGGCAAGTATTGCGCCGTTCGAGGTGGCTATCCCAACACCGAGGTTGTCAGCAGTGGATTCGATGCCAAGGCATACGAGGCTTCTGATGGTTGCCACCTTCAACGAGTAGTGATGAGAGATGATAAAAACATATAGGGAATCAGAAGCCTGAGGGCTTGCACGCACTCATACGCCTTGATTTCTTAACTTCGACTAGATCCTCTTGATGAAATCCAGTCGAGACCCGGCGCCCCCAACGATGACTCTATGAAAAGCTCTAAGCCCAGTCACGTGTTCTAGTGTGCCTCTGAATCTTATTCTGTCTCCGGCCTCGAACGCGTCGCCAAACAACCCCTCGAACGAGACGATCTCCTCGATTGTTACGTCCATCTTGGTTTCCGTACCCACGGAGTCAAGACAGTATTTAGCTGGTAGGTATATCGCTTCTGAGGCGTCTTTTATCCCGGCCTCTCCTTCGATGCGACACACTTGGCGGTATTTGTAATCGCCGTAGGTTTCCTCGATCTCTTGATCGACCCTCGTGGGGTGGATTGAGAAATAGACCCCCTCGTATGTTCCGTAGTTCCACCGCTTCTCTGCCAGTTCCATGAGTTCCTCGAACTTCAGTGGAAACCTCTCGGCCCTGCTCCTGCTCCACTCCATCTTCTTCTCTTTGCTGAGGGGGAGGATCTCATCCGATTTCTCTCTCGCCTCCAAGATCGACTCCTTCAGCTTTCTTGAAGCCCTCTGGCCATAGACCGTGATATCCATATCGGAGAATTTGGGATTGTGGTTTCCCGTTAACAGCGACCCCGTGACGCCCAGATCCCCGGTCTCCAGGCCTGAGAGATCAGC
This sequence comes from Candidatus Bathyarchaeota archaeon, assembly GCA_020354065.1. Taxonomy (GTDB): domain Archaea; phylum Thermoproteota; class Bathyarchaeia; order TCS64; family TCS64. Next base: position 1,035,172 of record CP070640.1, read on the forward strand.
CATCAGGTATGCCAGGCCTTCAAGTTTCTGCTCCAATCTGTCTCGTGGGCCTTCGGCGAGCATACTTTGTAACCTGTCACGTGGGTGATAGTAGGCCTTCACATATTTCCTGGGTATTGATGAGATAGTGATATTTCTCACGGGACACCGGTATATGTACTGGGGGTGTCGCTTTAGTAGGTAGTCGTATGTCTTCTCCACTTGGGAGACGTGGTAGTAAGGGAGGACTCTATCGTATCTGGTCTCCTCCCTGCTCCACCTCCCCTCCCAGCTGGGGATGTATTTGAGGTAGGCTGTATACCAGTCCGGGGGATGGAGGTAGCCCACGACGCAGAAGAGAAGACCCTCGACGGTCTCGATGAAGTCCCTGTCCTTCGGCTTCTCCATCCCTTGAATAGGTTCTGTGAGGCCCGATAAGGATATTGATGTGAGCAGATGATCCACATCGCTCCGAAGTCGTTTTATGATTCGTCTCCAAAAACATCCGTGAGGAGTGTCCCGGCTTGCCCGCGAACCTACCGGCGGAGGCCAAGGCGAAGTGGCACGAGGTCACTCTGACCAGGAACCCCGAGGAGCGCCTCCGCTTGATGGGCGAGTTCCTCTCCCTGGTGCCGAAGCACAAGGGAACTGATAGGATGTGCGCCCAGGTCAAGCGGCAGATGGCCCAGCTCAGGCAGCAGATCGAGGAGAGGAAGAAGGCCGCAAAGAGGGGGAGGGCTCCATCCTACTTCATCGAGAAGGCGGGTGCGGCCCAGGTCGCTGTCGTGGGCCCCACCAACGCCGGCCGCAGCAGCCTCCTCAGGGCCGTGACGAACTCAACTGTGGAAGTTGGGTCCTGGCCCTTCGCCACTAGGGTCCCCACGCCGGGGATGCTCTCCTACGAAGACATCCAGTTCCAGCTTGTAGAGGCACCACCGATCGTTGAGGGCTCCTCGGACGGCAGGGCCGACGGCTTCCAGGTCCTGAGCCTCGCCAGGAACGCTGATGGCATTATCATCGTCGTCGACCTCAAGGAAGATCCCGCCGGCGGCTACATGATGGTCGCAGAGGAGCTGGAGAAGTCCAGGATCCTGACTGCAGAGCCGGAGGGGGAGGTCGAGATCACTAAAAGGGGTCACGGGTCCGACATCCAGTTCATCTGGGACGGGTCTCTAGTAGACTGCACACCGGAGGACGTGGTCAAGCTTCTCAGGGAGTACAAGATTAGATCCGCACTTGTCCGAGTCAGGGGGAGGGTCACCCTCGACATCATGGAGGACTCCATCTTCGGGAACGCCGTCTACAAGCCCACCCTCGTCGTGGCGAACAAGGCCGACATAGTTGCAGGTGAGGAGATCATCGAAAGCGTCCAAGAGGCGGCGAAGCCGCTGGAGACCCTGGCTATCTCAGCTGAGAAGACGCAAGGTCTAACTGAGCTTCTAGGTTCAAAGCTGTTCGACCTCCTAGGGATAGTACGGGTCTACACGAAGCAGCCAGGGAAGGAGCCGTCGAGGGAACCGATAGTCGCTAAGATGGGGCTGACAGTGGGCGAGCTTGCGAAGATGATCCACAGCGACTTCTACGAGAGGTTCAAGTACGCCAGGATCTGGGGACCCAGCGCAAAGTTCGAGAGCGAGAGGGTTGGCCTCGATCACCTGCTCGCCGACGGGGATGTTGCGCAGCTACACACCTAAAAGCGCAGCCAGTCCAGGTACTCCCCGGAGTAGGACGCCCCCACGACCACCCTGAGCCACCTCCTCGTTTGTGTTGAGACCTCCTCTAGGATACCTCTCGCACGCATCCTCTCCCCTTCGCGGACGGCGTCCCGATACATCCCTATCATTGAGACCACCTCCGAGATCTCGGGGATCCTAAGATCTCTTCCAGAGATCGCACTACATTCGTCGACGCCATAGACGGCAGGCCTGAACATAGACTCCCGGGCTGAGACGCAACGGCACTCCACCTCGACGGATCCCAGGGGACAGTAGGTTCGCGGCTCGGGGTCTATCTCCTGGAATCGCCTAGTGGCGTTCACTATGAAGTCCTCTCCCCTGAAGTCTCCGCGATTGAGCCTTTTGGCCTCGATCCTGTCCCTCCTTTTCAGCTTGATTCTTCCTTTCTGTTCCAGCTCTCTGAGCGTCTTCTTGGCTTTCCGGTAGTTGCTCACGCCATAGACGGTGAGGTCGATGTCACTCCCCTCTTGGTGAATTCCGAGGCTGATGGATCCATGGACTCCGAGGAAGCCGGGTGGGATGCCAGCTCGATCCGATAGGAGCTCAAGGAGGGCGAGTGCCTTCTCCTCCAGGGAGTCGCGGGGGCCCCTCCGTTTGAGGAGCATAAGCTGCCTCGAGGGTTTGTAGACTCTTGTGATGAGGCCTTTTGGGATGATGATCATTAAGCGTTGTAGCTGCTCCGAGAAATCTAGGTACTCCGGCAGCGCCTCTCCGAATGCCTCGATGAGTCTCTGGTAGACTTGTGGGCTGTAGAGCTCCCTCGGTCTAACCAGGGTTGTGCCCCCCATCTCCCAGGTGATGTCGACCCAGTCGAGATCGAATCCGTCTGCGAGTTCCCGAGGTACGTACTTGAGGAAGCCGTGGTACCGGTCGGAGGGGTGCTGATAGCCGAATACGTAGAATACGAGGCCATGGCGGGTGACGACGGCGTCTCCGTCTCTGAGGTTGTGATAGGCCATGAAGCTATTCTCTCAGTTGGATCTGTTTCTTGGGTTATGAAATTATGGAGGATGGGAATGTGCGTGTTGATAAGAGCCCATTTTGTGAATCATCGCTATCATTTGGCGTAGTTTTCATGTTCCTTTCATTGGGGGAGGATTTTTCGCACTCATCCGCTTCTACTCCCCTTCCCCCTTATGATAGGTGGGGTTTGCGGCCTCTCGATACTCCTGAGTACTATTTGTACAACCAACTGTAAGGTTTGTACCTATGTGTGGGGGCAATCTCGTTTACGGAGTGGTGGAGGGGTGAGGTAGGCTCCCTGAAGCCTGGGAGTACAGCCAGGTGGCTGGGGTTGCTGTGGACTCCAAGGACAGGGTCTACGTCCTAAACAGGGGGAGCATCCCATCATCATGTTCGACAGGGAGGGCAACTTCCTGAAATCTTGGGGGGAAGGGATCTTCGCAAATCCCCACGGCGTATACATTGACGCCGATGACCGTGTCTACTGCGTAGACAAAATGGATCACACTGTGAGGAAGTTCACCCAGAACGGCGAGCTCCTCCTCACCCTCGGCACCAAAGAACAGCCCGGGGAGGCCGGAGCCCACTTCAACCGGCCCACCGACATCGCCCTCTCCCCATCCGGAGAGATGTTCGTCTCAGACGGCTACGGCAACTCCCGGTTGCACAGGTTCAGCCCCGAGGGTGAGCACATCCTCTCTTGGGGGGAGCCGGGCGATGGCCCCAGCCAGTTCAACCTCCCCCACGGTATCTGGGTCGATAGGAAGGGACGGGTCCTCGTCGCCGACCGCCAGAACCGCAGGATCCAGCTCTTCACACAGGATGGAGAGTTCCTCGAAGAATGGAC
>CP070640.1:1038796-1043264 GCA_020354065.1 Candidatus Bathyarchaeota archaeon
GCTCCTTGATCTCGGCGTCGAACTTGCCCGCCTCAACTTCTTTCACCTTTTCGAGCACGTGCTCTGTGGGACCATCGATGTACTTTCTGAAGAGCCTTCGGGCCAGCTGGCCTATATTGTAGGGAACGATCTCTGCGGGGCAGCGGACGTCGCAGATGCCACAGTTTATGCAGTCGAAGCTGAGCTTCGCCGCCTCCTCGACATCCCCCTTCAGGGCGGCCTGGACGTAGTCCATCACCATGATGTCCTGGGGGCAAGCCTTAGTGCAGGTGTTGCAGCTGAGGCAGCGGGCGATCTCGGGGTAGTGCTCGAAGAAGGCGCTGGCGTCTGCCCTGACCTGGTTGATGTCGTATCTCATCTTCTCTGCGGGGCTGAAAGGAATCTGGGCAATGTACATGCCGTCCTCCACGATCTTCTGGCATGCTAGGGCGCCCAGGAGCTTGTAGCTGCCCTCGGTGCGGTAGATGGTGGCGCACGCCCCGCAGTAGCCTCCACGGCATCCGGCGCCCCGCCTGAACTGGTGACCGGCGTACTCCATCGCCTTCATGATGGTGAGGTCCGCCGGGACTTTGTGCTTCTTACCCATCACGTGGATGGTGACCATCCTAGACTCGTTGCTCTCCATCATGATCTCTCCTATATTAGCCCCCTCTCCACCAAGACCGGCATTGGATCCGGGTCGTTCTCCTGGAACGCCGTCGCCTCCTCGTCCAAGCCAAACGCGAGGGCCATCAGCTGAGAGTAATATACCACGGGAATCGACTCGAAGCTTGGATGCATCTTCCTCATCTCTCCCTGTCTCCGCGCGAGGTTGAACTCGCAGAGGGGGCACGCCGTGACCAACATGTCTGCGCCTGCCTCCGCCGCCTGCGCGAGGACTCTGTGGGAGAGCTCGGCTGTCACCTCCTTCAGGTGGACGGTGTGGTAAGCGCCGCAGCACTTGGCCTTGAAAGGGATGTCCACCACCTCGGCCCCGAGGGCTTCAAGGAGGTCCTTCAGTACTCGGGGATTGTCGGGATCGTCGATGCTGAACTCCCTCGGCCTGAGGAGGAGGCAGCCGTAGTAAGGGACGACCCTGAGGTCCGCAAGGGGCTTCTTCACCACCCTGGCCAGCTCCTCCCAGCCCCCCTTTTCAAGAATCTCGAGGAAGTGGACCACCTCCACCCGGCCGCTGTACTCCGGCTCCTTCTCCATGTTGTTTCTGATCTTCTCCATCTTCTCCTGGTCCTCGTTGGCGGCGGCGTTGGCCCTCTTCAGGGTGTTATAGCACATGGCGCACTGGGTTACGACCTTCTTCATGTCCGTGAGGCCTTCCTCTTTCATCTGCTCCACCCGGATCAGGTTCCTGATGGGGGCGAGGTAGTGCATCACGTCGTCCTTCGCAAGGGCGTGGACGGTCCCGCAGCAGTTCCACCTCGGCAGCTCGACGAGCTCTATGCCGAGGGCTTTAGCGGACGCCACAGTTGAGACATCGAAATTCCTAGCGTTGGTCTTCAAGGTGCATCCGGGGTAGTAGGGGATCTTCATCTCTGTCTCCTCAGGCACTCAGCTTCCTCTGATTGCTTATTATGGCTATCTGTGGGAGCTCCCTCAGCTCCTCAGGGGTCAGCTGGTCGAGGGTGAACCTGTCGTACTTGGTCCTGAGAACCATCTGCCTCAGGGCCTCCATGACGTTGGCTATGTCGATGCCCCGGGGGCAGCGGATCTCGCAGTCGAAGCAGGTGATGCAGACCCAGGGAGTCTTGGACTCTAGAGCCTCCTCTACACCCAGCTGGGCGTGCCTTATCACTGTCGAGGGCAGGAGATCCATCTCCTCCGTTAGGGGGCAGCCGGAGCTGCACGCGCCGCACTGAAAGCACAGGTCTATGTTCTCACCGCTCAGCTCCTCGACCTTGGCCTTGAAAGAGGCGTTCTCAGGCCCGTATGTGTAGTAGAGCTTCGACATTTCCGGTGACATCCCTTAGGGATGAACTTTGTAAATATTATACTTTTGCTAACACCAGTATTTCTATAACATCAGGGTGAGACAGCGTTATAATGGATATCGGAGCCCGTATGAGCTACAGGATGTTCGCCATCCGGTAGTCGTCTCCGTATTCACCTCTCATGTACTCCTTCTCCCACATCGTTGAAAGCCCCCATAAAGGTATCTTGAGGCGTTTTAAAGGAGGCTAACTCGATGGCGAGCTATTTCGAAGTCTAAAGGAGTTATAATTATGAGCTGATGACTAGAACTTATATTCAGATAGGCGTGAGTAATGGGGAGAGTTCGAGAAATGGAGTATCATCTTGCCACCCCCTTTCCCGAGGATGAGATCAGGAAGCTGAAGGTGGGCGACATCGTCTTCGTCACAGGAACAGTGATCACAGCGAGGGACGAGGCCCATCTCAAGGCCCTGGAGCTCCACGAGAAGGGGGAGAAGCCCCCCGTGGACTTCCAGGGGGTGGGCGTCTTCCACTGTGGCCCCATCATGAAGAAGGTGGACGGCGAGTGGACCGTCGTCGCAGCGGGCCCCACCACCTCCGCCCGGATGGAGATCTTCCAAGACAGGTTCATCGAGGCCTTCCGCCCAGCCATCATCATCGGCAAGGGGGGCATGGGAGACCGCACCTCGAAGGCTTGCCAGGAGCACGGCTGCATTTACGGTGCCTTCACCGGCGGCGCCGCCCTCCTCGCAGCCCGAGGCATCAAGAGGGTCAGGGAGGTCTTCTGGCTAGAGGAGCTGGGGATGCCCGAGTGCCTCTGGGTCTACGAGGTGGAGGACTTCGGCCCCCTGATCGTCACCATCGACAGCCACAGGGGCAACATGACAAAGGAGGTCAAGGAGCTGGTTACGGCCAGGATGGAGAGGATGCTGGCGGAGATGGAGTGATAGCGTTGACGGACATTGAGAAGGTTGTTGAGGACACCGCGGTGGAACTTCTGAGGATCGCGGTGACTGAGCTCCCCATCGAGTACGTCGAGGCGATGAAAGAGGGGCTGGAGGAGACAGAGGGGGCAGTAGGCAGGGCTCAACTGAGGAACATCCTGGAAAACGTGGAGATCGCCCGCGAGGAGTCGAAGCCGATGTGTCAAGACACCGGCGTAGTCGCCTTCATAGCTAAAGTGGGCGACGGCTTCCCCCTCCGATCCAGGCTCAAGGAGGTGCTTGTGAGCGCCACCAGAAGAGCTACGGGGGAGGTCCCCCTCAGACCCAACGCAGTAGACATGTTCAGGGGGAACACCCGGGACAACGTGGGCCTCAACGGCCATGTCCCCATCATCTACATCGACCTCATGGAAGGAGACGACCTGGAGCTCATAGCCATGCCAAAGGGCGGGGGGAGCACCAACATCGCCGCCCACAGGATGCTCAAGCCAGGCCTCGGCTGGAAGGGGATCAAGCAGTTCGTGATCGAGGCCCTCGCTGACGCAGGATCCCTGGGCTGCCCTCCCTACTTCGTCGGCGTGGGGATCGGCGGCGGCGAGGACCTGTGCATGATCCTGGCAAAGAAGGCTTTGCTGAGGCCTTTCCAGGTTAGGCATGAGAATCCCGAGGTCGCCACTATCGAGGGGGAGCTCCTTGAGAAGATCAACAGGCTAGGCATAGGGGCGATGGGCCTCGGTGAGGGGCCCACAGCCCTCGACCTTCACATCGAGCTGTCGGCGAGGCACCCCGCATCGCTTCCAGTTGGGGTGGTCATCAGCTGCTGGGCCCTCAGACATGCCATGGCCATCATCTCGAAAGAGGGAGAGGTCGAGATAGACAAGAGCGCCTAGCTCCCCCATTTCCATCAAATCACTGACATTTTCATCAGTTTTGTTGGAATGCATGTAAGGGATCACGGCAAGAGAAAGCCGAAGCTCCACACGAGTCCCTGGAACGCAGCCATGATGAAGGTCTGCACGGATACAAGTTTCATTCCGGAGGCCTACCTTAGGAAGGATTACTTGGACGAGAATCTCATCCTGTACTCGATCATTACTGAAGAGTAGATATCGATGGTATTGAGAGTCCAAGGGTACAAAAGGATGGGCTCACCAATGTTTGAGAAAGATTAAAGCCTACCAAGGAGACCGATTACCCATTGGTGTGTTGCTATGACCGGTTCAAACGGAGATCTGATCAAGACCTATGAGGAGCTGATGGGCAGGGCCAAGGACCTGATCATCCTCGGCTCAGCGGGGTCCATCGTCTATTGGGATATGGAGACCAAGATGCCCCCTAAAGGGGTGCAGCTCAGGAGCCAGCAGCTGGCCCTCCTCGAGAAGATCGGGCACAGGATGCTCACCGACCCGGAGAACGGGAGGCTGATAGAGGCTATCGTGAGCCACAAGGATTACGACAGCCTGGAACCCCTTCAGAAGAGAAACGTCCACCTCTCCAAGAAGCAGTACGACGAGGCCACGAAGCTCCCCGAGGAGCTCGTCGTGGAGACCGCGCGGCAGACGGCGGTCGCGGTGAACGTCTGGAAGAAAGCGAAGGCC
>CP070640.1:1043364-1053108 GCA_020354065.1 Candidatus Bathyarchaeota archaeon
GAAGATCCAGGCCACCATCCACAACGCCAAGGAGTTCCAGAGGATAGCCGAGGAGCACGGCAGCTTCCAGAGCTGGCTGAACAGCCTTGACAAATCTGAGAACTACGCCGGGGTGGAGAGGCAGCTCTCCGACAGGCTGAAGCACGTCGGCAGGAGCACCGCCCACATCTTCCTGTACACGGTGGGAGAGGACATCAGGTACAACCAGAGCGTGGTCGGCCACCACAGGCGCCGAGCCTGAGACACCACCCCCCTTTTCTCGTAGCAACCGATAAATCTCGGAGCCCTCCATGCCAAAAGGGAGAAGCCGCTCATGAGCTACCGTGAGGGAGCCGAGAGGTTCTACGACCTCTTCGGCGCGAAGGACGACGCCCCCTTCTACATCGAGCTCGCCCACAGCCACGGAGACAGAGCCCTGGAGCTCGGGGTGGGGACAGCCCGCCTCGCGATCCAGCTCGCCAGAGAGGGGGTGGAGACCTGGGGCATCGACAACTCCCCCCACATGCTCAGAGCCGCCGAGGCGAACCTCAGACGGGAGCCCCCCGAAGTCCGGAGCAGGGTGCGCCTGGAGCTCGCCGATGTCAGAGGTTTCAACCTCAGCGAGAGGTTCGGCCTCGTCTACTTCCCAAGCTGCAGCTTCGACCACATCCTGCTGAAGGAGGATCAGGTCCAAGCCCTCAGTAACATCCGGGAACACGTCGCCCCCGGTGGCGTCTACGCCTTCGAGCTCACCCACATCCCAGAGCTAAAGCCTGAGAGCGGCTGGTTCGTCCAGGAGAAGACCCTGGACGAGCACAGAGGGGTGGTCCGCACCGGCTATCACAGAACTGACCCCGAGAAGCGCACAATGACCATAAACCTCTGGTACGAGCTCTGCCACGACGGGAGGATACTGGAGAGGTACTTCGAGTCCGGGGAGGTCTGCATCCACTCCCCGGAGGGCGTCAGGGCGCTTCTGGAGGAGGCCGGCTTCGAGGTCGAGGCCTGGTACGGGGGCCATGACAAGCGTGAGTTCACCCCGGAGAGCGAGTTGATGGTCGTCGTCGCCCGCCCTTCCTGAGGTTCAGAGAAATCCACTCCGCCTGGGAAGACCTAGAGCCTGAGGACCTCCTTCTTGGAGAGGAGATAATCTTCGACCAGCGCCTCCCCCAGCTGCCCGGGCCTTGTGAAGAAGACCCTGCCCACGTTCTGCTTGGCAATGGCCTTCGCCATCTCCCTGAGCCTCGGCTCTTCGTCCAGCATCACGATGTTGAGGACGATGCCCGCCGCCCTGTACCTCCTCGCCTCGTCGATCACTCCCGCCAGCCCCTTCTCGAAGCCGACATACTCCCCGTCCTCGAAGTTGGGGGCGGAGTCTGTGATCAGGTGGGCCTGCTTGTTCCCGGCCTCATGGGCGACTGTCATTCTGAAGCTACGGAGGGCGGCCCGGATGTCGGTGTACCCCATGGGCACCGCTATGCCGGGGAGCTCCCAGGGCTCCACCTCCCGGACCTCCTCGGAGAAGGCGAAAACCCGGAGCCTGTCCTCGGGGAACTGGCCCCGCATGAGCTCTGAGAGGGCGAGGGCGGTCTCCACCGCGGCCTCCAGCTTCCCGCCCCGGCTCATCGAGGCGCTCTGATCCACCAAGACGCCGAAGATGACCTCGGTGCTGTGGATGGCCTCGAAAACCCGGAAGTCGACGAGCCTCAGCTCCCCCGGGGCGCCGCCCCTCTCCAGGGTGGCTAAGAGGCTCCTCTCGATGCTGATCCTCTCGTAGGGGTCCCCGACCTCGTAGGGGCGGATGGTGGAGGCGGTCCAGGGACCGTGGCCCACGTCCTCGACCCTGTGGGGGCCGACGCCGTGCCGGGCGAGCCTCTGGAGGATGCGGCTCAGGAAGCCCCGCCCAAGGAGCTGGGCTCCCTTTGACGTGAGGGTGAGCCTCGGCTTCTTGGAGTCGGCGATTCCCCTCCTCCCGAACTCCGAGAGGACCTCCTCGAAGTCCTCCTTGGTGAGGCCCTGGGACTCCCCGCTCAGCTCCTGAAGCTCGGCCTCAAGCCTGCTCCGCTCCTCGTCGCTCGTCAATTTCTCCAGGATTTCCTCAAGACTCTCCTCGGACTCCATGAGCCGCTCCACGGCCCGTCGCATCTGCTCGGCCTCCAGCTGCTCAAGCTCAGCCTCGGCCTCCGCCCTCCTCAGCTGGGCCCTCCTGAAGCGCTCCCTCGCCCTAACCCGAGCCCTGTCCATGATCTTGGAGTCGTAGTCGAGGCCACGGCCCATCTGCATCCTAGCGATCTCCCGGAGCATGTCGAGCCGGTCGTCGGCGAGGTCGCTGCAGAGTGTGCGCCTTGTAAGTCTCCGCATCAGGTTTCCATCCGTCTGGGTACGAAGATGAGGCTCTGGTCAGGGTAGGAAGCCGCTCCGGTTGCCATGAGGGCGTTGGCCAGGAGCTCCAAGGCCGAGAAGCGGTATTCCTCGACGACCTCCGGGTCGGCCCCATCGACGCGGCTCCTCAGCTGATCCTCAAGCCCGTCCACAAGATGCCCAGAGTCTGCAGGCCCTATCTCGTCCATCAGGGCCAGGGCCTCCGTCACGGCGGGGAACTCGCCGAGGCTCTCGGTAATCCTCCCCCTGGCCGCGATGAGCCCCTCGACCTCCCCCGGGAGGGCCCTCCTGTCCCCCTCGAAGCCCGCTAGAACCCTATTCCCTACGTCCCGGACCGCATACCACATCACATCCTCCACAACCCTGGCGGTCTGAGACATGAGCTCTCCCTCCCGCTCGTCGAAGCCGATGAGGTCCGCCCTCAGCCTGACCCGGCCCCTCAGGGCGAGCTGGAGGCCCTGGATAGCGTCGCCGAGGTTGGAGACCCTCCCACCCCGCATCTCCGTGGTTGAGTGGGTGTGGTCGAGGGCCTTGATACTGCCTCGAATGCTCGCCCCCCTGTCGATGTTGGGGCAGTCCCGGGTGTACCTGGCGGTCTTGACGATGGTCTCCACGATCCACCAAGGGGCTGTAACACTCCTTTTCAGGGATGCGGGCGTGACGTAGAGGGGCTCTGCTGCCGCGGCCTCCTCCCTCTCCTGGAAGAACTCGTCGTAGACCCTGAAGCGCTCCCTGAACATGATCTCCCTCTCCACGGGCTCGTCGGGGAGGCCCATGGGGATGAGCTCCAGCCGGTCGAGGAGGGGCTCGGGGATCCTGTTCACGTGGGCGAAGCCCGTGGGGTTCCCGGTGGCTATGAAGAATAGGTCTATGGGCCTCTCCCAGGCGTACTCCTCGAGTATTATCTTGCTCTCCTGGAGCATGGGGTGGAAGAGGACTTGGACCTTGGTGGGGATGGCCGGAAGCTCGTCCACGCAGACCACCCCCCGGTTTCCCCTGAGGACCCCTGTGCCTATGAAGGCCCGGGGGTCGGTGGGGCTCCCCCCCTGAACGATGGCCTGGATGTCCTTGACCCCGAGGAGCTTCGCCTCGTGGGTGTACTCGTTCCCCTGGATCCTGCTGTACCTTTGCTTCCCAGAGATGAGCTCGATCTCGGGGTCCTCCTCGTGCCGGCAGCTCGGGCACATCCACTCCTCGGGCCACTTCGGGTCGCAGTTGTAAGGGCAGCCCTTGATCTTCGGCACGGGGGGCAGGAGCTTCGCGAGGCTCTCGGCGAGCCTGGTCTTCCCGGTCCCCTCCCTGGAGATGAGGTAGGGGTGGGTGTTGCTCAGTACGGCCCGGATCACGTCTCGCTTCGTCTCCTTCCTTCCCTGGATGTCGGGGAGCGGGTCCTCCCCCTCCATGAGCTTCCTGAGCATCACGTACCTCAGCTCGTAGCGTACCGGTATCGGCCGGTGGCTCTCAAGGTCGAACTCCATCATCCATCGCCTCATCTATGGTCCGGACTAACCCGTTCTAGCAAGCAGATTCAGGGTTTAAAAGGAATCGGCAGTAGAGGGGCCCTCACCTACAACAGACACCTTTTTAATTTATCTCCAATTGGAAATACAAGGTTCAGATCAGACGGTTAATGTGATCATGAAGCGCAGGGTTTCTTTCGGTCTGGCGCTTTCCCTGATTGGCATCTCCATGTTTCTAGTATCATCCATCCCGATAACGAGGACCGATGAGGCGATAGACACCTACTTCACCCTGAGCCCCGGCGGGGTTCGCGGCCCCTACGACGACGACACATGCTACCACACGAGAGTCCTGGTCAAATCGGTGCTGAGTGGCGTGATCACCGTCGAGGGCGGAGGGATCCGCGTAACCACAAGCGGCTACAATGCAGAGGATCTCGGGGGCCTGTACATCGAAGGCGAGCGCAGCTTCATGATCGCCCCCGCCAAGGATCAGTACACCTTCACGTTCGACAACACCGAGGGAAACACCGAGTGTTCTGTGAGGTTCGTGTTGACCGAGATCTGGACGGGAAGCATTTCACCGCTCGTCCAGATTTTAGGCGTAGCAGGTCTCATATTTTTGGTCCCGTCCGGATTGGCGATCTCGGGGTTGCTCCATCTCATTCCTGAAAAGAGTCGGAGCCAGGTGGGATAGGGTACTGATAAGTGAGGCCTGTCAGCTTCGACTACCCTCATAGAACCTCGCGGTGCTCCTCATAAGCCTCATGATGGGCAGCTGCTGGGGGCACTGCTCCTCGCAGGTCCCGCACCGGGCGCAATTGCCTGCCCGGTTCTCAGGAGCTATCTCCCTCTGATACCTCTCCCTGGTCTCCTCCCGGGCCTTGGTGTAGCCCTCGTTGATGATCGCGAATATCCGGGGGATGGCCACACCCTCCGGGCAGGGCTGGCAGTAGAGGCAGTCGGTGCAGCCGATGTACCCCAGCTCGGCGTACTTCCTCTGGACCCTCTCGAAGAGCCCCAGCTCCTCCGGGGTCAGGGCGCCCGGTCCGGAGCGTCCGGCGCTCTCCACGTTCTCGACGACCTGCTCCATGGTGCTCATGCCGCTGAGGACGATGGAGACCTCGGGGTGGTTCCAGACCCACTGGAGGGCCCACTCGGCGGGCGTCCTCTTTATGGGAGCCTCATCCCAGATGGCCTGGATCTCCGGCGGCGGCGTGACGGCCAGCCTCCCCCCATGGATGGGTTCCATGATCACCACGGCGAGCCCCTTGGAAGCGGCGTACTTGAGGCCCGCGGTACCCGGAGCCCTACCGCTGGACTCGGTGTCCATGTAGTTGTACTGGATCTGGCAGAGGGTCCAGCCGTCGTAGAAGTCGATGATCTCCTTGAGGATCTCGCACTCGTCGTGGAAGCTAAAACCAATGTGACCAAACTTGCCCTCGGCGATCTTCTCCTCGGCCCACTCCGTGACGCCCAGGTCCCTGATCTTGGGCCAGCGAGCCCTGCCGAGGCCGTGGAGGAGGTAGAAGTCAATGCGGTCGACCTGAAGCCTTTCCAGCTGCTCGTCCAAGTATTTGTCGAAGTCCTCCCTCCTCTCGATGAGCCAGGTGGGCATCTTCGTGGCCAGCCTCACCCTCTCCCTGTAGCCTTCCTTGAGGGCTTTCCCCAACAGGTTCTCGCTTTTGCCCCTGTGGTAGGGGTAGGCGGTGTCCAGGTAGTTGACGCCGTGGTCGATGGCGTAACGGATCATCCTGATGGCCTCGGGCTCGTCGATCTTGGCGGGATCGCCGTCGAGGATGGGGAGCCTCATCACGCCGAAGCCGAGAGCCGAGACCTTCCAGTCTAGCTTGCCAAAATTTCTGTATTTCATGAAAAATCCTCTGGAGTTGTGATATCATGAAAGATGCTGCTTATATGTGTTTCTTGGTTAAAAATAGTTAAAACCCTCTAGACTGGGCGCTCGACCCCAGAAGGAGCTCCGGGGGGGGACCTTAAAGTGGTGGAAATCTTCGCCCGAGACCTCTGAGGGACACCCTGCACCTAAAATATGTTTCAGACCTGCATCGACTTCGCTTGGGAATGCGCGCGCAGAAGCCCGACTAAAACATCACACAAAATAATACTGGTCTAAAGACCAATAAAAACACTTAAACGAGAGGCACATACGCAGGTACGAACGCACATAAACCCGTTTTTTATTACTTTTTACGCCGCGCCCGCACGATAAGCGGCACGAACACGCAACAAAAGATGGCTATCCATACAGGTAGAGGTATGTCATTCATAGCTTTCACCTCTTTCGCTATCCTCGCTCTCGTAGTAATAAAAATTACTCAAGTCCAATACTATCATCTCATAATCCAACTTTTCGTTTATTCTGAAATAATCTTACATACGTAATGCGCCGCGCGTAAATATGGTGTTTAAGCGCGCAGAAGTATAGAAAAAAAGGTGTATTGGGGTACTATTGCTAAATAGCCTAACCGTCTGGGAAAACTTCTCTGAGCTTGTTGGTTATCGTATCGACGACGTATTGTGAAAACTGCTTTCTATTCATCTTCGGATAGTAGACTCTGTGGTATCCCCCTTTACCTGTCTTCAACTCGTAGGTTAGAACACCCTCCTCAACCATGTTGTCAAGGAAGATGATGACTGAAGCCCTCGACTTCTTCTCAGGGGTGTTATGTAGATACTTGTGTGCCCTGTTCGATTTGACGCCAACTGTGTCGTTCCCATTCAGCTCCCAGATCCACTCTAGAAGCTTTGCCTGATATGGTTTGAAGAGGGTATGAAGCCCTTTCATAGATGTGTCGAATTTCATTTCCCAAGCTGTAATGACGGTTACTAATAAAGATTGATAAAATAACCGCAGCGTGCATGCAACGCCGAGAGAATAGGTCGTTTCCTCGAAGCTGGATGGACTCGACCTCTTGTTAGTTACAGGAAGCTCGCTGCGGCGCGCGCGTTTATTTTTAAATCCTCCATAAAAGAAGCAGACTAGACTAATAATTCGAATAGCCGATTCTAGAGGTTATTCACTCGATGAAAGTTATTCCAATTGGTTCGATACATAAGAGTCGCCTGTAAACCACGCGCGCGCCCTGGTTGTGTTTCAATAAGTGGCTTGAGGCCTCAGGTGCGCGCGCCCCCCATAGTAATCGACAGAGCGGTCGCTAGAGCTCTAATATGTATGGGAGAAACAAGCGCTAGTCCTTCGGCCCCACCCGTTCCTTTACGATGTCGTCGAAGATGCCTGAGATCTCCTGGTCGACGAAATCTCCGTCCCACCACTCGAATGTGAAGCAGTCCACCACCGGGACCAAGATGTGGGGGACACCGGCTCTGGCCACGAAGACCTCCCCCTGGACCAGGTCCACCTCCATCCGCCTCCCATCCTCGTAGAGTAAGTACTTCCCTCTGCCCTCTAGAAGGAGGGTATACTGGTCGACGGGGTGGACGTGGTTCCCCCTATAGGCCCCGGCTCTCGTCTCCAGGATCCCGTGGAACCTCCCGTTCCTCAGGAAGCCGTATGCCTTTCCGACCCTCTCGTTGGCTGGCCATTCATTGATCTCGAAGCTCATCCTGTTCTTGCCCCTCCCATAAGATGAGGGGAATAATGAATTATTCGTAGATAAATAATTTTTTGAAAATATAATTCCAATGGGAATATTGTCACTAGACATGGTTTTCTTGAGGCACCCTTAGGAAAGAAGCCGCCCGCGCGCGCGGGTTAAAGACCGACTGTGATTTATTTCGGATGTGCCGTTTCTCATAGGGATTCGCATGGAGTCGGAGAGATTCGAGCGGGTCATGGCCGCGATCCGCAGAGAGGCGCCTGACAGGGTGCCCTGGGCCCTCTGGGGCCACTTCCCTGCGGTGTCCTTCCTGAAGCATTACAGCTGGGAGAAGGCGAACAGGGACGGGGAGGAGTTGGCGAGGGCCCACATAGCCCTCCTCAGGGCGCTGGACCACAAGATGGATCTCCTCAAGGTCACCCCCTTCTACAGGTACATGGCCTGCCAGTGGGGCTCCAGGTTCCGCTGGGAGGACAACGAAGAGTCCCCCGAGACGGTAGAGGTCGCCGTCAAGGAGACCGATGACTGGGGGAGGCTCTGGGTCCTCGACCCCAGGAAGGAGCTCAGGGAGAACCTTAGAGCCGTTGAGATCCTCGCCAAAGAACTCTACGGAATGCTCTTCATATACACCATCCCAAGCCCCATCGTCCAAGCCCTCCACGGCGTCTCGAACCCCGAGAGGGTCTACGCTGACATGGAGGAGCAGCCCGACGCCCTTAGGGAGGGCCTGGAGACCATCGCCCAGACCTGCATCGACTTCGCCAAGGAGTGCGTGGCCGAGGGAGCCGCCGGGGTCTTCTTCGGCATCGGTGGCGGCGGGGACATCTGGTCAAGGATGAGCAGGGAGCAGCTGGAGGAGTACGCTCTCCGCTACGACAGGAAGGTCCTGGACGCCCTCGGGGACATCCCTATCAAGCTGCTGCACATCTGCAGCAACCAGGCTGAGAATCCCCAGAGGGACGGGGGCCTCATGGAGGCGGGCTGGTTCGGGAACTACCCCGTGGACGCCATCAACTGGTGGGACAGGAGCTTCACTCCCCTAGAGACGGCGAAGGAGGTCTACGGGGACCGGTTCTGCCTTTGTGGTGGGGTCGACCACAGGCAGACGATGCGCCACGGCACACCGCAGCAGGTGGAGGATGAGGTGAGAACGGCCATCGAGGCCGCCGGCGAGGGCGGAGGACTCATCATAGGGCCCGGCTGCACCCTCTCCCAGGACACTCCTCTTGTCAACTACAACGCTGTCGGGAGGACTGTGGAGAGGCATGGCAGCTACCGGCGCTGAGGCTTCCACGGCGTTGATAATATAACTTTTAAATATTGTACCCATTGAGGTTCTGAAGCACATATTCTTAGACGGGTTTCCTGGGGTGGCGGCTTGGAAGAGGAAGAGAAGATCAAGGGCATGGTGGGGGAGGTGGGCCTCATCCGGGACGAGGAGAGGTTCAACGCCTTCAACCTCACGATCAGCATGGTGCTGAAGTCCGGGAAGCCCCTGACCCTCGACCAGGCCGAGAGCATGATCAAGCAGTACAGGAAGGAGCTCCTCGGCAAGGAGGTGGAGATCAGCGCCATCACAGTCCCCTGCCCCATCTGCGGCAAGGGGTTCAACACCGAGCAGGGCATGAAGCAGCACGTACGCATGGTCCACAAGAAGAAGAAAACCAAGAAGACCGCTAAAAAACCCTCGAAGAAAACGACTCGCAGGAAAAAGTCGACCTAGTGGCTCCCATACCGAAACCGAATTTTCTCATCAATAAGCGATTAGATTGGTGAGGTCATTCCACCAAGCGGTAATCGAAGCCCTCCCCCTTCTCGACGACCCCCTCCTCCACGAGGCTCAGCACCCGTTTCCTGACGGTGATCCTGGAGGCCGACCCCTTCTCTCCTGCCACCTCCCGGGTCAGGGCGGAGATGTTCATCGGCCCTTTCAAGGCGAGGGCGTTCAGTATGATCCGGGAGACCTCGTCCCTAGACTCCGGTTTCTTCTCCAGGAAGCGGCGGACTCCCAGGAGGCGCTGGATGAGTTTGAGGGGCTCGCCATAGAGAGACGCGCCCACACTCAGGTCCCCCATGAGCCGGGCTATCTCTGGGTACTGGCGGCTCTCCGTGAGGATCGCTTCAAGATAGTCGAGGCGGCGCATCATCCTCTCCAGCTTCTCGTTCACCGCCTTCAGGTCCTCTTCGATGTCCGACAACCCCACCAACGAGTAGGAACGCACCTAAAGTTAAAGGGTTTAACGCCCCATTATCAACCTACGGATGAGGTGTAAGGTATGAACACCGAGTTGCTGCGCAAGCTGAGCGACGCCTTCGGCCCCCCGGGAGCCGAGGAGGAGCCCAGA
>CP070640.1:1053208-1058877 GCA_020354065.1 Candidatus Bathyarchaeota archaeon
AGCCGGTGGTCCCCACCCTGATGAGGGTCTCTGCCCCGATCTTCATGAGCTCCTCTGCGACGATGGCAGCGGTGGGGCAGCCGATGCCCGTGGAGCAGGCGGAGATGGGTATGCCGTCCGCCTCCCCGGTGTAGGCGAGGAAGCCCCTGTACTCGGAGACCTTCCGGGCCTGGTTGAGGTGGGAGGCGATCTTCTCGACCCTGCCGGGGTCGCCGGGGAGTAAGACGTACCTCGCAACGTCACCCACGCCGCACATGATGTGGGGCTGTATCCTCTTCTTCATCCCTGATCCTTCGATTCTTCTCTACCTGGGTCGGGTTATCCTCACGTCCTCGACCAGCATGTAGGGCGACAGCGTGGGGAACTGGGACTCCCACCAGTGGATGCGCTGCCTCTCCTCAGTGAGGGACTTGATCCCCTTCAGCATCCTGAGCACGTTGTCGCTGATGCGGATGTCCTTGATAGAGCCGACTATCTCGCCGTCCTCCAAGACGAAGGCTCCGTCTCGGGGAATTGTGGAGAAGTCTCCGGTGACAAAGTTCTGGAAGCGAGTGTACCAGGTGTTCGTGAGGTAAAGACCCTTATTGACCTCAGCGAACATCTCCTCCCTGCCCATGCTCCCCGGCTCCATCTCGATGTTCCAGGGCTGGGGGACCACTAGCCCAGCGTTCCCCGTGGTCTCTGTGTTGAACTGCTTCGCGGTCGAGGTGTTGTGGAGGTAGGTCTTGAGCACTCCGCAATTGATGATAGCCTTCTCACTTATGGGGACCCCCTCGTCGTCGAATAGCCTGTTCTCCACGGAGTAGGGCGCGGCGTTGTCCAGGAGGGTCACGTACTCGGGTGCTACCATCTGCCCCAGCTTGTCCACGAAGACTGAGAACCGAATCATCACGAAGAAGGCGGAGGCCATCTGGGCTATCCTTCCCAGGAGGGAGCCCGCTATCAGTGGGTCGAAGACGACTTCGTAGCTTCCCTCCTCCCCAGCCACCGGGCTCCTGGCGAGCCAAGCGATCTCCCCGGCCTTTCTCCCAGCCATCACGGGATCGAACTCGTCAAGGGTAGAGCTACAGGAGACGCCGTGGCCCGACGCCTCCTTCTCCGAGAAGGCCCTGATGGAGAGCTCTATCGCCGACCTCGCGTCCCGCCCCATCGGCCCCTCAGAGGAGACTAGGTAGACGTCCTCATAGTTGGCGAAGAGGGCGCCGCCTGCATTGAGGTCTCTCGGCACCTCCTCCCCGGCGGCCTCCATAGCGGCCTCCACGTACGCCGTGGGCTCCTCCAAGTAGGCCAGCCTCTTGTCTGCTCCGCTCTCAGGGTAGGAGAAGCTGCCGCTGGCCACTCCTCCGTAGAATGGGTTCGGCTGGGACACCTTAGCCAGCCCAAAAAGGTCCTCGACCCGCTTCTCCGCTTCGGCGAAGTTCCGTATCTCGGTGGCGACGACCCGCTTCTGCCAGGTCAGGGTGACCTCGGTGAGGTAGTCGTTCCAGACCTTGGTGATGTCGACCTCGTTGTTGCTGAACCTGACCTGCGTCCTCCTGCTGAAAGAGGTCTTGGCAATCGCCTCGTCGGCGCCCAGGGCCTTGGCCTTCTTGACCAGGTTCTCGGTCCTATCCATCAGATCCGTCATTTCATGTACACCTCCCTGAGGCGGATTATGGGCCCACCCGTGTAGACTGGGATTCCCTGCATCGGATCGCTCTTGCCGCAGGTGGCGGCGTCGAACCTTAGGTCCTTGGTCACGCCGTCGACGGCGGACCAGAAGGACTTCGTGGTCAGTTCGATAGTGGGCTTCGAGACCGGGCTGCCCAGCTCGCCGTCCTCGATGAGGTAGGACTCTCTGCCGACATACCTCTGGTTGAACCTCCTGTCGTCTATGTTCCACTCGGTGAAGGACCTCATGTAGAGTCCCTCCTTAACATCTTCGAGGAGCTCCTCCTCAGTCATGTCCCCGGGCAGAAGGTAGGTGTTCGCCATCCTGACTATTGCCTCCCTGTCGTAGTTGGTGGCCCTAGCAGAGCCGTTACTGTCGATGCCCATCATCGCAGCGGTCTCCCTGTTGTGGAAGAACTCGTTTATCACACCCTCCTTGTAGAGGTAGCGGGGCCTGGCCTTGACTCCCTCATCGTCGTACTCGTAGAACCCGTAGCTGTTCTCGACCCTGGGATCGTCGACGATGGTGACGAGGTCGCTCCCGATCCTCGACCCGAGCCAGTAGAGGCCACCCTGGTAGATGAAGGACCTGCCCGCCTGCGCCATCTCCCTCCCGAGGATCCTGTCCGCCTCCATCGGGTGGCCGCAGGACTCGTGGGCGGCGATGCCGACCACCTCCGTTCCGCACACAAGGGTCGTCTTCCCGGGCTTCAGGGGCTTCCCCTTCCTCATCAGCCTCTGGAGGACCTGGCTCTCGTGGACGAGCTCCTCCGGCACGTTCCAGAGGTCGAAAGCCTCCCAGCCCCCGCTGTAACCAAACTGCCGCCCGGCCTGCTCGGTCTTCGCGCCCTCCTTCACAGTTATGAGGATGAAGCATGCGAGCCTGGGCAGGTATGAGGCGATCCTCGAGCCCTCCGAGTTGACGAAATACTTCTCGATCTGAGCGGGGAAGCACTGTATCATCCGGCTCGGGACGTCAACGCCGCAGGATGCGACCTCCTTGTCTATCCCTCCGAGCAGCGCTATCTTGGACTCAGGGGTCACGTCCCGTATCTTCGCCTTCTCTCCGACCCTCCAGTCCGCCTCGTTGCTCTCCATCTCCGAGAACTCGAGCTTGGTCCTCCGCCCGGAGGCCCTCGCTAGCCTGTATGCGGTCTCGGCGACCGCCTCCGCTTCCTCCATAGTCCACCTGTTGGTGGAGGAGAACCCTAGCCCGCCCTCTGCTAGAACCCTGATGTTGAATCCGCTGTCAACGGACTGGCCGTAGGCCTCCAGCGCTCCATTCCTCAGGATGATCTGCTCGCTGACTGCGCTGTGGGCTCTCGCCTCCGCGTACTCGACATCGTATCCCATGGCATGCTCAAGTGCATGCTCAACAACGTCTCTGTCCAATATCTCAACCCGACCGTTTGATCATTCTAACGTGGATGGGTATAAAAAAATAGTCGGGCGAAGAAGAGGCATCTTCAAGCT
Organism: Candidatus Bathyarchaeota archaeon; assembly: GCA_020354065.1. Taxonomy (GTDB): domain Archaea; phylum Thermoproteota; class Bathyarchaeia; order TCS64; family TCS64. Next base: position 1,056,332 of record CP070640.1, read on the forward strand.
CGAAGGAAACGCATCGAATGATGTGTGTTGAAAGAGGTTTTATTGCGAAGATGAGCCACTAGCCGAGATCAGATCTCTACTCAAGGTGTCGACTGGGATGAGATGCCTAACTTTTAAAAAAATTGTAGACGAGGGTTATATACGCACATGACTATACGGGTTGCACCTGAGGTATATTGTTGTGGAGCTGCACGGCAGGGTAAGGATCGAGCCCTGGGGAGTAGAGGACGCGGAGCTCTTGGCCGGGATATCGAAGAGGGCGTTTGACACCGACATCGAGGTCGGGGCGCCGAGTCCGGGCGGCCCTCCGGGGTATGACGACCCAGAGTTCCACGTCCGCATCATGAGGTACCTGGAATGCTACAAGACCCTCCTCGACGACTCGATTGTGGGAGGGATCATAGCGGACCTGAGAGGGGAGGAGCACAGCGTGCTGGAGAGGATCTTCGTCGAGCCCGAGCTGCATCGCAGAGGGATAGGAGCGAGGGCCTTTGAGCTGCTATGGGAGCTCTATCCCGGAGTCAGGCTCTGGACTCTGGGGACGCCCGAGTGGAACAATAGAACAAAGCGCTTCTACGAGAAAATGGGCTTCGTCCAGGTGGGCTGGGACCTGGGAGACCCGGGGTGGAGGGGGCGCTGGTACGAGAAGGTGATGGATCCCTCAAGACCCTATGCAATGGCGAGGTTGGGAGAGCTTAGGGACGGTATGCGGAGTGTGACCGTGGAGGGGGTGGTGGTGGAGAGGTCGATTCCCAGGGCTGTGAGATCGAGGTCCAGCGGCGAGACGCTGACGGTGGCCAACGCCACGTTGCAGGACGACGCGGGGCGGGTGGTGCTCGTGCTCTGGAACGATCAGATCAGGCAGGCGAAGGTTGGTGACCGGGTGAGGGTTGAGAACGGGTATGTGAACTCATATCTGGGAGTGACTCAGCTGAACATTGGCAGAGGTGGCAGGCTGATCACCCTCATCTAAGTCTAGTCGGCGGTTTCGAACTCAGCCTGTTTTCCCTTGGGTCGCTCTGAAATACTCCAGATGCTCTGGACCAGCGGATAGACCCTATATGCGTTCGGCTTTCTCCCAGTAGTACTGGAAGAGGTCTCTGCACCATCTGCGAGCCTCATCGCTTGATGAGGTGAAACCCCAGAAGTCGTATCTCCCATTCTCCAGGGGGAAGGCCAGTATCGCGACCTCCTTCTCGGACATGTAGAGAACGAGGTCGGCCTCCTCGCTCAGCCTCTCCTTATAGACCCCGGATCTCTTGGCCTGGAGGACTAGATCGTCATCGAAGACGCGGTTGCGGTCGTCCATCATCGCCTCAGGGATAGCCTGGTCCTTCCCGTGGATGAACCTCCCCTCCACCCCTCTCTCGAAAGTCCCACGGATGAGGGGAAAGGTGCTGGCTATGTACGGAGTGTTGATGTTCAATATGACCTCCTCCGCCTCCCGCAGGAGCTTCTCCACGTTGTGGACGACGACCATGATGTCGTCCAGGAAGATGCTCCCCGACAGCTCTCCCAGCCGGGCCACGAACTTCATCGGGATTCTGGCCAGGGTGTGGTCGCTGAAGTAGTTCTTGTGGCGAGAGGTGAACTCCAGGCATCGGATCTGCCTGAGGGTCAGCTCCCCGTACGGAGTGAGGCCGTGGAGGCCCTCGGGGCTCTTCTCAGTGAGCCCCGTTTCGCTGAGCCTGGAGAGGTGACGGCTCACCTCCTGGGTGGTGAGGTCGATCTCCCTCGAGAGGCCGGTCACGGTCATCCCGCCTCCCTTCAGCTGGAGCAGGATGCTCAGACGGTCCTCGTTTGAAACCTCGAACAGGAGACTACAGAGGCTCTCCATCCAGGGCACACCGAGGAAATAAACATAAGAGACTGATATTTGTAACGCTTCAAACGTTGTTAGATCGCCACCTTCTTTCTGGCGGGGATTGAATCTGGAGCATCGAGGCCAGCTCTTGCACTCCACCGCCGCATCCCGCATGAGTCTCTTTTTCCCGATTGCTAGAGACTTGCCGTGGTCGTCTCATGCAGTTTCGCGATGTGCTTTCCCGTCACGCCCTCGACCTATGGCGAGGATGTCAAAGATACGGGGATCTTGACGTCCTCCTCGGGCTGCTGGACAGGTTGCACGCGCGCTCAGAAATGGATCGGTATGTTTAGGGGGGCGCGAGCCGTTAATAAGGCGCCGATCAGAATTCGATCTGTTCGCGTTATTCAGGTGGGAAGATGGTCGTTCTGGGTTTCAGCAGCAGCCCGATAAGGAGCGGGAACGTGGACAGGATGGTCTTGGCTCTCTTGGACATGAGCGGGAGGCCGGCTGAGTTCGTGAACCTCCACGACCTGTCCTTCGGCCCCTGCAAGGCTTGTGCCAACCTGTGTGCGCCCGACAACATGTGCAAGCTCGATGATGACCTCAAGCCATTCTACCCGAAGATGCTCGAGGCCAAAGCCCTCGTCCTGGGCACCCCTTCCTACTTCAACAGCATGAACAGCCTTATGGCGATGTTCCTGGAGAGGCTCTGGTCCTTCAGGCACAACCAGTTCCCCCT
>CP070640.1:1058977-1063521 GCA_020354065.1 Candidatus Bathyarchaeota archaeon
ACCACCGTCCCAGCCCTCTTGATCCAGTCACAGAACCGGGCCAAGGCGTTCAGGCCGATGTCATAGATGTTCCTCTCATCCGTCAGCGAGTCCACATGGATCTCCACCCTCTCCCCCTTCACATCCAGAGCCACATCAACAGGTATCTCGATCTTATCACCATAACGGTCCAAAAGCTCCCCGGCCTCCCCGACGAGGGCCCTCTCGGAGTCGCCCATAGCGTCATACCCCAACGGATTGTGCCCCTGAGCTATGTGGAACATGTCCCTGACGAGGCCCCCGACGAGGATCCTGTCGGCGATCCCATCCCTCAGCACCCTCTGCATCACAGGAATCCTGTCCTCAACCTTCACCCCCCCCAGCACGAAGACGCACGGCCTGTCGGGCTCACCCAAGACCTGATTCATGGCGTTGAGCTCCCTCTCCATCAGCCTACCCGCCACCATGGGGAGAACCTCCCCGAACCCGACAAGGCTCGGCTGGCTCCGATGCGCAGCGGCGAAGGCGTCGTTCACCACGAGATCGAAGAAGGGAGACAGAGTTCTGACGAGCCTGGTCCCAGCAACCTCCCCCGGGGGCCCCTGATTGTTCTCCTCTTCGAGCATGCGGAGGTTGTTCAGGACGAGCACCTCCCCAGGCCTCAGGGACTTGATGGCGTCCTGAGCATCGCTGCCGATGACATCCTCGACGAACCTGACCCTGCTATTCAGATACATCTGGAGAACCCGCGCATGGAGCTCCAGAGAGGTGAAGTCGAACTTACCAGGCCTGCTCTGATGGGCCCCAACGACGACCCTAGCCCCCGACAGCTCATATAAAGTATCGAGGGTGGCTCTGATACGGGACGCGTTCAGAATCCTCTTGGACACGGGATCCAGAGGCGAGTTGATGTCAACCCTGAGGAAGACGCTTTTCCCCGAGACATCGACATCGTCCAGGGTCAAGAAGCTGAAGACCATCAGAGGCTCTCCTGCTAGACTCCCGAATAATTGTAGATACGATATAAATATTGTTGGTCGCACACAACTAACCCCCAGCTCCTTGGCCACACAAAAAGAGCTACCACAATTTTACAAACTAGAGAAATCTCTGGATCTCGATGACGTAGCCCTCGGGATCCTCCAGGAGGAACGCCCTGATCCTGAGGTCAGGGTTATCTCTGGGCGCACCAAGAGTTTTCACACCCCTGTCTACAAAATGAGCGTACCAGGAATCGACATCCGAGACCAGAATGGTGATCATGACAGGCTTCTCCGGGCTCGGCCTGTGATACCCTCTCTCACCGTCGACAAGACCTACGTGGGCTGCATCGGCGACCCTGTAGATCTTGGCCCAACCCTGATCCACCGTCTTCTCCAGTCTCAGGATGTCTTCGTAGAATCTCATCGCCCTCTCCAGATCCCCGTAATAGAGAAATGTGATCAGCCCCTCGATCTCCAATCCGGACATGTGTCAACATTCGATCATGATGCGCTTGAATGTTACTCTTCTCCGCGCGCAAGGAGGCCTCCATGATTAACGGGAAAGCTTCTAAAACTCGCTTTCTACCAGGGGATCGAGTGCTTTTCTGATTGCCGTCTCCGACCATAATTAGGATTCTCAGGTTTTACTGGTTAAACAGATATTGCTGAAATCTACAAAATCTATTATCATTATTTTCCGCAAATATTAAGAAAACTACAATTGCTCATGGGTAAGAAGGATGTCCTCATTAGAAAGTGATGGGATAGACAATGAGATGTCGATGAAGCATGACCTGTAGCTTCCTTATGAGCCTCGATGAGATCCAGCCGAGCCAACTGTACATCAGCCGTGAGAAGCTGTCCCAGATCCGGGAGGCTTTCAGAAAGGGAGACACTGATTCCCTTGAGCCAATCCCGATAAAGGAGCTCAACGGCGAGATAGTCTCGACAGACGGGCATACGAGGGGGCTAGCCTGGTACCTCAACGGCTTTTCTCTGGTCGAGGTCGAGTGGGAGGACACGGAGCTGGACTGGGAGGCATACGAGATCTGCGTAGCATGGTGCAAGGAGGAGGGCATCCTGAGCATAGCGGACCTCGAGGACAGGATCATAGGACCGTCAGAGTACCAGACCCTGTGGCTGGACAGGTGCAGGAAGATGCAGGAGGAGCTCGCCGCTAAGAGAGGTGAGGCCTCAAAGAAGCCTTCTTCATGAACATGGCGGATCCGAATTGATGATAGCATCCTCAACGCCCCCAGAGATTTCCCCCAGAAGCATGTCGACCTCTTTCCTAAACTCTCGAAAATTACTAATCCCAAAAATACAATGGTAAAATTATGCCAGAGATTCTTGAAAGAAGAAGTTTAAGGAAAAAGGATGTTTTGAGGAAAATACTGGATTCGACGAGGAAATATTATGGAGCCTTCTCAGATGAATACGTGAAGTTATACGACAGCTGGCTTAGAAGTGAAGGCGCCTTCTCCGATCCAGAATACAGAATTGGTTACAACAACGTCGCGAAAATTTTGGCAGGACTGGTTGAGGATGGACACATAATTGTCGATATTGGATGCGGAGTTGGAGTATGGACGGCCAACATGGCAAAAAGCGGTGCAAATGTCACAGGTTTGGACCACTCCATCGAAGCCCTCTCAAAACAAAGGGAGAAAAGTAAGGATGAAAATGTGAGATCCAAAGTCTTTGTAATTTTAGGCGACGGATTCTATGCCCCCTTCAGAGACGACGTTTTCGACGGAGCCACCTTAAACTGGGTCCTCTCTCACATACCGGTAAAGGAGAATCTGAATTTTTTGAAAGAGGTTGAACGGATCTTGAGAGAAAATGCCTGGCTGATGATATCAGACAGCTACTGGCGGGGGCAAGAAGGGGGGAAGGAACAGGTTCAGACCAGAAGAACGAACAATGGCACCTTCGAAGTCTACAAATACTATTATACGACCGAAGAAATTAGAAATCTTCTGAAAGCGTCTTTTTGCGAAGTCGTTAACCTTGAAACGACACCTTACGAAATATTATGCGTGGCAAGAAAATGAGAGAACCGTGCGTTAGATGATGTTAATACCTCTACAAACGTGGCGGGTCCGGAGGTATCCAACCTGAGCATAGGGCATATCTCATGTTTACGCGCGCACGCAGAAGGCTGGGGAGGAGGGACGAGTCTGGGAGTTGAGATTCACGTACAGAGAGATGCAGTCAAGCATGGGAAAGATCTGGACCCTCAGCGTGTGGAAAGAGGAGGACAGCGAGATCCATTCGGTTACACTCCAGTCCAAATGGGACAAGAACTTAGCCCACGAGACAGGCTCCTTCATCAGGAAGCTGCCTAATGGATTGGACAACTATCGGCGGAGATCTGGGAAACCAATGGTCCTGATCCCCCAGTGGCTCTATGGGAGTCCCTGACGCACGTTCTACCAAGTCTAACTTAATTTATAAGGGGAATGACCCTTTTGCTGAAGAGCTCCATGTCCTCGGCGATAGGGAAAATTCCTGATATAAGACCAATTCCTCTGCCGATGTACTCCCCAAGGTCCTCTGCGATCTTCTCGGGCGTCCCTAATCCAATCCCCAACCTGGATTTGTAATCCTCGAACTCTCTGCCGCTGGCCTCAGCGAGCCTCCTCAGCTTTGCATCAGACTCTTCCTCGTCCCTTCCGATGACGAAGCGGAAACCCAAACCCTTCCTTATCTCTTCGAAGTCTCTTCCCACAGACCTGCAGTGCCCCTTCAGGGCCTTGAGCTTTCTCTCTAACGTATCGATGTCTCGGGCGATGAAGTGGCTGATGTCGGCGTGCTTGGCCGCTATCCTGAGCGTCCGCTTCTCGCCTCCCCCTCCCACCAGGATGGTAGGCGGCCTCTGTATGGGAGGCGGATAATTAAGCACGTTCTCGACACTGAACATTCTGCCGTGGAATGTCGTCCTCTCTTTTGTGAACATGCTCTTGCATATCTGGACGGTCTCTTCTAGGCCCCTGAGCCTCTCCCTCAGTGGTGGCCATCTCCCGAGGAATCCCCTGAACTCGGTCTCGTGCCATCCTGCGCCTATGCCGAAGACAAGCCTACCCCCTGAGATTATGTCAACGGTAGTCGCCATCTTCGCCAGGACAGGAGGAGGCCGGTAAGCATAGCAGGAAACCAACGAGCCGATCCTGATTCTCTCGGTGACTGCAGCCAAGCCTGCCAGCGTTGTCCAACACTCGAGGGGGTGGTCACCCGGTCCGTCGGGGTTCCTCATGTTCATGAAGTGGTCCGTGACCGAGAAGAAGTCATAGCCCAACTCCTCAGCTTTAAGGCAGATATGCTTTACTCCCTCAAAGTCGAAACCCTCGGGAGGAACATGAACCTCAAACCAAACGTCCTCGCTTGTGCCAATACTCATTTATTTTCTCTCCCTGGACCATATAATGGAGTGCATCACCGATTAAGCCTTTTTCGCTGATTTTCTGGGGCGCTTCACGGCTTAAAACTTATTAAATAAATAAATGTCACGAACCTAAAGACAACGCACCCTCATAAGAACCGGGCGGGGGGGGGGGGGGGGGGGGGGGGGGGGGGGGGGGG
>CP070640.1:1063621-1071691 GCA_020354065.1 Candidatus Bathyarchaeota archaeon
ACCATCCAGGCCTCCAGCGAGAGCTTCAGCGAGTACCTCCTAGACGACCTCCCAGCCCTGTAACAGGGCGAAGCTGTCCTCGTCGGCCCCTATGTTCCCGTCCCCGTGATGATCAAGACCGCCACCCGGGAGACCAGCCAAGGAGGCCGCACCCCCGACATCCACCGCCTCCTCCAGGAGGCCCGGGAGCGAGCCGAAGCAGAAAAAGAGGACGAAGACCTCCTCTACTAGGTGGCCACGATGCGCTTCGCCGTCCTCGCAGACGCCCACATCGGTCGCAGCATCCCCCTCGCCATAGCCGAGCACAGGCGACGGGCCTTCTCCAGATCCGTCACCAAGGCCGTGGACGCCATCATCGAGGCAGGCGCCGACTACATCTTCCTCTGCGGAGACCTCTTCGAGCGCCGCACCCTCCGCCCTCACCTCGTCCAGTTCGCCCACGACGAGCTTTACCGCATCGCCAGGGAGACCGAGGAACGCCACGGCAAGAAGGTCACGATCCTTGCCATAAGGGGCAACCACGATGGCCGACCCCAGAGCGACACCCTCGACTACATCAAGCACCCACTCGCCGACTACCTCCACGTCTTCGAGGAAGACACAAAACCCTATACAGACAAGAACCTCACCGCTGTCGGACTCAACTACTACGACAGGATCGACGCCGCCTACGAGCGCCTCGCCAAGCCGGCCCTGAAGGAGGCCAGGGGCCTCAAGGTTCTCATGGTCCACGGCTTCGTCCAGGGCTACAACCAGGTCCCCCCCTACAGCCGCAGCCTCACCCTCGACCAGATCGCTGAGGCCGAACCCGTCTACGTCTTCACCGGCCACTACCACAAGCGCTGCCCCCCTAGGAGGCTCCCCAACGGCGGCTGGATCCTCACACCGGGCAGCCTCGAGATGTACGACTTCGCAGAGAGCGGCGAGAAGGGCTTTTACATCGTCGACGACGAAGAGGCGCCCCGCTTCACCTGGGTCCCAATCGAGTCGATGCACGTCATGAAGCAGGCCCGGATTGAGACCGAGAGGAGGCGGAGTCCCCGGTGGTTCGGAGAAAGGATTCTCGAGGAGGTCGAGCTCTTCCGAAGCGAGCTCGGGAGGAGCGAGAAGCCCGGCTACCTCAGGGTCAGGGTCCGTGGCGGCCTAAAGGACGGCTTCCCAGGCGACATCGACCTCGAGCCCGTGGACCGAATGGTCCGGGAGGGTCCTCTCCTCCTCTGGGTCGACATCGACACCCTGGGAGTCGGGATGCCCATCCTCGCCGGCGTCTCGGAGCGAGAGCAGATAGATGTCGCAGAGTTCTTCGCCCCCTTCGGGGAGTTCGCCGAGGACATCCAGGAGATGCACGCCCGGGTTCGGGAGGTCCTAGAGGAGCAGGCGAGCGTCCAGACTGGCCTCCTCACCCCGAGCCAGAGGATCCCCCTGATAGACGAGTGGGTTAGACGCCTCGAGGCGAGAACCTTCAGGGAGGAGGAGCAATGATAGAGGAGCTCGCCCTCAGGGGCTTCAAGTCCTACCCGGTCACTAGGAGCGAGAGGGTCCGCTTCACGAGGGGTGTCAACAAGATCTCCGGGAGGAACGCAGCAGGGAAGACCACCCTCCTCGAGGCCGTCCTCTTCGGCCTCTACGGCGATGTCCCCGGGGTCAGCAAGCAGAGCCTCGTCCCCCTAGGCGGGAACGATCTCAATGTCACAGTCACCCTCAGGAGCCCCCTCACCGACCAGATGGTGAGGATCCACCGCGAGGGGGGGCTGACGAAGGACGGGGGCTTTAGGACCACCAAGTCCCACATGACGGTGGAGGGAGAGGACCACCCCTACACTAGGGAGAGGGAAGTCCAGACCCGGCTCAGGGAGCTTCTCGGTATAGGGCGGAACACTCTCCTCAACATCGTCTACGCAAGGCAGAAGGACTTCATAGAGGTCCTCAACCCCCAGAGGAACAGGATGGACGCGATCCTCGGCCTCACCGCCCCCGCCGAGATCCGTGAGCAGTTCAGGGAGGTCCGCCGAATGCTTGAGACCAGGGGCCGGATAGGGGAGAAGGGAGCCATCGAGGAGAGGATCAGGAACACAGAATCCATCCTGACACAAGGAGAGGAGCAGCTAGGAGAGATCCGGGCCAGGAAGGCGGAGCTGGAGAAAGGTCTCGGGGAGATGAGAGCCAGCTTGCGGGAGGCCCGGGGTAGGGTCGAGGATCTGGAGATATTCCTGGTCGAGTTCTCCAAGCTCGACGGGCTCCAGACCGAGGTTGAGAAGCTTGAGCTCATCAGCGAGGAGAGGAAGAGGGACCTCGAGAGCGTCCACGAGTCCCTGGGAGCCAGCCCGGACGAGGCCCTTGCCGAGCTCCGGGCTAGCATGGAGGGGGCCAGATCCACAGAGGAGAGGCTCCAGAGGCTCGTAGACGAGGAACTGGGAGCGGAGAGACGGCAGGTGGCCGGGGAGGTCTCCCGCCTCGAGCACCAGATCAACGAGCACGCAGAGTTCAAGGAGCAAGGCCTAACCCTCTGCCCCAAGTGCGGACAGGAGATAGACTACGCCCTCATCGAGGAAGACCTCACCCGCTGGGAGAAGGAGCTGACCACAGGCAGGGGCCGCCTCAAGGCCCTGGACAGCGAGATAGATACAATCCAGAGCCAGGTCAGGGTCGCCAGGGACAAGTGGATCAGAGCGGACAAGGAGATCGACCAGATCGAGGGGCTGATGAACCGGTCCAAGGAACTCAGGAGGACGATAGAGGGGATCGTCACCCGGGGGAGGGAGATGGCGGCTAGGCTCGAGACCGAGGCCGAGGGCCTCCTTGAGAAGGCTGAAGCCGACCTCGGAAAGATATTTGCTTCCCCCGGGGACGCAAAGGGGAAGCTCGAGGAGGAGCTCCGGGGGGCCAGGTACGGGATGATGGAGCTCAGGGAGGAGGTCAGATCCAGAGAGGTCCTGATCGAGGAGGAGGAGAAGCGGGAGAAGGATCTAGAATCACGCCTCGAGGAGCATGGGAGGACCTTGGAGGAAGCCCGGGGGGTCCTCAGCGGTATCCATGAGTACGAGGCCAAGATCAGGGCCGTGGAAGCCGTGCAGAGGCGGTACGGAGAGTACGAGAAGCAGCTCAGGGAGAACACCCTCGCCCTGCTCGAGTACCAAACCTATAACTACTTCAAGAGGCTGACGGACCAGCAGATCTACGGGGCCTGCGAGATCAACAGGGAGAACTACGCGCTCGAGGTCTACCCGATAGGGGACAAAGGTAAGATACCCGCTTGGAGAGCCGGCGGGGGGCACGAGAGCCTCCTTGCCCTGGCAGAGCGCCTAGCCCTCCTCAGAGTGATGGGATTCCCCCACCTGCTCATCCTGGACGAGCCCACCGACGCCGTGGACTCGGAGAACGTCCCCCAGCTCCTGGAGTACGTCGCGAGGAGCGGCCGGGAGCTCGGCCAGGTCCTCCTAGTGACCCACCACGGCCACGGTGAGGAGGAGGGGGTGAACCTGATAACCGTGAGGAAGGTCGGCGGGGAGTCAAGGGTCTATCAGGAACTGGGTGTAGAACCCTGAGTGTACGCCTCAGGTCAACCTTCCATTCGCGCATCTACATCATGTCTCAACTTTTTCATAAGAGGAGATGACTACAAGGGTTGAGGAAATTGCAGGGCCAGCCGGAAGAGGGGAAAAATAGGTCCATAAGAGAGCTGCTGTTGAGGAAGGCTTTGCACTCCTCGGGGGCATTCATCCTAGCCATACAATCCTTCTTCGGCTTGCAGAAGGCACAGCTGGTCATCTTGATCATGGTAATCCTATACGTATCATCAGAATACCTCAGACTGTCGGGAAGAGGCCTCCCCCTCTTCACACCAGTCACCCAAACAGCATCATCACAGGCAGAACAAAGGGGCATCGTGGCGGCCCCGATCTGGTTCGCCCTGGGAACCCTGATCTCGATAACCCTCTTCCCCTTCAGGTTCGCGACGATAGGCGTCTTGACGCTCACCATAGGCGACACAGTTGCCTCACTTGTGGGTCAGTCCATCAGGAACAGGCACCCCTATCCGTTTAACAGGTCGAAATCCGTGGAGGGCACCCTGGCCGGGTTCCTAGCTGCCTTTGCGGTCTGCTCCTTCCTAGTCGACCCCTTGACCTCCTTCGTTGGCTGTTTAACAGGCATGATTGTTGAGGCCTTACCGGTGCCTCTGAACGATAATTTCACGATACCAATTCTTACCTCACTTGCGAGTCTGGCGTTTAGAATCCTATTGGGTTAATGTCACTCGCAGGGTAGCGTCTGAAAGAAACCTGGCTCCCGTCATGGAACCTTCTTTGGCTTGTACTTCTTCTCCTTGTACTTACTGACGATGCGGACGTGGGTGCCCTTACGCGTGGCCGCCGACTCTATGTTTTCCGCCATCTCCTGGCACTCCCTCCGCCAGTCGCAGACCTCGCAGTCTTCCTCCGTACCGTGCAGGCCAATGCAGACGGGACGCTTCCCCTTACTCATACTAAAGACAACCCAAAGACTGCAGGCTAAAAACGTTACTACCGATAGGCACACGCGCCCCCGAATCTTCAAAAACCAGTAAGGCAAGAGAGATCCGGGACAATGTCCGTCTACGACGAGCCCCTCTACTACGAGATCGCCTTCAGCTTCGTAGACCCGGAGAAGCAGGTGAGCCTCTTCGAGGAGCTCATCAGAAGATTCTCGGGGATCGAGGCCAGGCGCTTCCTGGACATCGGCTGCGGCCCCGGCCTCCAGCTCAGGGAGATCGCGAGGAGGGGTTACGAGGCAGTCGGCTTGGACCGGAGCCCCCGAATGCTCGAGCACCTGGAGAGGGAGGCTGAGTTGATGGGGGTGAGTATAGAGACCTTCCAGGCGGACATGAACGACTTCAGCCTTGAGAAGAGGGCGGACTTCGCCTTCACCATGATGGGGACCATCTGCTACGCGGGGGACAACAGGGGGATGCTCTCCCACCTGGGCTCCGTCGCAGCCTCCCTCAACAGGGGAGGGCTCTACCTCATCGAGAACCTGAGGCTGGACTGGGCCAGCGAGGGCTTCTTCGGCGCAGAGAGCTGGACCATAGAGAGGAACGGGATCCAGGTGAAGACCACCTACGAGATAAGGCTCGAGGACGCCCTGACCCAGATGCTGGAGGAGAGGATGACCCTGGAGGTCGACGACCACGGCAGCGTGAAGGTCTTGGAGGAGAGGGCCACAACAAAGATGATCTTCCCCCAGGAGTTCCTCACCCTAGTAGAGCTGCAGGACCAGTTCGAGTTCATCGGTTGGTTCGAGCGCGACAAGCCGGAGAGGCTCGAGAAAGCTAGCATGGACAACATCGCCCTCCTGAGGCGGAGATAGCTCCCCCGTCTCGTCCCGCGTGTCATCTCAGGAGCCAGGCGCCCGGAACCGTTTATATCGAAACGAACCCCAAGACTTACCGTATGTCGAAGCTCATCCAGCTCCTCGAGGAGCAGAGGGACCTAGAGCTCGCCCAAGTCGAGAGGATCCAACCGACGATTCACGCCGTGAGCCACCGCCTTGTCTCCGCCCTCCTGGAGACCATCGCCCACGACAGCAGGAAGCACGCCGCCCTCTGCCAGGCCCTCGTCGACGTCAAGGCAGGGACCGTCCCCACAACCCTGGACACCGACATGGCCACCGCCGTAGGCCTCCACCAATCCATCAAGCAGCATGTCCGTGTCGAGGAGGAGATGATCCGCCGCCTAGAGGCCATCCTGGAAAAGGTGGAGGACGACCGGGTCAGGGCCATCCTAGGCTTCATCCTCAGGGATGAGAGGCGCCACCACGCCACCCTCCAGCGCCTCTCCAACCTCATCGACAGGGACACGGCGGCCTTCGACGAGTACCTGACCCTGTTCCAGAAATACATGGTCTCGCCACCCTAGGCCGCCCTGAGGACCATCCGGCCAGGCACGGGGGGCTCTAATCGGCGATCCTGACCGGCTTGCCCAGCTCCGCCGATTTCAGGGCCGCCTCGCAGATCCTGAGAGCTTGGAGTCCGTCGTCCCCTGAGACCTTCGGCGGGGTGTCGCTGAGAACCGACCCCACGAAGTCCTCCAGCTCCAGGGTCAGGGGCTCCCGCGTCTGGAGGAAGGGCTTGAACTGGCGCTCGTTGTCCTCGACGGTGATCTCCTGGGTTATGAACTCCACGGTGATGAGCCCCTCCGAGCCGGTGAGGATGAGCCTCCGGATCTTCCGGGGGGTGAGCCAGTTGCTCTCGATGAAGGCGCTCCTGTTCTCCCTGAAGCGGATGATGATGTTCGCGTAGTCCTCGAATGAGTGGACGATGCTCCCCGCGGTGGCGTAGATCGACTCCGGCTCCGAGGCGAAGAGGTGCCTCACGATGTCCACGTCGTGGATGGAGAGGTCCTTCACCACCCCAACGTCGCTGATCCTCAGCGGGTACCTGCTCACCCTGTGGGCCCGGGCCAGGATCACCTCGCCGATCTCCCCCTTGGAGACCCGGCGGATCGCCTCAATCACCCCCGGGTTGAACCGTTCAACGAACCCCACCATCAGGTGCACCCCCGCCCCCTCCGCCGCTCTCACCACCCTCTCCGCCTCCTCCACCGTGTCGGTCATCGGCTTCTCCACCAGGACATGCTTCCCCGCCTCGATAGCGGCCAGCGCGATCTCCGCGTGGGTGACCGTAGGAGTGCAGATGGAGACCGCCTCGACATCCATCCTCTCGAAGACATCTTGGGAGTCCAAATAGGAGTCGGCCCCGTACCTCTCGCTCAGGGCGCGCGCGGCTCTCTCATTCACATCCGCTACCGCCACCAGCGAAGCGCTCTCCAGGTCGTTGTAGATCCTCGCATGGTTCCTGCCCCAGAAGCCGCAGCCCACGACGGCAACGTTCAGCCTCCTCATGCCAGACTCTCCTTCTTACAAACCGTTGCGCTACCTCTCCTTAACCCTTTCAATCCTCCTGGCGATGACCTCGACGGGGTCCTCGAAGCCCGAGACCAGCTCTTGGGCTCTCCTTGACCAGGAGGCCCTCGCCTCTCCCGGATCATCTAAGATATCCAAGACTCCCTTAACGAGGGCCCCGGGGTTGGTCTCCCGCACGATGAGCCCCTTCTCCGCCAGGTACTGCTCGACGATGTAGGGCTCTCCGGGGTAGCTCGAGAAGGTTGGCACCCCCAGGAGGGCTGCCTCGGCGCTCATCGTCCCACCGGCTCCAACGAACACATCTGAGAAATGCAGCAGGCTGGCGCCGTCCACAACCTTCTCGCAGACAACAATGCTCTTCCTCGCCGCCCCCCTGAGCTCCTCCACCTGCTCTTGGTACCGGGGCAGGGCGACGATCTGGAGATCTCCCCTCCTTCCCAGGAGGTTGAGCATGAAGCGGATCATAGACGACTCCTTCACATCTTTTTTCAGCAGGTAGGCAGCGTAGCTCTCGGTCACTCTAACCGTTACTACGGGCCTCGCCTCGTTCAGGCCCAGCTCCCCGAGGATCATTGGGTCGGGCTCGAAATCCCGCAGCCAGGCCCAGGGGTCTAGGGCGTTGTACTGGATTATGTTCTCCGCCGGGATCCCGTAGCCCACCCAGGCCTCCCTGGGTATGATCTTCGGGGTGAGAAGCAACGATGATAGGGGGATGGTCAGCCTGGAGACGGCGACAGCGTGGGGGGAGTCGCTCAAGCAGACGTGGGGCACCCCCAGCCCGAAGGAGGCCCTCGCCATCTCCGGGGATGAGAAGGAGACGGAGACATCAGGGTCGACCTCATCGAAGACGGGGATCAGCTCCTGTATCCTCCTCGCACTGGCCACCAGCTTGTCCCTCAGCCTCCCACCGCCGTGCTCACCGACGACCCTGGCCTCGATTCCCTTCATCTCCAAGAGCTGGTTCAGCTCCCGGTATCTTCGCGAGGTCATCCAGACCCTATGCCCCATCCCCTCAAGCCGCTCGGCGAGCCTTGGGAAGAACATGCACTGCTTGGGGGTGAGGATGTCAATGATGATCTTCAATTTTCTCAAGCCCTCCGAGGATAGCGGCTGTCTATCCTCCTGCTCTCGTCTTTTAATCTTCTTCCTATTTATTCTGGACGTTCCCCAGGG
>CP070640.1:1071791-1079584 GCA_020354065.1 Candidatus Bathyarchaeota archaeon
ATTGTCAAGAGATGTTCATGCGGGGATGATAACCCAATACGTGTACTGATCGGCGCCTTGGACATACTACACATTTTCCCATCAATAGTTGAAAACGGCTGGGAGTATCACAGGGTAATCGTATTCAAACATGAAGATTTCGAGGAACTCGTCAAACGACTCTCGGAGAAAGACTTCGTCTTCAAAATATTGCGCAAGGTCCCGTTTGATGGATTCATTGCTAGTTCGCTAACACTCACAGCCGATACTCTCCTCTCTAGGCTCACAGAGAAACAGGTCGACGCCTTCCTGACGGCTCATAAACACGGTTATTACAGACTCCCAAGAAACGCAGACATCAAGACAATAGCAGTCAAAGAGAATGTCCCTAGGACAACTTTTCATGAGCACCTCAAGAGGGCTGAGAATAATATTGCGGAGGCTCTCGTCCCATACATCGCGTTGTTCAAGCATACATCATCGGAGCAAAGAAGGAGAATGAAGATAAACTAACCAGTTTCGAGCAGCAAGCATGATATGTTGCTTCAAGTGCGTGAAGGTTCCCTTTTCCCACGTGTCCCAATGCTCCGCAATAATCGAAGGAAGGGATAAAAAGGACAGAGCTGCATCGATGGGGGACAAGTCAGAAATTCGTGTAGCCTTGAGATTTTCGAATGAAAGAGCATGAGTTCTAATGTCGCCTAAAGGAAATAGCTGGAGAAGAGTGAGAATTTTGATTGAGGCTGTCAAGGAACGAAATCAAAGAGGCTTTGTCAATCGCAGAAGAAGCGGGGTCAAGAATTTAGTCCAACAGTGAGGGCCCCCCCTTCGGGCACTCCAATCAAAGTCTAGCGGCATACTACGGCCCTTGATTCTCTACGAATACTTCATGCAATGATTTTCGGAAGCGCTTAAAAAAAGGAAGGATGATCCCGAGGATTCAAGTCAGTGTATCCATTCTCAGGTACTTGTGTTCATTTCGCACTCCTTGAATCAGTGTCTTGAAAAGGCTGAGGATTCGTGTCTCCAAGACCTCGTCCTCCACCATGATGCTCCTGAGTCCAAGGCTCAACTCATTGAAATCTTCAAGATTGTCAAGCATCCGTGCCAGCAGCAACAGGGCCTCCCTGTCCATAGGGCGGCTCTCCTCTACTTCGAGCTGATAAAGACCTGCGAGGGGGTCCTCTTTCCTCGGGGTCACGCGTTCAAATTTCTCAGTTCGGCTCCTAGACTTCCCCATCTTTCACTCCCAGCATAGTAACCTCTGGATCATCCAGGTAATACTAGGCGAGGACAGCAATCAATTTTGATATATCGAGTTTACAGTTCCTTTAAATTTGGGAGATAGGAAAAGAATGATTATTACCACATTTTTCCTTAAGATTATAGGAACCAAAGCCTCTCTTAAAAAAATGTGTAAAAAACACAACGATTTTTTCGAATTATTTAAGTATGAATGCAATTTGAGCGATATCGGCTAATTAATACGGGGCTTCCACATTAGCCCCATCCTTGTCAATTTTTAATAAAATAGGCTGGCACAACGGCTTCATTTTCGAAGTCTCTGCTCTGTGGGGTCCCTTGAAGAAAACCAGAGCCATCCTTTCCCCTCAATGGAACCTGAAGTCGAAAGAAAAAAATTACAAGTCTTCTCAAAAATTCCCCTGTTTTATGCAGGACAACACACTAAATTTAAAAAAAATCACAGATCAGACCTGGATGAGGCCTAGCCTCAGCTTCTTGCCGTCTATGTCGAACTCTCCCGTGTAGGCCCCTTTAGGAGGCTTTCCCCTCGACAGGGTCCTCGATAACGTCTCAGTGGAGATGTACTCCCCCTCAACTTTGAAGACCTCCTCAACCTCCGGGTCCCCGGAGAAATATGTATCGATCTCGTCGTCGATCTCGAAGTCAGCCTCTTTCCTGAGGGCCTGGATCCTTCGGACGATGTCGCGTGACAGCCCCTCACGTTTGAGCTCCTCTGTGAGCTCCACCCTGACGCCCACCATCAACTCGGGCTCCTCCATGACGGAGTACGGTTCGACCGGCAAGAAGACGACCTCAACCTCGTCAGGCTGAACCTCTAACCGGACGCCCTTCACCTCCAACTCAACGGATTCGCCTCGGAGGAGGCGGGCTACATCCTCTTGTCCGAAGCTTTTCAGCGCCTCGACAACCTTTGGCAGTAACCGCCCGTGCTTCCGCCCGAGCTCGCTGTTCATCGGTTTGACGAGATACCTGTACAAGTCCCCCCTGTCCTGAGAGAGCTTGACCTCCTTGACGTTGAGCTCCTCTTCCACGAGCCAATCGATCCCCTCAAGCATCCTCAGGGTCTCGACCTCCGCCACAACCACTGCCTCCTGTAGGGGCTGCCTCAGCTTGATGCCGCTTCCGTTCCTAGCCGCCCTGCCGAGGCTGCTGATCCTTGTGACCAGGTCCATCCTCTCCATGAGCTCAACATCGATCAGATCGGTATCGGCCTCGGGCCATCGGAGCAGGTGGATGCTCTCCGGGGCTTCCGGCTCTACAGCCCGGACCAGCTTACGGTACATCGCCTCTGTGATGAAAGGCGTTATGGGGGCCATCAGGGTTGCCAGGGTCTTGAGGCAGGTGTAGAGTGTCGAGTAGGCGGCCTTCTTGTCGTCGTCAGCCTCGCTCTTCCAGAACCTCCGCCTGCTCCTGCGGACGTACCATTTCGAGAGGTCGTCGACGAACCGCTCTATCTCCCGGGTCGGGGAGTAGACATCGAAATTGTCGAGTGACTCCGTCACCTTAACCACCAAGCTGTTCAGCTTAGATAGGACCCATCGGTCCAGATCGGAGAGATTCTCAGGCTCCTGCTCCGGGGTCCAGCCGTCGAGATTAGCGTAGATTGAGAAGAACTGGTAGACATTCAGGAGGGGCATGAAGAAGAGCCTTTTCGCCTCCCCCGCTCCCCTGTAGCCGAACAGGATGTCGTTCTCGGGCTTCGTGGAGCAGAACATCCAGCGCATCACGTCTGCGCCCATCGTCTCCGCGGCGTCGTCGAACCAGATGGCGTTCCCCCAGCTCTTGTGCATCTCACGGCCGTCCTCGGCGAGGACCGTCCCGTGGCCGAGGCAGACCTCGAAGGGGGTTCTCCTCTCGAGGATGGTGCTCATCGCGAGCATGGAGTAGAACCAGTTCCTGAACTGACCTATGTACTCCTCCGTGATGAAGTCGGCGGGGAACCATCTCTCCCAGTACTTGCGGTCTGTCCTGTAGTCCAGAGTTGAGAACGCCACGATCCCTGCGTCGAGCCAGGGGTTCCCCACATCTAGGATCCTCGATGCGACGCCCCCGCACTTATCACACCTGACCTTCACGGCGTCGATGTAGGGTCTATGGGGGCTGTGCCCCTTGAAGACCTCCCAGCCCTCGACTGCCCTCTCCCTCAGCTCATCCTTCCCGCCTATCACATCGAACCAGCCGCAGTCTGAGCAGACCCAGATGGGCAATGCGAGGCCAGAGTACCGCTTCTTGGAGATCATCCAGTCGTTCATGTTTCGCAGCCAGTCAAGCTCCCTGGCGAGGCCGAACTCGGGGATCCATCGGGTCTGGCAGGCGGAGTCCATGATCTGGTAGCGGAGATTCCGCTCCTTCTCCTCCTCTGTGACCTCTTCAAGGGGCTTGTCTAACACCTCTCCCATCCTGATGAACCACTCGTCTACATGGCGGAAGACAAGCTCGCTGTCGCACCTCCAGCAGACCGGGTACCTGTGGGTGTAGTCCTCTGTCCTGAATATGAGCCCCTTCCGCCTGAGGTCCTCGAATATGGGCTCCGCTGAGTCGTAAACATGTGTCCCCGAGAGCCACCCCAGACCATCTATGAACACACCGAACTCATCCAGGGGCGCCACTACCGGTAGGCCGTATTCTACTCCTAGCTCAAAGTCCTCCTTCCCGGCTCCGGGGGCGATGTGGACGAGCCCGGTCCCCTCGGCCTCACCGACCTCCTCCCAGAAGATGACAGTGTGAACTTCCGGAGCCCCGAGGCTACGGGGGAGTTCAAGCTCGTCGTAAGGACCGTTATAACCCCAGCCCTCCATCTCGGCGCCCTTGAACTCGTTGAGGACCTCGAATCTGCCCTTAGGGAAGACGCCTGGCAGGCTCCCCTTGGAGAGGTAGAATATCTCTCTCTCGTGCTCGACTTTGACGTAGTCCAGGTCGGGATGGACGGCGACCGCCACGTTGGAGGTTAGTGTCCAAGGGGTTGTGGTCCAGATGAGGAGAGAGCCCTCCCGCTGCCTCAGCGGGAACTTCAAGTAGACGCTCGGGTGGGTGAGCTCCTTGTAGCCCTCGGTGACTATCTCGTGCTGGCTGATGCCCGTGCTGCATCGGGGGCACCAGGGCATAGAGTCGAAGCCCTTGTAGATCCACCCTCTCTGGTGGAGTTCTTTCAGGACGGCCCAGATCATGTAGTTGTTCTCGTCGGAGAAGGTGAAGTAGCTGCCCCCCATCTCTCTGGAGCCAAGTCGGCCAACGAGCTCCTCTGCGGTCCCGGTTACCGGCCCATAGGTCCCCACATAGGTGGTCTCCCCCATCGGGTTCTCCATGGCCTTCTCCAGTTTCCTGAGTTCCTCGGGGTCGTTCCAGTCTGTCCACATGCCCAGGCGGATGGACTGCTCGGTCTGGACGGCGGCGTACTCGAGCACCCTCTGCTTGCACCGCTTAACGAACTCGGCTATGCCGTACTTTTCTATGTCCCTTTTGGACTTGAATCCGAGATCCCTCTCCACCTCGACCTCGATCCAGAGGCCCTGGCAGTCGAAACCGTTCTGGTTCCGGACCTTATTGCCTCTCATGAACATGTAGCGGGCCCAGAGGTCCTTGTAGGTCCGCCCCCAGGCGTGGTGGACCCCCATGGGGTTGTTGGCGGTGATGGGGCCGTCTATGAAGCTCCAGGGAGTCCTCTCTTTCTGCGATTCAACGCGCTTCTCGAATATTCGATCCTCCTTCCAGAAGCTCAGGACCTCCAGCTCAAGCTCTGGTAGATCTATCTTGCTATCTATGGGCTCGTATGTCAAAATGCATCCTCCGAATCAGCTACCCAGAAAGTTTTCAATCGATAATTCCGAGTGTCCTGGCAAGCTACTGAAGGGTTAAATTTTACGGTCACCGGACACCCGCGGCACCAGAAAAAGGGGTCCCTCATCTTAAATAAAAAGGTATAGGTGAGGATTGAGCTTCTGCGGTGGGCTTCAAGGGGTCATGACCATTTTGATGCCGACTCTGTTCTTCGCGGTTTCGTTGGCCTTCTCTGCATCAGAAATCCCAAACCTTTGGGTAATGATGTCCTCAAGGGGAACGGCCTCTATGCCGCGTCTGAAGAGCTAGAGGGCAGCGTAGAACTAGGTCGATGGGTATGCCCAGCTGCTTATTTTGGAGAAGGGCCCTCGGTTTGGGGTATTTACGGGTGATCGCCATCGCAGACCGGTATTTCCACTCTGTATCTGGGGTTCGGTGTTGGCCTCGTTTCCAGTGTTCCTGTCCGCTAAGTTATTCTGCCGATAGGCATCTGGGAGGAATAAACCATTTATAAAGTGTAGGCTAAGCTTCGTCCGGAGAGGGGTCTAGCCAACATCGAATCCCCCAAACATTCCTCGACCTCACTCCCTCTCCACCACACTTTTAAAACCAGCTGACAGCCCTTCGTCTACACAAGAAAACAGTTTAATCAGCCCAGTTGTTCTCATCGGCTCGTGACGCGCTGATATGTGAAGCCCTCAACCTGTTTCAGTAGCAGGGCCGTCGGCCTCTCGGGTTGGTTAATGGCGAAGCTATCATAGAACCCTCTCAAGGGATCCGAACTCCGTTGAGACTGGGCTGAGAGGATAAGAACGATATACGTGGCATCTCCGACCGTGTTTATCGTGATGGACTTGTTTCCCTGTCTTGAGGGGTCGATCTTGCCGTCCAAGGACATGCGGATGAAGGTGAAACCTTCACCCTCAACAACCTCCGCTCCCTCCGAGCCAATCAGGCTCGTGTTGTAGAGCCTGAGAGATAGATCAACATGTGTGGAGGAGCGCCCCCTGTTCTCCACATGGAGTGTCACGGGCAGATCTTGCGTCCCGAAGTCGATTGTCCCGTTATAATCCAGGGGAGTGGAGAGATGATAGGCAATCACCGGTCGGGTAACAAGGCCATATATTATCAGGAGATTAATGGCCATGGCCAGGAGCATCAGAATCCATGCTTCCTTTTTCGGGTTAATCAGGCGCATCCCAATATCTTCGCTTCGGACTGGCTTAAAGACCTATGCCCAGTCCGGAGACCATCTTTGTATGTCTTCAAGAAGTGAGTGAGATAATAGTGTAAAGCATGTTGATCGCTGCTCTGAGAGGCTTCTAGTAAAAATGGGGTAGATGGGGTTTCTGAACCTACAATATTACCTGGCCGATCTCATCCGACTTCAGGAGCTTCGCCCACTGCTTTGCGGTCCTTGCCTGGATCTCTGCGATGTTCTCCTCGGTAAGGTGCCTGAACCTCGCCTGGGGCATGAGGTACTCTGCGATGGGTTTTAGCTTCCTCGGCTTGTAGTTCAGCTTGAACTTTTCGCCGTCGATGATCTCATACAGCGGCCAGATCCCGGTCTGGACGCTCAGGCGGGCTACCTCGATTGTCTTGGCCGGGTCGAAACGCCAGCCGACCGGGCAGGGGCTCTGGATGAGGAGCATCTTGAAGCCGTGGACGGTCTTACCATAGTTGATCTTGGCGATCAAATCCTCGGGATATCCGACCGAGGCCGTGGCGATGTAGGGAACGCCGTGAGCTGCGAAGATCATGGGTATGTTCTTCTTCATCTCCTGCTTTCCTTTGACCAGGGTCCCCACCGGCGTGGTGGTGGTCCTCGCGTGTCGAGGGGTCGAGCTGCTCCTCTGGTTGCCGGTGTTCATGTAGGCCTCGTTGTCCTTCGTTATCACCCAGATGTTCTCGTTCCTCTCGGCCGCCGCTGATAGGCCCTGGAAGCCGATGTCGTAGGTCCCTCCGTCTCCGAAGAAGCCGACGACTTGGACATCCGTCCTACCGATGGCCTTCAAGCCATGCCAGGTGCCAGTCAGCATCGCCCCTCCCCCCTCGTAGACCGAGCCCACCCTCGGCGTCGCAGTTGTAGAGTCGGGGCAGGCCGGGATCCCATGTCTAATTGTGTTGGGTCCCAGGGCCTTGAAGGCAAGCCTCGCAGCAAGGGCTGCACCACACCCCTGGCATGCGCTTCCGGGGGTTATGGTGAGGTCTTCCATGGGTATCTGGGCCCGCGTGATTCTCTGACTCATCTTTCCACCTCTTCACACCCACTCCACGAGGGGAGCCACCTTCTCGCCCCTCGCGGCCTTGAGGGTCTTCTCTCCGACCTTGACGATGTCTCTCACCCTGACTTCCTTCCCGCCGAGGCCGGCGTGGAACTGGAGCACTGCTGGGCGATCATCGAGCTCATACAACGAGTGCCTGACCATCCGGAAGCCGGCCCCGCCGTGGCCGAGGCAGACGTTTCTGTCTATCATTCCCACGGCTTTGACGCTCTCGCCGATCCTCCTGAAATCCTCCTCGGGGAACGGCAGGAAGCACTTGAGCTTCACGAGGCCCACATTCTCTCCCTCATCCCTGAGCTTGTCAACCGCCGTCCTCGCAGTGCCCACCATGGAGCCCATGGCAACGATTACCGCTTCAGCGCCCTCACACCTGTACTTTTCCACGAGCCCGTTCCCATATTTGCGGTCGAATGTCCTGCCGTAGTCCTCGTTCACCTCCATGACGACCTTGGCAGCTCTCAGGATCGCTTCGTGGTGGTCTCTCCA
>CP070640.1:1079684-1083710 GCA_020354065.1 Candidatus Bathyarchaeota archaeon
CGCCCAAACCACTCTCTGTTCTAATGAGGTCTAGGTCACGACCGAGCCTTTTTTCCCTTTCAATTAGCTCTTTTGCCGCCTTGTCGTACCAGGTTCCCAGCCCAATGAGTTCCGGGTTGGGACTCCGTGCAACATTCATCGTGTGGTCTCCCGATGTTCAACCTTTGGATGGGTGAAGCCGGGTAAATATCTTCCCTTTCTAAAATACATAAACCTGCTTTCATCACCCCTTGACTATCACGAGCGATGATTTGTGAGTGATGGCGGTGCATTGATATCAATTGCAGTGAGTTTGATGACCAATGGATGAGTTAATAGTCCCGTCACGGACGCCTCTGTGATCGTATTCTAGGTTAGCGTATTCACAACGTTTTCACTATGGAAGACCAATCCATTGTGAGGGGTCATGCTTAAACAGATTGCATGCCCTATCAAACATTGTACATGGATGAAGAAGAACCCAAAAGGGCTGTTCCTTACATAACCTACGTTCTACTAACAGCGCTTTTCGTTATTCAGCTCTATCTAAATTTCATCCCCTCTGCCATTGCACTCGAACTATTTGAGACATACTCGCTGATTCCGGCTCGTCTCTTTGACGGGGTCATGCTCGACAGCGTTCTCACCTACATTTTTCTCCACGGGAGTTGGGCCCACCTTGCCGTGAATTGTGTTGCCTTGTACGGAGCCGGGGCTCCGGTCGAGAATGAGATCGGTCACATCAGATTTGCCATCGGCTTCCTGGTCTCGGGCGTGTTCGCTGGTGTGGCGCATAGCTTCTTGAATCCGAGTTCGAGTGTCCCTTTGATTGGTTCATCGGGTGCAATCTTTGGGATCATCGCGATCCTGTTTCTGTTGATGCCCTTCAAGCTCACATATGCTTTGGTTATTCCCCTTCCCTCAGTAGTAGTCGGTCTGATGCTGAGCCTGGTAGAGCTGTCTGCCCTGGGACTACCGGTTGACCTTGCAGTCGCCCACGAGGCCCACATGAGCGGTTTCATCTTCGGGTGCATCTACGCATTCGTTCTAGACATGAAGAGAGCCGTCAAAGGACTCTTCATAGCCGCCTTTGTCCTCGCTCTAATGTACTATGTAGGAAAATTTTACAGTCTCATCTGAGCCGGGGGTCTAGGTTTGAGAGGATCTCAGGCAGCTCGCTGAGATCGTTGATGATCATTTCAACGACTGATTCTAAAAGGGAATCACGATCCGTGAAGAATGATGGAACAGCGATGACTGATATCCCTGCCAATTTTGCGGCTTGGACATCCTGCAGACTGTCTCCGACCACAACTCCCATGTCTCTCCTCACACCCATCTCTTCGAAGCATCTCAGAATCTGGTCGGAGTGTG
The DNA here is from genome assembly GCA_020354065.1 of Candidatus Bathyarchaeota archaeon. Classification (GTDB taxonomy): domain Archaea; phylum Thermoproteota; class Bathyarchaeia; order TCS64; family TCS64. The sequence goes on from CP070640.1 coordinate 1,081,038, forward strand.
GCTTCATTCTGAGGCTGGGTCGGCGGCCAACTACTGCACAAAAAAACCGCTCTACCCCTTTCGAAAGGAGGATCTGCTCCGCTACCCTCTGAGAGTTTGAAGTGGCCACTCCCATCCTGATTCTGTGGGCGTTCAACCATTCAAGGGCCGTAGTGCAACCAGGCATCAGATGGCATTTGCCGATCCCCTCAACTTCGCAGATTTCGATGACCTCGTATACCCTTCTCTGCGTCCGCTCGACTTCTGGTCCAGTCATGGTGAGGGCGTTTTCATCCCTCATCAAGTTCAGCATGTTGAAGAGCCCCCTTTTGCCGAACTGCCTAACCATCTCTTCCGGGCAACCACACGAGAGATAGACTTCCTCCGCCATTCTGTGGGCTTTTTTCCAGTCTACGAATCCGCCGAGATTCACCAAGGTAGCGTCGAGATCAAAAACCACTCCCTCGATTTTCAAAGTCATCTCCAAGTCAAACTAGTGTCTTGTGTACTCTCGCCAAGGTGCTCTTAAGGAGGATATTGCGTCTTGGTTCTCTTATTTCCTTTGAGATTTGAATATGGTGAAGCCGCAGTGGCCACAGGTGTATCGATCCCCGTGATCCGCCATGAAGTAGCCGCGTCCGCACCTGTTGCAGAAGGGGCGCTTCCTTTCAAGCTTCCCGTCTTTTATCTCGTAGTGTTCATGGATTTTCTTCGACATCTCTACTCCTCTTCGGCCTCCTTAGCAGGGATTTGATTCCTCTTGATGATGTGATCCGGCTCCACCTGGAGGGCTCGCTCAGCGTCATCGTAGACATGGGCAAGTCCCACAGTCCTATGTGTGCCACTCTTTGTATCGAGGCTCCTCACCCAGACTTGGTCTATTTCTGTTTTAAGGAGGACGGCTAGTTCCCTCCTGATCTCAGATCTGTTTGGGGTCGCGGGTTCCTCTACCTCGAAGGTCACCTCCCTCCGGCTAATGAGGGGGTTCACCTTTGTTGATAGTAGCTCCGTTTTCAGCTCATCTCATCTCCATGCGGGATAGGAACTCCTCCGCCCATCCCTTCATCTTCTTGGTCACCTCCACGACGACCATCCCCTGCCTGGGTTGCCCATAGACGATTATGGATCCGAGAGGCATCAGTGAGATGAGGGGTAGGACCAGAAGGTCTTCCTCACCCTCAACGATTACAGAGGCTTTGCTTTTAAGGGTTATCGCTTTCTCAAGTGCGGCCCAGGCATCGACGTCAACCGTCCCAGGGAGGTTTCGGCTCCTGATCTGATGTCTCTCGCCAAGGTCAATGGGATCTATGTCCTTCCTCATCACTCTATGGTCCACAACTACGATGTCCGGCTCTAGGCCTGACTCGAGAATATTTTCAGACGCGACATCACCGACGACCGCAAACAGCGATGTTTTTCGGTCATCCAGGTAAGCTCTTAATCGTGGGATCGTTTCTGACGAGGGGCCTTTTATCAATCGCCCAATGGGCTCTTTCAACTCTGACCGCATCGTTACCGGGAGAGTCCGGGTCTTCCGACCATGGGGTCGGGAGACTCTACCTGATTTTGAGGGCGTACTGGCCCTCCTTTGTAATGTTCATCTTCTGGGCCAGCTGGGAGCCCTCTGGGTCAATCACAACTAGGAGGCCCGAATAGTCGTCGCTCAAGTCGGTTCCCTTGCAGATGGGGCAGGCGGCCTCCTTGATCACTATTTTACAGTTCCTGCATGCCCTGCTCAAACCTCTTCCTCCTTCTCTTCCTGTGGCTGGTTTGCCTTGTTCTCCTCCTCTATCCAATCAAGCTTTCCGAGAAAGGGCTGGCGGGCGGTCACGCCGATCTTCCCGGAGCTTCTTCCTCTGGGAAAGGAGACCGCTACGATCCTCACCCTGAACAGGTCGCCTCTCTGAATGGTTCGACCGCTCTCCCTTCCCAGAAGGACTCCCTGCTTCTCATCATACGAGATGAAGTCGTCCATGAGCTGAGAGACGTGGAGGAGTGCGTCAACGGGGCCAATCCTGAGGAAAGTGCCGAAATCCGCCACTTCGACCACCTCTCCCTCGACCACCTCCTGAAGTTCGGGGTAGAAGGTGAGGATGGAGAAAGTGACGGAGTGGTGGGTCCCGCCGTCACCGGGGAGGATCCTGCCGACAGGGTTGACTGTTAGGTCGATGACGCTGATGACGTAGCCTAGCTTCTCATCAACAAGCCCCTCGTATTTTGCTCTTAGCTCTTCGAAGGCTGCGTCCTCGAGGGGCTGACCAAACCTGATCGGGTCGATTCGGATGGTGTCTTTCATAGTGATCTTGTTGAACATGAGCAGGCTCGCCTCAACTAAACCTTGATCCTCGGATAAAAGTCTTATTGAACGCCTCCTTTAGACCTTAGAGCTCTATCAACGTCTCGAAAGAATGCTTGCTGATGCAATCCTTTAGGTAACTCTTCCAATCATCCCCAACGGTGACCAGCACGTACACGCCTGCTATGTCAGCCCTCTGGTTCACAACCATGTCCACCAGGGCCTTGACTGTCTCTCCAGTCCTGACCACGTCGTCGATGATCAGGATGCTGTCTCTCTTCTTTATGGACTGCTTCGGCACGTAGAGGCTCTGCCTCATGGCTGAGCCCTTCGGGATATAGGTCTCCTCGACGAAGTCGTTTATCCCCACTTCCTTCTTGCTCTTCGCTACGATGAGA
>CP070640.1:1083810-1088621 GCA_020354065.1 Candidatus Bathyarchaeota archaeon
CCCTGGTGTTCACTTTAGGAAGAGATAATAGTAAGGAGCAAGTGGAGTACGTGATACAACAGATGCCCGACGTGGTGAGCAGACTGCGGGCCCTGTCGCCCCTCACCCCCGAGGAGCTGAGATGATGTACTCCGAGAAGGTGCTCGACCACTTCAGGAACCCCCGGAACGTGGGGGAGATCGAGGACGCGGACGGCGTCGGAACGGTCGGCAATCCTGTCTGCGGGGATATGATGTCCATTTACATCAAGGTGGAGGACGACCGCATAGCTGACGTCAAGTTCAAGACCTTCGGCTGCGGAGCCGCCATCGCCACCACGAGCATGACCACCGAACTCGCCAAGGGGAAGACCCTCGACGAGGCCATGAAGATCACAAGGGGAGACGTCGCTGAGGAGCTAGGAGGGCTTCCACCAGTAAAGATGCACTGCTCTAACCTGGCGGCCGACGCTCTCCACGAGGCGATCAAGGACTACAGGAGGAAGAAGGGAGAGTGAAAGCGGAAAAGGAGATAGTGCAGTGCCCCGTCTGCAAGGAGCAGGTCGAAGACGAGGAGTGCACCTTCGCCATGGTCAAAGAGGTCGAGGACGAGAAGATCAGGGTCTACTGCTGCTCCACACAGGCAAAAAAAGTTAAAAACAAGTAAGTATCCTTGGGAAATAACAGGTTAAGTGGGGACGTCTTGAATAATCAAAAACTAGCATATTACATCTCAGCGGCGATGAACGCCCCCCTTTTCGCAATTCTCACCTTCGTCCCACTGATCTTCACCCAGAAGCCCGGGAACACCTACGCCCTTATGGGCGTCACCACCCTCTTCGGGGCCATCCTCCCCCTCTCGTCCACCTACTATCTGGTGAGGAAGGGGATCATCCCGGACATCTACGCCTCGGACAGGACCTCCAGGACCGAGCCCTTCCTCTGGGCGATGGCCTCCTACCTCATGGGGGTCACGGTACTCCTCTGGCTCAAGGCCCCCTTCGTGGTCACGGCTCTCATGGCTTGCTACTTCGTTAACGCCCTGATCATGCTCTGCATAACCTTAAACTGGAAGATCAGCATCCACGCCGTGGGGGTGACCGGCCCGATCACGGCCCTGGTCTTCCAGCTGGGAGCTAAGATGGTCCCCTTCTTCCTCCTCATGCTGCCAGTCGCCTGGGCCCGCATCGAGCTGAAGGCCCACAACATCAAGCAGGTGCTTGCGGGAGCCGTGCTCAGCACGATCCTGACCTGGATCCAGATGGTCTTCTCCGTGAACTTCCTTCTTCCGATGATATAGCTAGGAAAGATGGATCATTAGTTGGATTTGATCCGTGCGGCTATCCTCTTACCGCACTCTCTGGCCTCTTCCAGCTCCGCAACGGTGGGCCTGAATTTGTAGTCAAGTTTACACTCGATGAGCTCTATCCCTGCCGAAATCAACTCGGCCTCCCCCGCGCGCGTCGCTCCCCCGCCCCAGCCGTAGGAGCCGAAGAAGGCCCCTATCTTGTTCCTGGGCTTCAGACCCTTCATGTAGGTGAGGAAGGAGGCAACAGAGGGGAACAGGCCGTTGTTCAGGGTGGGGGAGCCCACGAGGACGGCCCTGGCCTCCATGAGGTCCGCGACGACGTCGCTGTTGTGGGAGTCCCTGAGCCTGTGGACCCTCACCTCGACCCCCTCGTCAGCGAGGCCCTCCACCAGGGCCCTAGCCACCATCTCGGTGCTGCCCCACATCGTGTCGTACACCACCACGGCTCTCTCAAGTGTCTCGCCCTCGACCCACCTCTTGTACGCCTCCAAGATCTTATCGGGGTCGCTCCTCCAGATGACGCCGTGGCTCGGGGCGATCATCTCCACGTCAACTCCCCCGAGGGCCTTCAGGGCTCTCCCGACGCTCATCCAAAGGGGCATCACGATGTTGGCGTAGTAGGTAGCAGCCTCCTGCATGAGGACCGCCTCATCCACCTCGTCGTCGAACCTCCATGAGGAGGCGAGGTGCTGGCCGAAGGCGTCGTTGGAGAGGAGTAGCTTCTCCTCCGGGATGTATGTGACCATGGAGTCGGGCCAGTGGACCATGGGCACAGGGACGAAATTGAGGGTCCTCTTGCCGAGGCTGAGCGTGGGCTTCTCCTTGATGGATGTGACTTCCAGGTTCTCGCCGTAGTAGCTCCTCAGGTTCCTGACCCCCATCTCCGAGGCGATGAGCTCGGTGTCCACCTGGTCCAGGAACTTGGTTATTGCTCCGGAGTGATCCGGCTCTGTATGGTTGGAGACCAGGTAATCGATGTCGCTGGGGTTGACAATCTCTTGGATCCGGCTCATCATCTCGGGGAAGAAGTAGTCCTTCACAGTGTCGACGAGGGCGATCTCGTCGTCGACGATGAGGTACGCGGTGTAGGTAGTCCCGCGGTGGGTGATGTATCCGTGGAAGTTTCGGACGTTCCAGTCGACGACTCCCACCCAGTGGATCCCTTCCCTCAACTCTGTCAAAATGATCACGACTCAATTCGTTTTTCAAACCACGGAATAAAAGGGTTTATTTTCCATGTTAATTTTCCACGTCAACTGGGAGTACGCATAAAATCATATGAAATTGTGGATGAGTTTGTTGCTCCTGAAGCTGAAATAAGGATTTTTCATAGACGCGCGCGCAAATAATAAAATTGTCTGGGTACACTATAAGTGCGCGATTGGCATGTTGAAACCTTCAAAATTAGGGTGGTTGGGTGTTCTTATGTTCTTCTTCTCTTTTACTCCACAGCAAATCATCAATGTTGAATTTAGATACAAACTAATAGTCAGCTTTTTTGGCCTCATAATATTCTATTTTGACCAATGGAGAATTCAAAGAACAGGTAACTTTGAGAGATTCTAATCAAAGTTGCCCAAGTGATTTCACTCATGCGCGCGCGTTTATTTTTTTGGTCAACCAGGGGGCATAAAGGTTTAGAGATCGTAATATCTCCTAAATTACCCTATCCAAATAGAAATCGCTGATGGGCAACAGAGATCATGAGTACAGAGAACCCGCCGTGTTCTTCGATTTTTACGCGGAGAACATATCTGGGATGCATTTTCATTAAATACGATGCCCGACATAGGTGACGGAATACTTTGGAGTATTCGCTATGCAAGGTGAAAGGCAGGGCACCGATCTTCAAGACACTTTGCAGGAAGATGCAGAAGTCGAGACGATTAGCTGCCCGAACTGCCAGAGCACGGTTCCTGCTACCCTCTACTGCCTGAAATGTGGCTATCCACTATTCAACGTCAAGGAGAACCTTGTTGAAGGAGAGGACGACAGCGTGGAGGCCGCCAACAAGTACTTCGATCACGATTCTCTGATGGAAATGCAGGAAGAGATGCCCTCGAATCAGGCAGAGAATCCCATGCAGCACACTGAAGACATCGATGAAGATGATCGGATTAGGCCCGGGATGGATGTGGTTATGATGTTCGGAGAAGAAGACGAGTCGACCATTCACAACAAACCACCCTCGCAGGGAGGGAACGTGGAGAGTGGTTCCTGGTCGGATGACGATGAAAAGGCGGGGCTGGAGTACTCGGAGGAGACCTTAGAGGAGGAGGACATGATCGAAGAGCTAGAACCAGGGCTTGAGCCTGGAACAATATTTGACAGCCTCCTAGACCGTGAGGCTCACATGGATACAAGCATCGATGACTCGCCGGGAGAGGCCTGTGAAGATGAGCCGAGATCTCCGGCTGAGGATGTGATTCAAGGGCTCGCCAGGGATCTGATGAACTCGATCTCCCTGAAGCTCTGGTCCATGGAGCTGCTTCAGGAGGGTGGCATCGAGGAGGACCACTTCACCAAGATCTTCGGGGGCTACAGAGCCCGCTTCGAGCACTGCATGGACCATCGGAATGAGCTGCTGGAGCAGGCCAAGGACCTTGAGGAGCTGGAGGGTATGGTGAACGAGGCGAAGGTTGAGCTGGGGGAGCTCGGGGTTAGGAAGTCCCTGGGAGATCTCTATGAAGGAGAATACGAGGCGTTGGCTCCGGCCCTGGAGTGGACCATCAACCACTACGAGGACCAGATCGAAACGAGGAGAGAGAAGATCTCGCTCCTTGAGAACCTGATCCAGCTGATGCCGAGAGAGAGGATCGAGGAGACGAAGGAAATGGCCGCCAATGTCCAGAAGGGGATGGAGCACCTCGTTGGCTCGGAGAATGTGGCCAAGAAGACCATAGAGAAGGTCAGGAAGTCCCTGGAGGAGATCCTTGAACTTCTGGAAGCCTTTTAGTGTTTTCCCTTCGTTCTGGAGTGCTTGGAACCGGTACGAGCCCGCTTTTTCTTCTTTTTTTCCGACTTTGGCACCGTGTGGCTGAGCTTTCTATCCTTGTAGAAGGCGTTGAAGGCTCTCGTGCAGGCCCCACAAACATAGGACCTCCCCTCGAAGACTCCGAAGCTGAATTTTTTCACGCCTGGTTCGGTCAACGCCCTGCATCTCGGGCACTTGAGAGGTTCGACCCAGCTCTCGTCCACGCCTGCGAAGGTGATGAGGTTCCCATCTGGATCCTCGATGGTCGTGATGAGACGGCTGTCAGGCAGGACAACCGGCTGTGCCTCCAGGTTCACACCGATTTTTTTTAGTCGCTTTGTGATCTTGGTGACGCCGGCGTCGAGGAAGTTGATGAGGTTCTTCCCCGTCTTTCCCTTGTAAAGACCCAGCTTGAGGTCACCGCATTCGATTATCGTCCAGCCCATGCCGGACTCACCCTCAACTCGCTTGAATCCTAGCCCTTCGTAGAAATCGAGGGAGCGCTCGATGTCACTCACTCCAATGCAGAGAAAGAAGCGCCCCAAGTCAA
>CP070640.1:1088721-1106301 GCA_020354065.1 Candidatus Bathyarchaeota archaeon
GATCAAACCACCAGCCATGCAGAGCCTCCCCTCCGATCCGGGATAAAAACCTTGCGGAATAACTTGGTGCAGAGAGCCAGGTGAAGGTGCCCCTGATCATCTTCTGATCAACTTTATCCAGAACGCCTATTGCCTATGACCACCCCATAAAGTGTAACAGGATGTGAATATCCTAAGGCTTGGAGGTAGTCTCGCTTTGTACTCTCTTATTGTGACTTGCTTTTATAAGCTAGGATATGGTCCGGTGACCCAGCAGGAGATTCCTCCATGGATTTAGGGAGAGAGAATGCTGAGACCGGATCCGTAGAAATAATCAACGGAGGGGGGATAAATAGAAGGGCCATTCTGCTCGGTGCAGCCCTGGCAGTTCTCTTCAGTGCCATCAATGGTTACCTCAGCATCAACATAGGCTGGAACTTCGGCTACGGGGCCGTGGCGGTGATCCTGGCCTACTCCCTTTTCCACAAGCTGGGCGGCGGATCTTGCAGGAAGGAGCTCTCCTTTGTTCTGATCTCCAGCGCCTCCACCCTTGGCCTCTACTATGGCCTGGCCACCGTGATATACATGCTCCAGACCGACAGCAGCCTCTCGTTTCCCCATTGGATGTCGCCTCCGAGGGAGGCCATCGTGCAGGGCAGCCTCGACATGAAGTACTGGATAACGCCGATAGCCTTCCTGATGCTCACGACGGTCCTGACCCTTGTCGCTGGTCTCGTCTTCACCTACGTCCTGAGGAGGGAGTTCATCAGGAGCGAGAAGATGGTCTGGCCCCAAGCGGCCGCCAACGCCTCCCTCGTGGACGCTTGTATCACGGGTGGGGGTTCCGCGAGGTTGGTAGGCCTGGCCGCCCTCATCGGGTTTGCCATCACCTTCCTGCAGAACCTCCCATTATTCTGGGGGTACGACCTAACCTCTCTAGACCTGTCTCCGTACCTCCCTCGGGGCGTCCTCTTCGCTATCTCCTTGAGCCTCGGCTTTGGGGCCATAGGTTACATGATCAGCTACAAGACATCCCTCAGCCTCATGGTCACGGGATTCGTGACGAACTTGGTCATCGCCCCTTATCTCGTCTCCAAGGGGATTGTCGAGTACACCCCGAATATAATGCAGACCTATCAGGATCTTCTCTTCAAGTTCTCGGTCAGCCCAGCCTTAGGGGTTCTCCTCCTCGGAGGCGTACTCCTCTCCGTGTTCTTCTTGGTGAAGAACTCCCTCTCCAAGACCCCCAACAACAGGAAGGGCGAGGCGGACCTGGGGTACGCACATCTCTACAAGGTCCTATTCAGGGGGCTTCTCTCGGACAAGAGGTGCTTCCTGATCCTCGCGGCGATAGCTGCGACTATGTTCTCGCTCGTGTGGGTGTTCAACCCGTTCAGCCCGCTGCCCAGGGCCGTGTCCATGCTGATAACCGCATACATGTTCCTGTTGGGTAGCTTCATAGAGTTAGTGCTCATCACAAAGATGTCCGGGGAGATCGGCATGAGCATGGGGATAATGTCGATCTTCCTATACGATGTGCCGATCTTCAGCACCGGCTACAGGGGATACGCCGGGTTCTGGAGCTACCCCTACTTCAGGCCGAGCCCGTGGATCTCCAACGGCGTCCTCCCCTATCTCAAGTACAGGGACAAGTTCGATCTCTCATGGAGGGAGATCGTCAAGGCGAAGATCGTGGGCTGGGTCCCGACGATACTCTTCAGCGTCGCCTTCACCCTGATCCTCTGGAGGTACATCGGCTTCGGCACGGCGATGATGCCGTCGGTCCAGCTGATACAGAGCAAGGTCTACCTCACGATGTTGGCGACGGGGGACATATCAGGCACCATCAACCCGTTGACGTTTCTGGCAGGTGGTGTCATGGGGGCGTTTCTCGAGGTCTTCACCCCTGTCTCCATGATGGGCCTCGGCATGGGCATGCTCCTGCCCCCCCACTACATCGTCCCCTTCGGCCTTGGAGGGATCATAAGGTGGTACACGGACCGGAGGTTCGGGAAGGAGTTCTACGACGAGAAAGGCAGGCTGATCGTAACCGGGTTGATGGCGAGCTCCCTGATCGTCCAGGTGATAATGACGATCCTCACGAACTTCTTCTAGTATGGGCTGGGTGCTCTATCTCACCCCATCTAAAATTGTTAAATCTGGAAAAGGGCACATATTCCTCGGAGATTCTAATGGTTGAGTTTGATGTTCTGATCAAGAACGCGACCATCATCGAAGGAACAGACGAGAAGGCCTACAAGGGCTCTATCGGCGTCAAAGGAGATAAGGTAGAGGCCTTGGGCGACATCAAAGGCGACGCGAAGAAGACCATAAACGCGAAGGGGCTGACAGCCACCCCCGGATTCATCGACGCCCACAGCCACGCCGACTGGACCCTCCTGTGGTTCCCCAGGGCGGAGAGTTACGTCATGCAGGGGGTAACCACCTTCGTTGGGGGCCAGTGCGGAGGCTCGCCAGCCCCCCTGGGGGAGCACATCAGGGTGCCCAGGCTCCTATCGGACCACCTCCCTGAGCTGGACCCCTATAAGTTCTACCCTAAACAACCCTACTACCCGCTGGAGCAGGTGAACGAGTGGATGAAGGAGATCTTCGGCTGGACCCTGACCTGGGAGGACATGGAGGGCTACTTCAAGAAGGTCGACGAGGTGGGCATCTCAATGAACTACGCCCCTCTGGTCGGTCACGGCTCCGTCCGGACCAAGGTGATGGGTCTCGACTACAAGCGCCACTCGACGGAAGAAGAGCAGGCTGAGATGAGGGAGCACATCCACGAGGCCATGAAGCAGGGCTGCATCGGCATGAGCGCCGGCCTCGACTACGACCCCGATGTCTTCGCAGCCCACGAGGAGATCATAGATGGCGTCAGCGTCCTCAAGGAGTACAACGGGGTCTACTGCCCCCACTGGAGAAGAACCGGCCGCAGACGAGGGATCGCCGCGGGCCACGTACCCAACGAGAAGATCACCGCCCTCATGGAGTGCGTCGACGTCCACAATAAGACCGGGGTCCGCCTCCACTATGCCCACATGTCAACGGGGTGGCAGATCTACCCGACGCCACCGGACGAGCTGGAAGCGGCCAATGTCAAGGCCACCCTTGATATGATCACAAAGGACTCCAATGAAGAGCTGGACATCACCTGGGATGCCATACCCCGGATGACACGGAGTGGCTTCGCCGTGATGCCTTACCTGGCCAGCCTCTACTCCCCCTGGCTCCGGGAGTTGGGAGGCCTGGAAGAGTTCGCCAAGTGGCTGAAGGTGAAGGACTTCCGTGAGGAGGTGAAGGACGCTATCCAGAGGGGCAAGTGGTTCATCCGGGTCGCCTACAACCCGAACACCAACCCCCGCTGGGCGGAGAACATCCACGTCCTCAAGAGCAAGGTGCCCGGCGTTGACGGGAAGTCCATCGCCCAGATCGCCAAGGAGCGGGGCGCCGACGAGTGGGACACCTGGCTTGACATCATCGCCGAGGACCCCCACGCGAGGGGCGCCACGGGTCAGCTCGTCCCCGGGGCTTGCTACCTCCAGTACTACACCAACCCGAAGGGGATGGTCGGCCTCGACACGAGCGTGTACGACGACAAGTACCAGGCGAAGAGCCCACCCTACAGCTTCCCGGGCATCAACACCTTCAGCGCTTACCCGTTGTTCTTCATCAAGTACGTCAGGGACGGGAGCCTCTTCACTGTCGAGGAGGCGGTGCAGAAGACGGCCACCCTACCTGCCCGTGTCCACAATCTGGAGGGCCGAGGCGTCCTTAAGGAGGGGGGCTACGCTGACATCGTCCTCATGAACCTGCCGAAGTTGAAGGTCCTGAGCGACGAGATCGAGACCCGGAGACACCCGAAGGGCATTGAGTACGTCTTCGTCAACGGCAAGGTCGTCGTAGAGAAGGGCACGCACACCGATGCAAGAGCGGGCAGGGTTCTAAAGTGGGCTTGAGCGCATCAAACATTTTTTTAATCTCTTGATCTCCATCCGTTTCCTTTTAACGGGAAAAGTCTGCTCCACACAGAAATCTTAAGTAAACCCGTCAGGCCTAACATCCTGTAAAATTGCGACAGAGGCGATGCAGATGAGTGAGCATGCGGAAGCCGTCCTCCAAGCGATGAAGGACGCCAGGAAGCCGGTCCGCCCGGGGGATGTCGCGAAGGCGCTTGGCATCGAGAGCAAAGATGTCTCCAAGGCCATCAAGGCCCTAAAGAAGGAAGGGAAGATCCACTCCCCGAAGAGATGCTACTACGCTCCCGTCGAGTAGAGGCATAGACCCCCGATAGACCTCTAGCCTTCCCAATTTTCTTTTACGCAGATCAAGGATGAGACCCGCACAATGGTCTCGGGTAAACGAAAGAGGAGTCACTCCCCGGCCTTAAGCTGGTTGTAGAGATCATGGGCCTCCTTGGCAGTCATGTCCTCATGAATGACTGCCCTCACGGCCCTTATCATCGCGACCGCGTGCTCGTTCTGCCAGATGTTCCGCCCCATGACGACGCCAACAGCTCCCTCCTGAAGGGCGTCGTACGTGGTCTGCAGGGCGTCCAACTCTGTGTCCATCTTTGGGCCTCCCGCGATCAGAACGGGGACAGGGCAGCCCTCCACCACCCTCTCGAAGCCCTCGCAGTAGTAGGTCTTCACGAACCTCGCGCCCAGCTCGGCGGCGATACGGCAACAGAGGGCGAGGTAGCGGGCGTCCCTCTTCTCCAGCTCCTTCCCCACAGCCGTGACCGCGAGCACGGGGATGCCGTACTCCTCGGCGTCATTTACAAGGTCGGCCAGATTGGCGAGAGATTCGTGCTCGTGAGGGGCGCCAACGAAGATGGAGAGAGCGAGAGCCGAGGCATTCAACCTCACGGCCTCAAAGATGGAGGTCGTTATGGTCTCTTGGGAGAGGTCCTCCTTCAGGATGCTGGAGCCGCCCGAGACCCTGAGGACGATGGGGACATCGGAGCCGGGACTGATGGAAAACCTCAGGATACCCCTCGTGAGCATCAGTCCGTCGGAGTAGGGCAGCAGGGGCTCCACCGTCTCCCAGGGGTCCTCAAGCTTCCTGGTCGGCCCCATGAAGTAGCCATGATCAATAGGCAATATCAGAGCCCGGCCAGTGTCAGGCTTGATGATCCTTGACAACCTGTTATTCATACCCCAGTCCATGGGATTTCACCTTGATTATCTCAGGAGCCCATCCTCTATTAACTCCTTTCGTCCGAACCAGTAGAACCCGGATGAGAGGTGGGATGGCTGTTGATCCGAGTGGAATGGGGTTGGCTCCTGTTCAGTGAATGGTTTTAAAATATCCACGACCTATTCCAGACGGGAAGCCCGTTGCGCGTTGCAGTCTACTACCGTAACGACGACATCAGGCTGGAGGAGATGCCGATCCCTGAGATCGGCGCCGGAGAGCTGCTGCTCAAAGTCTCGATGTGCGGCATCTGCGGCAGCGACGTGATGGAGTGGTACCGCATCCAGAAGGCGCCGAGAGTGCTTGGCCACGAGGTCGTGGGAGTGATATCCGAGGTGGGAGAAGGCGTGGACCAATACTCACCGGGGGAAAGGGTCTTCATCTCCCACCATGTCCCCTGTGGGGAGTGCCGCTACTGCCAGACGGGGCGGCACACCGCCTGCGAGACCCTCCACAGCACCAACCTTGACCCAGGGGGCTTCGCGGAGTACACCCGAGTCCCCGGCATCAACGTAGAGCGGGGTGTTTTCCTCCTCCCAGATGAAGTGACAGATGAGGAGGGCGTCTTCGTCGAGCCTCTGGGCTGCGTCCTCCGAGGGCAGGAGAAGCTCGGCATTCGGGAGGGGGACACGGTCCTCGTTCTCGGGAGTGGCGTATCAGGGATCCTTCACATCCAGCTGGCGCGGAGCCTGGGGGCCAGCCTAGTCCTCGCAACGGATATCAACGAGAGCCGGTTGAGGTTCGCAGAGCTCTTCGGAGCCCACCGGGCTATTGAAGCCTCTGAGGATGTTCCCGGCATCGTCCGCGAAGTCAACGAGGGCAACCTCACAGATCACGTCGTGGTGAGCACAGCCGCCCTCCCGGCCATTAGACAGGCCTTCGAATGCGTGGACGACGGCGGCAACATCCTGATCTTTGCTCCCACCCCACCTGGCGTCGAGCTCTCCCTGGAAATAAACGACCTGTGGAACAGACAGGTGACCGTTACCACCACCTACGCGGCCTCACCCAGCGACCTGGAGATCGCCCTTGAGCTAATAAGAGCCGGCCAGGTAAGGGTGGGTGAGATGGTCACGGACAGGCTGGGCCTCGCGGAGACGAGCCGTGGATTCAGAATGGTTGCGGAGCCCGGGGAGTCCCTCAAGGTCGTCGTCGAGCCCCACCGGTGAATCGCATTGAACCCTTGCATCGGCTGGGGCTGAGGGAACGTCAGTTTTTTAATTTACATTAGTCTGGGTTCGATCATACAAGGGTGGATGCAGTGAAACCCAGCAAGATACTCGCACTGATTTTGGTGATCGTCCAGGTGGGCACCGTCGCAGCCTTCGGGTTGAGCCTCTACACCGTTTCCACCGTCCTCGCTAACACCCTCTCGGGCGGGGGCATGTCCTTCGAGATAACCCAGGACCCGGCTACAGGCGGCGGCGTGATGCAGGTCGAGCTGAGGCCGAGTAACCCAAGCTACCTGGACGCCGATCTCTCCCTGGAAGTGAACCTCCTAGACTCCGGGGGCGACTCCATAGCAGGGGATTCGGCAACGGCCCACCTCGCCGCTGGGGCTTCGGAGACCCTCTCCCTCGAGCTGCAAGTGAGCCCGTCGGACATGGAGAGGATAGCCCAGGGAGGGATGGAGCCCTCCCTGGAGATCACTGTGGGCCTGAGGACCCTCTACGACCTGGTGGGGGTGACCAACACCATCAGGATGCAGGGGGGTAGCTAAGGATGAGCAGAAAGCTGAGTGCCGTCGTCTCCGCCGCGATCACCTTCGTCATCTTCGCCTTGCTGCCCAGCTACGTGCCGAGCCTGATCCCCCCGCAATACAGCGAGATGATCGCCCAGACGGGGATAGACCTCGCCGGATTCACCAACCAGATCTCCATGATCGGGGTGATCATCGCTACGCTGACTCTGGTGAAGGGCTTCGTGCCCCCCTCCTCACCCATCTACATCCTCGCCTCCATCGGATCCAGCGGGGTGACCCTCGCATTCACCATCATCACCCTCAGCCTCGGCAACCTCGAGGAGCTGGGGAACCTGGGGCTCACCACCCTGACCCTGGATGTGGAGGGAGGCGTGAACACCGCCGTCATCGACATGAGGTTTTTCTTCCAGCTCACCGCGCTCACTGTGGTTCTCAGCATAATCCATTCCATCCTGGAGTTCTCCGACGCCAGGAAGGAGAGCCGTGTGAGGGAAGTCCCGAGAATCGACCAGGGCTGAACGGAGGCATTCGGGCTCAGAAGATTATGGAGAGGCAACTAAGGGCACCCTCGCACTTCTCTATCTCGCTCACCTCCATGGGGATGACCTCGTAGCCTGCCTCCCTAACCATCTCATGGGATCCGAGGTGCCCTGCCGGCATGAGAACGGTATCCCCGATGGTGAGGGTGTTGGCTGCGTACTCCTCCCCCTCGGGTACGACGAGGACCTCCAGCCCGGCTAGCGCTGGGTGATTTGAGTACTTCCTCGTGGCGATGATCCTGCCCTTCCCCAGGCTCGTGACGTAGCTCTTGAGATGGACGATGCCGGTGTCCACAATGATGTCGACAGGAACCTTGAGCCACTCCCCCATCTGCGTCACCCCTTCTAAATTGGTCCTCTGAGTGACCCCGCTGATGAGGCGATCAGGGAGGTGGACCACATCCCCTCCCTCCACAGTCGCCAAGGCAGTCGCCCGCCTTACGGGCATGTACTGCTTAAGGATCGCCTCAACCCCAAGCTGCTCCCCCCTCCTGCTCTCCACGGCCATCCGGCAGATGAGGGCCCTCCCGCCATGGACGACGGCGGTGTCCTCAACGAAGCAGGAGTCCGGATGCATGTCGTCTCTGGGGACACGGATCACCTCCAGGCCGAGCTCGGAGAGGACCTCGCAGTAACTTGCGTGTTGAGTCCTCGCGAGAGACACGTCCAGAGTGTGTAGCAGCGGATGGGATGAGATGCAACCGGGGTAGCTGTCCCCAGGCTCACGGACTAGGGCGCGCTTGGGTTCCATTGAAATACCTCAGTACTAAGTGTGGCTTCTTTGTATTCATAAAAAATGTCATGCGGTCTCGGTTTGCGGTATTCACCGGGTGGTCGCCTTCGTACCCCGGTATTTCCGCTCTGTATCTCTGGTTTGGTTCTGGTTTCTTATCCAAGGTTCCTGTCCGTTAAGTTGTTCTCCCGGTAGGAAGCTGGAGGGGATAAACCCATAATAAGGTGGGCCCCTGGCCTTCCACGGAGAGGAGTCTAGCCACCATCGAATCCCCAAATATTCCTCGACCTCGCCCCCTCTCCAACATGATACCTCTTGACACAGCAGCCCCGAAGAGTATTAGAGGGTATATTCTCAGGTTGGTTAGCCATTCAACGGCTGATGGCTCGCAGGAACATCGCCATGCCATTCACGAGGGAGTGGCTCAGTATGCAGCCAGCAAGGTTACGCGACCTGAGGAAGACCATGCCGTTTAGGAAGCCCATGAGGAAGACTGGGATGAGCAGCAAGGGGAACCCTGCCGAGATGTGGTGGTGGTGCACGGAGACGAAGAGAAGCGCCTGCATCAGGTTCATCCAGATGCCGGAGCCAGCCAATGAGGAGCCCCCATCGGCGAAGAAGCCGAGGAAGAACCCCCTGTAGGCGAGCTCCTCGTAGATTGGGTACCAGCCCACGTCGATGAGTATGGCGCCGGCGCTCAAATCTTGCAGCGCTCTCTTGCCGGCATAGAGCAGATGGACGGGGTAGTATGCCGCGAGCACCAGCATCCCCGCTAAGACGCCATAGGTGATGGATAGCCGGAGGTTGCTGCCCCCCAATCCGATGTGTGAGAGGCTCCTTCGGCAGTAGAGCCTGGTGAACGCCAGGGGAAGCAAAATGAGGGGGTAGAACGACCCGTTCAACCATAGAGCGAGAAACACGGCGATGGCTATGGTTGACTCGATCCGCTGCTCAGACATCACAAGCCCCCATGAAGTCCATCGCAGGACATGGACGGATCAAGTCGAGACCTGTCCAGAGGTTCGTTTAGAAGTTTAAAATTTCTGTCCTCTCTGAGGCCTCTTCCGTAGCTTATCAGTGTTTCCTTGAAGACTTGTCGGAAATCCTAGCCGATTACCTCCACACTACACAGCATCTAGATATTCGTACGGACCCACAAGAACTTGCTAAACATGAATTGATGGATGAAAAAAGGTCGTCAGACGAGCTTCCCCTCGGCCAGCTTCTCAACGGCCCTGATGACCGCCTGGGTGCCCTTATCCTTGAGTCCCTCGGCGTCGAGGCTCCTGTACATCTGCTGGACCACGGAAGTCCCGACCAGGGGCATGTTCACCTCGGCGGCGGCCTCCATAATGAGCCTCAGGTCCTTCAGGTAGTCCTTCACCTTGAACCCTGGCTCGAGGTCGCCCTTGAGCAGCTTCGCCCCGTTGTTGGTGAGCTGCCAGCTCCCGGCGGCGCCCCCCGACACAGCGGTTAGGCAACTCTTCAGGTCAACTCCCGACTTGGCCGCGAACATCAGGGCCTCGGCCACGCCGAGCATGTTCATTCCCACAAGGATCTGGTTACAGAGCTTGACGGTCTGGCCCATGCCGCTGCAGCCGACATGGGTTATAGTCTTCCCCATGGCCTCGAAGATGGGGAGGCAGTCCTTGAACGCCTCTGCGTCGCCCCCGACCATGATGCTCAATGTGCCTCTGCGGGCTCCGATGTCCCCGCCGCTCACGGGGGCGTCCAGCATCCTCACACCCTTCTTCCCCAGCTCCTCGGCGATGCGCCTAGTCACCGAGGGAGAGATGGTGCTCATGTCGATGACGATGGTTCCCGGCTTGGCTCCGTGGATGACCCCGTCAGCTCCAAGGAGCACCTCCTCCACGTCTGGTGAGTCAGTGACTATGTCGATGACGATGTCGGAGCTCTCGGCCACCTCCCTTGGTGAGCCAGCTCCCATCGCCCCTGCGTTGAGGAGGAGCTTCATCTTGGAGGGGGTCCTGTTCCAGACGGTCAGGGGGAACCCGACCCTGAGGAGGTTCATGGACATGCCACCGCCCATGAAACCCAATCCTATGAACCCTACGCGTTTCAAAATTTCACCGGGGATAAGAAGCGGTCCGGTCTCTAAATCCTTTCGCTATTGAGCGATGTTACGCTTCAGGTTGAGGAGGTAGTGACTTCCCGCCAGCCCCATGAGGATGAGGCCGAGGCCGATGATGAGCATGGTGTTCGCCTTCCTCGGGTCGTTGGTCACACGGGTGCTCCTGTAGGCGATGTAGAGCCCTCCGAACATGAAGAGGGTGAGGATCATGCTGACGAGGCTCTCGTTGATGGTCTGCTCACCCCAGTAATTATGGATTGCAGACCAGACTCCACCTGGCAACATGACGAGGGAGGGAGGTTTGTCGAGGAGGTCGTAGATGCCCCCTGCGGCTATGAAGGCGGTGAACAGTATGATGATGGTCGATATCAGCGTCATCGATATCTTTGGTCTTCGCCTGTCGCCCCCCACCAAGCCGTCGATGAGCCTCTTCAGCCTTCTGCCGATGGACGGGATGTCCTCCAGCCTCCTTTCGGGGTGTTATCATGTGCCAGCCGGGATATATGGCTTTTCACTGAACCTCGTTCCACAATGGGTTTTGATAACTCTTTAAAGTAGGTCCTTCGCAGATATTCGGGGAGGCAGTCTTGCCGCAGAAAGTCACGTGTTCGGAGTGTAACTACGTGCTCTACGAGGGAGACATCCTGAAATCCCCCCAGGACATCATTAAGAAATATGATGGTAGATGCCCGAAGTGCAACCGGAAGCTTGGCTTCTCCACAAACTGCGTGAGCATCTATCCCTACGAAGATAAGACCAACAATTGACCGGTCCATCAGGAGAGGCGTTCTCGGCATTTTTAAACTCCATTGGATGTTCCTCTTCAAATCGATGAAAACCTCCAATGTACAGAATGATCGTGGTGTTTCCACGTCGAATCGAGAAACATTATCGGCCTTCAATCGAGCATCACCTAGAGGATGATCGATGAGCTTCACATTTGTTAATACATATATGATGCGGTTCTTTCTCTACAACTGATTGAGATGACTGAGAGAAATCAAACGTGGAAATGCGAGATCTGTGGAAACATTGTTGAGGTGCTGCACAGCGGTCAGGGCCAGCTGGTCTGCTGTGGACAGCCGATGAAGCTCCTCGAGGACAAGAAGCTGGAGGAGGGAACGGAGAAGCACCTCCCCGTGGTGGAGGTGGAAGGCGACACGGTTACCGTGAGGATTGGGTCGGAGGAACACCCCATGGTGGAGAAACATTACATCGAGTGGATCACCGCCTACACGGGTGCCGGCATCCTCCGCAAGTTTCTGAACCCAGGGGAGAAGCCCGTCGCGACTTTCTGCACAAAAGACAAGGTGCTCCAGGCCAGGTGCTACTGCAACATCCACGGCCAATGGGCCACCGAGATCTGACCCTTGAACCTGTGGGACGCCAGAAACGGGAAGAGGACAACTTTCGGGGCATCGCTAAACGGGCGATGGGATTTGCACGCGTCCATTTAGGCTTGTACATGCCCCTCGTTGGAGCCCAGGCGCTGGCGATAGTCTCTATGTAGTGGGTGAAGAAGCCGAAGCCCTCTTCGAGGTGGCGGCTCTTACACCGACCTAATCGAGAGAAGGCGGCGCTCCTGTTCCGTCCCAAGCGTCTTTCATGACTGTGTTCCTCTTCAGGTACTCCTCTCGGAGTGCAATAGGGGTTCTGTTGAGGGGGCAGCTGAAGTTCACGCAATGAGGGCAGGACAGGCGCCTGAGGAGATAGAAGAATGAGATCAACATCACCAGGTTGACGAGGATGATCCCAGCCCATACGAGGTACTGGTTGGCTCCCTGGAAAGATGGGTTGGCGATGCTGTGCCAGTATCCGTAGGCCTCGGCGATGATTGGGAAGAATCCGAGGAAGGAGAAGCAGAGGAGCAGGCCGTATCTCTCGTAGCCATTCAGGGGTTTGGGATCGTAGCTCCAGGCCTTGGGGAGGCCGTGGTTGGCGTGGCAGCGGATGGTCCTGCCGCTCCTGGCGTAGAAGGGGCAGTGGCGGCAGAGGATGCGGGCCTCGACCAAGGTGAAGAACAGAGTCAGGAGGATGAGATAGGCTGCCGGGAACCCCCAGTTACCCGTCTGCGTCCAGGTGAGGATCACGCCGAGGGCGCTGACGGTCATGAAGGGGAGGGCGATGGCTGCGAATCTCGCCAGCTTTCCCGCCTCCCATCTGCAGTTCAGCCTCCCGTGAAGGCTGCAGGTCGCGCAGTCTTCGCGGTCTCCCCAGGTGCAGACGTTGTGGGGGTTTATATCACCCATCGTTGAAAACCCCTCCTCCTCAGGTATTAAACTCTGCTCGGCTGGCAGAGTAGTTTGTAGGCGAAACCCCGAGCCCAGAGAGAAAAAAGTTGGATTATTTCTTCTTGATGTTGAATTTGACCAGGTTGTACCTGTCGGGGCACTCGTAGGTCCACTCGTCCTGGTTCTCCCGCCAGGGGATCTCCCCTCCCATGGCCAGGGTCATCAGAGTCGGGAAGAGGTCGTGATAGCACCAGCCGCAGATGCCCCCCGTCTTGTGGGTGTTGATCTCGAAGACGTCCCCGACCTTATGGCCTGCGCTGCAACTCCTCTCGATGGACACGACCTCGGCCTCGAACGCCGGCTCCTTCCATCCCATCCCGGAACACCGCGTGCAAATCCGCCGAAAGGGGATAAAAAGGTTAACATTGCCATCACATGGAGCCCTTCCGGTTGGGATCTGGTAAGCGTTTGAGCCGGGCAATTGAAGATCTAATTGATACGACCTCGAAGGTCGTCAACGACCAAGTTGTACCAATTTGATCTAGGAAGGGGGGAGACCCCTTAGAAGAGAAAACGGGCACTCGTTCGGTGGGAGGCGGAAGGGTTGTCTCTTACTCTCTGCGGAGGATTCTGCCAGGCCTCGCCCCTGTGTGCGTCGAGTCCTGCACGACGATGGTGCCGTTCACGATCACGTGCACGATGCCCTCGGGGTACTGTCTGGGGTTGAGCTGGTCCCCCTTGTCCGTCACCGTCTTAGGGTCCATGATCACGACATCTGCGTAAGCCCCGGCTTTCAGGACTCCTCTGTCCCTTAGTTTAAACTTACTCGCTGGTAGGCTCGTCACCTTCCGCATCGCTTCCTCGAGGCTCAGGGTGCCTGTCTCCCTGTAGGCTCGTCGGAAGTACCTGGGGAAACCGCCGTAGCTATTCTCGCTAGGGAGGCCCCAGGGCGGGTGCCTGCTCACCCTCTTGTCGTCGACGGCGAAGGTGTCGATGCCGATCATCATCTCTGGGTGCTGGAAGAACATGAGCTTCACCCAGTCGTCGCCCCCCTTTCTGACAGCCTTCGTCTCCGGGTCGGCCATGAGAACCTCGAAGAGCGCGTCCAACTGGTCGACTTCTAACTCTTCCGCGGTCTGGGCTAGCGTCTTGTCCACGAAGCGCTCGTCCTTGCAGACGACGATGGTGCGCTGCTTAGCCCAGTTCTCATTGATGTTGGGGTTGAGGCCGTAGTGCTTCCCGGCCCAGATGGCCTCCTTGATCTCCTCCCTGAACTCCTTCATCCTAAGGGCGCTGACGAGCTGCTCGAGGGTACCCGCAACCCTCATCCAGGGAGTGAGGTAGCTGACGAGCCAGGGGGTCGTCCCGATACCGCCGGAAAAGTGGTTGGGTATCTCGTCGAAGTTGATGTCGATCCCCTCTTCCCTGGCGTCGTCTATGATCTTCAGCGTCGCCCTGACTGTGGCCTCGGTCATGATGTCACTCCCCTCGGGTCTCATTTCGTAGAGGGCGCCGAGGTGGGAGATCTGGACGGGCATCTTCGCCTTTCTCCCTATATCGATGGCTTCAAGGACGCCCTCGGTCTTGAGGGGCGGGAACTCTCCAGGCCTCCGGGACTTTCTGTGTCCTGTGCGGTGGCTGTGGCTGGTGTAGACGCCCCTGTACTTGGCGGCCACTTTTGCGCAGGCTAGGATCTCGTAGAAGCCGGCCCAGATGCCGGGGTCGTAGTCCCTGCCGACGCTGATGCCGATGCAACCGTCCTCCATCGCCTGCTCGACATGTTTCCTCATCTCCCTGACCTCCCTCTTCGTGGCCCTCCGCTTGAAGTCTGGCCCCATGGCGAGGGCTCGGACATCTCCGTGGCCCACGAGGGGTGCGTAGTTGGGGCTGAGGCCCTTCGCCTCCACCCGCTGGAAGAACTCACCCATCGTGTGCCAGTCTATCTCCCACCCGTAGAGCTCCTTGTGCCTCTGGTTGAGGAGGTCCCGGGGGATCAACCACTCCCTGTTGTACATCGTGGGTGCGAGGTCGACGTAGAGATCGGAGAGGAACCAGGGTAGGCCGATGTAATCCCCGAAGGGGCCCGGGCTGTCTCCACACTGGCCGCCGACGAAGGTGGTTATCCCCTGGCGGATGAAGCTCTCGGCCTCTGGGTAGTAGAGGATGCTGAGATCCCCATGATTGTGGACATCGATGAACCCCGGGGTCACGGTGAGGCCCTTCGCGTCGATCACGGTCCTAGCTTCCGACTTGAGGTCGCCCTCCACCTTACCCAGGGCGGAGATCCTGTCGCCACTGACGGCGATGGCGCCCTTGTATGCCGGGGCTCCTGTCCCGTCCAAAATGGATGCGTTCTTGATGAGGATGTCGTGCTCATCTAACATTGGAATCAGAGTATAATGTGCAGAGAGGCGCTTAACGTTTTAGGAGGCTTCTTGAGGGGGGGAGTCTAATACGGGTCACTCTTGGACGAAGTGCATCTCCACGCCGTCGGGGTCCCTGAAGAAGACAATCATCCGGTTGCCCCTCCCCGCTGTAGCCTTTGGGGGCGAGTCGAAACGGATCCTATCCTTCAGCCTCTCGTAGACCACCTGCACATCCTTTACCCTGAAGCCGATGTGCCTGAAGCCTGTGTCAGATAGCTTCCGGGGAGCCCGGTAGGTCTCCTTTCCCGGTGGCAGGTTCATGAGCTCCACCTTCGTCTCACCCATCCTCAGGGCGGCTACTCTGTCGTTCGGCCTCTGGAGGGTCTCTAGGTGTTCGAAGCCGAGGAGCTTGTAGAACTCAATAGATCTCTCTAAGTCTTTCACTACGATCAGGATGTGGTCGAACTCGGCGGCCAAATTGGACCCCGCCTATCCTCATCGAAGGGAGAGGCATGACTGAAAAGGGTTGTGTAGGCGCCCGTACGCGAGGGGTTAATAGAATCCTCAGCCTCTGATCCCCACATGCTTGAGGGCATAAAGCTGGTGATCTACGACCTCGATGGGGTCCTCGTAGATTCGAGCGGGGCCATCTGCATAGCCTTCAACCGGGTCTTGGAGGAGGTGGGGGTGGAGGCTCTCCCGGAGGAGGATATCCGGAGGATGATAGGCGAGCCTCTCAACGCCATGTTCCGTAAGGTCATCCCTGAGGAGAGTGTGGGGCTTGTGAATGGCTACTTTGAGCGATACAGAGAGATCTTTTCCGGGATCTCGACCATGCACACGAGGGTCTTGGACGGAGTCGAGGAGACCTTGGCCTATTTTATGGAGAAGGGGCTGAAGCAGAGCCTGGCTACCAATAAAACAACGGGGGAGGCCGTTAGAATTCTGGAGCATGTTGGGCTGAGGTGGTATCTTGATCTACTCCTCGGGTTCACCGACGTGGAGAATCCCAAGCCCAGCCCCGATATCATCCGTCTTACCCTGGATTGGTTGGGAGTGGAGGCGATGAATGCCGTGCTCGTGGATGACTCCCCCACAGGTTTGGAGGCCGGGGAGAAGGCTGGGGTCCATACCGTTGCGGTGACCACTGGATACCTACGGAGGGGGCAACTGGCCTATTCAGACCCTGATTATGTCATAGATGATCTCCTCGAGTTGATGGGCATCATCGTGTGTTGAGGTAGAAGTTTAAAGGAGCCCTGTCAGCTGAACGGTCTCTGCACTTTCACCCGAAGTCAAGGTCATAATGAATGTGTGTGAGAGTTCCGAGTTTTCCTATCTACGGAGCAAGAGACTGGCGAACATGAGGACGAGGAGGAGTATAACCCCCAGCTTCTTCAGGAAGCCCAACACAATCCGCCTCGCACGGGAGGATCTCATGTGCCAAGCATTATCCAACGGTTAAAACTAGTTTATGGAGCAGGACACCATCAAACGTTCACACATGGATTTGGAGCCTCATACCTGATGCGTCTGGAACACCGGAAGGTGTGCAGGTATGGGAGTGGGATGCGTTAATCCTCACAAAAATGTGATGCGGGAGAACACGCCCAAACCCCTGATGAGCACTGCGTTTGACCTCTGAAAACGGCGGGGCTGAAAAGGGGTTACTTTCTCCACTTCTCTCCGATGGGGTAGATGTCCCAAGGCAGGTTCTCGTAGGGCAGCATGCTCAGGTCGGCGGGTCCTAGGCCGGGTGGGTCGACGGGGTAGTCGACTGCGGACCAGGTGTCCCAGTAGGCCTTGTGGTGGATCCTGTCCTTTAGCACGACGATGTCTAAGCTGTCAACGTCCAGGCTTATGGCCTTCAGGGGATCGGCGCTCATAGGGGCGCTGAGCCTCTCGGTGACGACGACGTGCCTGTTCTCGCCTAGGTTGACGCGGGCGATGAGGTCGATGTGCCTCTCGGCCCCACGGCCCATGGGGCCGGTCTCGACCCAGTCGGCGGGCCCGAGGTGCTCGATCCTGCCGGTAACGGTTACAGGCACGCCCGAGATAGGATCGATCCAGCCGCCGACGGTGACCGTGACGGTGTCCCCGACCTCGTGCTCCTGATCCAACATGTAGAGGACCTTCGGGTCGGCGATTCCGGTGGAGACCCAGTTCTTCGCTCCCTGGTCGATGAGCTCCCGTAGGATGTGGGTGCCGTCCCCGAGCCTGTCGTCGTGATAGGCGATGACCACCGGCTTCGTCCCCTCCCCCACCATCCTGATGACGTTGGCGACACCCTCCCTCGCCCCGGGCAGCTCCCTCGTCAGGTCCTCCTTGAGGCTCCAGATCAAGTCGTGGAGGTCCTGGATCGCCTCTTCGGCCAATCTCCGGTCGTTGTTTGCGACGACGAAGACGGAGAAGCCCAGGTCTGGGACGTCGGAGTAGGCGTACCCCGGGGCGACGGAGGCGCAGTAGACCCCCTTGGACTCCCACTCCCTGCAGCGGTCGTAGACCTTCTTCATCGGGTTGTACTCTGAGGCCTGGAAGATGCTGGCGCAGACGATCTTCGGCTTCCTGAAGGCCATGGTAGGCTTGAAGTTGCCTCGGATGGTCTCGATCATGCAGCGGGCGGCGGTCTCCCCGATCTCGTGGGAGTCGAGGTGGGGGTAGGTCTTTAGGACGAAGACGGCGTCGGCGGCGTTGGCGAGCTCGACGTCCTCGTTGGCGTGCAGGTCGAGGGTGACC
>CP070640.1:1106401-1113683 GCA_020354065.1 Candidatus Bathyarchaeota archaeon
TAACCCTCTAGGATCTTCGAGCCAGCAGTGGTCTGCATCCCCCTCGTGCAGATGTTGTCCTTCACCGATACCGCTACCTTCTCCAGCCTTCCAGATCCCTCGATCTCTACCTCCTCAGCGATCGAGTTGAAGATGTTGTACTCCTCGTCGAGGGCTCTGGCTCTCCGGATGAGGTCCTTCATGCGATCCTCGGCCCCTTGAAGTACCTGCCCTCCTTATGCTGAGAGTTACCAAGCGGATCCCAGTCCCAGGGCTCGGCGACGTCCTCCCTCAATACATTCTTCAGCTCGGAGGGGTGGAAGCTTGGCTCGACGCCGTCGGTATCGACCTCGTCTATCTCTCTGAACGCCTCTAGGATCACCCTCAGCTGGTCCGTGAACCTCTCCAGCTCCTCCTCCGTCAGCTCGAGCCTCGACACCTCAGCCAAATGTTCTAGGAGCTTCCTGTCTATCTCCCAGTGCCCAGCCACTAGAGGGACCTCCCTTTACTCGAGGAAGGACAGAAGCGATTGATTACAGAATCGGAGCTAGAACGCGCGGGAAAAGGCGACGCTCGGATTAAAGCACTCACCGGTCATTCCTTTTCCCCGATCGGGGTCACGGGTAATCTATTTAAGCTTATTTGTGTCTCAGCGGGGGAAGAACGCCCCCAGCGATGTCTGCTTCGGCCGCCCCACCATGAGGTCGAAGTCCATGTCGAGGGCGTCGAGGAGCTGCTCGAACATCGACTCCAGGTGCTCGACGTACTTGTTGATGTCCACGTCCCTGTTGGACGCCATCTGGACGGGCTTCACGTCGTCCGTGGTGATCACGTACCTGATGATGTCCCCGATGTCGAGGTTTATGCCCTGCGCCGCCAGCATCTTCGCCGCCTTCACGTGCTGGGGGTTCGTCTCATACGCCGACAGCCTCCTCCCCAGCATCACGCTGAACGCGAGCTCGCTGAGGTCGAAGTCCCTCTCCTTCAGCCTCCTGTGCGCCGACTCCACTAGGCCCTGGATCTCCTCCTTCGCAGCGGGCAGGTCCTCGGGAGCCCTAACGCCGCCCAGGATCCCAGTGAGCCGAAGGAAGGACTCCTTTAACAGGGGCGGGATGTGCCTCTTCTTCCCCGTCAGCCCCTTAATATCCACGCTGCCGTCCGGATAGACCCCGAGGTAGTTCTTCTTCCGCCTGGAGAAGATGGCGTACCTGTAGACCTTATCCACGTCGAGGTCGATACCCAGCTCCTTCTCCGTCCACGCCACCAGCTCGTCTATCTGCTCCCGGCTGGGCCGGGCGAGGAAGACGCTGTCGGTGTCCCCGTAGATCACGTCGATCCCCAACCGGTTCGACTCCTCCACCACCCTAGTCATCGCATAACGGCCCACGGCGGCGGTGCTCTCCGCGAGGGGCGGGCAGTAGAGAGGGAAGCTCTCAGCCCCGAAGACACCGTAGCTGGCGTTAAGGAAGACCTTGAGGGCAGCCTGGACCACGTCGTAGAAGGTCCTCTCCTCCCCAGTCAGACCCTCATCCCGGGCCAGCGGCTTGTACCGGAGCACCCTGAGGTCCCTGAGGCTACCGATGATGAGGCTGGTCATCCCCCTCTTCCGTGTGCAGACCCAGTGGGGGGTACCGGGGACCTCATGGTCCCTGCACTCAGGGTGGGAGCAGAGGAGGGTCTCATAGCTCAGATTCCAGTTCCTGATGGCCGATGGGTAGAGGCTCGCAAAGTCGAGGACGGTGACTCCGAAGTGGACCCCGGGCTTCGGGTCCCTGACTATGGCCCCATGGTACTTCTTCCCCTTGATGACGGCCTCGGTGGCGGCGCCCCCCTTGGCCTGGAGGATGTCCTCGGTGTTCGGGATGAGCCAGCCCCGCCTCCTGTGCTCCCACTCCATCAGCGCCAGGATCCATCTGCTCACCCCCATCCGGGTCAGGTCCTCCATGGTCATCTTACTCACCCTGCTCAGGATGACCATCAGCTTCATGGCGAGACCATCATTGTAGCTTGTGAGCTCGTAGGTGATCTGGGCGTCGTTAAGGCAGTATCCGGCCAGCTCCTCGAAGGCGAGCTCGGAGATGACGCCGACCTCTATCTTCTTCTTGCCGATGATCGAGGAGGCGACATCGTCCAGGTTGTTCTCCCGGTATCTGTTCCCGAAGGCGTAAACCTGGATCGCCTTGTTGAGGAAGAACCGGTATAGGTCAATGTGCAGTCCGTTCCTTAGGTAGGCGAAACGCCGACCAAGGGTGATGGGATTCTCATCGTCCGCGAAGGCAAGTTTCTTAGCCCTGTTCTTCAGGTACCTGAGGTCGAAGTTGTCCCCGTTGAAGGTCATGATGATGGGGTACTCGTCCAAGACACTGAACACCTCCTCGACGAGGGCCCTCTCGTCCTCGTAGAACCGGACCTCGGCACCCTCGATCACAGGCAGGTCGGCCTCTTCCCCCGTCTCGTTCAGAAGGATAACCCGCTTAAGGCCGTCTGAGGCCACGAATGAGACGGCGGTGATGGGCTCGGAGGCCTCGTCAGGGTTTGGCATTCGGTTCTCCACCGCTGTGTAGACCTCGATGTCCACCGCCACCCTCCTAAGGTCTGGGACAGGGCACTGGAGGAGTCGGGCCCACTCGATCATGTTCTCCAAGAACTCGGGCTCCTCATCTACAAAGAGCTCCGCTATCTCGGCCTTGATCGCCTTTGGGAGAGAGTACTCCTCCTCGACGAGGTTCCCATCTTGGACTCTGTATAGCATCCCCGGTATGAGGCCTCGGTCGTAGATGTAGTTCTGGTAGTAGCGTATGCGGCTCTCCCAGCTCTGGCCGATGATGTTCCTGATGCTGCCACCGGCCCTGCCGCCTATGGCCAAAGGGTTGGTCGCGACCACCTTGGTCACGCTGATCTCCTCGTCGGCCAGGGCATCGAACTTCTCAACCTGTTCCAAAGTTAGGAAATCGGGATAGTTGACGAGCCTCTCTATCTTCCTCAGCTCATCAGGAGTCTCTTTGGAGACGGCGTAGGACAAGTGGCCGGTGTTGTCGTACCAGAGGTAGATCTGCTGGGACCCGGGCTCGTATAGGCGGAGAAAAGCCTTCTCCTGCTTGCCGTCGTAGCCCGCCGAGAGGAGGTACGATTTGGGGAGGTTTTCGGGGGCTACCCTTCCCCTGGGCGCTGCCACCTCCTCAGGTGTGAACCCCATCAGACTCACGTAATTACTCCGCGAGGTTCCATATATTGCCTATCTCCCAGAGACTACCGGCGAGCTATGTCGAGGTAGTAGACGCTCTCCAGCAGGATGTACGCAGCCTGGGTGACCGTGAGCCCTGAGTCGTAATGGGGGGTGATCTCTGTGAGATCGAGGCCCTGGATCTGCCCAGCGGCGCAGGTTTCTATCAGATCGAGTATATCAGTGACTCCCAGACCCTCAGGAGAGGGGTCGCCCACGGCTGGCGCCTGGGCAGGGTCGACCACATCCATATCGACACTCAGGTAGACTGAGGAGGCCTCCTCGAGCCAGTCCCTTATCGCATCGGCCCCAGTCTCGACACCGCCTCTGAGTAGATCCCCCGCAAGGATGAGCGCCACCCTCTTGGAGTTCTCCTCCGCGAATTCCAGCTCCTCCCTAGAGAGGGCTCTGCAGCCTACCAAGAGCAGCTTGAAGTCGAGTTCCTCAAGGGCCCTCCTCATGAAGGTGCCATGGGAGAGCCTCTCGCCGAGCAGCTCGTCTCTCAGGTCCAGGTGAGCGTCGAAGTCTACCACCAAGTCAGGCCTCAGGGCTCGCAGGCCGCCGAGGGTTACTGTGTGCTCCCCTCCCATCATCACTGGCGTCTTACCTGCGTCTCGCACCCGCCTGACGACCTCCTCGACGCTACCGAGGGCTTCTTCAAGCGGGTCGAGGTTGATGAGGTTGCCGAGGTCGGCGATGGAGACATCCGATTGGTCGAGGCCAGTGTGGGGGCTGAGGGTCTCCATGTGGAGGCTCGCCCTCCTGATCGCATCCGGGGCGAACCTTGAGCCCGAGCGGTGGGAGGCGGTGGTGTCCAAGGGAGCGCCGAAGAGAACATAGCGGGCCTCCTCGAAGGAAGTGTCGGAGTCTAAGAACGGCTGGAGAACCGGTCTTGTGAGCTCCTCCATCTCGTCCTTCACTCGCAGGGTTCCATAGCCTGTGGATTGGTTCGGCCGTTTGGCGCTTATTCTTCTTTCTCCACGACGACCTGGTCGACGCTGTGGATGACCGCCCCCTGCTTGGCCATGTGCTCCTTGAGGGACTCGTACTCTATGGCGGGGCCGTTGAGGACCACCTTGAGGCTCTCGGTCCTCTCGTCCATCTCCACGAGACTGACGTCCACCTCCTCCACTCCCTCGAGCTCGGCCAGGAAAGTCGCGAACACGGGCAGGGAGGGGGAGTGGGGCTTCAGAACATCCAGAATCATCGCTTTGATCTTGGGATCGCCCAAACCTTTCACAAATCCTTTCCCAGAGATTCGGAATCTCAGATGTCTTAATCCTTCATAAGATATATTTATTCCGTAGCCAGGGTATTGCAGGCTTCTGATTTCTCGTTGAAACTTCTGCTCCAGAAAGTTTATTAACTCCTGCCCAGTGTCTCAGGTTGAGTGCCCCTCGGATATGGGAAACAATCTGAAGGTTCTCGAAGGCCGTCTGGCGGCCCCAGGAGCGCTATGATAAGTTGAGCGATTCTTCCCAGGACGACGACTCTGATAGCAGTCTAGGCGGCGTGAGCCGCTGGTTCTCCGACCACTTGGAGGAGGTGGGGATATATCTCAGGGTCACCAGGGCCCAGAGGATACTCCGCCGGTACTTCGCGATGAACGCCTTCGACGGCTCGATGACCAGTCTAGGGGTGGTGATCGGCGCCCTCATCAGCCACATCTCGGACCCTGGGACGGTAATAGGCGTCATCCTGGTGAGTGGCATCGCGATGGCGGTCTCGGGCTTCTCTGGCACCTACATGACGGAGAGCGCGGAGAGAAGCAGAGCCCTCAACGAGCTGGAGGACGCAATGCTCGTCGACCTCGGCGACACCATCATCGGCGAGGCCTCCCGGTTCGTCTCCCTCTTCGCAGCCATCGTGGACGGCTCCGCTCCCTTCTTGGCCTCGGTCCCGGCGGTCATCCCCTTCTATCTCAGCCTCGTTGGATTGATCCCTGTGGGTTTCGCCTTCATGGCCTCCATAGGGGCCTCCCTGGCCACCCTCTTCCTCCTCGGGGTCTTCCTAGGCCGGGTGAGCGAGAGCAACATCGTCTACTCCGGAGTGAAGATGGTCGTGGCCGGGGTCGCCGTGGCCCTGCTCGCCCTTCTCCTGAACTCACGCTAAAAACCTTTCCTTAGCAGGAGCGGAAAGACCGGTGAGCGTAGCCGAGCAGATAGCTGAGACCTCATAGCACCAGTGTATGTGATGAACTCCTGATCCGGACGGTTTCTATTCTCCTCTCAAGCGAGTCAGACGTAGTAGTATCTGCCTGTCCTCTTCTGCTCCCTGTCGAGGCGAGAGCCCTCTTTGTTCACTCTGGGCCGTTTAGTGTCCTGGTCTCTGCGGAATGTTATCTCCATCTCCTTGAGGAAGACATTCATGCCGTCCTTTAGACTCAACGGGGTGCCACCGCGGCCCTCCAATCCGGCTTCCCCGGAGAAGACCATGAGCCTGTCGGCAATGAAGTCCTGGGCGACGATGTCGTGCTCAACGACGAAGGCGGTGACCCCGTTCATCTTGGTGATGCGTCGGATCGCCCTGGCGACAGCGAGGCGTTCCTCCACGTCAAGATAGGCACTGGGCTCGTCTATGAGGTAGATGTCCGCCTCTCGGCTAAGGCACTCGGCTATGGCCACCCTCTGGAGCTCACCGCCGCTGAGGATGGAGACGTCCCTATCAAGGAGACTCTTTACGTGGAGAGGCTCAACGACCTCGGCGCTGAACCAGCTCTCCAGATACTTCTCCCCTGCGACCCGGCGGAGGACTTCCTCGACGCTACCCTCGATTGTTCCTGTGAGGTACTGGGGCTTGTAGCTTACTTTGAAGTCGCCCTCAGTAACAGACCCGCTTTCCGGCTCCTCAACCCCGGCCAGCAGCCTCATGAAGGTTGTCTTCCCGATGCCGTTCATCCCTAAGACGCCGATGACCTCCCCGATGCCGATCTCCCCGGCCTCCACCACGAGCCTGAAAGGGTCGTAGCTCTTCTTGATCTCCGTCCACCCTAGGAGCGGGCGGGCTTTGCCACCGCTGGGAGTGGGGGGTTTGACATGGAAGACGATTGGAGCCTCCCGGAACCTTACGTTCTCGTCGGGGATATAGCCCCTAATGTAGATGTTTATCCCCTCTCGGACCCCGTGAACGTTAGAGACAATGCCATAGACGTCGGGGTCGCCGTAGATGACGAAGACATCGTCGCTAAGGTAATCGAGGACAGCGAGGTCGTGCTCTGCAGCCACTACGTTCCTGCCCTCCTTAAGGAGGCCCCTGATGACTCGGGCGACCTTCACCCTCTGATAGATGTCTAGGTGACTGGAGGGCTCGTCGAAGAAGTAGACCTGGGCGTCTCTGCAGACCGCGGCGCCGATAGCCACCCTCTGGAGCTCACCGCCGCTCAGGATGTCGAGCTCCCTGTCGAAGAGGGGGTCAATCTCCAGGTCCGAGGCGATCTCGTCCAGGACCCCCCTCTCGTCCCGGGCCTCTAGGACCTCCTGGACGGTGCCCTTCACCAACTTGGGGATGCGGTCGACGTACTGGGGCTTGTAGACCACCCTCATCCCGCCGGAGTAGAGGCCCTCCAGGTAGTCGTGGATGGGAAGGCCGGCGAAGCTCTCAACGATGGCTTCCCTGTCCGGGGGGTTCTCGTGGTTTCCGAGGTTGGGGTCGAGGTCTCCGGCGAGAATGCGGAGGACTGTGGACTTGCCGATGCCGTTGCGGCCGAGGAGGCCGACCACGGCGCCCTGCCGGGGGACGGGGAGGCGGTAGAGGGTGAACTGGTTTGGGCCGAAGCGGTGGATGTGCTCAGACTCCAGCTCGTCGGGGAGGTTGACGATGCGGAGTGCGTCGAAGGGGCACTTGCGGATGCAGATGCCACAGCCGCTGCAGATGCTCTCGGCGATGTAGATGCCTTCAGGGTCGAGACGGATGGCCTCGCGGCGGGTGCGGACCATTGGGCAGAAGCGGATGCACTCTGTGTCACACCTGTCCGTCCTGCACTTCTCCCTGTCGATGACGGCAATCCTCAAGCCCTGCACCGTACAGAAATCATACCCTAAGGCGTCTTATTTAAGGGATAACAGACTCGTCTGCGCGCTA
>CP070640.1:1113783-1119146 GCA_020354065.1 Candidatus Bathyarchaeota archaeon
AAAGTCTCTCTCCAGAAAGGTGTACATGTACTGGTCGAAGCGGCCCATCTGGTGGGCTCCCTGGGTGTGGGAGATGAGGTGGGTGAGCCATTGGATCTGGAGGGCCTCCCGAAAGCTCTGGGGGGGTCTCTTGGCGATGCTCTGGCACACCCCGGCAATCTCCTTGAACTCAAGCCTGCGGCGGGGGTTGTTCTCGGTCTCTGCCATCCCCTCCGCGAGCTCTGCGTACCTCAGCGCGAGGGTTTGGGCGCCCGCTAAAGCGATTATCACGGAGCGGAGGAACGCCGCCTTCCTCTCCCCGCCTGCCCCCGTAGGGTCGAGTTCGGCCAGCCTTCTCTCGGCCATCTGCTTGAGGCCGCTCCAGCCGTGTCTCATAACTCTCCCATGGCCCGCCTGAAGGTGGCCTGGGTTGCTGTTCTCGTCGAGGCCGAGTCGTTTCGCCTCGGCTATCTCCTCAGGAGTCGCGTAGAGGGGGAAGAGGCAACACTTGGAGCTCACGCCGTACCCCTGGAGGCTCTGGATAACCGGATCGTATGGCTCCGAGGCATGGCCCAGTCCTATCTTTTTGTAGGCGCCCTCGATGTAGCCTGCTCCTGAGATGCTCTCAGGCTGGATGCTCCTGAGTTGATCTCCCTCCACGCCCGGGTCCAAGGGCCTCTCCAGGAAGGGCATGCCGACGATGAGCTCCTCGGGGTAGATGTGAACGGGGACTTCTCTCAGCATGAGGGCGAGGGCCATCGCCTTCCTTATGGGGAGGGGCTGCTTCTCGACCCCTGGCTCGGTGAATACCGTCGATCTCTTCGGGTCTTTTGGCTCGTGGACGGCGTGTGCCAGGTTCTTCTTCAAGATCTCAATCCTGCCGAGCTCAGCCAACTACTCCAACCCCTCTAAGACCACGTTCAGCCCCCTCGCCTCCAGCAGGCCAGCAAGCA
Organism: Candidatus Bathyarchaeota archaeon; assembly: GCA_020354065.1. Taxonomy (GTDB): domain Archaea; phylum Thermoproteota; class Bathyarchaeia; order TCS64; family TCS64. The sequence continues at coordinate 1,114,716 of CP070640.1, forward strand.
TCCTCAGCCTCTCGGCGCTGGGGGGCTGGAGATACGCCAGGGCGTAGTCCCGCCCCAGGGCCTCGTACTTGGGGGCTCCAAGGTTGTGGTAGGGGAGGAGCTCGATGGAATCTATGCCGTGGATGCTGCCCAGGAACCTCCCCAAGACCATGAAGTTTGACTGGGAGTCGTTGAGACCGGGGATGACCGGCACCCGGACCACCAACGACTTGCCCTGCAGGCCGGCGGCCTTCTTCAAGTTGGATAGGATCAGCCAGTTAGGGGCGCCCGTCATCTTCTCGTGCTGGACAGGGTCCATGTGCTTCAGGTCGTAGAGCACTAGGTCCACATTTGCGAGGACTCGCAACAGGGTCTCCCACTCCACGTGGCCGCAGGTGTCCAGGGTCGTATGGTACCCCCTCTCCTTCAGCGCCCTGAGCAGCCCGGAGGCGAAGCGGGGCTGCACCGTGGGCTCACCGCCGGAGAGGGTCACCCCTCCCCCCGATGTCTCGATGATGAGCCTGTTCCTCTCCACCTCCTCCATCAGCCCCTCCACGGAGACCCGCACCCCGTACAGCGTCAGGGCTCCCGAGTAGCATTCCTCGGCACAACTCCCCGTTCCCGTGCATCTCTCCCGCAGGATCTTCGGCCGCCCCATCGTCTGGGCTTGGTTGGGGCAGGCCTCCACGCAGGCGCCGCAACCGATGCAGAGGTCTGGTTGGTAGGCGATCTCTGGGCGGGGGCTCTGGGACTCGGGGCTGTGGCACCACTGGCACCTGAGGGGGCAGCCTTTGAGGAAGATGGTGGTGCGGATGCCTGGGCCGTCGTGGACCGCGAAGTGCTTCACGTCGAAGATGACGCCGGACATGGCCTCCCCGGAATCCCCCGCTATCGTTGTCCTAGTATGAGATCAGTAGATACTATAAATTCTCATCCTGCCTTATTCAAGACCGTCAATGCTCCTGCTTGCTACGTAAGTCCGCACCATCTCTTTCCACTCGGGAGTGATTGGCTCCGCCCTGAGCCTTAGGAAGGGCTCCGGGGCAGTCTTCATCAGCTTCACTATCGGAGTCGGATAGGCGGAAGACCCCCCGCGCGCGGGAAGTGACTGGCCAGTGTCCTATAACACGGAGATGTTTATTGCCTAGATCTTTCTGGAATCAGCGAACCAGATATATAATCCTCGGCAGCCTCATAAGAGCAAAGGTTCTGGGGGTTCGTGATGCAGAGGGGGAGGCTCGTCGCCATCCTGGAGGCGTTCCTCGTCACATTCCTCTGGTCATCCTCCTACATCCTGGTCAAGATCGGTCTGACCCAGATCCGCCCCCTCACCCTGGTGACCCTCAGGTACATCATTGCCTCAGTCGCGCTGATGTCCCTGGCTCTCCAGAGGGGCGGCCTCTCAAAGCTCAGAGACGCCCGTACCCTTTCGAAGCTTGTCTTCCTCGGCCTCACCGGCTTCGCCGTCGCCCAGGGGCTCCAGTGCCTCGGCCTCTACTACCTTCCTGCCGTGACGGTGACCTTCATCCTAAACTTCACCCCGGTGATGGTGTTGGTCATGGGCGTGCTCGTCTTGGGGGAGAGGCCCAACCGGCTCCAAATTGGGGGGATGGGCCTAGTCCTCCTGGGAGCCTACCTGTTCTTCGGCGACCCCCTCTTAGGCCCCAGCTCCCTCGGGGTTCTCGTGACGCTGATCTCGGGGCTCGGCTGGGGCTCCTACCTGGTTTTCAGCCGTCTCATGTTCGTCAAGGAGGAGTTCGACCTCCTCGGCCTCACCGCCATCTCCATGGGCTCAGGCACCCTGATGATGGCGTCCGCGACTCTATTCTCCGAAGGCCTGTCCAGCGTCCCCCTCCAGGGCTGGGGCATCATAGCCTGGCTCGGCTTGGTGAACACTGCCCTGGCCTTCTTCATCTGGAACCACGCCCTGCAGAGGCTGGAGGCCTTCGAGACCGCCATCCTCCAGAACACTATGCTCATACAGATCGCGGTCCTCTCTTGGCTCTTCCTCGGGGAGCGGCTCACGGGGATAAAGCTGGTCGCCATGGCCATGGTCTTCTCCGGGGTGTTGACCGTTCAGCTCAAAAGATAGAGGCCTCGGAGAATATTGGCGGCTTGAAACAGCCATGAACTCAGCTCTTCTCTCGATGTCTGTCCTTGTTTCTGTTCATCGAGTTTACTCTGGATTGTAGGGGGAGTTTTAATGGAAGGCTTCTTTGTGGCTCGCGCGCTTTCCAAAGTCTTATGTCTGGGATTTATTAACAATAGTTGACCAAAACCTTGAGGAAGCGACGTATCATTCTCGTTCTCATCGCAGTTCTATGCCTGACTCCGTTATCCTACGTATCCGCTATTCCAATGTTCTACAGCGGCGGTATCGTCACTCCAGATATGTGGAGGAGGCTTCTCGACACCGACACCAGCCTATTCTGGTCTCAGGGGGACTTCTATCACAGTCCCTGGGAGGCGGATCACCTCCACCAGCTCGCGGACGCCGGCGTGAAGATCAACTACCGCCCCTTCTGGTGGTGGAAGTTCTACAACGGCGAGATAGCGTGGAACACGAGCACCGTGGACTTCTACTACAACGCGACGCTCCTTGGGTTGCTGGAGCAGTACATAGACTGGGAATTCTCCCACCTGGATCCGGAGAAGGTCTGGGCCGTGACGCTGAGCGAGGAGGAGCCCGGCTACTCGTTCCGCTACTTTGACACCGCCGAAGGATGGTGGAGGTACAACAAGACCTACCACTCTGAAACCGGCTTCTGGCTCAGAGAGGAGGGTCTCTTGGGAGAGGAGAAACTCATCTTCAACAACTGGATCAGCGAGAAGTGGACCTGGCTCTTCAATCACCTGTACGACTACGTCAAGGGTAAATGGCCGCATATTCTGGTATTCCAGTTCGTTGGACCGTGGCCCGCGGCCCCTCCCGTGTGGATGGGCGGGATCGATGTCAGCGACGTGAAGGCCGACGGATACGTGGGTGACCTTTACTTTTACGAGGCATACGACAATCCCCTCTGGCTCTACGAGTTCGTCAGGCAGCACAAGACCTCGACTAAGGACAGGGAGTACCATCTTTTCCTGTGGGGCGAGGAAGCCTGGTCCGAGGGAGGATTGGCAGGGGGCTTCGAACACATAAGGAGAAACGCCTGGGTTGCCTACCTAGCGGGGGTAGACGCGATCGGCTGGTTCAACTGGCACTACATCCACGGGCATATGTGGGAACGTAACGACACGCTGGGGAAGATGCTCTTCACCTATACGAATAGGCTGAACCAAGAGCTTTCGAAGCTGCCCCCGTTAAGGCCAATGTCGCAGGTATTGGTGATTCGTGATCAGATGATGTCCTTTCAGATAGGTCTGTGCTGCGATCTGGGACTGTTCAACGAATGGGACGTTGTCAATCAGAGAACCTTCGCCAGGGAGGAGATAGACCTCTCCCAGTACAAATTGATCATCACGAATGAGGATATATACGACGACGTGGTCGTCGAGAAGCTGAACGAATACGTGAGATCCGGGGGCAACCTTCTTCTGCTAGGTGGCTTCGGTTGGGAGCTCGGTAACATCTACGGCAATGCGACGAGAGGGGTCAAGTTCCTCAATGAAGAGGAGGTCAGTCAAGAGCATGTGAGTGGTGACATATACTTCAACATCTCCGAGCCCAATCCGTTGGATCTACTCCTTTATGAATACTTGGATTCCAGTTTCCTGGCGATTCCAAGAGAAGATCTGACCGAAAACCACCACCCTATCGGCGAATTCTATCTTGTCGGCGAGGAGGGGGGAGAGCTGACGCAGATGGAGCACTGTCCTCTCGTGCTGTACCACAATTCCTCCAACCCCAAAGAAGGATCAATACTGTACTGGGGGTTGGTCAGCGGGCCCGTACCCCCAGAAGGAGGACTTGGCGTCCAGTATGAAGACGTCGTAGAAGTGTTCATCCCCGAGTTGAACTACACGAGGTTCCTGTACAGGACTGTCGCAAGGGCGTTCGCCGAGAGCTTCCTCCAGCTGAACGGCTCTCTCGCGACGGGTGGGACTGAGAATATGATCATCACCCAGTCCGAGATAGAGGACGGAGTCATCTTGGCGGGAGTCTCGAACTACTATCCGCAGCTCGTTAACATTAACTACACTCTGAACCTGGACCAGTTCGGCCTCCCCCCGGGAGAGTACTGGGTCCACTCTCTGGACGGGGACTTGACCCTGGGACGGTTTGAATCCCAACGGAATCTACTCGAGGTTCCCTTGTACGTCGAGGCGCAGGGGACGAGGCTCCTCCTCATATCGCAGCAGCGGCCTGACCCATCCTACTCAGTTGATATAGTCCCGGACATACCCACCCCTAAGGAGGTCGAGGACCTCTGGCTCCCCAAGTTATCCATAGTCAGCAACTACGGATCTGTGACCGGGGAAGGCCCGTACGCCAAAGGCTCAACTGTTTCC
>CP070640.1:1119246-1126781 GCA_020354065.1 Candidatus Bathyarchaeota archaeon
CAGTTCGTAGATCTCCAACACCTGCCTCAACAAAGCCCGAACACCGAACCATAATAAACAGTCGAGCTTAAGAATCCGATGAGGCTGTTTATGTTTCTGTCCCGATGCACGGAGAAGCCTCAATTGCTGCTTGGAATCATCTCCTTCTTTCAAATTAGTTTCCCAATGTGGATTCAAATCACGTAGAGGATGGCCAAACCTAGAACTATCAGTAAGAACTGGATTAGGGTGCGACCAATCCTCTCCTCGGAGTGGAGCTCGGGGATCAGGTCGGAGCTCGCGATATAGATGAAATTGCCTGCGGAGAAGGGTATAAAGAAAGAGACCATGCCAGCGGTGCTAGCGGTGAGGATGAGCGCTAACGCCGCCCCCAGGAATGCCGTCAGGGCTGTCGCAAAGTTATATAGGACAGCGGTCTGCTTGTCGAATCCGGCGTAGAGGAGGACTCCGAAGTCCCCTATCTCCTGGGGTAGCTCATGCAGGCAGACGGCGAGGGTGGTCGCGAAGCCTGTGGGACTGGAAACGATGTAGGAGGCCCCGATAGCCAAGCCATCTATAAAGTTGTGGACAGCGTCTCCGAAGAGGTTCATATATGCGAAGCTATGGGGATGTTCGTCTGTGGTGGGCACGTGGCAGTGCCTCCATTTGAGGAGTTTCTCGACAGCGAATGAGCCGAGGACGCCGAAGAGGATGTAGACCGAGACCCTGAGTGTGTAGCCGCCAGCTTCGACCGCATCGGGGAGGAGGTGGAAAAAGGCTCCGCCGAGGAGGCCACCCACCGAGAAGCTGACCAGGTACAGGAGGACATCTCTCTGCAGCTCCTTCCTAAGCGTTAGGGTGAAGACGCCCGCTATGGAGAGGATGCTCACAAGGGCGATGCTGAGGAGGGAGTACGCCCAGACTCTGAACACATGATTAAGTCGGTGATGAGTGGATAAAAAGTTATCAAGAGATGTAGCTGCGAGAGGTTAGAGAGCCTATATTATTATCGCGAATCCCTCGTTGTCGTAATGTCGGATCCTGATCCCCTCCGATCCCGCTTCCCGTGCTTGTTTGTCTTCCCCTCCTGATGTCCTCCTCTGCCCTCAGCACCCTCGCTAATGTCTCCTCGTCTACGTCAATCTCGTTGTGGCTCGTGAGGAGCCAGTGGAACCTCTCACAGAACATCTTAGGGAGGCTGTATTACCATATCTTGGGAAAGATGAGATCTTCATCTCTTTCGTCACTCGCTAAGGTTCCGTATACAGACCCCACAACTCTTGCATTGGTTCCTCTAGGCGGCTCCCGGTGTTACCCAGAGTGACAGCTTGGAGTGACGAACCCCTTAGCTGGGCTTCGGAGCATTTATTTCAAAGTGAGTATAACTTGGACCATCCCCTGACTGCGCGCCGTGAAGAGACTGACTTCGACAGGATTCTCCTCACCACCGTGGACAGGGTCCTCAGCGATGTCCTGGGAGAGGCGGAGTCCTCTTTCGTCTTCTGCAGGCTGCGGAGCAAGTACAACCTTGAGAAGAGAGCCATCCCCCGGAGGATAGGGGATTTCAGCTTCGGGCTGGTCGACCTCCTGGGCTCAGGCGGCGAGGCCCTCCTCCAAATGATTACGGACGGGGTCGCAGAGGAGCTCCTGGTGAAGCCCCCCAGGGTCAGGGGGATGGCGTTTGAAGAGAAGCTCAGGAGCCTCTCCGAGAGCCGGAGGAAGCTCAGCCCCTAGCTAGATTTGGTTTGCTAACTCTCCGGTGTATATTGTTAAAAATGGTTTGATACTCCAATTAGTGATCACAATGGAATGCGACATCTTGGTCATCGGGGCAGGGATCTTCGGCCTCAGCTCCGCCTTCTACCTGAAGACCCAGAATTCTGGGAAGAGGGTCGTTGTCATCGACAGGCTCGGCGGCCCAGGGCAGGGGAACAGCGCGAAGAGCGAGGGGGCCTTCAGAAACCTCTTCACCTCGGAGACCAACTTCCTCCTAGCTGACTCTACAATCGACTGGTTCAAGCACATGGAGGAGGATCTGGGCTACCACATCAACCTCTCCTACATCGGCTATCTGTTCCTTCTGAGTGAGGAGCAGTACACCGGCCAGAGGGCTGCCTTCGACAGGATCAGGGGGTGGGGCGCGGAGATGAGGGTCCTGGAAAGGGAGGAGCTGGAGGAGATGATCCCAGATCTGGTCACTGACTTCGCCGAAGATGAGGAAGCGGAGCTTCTCGGCCTCAAGCCCGTCGACTACGGGGTCTTGGGCAGGAAGTGCGGTAGCCTCGACGCCGACGCCCTCACCCGGGCCTACGAGGAGGAGTTCCTCAAGCTCGGCGGGGAGGTCAGCTACGGCACCGAGGCCTCGAGGCTGATCCTGAAGCCCGTGGAGGAGCTTGAGATCCCCGGGGAGCCCTTCGTCTGGCAGGACACCCACATAGCCGGGGCCGAGACCAGCAAGGGGGAGATCAAGGCGGAGACCACCGTCATCGCCGCAGGGGCCTGGTCCGAGTCGCTCCTGGACCCCATTGGCTTCGACTCCTTCATGAGGCCCAAGAAGCGGCAGCTCTTCGCCTTCAAGGACCCGAGGCTCGACGGCCTCTTCAAGGTGGAGGGCCTGAACGATTACGGGGCCATGCCCCTCACGGTCTTGCCGAAGGCCTCTATCCTCTTCAGGCCTGAGCTCTCGGAGGGCAGCATCTGGCTGGGATGCGCGGACAATCTTGGTCGCAGGTTCAAGCTGGAGGACGACCCCAAGGCCGAGGAGGACTACTACACAAACAACGTCTACCACGCCCTTGTGAAGTACTTCCCCTGCTTCAAGGATGTCCGCCCGATGAACATGTGGGCCGACCAGTACGCCATCAACAGCTTCGACGAGATCCCAGTGGTGACCTCCATCCCCCGGATGATCTACGTGGGCGCGGGCAGCGGGAGCGGCATTATGAAGTGCGACGCGGTCGCCCGGGTCGCCGCGGCCCTCCACGGCGGGGAGGAGGAGGTGGAGCTCTACGGGGGGCGCCGCTTCAGAGTGGCGGACCTAGGGATCCACAAAAGGCGCGCAGAGAGGGAGAGCCTGGTCATCTAGCCCTCCCTGTCCCTCAGGCCCCTCACGACGCCCTCGATCAGGTTGAATACCGCCCTCATCGACCTCCCGTCAGGGTCCCGGGTCGCGGGGTAGGCGGCGACTCCGAAAGCCGCGGCTGAGGGATGCTCGAACATCATCTCAAGGGCGCTTGCGAGCTCCAGACTCGTGGGGCCGCCGGGCACCGTGAGGCCGTGGCCGGGAACCTCAGCGGGGTCGATGGCGTCGATATCGACGTGGACGTAGATGAGGTCTGTGTGGGTGGCGAGGCGTTCCATCTCCAGGTCGACGACGGGTGAGAGCTTCTTGATGTGGTCAACGCTGATCTGCTGGATCTCGGACCTGTCTAGGAGCTCCTGCTCCAGGGGGTCGGTATCCCTAACGCAGGCCATGGTCACATAGCGGCTGGGCAGTGCGGGGTCGAGGCCGCACTTCGCCCTGAGCCTGTGCAGGCAGAGGCCGGTGGAGACGGCGACGGGCATCCCCCCTAGGATCCCGCTCAGGGTGGTCTCCGGGGTGTTGAAGTCTGCATGGGCGTCTATCCAGACCAGGCCGACCCTGAGGGGCATGGCTGTAGATCCGGAGTGTTGAAGGCCGGCGAGCATCCCCATGAGGCCGTTGCAGTTGGCCAGGAGGCCGAGGGGGAAGAGGCCCCTGCTCCTCTGGTCCGCCACGATGTCGGCGAGGTGACGGGAGGCGAGGCCCAGCCTGTGCCAGGCTCCGTACTCCTTCTCCTCCTCTTGGGTCAACGTCGCAGTCCGGGACTCGGAGACTTCGCATCCCATTCCCTCCAGTAGCTTCAAGAGTTCCATTGAGTCTATCGCATCAGGCCCCTTCGCGAGGTTGGAAGCCACGAAGGAGCCAGTCAAGGGCAGTTTAGCTATCCCTATCTTCACATCCCGTCCTCCATTTATATCGACCAGATATCCGTGCTACGACTTTAAAAGGGAGCCTTTCCTCTCTCAGGACTTGCATCCCCCCATCCTTTCGTGGTGAAGACGGCGGATGGTCGGTGATCCAAATGGATGGGCTCTAGCAGTAGGATGCGACCCCAAACCGCTGATATGGCTCATCGGGGAAGACCTTTATTCTATCCGGTCCTCCCTGTTCTGATCGACATGTCCAGAGTCAGGATTCTAGGGATCTCGGGCTCCCCCAGGGAGGGAAAGAACACGGGGAGGCTGCTCAAGGCCGCCCTCGATGCGGCAGGGGAGGCCGGAGCCGAGACGGAGACTTTGAGCCTCGCTGGGCTGAGCATCCTGCCCTGCACCGGGTGCAACACCTGCGCCAGGGAGAGGAGATGCCCCCAGGACGGGAAGGACGACATGGCGATGATCAAGGAGAGGCTCTTGGAAGCGGACGCAGTGATCTTCGCGGCGCCCAGCTACTTCGGCGGCGTCCCGGGGGTGATGAAGAACATGATGGACAGGAGCCGCTCCCTGAAGATGAACGGTAACAGGCTCCGGGACAAGGTCACCTCCGCCCTCTCCCTCTCAGGCCTCAGACACGGCGGCGCAGAGCAGGTCGCTGAGCACCTGGTCAGGTTCGGCTTGATGCACGGCATGGTGGTGGTCGGGGCCGTGGGGGATCCCCTTTCCGGAGGCCATTTCGGTATAGCCTCTCTCCAGGGGGACGAGGGCTGGCGCCGGGCCGAGGGGGACGCGGTGGCCATGACCAACGCTGAGGGAGTCGGGAGGCGGGTCGCGGAGATCGCCCTGGCCCTCAAGGGGACCATTAGGTAGAGCGGCATGGTCAGGACCTCCATCATCAAAGGCTCGAACCGGGCCGTAGCCATCGGTGGATTCAGAGGCGTCCCCGTCAGGGATGTGGAGGGGCTCCTGGCTCGGTTGGACGAGGCGGTCTCCCCCAGCGTCTTCCAGATATTCGACGCCCGCATGGTGGCGGGCTGGGGGCATCTATTCTTCGCGACGGTGAACGCCGTGAGGGCCTTCGAGACCGGAACGGCCATCTCCAGGAGCTTGGGCATCGAGGCGCTCCTCTACGCATCCTGCAGAGACCAGATCTCCCAGGCTCTCGACCTGATGGGAGTCACCCCGGCCACCGAGAGAGTGGCTCTCCTCGTCCTAGCGGATGACCCCGGGCTTGCCAAGGAGGCGTTCGAGAGGGCGTCCAGGATTCTTGGTGAGGAGGACGACTCGGTTCTGAAGTTCAAGGGGGATAAATTTGAGGAGATCAGGGGGATTTTTGGTGTCTCTGACGCTGAGCTGGAGGCAGTCGGAGGGCCTAGGGAGGAGGCGTTGACTAGGCTCCTGGTGGAGAGGGGGGCGCTTCTACCCCTCCGCAGATAGCTTGGCCCTCTCCTTCTGGATGTTCAGGATCCCGTCTGAGGCTATCACAGATAGGCCCGTGACTCTGCTGATTATCTCGACGAGGACGATCCAGTCGGGGTCCTCAAGATTCACCCTCCTGTCTATAACCCCAGCGACGGCTTCGACGACCACCCGGGACCGGAGCCCGGTCCTCCTCTTCTCCAGGGTCACCCTGAAGGACTCGCTTTCCCCTATCTTAGAGGCGAGGTCCCTAGTCTTATCAACGATCTCCCCCAGATCGGTGGGAGTCGAGGCCTCAACCGGCATGACCCTGAGGATGGCTCTGAAGATCTGAGGATCCTCGTGGAGCTCGATCCTCAGCCTCCTGATGGCCTCGACGGGATCGAGGCTCGTCCTCGCGACGATGAGGCCCCTGATGGGGCTCCTGTCGAGGATGGGGGTCTCGTCCCCCGCGGCCCTGAGGAGCATCCAGAGCTCGCTGCAGGCCTCGCTCTCCCTCCGGATCTCGGAGGTGGCTAGGAGGTTGAATTCCTTGATCATGGGCTACTTCTGGGTATTGGGCGACCCCAGCCTTTTTATTTTGATGGTCCATCATGCGTCTGAGGCTTCCCGATGAAGGTGGGTTCGCGCTGTGGCTTCTGCCTCCTCCACAGGGGGTACCAGCAGATCCTGAGGGCAACCGACGACGAGGACATCAGGCGGGAGGCTGTCGGGCATATTCTGAGGCTGATAGGGGAGGAGTATGATCAGGAGGCGGTCGCGGCCACAATCGGATCCCACAGGGACAGGGTTATACGGGAGGTCACGGGGTGCCCTGATCCATACCTGGAGCTAAAAGATGAGGCGAACAGGATGGCCCTTGAGATCCTCCCCGAGCTGGAGGCGGTTGTCAACGCCCGGCCCGCCACTGAGCGGTTGAGGATGGCTTGCCTGGTTGCCTGCGTCGGGAATGTCATCGAGTACGATGTCCCCGACCACAGCCCTGAGTTCAGGGAGGTATTCAGCCGGTTGGGAGACGAGGATTTATATATCGACGACCTGGACGCCTTCGAGTCTCTGCTAAGGCAGGAGATGGATCTGCTCTACCTCGCGGACAATGCGGGGGAGATCGTCTTCGACAGGCTGGTAGTCCGGGAGCTCCGGGCATTGGGATGCCGGGTGACTGTGGCGGTGAAGGGGTTTCCAAGCCTGAATGACGCTCTGATGGGAGACGCGACCGAGGCGGGGATGCTGGAGGCGGCCGACGGAGTGATCACCACGGGGACCGACGCGGTGGGGATAAACCTCTCCGAGTCCTCCGGGGAGTTCCTAGATGCCTACCTTTCTGCGAACGTGATCCTCTCGAAGGGGATGGCCAACTGGGAGACCCTCACCGAGCACGAAGCTCCCTGCCCCACTCTCTTCCTCCTCAGGACGAAGTGCGAGCCGGTGGCGGCTGCGGTGGGCGCCCCGTTGCAGAGGAACATCGCGAAGCTTGTGCCAGAGGGCTGGAGGCTCTAGATCCCAAGAGCCTGTTCTATCTGCTCCCAAGTGATGGGGCCCCTCCTGAGGATTTGGGCGTACTCGCCGCTGAGGTCGATGACGGTGGAAGGCCGGGTGAGGAGTGTGGAGCCTCCATCCAGGATGAGATCGACCTTCTCCCCCAGCTGCCTCGCGGCGTCGGAGGCGTTGGTGGGGGGCTTCTCCCCGGAGAGGTTGGCGCTGGTACTCACGATGACGCCGCCTGATAGCTTGGCGAGCTCCTGGGAGATCTGGTGGTCTGGGACCCGGACTCCCAGGGTCTTGGCACCGTGGGTGATCCAGACGGAGTACTCGACCTTGGCGGGGAGGACGAGCATGAGGGGGCCTGGCCAGAACCTCTCGGCGAGCCTCTCCGCAGTGGGGCTGAACTCAACGATGCGCCTGGCCTCGTCTGTGTCGCTGCAGGCGAGGGGGAGGGGATTGTCGGCTCGGCCCTTGGCGAGGCAGATCCTCTTGGCGGCCTCGAGGATCTGGGGAGCGCAGCCGATACCGTAAACGGTCTCTGTGGGGTAGTTGTCGACGCCGCCCCTCCTGCCGCTGGCAGCGGCCCGCCTGCTGTTCCCGTCCGTCGCGGGGAGGGTCCTCATCGTTGAGGATTCAAGGGCGTCTGGATTTAAGTGTGGCGGGTTGTCCAGAGATCGTGTTTTCAAGTGCATGTTCTA
>CP070640.1:1126881-1141105 GCA_020354065.1 Candidatus Bathyarchaeota archaeon
CCGGCGAAGAAGCGGCATCCAGCCCTGATCGCCCCCTCAGCGCAGACGTCATTGCCCAGAAGGAGGTGCCGTCCGGGTCTCAGCATGCCTCCGCCTCCTCGATGGATATCGCGAAATCAGGGCAGACCCGCTCGCACCATCTGCAACCGATGCACTCACCATCTACGGTGGGGAGCACTCCTCCCATCGGGGTCCTCTCATCTGACTCCTCCAAGACCCCACCCCCTTTCTTACCGCAAACGTTGACACAGATAAGGCATCCCTTGCATGCTTCAGCCGATATCACGGGCTCGAATCTACTCTCACTCATACCAAAATCCCTCCCATGCCTCAGTTTCTCTCTCCGATAGTCAATAATTCTCAGGCATCTCTTTGCAGCAAGGTATTAACCTTTTTCGAAGAATGTATAATCCGGATAGTGGTACAAGTTCATAAAACATATGGAGCATTCGACGAAGGTTCTTCTTCTCGTTTGTGAGAAATGTGACACACATCCTTTAATTAGAAATGGGATTCAACAAGAATCCAGCCGGAGAATATGGAGCATTAATCGATGTCTGCTAGCCAGACAATAATGCCAGACGATACTGCGATAACTCAGGAACAGGCTATTCCTGAAGATGTGTCTCCTGAACAAGATTATGGAGATGTCGATGAGGAAGAGGTGATACCTCTCAACGCGGAGGAGGCCACCGTCCTGGTCCTCAGCTTCCTCAAACGCATGCGCAAGAGGATCATCACCCCTCGTAAAGCCGTCTTGACCAACAGCATCTTCGTGGTGGATGTGGAGCTGAAGGACGCGACGGCTGTCGTCCACATCAACCGGGAGACCCGGGAAGTAGTGGAATACACCATCCAGCCGGAGGTCAAGGAGCCAAAACCCCTCCCGATTCCTCCCAGGCGGATCCTCATGGTCCTGGGCGCCGTGACAGCCATCATCGTCGTCCTTATGCTGTACACATTCTTCAGAGCGAACCTATTATACCTCATCCAAAGTATAAGCCAGGTGAACAGCGACTACCTCATAGTGGGAGCTGCTGTTCTCGGCGTTGCAGCCGTAGTAATTTGGTGGCGTAGACGGGGCTGAGAGATCGATCGACGATTGAGTTATTATTGGAAGGATCTTCGAGAGGCAATTATCTCTGAGACTCTCGATACTTCTTTAGGACCAGGCTCGCCACTGAGGAGTCTTGGATGGCGAGACCAACGCTTTTGAACACGGTCAGCCCGTCGCTTGCTGTCCTCCCCTCCTTCCTACCCAGCACGATGTCCCCCAGCTCCGCATAGATGTGATCCTCTCCAATGACACCTTCACTAATGGGAATGAGTATGTCTCCCGCTTCCTCAATGATGGCCTCCCTGCTGTCGACTACGACCTTCGCCTGCCTTATGGTCTCCGTGTCGAGCTCCCGATAATCCGGGTAGAAGCTCCCGATGGCGCTCACATGGACCTTGTCGCCGAGCCACTCCCTCCTGACGACGGGGTCCTTGGACGTTGTGGCTGTCAGGACTATGTCAGCGCCTCTGACGGCCTCTGCCCCGCTCTCAGATGCGATAATCTTCAGATCCAGTTTGGGGCCCATCTCTTCTACAAACCGTCTTATCCCATCCATGGAGACATCGTATATCCTGAGCTCTTCAAGCTCAAAGGTCTCCGCAATGGCCCAGGCTTGGGTTCTCCCCTGAACTCCGCATCCGATTAGGGCCGCAACGCTGCTGTCCTCAGGAGCCAGATACCTGGCTGCAACGCCTGAAACTGCTCCGGTCCTGACCGATGTCAGGTAGGTTCCATCCATGATCGCATCGAGCATGCCGGTCTCGGGATCGTTGACCACGATCCATGCAATACTCGTTGGGAGCCCCCTCGACGGATTGTCGGGATAGATGGAGATGATTTTCGTGGCGAGGGCGTTGGCTTCCTCGATATATGAGGGCATGAGGGAGACGCTGCCTCCGTAGCTGGGGAGCATGATTGTTGACCTGGGCGGCATCGTGACCGACCCCTTGGCATACTCTCCGAACGCCTTCTCGACGGCTTCGATGGCCTCCCTCATGGTGAGGAGATCCGCGATGTCACTGTCAGATAGGTACAACAATGCAGTCTCATCTCAGAATTGAAGGCTCTCCGCTTAAAAATGTGGGTTTGGCCAAATGCCTATTTGTGCGTCTAAATCAGTCAACCACACAGAGCTCTCACATTGACGATGAAATAGTTCAACCCAGGTTTGCCAAGCTCATCTTGCGTACACCTGAGAACATCAATTATTGCAGAATCCTTAATATGAAGTAGATTGTTCAAATTGAGTTAGCCCCCTTGTCTTAGGAATATTATTAGTGTCTATACGGGGGTAGTAAGGATATGGAAATAGAATAATGAATATTCTTTTAGATCTTTAACACTCCTATTCTTGGAAAGAACTTTGTTATCATGCTTGTTTAGTTTAAAGATATGAGAAATAGTAATGCACTCCAAAATCCCTTTTAAAATAAGGAGTATAGAGTAGAAAACCAAAAATGGTCGAGGAATAAAGAATTGAATTACGGACTACGGAAGGATAGGAGGGGACTAAGCGAGGTCGTCTCGGTCCTGATACTGCTAGTGGTAGCAGTGCTCCTAACCGCCGTGGTCAGCTACTACGCCACCAACGTCACCAGAACCAGGACGAACGTCGAAGAAGTCCGTTTCAGCAGGGAGCGGATCTGGGTGAACGAGACGGGAGCGGTCGCAGCCTTCAAGATCCATAACATCGGCGGACGGGACATTCTAATTGGCGGCATCAGGGTGAGAGGGGTCGAGATCGACTGGGACAACGTGTATTATTACAGGGTCCCATTGGGTACGACGGTTGCCGGCGAGATGAACAGGACGTCATACGATGATCTCACAGGAAGCAGCGTAACCATCTCGGGACTTGTGTACAACCAGTCCTACACGGAGATACCCCTCATCTCCAGCGGGGTCATCCTCTTCTACGTGAAGGGCCCCGGCAACATCCAACTATCCGATGTGGGAACCACCGTTGACCTGTCCATCTACACAAACAACGCCCTGTACTTCACTGAGTGCAACGTCGAGTCAGCCTCAGATCAGTAGGGGGAGGAAAGAACATGTCGAGACTAAGAGCGATTCGAGAAAGGAGGGAGGTCAGTTGACAGAGAGGAGATCGAAGCTGGAGATAATACTGAACGTGCTCAGCGCCGTCCATGATGGGATCGACAAACCAACCCGGATCATGTACGCAGCAAACATGTCTTGGAACCCGACCCAGGAGGTTTTGAAGAGGCTTGTCGCGGAGGGCCACCTCCGAGTCATCGAGGAGCCTAGTAAGTTAAGGGCGAAGAAGAGGTACCTGATCACCGAGAAAGGCATCAGCGTGCTCAGGTACTTCAAGGGAGCAGAGGAACTCCTGAAGATCTGATCTCCATCAACTCCAACCCTATCTATTAATTTTTTAAACCGCATGGCTAGCCGCGGCTAGTGTCCAAACGCCCTGCACTCGATCCAACTGTGAATAAAAATGAATTTTCTAGAGGGAGTGGACGAATCTGCTCAATCTCTCTATTACATCCTCTAGAATTTCCATTGGCTGTACGAGGGGAACCCGGATGAAGCCATTGGTGTTCACCCCGAACCTGTGGCCAGGACTGAGAGCAACGTTCTCCTCCTCCTGCAGCCGTCTGCAGAACTCCTCCGATCCGAGGCCGTAGCTCCTAGCGTCGAACCAGGCGTAGAAGGCCCCTTCGAAAAGGTGGCAGCTCAGCCCATCGATGTCATCCACGGCCTTACAGAAGTACCTCCGCCTCTTGTCGTATGCCTGCTTCCTCTCCTCGACATATGACATGTCGCCTCTGAGGGCCGCGATACCCGCAGCGTAGACAAAGGTGGCAGGCTTCGGCGCCGTTATTCTGGCTATCTTCGTTGCTTTCTCAATACACTTCTCGGGAACGATGGTGTAGCCGAGGCGCCATCCTGTCATCGAGAAGGTCTTCGAGAAGCTCATGATGTTGAACGTCCTCTCCTTCAGCCCCTCCAGGAAGGCCGTGGAGACGAATCTGTTGTCATCGTACACGAAGTGGAGGTAGATTTCGTCTGAAAAGACGGTGAGTTCATAATCTAGGGCGATATCGCCAATCGTCCTGAGCTCTTTCTCCGTGAAGACTGTGCCTGTGGGGTTGTTCGGGTTGCAGATGAGGATGGCCTTGGTGTCCGGGCTGACGTGGTCCTCCAATGCATCTAGGTGCGGGTGGTAGCCTGTCTCCCGTAGCAGAGGCGCTATGGAAGCCTTCACGCCTAATTCTCTCAGAATCCTGTAGTGTCCCGCAAACGAGGGGCTCCACATAAGCACCTCGTCACCCTCCCTGAGTACGGATGCGAGAGAGATGTACAACGCGGCGCTGCTGCCAGCGGTAGGGATAATGTTCTCCGGTTCGTATTCGGGTCCAAATATCTTGTAGTAGTCAACCACCGCCTCTCTGAACTTCATTGGGATCTCGGATCCTGCGTAATGTGTCCACCTACCACCCTCTCTGATGGCACTGAGAGCCGCGTCGATGACCCATTTAGGGGCCTCGACATCTGGGTCTCCACCAGTCAGTTTTATGAACTCTTTGGGTATGCCCCGACACCTCTTTCTGAAGGTAAGTTGCGTGCGACTATAAAATACTCGACATGTCGAATCTGGAAAAAAAGGGTGTTAGAAGAGGAAGCCTCCTCTCTGTGGATCCCTTGGGTCTATGACGATCTGGTTGAATGCTGTTATATAGGCTGTGGCCGAGACTTCAGGCTGGATGGCGTCATATTCGCCCACCTTGGCCTCCTCGACTATCTTGCCGTAGTGTAGGGTGTTGATGGTGCTCTCCGCCACGAGCTCCTCCCCGAGCTTCAACTCCCCCTTCCCGTAGAGGGCGGCCATCCGGGCGTTGGTGCATGTTCCAGCAGGGGACCTGCACGACTGCTTGGGTCCGAAAACGTTCCAGTGGCGGGTGTGTGCGCCCTCTACAGAAGGCTCGGTGTAGAAAGTAACGAGATCTAGGATGTTTAGCTCAGGATACTCGGGGTGGGACACCTTCACGCGATCCGCCAGGTAGTTCCGGATTTTCCACCCGACGGGTATCCAGTGATCTTTGTTCTCAAGGCTGGGCTCCAACCCGATGCTGCTGGCGTCGATGAAGGCGTACCAGAGGCCCCCGTAGGCAATGTCTGCCTCCACCTTCCCCACGTCTGGAACGTCTATCTTCACCGTCTCGGTGTAGAAGGAGGGCACGCCCCTCATGGAGATCGACTTCGCCTCGCCATTCTCCACATACACCTTAGATCTCACTAGGCCGGCCACTGTGTCAAGCGTGATCTCAGTTACGAGCTCGGTGACCTCAACCATCCCAGTGTTCACAAGGACAGCCGAGACGCTGTAGGTGCTGTCGCCGCACGCGCTGAAGTAGCCATCCGTCCAGAGATAGATTACACCTATATCCGCTTCGGGATCTGTGGGCTCCGTCAGGACGGCGCCAAGGAGACCCGCGAAACCCCTGGGCTCCTTCAGCATTGTGGGCCGAAGGTTGTCGTAGTGTTCTTGGAAATATGCCTGTTTCTCCGCCATGTTGGCGCCTCTGAGCTTGGGTATGCCCCCCACTACGACCCGGGTCGCTTCCCCCGAGGAGTGGGTGTCAATACACGAGATTGTTCGCGAGAACTTCAAATTCTCGACACCGTAGAACTATCGCGAGGTTTCCTATTTACCGTTTTTGGGCTACGCCGTGTCCTGCGATCCCTGTAATTTGAGGTAGATTGCGGCGCTCACTAGGGTTGGGATGTGGAAGATGCAGATCTCGAAGACCGTCTCAAAAATAGCCCAGGAGGTCCTCTGGATCAGGAAGATCACAGAGGAGAGCAGGACCAAGAAGATGGTCGTGATCCTCCAGGAGGAAACATTCATATCCAAAGCCTGCTGTCCTCTCCCCCTTGATTTGTGTGACAGGACTTATAAAACTGGGTCATAGAACCCTTGACTTCAGCAAGCTTGAAAGGGCGATGTCTTGGTGGCTCTTGTCGGGGAGAGTTCGCCTGAGGGTCATCGGAAGGGTGTCATCGTCGAGCTCCGCCAACGCTATGTCTATCGGATCGCTCATCGATGGGGGGAGTTCAATTAGAATGGGGGCGCCCAAGGATATCTGGAGCGCCCTTGCGCCGATTATCCTCGCCCGCTCGAATCTCGTGAGCTTGTGGGGGCCGACTCGGATTTCCTCAGACAATTTATTCTCTCATTCAAGATGTGTGTGAGCCCTACATCGGAGGCATGCCGCCGGGCATTCCACCTGGGCCGCCCATCCCTGCTGGGCCTCCTTCAGGCATCTTCATCTTCGAGGCGGCTATGATGTCGTCGATCTTCAGCAGCATCGTCGACGCCTCCGTCGCAGACTTGATAGCCTGCGTCTTGACCTGGGTGGGTTCATAGACATCCATTTCGGCTAGGTCTGAGACCTCCCCCTCGATTGAGTTAAGGCCAGCCCATATCTCCCCCTTCTCATGCCTCGACTGGAGTTCCGAGATGGCGTCGATGGGGTCCATGCCTGCGTTCTCTGCCAGCGTCGTGGGGATGACCTCTAAGGCCTCGGCGAAGGCGAGGACGGCCAGCCTCTCACGGCCTGCGAGCCCCTCGGCGTATCGCCTCAACTGCCTCGCAACCTCGACCTCCGGGGCGCCTCCTCCCGCTACAATCTTTGGCTCCCTGACGACGTCCCTGATGACGCAGAGGGCGTCGTGAATCGATCTCTCAGCCTCTTCAACTATGCGGTCGGTGCCTCCCCTCAACAGGATGGAGACGGCTTTGGGGTTCTTGCAGCCCTCCACGAAGATCATCTTCTCGTCGCCGATCTTCTTTTCCTCCACGGATTCGGCGTATCCCGCGTCCTCGCCGGTAAGATCGTCAACGCTGGTCACGACCTTTGCACCCGTGGCTTTCGCCAAGGCCTCTAGATCGCTCTTCTTCAGCCTACGAGCGGCCAGTATACCCTCCCGGGCGAGGAAGTGCTGGACCATGTCGTCGATCCCCTTCTGGCAGAGGAGGACGCTGACGCCTGTGTCTTTGATCTTCTTCACCATGTCGCGGAGCATCTGCTCCTCCTGGTCGAGGTATGCCTGCATCTCCTCCGGTGTCTCGATGTGGATCTTAGCGTCGAACTCGGTCTTCTCGATCTCCAAAGCGGCGTTCAACAAGCCGATCTTCGCATCTTTGACAAGTTTCGGCATGTCACTGTGGACGACCTCCTTGTCAATGATCAGCCCGTTGATGAGGCTTGTATCGGTCAGGGAGCCGCCCGGCTTCTTCTCTATCTTGATCATGTCGAGATCTGCGTCGTATTCACCGTTGGTCTCTTCCGCAACCTGGAGGATTGCGTCGACGGCGATATCGGAGAGATGGTCGCTGTACCCTGCGATGAGTTTGCTGGCCATGGATGTGACAGCCACCTTCCTGAGCGTTTCTTTGTCCTTAGGCTGGACGTTTATCGAGATTTCCTTGAGGACTTCAAGGGCGCGCTCCTGGGCGTCCCGGTATCCATCGATGATCACCGTCGGGTGGATCTTCTTGTCCATTAGCTCGACGGCTTTTCCCAGCAGCTCCCCTGTGAGGACCACGACGCTCGTTGTTCCATCGCCTACCTCGTCGTCCTGGGTCTTTGAGACTTCCACCATCATCTTCGCAGCTGGGTGCTGGACATCCATCTCCTTCAGCATCGTGGCGCCGTCGTTGGTGATCGTGACGTCGCCGAAGCTGTCGACCAGCATCTTGTCCATGCCTTTTGGACCTAGGGAGGTCTTTACGGCCTGCGCTACGATGCGTGCGGCCTGGATGTTCGCGTTCCTAGCGTCGGAGCCCCTGCTGCGCTCCGTTCCTTCTTTTAGAATGATAATGGGTTGTCCACCATAACCAGGTATACTCAAACTTTTTTTTCACCTCGAAGCTATACACCAAACCAGAGAATTGCAATATAAACATTTTCGTCTCTCACCTCAGAGCGTTTTTAATTTTTCGATACGAATGGAGTAGAAAAGATTTCGAATCCTTCTTGCAGGCTATTTCTCAGACACAACCCTGTTCCGTAACGAACCGATCTTCTCGATCCAGGTCTCAACAACGTCCCCTATTTTCAGCAGCCCCAATGGGTGGGCGCTCCCGACTCCCGAAGGGGTGCCTGTAGCAATGATGTCTCCAACCTCTAGGGTCATCCCCGATGATAGGGTGCTCACAATCCTTCTTATGTCGAAGATCATGTTACCAGTGTTCGACCTCTGGCGGGCCTCTCCGTTCACCTTGAGCCCAAGCTCCAGGTCCATCGGGTCTCCAATCTCGTCGGGAGTCACCAAATAAGGCCCAATCGGAGCAAAGGTGTCACAGCTCTTCCCCTTGAACCATTGGCCGTGCCGCCTCTGCAGGTCACGAGCTGATACATCGTTGAAGACAGTGTATCCGGCTATGTGATCGTAGACCTCCCCTTCAGGGATGTACTTGCCAGTCTTGCCTATGACCAGGGCCAGCTCCACCTCGTAGTCAAGCCTCTCCGTAGCCCTGGGATACACGATATCATCATAAGGTCCGGTGACGGCAGAGGGTGGTTTTGTGAAGAACATCGGGTATTCCGGGAGGAGCCTCTGCTCTCCACGAGTCCTTCCTGCCTCAGCTACGTGGTCAGCGTAGTTCAGCCCCAGGCAGACGATGTTTTTCCTGGGTCGGGGAATAGGAGCATTGAATCTGATCTCATCGACCCTGAGAAGCAGTCCTCTCTCCTCGAGCTTTTTAAGTCCTTCCCTAGATATGATCTTTGAAGCAGCTTCCACTACTTTCTCGGCTTCCCTTATCCCTTCTTCTCCAAGATCGAGGAGGGATAGAAGGTCAAGATCGGCAGGAAGTGCAAATTCAGTGAAAGTCTCCCCGAGATGTGCAGAGAAAGCTTGGTTGAGGTCTAAAACTCGTTCGCTGACCAGTACGCCGATTTTTCTGACCTGACCCATTTGGAAAGTAAGCAACTTCATAGTCTCTACAACATCCAGCGCCGGATTTAACCTTATTCCGTTATAAGGAGTTCATAGGGGTGAAGATGGAGGGTCGAGGTTGAGATCACAATCGGCGACGAGGCAGTGTTCTCCTGTTTGTACATATGTCTCGTACTTGATCGGCATGTCCTAGAATTATGAGACATTATAGTGAATAGACTATCATTAGGCATATTCAACACTAAAGACTTTTATACACCATATATTTACCTTACAGGGCGTTCAGGTGTAAACATTGCCATTAGTCATTGATCCAAGTAAATCTGGTTTCGAGAAAGTCTTGAGGGATTACCAGATCGAGGCGTTAAAGCTGGTCTGGAGCAGAGCCGACGATGGAGTGACATCTCGAGAGGTCTACACCCATGTCAATGATGCGCTCAAAGAGGGAAAGACCATCTCCCGAGCGTCCATAATCAACTTCCTCAACAGCATGTGCGAAGAGAAGATCCTATCCTACGAGGAAGAGACCTGCAAAGGCGGAGTGCGCAGGAAGTACAGGCCGGGACTCGACGAGGAAGGTTTCAAGAAATATCTGGCAAAGTCGGTGTTTGAGAGCCTCCTCAGAGATTTTCCCGAACAGACAATTGAAGCGTTCCGAGAGGCCTTGGGCTCCAAGGCAGACAGCTTCCCTGATCTCTGAGTACCCACCAAAAGATACGAGGCCCCCCCAAGAAGAAAAAAATCCCTTTTTCTCATCATGAAGGGCATGTTAAATAGATTAGAGGTGGAGGAGGACCGATAGGTTATTTTGGTATAGACACTCCAATCGTAGGAGAAACCTCAATGAGGATTATCATCGATGTGAAGACAGGGGTAGACAGTGACGAAATCGAGAAAATTGATGACCGCCACTACCTCATACGGGTTAAAGCGGAGAGGAAAAAAGGAAAAGCGAACGTTGCGGCCCTGAAGCTGCTCCGTAAACATTTCGGCCGGCCAGCCCGAATCATCAGTGGGCACACCTCCTCTAGGAAGATAATCGAACTCCTTTAAGACGAGTCTAAATCGATAAGACCAATTGATCATTCCGTGATGCGAGTTATTGAGCGACGGAAAAGAGAATTGAAGTTGCTCTGCAAAGTGATCCAGTGTTAGGCTAGAGCACCTATAACCTCTCGTACAACTTTTCCGGGCTTGAGGCCCAGGGCTGCTGCCTTGGTCGTCGCGGCCTTTATCTGAGCGTTGAGGACATCCTCAAAGTTCTTCACCCCCGAAACAACGACTGCGGCAGCACCGAGGGACTCGGCCGCATCGATGTTCAGGTAGCCACACATCACGAAGCCCTTCTCCCCGTTTATGATAAGGAGGGGCGGGAGGTTTTTAAGCTCTACTTTCAGTGCATGGAATGTCTTGCCGTTGACCTCCACCTTGTCGATCTTGATCATTTTACTACAAATAACCTGCTCATGGCTTGGTTATATTTTCTTCCGCCCCGAATGTGAGAAAGGAATAATAATGCAGAATACATAGGCGAAAAGGTTACTGGATTATCATCCCACGATCGAGCTGTCCAAGGCTTCAATGGCGTAGACGCCGATGGAGGCCATCAGCCTGCCCGCCTCCCTCCTCAGCCCCCTCTCTACCTTCAACCCCCTCCTCTCGAACAGTCTTGAGAGATGACCATTGATGCGACGACCTTCCTCGTCGAAGTCCGTGAGGATCACAACGGAAGAATTCTCCCTTGCTATCGATTCAACAAGATCCGAGTCTGGGACTCCAACCCTCGAGAGGCCCTCGATCTTCCCTCTAAACCCAAGGTTCCTCAACGCCTCCGCGTCCCTCTGCCCCTCCACCACAACTACATCTGCCAGGTACTCCAGCTCTCGGAGGAAGTCTTCCAGCGCCTCTCGCAGCTCATCCGGATTCTTGATCTTCTTCCTCTTCCTTTTCAATAGCACCATCTCGGCTTCAGTCGACCACCAAGATCAACATGATGTCGTTGACATTTGTCCCTGTCGGACCTGTTATTAAGGCATCCCCGAGTCTGCTGAAAAACTGATTCGAATCATTGTTATCAAGGAACCGCGAGACTTCCAGGCCCATACTCCTCGCCTTATTCATCGTCGACCCGTCAACGATAGCACCGGCAGCGTCTGTGGGTCCGTCGATGCCATCGGTGGCCAGGGATGCGATAATTGAGTCCATCCCCTCAAGCTTTGTAGACGCACTCAGAGCCAGTTCCTGGTTCCTGCCTCCGACGCCGTCTCCTCCAACCGTGACGGTGGTCTCACCCCCCAAGATCAGAGCCGCCGGAGGCTCCACGGGATACTCCCGCGCTCTTACCTCCTTTGCCAAACCGGCAAGGATAATCCCTATCTCCCTCGCTTCCCCTTCCATGCTCGTCGACAAGAGCATTGAATTGTATCCCAGGGCTTCTGCTCTTCGCAGAGCGGCCCTAGCAGCGGTGAGGTTGCTTCCCACAACCACATTATAGACTCTCTTGAAGATCGGATCCCCTGTCTTGGGGGTCTCCTCGATCTCACCCCTCAATCCCTTCCCCAGCCTTCGAAGAACGGCCTCAGAGGCATTCCCCCAGAAGCAATATTTTTTCAAGACCTCAATAGCGTCGTCGAAGGTCGTCTGGTCGGGAGCGGTTGGCCCAGAGGCGATGGTGTCCAGGGGGTCGTCCACGACATCTGAGAGAATCAGGCTCAGCACGCTGGCGGGAGAGGCCAGCTTCGCCATGAGGCCCCCCTTGACCACTGAGAGGTGCTTCCTCACGGCGTTGAGCTCGTTGATTGTAGCCCCACGCCTCAGCAGCTGATCAGTTAAGAATTGGACATCGGATAAAGATACGTCACCTGCCGGGTAGGTCATGAGGGAGGAGCCGCCGCCAGAGATGAGCACGATCACAAGATCATCCTTTCTAGTCTTTGTCAGCAGCGACATCATCTGGCCTACGCCACGGACACCGCTCTCTCCGGGAATGGGGTGAGACGCTCCAATCAACCGAATCTTTGTGAGGCTTGAGCCAGTCTCAGCGCCTTCCAGGACGTTCAGGGCTCCGTCAGAGATCCTGTCCCCAAGAATCGCCTCCACAGCCTCTGCCATGGGGACCCCGGCTTTCCCCCCTCCGACAACGAATATTCGATTGAATCTCTCAAGATCTAGTTCGATGTCGGCTGTTTTAAGAAATTTCCCTTCAATCTTCAACATTCGCTGTACCGCTTTTTTCGGATCCACTGCTTCGACAGCCTTACTCAAGATGTCAAGGGCGTCTCTCCTGAGCCTCCGTAGTTTATCTGAGGCCGCGTTCCGTATGATCTCTCCCTCGTTGAGGAACAGCATGGAGCCATACAACCTACCCTAGTGAATTGTTTGACCGAGAACAAAAGGTTGACTAAGAAAACATTGCGCATGTCTTCTCCAAAAAGGAGAGTCTTCAGAAAATGGTTAGAACTACTCCCTGACGATGTAGCGGCTCGCCGGCGGCGGTTTTGGCTCTAGGCCCTTCCTGGTCCTGACCTTTCCAACGGTTTCGTCCAGAAGAGTCGGAGGCACCGGCGCCCAGTGATCGAATGTGCTCTGCCAGAATGCGCTCCCCGAGGTCGCAGATCTCATCTCCTGGGATAGGCCCAGGGTCTCAGCGACCGGAAGCATCCCGGTTACAGTAACAGCGGGCCCTTGCTGCTCTACGCTGTGGATGCTCCCCCTCTTCCGACTTAGCAGACCAGTCACATTCCCCAGCTCATCAGGGGGGATGCGGACCTGAATCTTATAGATGGGCTCCAGCAGCGTCGGCTCCGCCGAAAGGAGGGCCGCAAAGAGAGCCTGGCGGGCTGCAGGCATCATCTGGGCGGGTCCTCTGTGGACAGGGTCTTCGTGAAGCTGCACGTCATTCAGGGTCACGTGGACCCCTCGGACCGCCTCTCCCGCGTATGGACCTGACTCAATGCCCCATTGGAACCCCCCTGCGAGGTGCTGGAGGACCTCCCTGAGATATTGGATCCCTGTCGTCTGGTCCGTGAGGATGTTGGCGTTGGCGTTGACGGCCACGATCCGCCTTGCGTCCCGTGTTGACCATCCCGCTTTCTCATGGAGAACCTCCTCCCTCTGGCGTCGGGAGCTCAACTCGCTGAGCTCCCCCGACTTTATCAGGTCTATGATGACCGGATCCAGAGGCTCGACATCGAACCAGATCCTGTTGTGCTTGTTCGGGCTCTTACCCATGAAAGGCCCTACTTTATTCTGGATGGTCTCTCTGTAGACGACGGTGGGCTCGGTGGCCATCACGTCGAGCCTGTGCTCCCGTTTCAGGTCCTTTATGGCGATCTCCAAGTGGAGCTCCCCCATCCCGGAAAGGAGGTACTCCCCCGTCTCCTGGTTGATGGTGGCCACCAAGTTGGGGTCTTGGATTGAGAGCTTCTGCATGGCGTCTATTAGCCTCGGAAGATCCGTTGGCCGCTTGGGTTCGACTGCAACGGTCAACACGGGATCTGAGATGTACTTGATGGACTCGAACCCGACGGCTCCTTCATGGTGCCCGAAGCTGACGAGGGTCTCACCGGCCCTCCCTTGTTCGAGGCCTAGGAGGGCAACAAGGTTCCCTGATGGTATCTCATCCACAATCTCCCTGTACTGGCCCATATAGATGCTGACCTGCTGGATCTTGTACTGCCTGTTAGCAATCAGAAGATAGACATCCTGGCCTTTCCCGATAGTTCCCGAGAAGATGCGTCCCGTGCTTACAACTCCAGCTTGAGGGTCGATGATGACGTTTGTAATACAGACCACGAGGGGACCGTCGTCGTCGAGGCGTACCATAGCCTGCCCCATCTCGCCCTCCAGTTCCCCTTGCCAGATTCTCTCAAGCCGGAAGGGCTGAGCCTCGACTGGGTTTGGCAGTTTGCGGACGACCATGTCTAAAATGGCATCGCTCAGAGGAAGTAACTCCTGGAGCTTCTCCAGCTCCCCGTTTTTATAGAAGTTCACAATGTCTTGGAAGGAAAGCCCCTTCCGCTGTAGCATGGGGAGCGTGAAACCCCAGCGGTCGAGAGCCGACCCGAAAGCAACGGTGCCATCAGCGGCGTTAACCATCCATTTGTCCCTCACCTCGTCTGAGCCGTAGGTCTGGACGATGGTGTTGAACTGGTTGATAACCCTAAGCAGCTTCTGCTGAACCGCCGCCGCGTCCATCTTGAGCTCCTTGATAAGCCTGTCGAACTTGTTGATGTA
>CP070640.1:1141205-1148536 GCA_020354065.1 Candidatus Bathyarchaeota archaeon
TCAGCCAGGATGGTTCCGAGCCTGTAGAGAACCTTGGCGGTCTCCTCCTGCCCTCCCAGGCCTCTCCGGATCTCCAAGGCCTCCTCGAGAAGTTTCTTCGCCTTGTTAGGCTCCTCAAGCTGATCTATGATCACACCCAGGTCGTAGAGGATCTTGACTACCTCCTCCTCATCTCCGAGACCCCTCTGGATCTCCAGAGCTTCCTCGAGAAGGGATTTGACCCCGCTGAGCTCCCCGAGCTGATCCAAGACAACGGAGAGGTTGTAGAGGGTTCTCGCGACGGCCCCATTGTCACCTAGGCTCCTCTGAGCTTCAAGAGCCCTCTCCAGGTCGTCCCGGGCCTTATCGAACTCCCCAAGGTTGTACTGTATAGTGCCCAGATTGTAGAGGACCCCTGAAGACCTGTCCCTGGCCCCGAGCTCATCATAGATGCCGTGGGCTTCCTCCAGACGGTTGATCGCCTCGTCGAACCTCCCTAGCTCCCCCAGTACAGCCCCGAGGTCGTTGAGGATGCCGGCCACACTACCCCTATCCGCAAGTCCCTCGAATATTCCCAGTGCTGCCTCGAAGAGGCTGAGAGCTCCCTCATGATCTCCCAACCCATCCGAGATGTTGCCGAGCTTCCCAAGGCAGACCCCAACCCTGTCCATCCTGTCGAGCTTCTTGTAGAGCTTGGAGGCTGCCCTTAGGTGCTCTCGAGCCTTTTCATGCATGTCGAGCTCTATCATCACGAATCCAAGGCTGAAGGAGATGTCCGCCACGGCCTCATCATCCCCGAACTCTTTCTTGAGCTCGAGGGCTTCCTCTAGGCAGAGTCCGGCTTTTTTGTAGCTCTTGAGCCTTCTCAGCACCTTCCCGAGATGATGGAGGGTCTCGGCTATCGCCCGCCTGTCGCCGAGTCCCTTCTGCAGCTTCAGAGTCTCGTTGAGATGCCTCCTCGCCAGCTTGTACCTCTCAAGCCTGATGAGAACAATCCCGAGGGTGAACAGGGTCTCAGCCAGCTGCTCCTCGTAGCTGAAATCCCTTTGAACCTCCAAAGCCTTCTCAAGCAGCTGTCTCGCTTCTTTATACTCCCCGAGCTGGCTCAGGACGGATCCAAGTTGGCTCATGATGCCCGCGTTTTCTTCTTCGTCATGGTGGCTCCCGGAGATGTTAAGAGCCTCCTCCAATGCCGTCCTCGCACCTGCATAATCGACTAGCTCGACAAAGACTCGTCCGAGCTCTCGCAGGGTATCGACCATGAGGACTTCGTTTGAGAGGACCCTCTGGATCTTCAGTGCCTCTTCAAGTCGCTTCCTAGAGGTCTTTAAGTTCTCAAGCTGCCTGAGGACGACTCCAAGGTTGTAGAGGGTGCTCGCCATCCCCTCCCTGTCCTGGTGCTTCCTCTGGAAATAGAGGGCCTTCTCAAGGTGTCCCTTCGCCTCCTTGAACTCGCCTAGCTCCAGGAGGAGCCTTCCAAGCCCGTTTAAGGTTTTCGCCACACCCTCTTTCTGATCGAGCTCATTGAAAATACACTGGGCCTCTTCCAAGGCGGTTATCGCCTCGTTGTACTCGGAGAGCTCGCCCTTGATCATCCCGATGTTGTAGAGGCTCCAAACCTGCCCCTCCCTATCCCCGACATTCTTGAAATACTCCAAGGTCTTCTCGAACAAGTCCAGAGCCTCAACGGTTCTCCCAAGTTTGGAGTAGACCCTACCCATCGCGTGCTTGGTCTTGAAATACCACTCCTTGTCCTCGAACTTCCTGTTGATCTGCTCTGCGCGGTGGAAGAAGATCCGGGCCTCGTTGTACTCGCCTATTCTCTCGAAGACCTCGCCGAGGTTGTAGAAGGTCCGGGCCATGCCTTCGTTGTCGTTGGTCTCCCTCCAGATCATCAGGGCCTGCTTCAGACGCGTCTCGGCTTCCTTGTAGTTACCGTTCTCTCCCAGAACTGTGCCTAGAAGGTCTAGGGCGTCGCCCATGCCCGGTCTGTCCTTCATCTCCTTGTACAGTTCCAGGGCTTCCTCGAGATGCCTCTTCGCTTCCTCGTACTCTCCCTGTTCATCCAGGATCCCCGAAAGATCGATGAGGGTGCTCGCTATCCCGTCCTTTCTTTCAATGTCTCTGTATATCGCAAGGGCCTGCCGATAGTTTTCCATCGACTTCTCCGGGTTCCCCTCTTCCAGCAGGGCTATTCTCGCCTGTGCGGATGCGAGGAGTGCCTTGGCCTCCCCGATGCGAACCTTTTTCGAGAGGGAGTCTCTCAATAGAGGCCTGCTTCTAGAGCCTCGATTGACAGGACCCACTTCAGTACCCCCACAGCGCCGACCTCAAATGGACTCCAGTTCTGTATCTATTCTCCTTACTAGTTGGAATTGAACCTTTGAAAAAGAAAGTGGACCCTAAACATTGAACATTGATATGTTCTAAGAGATTATCTTAGCAAAAAGCATAGAATCAGATATCTCTGATCCTGTTCTTCTCAAGCCACGCAGACCAGATCTTCGATCTCATCTGCAGGGGCCGTCAGGATGATCTGTTCCCACAGGATTGAGAAGAGCCCCGAATGATACTCGATGACATCGCTGAGGGAGAGGAGGCCTACTAGCATGACTCTATCCTCCCTCTCGCTGACCAGGGGGATTTTCTTGATCTTGCGCTGCAGCATTATCTTTATGGCCTCTTCCAGAGGGGCTTCGGGCCTCATCATTACCACCGGGCGGGAGGCTATCTCGCCGACCTGGATATCGTTGGGATCCAATCCTTTGGCCACCACGCGGGAGACGATGTCGCGAGTTGTGAGGATGCCGTCCACCTTGTTCTCAGATAAGACAACGAGGCTACTCGTCGAGTGGTTGTTCATCTTGTTTGTGGCCTCTTTCACTGAAGCGTCTGAGTCTATGGTGACAACTTTTCTGATCGTTACATCCTCGATGTGCAGACCCATGCAGCCTCGAGAAAGGCTCAGTGTCATGTAAAAATAGCGATTATGGATTTGTGATAAGAATGATTGTACGGTTATTGAAGATAGTTACATGCTCTCCCTTCCTCGCCTTGTATTGATCTCTGGTTTCTCCCAGGCTTGTGGGTTGAGGGCCAGTTCAATCGCGGGACGATATGATCAGGTGCGCGATCACTCCGAAGAAGAGCCCCGAGGTCGTTATGACCATCATTCCTTGCAGGAGGGTCACAACCTCCTGGGAATCACCGTAGTACCGGAGCCCCAGATAGAAAATCAGTGGAATCAGGATTTCGATGGATAAGACCACCACGAATAATATATTCTTTATCTTCTCCGTCGTGCTCTTTGAGAGATGTAAAAGACTCTGCGGACCTAAATCGTCTTCCCAACAGCGTTTCAACCCTTGCATCAGTCTACCTCCAACGGCTTATACATAATGTATCTGTTCGCTTCCAAAGTTGACTGCCGAATTTCGCGGTCTCTGGTCACAGCTTTCTGGGCTGATTATTTAATCATTTCTAACAGTAAGTGAGGGGGGAGAGTGGTGAAAGTGAGTGATGCACCAATGTCTCCTCCCATTTGTTAAGAGATGTACATGGATTTGTGCAGGGAAGGTCTCATCTATTCGCCTCAAAGGCTTAGGGAAAGATGTCTGGGGGTCATTATCCAGAGCTCGCAGAACTGGAACAGCCAGAGTTCAGTCAGCCCTTTGTGGAATCGTGCATGGAGGGTTTTTGGGCTGCCCTAGAACAAAGTCATGACATAATCATGTCCAAATTAGTTGCGGGGATCCTTTCTCAGTTTTATCATCCGAAGTAAGAAGGCTGCGATCATCAGACCAAGCAAGACTGATTGGACTGGAAATCCCGGGATGCCGCCAGGTGTCGTCTCCTCCTGTAGAGTGATTGTTATTTCAGCTACATATCCGGTCGTCACCGTTGCCGGGGCGACCTCCTCAGCATATCCGCTTTTGTTGATCCGGAACACATAGCCACCTTCCACCACGTCGTAGAACGTTACTAAGCCTCCTGGGCCTGTGGTCCCATCTAAAGGTGGCTGGCCTGGGGGTTGGGATGTAGATGTCACCATGGCGCCTTCCACTATGTCTCCGTCTTCCTGCTCTACGGAGATCTTTATGATGTATACTTGAACCGTAACCCCGCTGTTCATGTAGAGGGTGTGGATAACGTCCGCCACATAGTTCACCGCCAGGTTGATGGATTCAACGCTTCTCTCCTTGAACTCTGGGTCGCTCCAGTCGTAGTTCAGGTCCATCCAGGCGCAGTCGAGCTCTCCGACTAGGTCAAAAGTGGTGTCCGTGGCGAGCCCGATGCAGGCCTCATAAGCATCCATGAGCTCAAGTGCCTCGTCATAGACGAGGTAGTCCGACCAATCATCGTCGTAGCTCTCGGTCCTCCGACCTACGTAGCCCTCATAAGAGCTGTGATGCTCCTCCGAGCCCCAGTCAGTATCGGAGCCCATAACATGGCCGAACACCGCCATGTCCGCGATGTAGTGGACCATGATCCCCGCGTGTTTTGCGGCGTTAACGTAATCCCTGTCCATAAGGAATCCCAGTGCCAGTTCGTACTCCTCTTGAGCCCTGACAGCGGCCACGTCGTCCTGCAGGTCCCCGTTGGAGTAGAAGTAGACGTGGTGATTCCTCGTGTCCCCTATGCCGTCGGCCGCCTGGTTGTTGTCGGGGAGCTCTGTGGCATAGAGGTAGACGGCCAGGTTTTCCTCGATGTACTCCTTCTCGTGACCTGGCAGCCAGTCCAGGGCGTGCTCCGCTATCCAGTCGTGGGTCCCATAGTCGAGGTTGGAGGGGTCCTCGCTGTAGCCCCCGTTCCCCCATGCGAGGGCCCTCGGCATGTTTAGGGAGAGCATCAGGATGAGAGGGATCCATACACACCCCTTGAGCGAGGCCACTCCGCCCCTGAGACTAGACTTCTTCTCCCTTCCCTCATTCACTGTCCATGACCCCATTCCATGTATCAGACCTTGCGAGATCTATTACGAGACTGTATATGATGATGGTGGATCTTGGATTTTACTTTTACTTCCATTATTTTCTGAAATTCACGGGGAGGCCTATCCTGCATGAAATCGAGAAGCCATTGGTCGGATGTTCAGACGCGATAACGTTTCCCCAGTACGGGGATCACAACCTTCTTGTGGAACCTATTGAACAGCTCCGGGTTCTCGGTGTGGATCGGGAAGAGTTTTTTCGGTTTGACCCTGCCGATGGCCTCGATGAGCTCCCCCCGGCTCATGTGACCCGAGGCGTGGAGCTGGTGGTACCGTAGGCCGAAGTGGTCCAGCCAGTTGCGCATCACCTGGTCTTCTAGGCTCTCCTCGCCGAAGGGCTCGCTCATGCTGTAGATGAAGTGGCTCCCTGGCTCGGGGCTGATGTCGATGAGCTCGGTGAAAGAGGTGAAGCCCAGGCTCACGAGGAAGTCCATGGGCCTGGCCCGGAGGTCCTTGGAGGTCACCATCGCATCTAGGAACTCCCGCTCCCAGAGGTAGTAATCCCTTTCGTTGTACTCCCCGCTCTTCTTCCGCCGGAAGTAGACGGCCACGAGGTCGTCCCTGAGGGGATCCGGAAGGTTCAGTTGCTCGTCCTCGACCAGCCTGTGAAGCAGATGGGCGGTCTTCGGAGTCACAACAATCTGCCTCCCACAGCTCTCAGCGGCCACGGAGAAGGTCCTGAGCCTGTCCATGTCCCTAGGCCCATGGGTGTAGAAGACCACCTTTCCCTCCCGTTCGGCCTGGTTGCAGACCTCGATCACGCCTCGGCGTACCTGGGCCTCCGACAGGTTCTTCCGCCGCCCTCTGAGCTCCATTCGGGTTCCCTCAGAGACCATGGCCAAGGGCTCCACGTACTCGGCGGCCTCCAGAAACTCCTGGGTCATCTGGTGCTTTGGCCCGTGGACTCGCAGGTCACCGGTGTAAACGAGGCTGCCTTCCGAGGTGTGGATGATGAACCCGTAGGCTGCGGGAATGGAGTGGTCGACGTGGACCGGCTCGATCTCGAGTGGCCCGACCTCGATTCGGTCCCCTGTGCGGAAGCTCTGGTAGTAGTGCTCCCCGTAGGCGGTGTAGGGGCTGGTTCTCTCCATGGCCTCCATGAAAAGCTTGGTGCCCGTCCCCGTGTAGACTGGGATCCTGGGGTCGAGGAAGTAGATGTGATTGACGTGGTCGAAGTGGGCGTGGGTGATGAAGACCCCGTCGTAGCTTGGCTCCATGTATCTGAGCTCCGTGTTCATCAGCTGGTCCTCTGAGTAGAGGCCTGGAAGCCTGGGGAGGAGGTTGAACTCGAAGTAGTCGCCGAGGCCGTTCACTCCTCGGGGCTGGAGCCAGCCGGTATAGTAATCCTGTCCCATGGTGAAGGACTGGCCGAAGTCCAGCCAGACCCGGACGTCGCCGTCTTGGAGGAGTATCTTGTTGCCACCTATCTCTTCGACGCCGCCGTAAAAGGTGAGAGAGACCATCAGCCACTAGACTGTTCTAGAGGTATTTGTAGAATTCGAGAGCGTACGGTATTCTTGCTGAGAGGAGATTGGAAGGGAGAACTTTTACATATTATTGAAGGATCGTATTCCGGGAAGTCCGATGCCCAAGCTCAACCTCGGATCCGGCGCGGACTACAGACGGGACTATGTGAACGTCGACATCCACCCCGCTGCGAGGCTGATCTACCAGAACTTCTACGTCGAAGAGGTCGACGTCATCGCCGACCTCAATCATGGTTTTCCCTTCAGGGACGGGGTTTTCCATGAAGTTCTGGCTAGACAGGTCCTGGAGCACCTGAAAGATGTGGATCACGCCGTAATCGAATCTAATCGGGTGCTCAGATGCGGGGGAACACTGAGGGGCGTTGTACCCTATTTCAAGTCCGATGGAGCCTACAGGCTGGCTCATCGCGCCCTATTCTGCGAATACGATGTGGTCTCGCTGGCGAAGTACGGGTTCGAGGTTCTCTCGGTCGAGAGGAGATCGCCCCTCAGGCTGCCCTTCAAGAGGCTCCTCGACCTCTTCCTCTGGAACATATACCGTACCATCGAGTTCAGCTTCAGGAAGACGCATGGCTTCCCCCCGTCCGAGGCGTAGAGGTCCGCAGTGAAGGATATAACCAACCAGCCCATGGAATAACCGTGCGAAATGACGCTCACAAAAGCCGTCTCGGTCGTCGGATACAAGGACTCTGGGAAGACCAGGGTGGTCGAGGCCCTGGTGAAGGAGCTGACGGATCGGGGCTACAGGGTCGGGACGCTGAAGCACACCGCCGAGGACGTCCTCCTAGACACCCCGGGGAAGGACACTTGGCGTCATAGGGAGGCGGGGTCCCGGGCGACCGCGATCCTTCACGGGAAGGGCTCCGCATTCTTCA
>CP070640.1:1148636-1153127 GCA_020354065.1 Candidatus Bathyarchaeota archaeon
ACCCCCTCGACTTCGTGCTCGGCAGCCTCCACTACATACACGGGTACGACATCGGAATCCATCAAGGCTCCAAGGACTTCTTCGGGGGGAGGTCAATGGAGGACGCACTCGACATCTACTACAAGGGCTGGTCCAAGGCCGTGGAAAGCGGTTTATTCGACATCATGGCTCACCCCGACTATTTTCGAAAACATTTACCCCTAAGCCATCGTGAACCAATCGCCTGGGATCGGTTCGGTTCGGCAGTTTACGACGCGTTCGACAGCCTCAGAAGCCACGGCGTTGGTATCGAGGTAAACTCGTCCGGGTTAAGGCATGGAATCCGTGATGTCTACCCACTCAAGGAGTTCTTGGTGGCCGCTAGGGAGGCGGGCGTTGACGAGGTCACGGTCGGCTCCGACTGCCACTCGGTTGAGGGTCTTGGGGAGAACACCATCTCTGCCGTCAGGCGCCTCCAGGAGGCTGGGTATGCCCATCTGTGCGTCTTCGAGGAAAGAAGGAATCGGAAGATAGGGCTCTCACAGATATTGTAATAGAGCGGAATTTCAGGGCTCTGGCCTGACGCCCAGCACTAGGTCCAGATCCATCACGTTCTGGTTCCTGATGATAGTCAACGTTATGGTTTGCCCCGGCACCTTGGTCCGCTCCAGATAGACCACCAGGTCGTAAAATTCTTTGACTGTCCCGCCGTCGACACCGACGATGACGTCGCCGCCTATCTTCAACTCCCCGATGCCCTCCACTACCACATCTCTCGTGCCCCCCTTCAGCCCCGCGTTGTCGGCTGGCCCGGCTCCCACGACCTCCGTGACGAGGGCACCTCTCGTCGATTCGTCCAGCCCCATGAGACTATTGATATCTGGCGTCAGGCTCGTGCCCCTGATTCCGAGGTACGGGTGCTCGTACTTGCCATCCTCGATGAGGTGTGGGATCTCCCTCTTAATCGTGTCTGAGGGGATGGCGAAGCCGATGCCGGAGAACTGCCGGGTTTCGCTTATGATGGCCGTGTTCATGCCGACCACTTCCCCCTCCATGTTCAGAAGCGGCCCGCCGCTGTTCCCAGGGTTGATAGCGGCGTCGGTCTGAATAACATCGACGATGGAATAACCGCTGGATAATCTCATCTCCCTGCCAAGGGCGCTGATGATTCCTGCTGTCATCGTGTCAGCCAGTCCAAAAGGATTGCCCAGGGCGATGACCCTCTCCCCTACGAGGAGCCTCGTCGAGTCACCCAGCCGGAGAGGCTTGAGCAGGTATGTGGCCACGTCCACCTCTATAATAGCGAGGTCCGCGTATGGGTCGGTCCCTACGAGTGTTGCGGGGGCGATGGTGCCGTCTATGAAGGTGACGGTCATCTCTTGCGCCCCCTCTACCACGTGGTTGTTGGTTATTATTCGGCCTTTTTCATCGAAAACGAATCCAGATCCCTGGACATCATCGAAGCTGGTGCTGACGGAGATGAGGACCACAGACCTGCGGGTCTGGTTGTAGATCTGGGTCAGTTCCAGCCCCCTGGATACGTTCCCAGGCTCTTGATACTGGATCGAGTCCCTAAGAGCGGATATCTCGTAGCTCGCGCTCTGCAGCTGGAGTCGGAGAGTCTTCAACTCCTGGTCGAGGCTCTCTATCTCATCGTTGAGCCTCACCACGTTCTCATTGGATTTTTTCACGAAGTAATAGGCCGTAACAAAGTTGCTTATGACTAAAATGACGATGATTAGAACCGGGAGCGAGCTGCTTCCGGTTCTGCGGCCCCTCCCCGACTCGAAAAACCACTCATCGCCCAATACGAACACCACGGGTAGTTCTCGAAATCGCGAGATAAATTCTCTTCGTAAGTCGTCTTGAGACGATTCAAGGCCGGGTCCTTAGAACCTAATTATTGAAAAAGCTAACGAACCTTATTTTTCAAGCGTATATTCGAGGGAAAATCAAACCTTATACGCCTTCTGCAACACAGTCCTCTTGTCGAAATGAGGCTCGCATCCCTCTACTCCGGTGGCAAGGACAGCACATACGCAACCTACCTAGCGTCGAGAGGGGTGGATGAGGTCGCCTACCTCGTCACGATGAGGTCGATGAGAGACGACAGCTGGATGTTCCACACCGTCAACATCCACCTCGCTCCCTTAGTCGCCAGGGCCCTGAGGATCGAAAACATTTACGCGGAGACCGTTGGAGAGAAGGAGAGGGAGCTCGAAGACCTGAGGAGGGTCCTTACCGGCCTAGAAGTTGGCGGCCTAGTGACCGGAGCCATCGCCTCCACCTATCAGAGGAGCCGGATCGACCGCCTCTGCAATGAGCTGGGCCTGAAGCACGTAGCCCCCCTCTGGGGAATGGACGGCTATAGGCTACTCGGCGAGATGCTCTCGGAGGGGATGGTGATGCTGGTCACCGCCGTAGCCGCCAGAGGCCTTAACGAGAGATGGCTCGGCAGGATCCTTGATGAAGATGCCCTTGAGGAGCTGGGGGCTTTGAACAGACTTTATGGCTTGAACGTATGCGGCGAGGGAGGGGAGATGGAGACCCTCGTCTTGGACGCCCCCTGGTTTAAGGGAAGGTTGGAAATAGTAAAGGCTGAGCGACTATGGGACGGCGTGAGGGGCGCTTTTCTGGTGGAGGAGGCAAGGTTGGTCCCGAAGGACGCCGATACATAAAGGTTAAAAGGGGGAGGCTGTCAGAGGGTTCAGGAGAGGTTCAGCGGTGATCGCCCGCCAAACAATCTAGGCCGCAAGGCCTTGGAAAGAGTACTCTTAGACGATCCTCTCTGTTCTCGGCTGCAATCTAAATGGCAGTCGGAACTAGGTGTACTCGCAGGCGGATCCACTGTTTCTATGCGACACGAAGGACAGGTGAGACGAGATGAGTGAGAAGAAGGAGGAGGTCGTCTCCGAGGCCCTAAAGGCCGAGGAGAAGCTCAGGTCGATGTGGTACATCCTCGACCTCGAAGGGAGGCTCGTGCCACTGGACAAGTTCGAATTCAAGGGGCACGAGAACTTGAGGATCTACTCGGGATACGAGATCGAGAAGGACAGGACAGTCACCCAGGAACCGCCCCACATCAGTCTGATGAGGAGTCTCGAGCTCGTCGACTACGAGTCAGCCTCTGATCCGGGGAACTTCAGGTACTACCCTAAGGGTAGGATGGTAAAGGCTCTGCTGGAGGAGTACGTCACAGACATGGTTCTCGACTACGGGGGCATGGAGGTCGAGACGCCCATCATGTACGACATGAAGCACCCTACCCTCGCGAAGTACCTCCACAGGTTCCCGGCGCGACAGTACACCATCGAGCACGACGACGACCGGTACTTCCTCAGGTTCGCAGCGTGCTTCGGCCAGTTCCTCATGGCCCACGACGCCACCATTAGCTATCGCGACCTTCCACTACGGATCTATGAGCTTACCAAGTACAGCTTCAGGCGGGAGCAGCGAGGGGAGCTCGCAGGCCTCAGGAGGCTCAGGGCGTTCACTATGCCCGACGTCCACGCCATGTGCAGAGACCTTCCCCAGGCGAAGAAGGAGTTCTTGCGCAGGTACAAACTCGTCGAGGACACCTTGACCGGCATCGGCTTCGACGTGAACAAACTCGAGATGGGCCTCAGGATGACCGAGGACTTCTGGAAGGAGAACAGGAGGTTCGTCAGGTCCTTCGTCAAGAGGTTCGGGAAGCCGGTGCTGCTGGAGCTATGGAAGGAGAGGTTCGCCTATTTCATCCTGAAGTACGACCTCAACTTCATCGATGCCCTCGACAAGGCCTCGGCTCTGGCGACCGACCAGTTCGACGTCGAGAACGGGGAGAGGTACGGCATAACCTTCATGGACGAGGACGGCCACGAGAAGCACCCCATCATCCTCCACTGCAGCCCCAGCGGCGCCATAGAGAGGGACATCTACGCCCTTCTAGAGAAGGCCCACATGGAGATGCAGGAGGGGATGAGGCCGATGCTGCCGATGTGGCTGGCTCCGAGCCAGGTGAGAATGATACCTGTCTCCGAGGAACACATAGCAATCGCAGAGGACTACGCCAAAAAGATGGCTCGGAGGAGGATACGGGCTGATTTCGACGATAGGTCCGAGACGGTCCAGAAGAAGATCAGGGACGCCGAGAGGGAGTGGATCCCCTACATCATCGTCCTCGGCGAAAGGGAAGTGGGTGCGGAGAGGGTTCCCGTCAGAGTCAGAGAAGACGGCAAAATACACCAGATGCCTTTGAAGGAGCTCGTATCCGAGATCAAGAAAAAAGTCAAGGGCAGACCCTACAGGCCTCTGCCCATGCCGATGAGTGTCCAGAGGAGGCCCAAGTTCGTCGGCTAGGCGACGCCATGGCGCCATTTCTCTATCCGCTTGTCTTTTCTGCTCCCCTTCTTGTACTCCTTGTAGTGCTCCTTGCAGAGGTAAGCCCGCCTTCCTTCGATGTCCAGCCCAGCTGCCTTAGCCTTCGGCCCAGAGATGGACCTGACCGCATCCTCCTCGCAGCTGGCCACTGAG
>CP070640.1:1153227-1164968 GCA_020354065.1 Candidatus Bathyarchaeota archaeon
GACATTGAAATGGCGTCGGTCGCAGCCACGGCCAGTCCAGGCCGTTCAATGATATTCTCGTACTCAGCGGCCGAGGTCAGCCCGGGCAGCAATGCACTCAGCTGGCCCGAGCCGAGGTATGGCGCCATGCCTGGGACCGAGACGCCGATGCAGCCCACGATTATGGGCACGCCATAGGGTGTGTTCCACTGGCGCAGCCATTCGGGTAGCCCAGGTGTTCCGGTCTCGAAGCTTATTATGATGTCTATGTCCTCAGCCCCCCGGACATCCGCCATGATGGGTAAATCAGCTACAGGTGTGTTCTCTAGGAAGTCTCTCGGAGTCTGACCCCAGAAGTCGCTGGCCAAGGCAGACATGCCTGGCTCGCCCCCGGGTATCCACCCCATCTCAACCCAGTCCTCTCCGTAGACCATGCCGAAATCAGCGGCGGGGTCCACAACGTCGAGCACCATGTCGAAAACGAGGGGTCCCTGGTTCCAGAAGGCCACTACTATGATCTTCCAGTTCTTCTGCGATGTCAGGTCCCATAGGTGTTTCATGGTTGCCACCGTCTGGGGGTAGAGCTCTGGCATGCCGGACACGCCATAGTCCATGCTCACCAGGATCGTGCTGCCTGAGGGTATGTTTTCGATGTAATCTCTCCAGGCTGTCGACTCCCTGCCTATCGGCACCGGGAGACCCAGCGGGTTCATCAACGGGAAGAGGACGAAGATCCAACACAGGAGGTATACCCACCTGCGGTCTATGGTTTGTACCTTCTCAAGTATGGACACGGCTAGTCCTCACCTCCGCCCCTCAGATATCCGCGTTCGATTCCCAGTAGCGTCCGCGTCGCCAGCGCCACGGCTCCTAGCGCAGCACCCATCAAGACTCCTCTCATCGTAGAAGCGTTGGGGACGTCGAAGATCCATTCACGAATGGTAATGAAACCGCCCCACATGGAAGTGAAAAATGGTGCATTGGAAATAACCACAAGTATTCCCGCGACAAGCACTATGGAGGCCTCGACGTTCCTCGCTCTGAAAGCCCTATAGGCTGCCGACGCGATGAAGAAGGCCAGAATGCTGTACATCGTGCTGCCCAAGGGAGTCTGGACATTTGTGAAAAGGAAGTCATAGATCGCGTTATCGGTTCCGAGCCCAATGCTTTCGATGGGCAGACCCGTCAACGCCATGACGACCATGACCACCAAGAGTATTACGCTGTAATACCAGCCCTCGCTTTGCCTCTGAACCCTCTTACCGTGCACCTGGAATATCGAGAAAAGCCCGACGGCCGTCGCCATAGCAACAATCAATAGCACCCAGGCGTTCAGCCTGTCTGCTACGTCCAGGATGAGTTGGTTATCGAAGTAGTATGGAATAACCTGAATCAGCGTAAAGATAGCTGTGAGGATGATGGGTATCTCGATTCGTTTAAGTCCTTCCGACATCATTCATCACCACTGTAACAGGTCTACTAGCAGGTTACTCCCCGCTGTTATGAGGAGTGTGCCAAGAACCATCAGTATCACGGCTATTATTCTCCCTACGTCTTGCCCCGCCAAGCTGGCTATGAGGGGGGCGTCCTGGGTCAGATAGGCACCGGCGGAGAAGATCTCCTCTCCGATGAGACAGTAGTCCGATACGACTAGGAAGAAGGGAATCTGGTGGGTGTTAGCTGTTCCCGAGATCTGCATAGCCCCGACGCGGTTGCCGGTCTCAGCCAGCTGCAGGGACTCGGCCCAGTAGGCTCCGATCATTATGTTCGCTCCAGGTCTCTCCCTCATCATAATCCCCATGTAGTTCGATGAATAACCGAACTGACTTGGGGACAGGAACCTGACATCCTCAACGTTGTACTCGTCGGCTTTGCCGGCCAGCTTGTACTCTGTCTCGACGATGTCAGCGGCGATCGGCCATACCTCAGGCTGCCTGATGGGTACGATCACCCTGGCTCCATACTCGATAGACTTCTTGGTTACGTAGCTGAGCACGCTCAGCCCTGCAATAGTCTGAGGTCCAGACGTTGCGGCTCTAAGGTTAGCTATCCCGTGGGAGCAGATGACAGGGCGCCCCATCTCAACGGCTCTGCCTATGGCCTCGTCCATAGCGTCGATGCCTGGCACTCGCCTAATTCTGGGTACGCGACCCGCCGCGGCCGACCTGATGAAGTACCACACCGCTAACATGATCACTACTAGACATATCAGTCCGAAGATTCTACCAGCTATTAGTATTGCCATTCTTACACGTCATCTCCTTTTTGGTCAACTTCTTTATTATTTAGGATGTATATATAACACTTGAGCTTCTAACAGTTTTAATAAATACGACATATTTATTTTTTCTAAAGATAATTTCACATCCCAACCCGGTTGAAAATACAAAGAGTGGTGAAAATTTTTAATTTGAGGAAAAATTGTAATCACATATCTTAATTTTTAACACAATCGAATGCAACAAGGGCTTAACTCTAACACTAATCATAGTCTCAAGACCTGTCTCTACCAGTAACACCATATTGCATGAAATGATAAAAACCCCTATTTCGACGCAATGTTCCTGAACAAGATTACGTATGTATCTTTCTTACATATTTATATCATGTATTTGAAATACATCTTCTACGGTAGAGGCAATGCTAGCAGGCGGAAGGCGGATTGGGTTGGAGGTGTTCTCCTACCTGACGCTCGTGATGGGCACATTGGGGGACCACATCTCGACGGTCATCGCCCTGACCCGCCCCCACATCTACGAGTCGAACCCATACACAGTGATGCTGATGGAAAGAGGCCTCTGGCTCCCCGTCGACATCTTCCTAATCGCCCTGGGCATCGCCATCCCATATTTTCTGATCAGGCTTACCAAGAGGCGGTTCTTCCGGGCCCTTCTCGCCTACCCCCTGCTGCACGGCCTGATGAGGCTTGGAGCCTGCTTCTGGAACTTCAGCCTCATAGTCTACGCGAAACCCTCTTGAATCCCCCACAAGAAACGTGCTTAGACGATTCCTTGTCAGCCCAGAGGGAGATCCTTGTCGCACTGCTCGAACAAACTAAGGAGAAGCCCATCGACGTTGAAGGCCTGCGCGAAGCCGTCCGGGTGACGGATGAGGCCTTCGAGCTGTTCCTCAAACACCTTGCAGAGGAAGGTCTGGTCGAAGTCCGAGAAGACACCATCAAAGCTACCCTTACCCAGCGTCTGAAGCTCGCAGTGAGAGCGGTCAGGGCTGGGGCCGACCTCGAGAAAGTCAGTCGAGCCCTCGGGTGGCTTGAGTTCGAGGAGATGGCGGCTTACACCTTCGAGGAGAACGGGTTCCGCGTCAGCCGGCGATTCCGCTTCCAGGCCGAGGGGAGGCGCTGGGAGATAGATGTGCTAGCAGCCAGGAGACCTCTGATCGTCTGCGCAGAGTGCAAGCACTGGGCG
Organism: Candidatus Bathyarchaeota archaeon; assembly: GCA_020354065.1. GTDB lineage: Archaea > Thermoproteota > Bathyarchaeia > TCS64 > TCS64. The sequence continues at coordinate 1,156,632 of CP070640.1, forward strand.
AAGGGGCTGGGCAACATGACGGCGCGCAGGATCGTCGAGAACCACCTGGAGAAGGTCCGGGTGCTGAGCGAGAACGCACCCATCATGGTTGAGAAAGGGCACTTGAGAGAATGGAAGCGGGCCGTCTTCGTCCCCGTAGCCCTCTCATTGCAGCCGGCTAGAAACAGGATCTACAGAAGAATCCCCGTTGTGTCAATCATCGAGCTGCCCAGCTTCCTCAGCGAGTTCGAGGGTCAGATGGACTGGCTGGCCAGCTTCCCCGTGAAGCTGCCGCAGGAGAAGCCCAGGTTGAAGCAGACCGTACTGAAGAAAAAGTGAACAGGAAAAAAACGAGTCAGGGAGGTTAGCTGAGCTCTACGAATTTCTCCAGCTCGACTGCCTCTTTGCTTAAGTTCAACCTCTTCAGGGTCGCCTTGGTCGGTATGCCCCTATCGTCCCAACCTCTCTTGTCGTAGTAGGCCTGCAGCAGGCCGTCGTAACCCTCCCGATCGAGATGCTTTCCCTTGAGGACTCCCTGCGTGAGAGGCTCATCGAACCAGCGCTTTGGCGGGTAATCCACATACCTATACCAATTGCCGCCGAACTCCCGGACCCAGAAAGCCCTGATGAGGGCGTAGATCCTGTCGCCGAGGGCCCAGAGCTCGTCGAGGCTGGTCTTGATGCCCGTGGCGGTCTCGAAGTACTTGGGATAGTGCTCAAGCTCGAAGCCGAGCTCGATCCAGGGGAAGCGGCAGGCGACGAGGCTCTCGAACATGCCTCCCCTGATCCGCTGGAACTCGATGACCTTGTCGGCCTTCTCAGGATCGTAGAACTCTCTTCTACCCGTGGTGATCTCCCATGAGATCACCCAGGCGTCCTTGTGGTGGGCCCCGATGGGGGAGGTACCGAAGCTGAGGGCCATGCCCGGGCAGAGATGGCAGTCGTAAGCGCTGCACTCGAGCCCCTTCACGTGGATGGCGAAGTCGCTGGCCCCACCTCCGATCTTCTTGGCTGCGGCTTTGGTGCCGAGGCCCAGTGTGGCGCCCATTCCCCTCATGTAAGCAAGATCCTCAAGGAGCTTCTTCGATCCCTCCAGGTCTCCCCAGCCAATGTCGAGATCGATGAGGCCCTTCTCAGTGGCCTCCATGGCGAAGCCCACGACGCTGCCCGCTCCGATGGTGTCCAGTCCCAGCTCGTCGCACATCCTGTTCAGGGTGGCCACCTGCTTCAGGTCGCCGACGCCGATGTTGGAGCCGAGCATGGCCACGTTCTCGTAGTCGAGCTCGCTCTCAAGCCCCTCGCTGTTCACGACGATGTTCCCGCAGATCATGTTGCAGTTGGGGCAGCCCCGCTGCTTGATGGTCATCTCCTCCATCGTGTTACCGTCGATTGCAGCGGCCTCGTCGAAAACTCCCTCCCTGAAGTTGTGGGTCGGGAGGGTCCCGGCCTCCAGGCACCACACGAGAATGGCCATGGTTCCCTGGCGCTTCCACCATCCGTAGTTGTCCTTCTTCAGAATGATGTCGTATCCCAGCTTCCCCAGCCTGTTCAGCTCATCCAGATCGTGGGCGAGGAGCCCTTTGGTGCCCCGGACGACCACCGCTTTCAGGTTCTTCGACCCCATCACCGCCCCCATGCCGGGCCTCCCCCCGGCCCTCCCCTCCTGGGAGACCACGGTGGAGACCCTGCAGAGGTTTTCGCCGGCTGGCCCGATGAGGAGAGCACCCGAAGCACGCCCATGCCTCTCCTTGAGCTCTGCCTCGACCTTGAAAGAGTCGAGGCCCCAGAGGTCGCTGGCGTCCAAGACCTCGTGCTTGCCATCCTCTATGTGGATGTAGCTCGGCTTCTCCGCCTTCCCCGTGACGACTATCGCGTCTAGGCCCGCCTTCCTCAGGTTCGGGGAGGCCATGGTGCCCAGGTTGCCGTCCCCATAGCCACCCGTCAAGGGGCTCTTGGCGGCCACCACCATCTTCCCGCTGTTGGGGAGGCGGTGCCCGGTAAGGGGGCCGGTGGCGAAGACAAGTATGTTCTCCGGGCTCAGGGGATCCGTGCCCGGCTTCAGCTCATCCCATAGGAGTTTGACGGCGAAGCCCCTGCCTCCGACGAACCTCCGAGCGAGGTCCTCATGGTACTCCTGCACTGCGGTCTTACCCTTTGACATATCCACCCGGAGCAGCCGCCCGTTCCATCCTTTCAAACGTCAATCACCGCTAACAAACGAGGCCTCCAACTCGAATAAGCCTTTCAGTGAGGAGGGTCGAGCTCAGGCTTCTAGCCGCCTGCGGCTGGAGGCATCAGGACAATCTCGTCCCCGTCTTGAAGAGATGTCTCAAGACCCTCCAATAAGTCGATGTTCCGTCCGTTGACGAGGATGGCGAGATCACCGCCAGATACCCTGTAGTTGCCCAGATACCCTCGGCGTTTGAGACCCGCTTTCCCCGCCATCCTGTTAGTCAGGCTGCCCACTGTCTCCCCATCCTCGAGGTCGACGATGTGATTTCTGCCCAGGACTGGGACTAGATCCCCGAAAACGCGGACCCTGACCTTCATCACAATAGACACGCGAGAACCTGAAAATAAAGGGATAGGAGAAACGGTTACTTTCTCAGCTTCTTCATCGAGGGCTCCAGGTCCCCGAGGCCGATCTTGTCCAGTGTTTCCTTCTCTGGGACGCCTCTCTCGTCCCAGCCGAGGGTCTCGAAGTAAGCCGCCCTCTTCTCCTCCACAAGCTTCCTATCAGTGGTTCTACCTTTGTAGGGACCGCTTGGCAGGGGCTCGTAGAACCGAGGAGGGTTGTCGTCGTCCTTTATGGGCTCCCAGAATATGTCGGGGCCGCCCATGAGGAGCAGGGCCCTCTGGAGGGTGACGATCCTCGGTCCCTGATCGGTTCGCCAGCTCTCCCGGGTTATCGGGAAGCCGGTGACTCCCTTGGCGAAGTCGAAGACCAGCTCCTGGGGGACGCCGTAGAAGCAGAAGTTGCAGATGACGGCGGAGTCGGTGAAGACAGCGGAGGACATCTCGGAGTAGCCGTCGACGGCGATGCTTGTGTGGTCCCCTCCCTGGACGTTGGGGGCGTAGCTGATGTCGTGCGTGTAGTCGGCGTCGCTCCTAGTGCCGTGGGCGCCTATCTCGATGCCCTTCACGTGAACGACATACTTCATCACGTCAACGCCCTTCATCTCCCCGATCTTCAATGCAGCCCTGTAGGTGCCTTCGGCGAGGATGTCTCCAATGCCCTCCCTATAGGCTATCATGTGAGCGAGCTTGTCGAAAGCCTCGGCGTCGCCCCACTCCAGCTTGAAGCCGATGTCCTCCTCTGTGAGGATGCCCCTCTGGTAGAGCTCCGCGGCGAAGCCCATGGCGTTGGGGCCGTTAATACCGGAGTGGCCAAGCTTGTCGACCACCGTGCTGATGTGGATGTTGTCGCCGGGGTCGAAGATCCCGAGGTTAGTCCCGCAGTAAGCCTCAAGCTCGTAGTCGGGCATGTCGGTGATGTCCCCCTTCCAACGACCGCTCTTGATACAGCTCACCTTCATGCAGCTGGTGGTGCAGTTGAAGTCAGCCCAGTACTTCTTCACCCAGTAGCGGTTCTCGAACCTGGGGCCTCCATAGCTCCTCATGTCATGCCACTCCTCCTGCCAGTTCCTGATGGGCTCGGAGCTCGTGTCGTTGCCGACGGCATAGCCAGCGTAGCCGGTTCCCCACCGGCGGAATCCCCGGGGTTTGATGAGGTGCTCGTGTGTTTTTTTCCACATGAGCTTCACCGCCTCAGGGGCGTCTACCTCGGGGAGCTTTCCCCTGCCCTTGGCTACGATGGCCTTCAGGTTCTTGGATCCCATCAATGAGCCGTAGCCTCCGTAGCCCGCGGCGTGGCAGACTTTGGAGCAGACGGCGGCGTTCCGGACCATGTTCTCCCCGGCGGGGCCGATGTAGATCTTTCCTGGCTCCCGAATTAAGCCGATGTTCGGCTTCCGCTTCGTGAGCTCCTCGGTGACCTCCTTGTTCAGGATCTTGATGATCTCCTCGCTCATCTTGCCCCAGAGGTGGCTGGCGTCCCTGATCTCGCCGCCATCATCCGTAACCAGGATGTAGACGGAGCTGCTCGCCTTGCCGGAGACGATGACGCCGTCGTAGCCGGCCATCTTGAGATCCGAGGCGAACTCGGTGCTAGCCGTGGAGCCCACGGTGCCGTTGCTGACAGGGGACTTGCCCGAGCAGCAGATGCGAGCCCCAGGGTAGATGGCTGTCATGGGGCCGGTGAGGGCCAGGAAAATGTTCTGGGGTCCCAGGGGGTCGACCTTCGGCCAGTCCTTGCCTATCCTGTCCCAGAGGATCTTGGCCGCGAGGCCCCTACCGCCGAAATAGGCTTCGAGGATCTCATCCGGGAAGGTGGTGTTCTTGACCTTCTCCTTTGTGAGGTCGACATCGAGGAACTTACCTGCGTATCCGCCGGGCACCTAGATCACCTCCTCCCCCTTCTCACCAAAGAGGTTGACCGCGAGGTCCTTTGCCACCTCGATCGGGTGCATGGCGAAGAGCTTCCTGTTGACATTCGGCTTCTCCTCTACGACAGAGAGGGCGTTGTACCTCGCCTCCTGGCAGACCTTGACGCACTCGGGGTCTCCCTCGCAGAGGTTGCAGACAGTGGCCTTGTTGTCCCCGGGGTGGAGGAAAGGAACCTGCCCCGGGCAGGCCTTGATGCAGAGGGCGCAGCTTGTGCACTTCTCCCTATCCACTATAACGGCGCTTGTATCCTCGTCGACAGAGAGGGCGTCGAAGGAGCAGCTATCCACGCAGGGGTAGTCGTCGCACTGGGCGCAGAGGTGGGGCACCTCGACTCCCGGGAAGGGCATGAACACTCTCACCCTGGAGGCCTCTGGCCACATCCAGTCCTCGTGGTGCATGCTGCATGCGATCTCGCACCTGCGGCAGCCGCTGCACTTCAGATAGTCTCTGACGATCCATATCGGGTTGCTCATTATCTCACCAGAATTATTGCATAGATAGCAAGTTCACAATAAAAATGTTCTTAGGAGAACAAAACCTTGCTTGAAACCATTAATAAAAGACTCTGACATCAGTTTCAGGAGCGCTTTGAAGGGTAAAGGGAAGGGCAGAGAGAACGTTGCGAAGATAGCCGTCTCTCTCCTGACCATCGGAGTCTTTCTTTGGTTCTCGTATACCTCTAGGATCCAGGGGCAGATTCTGGGTGTAGTCCTCTTCGCTCTGGTTATCTGGAGTCTCTACCCCGGCCGACACCTTGAGTCTTCGATCCTCGTGATCCTTGTCCTCACCTTGTTCCAGGCCTCCTTGAGCCCCCAAGAGTTCCTGGACTCCCTCTTCTCCACCTACGGGGGAAGCGGCCTCTGGATAATCGTCTCAGGATTCGTCCTAGCGAAAGCCATGGAGACCTCGGGCCTTGGACGGAGGATTGCCTTGTGGATGGCCACCTCCCTAGGGGGCAATCCCGACAATATCGTGCTCTCCGTTGCTGTCGCCAACCTCGCCGTTGCGCCTCTCTCCCCCTCCACCACCGCCAAGGCCTTCCTCCTCCACCCCATCTGCGCTGGCCTCGTCGAGGCGTTCAATGTTGAGAAGGGACAAAGCAAATACGGGACGGCTTTGATGCTTATGGCCATGGCCGCAAACAACATCTGCTCGACCGCTTTCCTCACGGCCACAGTCCCCAACCCCATCTCGGCCCAGTACATCCGGGAAGCCACAGGCCTTGGCCTCAGCTGGTTGGGCTGGGCCACGATGGCCCTCCCTCTTACCCTTGTGCTGCTCGCGGCATCGTGGTTCATATGCGTCAGGATATTCAGACCGGAGGTTGAGGAGTCCTCGGAGTCCCTTGGGAGGATGAGAGGCCTCCGGGCAGAGCTTGGGCCGATGAGTCGGGGTGAGAAGCTCGTCACGACCTTCTTCGCCATCGCGCTTATGCTCTGGATCACCGATGGATTCCACAGCTTGAACTCGGGCATCATCAGTTTGGCCCTGTCCCTCATCCTCTTCGCCCCGAGGATCGGGGTGATGAAGATGGAGGGCTTTGCAGGGGACGTGCCCTGGGGCTCTATTAGCCTGTTCGCGGCTAGCATGTTTCTTGCGAACGCCGTGGGCAAGTGGAGGGCCCTGGACCCCATCGCTCACAGCGTCTTCGACGTGCTGAACCTCTCCAGCCTCGACTCGATCCTGTTCCTCTTTCTGGTGGTGTTGGTCTCAATGCTCCTCCACCTCGCCTTCACCTCCACCACGGTCTACGCCACGGTCATGGTGCCTCTGGTTATATCCCTCGCCCAGCTGCAGGGTTCGGGCGTTGCTTCGATAGCTCTCCCTGTTGCCTACCTGGCTCCCGTGGCGGTAATCCTGCCCGTGAACACGATACCCAACATCGTCTTCTACTCCTCTGGCTACTTCAACCACAGGCAGATGCTGGTTTACGGCCTCACGATTAGCTTTATCTCAGTCATTCTAGTGCTATCGCTGGGTCTGCCATACTGGAAGCTGCTCGGCCTCGTCTAAAACGAGAAGAAATCACGAGTCTCTGAGCATGTACCATCGCTCCAAGATCATGTCGAGGAGCTCGGGCTGGAGGAGGTACAGGGTCTTGGCCTCCCCCTTCGGGATGAATATCCTGATGAGGAATGCCCTCCCGAGCCTGTCGCTGGTGTCGAGGTAGGCCTCGGGCCTTCTTAGCTGCTCCTCCTCGTGCCCAGCGTGGAATTCATCGATGGCGGGCTCGACGCACTCCTCCATTATCATGTGGTTGGGCATCTCGTGGCCGAAGCCCACGGTGAAGGTGTACTTGATGAAGCCCTCGTGGGTGAGGTTGAGGATCCGGCTGTTCATCACCTGGGTGTTGGGCACCTTGAGGAGGTTGAAGGTGGGCGTGTACAAGTTCGTGTAGTTGATGGTGATCTCCTCCACCTGCCCCTCCAAGTCCCCAATCTTGACGTAATCCTTGACCGTGAATGGCTGGGTGACGAGGACGTAGAAGCCTGCGACCATGTTGTTGATGGTCTGGCTGGATCCAAAGCCCAAGAAGGCGCCTATCAGAGCGGAGCCGCTGATGAAGGCGGTTGTCGGAACCTTGTAAACGCTGAGGACGAGGGTCGAGGCCAGGGCGATGGTGGCGACCCGGAGCGCGAGCCTGAGGGCGTTCATGGCGTGGGGCTCCAGCTCCAGCCGCTCTCCGGTTCGGGAGATGAACCGGCTGAGAAGCTTGTAGAAGATGAAGATTACCGTAAGAGCCACAAGGCTGATGGTGAGGCGGTAAACCTCGGGGCTAAGCTGATTGAACAGGTCGAGGGGGTTCATCCTAAAACACCTATTGCAGAGTCATCTACCGGTATTCGAGACACCTACTCGAAAAACCTTTCCATTCGTTATGAAGACATGAGTGGATCTATACGGGTTCACGCCTCTCTTTGAGCGCTCCGACAACCTGCGCCCTGATCTGCATAATTAGATTCGAGAGCAAGCCTATGGTGATCATCTGGAAACCCGAAATTATCAGAAGCATGAAGATAAGGAAGGTGTAGGGGTTGGCGAAACCTCCAGTAGTTGACATTATCTTCTCATAGGTCAGCACGAGGACCCCCAGAACTCCTGCCAGGAACATGAGGGTCCCAATTAGGATTGAGATCAAGTTGAGCCGAGCCGAGAGGAGATCCTCCAGCTTCCTGTGGACCTTAATAGCGAGCAGCTCCCTGCTCGGCCTGTCCTCCCTGACAACAACGGGGACCTCGGCGATGTAGAGACCCTCCTTCTCGGCCTCCGCTATAAGCTCCGTCTCGAACACCCTGCTGGAAGAAGGAACCCGCTCCATCAGGCTGAGAACCGTGTCCCGCCTGAAGGCTTTAACGCAGGTGGAGTCGGTGAACTCAACTCCGAAAAGGCCTCGGACCATCCCGTGGAAGGCTCGGCTCGGGATCCTCCTGACCGGGGATCGACGGTCTAGCCCCGCTAACATCCTCTTGGAGCCGATCACCACGTCGAAGACATCCAGCAGCCTCATGCTCTCCGGGATGAATCCAAGATTGACGCTGAGATCTATGGGGAAGTAGATCACTTTCCCGCTCCTAGCCGCCCGGAAACCGACCTTCAAGGCCTCTGCGAGGTTCGTCTCCGTAAGCTGAAGGAACCCCACCTCCTCGATCTCCCCCGCCAGTTCCCTGGCTATCTCCGGAGTGTCGTCCACGCTCCCGTTCTCGCAGAGGATGATCTCGTAGCTCTTGAACCGCTCTTCGAGAAAATCTCTTAGAACCTCAGTGTTCATCCTGAGGATGCTGGCCTCGTTGTAGACCGGGACTACGATGCTGACCCCAAGAGCCAAGCAGAACAGACCTCGAGAAAGCTCCC
>CP070640.1:1165068-1168331 GCA_020354065.1 Candidatus Bathyarchaeota archaeon
AATCCCCCCCAGTCCACCATGAACGCACCTGCCAACGGATATACTGCAGAGTGGGAATAATATTTCAAAAGCGAATTCACATGAACAAAGATATACATGGTAAAATTAGGGCGCAGTAAGTGGTTGGTTTTCGATCAAATGTGACACATAGACAGGATTCTCCGATGGTCCGTCCTTCCACAAAATGCACCATAAAACCCCCGCATGTGAACACACGCATCCTGTGCATGCTCAGCTAGACCTTAAAGGCTTCATTTCCCATATTGCGTTTTTCAACTCCCAGGTCTGCAACGCTGATGCTCCACCCTCTGTAGAGCTCAACCTCCTCCTCGTCAGCGTAAAGAGCAGCCACGGCCCTGCCCAGTGCGTCACACTTCGTAATGCCCTTCCCCGTCGCAGATCCAACATAGATCATTCCCGGCGCAGGAGCGACGACAGGGCTGATGTCGTATCTATTGATCGACCGCTGACCCGCCCACATGTTCACCGGGCGCACGTCCTTGAAACAGGGCAGGTACTTCACCAGAGCGTGATAGATGTTGTTCGAATACAAATCGCTCTCAGGCTGAGGGTCGTCCTCGAGGCCGTATTTCCTGCCGAAATCGTCGGCGCAGCCGAGCCAGATGCTGCCCTCAGCTAGATCCACCTTCATGTAAACGCTTATCTCCGGTATCTTGGTGAAGGGAAGGACGTCGTAATCGCTGAACCCCTCAACACCTATCAACTTTTCCAGTCTTGGATCCTTGAAGACGAAGACCACCCTCTTCTTCGGCCTCATCAATGAGTCGAAGCCGATCGGGTCCAGGAGCCTCTCCGACCAGACGCCTGCAGCCACCACCGTCGTCCCCGCCTGGATGCTCCCTCTGTCTGTCTCGGCTCCCATTACGCGGATGTCCTGCCAGACGAAGGGCTCCCCGTCGACGCCCAGCTCCTTCTTCGGTTTGAGGCGTAATCTTGTGGCGGTGGTGTTGTAGCTCACCTCGCCCCCTATTTTGAGGAACTCGGACTCCAGGCTGCGGGAGAGGGCGTCGGTGTCTACGCTGCCGCACCTCACACCGAGGACGCCGATGTCTACAGGCTTGAGCCCCATCAGCTCCGTCTCCTCATCGTCGAAGTCGATGACGAGGTCCGGAATCATTCGTCTCAGCTCCTCCCTCTCGAAGGTCCTTAGATCGATGCCCCTGCCCTGCATCTTGCGAACGGCCCTCTTCACCCTGGCGTACCTAGCCTCGTCGAGGAGGATGAGATAGCCGTACTGGGCCAGGTTCAGGTTATAACCGAGGTCGTTCTGGAGATGATAGAACCAGTCGATGGTCGAGTCGGCGAGGTTGTGGTTGACCTCGGAGGTGGAGAGGTTGAGGAAGATGCCTGCGCTCTTCGCGGTGTTTCCCTGACCAGGTCCGCTAAACCTGTCTATGACGAGCACTCTCTTATCGGGGTTCAGCCTCTTCAGATGGTAGGCCGAGCTCATACCCAGTACGCCGGCTCCGATGACCAGTATGTCGCAGTTCATGGCGTTGATTGTACATGTTCCCGATGGTATTTTAGAGCACCCATGAGGCAGCACGCAGCTGTACAGGGCTATAGGAGCCCCACCGTTGCCATCTCAGGGGGCCTGTGAGCCGAATCAGAGGAACCATTTGAAGAGGGCTCTGTATAGCCTGTGCTCCAGGATGTGGGCCAGTTTAGCCCTCCCGAAGACCCTGAAGTAGTTATCCCCCATTGCCTCGATCATGTCTCCGATGTCGTATCGGGGGAACATGCAGGTTGAGACTATGAGGCGCCCCCACTCCCCCCTCTCGAGCTCGTGGAGCATCCTCAGCCCCCTCCCCGTCTCCACCTCGAAGAGGTAGGTGTCGTAGTTCGGGGAGACGTAGGGGAGTTGGTTGAGCTGCTGGGCGAAGACTCCCTCAGTGGCGCTGTATATCTCGACGGTTGAGACCTCGCCGAAGTACTTCCTGAAGAGGGGGGCGTACCTGACGTGGATCTTACGCACGCTGGTGCAGATGATGGCCTTGACCTCCCAGAGGTCTTTCGGCTTCTTCCCGTGGACCCTCTTGAGGTAGCGGGCGAAGGAGCGTATCACAGGGGCGACGCCTATAGCGGCGAACACGCTCTCGTCCACCGCCCTCTGGTAGACGAGCCGGAACCTCTCCTCCCAGTCTCTCTTCTTTATCCCTGAGCCGAGGCGGTCCACCTCCTCCTGACCGGGGACGAGGAGGGCGTCGCCGAGGGATGGGAATAACCGGGAGTAAGTGCCAGAGCTGTATCCGTACTCTATGGTGTCCTTCCCGGCCTGGATCTCGGCCACCCTGGAGGGCAGGCTCAGGTTCAGCATCTTCCCTGCCATCAGCTCCGGATTCCGGCTCAGGAGGTTCAGGAGGGCCCTGGCGCCGCAGCTCAGGATCTGCTGGAGGTGGGTCTTTGTCGCGGGGAGAACCTTGGGCACCCCTGTGGAGCCTCGGGTCATCACCCAGACCTCAGGTGGTTCGGAGAGGAAGTGGTGGTGATCCCCCTCCTTCACGGGCTCGAGGAGGGTCTTCAGGTCGCCGTAGTCGATGACAGGGAAGCTGAGCCGGTAATCATCTACGCCCTGGAACCTCTCAGCCCCGTGCTCCACCCCATACCCTGTCTTTGAATACTGCTTGAGGAGGTTTCGCAGAGTGTTGGCCTGGGCTTCCTCCGGGTCTTTCAGACCCTCATACCACGGCGCCAGGAAAGAGCCGAGGCCGAATGGGGCTGCGTCAGGCATTGTTAAAAAGGAATGATGCTCCGGGCACATAAGGCGTTCCATGGCCACGAGGGGGCGAAGGCTTATGTTGCCCTCGATTTCATATGCAGATCCATGGTGGATTTCAATGGGCGGGGTTGAACGACCGTTGGCCCTGGGGCCGACGGACGATTACAGGCATAAGATCCTGCCTCTCCGTCAGAGGAAGGAGGTGAAGAACAGGTGGCTGAGGCACCGCTTGGAGAATATTCTTCCTGAGGTCATGAGGCGGGGGGGTTTCGACATGTGGATTGTGGTGGCGAGGGAGTATAACGAGGATCCAGTGATCATGACCCTCCTCCCTGAGCCGATGATGTACGCGAGGAGGAGAACTATCCTGGTCTTCAACCTGAAGGATGACGGCAGCCTGGAGAGGCTCGTCCTCTCCCGGTACGGGATAAAGGAGTTCTACGAGGGAGTCTGGGACCCAGATGATGAGGAGCAGCACGCCTGCCTGGCGAGGGTGGTCAGGGAGAGGGAGCCTGAATTCATC
>CP070640.1:1168431-1172136 GCA_020354065.1 Candidatus Bathyarchaeota archaeon
TCTACTTCTTCGCTCAAAGTTGGCTGTGTCTGCTCCCTGGAGTGCTCCTTCTCTCCGTTATCGGCCTGGCCGAGCCAGCGGTGGAGGCGATCAAGGCGGACAGTGTGAAGCCGGAGGAGAGGGGGCGGGGCTACGCCATGATGAGCACCCTGCCTCGGATACCCGCCATGATCGCTCCGGCCATCGGGGGCATTATCATCGCGGATGGGGCCTCCGATCTCGGCATAAACCTCTCTGGGATGAGGATGGCGTACATCATGCTTTTCGGCGGAGTCATCGCTGCGGGTCTGATACGCCTCATCTTCCTCAAGGACATCTTCCGCCCCGGGGAGGAGGGTTCAGGCTTGGGCATGAACGTTTTCAGGGACGTCTACGAGACCATCATCACTTCGCCACATGCGGTGAAGAGGCTGTTAATGCTGAGCGGCTTCTTCATGTTCTGCTTCCACCTCGACGCCAGTGTGAGATCAGTCTACGCCATAGACGTCAGAGACCTCTCCACGGTCGAGTGGGGCCTGATAGTCTCCACGACTCTCGTGCTGTCCTCGTTCACCACGTTCATTACAGGCTGGATCGTCGACAGGTATGGGAGGAAGATGGTCTTCGTCCCTTCAATCATGCTGCTGGCAATAGGCTCCCTCGTCTTCGCGGTCTCCAACAACTTCCCCACGTTCCTCCTCTCCAGGATCATCGGCTCCGTGGGGCTATACGGGAGGATGGTCTCCTTCCAGGTCCTCATCGCCGACTCCATCCCGGTCTCGATCAGGGGGAGGATAATGGGGGTTTTCAACATCTTCCACAGCATGGGTTCATCGACCGCTATCATGGTCTCGGGTCTCCTCTACGATGTTGCACCGGTGCTCCCCTTCTACACGTCAGCTCTCGCCCTTGTATTTGCGTCCCTGATGGCCGTGAAGTTCGTCCACGAACCTGCGCACGCGCAGATATGAAAGTTAATTGGCTTCTGGTCGCCCTAATGGGATTAATGGTAGTACTCCTTTTGTCAGTCCTCTATTTTAGATATCGACTCTGGAAAGTGCGCGCGCTGCGGGGGTGAGGGATACCGGTGTAAGACCCCGGAGCAGCTCGACGAGGCCCTCGGGAAAGCCTTTGCCTCGAACAAGCCAGCGCTGATAGACGTTCTGGTCGATCCCGAGAAGATGGCTCCAGGGACGAAGAGCGCTGAATAGCACTAAACTACTCCCATATTTCTGTCTGTAAATTTTAAGTAACATTTTAATATAATCGTTAGAAACTCGTTCTTGATTCCATGGCTAGCAAAGTTCCTGACACCTCTGAGAACATGGAGATCTGCAAAAAGTTCTGCGGACCATGCCCAACATTCAAACCGAACCAATTGAACGAGCACCCACCGATGGCCCTATTCTGCTCACGAGGTCAATCTGCGAAGCCAGCTGAGGAGATCACAGACAATGGCTGCAACTGTTTCGGATGCGGTGTCTTCCAGAATTACAAACTCGGCGGCGGATGGTTTTGTATATACGGCGCTGAAGGAAAGAAGGCCTAACAATTCTAACTTTTTTACTCCTGAGTCTATTTGAAAGCGTTTTAGGTGTTTTTACCATTCATATCTAGTTTGGTTTTCAACATCTCCATCAGCCCTTCAAGAGAGTCAGTGTTTTCCATCTCTTCCTTAGAGATTAATACACTCATCTCATCCCCTCTCCTGATGTAAACAGAGGGGAACTCGGCATCAGGCAGACCGTAACGTTCATTGAACTCGTCTCTATGCAGGAACTCAGCAGGCACGTTAAGGCTCTCTATGAACTGTTTCCATCTAGATTTCATTTGGACTACGCCGAAGGTTAGGCTGCATAGCCTGCACTGGTATGTGCTTGGTGAGACGATCTTGAGGATGCCGTCGTTTATGGCATTTAATAGGCCGCTGTCGGCGTTGTATACGAAGATCAGTGCCTTCTCTGTGTCTTTCATGATTAGTTTCATGTGAGCACGATATTTAATGTTCACGAATTTTCATATTGAATGTGCCAGCCTTAGTGAGAACCACGCAAGGGTCTGGGCGGCTATCATCACGACCATCCCGTATACAGTTGCTGTCGAGATCTCGTTGCGGGTGTATGTTTTCGCTCCCCAGATCAACAATGGCAGTGCTGGAAGGCTTGAAAGGATGATTTTCTTCGGTAGAATCCATCCTTCCAACAATATGAGTGAGGTGAAGCTGGCCAATACGGCGATCCTGTATGTCATTCGCAGTCTCTTGGGAGTCCAACGCGTTGCCAGGGTCATCTTGCCCACAATCTCATCGGATGAGCGGTCGGGCCAGGTGACGGCTAGTAGGTTGGTGAAGGCTATCAGTGTCACGGGAAGACAGGCCAACAATACTTTGCAATCGAGACTTCCACTCGCGGTTATAAAACCGTAGAAGGGAAGCAGGTTGCTGCCGAGGGATGCGTTTAAGAACTCCCCCCCTCCTCGCCAACCGAGTCTTAGAGGTGGCAGTGAGTACATCCACCCACCCAAGGCGCCCAAGATAATCACTGCTAGTGCTGACCAGGGATGTACTCCATTTAATGCGGCGACTAACTGCACGAAAAGTCCTATGAAAAGGGACGCCCAGGCGGCTTTCATGGCTAAGCTCCTGGGAACCAGTCCGCTGGGCAAGACGCCGCTGCCCCCTGAGTATGGGGTTCGAGTCGTCAAGGCATCGGTCTCGTGATCGGCGTACTCGTTTGTGTAGTGGATAGATGCTGACACCAACATGGATGTTATGAAGCTCAAGACGATGCGATCAACCTCAAGGTTGTGGTCTCTGCCTGAGGCGATGGAGACGCCGAGTAGCCAAGTTAGAATATTAGATGTCATGACGAGGGGGCGGGACATGCCCCATAGCCCTATAATTGTGTCACGCAGATGGCCTATTCTAGTCATTTAAGTTATTCAAGTCTGCCTGGTATAAGATCTTTTATGATGATCTTTACGCCATAAGCGAGCGCCCGGATGAAGGTAGGTGCTGAGCGCAACAGAGTTCTTTAGTCATAACTTTTTTACCGTTGGTTCTTAATCAACAAGTGATCGTACGATGGAAAATGAAGAGAAACACAAATGTGGTTTATGTGGATTGAATTTTTACTCTGAGGAAGAGCTTGAAAGGCACATGAGCGAACACGAGAGGGCGAGAGAGCTATTCAAATGTGAGAAGTGCAAGTCAACTTTTAAGACAAAAGAGGCGCTTGAGAAGCACATCAAGGAACTTCATTCGTCCTAAGCTAAAGGAATATGACACAAATTGCGTTCTCCCCTTCAATTCGCGTGCTTTTCATTGCGTGTGGGTATCAAATATATCGTTAGAACCTTATGTGGCCTATTCAGATGCATATCCAGAAGTACATGACGTACTCCGGGGAGTTAAGCACTCTGCTGTCTGAAGGCAGGTGGATGTGGTTCCCAGCAAATCCTTTAAGGTCCAGGTTACCTGACTCGTAAACGAAACCACACCTCCCATGTGCTTCATCCTCATCTATCGACTCCACCCAGTAGTTCTTGACTATTCGGGCAGTGCCGATGCTATCATACCATTTGAGCCCATATGATAGCTTCCCCTCATCGCCAAGGGAGAGGATCACGTCGATAGCCGTTATCACGCCATCTTGAAAGGTATCGTTTCTAAGATCGTGAGCAGTAACCTCAACATCCTTGAACTCTTTATTGACAGTTATGCCGTCA
>CP070640.1:1172236-1179672 GCA_020354065.1 Candidatus Bathyarchaeota archaeon
ACGACGCCCTGATCGGCGTGGAGAACTTGGGATTCTACCACGCCTTGGAGTTCCTCGACGTCGGCCGGGTCGCCGTCGCCGCCCAGACGGTGGGCATGGCCCAGGGAGCCCTGGAGCGCGCCATCGCCTACGCCAAGGAGAGGATCCAGTTCGGCCGCCCCCTATCAGACTTCCAGGCCATCCAGCACAAGATCGCCGACATCGCCACCAACATCGAGGCCGCCCGCCTCATGACCTACAAGGCCGCCGCGCTCATCGACCAGGGCAGGATCATACCTAAATGGTCGTGCATGGCCAAGAACTTCGCAACGGTCGCCGCAGGCAGGTCGGTCTTCGACGCCCTCCAGATCTTCGGGGGGTACGGCTACATCTCCGAGTACGATATCGAGCGTATCTACAGGGATGTCAGGGTCACGGAGCTGTACGAGGGCACCACCGAGATCCAGAAGAACATGGTCGCAAGGTTCATCATCCGAGGAGAATAGGCTCTCTTCCTTTAACCCCAAATTTTTTTACGAATACTAGGAAAAATGAGAGAAAAAAATGGTATAAATAAGTATCTACTCACCCTTGAACTCGGGCTTCCTCTTCTCGAAGAAGGCGGAGATCCCCTCGATGACGTCCTCGGTGGACGCCAGGGTTCCGAATGACCTCGCCTCCATCCTGAGGCCCTCCACCAGTGGAAGCTGGGTTCCGAAGTTCATCGCCCTCTTCGCGACCTTTAGAGCTACCGGGGGGCCGGCGACCAGCCTCTGAGCCAATGCATCGGCATCCTCAAGGAGCTTGTCCACGGGGACAACCTTGTGCACCAGTCCGAGCCTCAGGGCCTCTTCTGCAGGTATCCTGTCCCCGAGGAAGACCAGCTCCTTGGCCTTCGGGAGACCTATGATCCTACTGAGCCTCTGGGTTCCGCCCCATCCCGGGATGATCCCGAGGTTTATCTCGGGGCTCCCGAGCTGGGCCGACTCGTCCGCAATTCTGAAGTCACACGCGAGGGCTATCTCGAGGCCCCCTCCGAGGCAGAAGCCGTGTATGGCCGCGATGAAGGGCTTCGACGAGGCCTCGATCTTGTCCATTAGCCTCTGGCCCTCCTCCGAAATGGCTACGACCGTCTCCGGGTCGAGGTCTACTAACATGGTCAAGTCGATGCCCACACTGAACGCCCTGTCTCCCTCGGCCCTCAGGACGACGCACCGGACCTCCTTGTCCTCCTCCGCCTCGTCGAATGCTGTCGACAGTTCGCCGACCAGTTCAAGGTTGAAGGCATTCATCCTGTGGGGCCGGTTGATTATGATCCACTGGACTCCGCCTCTCTTCTCCGTGATGACAGTGTCGAACCGTTTCCCTTCAGCCATAGCTGTAGAACCCCTTGCCAGCGCTCTTCCCGGTCCAGCCCTTGCTCACGTACTCCTCGAGGAGCGGGCAGGGCCTGTAGACCTCATCCCCGTATTTCCCGTGTAGCTCCTTCAGCTTCGCCAGCAATTTGTCGAGCCCAAGCTTGTCGGCCTGCTCACATGGGCCGGTGGGCCATCCGGTGCCAAGCTTCATAGCCGTGTCTATGTCGTCTGGGTTCGCGACATCCTCGTGGACCAGGCGCGCTGTCTCGTTGGTTGCTACAGAATAGAGCCTCTGGACATCGAACTTTCCCGCTAGGCGGAAGGGAATCCTCGGGCGTCCCACCTTCCAGTCGTAAAACCCCTTCCCTGTCTTTTGGCCGAGGTTTCCCTCCTTGACCAGCTTCTCCACCATTGGGCTGGCTTTGGCCACATCCCCGTAGGCGGCCTCCATGATCTTGCCGACCTCGTACATCACGTCTAGGCCGATCATGTCGGCGAGCTCGAAGGCCCCCAGGGGGAAGCCGGCCTTGTACTTGACGGCGGCGTCCACCTCCTGCATGGTCGCCTCACCCTTCTCGACCACCGAGAAAGCCTCGTTCATCACGGCGCCGAGGACCCTGTTCACGATGAAGCCCCTGACATCCTTCCTTACAACAACGGGGGTCTTCCCCAGCTTCTTGACAAGTTCAACGGATGCGTCGACCGTCTCGTCGCTAGTCCCGTCTCCTTTGACTATCTCGACGAGGGCCATGAGGACAGGGGGGTTGAAGAAGTGTAGACCCACCACCTTGTCCGGCCTTCCAGTCTGGTCCGCCATCTCGGTGATGCTGAGGCTGGATGTGTTGCTGGCCAGTATGGCGTGCTTGGGGGCGGCCTCGTCGAGCCTCTTGAAGATGCTCTTCTTGAGCTCCATCTTCTCGGGGACTGCCTCGACGACCAGATCGGCTTCTGCCACGGCCTCCTCCAGGTTCACGTTGGTCGCAATTTTCGCGATCGCGTTCTTGGCGTCTTCCTCCGGTATCCTCTTCCTCTCAACGAACTTCCCGAGGCTCCACTGAATCCTCTCTAGCGCCTTATTGAGGACCTCCTCGTTAATGTCCACCAGGGTAACATCGACACCAGCCAGGGCGAGTAGCTCCCCTATGCCGTGACCCATGGCCCCAGCACCTATGATAGTAGCTTTCTTCATCATCCATCAGGTAACCTTCTAGACATCTCTGGAAAAAGATTTTGTCTCAGCTTAGGCCGGGACAAACCAGTAGGTCGTCTCGCCCTCCACGGTTGTGCCAACGGTTAGCTTGACCTTCACCCCCACCTCAACATCCGTGATCTCGGCCTCCCTCAACCACGCGAGGACCTTGACACCGTCTACCAGCCTGCCGATGACGATCGTGTACGGCTCGCGATTTTGGAAGGAGGTGGGCCTGGCTATGACGTGGGTGAAGGCCTCGATCTCCCCCCTGCCGGATAGTTTGATCCATTCCATGCTGGATGAGCCACAGTCCGGGCAGTCGGCGACAGGTGGGAAGTGTGTGGCTCCGCATTTCTTGCATCTCGTTGTACGGATCTCGCCTATCTCGATCCCGTCCCAGAATTTCTTGGTCTTGCTCATGGGGATCTCGAACTCCATGGTGTAAGGTCTCGACTTTATGGCCGGCCAGCTTATGAACACTCTCACTCCCTCCTGATGATGGTAACATAGCAGTAGTGACCCGTGCCTCCAACGTTGTGGGCAAGAGCCGTGTAGCTGTCCAGGGGGACCTGCCTACTCCTGCTCTCTACCTCATCCCTGAGCTGCGTGGTGAGCTCGTAGATCATCGAGCAACCCGTGGCCCCGATTGGGTGACCTTTTGCTTTAAGGCCTCCGTCCACATTGACGGGTATCTCGCCGTCCACCTCGGTCATGCCCTCCCTGACCATCTCGGCCCCCTTGCTCCTCTCGCAGAAGCCAAGGTCTTCGTAGGCCATGATCTCAGCGATGGTGAAGCAGTCGTGGACGTTCGCCACATCAAGATCCCCGGGACCCACCCCCGCCATCTTGTATGCCTTATCGGCGGCTGAAACGCTCGCCCTCAGCCCCACGAAGTCAGGCCTCTTGCTCAGGTTGGCCGTGTCGGAAGAGTAGCCAACTCCTGAGACCCAGATGGGCGTGTCTACGCCTAGCTCGCGCACCTTTTCTTCTGAAGCGAGGACGACGGCGGCGGAACCATCACATATGGGGCTACAGTCGTAGAGCTTGAGAGGCCAGGCGACGAGGTAGGAGGATAGGACCTCGTCAACGCTCGTCTCTCTCTGGAAGCGGGCGTTGGGGTTCATCGCCCCATACTTGTGGGCCTTGACGGCGACCTCGGCCATGTCCTCCTCCGTCGTCCCAAACCTCGCCATATGGGCCGAGGCGTAGAGGGCGTAATAGGCTGGGAAGGTCATACCAAAATTGTGGAACTCCCAGAGGTAGGAACCGGCTCTCCCAATCATCTCCATCATGGTAGGCGTGTCTACCTCGGTCATCTTCTCTATGCCTACGGCCATGGAGATGTCAACCTGCCCAGAGGCCACGTTAAGGTAGGAGTTGAAGAAAGCAGCGCTTCCCGACGCACAGGCAGCCTCACAACGGACGAGGCCCGCTCCCGTCAGGCCGCTGTACTCTGCCGCCACAACGGCTGGCAACGCCTCCTCGTACATGCCGCCGACTGTAGCAAAAGAGACGAAATCTATGTCTTTCCTCGTGACGCCGGCATCATCTATCGCTGGCTTAACTGCCTCGAAGGTGAGCTCCGATAGGTTGACATCTTTCCGAACCCCGAACTTTGAGTGGCCGACTCCTATAACGGCAACCTTCCTCAAGAATCAAATCCCCTTTGCGAGTTATTCCGCGAACGATTTAAAGTCTTCCGAACAACTCAAACTATCAACGAATCAAGCAACATTTCCGGTTATCCGAAAAAAACACAAGACTACCACAATTACGCCCATCAAAAATGTGGGAATTACCGATTAATCTTTATAATCTGAATAAACGTAAGTTGTATTTGTGAGGTTTTTATGGTAATGGAATCGAAACCGAAGAACTGGCCAGAGGAAGTGCCTTACACCATGGAGTACCCCAAAATTCCGATCTTTGACATGCTCGACGAGTCCGCGAGGAAACACCCAGACGCCACCGCCATCATCTTCCAGGACAAGATCCTCACATACAGAGAGCTGAGGGAAGCCGCCTACAGGTTCGCAAAGGCCCTGCAGGACATGGGCGTGGAGAAAGGCGACAGGGTGGCTCTCTTCCTCCCGAACATTCCCCAGTTCGTCATCAGCTACTACGGTGCCCTCAGGGCCGGGGCTATATTAACGACCATCAGCCCGCTCTACAAGGAGCGGGAGGTAGAGCACCAGCTGAACGACTCTGGGTCCGAGACACTGATAGTTCTCGACATCCTCTACCCCGAGGTCGAAGGCATTAAAGATAAGACAAAGCTGAAGCATGTCATCGTCGCAAGCATCAAGGAGTACCTCCCCACCGTCAAGAGAGTTCTGGGCTCCCTACTGGGGAAGGTGCCGAGCCACAAGGTCGAGAGGGGCTCAGGGATCTACTTCTTCCAAGAGCTGCTCCAGGCCCACGAGCCGAATCCTTCGGAGGTCGAGGTCGACCCTAAAAAGGACTTGGCGCTCCTCCAGTACACGGGAGGTACGACGGGGCTGCCCAAGTGGGCGATGCTCACCCACTATAACCTGGTCTCCAACGCCTACATGTGTAACGCCTGGCTCAACGCCCAGGAGGGTGAAGAGGTCCAGGTGAACGTTCTCCCTCTCTTTCACATCTACGGCATGACCGTGACCATGAACAATGCCATCGCAACAGCCGGCTCAATGATCCTGATCCCCCGATTCGACCCCCTGGAAGTCCTAGGTTCTATCCAGAAGTACAAGGCCACTATATTCGGCGGTGTCCCCACCCTTTACGCGGTGCTGATAAGCCATCCGAAGATCTCTGAATACGACCTCTCCTCCATGAAGTTCTGCATCTCCGGCGCCTCACCCCTCCCCCCTGAGGTGCAGAAGAGGTTCATGGAGATCACAGGCGGGGTCCTGGTGGAGGGATACGGCCTCACCGAGGCCTCCCCAGTAACCCACGCGAACCCTCTGGACCCCACCCTGGACACGGTAAAGATAGTCTCCATCGGCCTGACCTGGCCAGACACCGATGCGAAGATAGTTCACGAGGCTACTGGAGTGGAACTCCCGGTAGGCATGGTTGGTGAGCTTACAATCAAAGGTCCTCAGGTGATGAAGGGGTACTGGAACATGCCCGAGGAGACCGCCAACGTCCTCAAGAACGGCTGGCTCTATACAGGCGACTACGCGAAGAAGGACGAGGACGGGTACTTCTACATCGTAGACAGGAAGAAAGATCTGATCAAGTACAAGGGCTACAGCGTTTATCCAAGGGAGGTGGAGGACGTTCTCTACGAGCATCCAGCCGTCAAGATCGCCGCGGTCGTGGGGAAGTCCGACGAGATCAGCGGGGAGATACCGAAGGCCTTCGTGGTCCTCAAGGACGGAGCCGAGGCCTCGGAGGAAGATCTGATCCAGTTCGTGAAGGATAAGGTGGCTCCCTACAAGAGGATCAGGGAGGTCGAGTTCCGGGAGGAGCTACCGATGACCCTGGTCGGGAAGGTCCTCAAGTGGGAGCTCAGAGAGGACTGAGCCTTAGAGGAGCCAACAAGCTCCCCTTTTTTATTCTCTGAACTCCACCGCATATCGGAGCCACCATTAAATATCCCGCTTGATGTTGAGATAGAGAGCTGCCCGAGATGCCGGAGCCCGACCTGATACTGCTCCATGCGCCTAGCGTGTACGACTTCAGAAAGATACCTACAATGTATGGGCCCATCAGCGACGTCATACCTTCAAATCCGGTTTTCGAGATGTACCCACTCGGTTTCGTCAGCATCGTCGGCTACCTTGAGCAGCACGGCTACCACGCCCGGATCATCAACATCGCAGTTAAGATGCTGAAGAACCGGAGCCTCGATGTCGAGGACCTGATATCCAAGCTGGACGCCCAGGCCTTCGGCTTCGACCTCCACTGGCTGGTCCACGCCGCAGGTAGTTTAGACCTAGCGAAGATTGTGAAGAAGCATCATCCGGATAAACCCATTCTCCTGGGGGGCCTATCGGCAACGTACTTCCACCGGGAGATCATTGAACACTTCCCCCAGATCGACTGCGTTCTCCGGGGAGACTCGACCGAGAATCCCCTCCTCGACCTGATGAAGCACTTCGAGAGAGGTCGGGAGCCCGGGGATGTCGAGAACCTCACCTGGAGGGATGGTGACGGACATAGGCACATCAACCCCCTGTCTTACGTGCCAGAGGACATAGACGACCTCTTCGTCGATTACGGCGAGGTCGTTAAGCTCGTAGTCAGATACCGGGACCTGGAGAGTACTCTCCCCTTCGAGAGCTTCATGGACTATCCCTTCACCGCCCTCTACACCTGTAAGGGGTGCAACTTCGACTGCAGGACCTGCGGTGGCTCGAACTATGCCTTCAAGAGGTTCTTCAACCGAGACCGGGCGGTGTTCAAGTCACCCGGGAAGCTTGTGGAGGAGATGGGGATCGTGAGCGAGTACTTTAAGGCCCCCCTCTTCCTCATCGGGGACCTCCGCCAGGGAGGCAACAAGTATGCTGAGGCCGTCTTGGACAATATAAAGAAGGAGGCGATAGACAACACCATCACCCTGGAGCTCTTCGAGGCCGTGAACGAGAGTTACATGAAGAAGATAGCCGATAGCTGCGAGGCCTTCACCTTGGAGATCTCTCCCGAGTCCCATGACGACTCGGTCAGAAGCTTGGTGGGTAAGCCCTACACCACAGCCGAGATGGAGAAGACCATCAAGCTGGCTCTGGAACACGGTTGCGAGAAGTTCGACATCTTCTTCATGGTGGGTCTGCCTGGCCAGAGCAGTGACTCGGCCCTAGACTCGGTGGAGTACTCCCAAAGGCTGTATGAGAAGCTCGGCAGGGATGACCGGATCTACACCTTCACGGCGCCGATGGCTCCCTTCCTATATCCAGTGAGCATTATATATTAAAACCCTGAGG
>CP070640.1:1179772-1182859 GCA_020354065.1 Candidatus Bathyarchaeota archaeon
GCGTTGACGCTCAAATTCCTCTGTGAGAAATTGCGTTCCCTATTCTTAAACTTGAAATCTCATGAAGGCGTTGAAGAATCCAGACCCATATTCGAGATGAGCGCTTTCGGAGATCTCTAGCCCCAAGGCTGCTTTGATCTACTTCGAGGAGAAGCCCTTATAGACGCATGAAAAAAGGTAAAAGCCGGGACTCTGCGCTTCCCCGGTCTCATCCAGCCTCGACGGGCGAGAGCGTCTCAAGTGTGACTCTGGCGGTGCTCTGGAGGTCTATCTCCCTATTCTCCAGCTCCGAGATCAGGCATGGCTTCTCGTCCTCGATGTTGTTGCAGAACGCGGCGGCCCCCTCGGGTAGGAGAACGAAGTTGAACTCCTGGCACTCGGCGCAGGCCTCGGGCTTGTACCAGTTCTGGGCGTAGACGAACAGCGGCCTCCTGAGTTCCTCTCTCATGGCTTTCCCCTTAAAATCCTCAAATTAACAAACTTACTTTAAAGCCTAAGAAATAGGTTATGGAGCCCTCGAAGGGTTTAGCACCATCGATTTGTGTTCTTTTCTGGAAAACACATAGTAGATTTCCATTTTGAGAAGGCTTCCACAGGATTGTATCCGCATTGTCAGCCGGTGCTCCGAATGCACTGGTAGATGCCGATGAGCGTGACCACGCCTCCCATCATCGTCAGAGCCGATGGAGCCTCGTTGAGCACAAGGAAGGCCAGGAGGGTGGCCCCCACCGGCTCCCCGAGGAGGCTTATGGAGACCACGGGGGCCTCGATGTACTTGAGGGCCCAGTTGTAGACGGTGTGGCCGAAGATCATGGGTACGACGGCGATAACAAGGAACAAAAGGTACTCTCGGAGTGGGAACGGAGCCATGGGCGCCCCGAAGACAAGACTTCCCAGGAACAAGACCAAGGCGGAGGTCGCGTAGACGGGGGTGACATAAGAGACTAGGTCCAAGTTCTGTCTGAGCCTCCTGCCGCTCAGTATGTAGAGGCCGAGCATGATCCCCCCGATGAGGGCGAGCAGGTCACCGTAGAGGTTCGCCTCCCCTACGGCTGCGTCCCCCAGCGCGATGACCGTGGCCCCGACGAAGGCGACGGCTATCCCGACTATTGCTCCTCTGTTAACCTTCTCCTTGAGGACGAAGTGGGAGACGACCGCGACGAAGATGGGGTCGACGTGGACGAAGATGACGGAGCTTGCCACAGAGGTTAGGCTCAGGCTGGTGATCCAAGAGGCGAAGTGGAGGGCCAGGATCACCCCCACTGCGACCAGATTGAGGACATCTTTTCTGGGGGACTCGCGGAGCCTGTTAATTCCCCCTGATCTCATGTAGAAGGGAAGGAGGATGAGGGTGGCGAAGAGGAGGCGGTAGGACGCGATGGTGAGAGGCGGTGCTGAGCTCATCCTGATGAGGATCGAGGCCGTGGAGACGGCGACGATGCTCACCAGCAGGGCCAGGTTTGGCGGGAAGGCCGGTCTCTCACCCAATGTGCCTCACAGTTGAAGGGAAGGTTGGAGTATAAAACATTCATAAAAGGGAGAGGACTGGTTTTCACCTTGTCAGGCTGAAGAGCCTGTCTACGTCCATCTCAAGAGCGGCCACCGGCATCTCCAGCTCCCAGCCCTCCAGGACCTCAGGCTTCAGCTCCCCAGCCCAGCAGAGAGACTTTCCTCCGGTTTTCGCCACATAGCGCCTTCCTCCGATGAAGCAGTCCAAGCCTCCGGCCTCGATCTCGGCCTCCACCTCCAGGTTCTCCAGGATGCTCTTCATCACAGCCTTGATCTCCGAGAAGTTAGCTCTGGCGTGGCAGAGGGCGACGGCCAACCTCCTGGCCGTCTTGGCACCGGTCTCTGTGGTCGGGTCGAGGAGAATCACGTCATCAACCTCGTAGATGTTTTGGGGGTGGGGGTGGTGCTTGTTAGTGCTGAGAACCTCCATGAGGCTTGGGAGGAGCCTGTTCCTAAGGCAGGTGTAACCCTCCATCTTGGGGTTCTCCGTCTCGGCTATGGGCTCCTCCGGCAGACCCATCCTGTGGAAGAGCTTATCCGGGTTGGACATCATGAATGTCACCACCTCGATGAGGCCGAAGCCCACGAGGAAGTTCCTGAGACCCCGGCTGAAGACCTCCAGAGGGTCCTCCCCGGCCTCCGAGGCTATCTCCGGTATCTCGGGGACGAAGTTGTCGTAACCGTAGGCTATAGCCACGTCCTCCACGAGGTCCATGGGGTGCATGATGTCCGTCCTGTAGCTGGGCACCTTCACCCTGAGAACTCCGGAGGGCTCGGCGTCGTAGCCCATCATGGACAGGTATCTCGCCGTCTCCTCCTGTGTGAGGTCCATACCGAGGGTCTTGTTGACATAGCTGTTGTCCAGCTCCATCTCCCAGGGCTCAAGGTTGGGGGTCCTAAGGACCTCGCCATTGGGGTAGCTGTTCTCCACAGCGTAGACCTCTGCGCCCCTGTCGGCGAAGGTGGTGGTGATGATGTTGAGGACCTCGTTGATCGCCTTGAGGTCTGTGCCCGTGACATCGATGAAGATGTCTCGGGTGGCCTCGTCGATCCGGGTGTGCTCGCCGTTGATGATGGGGGGCATGCTGAGGACCATCCCCTTCGAGTCGATTATCATCGGGTATTCCTTGAATCCCTCCAAGATCCAGGCGTACTCCTTCCCAGCGTGCATCTCTGTCAAGATCTGGGTGAGGTTCTTCTCGAAGCGCTCCCCTAGGGGCCTGAACCTGAACTCGGGGGGCTTAGTGGTGTAGGTGACGGGGAACTCGACGGGCTCCAAGTTGTGGAGGCCGATGGCGACCTTACGGCGCCTCCTGCCGTGGGTGACGTGGAGCTTCTCCTGCATCTGGATGATGCTCCGGATGAGGGGGTCGTCGAAGTCAACGTTCTTGACCACGGCGGTCACGAAGTAGGGGCGTACGCCCTCCACCTTCTCCTCGACGTTGACCTTGTATCCTGCTTTCTTGACCTCGTACTCTTTCAGCCCCGTCATCAGACCCGTGAAGGTTGCGTAGGCCCTCGCCAGCCCCTCGATGGAGAGGAGGTCGGGCCTGTTGGGGAAGACCTCCAGCTGGAACC
>CP070640.1:1182959-1186613 GCA_020354065.1 Candidatus Bathyarchaeota archaeon
CCTCGAACACGGGGAGGCCGGTGAGCTCCGCTATGAGGTAGATGATGTGTGTCTTCCCGGTGCCGCTAGGGCCGATGAGGGCGAACTGCTTGAAGTAGTACATCGCCCTGACGATGCGCTCCACGTATTGATTCCCGTCGTCGATGTACTCAGGTACGCCGCTGGGGATGAGGTCCTCGATCTCGTCGAAGTAGTAGTTGGGGTGTAGGTCGTACTTCTGTATGTCGTACTTGTAGTAGAGTGGGGACTTGGTGATGGCCCTCTGCTTGCTGAGGCGGACAGTGATCTTCCCGTTCCTCCCCTTGGAGGACATCACCTCCTCGACTTTGCTGATCTCCTGCTCCTTGACCCCCTGATGACCATAAGCTAGGGATGCGCTCTCCTCGTTAGTCATAGCTGCCCTCCCTGATCCAAGCTCCTACCTTCTAGAGCTGCCTTACAGGCCATCGGACCCTTTTCCCCTATCTGAATGGTTTCACTTACCTACTGGGCAGTGCATAAATAGATTCTTCAGCCACAATACTGTCTACTTGAAGAGATTTGAAACAAGGAAGTGATTGAAGTGTCTTATACCCGTCTGTCAATCATGTAATAAGTGTAAAAACCGGAAGTCTGAAAAAAACTGTTTAACGAGCACATCCTTCCAGTGGTGTGGGGGTTTTCTACACACAAAGTCTTATCGTAGAACTCAGGCTTCGGGTTAATCGTCCAGGGGAGAGTGGAGCCTTCTTGTCTCAAGGAGATTCTCAGGAATCTGGGTCTAGGTCTCTCGAGGAAGAGATCCTCAGAAGATCCACCCAGAAGAAGGAATCACCTGAGGAGAACCAGGCTTCCACTGAAGCCGAAGAGGAGGCCTCATCCCTGGAAGCCGAGATTCTCAAGAGATACACAAGCAACGGCGACGAACCCGCTGAGGCAGAGCCCAAGGCAGTAGTAAAGGAGGATGGGACGGTCTCCCTCGAGGAGGGGACCCCAGGGGAGGATACCTCTGGTGATGAGTCCTCGGGTCCGGAGTCGGATGAGCCCCTTGAAGTAGATGAAGCGGATGACGCTTCAGCCGACGAGGCATTGGAACCGGATGTTCCTCAGGTTAGTGATGTCCTGGTCCAGGAAAGGTCTGTGCGGGCCTCGACTGCGATGCCCACCTCACCGGAGGAGGTCGTTCAGACTCTCCGGAGACTCAGAGAGGATGTCGGCCAGATCAGCGAGCTCAGCTCCGAGGAGGGGAACATCGTTGCAGCCTTCTCTCTTGCCTTCCTGAAGCTCATGGAGCCCCTTACGAAGGCCCTGCCTGTGGATGCTTCAGTCCTTCCCCCGGAGATGGGGTTGGTGGAGAGAGCGAACGTCGTGCCGAAGGGGGATCTCGTCGTCCTCTTAGAGGATGGGAGGATGGAGTCCATCGACCTCAAGGAGACTGAGAACAGGGATCTCCTGATAACCGTGGTCAGCGACGTGATGCCCCGGTTCAACAGGCTCATCTCCCAGAGGAGGAACAAGATCGAGAAGAGGATAGACTTCTTGTCCAGCGTCACGAAGGAGCTCCAAACCATCGCGGACTCCTTCGTCAACGTTGGCTAGGGATGGGGATTGAGGAAGGATCCGTAGCCGGGCGTCTTCAACTTGAATGTGCTGGAGACTACATACATATTTACAATACCTTCTCCGCCCAGAAATCAGAGCGTAAGACAGAGACCTCGGTCAGGTGTGAGTGTCAAGAATAGGCGTTAGTGGGGTTGATCGGTACGGAGTCCAATGCCGGCCTCGCACCCATCAGGGTGAGGATCAACAAGTTAGAGGGCTCCAGAATCGAAGTGGATGTCAACCCCGCCACGGTTACGTTCGATGTAGACGTCAGCATGGATGAGACGAGGAGGACGAACGAGGAGCTCACCATAAGCTTCCTCCTCTCGATCAGCACCAAGCCCAGCTTGGTGAGGTTTGAGGCCGGAGGAACCGCCGTTATCACCGGGGGGCGGGCTGCCTTCGATGCGGCGTTGGAGATAGACGAGGAGACCAGTGTGCCAAAGGTCCTCCACCACATCTACCAGCACGTCTTCACCTCCCTCTATCTCATCGCATCCCAGATGGGGACTCCCTACCCTCCACCGGATCTCATCCACGCTCCCTCCGAGACTAGGGATCTCGGGCCCCAGCTCGACCAGGAGCAGATGGTGGCAGAACAGGCGGCCCAGCAGGCCACATAGAAACGGATTGGAAAAAGGGGTTTCGGGTCACGCCCTCCTGAAGGCGTCCTCGAGGATCGTCATGCCCTTTTCTAGGAGCTCATCCTCGATTGTGAGGGGCGGGTGCAATCTTATCGCGTTGTTGTACAGGCCTGCCTTCAGGGTGAGCAGGCCTGAGGCCAGGGAGGCCTTCATGATTTTTGAGGCGGCCTCCGGGTAGGGCTTCTTGGTGGCCCTGTCCTTTACAAGCTCCATGGCCAGCATTGGCCCCCTCCCGCGGACCTCCCCGATGATCTCGAACTCGTCGTAGAACTCGTCCAGACGTTTGCGGAGCCTATTCCCCAGCTCCGCGCTCCTCTCCACGATCCTCTCCCTCTCGATGATCTCGAGGACCTTGACGGCGGTGGCGCATGCGATAGGGTTGCCCCCAAAGGTGCCGCCGAGGCTTCCAGGGTAAATGTCCCTCATGAGCTCGTCCTTGGCGACGACAGCGCTCAGGGGTAGGCCGCTGGCGATGGCCTTAGCCATGGTCATGAGATCAGGCTCGACCCTCCAGTGCTCAATGGCCCAGAGCTTTCCGGTGCGGGCGAAGCCGGTTTGGATCTCATCGATGATGAGCTTGATGCAGTGTTCGTCGCAGAGGGCTTTGAGCTCCTTGAAGTAGTCGGGGGGCGGGGTGATGAATCCCCCTTCTCCCTGGATGGGCTCGCTTATGATGGCGCCCACCTGCTCCGGAGGCACCTGGGTCTTGAGGATGGACTTCTCGATGTGGTGGACGCAGTGGAGTCCGCATCCCGGGTACTCAAGTTGGAAGGGGCAGCGGTAACAGTAGGCGAAGGGAGTCATGTAGACGCCGGGGACGAAGGGGCCGTAGCCCACCTTGTAGGGGTCCCACTTCCCGGTGAGAGTCATAGCCATGTAGGTGCGACCGTGGAAGCTGTTCTCGAAGCTGATCAAACAAGGCCGACCGGTGGCCTGTCGGACTATCTTCACCGCGTTCTCCACAGCCTCGGAACCGCTGTTGAGCATGATGACCCGCTTCTTGAAGTCACCCGGTGTGACCTCGATGAGCCTCTTGGCGAGTTCGAGGTAGGGCTCGTAGTTGACGACGTGGATGCAGCTGTGGATGAGCTTAGCGGCCTGGTCGCTGATGGTCTGGACGATCTCGTCTACGCAGTGGCCCAGGCTCGTGACGCCGATTCCTGATGTGAAGTCGATGTAGGAGTTGCCGTCCACGTCCGTCATGACCGCGCCCTTCGACTCGGCGATGGTGACGGCCTGGACGAGGTAGACACCGGGGGGTATGAGGTCGTTCCGCTGCTTGAGCAGGGCCCTGGACCTGGGACCCGGTAGGGGCGTCACGATGTTAGGAACCTTTGTCATTTTCATCGCCTATCCATATGCCCCGTGTTAATAATGCTTTACCATCAGGAAGGCTGCGATGCTGTAGGCTTCTCAGGTTGCTTCTTAG
>CP070640.1:1186713-1189890 GCA_020354065.1 Candidatus Bathyarchaeota archaeon
AGGCGGGGGGTAGACCTCATGCACCTCGAAAACAACGTCTTCGTCCCTAGGAAGGGGGAGCCCGTCGTCACCCTGGCCATGGACTCGGCGGGCCACGCAGAGAAATCTTGGATCGGCGATGTCAGGGTTCTCAAGAAGGGGGCGAGCTACGGGGAGCTGGTGAGGAGGGTGGTCTCTGACCTAGGCTGGAAGGGGGCCCGGGTCGGCCTGGGGGATCACGTCTGGGGCTCCACCTGGCTGGAGGTCGCCCGGGCCGTGAAGGGAGCCGGGTTCCAGAGCGCCGAGGCATTCATGGACCACCTCAGGATGATCAAGGATCCTGGGGAGATCGAGATCCTCAGGAGGGCGGCGATGCTCACCGATGAGGTGATGGAGAGGGTGGTCTCGGACCTGGAGGGGGGGGTCACCCAGGGGGAGCTCGGCCTCTACATCGAGATGATGGGAAGGAAGAGCAGCGCCTCCGACATCTCCTTCCCCCCCACGGGGGGCTTCGTCAAGACGGGCTCGAAGGTCTCCGATCAGCCCTTCATCTACCCCGCGGACGAGGGGCTCTCTGCGGGCACCTCCATCGCCTTCGACGTGGGCTTCGTGGTGGATGGCTACTGCTCCGACTGGGGGAGGAGTGTCTACTATGGGCCTGCTGGGGATGATGTGAAGAATGGGTACGAGGCGCTGCAGCGGGCGGTGGTGGAGACCGTGGACCTGTTGCACGAGGGAAGCATGAGGGTCTGCGACGTCTTCCGCAGCATCGAGGGTGTGCTGGACAGGGAGGGCTACGGGGACTACCTGAGGGCGAGGCTCCCGGACGGCAGGGTGGGTCACCAGATCGGCATCGAGGTCCACGAGCCACCCTGGCTCAAGCCTGGGAACGAGCACCTCCTCCAGGCGGGGATGGTGATGTGCCTTGAGCCGAAGCTCTGGCGCGCCGGGGAGTACTACCTCAGGGTAGAGGACATGGTCCTGATCCACAAGGATAGGGCAGAGTTCCTCACAAACTTCAACCGGGAGTTCTTCCAGCTCTAAGAAGGCCAGCGCAATCCTCCGACTGTTCAAAAGGGATTTATCAATGTCCCCGGATTCTACACTGGAGATGGACAAGCGGGGAGTCTTCATCGTCTTCGAGGGCATAGACGGCAGCGGCAAGTCCACACACATCAAGATACTTGCGGATGAGCTGCGCAGGCGGGGCCACAACGTACTCCAGACCTCGGAGCCAAGCAAGGACAGGATCGGCAACTTCATCAGGCGCTACGCAGAGCGCAACGACCGCCGCCTGACCCCGGAGACGGAGGCCCTCCTCTTCGCCGCCGACCGGTTCGAGCACGTGAAAAAGGTCCTCAAGCCCGCCCTGAGACGTGGCCGCACCGTAATCTCTGACCGCTACATCTACTCCACCCTGGCCTACCAGGGGGCTGGCGGAGTCAGCCTCGACTGGATCCGGGAGATGAACCGCTTCGCCCCGAAGCCCGACCTCGCCATCCTCCTCGACATCCTCCCCGAGTTCGGCCTCCAGAGGGTGGAAAGGAAGAAGACCGTATTCGAGGTCTCAGACTACCTCAGGAAGGTGCGGGAGATCTACTTGAGGCTGGTGGAGCAGGGAGAGCTCAAGAGGATCGACGCGGACAAGCCGAAGACATTGGTCCAGGGGGAGGTGCTCGCCCTCGTGGAGGAGCTTCTGGAGAAACGAACCGGGAAGACAGGTTCTTGATGCGAAAACCCGTCAAATAGCTCCTGGGCAAGCTTCAGCGATGCCTTTGATTGAGAAGAGGTGCCTCGGGATCCTCGGCTCATGCTGCTGAGAGGCTCCGAGGAGTTCGACCTGGGTATCGTACTGGGCCGCCTCTCCGTATTCGCAGGGCCGTCGCCTCCCTGTTCTGAGCCTAGGCCTTCCTGAGCTTCCTCAGCCGTTCCAGGGCGGTCAGAAGGGCGTCGGTGACCTCGGCGAGCGCCTTAAGCCTCCCGGCGTCCTCCTCCCGGGCCAGCTTGTCTCCCATGGCCACGAGCCTCTCCACGAGAGCCTTCTCTAGGACGCCGAGCTGCACCCCGGCCTCCACGGCGGCCTCCTCCCCCTCGGGGACGATGACCACCCTCCTCTGACAGTTAGCGCAGACTATCTCCCCCGACTTGAGCTGGAAGAGGGGGGAGGAGCACTCCGGGCAGCTGCGGCTGAGCATCTTCGCCCCGGACCTGAGGAGCTCAGCCATCTCCTTCATGCTGTCATCAGGCAACTCCGACACCAACTCCAAGCTTGTCCCACCCCCACTTTAGGCTTACGCCCGAGGGAGGGAATCGGAATCCTAGAGCCCGCGATGCTGCACAACGACTACCACTCATCTGGCCTGGCGTAGCTGATTCAGTGGCCTTTGCATTGATCACGTGGTGACTGCGAGACAGCCCTTGCACCCATACCTCTCTATGAACCGGCAGCCCTCGCAGTCCGCTCCGCAGGGGGGAGTCTTTGCGGGAGTTATCCTGGGCAGGGCTTCCGGGTATACCATGGTCTCGAGGATGTGCGCCTCCGACCTCTCCTCCGGGAAGAGCTCGGGATAGTCCAGCCACCACTTATTCCCCTTGGGGACCATGTAGAAGGAGAAGATCTTGTTCCCCGCCGTTCCCAAGGCGAGGAGCTTGGGGCAGTTCTTCACCTCTCTGGCCCGCCTCAGGGCCTCCTCGGGGGATCCTGTCTCGATGACTACTATCCCGCCAGCGTATTCTGACATCGGTTCTCGCACTCTCGTATGAATCACGGGGAAAAAGGTTACCGCCACATGGATCTTTCAACGAGGAAGGTTCTAAAGGGGTTGCGAGAATGCCTTTCTCGGCATGAGCCGGGATTGGACCCCGCCGAGCTGGATGTACCGGGACTCGAAGCCTCCTGACGACTCCGTCTACTTCGAGAACCTAACCCGCTGCATCTTCCAGGCCGGCCTCAGCTGGCGCACCATCACCAGCAAGTGGCCGAACTTCAAGGCCGCCTTCGACGGCTTCGACGTGGCCAAGGTCGCCTCCTACGAAGCCGAGGACATCGAGCGCCTAATGGGCGATGAGGGCATCGTCAGGAACAGGAGGAAGATCCAGGCCACCATCCACAACGCCAAGGAGTTCTAGAGGATAGCCGAGGAGAACGGCAGCTTCCAGAGCTGGCTGGACCGCCTTGACAAGTCTGAGAACTACGCC
>CP070640.1:1189990-1194480 GCA_020354065.1 Candidatus Bathyarchaeota archaeon
TCCTTTCTCATTCCTTTCACCGTCCAGATCATCATAAAGGCCTTCTTGGAGATGGTGGTCATGGGGTTAATCCTCATCGAAATAGTCAGAAACCAAGGATTCACAGGCTATGTCAGAGGATTATTCTCGTGAGGAAAGGCGAGGACAGAACAACATGGATGACGGCTGATAACGTCTGAGATTTATCAATAATTCAAGATTTCAACGGTGATTTCATCGCCTTCCTTCAATCCGAGGCGATCCTTCAGGTGAAAAGGGGTGACGATCTCCACCACATCTCTCGGATAGCCGGGCACAAGAGGGATGACGACGATCGCACTGACAGAGTCGTTGATCTTGACTCTGAAGAACTCCCCAGGAGAGTATCCCTCCTCAACGGGTTCGACGAGAATTCTGGGGTTCCGCTCGATGAACCTTTGGTATACCTCGCTTGTCTTTTGGTTCAATGCAAAGTTTAATGTTCCAGAATACGGGGAAAAGCCCAGTTCTTCTAGGATCCTTCTACGCACCCATTCTAGACTCAGGAATTTGGCTGCCCTTCCGATCCCAAAAGTGATTTTCCCTTGAATGAGTAGGGTCATCGTCCTTTTCCTGCATGCATATCTTCTCTTGTCCTCATGAATATAGCGACGGTATGAAAGGTTCGTCCCGCTGCTTTTCTCCAGTTCAGATGAGACCTGAAACGCTGAAGGCCTGGGTATACTGAGCGATGGTGATCAACGGCTCCTAGGAACTAGGTAGTCCTTCGCCATGTCGAGGCTGAAGACAAGTCCCTTCCACCTGCCGAAGGGGGCATAGAACTCCCTGATCTCCTCGTCCGAGACCTCCCCGCCGCCGCCGTGGGTCTCGGAGAACCTCCTCCTCATCCAGCTGTCCAGGGCGAGAAAGTCGTATCTTCCGAGGAGCTTGAGTATGTTATCTGCTGCGTATTCGCCCACCCCCTTTACCTTCAAGATCTCCCGCTTGAGGCTGGAGGAGACCAGACTGCTGTTATTCCAGGCTTCGACATCCAGCTCCCCATCGACAACCTTCCGAGCCAGCTCTGCGATGTACGGGCTCCGATAGCCTGCCTTGATCTCCTTCTTGATGAACTCCGCCTTCGCTGAGGCCATCCTCTCTGGTGTTGGGAATGTGTAGGCGTCCCCGGCGAACACTTCGCCGAGCTTAGAGTAGAGCCTGCTCACGATCCCCTTCGTGAGACCGCAGCTCGCGTTCGTCGTGCAGATGGTCTTCACCACGTCCTCGAAGACCGTGGGGCTCCTGACCGAGCGCCCCGCACCTATCTCCTCCACCCAACCGAACTCGGGGTACCCCCTGAGGAGGTCTAGAAGGGATGACTGATCCTCATCCAGCCTCAGGCATGCGGCAACAGCTTGCTCGATCTCTTCGAGACCACTCTTTTCAAGGCCCTCGTGGGATTCCACCAGTATCTCCAGCTCGCCCTTTCGCTTCTCCTTCACGGTGGCTCTCGCTGTCTCCCCGCTTGAGAGTCGATGAACTCTTGATAGGGCCTGTCTCTCCTCGTTAAAGGAGAATGGCTTCAGGACGCTCCAACCGCTGCCCCGGATTGTGAGCCAGAAGTTGAAATCTTCAGGGGCCTCTAGGAGTACGCTATGCTCGGTGAATCCCATTAAAGCACACACTCCATTCCTGAATATTCGGGGATATATCTTTCCTTCGGAGGGACTCACAAGTCTTAAGTCCAATTTCAGGGAAGGATCATAGATTCGAGGTTCCTTTCCATGAGAAAAGTAACGCTCATCAGCGGCCGCACCTCCCAGCAGGGGGTCGGCCTTGAGGTCGGGAAGACCTCAGATCAGTATTTCGAGAGCGCTGCCCTCATCGAGCTGAGCGTCGCTGACGCTGAGGCCCTGGGCGTCGAGGAAGGACAGCCCGTGGAGGTGTCGACGGCCCACGGATCCGTTGTTGTGAGAAGCCGCCCCTCTAAAGGCCTTGACGAGGGAATGGCCTTTTTCCCCTATGGGCTATGGGCAAACCAGGTTTTCGGATCGAAAACGGAGGGGACGGGTATGCCCTCATACAAGGGCATCGAGGCCGCCATCAAGACTGCAGAGGATAAACAGGTTCCATCTCTGTCGGAGCTCGTCGCCGGGCTCAGGGGGGAGAACTAATGACCGTTTACACCGATGTCATCTGCCCCTTCTGCGGCTGCCTCTGCGACGACCTGGAGATCGATGTGGAGGGAAACACGATCAAGGGCGCCAAGAACGCCTGCGTAATCTCCCGGTCGAAGTTCATGAACCACTCTCTGAACAGGATCAAGAACCCCATGGTAAACGGGAAAAGAGTCTCCACGAAGAAGGCTGCTGAGACGGCCGCTGAGATTCTGGCCGAGGCCAAAAGGCCGCTGGTCTACGGGCTGAGCTCCACGGAGTGCGACGCCATCGGGAAGTGTGTGGAGCTGGCCGAGCTCGTCGGAGGGGTGGTAGACAACACCTCCTCAGTGTGCCACGGCCCCACGATCCTCGCCCTCCAGCAGGTGGGGGAGTCGAAGACCACCCTGGGCGAGGTGAAGAACAGGGCGGATCTCATCATCTTCTGGGGCTCCAATCCGTCGGAGGCTCACATCCGCCACCTCCTCAGGTACTCGGGGATGCCAAAGGGGCTGTACACGCCGGACGGGAGGAAGAGCCGGTACATTGTCGTGGTCGATGTCAGGGAGACCCGGGCCTCAAGGGTTGCTGACGAGTTCGTCAAGGTCACCCCCAACGGGGACTTCGAGCTCCTCCTCGCCCTCAGGGCTGTTGTCAGAGGCGCCGAGATCTCTGAGGATGTCTCCGGCGTGTCCAGGAAAGAGATCAAGGGGCTGGCCAAGAGGATGAAGGGGGCGAAGATGGGCATCGTCTTCTTCGGCCTGGGCCTGACTCAGAGCGACGGGAAGCACATGAACATCGACGCTGCAATAGGCCTCGTCGCCGAGCTCAACCACCACACAAAGTTCCTCATCACCCCCATGCGGGGCCACTACAACGTCGCTGGCGCCAACACGGTCACCACCTGGCAGACCGGCTACCCCTACGCCGTCGACTTCGCCAGGGGCTATCCTAGGTACAACCCAGGTGAGTACACCTCAGTCGACCTGTTGGCGAGAGGGGAGGCAGACGCAGCCATCATCGTCGCATCCGACCCAGCGGCCACCTTCCCGGCGGAATCAGCCAAGCACCTGGCCAGGATACCCATCATCACCCTCGACCAGAAGGAGACTCCCACCACGATGCTGAGCAAAGTGGTGATCCCAGTCGCCACCGCGGGAGTTGAGGCAGAGGGCACAGCCTACCGGATGGATGGGGTGCCCTTGAGGCTGAGCAAGGTGGTGGAACCCCACGAGGGCGTACGCTCCGATGCTGAAGTCTTGGAGATGATCATCGAGAGGGTGAGGGCCCTCAAGGAGGGGGCTTGAAGATGGGAGACCTGAGGATCAAGGGCGGGTATGTCTACGACCCCCTGAACGGCGTGGATGGGGCGAAGATGGACGTCCTCATCAGCAAAGGCAGGGTGGTGGAGAAGCTCAAGGGACGGGCTGGGAAGGTCATCGACGCCGCGGGGATGCTGGTGATGCCGGGGGGAGTCGACCTCCACAGCCACATCGCCGGCTCCAAGATCAACATCGGCAGGCTGATGAGGCCTGAGGACCACAGGAAGGATGTCGTCCCCCGCACCGGCGTCACCAGGGCCGGCGTTGGCTACAGCTGCCCCTCCACCTTTGTCCAGGGCTACAGGTACGCCCAGATGGGCTACACCACGGTCATGGAGGCCGCCATGCCGCCCTTGGGCGCCCGCCACGTCCACGAGGAGCTCAACGACACCCCCATCTTCGACAAGGCGGCGTTCACCCTCTTCGGGAACAACCACTTCACCATGAAGTACGTGAAGGAGGGCGACATGGAGATGCTCAAGGCCTTCATCGCATGGCTCCTCAGGGCGACCCGGGGCTATGCCGTGAAGATCGTCAACCCCGGCGGCGTCGAGAACTGGAAGTGGGGGAAGAATGTCGGCGGCCTCGACGACCTGGTCTACAACTTCGAGG
Organism: Candidatus Bathyarchaeota archaeon; assembly: GCA_020354065.1. Lineage (GTDB taxonomy): Archaea > Thermoproteota > Bathyarchaeia > TCS64 > TCS64. Next base: position 1,194,039 of record CP070640.1, read on the forward strand.
TCTCGCCAAGGCAGATAATAACCAACTTAGCACGGGCGAACGAGGAGCTGGGGCTCCCCCATACTATACACCTCCACTGCAACAACCTCGGCGTCCCCGGCAACTACGAGACCACCATCGACACGATGGACGCCGTGAAGGGGATCAAGCCCAAGGACGGGAGGAAGGCGACGGTGCACGTCGTCCACTGCCAGTTCAACTCCTTGGACGGAGACAACTGGATGAATGTGAAATCCGGCGCCTCCAAGATCGCCAAGTACGTTAACGCCAACGAGCACGTGACCCTCGACCTGGGCCAGGCCATCTTCACCGACACCACAACGATGACCGGCGACGGCCCCTGGCAGTTCAGGCTCTGGAACATCACTGGGAACAAGTGGGTAAACAGCGACGTCGAGATGGAGGCAGGCGCCGGCGTCGTCCCCTACTCATTCAAGAAGAA
>CP070640.1:1194580-1198978 GCA_020354065.1 Candidatus Bathyarchaeota archaeon
ACCTTCATGTACGTGAACGAGGTCAACAACTACTACGACAACACCGTCGTCGAGATGAAACTGGCCGACGACGAGCACAGCACCGAGAACCTGGAGGGCTACGCAAACGGGAACGACAGCTCGTCCGTGGACGTGTTCATGATCAACCGGTCTCCCTTCGCCGTGAACATCAGCAGGGTCTGGGTGATGAAGACCAACCTGAGATACGCGTGGATCTTCAACTCCACGAACAGGCAAGATATCCCGTTTCAGATGATATCTGCAGAGCAGAAAACCCTGACCTTCAACTTCACGGACATATTCACGGAATTGGACCAAGAGAGCGAAACGAAGATTTTCATCATCGATGTATCCACTGAGAGGGGAAACAAGTTCTCCTCCTTGACAAACCCCCTCAGCTACGACGATGACAACGGATGGCAGACCGGGACGATGAACTTCTACATCCAAGTGATCGTTCTCTCCGATCAAGGAAACGACAGATATCTAATCGAGATCGATGAGCTGAATGGCTCTCACTACGATTGGATCGACTCAACAACTGTCCAGGGACAGTTCTTCTCCGTCTTCTCGGTGCCTCATGCAGGTACTTACAACGTGACGGTTGAGAATCTTGGGGGGTCCGGCCACCACGTCGGGAATATGACGGCTGTGTTGACATGGATCTACCCTAGTAAATATTGCCAATTCGATGATTCTGGCGGTCCTCCTTGACCCTAGCGGACTTCTGTAGTCCTGAGCACCGGGAAGCTCTGAGAGAGATCAATACTTGGGCAGCTCATCAGCTGATGTACCTGATGGTCTTCTCCTCTTTCTTCGCGATCTCCTCGTACTCCTCGAACTCTCCAAGGCTCTTACGGATTGAGGCGTCGATCTTCTCAGCCCGCCTCTCCAGCGGTGCGGTGTCTATATCCAGACCGAGGATGGAGGTCAGCCTCTCCAGGACAGCCTTCGATGAGAGATGCTGGGGCACATTTGCGTATCTAATCTCCCCCATGAGGCACACGCCCTCTATCCCCCGCATCTTCGCCAGGCCTATGAGGATTCCGTTGAGCCCGTTGACGGCCCCCTCACCCTCGATGAACTCCACCCCGTGCTTCTCCAGCTCACCCTTGAGCCTCTCGTCCGTGTAGACGCCGAAGACCCGGGGGTCCCCGGGGTAGTCGCTCGGGTAGGCAGCCATCGTGTACACCCGCCTCACGTCGTACTTCTCTGCTACATCGATGACCTTCTCGGCGAGACTCAGAGCCTCCTCCGGAGTCGAGGGCTGAGCGTCTCCCACGCATATCATCAAGCCCTTCTCAGGGACGACGAAGAACTGGTGCCTGATGACGGGCAGCTCGGCAAGGCTATCCTTGTAGACTATGGCGTTCTGGAAGTACCTGAACTCGGCGAACTTTTTAGCCTTGAGGCGCTGCCGCAGATAGTCCGCTGAGATCTTGGCGAGGTATCCCATCCCCGGCCAGGCCGCGATGAGCACCGGCTCCTCCAGCTTTGGTTCTGAGGTGTACTGGATCTCCATGAGACTCGTGTTTAGTGTAGGCGTGTTTCCATTAAACCTTTTGATATCCTTCGAATCCTGCTCGACTTTTATATTCGAGGGGCTCCTGCAATGACCCTCAAGTGTACCGCTGTTATCTTCGGAGGTTCCCATGCCCGCCCTTAGCCATCTGTGTTAACCTACGATTTTTCCCGAAGATAATTTTATTCGACAGACACAACGAGTAGATGTCCCACATATCTGAGACGTTCTTTACACGGCGGGGACAAAACACAGATATATTTCCTACATCGAACACCCTCACAATTCGATTTTTCTGCAACAGAATCATCTTAAAGAATACACACGGGTTAATAGCGAAGCTAGGGTAACTTCAGACACGGGGGGAAGATCGGGAACTCTGGAGCGGGTCTGACGGGAAAGGATCAATGAGAGTAGACCCCTATGTTACCGAGGCGCTCGGGGTTCAAGGCGCACCTCCCGGGATTTCAAGCCAGTCGACAACGTAGTAGTGATGATAAGCATAGTGGGTTCGTTGCATGTTGAGGCGGAGCGCCTGGACGAAGGAGGAGACGGAGAGGCTGAAGCTCCTCTACATCTCGGGGAGATCATTCGAGGAGATTAAGAGGGAGCTCCCCAACAGATCGTCCAACGCTATCAGGCTGAAGGCCTCGAGGCTCGGTCTGCGAAGGCCGACGATATCCACGCCCTTCTTGGTAACCCAGAACGTGCTTCGATTCTCGGATGGGGACGGGAACTCCGACCTCTTGTTCAAGTGCAGCGGTTGCGGGAGCTGGATGCACGTCGACGTGGAAGATGATGAGGCCGAGGTTCAGACGATAGTCTGCCGCCAGTGTCAATCGATCTGCAGGTACGTAGCTTGATTCAGACGACAATGACAGAAGGGAATGGGCAAGTCTTTTTTTCTTAAGAGGTAGCCTTTCCGTGGAGGAGTTGATGGGGCTTGCGTCGCGTCGAGTTCGAGGTGGTCGGGCAGCCCGTTCCCAAATCCCGCCCCAGGGTCGTCACCAAGGGGAAGAGGCGCTTCGCCTACACCCCGAAGAAGGTGAAGGACTGGGAGGACGCTGTGAGGGAGGAGGCTGCAAAGCATTTCGAGAGGCCTTTCGCATGGCCTGTGGTAGTCTCAATGACCTTCTACATGCCGAGGCCGAAGAGTCGCAGGCTGGATTTCTGGGTGCCGACGGTCCCGGACCTGGACAACCTGGAGAAGTCGGTGCTGGACGCGTTGAACGAGGTTGCTTATTCTGATGATCGTCTGGTGGTTGTGAAGAGCTCTTCCAAGAGGTATGTGCAGGACGGGGAGCCGAGGGTCCGAGTCACCGTGACCTCTATCAGTGACCAGCGGAGCTTGACGGAATATGGATCATAGCATTCAACGAAGTATCTCTTACTGATGCTGGAGTGGAATTCAATTCACTTTATATTAGAGAGTGGGAGCTTTTCTTGATCGAGGGAGACCCTTGGATCTCGATTTCAAGCGGAAGCTGATCGTCAGGGAGGCGATGTCCAGCCCGGTGATCACGGTGAACGAGGATCAGAGCGTCGTCGAGGCTGCGAAGACCATGAGCGATCAGAGGATTGGGTCGATCATCGTTCGTAGCGGTGACGGCCAGCCCGTGGGCATCGTCACAGAGAGGGACCTCGTCTACAGGGTGATAGCGAAGGACACGGTTCCCAGGGAGGTGAAGGTGAAAGAGGTGATGTCCTCTCCGCTGAGGACCGTTGACCCAGAGACAAGCCTGGAGGACGCGATGGCGATGATGGGCAGTATGAATGTGCGGAGGCTGGGGGTGATCTACAAGGGCAGCCTGGAGGGGGTGATCTCCGACAAGGACATCCTCAGGATCATGCCAACCATCATCGAGATCGTGAGGGAGCAGTCCCGCATCCAGAGCGGGAGCAGGTTGAGCGGGCCCTCCATCGTCGGCTACTGCGATAGATGCAACATGTACTCGACCAACCTCAGGTCATTGGACGGGGAGTTCCTCTGCGAGGACTGCAGATTGGAGGAAGAAGGTTACTGATCACGGAGCCCCTGCGTCAGAATCGCCGTAGCTGTTTAAGTCAGACCTTTTGAATTAATATTTACGATGGCTTGGCGGAGCGCTGATAGGACCCGGGTGGGGTGATTTGGATCCGGCTTTCCTGGTAGACGGTATGCTCGGGAACCTCAACCGGTGGCTCAGGATCTGTGGTTTCGAGACCAGATACCTCCAGAGTGCTCCTGACGAGGAGCTCATCGAGCTGGCCAGTGAGGGGGGTCTGACGCTCCTCACGAGGGACAGGACGCTTTTCATGAAGGCGCAGAGGGCAGGATTGAGGGCCTTCCTGGTCGGCGGGAGCGGGGACGCTGAGGAGCTGGCTTCCGTCGCTAGACGCTTCGGATTGGAGCTCGCCTCGAGAATATCTCGCTGCACGAGCTGCGGGGCCAGCCTCAATCCCGCGGGCAGGGAGGAGGTGAGGGAGCTTATTCCGGAGGGCTCCTTCAGGGTCTACGACGAGTTCTGGGTCTGCGGTAAGTGCAGGAAGGTGTACTGGAGGGGCAGCCACTGGAAGAATATTTTGGAAACGGTTTCCGAGGCGTCGCGGATCGCCGGAAGGGAGTCGGGACCCGAACAGGATTTATAATACGCCTCCAACGGGGTAACGCAGGCGGATCGCGATGAGCTTCGAACTCGACCAGGAGGAAGGGGAGTACCTCGTGAGGCTGGCAAGGAGGGCTATCGAGGCCGGCCTCAGTTCATCGGACGCGCCCGATCTGGGGGAGGCGCCTGAGAAGCTGAGGGTGCCCTGCGGCGTATTCGTGACATTAAACGAGGTGGATGGGGGCTCCGACCGTCTCAGGGGCTGCATCGGCTTTCCGTTTCCTGTGTAGG
>CP070640.1:1199078-1203172 GCA_020354065.1 Candidatus Bathyarchaeota archaeon
AGCTGGGGCTCCCCCATACTATACACCTCCACTGCAACAACCTCGGCGTCCCCGGCAACTACGAGACCACCATCGAGACCATGGAAGCAGTGAAGGGAGTCAAGACAAAGGACGGGAGGAAGGCGACAGTCCACGTCGTCCACGTCCAGTTCAACGCCCTCGGAGGCGACAGCTGGATGAACGTCAGATCTGGGGCACCTAAGATCGCCAATTATGTGAACGCCAACGACCACGTCACCCTCGACCTAGGCCAGGCCATCTTCACCAATACAACCACCATGACCGGCGACGGCCCCTGGCAGTTCAGGCTCTACAACCTCACAGGGAACAAGTGGGTGAACAGCGACGTGGAGATGGAGGCCGGCGCAGGCGTCGTCCCCTACACCTTCCGCAAGGACAACCCGGCCAACGCGATCCAGTGGGCCATCGGCCTCGAGCTGGCCCTCCTGATCTACGACCCCTGGAAGGTCTACATGACGACGGATCACCCCAACGGCGGACCTTTCATCTACTACCCCACCGTCATCTCATGGCTCATGAGCCGGAAGGCCCGCACCGACCTCATGCTCGAGATGAACAAAGCCGTCATGAGAAGGACCAGCATGCCCAGCATCTACAGGGAGTACACCTTCGGGGAGGTCGCCACCGTCACCAGGGCGGCCACGGCTAGGGCCCTCGGCCTGGAGAACAAGGGCCACCTCGGACCCGGGGCCGACGGAGACATCTCTATTTACGCCCTCGACCCCACCTCTTGGAGGCCCCCCATGTACAGGGAGCTGGAGAAGGCCCTGTCCAGGGCGGCCTACACCGTCAAGAAGGGGGAGATCGTGGTCAAGGACGGCGAGGTCGTCGCAGCGCCGTTGGGGACGACCTTCTGGGTGGACGCGAAGATCCCCGAGGAGAGGGAGGCCAAGTTCATGAAGGATCTGGAGGCCGATTTCAGCAGATACTACACGGTCAGTCTGAGGAACTACCCGGTGCAGGACGCCTACCTGCCGTTGCACCAGCCTCTGGTGGCGGGCGGGAGGGATTAGGATGAGCTTCGAGCTGAACGGAGTTGAGATCGAGGACACCTTCGCGGAGGGCTTCTCTATGTGGGGGAGCAGGATCATAATCACTGCGAAGAACAAGAAGTGGGCGAACATTGCAGCGACCACCATGACCGGATTCGCCACTAGCGTCATAGCCTGCGACTGCGAGGCCAGCGTCGAGAGAGAGATACCGCCGGAGGAGACGCCAGATGGGAGGCCGGGCACCGCCGTGATGATCTTTGGATTCTCTAAGAACAAGCTGGCGACGCCGATGCTGAACCGCATCGGCCAGTGCGTCCTCACCTGCCCCACCACCGCGATCTTCAACGGCATCCCCGAGGAGGAGGCCGACGCCATGCTTGACATCGGGGCGAGCCTCCGCTTCTTCGGTGACGGCTACCAGGTGAAGATGAGGATGGGGGACGGCTGGCTTGGCAGGCAGAGGTTCTGGCGCATCCCTGTGATGGAGGGGGAGTTCCTGGCAGAGGCCAAGTTCGGCGCCATAAGGGCCGTGGCCGGGGGCAACTTCCTGGTCATGGGGGCCACTGAGGACGCCACCCTCGAGGCCTCGGAGAGAGCAATAGAGGCCATCCACACCGTGCCGGGGGTCGCGACTCCCTTCCCCGGCGGCCTCTGCAGGAGCGGCAGCAAGGTCGGAAGCAGGTACACCTTCCTAAAGGCTTCCACGAACACCCCCTTCTGCCCCGCCATCAAGCGCACCTTCCCCGACTCCCAGGTCCCTGACGGGGTCAACTGCGTCATCGAGGTCGTCCTCAACGGCCTGGACGAGGAGTCGGTGAAGAGGGCGATGGCCGAGGGGATCAGGGCCGCAATCGAAGTGCCAGGCGTCCTGAGGATCACCGCGGTGAACTTCGGCGGGAAGCTGGGCAAGTTCCAGATAGGCCTCAAAGACGCACTTGGGGTGGAATAAGATGGAAGAGCTAAGGCTGACGCCGAAGAAGATGCCTGATGTCCCCGTCGAGGCCGAGGTCATAAGCCCGGACGCTGTGTCAGGGAAGACCCTGAAGGATGTGAGAGCCCTCCCTGTCTACGTCGGGAACACCAAACGTGCCCTTGGAGACTTCTTCAAGGTCTCTGGAAGGGTAGCGGAGGACGCCTCTGAACAGCTGATCGTTGTTGATGGCGAGGTCCCTGACGTCAAGTACGTGGGCGCGGGGATGACCACAGGCCGGGTTCTAGTGGAGGGCTGCGTAGGGATGCACGCTGGCGCTCAGATGTCAGGGGGGGAGCTGGTCGTGACTGGCTCAGCCTCGGACTGGGCGGCGGCTGAGATGAAGGGTGGGCTCCTCAGGATCCACGGCGACGCGGGAAACCAGCTCGGGGCAGCCTACAGGGGCAGCGCCGAGGGGATGACCGGGGGTTGCATCGTGGTCGGCGGCAGTGTGGGCGTCGAGGCTGGAGCTTTCTTGCGCCGGGGGATGATCGTCATCCAGGGCGATGTCGGGTCTTTCCTCGGGGTCCACATGAACGGCGGTGAGATATTCGTCTTCGGCAAGGTGTCGAGGAGGATTGGGGCTGAGGCGAAGGGGAACGGCGGGTTCATCGCATGCCTCGGGGAGGTCGAGGCCCTCCTGCCCACATACATCCACGACACCACCTACCGACCTGACTTCATGAAGCTCTACCTCAGGCAGCTCAGAGAGGAGTTGGGGATTGAGAGGGCGACGGAGTTCCTCGAGGCCTCGTTCCGGAGGTACCGGGGGGACGTTGCAGTGGGCGGGAACGGGGAGATCCTCGTCGCCGTGAGGGAGTAGACGGTAAAAAGCGTTGAAGATCGGTATCGTAGCATCAGACCGGAAGGAGTGGCACGTCCAGCAGCTGCTCGGGGAGCTGAGAGAGAGAGGTTCAGAGGCCTACATCCTACCCGCTACAAGATTCCTCTCTAGGGTAGAGGGAAAACCCCGGGTCTCCGTGGACGGCTATGCGGTAGACGACTATGATGCCGTCATCGTCAGGAAGGTTCCCGGGGGCACAGCCGAGAGGGTCTTCTACAGGATGGATGTCCTCCACAGGCTTGAGGATCTGGGAGTATACGTCATCAACCCCGCTGAGGCCATCGAGAGAGCGGTGGACAAGTATTACACCTCGACCCTTCTGGAGGACGCGGGGATCAGGACACCCCGTACCATTGTCACCGAGAGGTTCAGGGAGGCTGTGGCGGCCTTCAAGGAGCTCGGTGGGGACGTGGTAGTGAAGCCCTTGTTCGGCTCCCTTGGGATGGGGATGACCCGGCTAAATGATCTGGATGTCGCCTACAGGGTGTTCAGAGCTCTGGAGGTTGCCCAGGGCGTCTACTACCTCCAGGAGTTCGTCCCCCATGGCAGTGAGGACATCCGGGCTTTCATCATCGGCGGGGAGGTGGTCGCCTCCATGCTCAGGACAGGAGAGGGCTGGAAGACCAACATCTCGGCGGGTGGGTACGCGAAGCCCTACGAGCTAGAGAGGGATCTTGCTGAGATAAGTGTGATCGCCACAGAGGCCATCGGCTTGGAGTATTCCGGCGTGGACCTGCTACGCTCCGAGGAAGACGGTCAGGTCTATGTCATCGAGCTGAACAGCACTCCCGGTTGGCAGGGGCTCCAGACGGTGACCGAGAGAAACATCGTCGCCGCCCTAGTAGACCACATCTACTCAAGGCTGAGCTGAGGACTTGGCTGTTTATCTGAGGCTGAACTTCTGGATCCTCTGCCCCTCAAGCACCTCGCCCACGTAGAGGTCGCCGCAGGAGTCTACCCAGGCGCAGTGGGGGGCTACGAACAACCCTGGAGCTGAGCTTTTCTCTCCTCCCCAGCGGGCCAGGAGCCTGCCCTCGGAGTCGAGGATGCTGAACCTGGACTCCAGTCCGGTATGTAAATTCGATCCCGGAGGTTCATGTAGATATCGCAGGGCCTCTGGAGGCCAGTCCATTCTTCGAGGAACTCTCCATCCTGTGTGAAGAGCTGGATCCTGCGGTTCTGGCGGTCGGCGACGAGGACCCGTCCCTTCCTATCGACCCAGATACCGTGGGGGAGGTTGAACTGGCTGGGGCCATCGCCCGGCTCC
>CP070640.1:1203272-1208817 GCA_020354065.1 Candidatus Bathyarchaeota archaeon
AGACATCGGAATCCTCGTCATCGAACGTTTCCGCGGTTATATTTACCTCTGAGAGTAGGATCTCTGCTCTCGGCATTTCCCCTCGTTTCCACAAGAGTCCTGCGAGTGGGGGCAGCAGTCTTGCCCTGAGCCTCGGATCATCACCTACGATCTCGATCCCTAGTTCGAGCAAACGAATGGATTCGTGCCACTCGCCACTCGATTCGAAGTGTCTCGCGAGGTCTAGTAACGTGAATATCAGCTCTTCGAACTTCTCCATGAAGCCTTTACCTAACATTATGCCTCAAACTCGCCGTGCGAGTAATATAAGGTTTTAACGCGCGATTCAAGGAGTTTCAAGAGAAGAGTGAATACCAGAGACCACCACCCTCAAAAAAAACATGGAGCAGTGAACCCACGGAAATCCTCATGACAAGCTACTGACACATCGAATTTCGCTTATCAAATACTACCACTCACATAAAAGAGAGTGCCGGGGCGGGGTTTGAATCCACGCTCTACATCCATGCTAGCCGAACATCCTCACAGCACTTCAATTAAGTAAAAGAAAATCGATTATCATACAGACGATGGACGAGACTGATCTAATCCTGTCCAAGCTGCTCCTCTTCAACTCCCGGACGCCATACCGGGCTCTCGCAGAAACTCTAGGGCTGTCGGTCAACGCCGTTCACAAGAGGATCCAGTCCCTGGTGGAAGAGAGAGTGATCAGGGGGTTCACGACCAGGGTCAGCCTGTCGTCCCTCGGGGCCTTCCACATCTTTATTCACGGAAGATCGGAGGCCGAGTCAACGTACAGCATTTTGGAGGGTCTGGGGGGCCACGAGTCGGTCTACTGGGTCACTCTCGCGGGGGGCAACTACGTCTATGTCGGGGCCCACCTCAGAGAGATCCAGGAGCTCCCGGCGCTTGTGGAGCTCGTGGGAGAAACGGGGAGAATGCCGGACGCCACGGTCGGGATCATACACGAGGACTTCTCCGGGAAAGCTCGGCCCCTAGACGATCTCCTCCAGCCCCTCGACTGGAAGATCATCCGCTCCCTCAGCCACAACTCCCGGAAGGCCACCTCGAGCATCGCAGAGGAGGTCAGCGCATCCACGAGGACCGTCCGCCGCAGGCTGAAGCGCCTCATAGACGAGAACCTCGTTGAGTTCTCTATAGAGTGGTATCCCAGCGCCTCTAACGACATCAACACCGTGGTCCATCTTGAGCCTGGCTCTGCCTCCGCCGAGGGGGTGATCGGGCGGTTCATGTCCGGGTACCAGCCCAACGCCCTCTTCGCCTGGCGTTTCAGCAACATCCCCGACCAGATCGTTGCATTACTCTGGTCTCCCAGCATGAACAAGCTCAGGGAGCTCACCGAGAGGATGGCAGGCGACAAGACCTTCAGCAGCACCACACCCATTATACTCTATGCGGGTAACCTCTACGAGACTTGGAGGGATCGACTGGTAACAGAGAAAGCAAGTCCGCCCAGGAGTGGCGTTTAAGAAAACTGCAAGGAATGCCCCGGTTGTCCGTTTTATCAACCTCTAATGGTAAGATTAGGACTTGATACGCTGAGATGTAGGTCGTTTTCTCAATCAGGGTTTTTACATAATCTTATAATTAATTAGATGTTGAGGGTGCCTAGGTAACCGCATATGATCACTGCCCAATCGGGGAGCCAGGCCATCAGCGTCGTCGACCTCGTGAAGAGGTACGAGGACGTGACCGCCGTCGACGGCCTCAGCTTCGACGTCCATGCGGGTGAGATATTCGGCCTCCTCGGCCCGAACGGCGCCGGGAAGACCACCACCATCAACATACTCTGCGGCCTGCTAGAGCCCACGAGCGGCGAAGCGACCGTGCTGGGGTTCGACGTCCAGAAGGAGCCCTCCAAGATAAAGGAGAGGATAGGCGTCTGCCCCCAGGAGCCTGCCTATTTCTCGTACCTGACGGGGAGGGAGAACATCGAGCTGATCGGAAACCTCCACTGCATGGAGAGGAGTGAGCTAAAGGAGCGCACCGACTGGCTTTTGAAGAGGGTGGGGCTCGGGGAGGGATCCCGCCGCCGCGCAGGAAAGTACAGCGGCGGGATGATCCGCAGGATGAGCCTCGTCATGGCCCTGGTCAACGACCCCGAGATCGCCTTCTTGGACGAGCCGACCGTGGGCTTGGACCCCCAGTCTCGAAGGGCGACATGGGAGCTCATCAGATCCCTCAAGGAGAAAGGGAGCACCGTCATCCTCACCACCCACTACATCGAGGAGGCTGAGGCCCTCGCCGACAGAGTGGGAATCATCGACCGAGGAAAGCTCATCGCGCTCGACACTCCCCAGTCCCTCATGGAGGAGCACGGGGCCGAGAACCTTGAGGAGGTCTTCATTAAGATCACCGGGAGGAGGATCCGGGAGGAGGTCTGAAGATGAGAACCAGGAGAGTCACCACGCTGGTGGTGAAGGAGCTCAAGAAGCTTATCCGGGAGCCCGCGAACCTGTTCATGGCCCTCATTTTCCCCATGATCCTGACCGTCGCCTTCGGAGCCGCCTTCGGAGGGCTGGGATCAGGGGGCACAGACACGACCTATACCGTGGGCTTGGTGGACCTCGACGCATCGGTAAGCCAGAACTGGGCAGATTCCTTCAAGGAAGGCATATCGGACACGGGTGTCTTGGTCGTCGCAAAGTACGAAGACAACGAGACCGCCCACGCCGACCTGCTGCAGGGCAAGATCGATTCCATCGTCATTCTCCCCGAGGACTTCGGGGACAGCGTCGACTCCTTCTTGGCGCACCCCGCGGACCCTAGCCTCTGGGTCAACACGACCCTTGGGCTTGCCGTCGACCAGGGCTCCATGATAGTGGGTGCCGTGGTTCCTCCGCTGATACAGCAGGTCCTCGCTTCGACGATCTTCGGGAAGCAGGCCATGACTGTTGCCCTCCCACTGACAATCGGCACACCGGCCCAGGTCGCCAGCTCCCACCTCACCCAGTTCGACTACATGGTCCCGGGCCTCTTCGCCTACTCGGCTATCTTCGTCACCATGCTCGTCGCCCAGGCCTTCTCCACGGAGAGGGAGCAGGGGCTCCTCCGGCGCATAAGCATGACCCCGACCTCCTCATCGGAGGTGATCGTGAGCCAGGTGACCGCCAACATGATCACTGGCGCCATCCAGGTGGGCATCGTCTACCTGGTCGCAGGCCTGATGGGCTTCAGGGCCCAGGCGTCGGCCGTAGGGATTGCCTACGCCCTGACGATAGTTCTGTTCCTAGTTCTCTGCAACGTAGGGTTCGGCCTCATCACCGCCTCCATAGTGAAGAGCTCCGGAGCGGCGACGGGCCTGAGCTTCGCCTTCATCCTCCCCCAGATGCTCCTGGGGACCTTCGTCCCCGCCTCCAGGGAGATCGCCCGCTTCGTCCCGAGCCACTATGTCACCGACGCCCTGACCTCCCTCTTCCTGAGGGGGGCGCCTTTGTCCAGCCCGGTCATCATGATGGATCTCCTCGTGGTGGCGGTTGTGGGCGTCGTCGCGGCGGTGGTGGGCATAGCCGTCTTCCAGAGGTTCGGTAGGGGCTAGGCCACCGGGGCGGTGAACGACGGAGGGTCCAGAGTTGAGATCGACTACTGAGATCGACACGGAACGCCTAGCGAGGGAGGCCAAAGGCTCAGAGCACAACGAGGCATACCAGCCCATGGGGAAGCTCGACGGGATCAGCATGGGCGTCGGTGCGAGGGCCACTACACAGGGAGAACCCGCTTTCTTCATCGAGGTCTTGATCCCGGTCTGCTCTGGCTCCCAAGTGGACCTAGACAGACTGGAGGGGAGGCTGGAGATCCTGAGGCGGCTTGAGGAAAGGAGATATTCGTTGACTTGTCAGGACGACATGATCTTAAGCTGTGAGCTTAAGACCCGTGGTGAAGAACTCGAAGGAGAGTATGAAAGAGCTATTTCGATAGTGGCGCGATCGTGAATAAAGGCTTTGATAGCCTGTGTAGAAGAGTCCCGAGCGCGGGATTTGAACCCACGCCCTCTATCCAGCTTTTATACATAATTACTATCATTCATGCCAATTTTTACTGGTGTTTTTGCGTGTCTGAAGCGAGGACCCCTATCCTTGTAACATCGTTGGCTGGGTAGCTGATACAACATTTATTTTCCGCCGTTGGAAAACCACAACCGTGGCGGATTCTAAGGGTCTGAGATTCCTTCAGGTGGCGAACATCGTCGGATACGCCGGGGTGGTCGCCGTGAACATACTGGCGAGCGCCCTCCCCCTAGGTGGGAAGACGACCGCCGAGCTGTCCGATGCTTACCCGAACCTGTTCGTCCCCGCCGGGTACGTCTTCTCGATCTGGGGAGTAATATACCTGCTGCTCCTGGCCTTCACTGTCTATCAGGCTTCCCCTGCGAGGAGGAGTGAGGGGTTCCTGGGTAGGATCGGTTACCTCTTCGCCCTGAGCTGCGCCCTCAACATATCTTGGATATTCCTCTGGCACTACGAGTACGTGATTCCCTCCCTGCTACCCATGTTCGCCCTCCTCGCCAGCCTCATCCTGATCTACATGCGGCTCGATGTCGGGCGGGGCAGCCCCAGCAGGGGGGAGAGGCTCTGGGTCCACCTGCCTTTCAGCGTCTACCTGGGCTGGATAACGGTCGCACCAATAGCGAATGTTGTCGCCGCCCTCGTCAGCGTCAACTGGAACGGCTTCGGCTTTGGCGAGGTAGCCTGGACCGTGATCGTGATCGCCATAGCGGTGATTCTCACGGTCGTAAACACATTGACCCGGGGGGATGTGGGCTACGCCCTCGTGATAGTGTGGGCCCTCGGCGGGATCGGAGTGAAGCAGATGGCGATCCAGACGATTATTACGACTGCGGGTTTTGGGATTGTAATCATACTCGCCTTCTTGTTCGTAAAGAAGGTAGGGTTATTTCGACGCTGAATTTTAAGAGAGGCATTCGGCGTTTATATCTGTGCGCACGAACTCAGTGAAAGTCCCGGGGGCGGGATTTAGACCCACGCTGCGCGCGCAAATATTAATGTTATATTTTGTAGACTCAATAACCCCTAAAACAGCCCCTTTTAAAAGATAAAGCCCTAAAACCCAATATTGATTTTTACTTTTGCACTCAAAAAGGCGTGCAAAATGTGGGCATAATTCAAACTGAAGGTAGACCTATATATCAATCCTCTGAAAATATGACCCCTACACACAAAAGAAGCCTTTAAATCGGTAGTATTTGATGCAGTTTACTTTTGGGTAAACCGGGTAAACCTTTGAATAATGCACACTTAAAGTGATCTCGGGTTGCGAATTCCATTAATACACGCGCAACGTAGGCGTTGTTCTTTAATACGCTAAGTGTGGATTGAAAGAATAGGAGGGGCTTCTCAGTGAGTACCAGCATCGAGGAGATTCTGGGCGAAGCCACTAAACTCGAGAAGAAATACGAGTGGCTGCAGGCCGCAGACCTCTACAGACAAGCCCTGAGTATGGTTGATGAGGAGGTTCACTTGAGGAGAGTTGAGATCAAGGAGAAAATAGGATATGCGGTTCGAAG
>CP070640.1:1208917-1211946 GCA_020354065.1 Candidatus Bathyarchaeota archaeon
ATCGATCATTGGCTCGGTGTCGAGGTTTCTCACCGTCACGGTCACCTCTATCTCCGAGTTCGGCGCTGACGTGAGGGGGGAGGCCTCCTTGGATACTTCCACATTCAGAGGCAGGATGACTCCCGTCACGGCGATCTCGAAGCTGGAGAGGTCTATGCTCCCCCCTGGGGAGACCATGGAGAGCAGTCCGCTCTCGATTAAGAAGTCGTAGACAAGTTCCATTAGCGGCTCGTCCTCGCTCAGGGAGGTGGTGATCTTGACTTTGGGCGCCTCCTCCCCTCCGATGTCGGTCCCGTTCGGGGCCACGAGGAGTACCAGGGACATGTCTGCCTTATCGGAGAAGCTCGGCTCTTCACCCACCCCTAGGAGGCCCAGGATGTCGATGCCCTGCCCCTCGCTGATCGACTCCACCCCGTGATCCCAGTAGGATGCCCCTCCCGAGAATCCCAGGAGACCTGTGAGATCCACAGGCAGGTAGTCTGTGACGTTGGCGGGGATATCTTCAGGTATGTGCTCCACGAGGGCGGCGAGATCGACAAACCCCGAGAGAACTACCGAGCCGTCCGCGGAGTCTGGGGTAGCCCCCGGGATGAGTCTCTGGTTGGTTATAGCCTCGCCGATCAGGTCGACCAAACCACCTCTGTCAATGAACCCATTCAGGTAGGACGCGGATAAGTCCCTGAGATCGGCTGAAGATTGGTAGAGCACCACCGTCAGCTGAGGGACCTCGATTTCGTCCCCAATGGGGAGGGGAGGCTCGAAGGAAATCATCTGGTGCAGGTCCACCCCGTACACTTGGGTGAAGGCTGAGGCGACCGCCTCCGACCTTGTGGCGGCCTCTTCCGGTGAGACATCAACGTAGACCGCAGCCATCATGGTCGTAGGTATCAGGTTGATTAGGGACTCGAACCCCTCCTCAATCACCAAGAGATCCGAAAGGACTCCCTTGATCCCCTCTTGGGATATTATAACGCCTGCCAGCAACCCTCCCCCTTGGTTGACCCCCTCGTAAGAGGTCCCGCTCTCAAGGAAGAGGTTCCCAACGTACGCCCTTCCACTGGTGTCTGCGTAGCCTACGATGTTCTCGGAGTAGAACTCCTCAGCGACGGCGCCCATGATCCATGGAAACGCGAAGAGGGAGAAAGACAAAACCATCAGAGCCAGGCCGAGAGGCTTCACCGCCTGTTTCAAGGTTGGGAGCTCCCCGGATGTCCGAGGCTTCCCTCTCAGGCTAGTCCTGATCGACTCTGATAGGGGCTTGAAGCTGGGCTCCAGCAGCCTGCCGAGCTCGACGCCGGCTAAGGCGGCGAGGATCAATATCACGACTTTTTCCCCGAGATTGATGACCAAGGTGCCAGCTAAACCCATGAGGAGCCCCTGGGGGTCTTGGATCCCTTCGGTCTGCATCGTCCCCAACAGCCTCTCGATGAGCACTCCTATGATGGGAGCCTCGTAGAGGTCGACCAGGGTGAGCCCGGTGGGCAGTGGCGGGAGGACATCGAAGGGCTTGGAGCCGCCCGTCAGCTCTCCCAGCCCCGAGACGGCCATCCCAACATCATACAGGCTGGTGCCGAGGACGATGATCAAGGGTAGGAAGACGAGTAGCATCGTCAGAACGGCCCCGATTCTGCGGCGCACGATGACCCCTGCAAGGAGAGCCACGCCCCCCCAGAGAGCGATTAGCACTATGAAGCGTAAGGGATCCCCTAGGAGGAGGAAGATAGTGGCCAGGGCTGAGAGGAGTGATGGCCCTATGACGGGGCCCAGCCAGTTGGCTAGTTGAATGAATGTGGGGTGGACGAACTGGAAGCCCAGGAAAAGAAGGAGGAGCGAGCAGAGGATGAAGGCCGCGATCTTCCTCATTGAGGCTCACTTCAAAGGAGTATCTTCAGCCAAATCATAAATCCACCGCTGTCTCCGATCCCTCTCATCAACCATTTAAATAGCTAATGGGTATTCAGTTCGGTGGAGCGTTTGCTGAGTATTAACAAGCTGGCCTACGAGCTGGTCCAGGAGCTCCTGAAGAAGCCCGAGTACTACAGGGTCGGGGTCGAGAGACTTCCCTCAGGGGCCACGGTCATCGACACCGGGCTGGAGGCCCACGGCGGCTACGAGGCCGGCCTGATGACGACCCGGATAGCGATGGGTGGGGCCGGGACGGCAGAACTGGGTTACGCAGACTTCGGGGGGCTGAAGCTCCCCACGGTCATCGTCTGCACCGACCATCCGGCCATCGCCCTATTCGGAGCCCAGCTTGCGGGCTGGAGGATAAAACCTGAGGGCTACACAGCGGACGGCTCGGGGCCTGCCCGAGCCTTGGCGTTGAAGCCCAAGAAGGTTTTCAAGAAGATCGAGTACAAGGATGAGGCGGATGTCGCCGTTCTCCTTCTGGAGACCGAGGAGAAGCCCCCGGACTCGGCTGCTCATTTCATCGCCGAGGCTTGCGGGGTGGAGCCTGAGAACGTCTACATGGTGCTGACCTCGACCACCTCGATGGCGGGGATGGTGCAGATCTCCGGGAGGATCGTGGAGACCGGTCTCTTCAGGCTGGACATCCTGGGCCTGGACTTGAGGAAGGTGATGTACGGCGCGGGGTACGCCCCAATCATGCCCGTCCATCCAGACGGGGGGAGGGCGATGGGGCGGGCTGAGGACGCCCTCACATACGGCGGGGTCACCAGCTACGTCGTTGACGAAGAGGAAGACACCCTCAAGGAGATCGCCGAGCAGGCCCCCTCGAGCAATTGCAGCGACTACGGGAAGACCTCCTACGAGATCTACAGCGCGGTGAACTTCGACTTCACCCAGATCGACCCGGCGCTCTTCGCCCCTGCGGTTGTGACTTTGACTAGTGCCAAGACCGGGGCGTCTTTCACCTGTGGCGAGATCAACAAGGAGATCATCAAGAGCTCTGTTGCGGGATAGTAGGGAAGCCCCTTTAATTTTTTCAGCTTATTATACCATCATACATACTCAATTTTTAGTAGCAACTTTCTTATAAGTAACTACTCACCTAAAGCGGATCTATA
>CP070640.1:1212046-1219477 GCA_020354065.1 Candidatus Bathyarchaeota archaeon
CGACGAGCACCTCATCGATCACCGTCTCTGAAAGACCCCTCAGCGTCCACTCCAGAAGGGGGACCCCCCTAATGGGTATCAAGTGCTTCGGCCTAGTATCGGTGAGAGGGTTGAGCCTCTCCCCCTTCCCGGCCGCGAGTACAACTGCCTTCAACGTCTCAACCCCCAAGGACGGCTTGGACGAAGCTGCGGCTCGTGTCCAGAAGCTCCTGAGCCCGCTTTTCGTTATTGGCTTCTACTGTGATCCTTATTATGGGCTCCGTTCCCGATGGCCTGATAAGCACCCATCCGTCGTCCAGTTGTAAGCGAACGCCATCAACCGTGTTGACCTCCTTCACCTCGCCAAATTCTTCTTCGTACCTGGATATAGATTTCAAAGCTGATTCCTTCTTCGAGTCGGGGCATACAACTTTGGCTCTCAGAGTCGGGTATTCGGGAATGCCCGCGGTGAACTCCGAGAGGGTCTTTCTCTTGGCCTCCAGGGCTAACATGAGCTTCAAGGCGGATAATATCCCGTCTGGGCAGAGGTGGACATCTGGATGGACCCAGGCCCCCACGGGCTCTCCGCCGAACACGGCTTCATGTTTGATCACCGCCTCGGAGATGTGGACATCACCCACCTTCGTTCGCACGACGCTGCCCCCCGCCTTCTCCACCGCCTCATCAACACTCATAGAGGCACCAACATGCGTGACGACCACGCCTCCCTTGTTCCCCTCCACCAAGTAACCGGCGTAGGCCGCCAGAAGCCTGTCGGGGCTTGGAACCTCTCCCTTCTCATCCACGGCCATCATGCGGTCGCCGTCTCCATCGAATCCGAAGCCTATCTCGGCCCCCACAGTTCTAACCATCTTTCCGAGCCTTCCTAAGGATTCTCTCGTGGGCTCCGGGTCCCCCGAAGGAAAGTGCCCATCAGGCTGTGCGTTGATGAACATGGCGCTGCTTCCGAGCTCCTCGAAAGCGTCTGGGGCCACGGTGCAGGTGGCCCCGTTGAAGAGGTCGCATACAAGGCTCTGCTCCAATGGTGCCTCCGCCAGCTGGGCAAGCGCCTCTATGTAGAACCGCTTCGCTTCCATGGGCTCGACTCGACCCACCCTGCTCCAGGTCGAGGTCATGAACTCCCCGCTCTCGACAAGCCCCTCAAGCCTTCTCTGCTGCTCGTCTGTGTAGGCCATGCCGGTCTTGTCGAAGACTTTCAGGCCGTTGTATTGAGGCGGGTTGTGGGACGCGCTTATTGAGATGCCGACCTCGGCTTCCATCTCCTTTGTAAGCCAGGCGACCAAGGGAGTTGGAACGACGCCCAAAATCCCTGCTACAAAGCCGCAAGAAACCAGCCCTGAGGTGAGAGCTAATTCTATCATCTCTCCGGACAGCCTCGTATCACGACCGACGATGGCTGCACCCCCTTCGAACATGGAGGCGATGGCCGCCCCCACTCTCTGGGCTAGGAGGGGTCCGACCTCGATGTTGGCGAGGCCTCTTATGCCGGAAGAGCCGAAAAGCCTCATTTATACCGCCTCTTGGGAACGAACTTTCGGAGGGGATCAGTCTTCATAAGCTTTTCCAGCTCGCCCAGGTTCAGCCCCCTCTTCTCGTCGCCATAGATCTCACAGCGTTCTGTGGCTCCTCTTTCCCCGCTGGATCTTATCACGACCTCCGCTTGACAACCAGCGTCTCCCAGCCTTATGTAGACGTGTCTGGATCTTCTCAGCTGGTTTTTGCGTCCGGCTACGAACTCCTCGGAGCCCTCGATTTCGAAACCCGCTGAATTCAGCCTCGCTTCCACCTTCTCAGGCGTATCCGAGTACACGTCTATGTCAATATCGCTTCCTTTCCGAGCTGTGCCTCGCCAAACGCTTCCTCTGAGAACTGGAGAAAAATCTTTGAGAGCCTTCATGAGGGCAAGGGAGTGTTCTCTCATCCTCAACAAGCGCTTTTTACGCTCCTCACCCTCAATCTGGTCTGCCAAATTGTCGAGCTCCAACGCCACCTCATAGTTGCTCGGCATGGAGCCACCCCCGATGCTTCGAGCCGCTTGCTCCTTCGCATGTTTGTACTCTTCAAAGGCTCTGGTGTAGAGTAATCTGGCAGCCTCTCTGGCAACCTCTCCCCGGGGGTCCAAGGTGGAGCCTCCGGGTAATAGGTTGGGCTTCCACTCTATAAAATGGAGGCTCAGTTGGGCATGGCGAGCAGCTCTGACTTCCTGACGCCCACGTGTCTGAGTGCGGTTATCTTCCTCGCCTCGTTGTATACGTCGGAGGCTAGCTTGCCCAGAACCATCTCGTGGACGATCTGGCCAAACTCGAGAATCTTAGCCTTCTCCTCCACTACGTTCTCCATGATCTCCCGGATCGCCCGCTCCTGAGAAGTTTTGATCCTAGAGTTTGTTAGAGCCGTCACTACAATTTTCAACCGGTATCCGTCTACAGTCGTAACCCGGAAGAAGCCGTCGACCTTGGTGCTCCTTCTTCTAACAAGGCTACGGAGGTAGTCCCTGAGATACTCGTGGCCCTTGAAGACGGTTAAGGCGGTATTCTCTTCAATTGAGGTTACCTGGAAGTAGAGTTTCAGATACTCTTGGGAGAAATCTCCGGTGATCTGGGCCAGGGTCGTGGCGTACACTCGACCCATTAGATTCGAAGAATCCTCAACTGGGGTCTCGCCCACCTTGGTCTCGCCGAAGTAGCGCGGAAGGTAAATGTCGTACCAGTCTTTCCTCCGCCATTTGTCCCTGACCGCCCTAGACAAGCTGTAGGTTTCTCTCCTTGACTCGATGTCCAGAGAATGGCACCCGCTAATTTATATGTTTCTCCATGTTCGAAAGTTTCGAATCGATAATTGAAGCGGCTCCCATCAATCCATCCATGATAAAATCAACCTCTGGAAAATCCATTTTTATACCGCACACCTCAATAAGAAATTAGTCTCAAAAACTAGAGACATTCTTGACAAGCATGAGTCAAAAAAATATCGAAGCCGTGCGAATCCGAGAGCGGTTTTTGATTTTCCGCGCAACAGAAGCATCAAATAAAGTAGAGGAGGATATTCTGCCGTAGCACGGATAAAAGCATAGCCGGAGAAGCATTGAGCGGAGAACTCCGAAAGGAGGAGGAAGCAAAATGCGCTACTCGGGTTAGCCTGGGTATATCTGGACATGCGCAAGGGAATAGGTGTTCACGACAGAGAGAACCGGGGTACACGGGCTCCAAGTCGTAGTCGTTCGACGGACGCCGCCGCCGGGGACGCCCGAGAGAAGCCTTCGCTCCGTGCTACACCTTCTGAAAAACATCTCATGGGATTACTGATCATATCGACCGATTTTTCCAATAGCCCTCTCAGCGGCTTGAACACAGGATAGGATGTCATCGACTGTCGCTATAAGGCTCCCGATCCCCTTGGAGCAAGAAACAAACATTTGAAGAGTAGAATCCAACACTCTAACTTCGATGCTTACTCCTTGTGGCGCTTGGAGGTTGTCCGGGGATATAGCCTCCAGTATAGATTTGGCTGCGCTCACATCGTCATATTGAATTGTAATGTTTGCAGACACCCTAGGCTTTGACCTGCTCTCCGACAATTCTGTCCACCAACCCCAGGAAATCCTCCCTCCTCCCTCCAGGCAGGAAGGCCCCAGCCGCTATATCGTGCCCCCCTCCCCTTCCCTCGCACTGCTCCGAGGCTTTCATCATCACATCTCCCAGATCGAGGCCCTTATCAGCCATCTCCTCGCTGGCCCTAGCTGAGATTTTGATGAGGTCGCCGTCGGCATTCGCCGAGGCCACAATGGGTTTGAAACTCTTCAAAATCCCGGTGGAGAGGAGGATGGAGGCGACAACGCCTATGATGCGCTCGTCTATGTCAACATCGGCATTCAGAGTGTAGATGTGCTCCCTCTCCTGGATCCTGTCCCCCTCCCTGACCCAGTCCAGATACTTCCCAATATTCCTCCTGTAATCGTCTAGGGTCCCCTCGGCCTCCTTTAAGGCCTCGTTCCTGTCCCCCATGCAGATACACAGGCCCAGGCTTGGTCGACCCATACGAGCGCAGGCGTTGAGGAGAGAAGCGTACTCCCGGCCGTCTCTCATCGGAGTCCAGGCTTCCTCTCCCTTCAATGTGTAAATGGTGCCCACAAGATCGTGCACAGCCTCCGCCTCACAGCCCTCGTAGACCATGTGCTTCGTCAGGGCGGAGAACAGGGAGCGCTTCTCCTCGTCCGAGAGATCCCTGAGAGCCCGCCATCTCCCCTCGTTCTTCAACTCGATCCCTGCCTCCTTTAGGAAGGCGAGACAGCGGTCTTCCCTCCCACTCAGGCCGGGTATGAAGGGGGTTGTTGTGTACGCGAACGCCTTTCCGATAGGCCTCGTTTCGTAACCGTAGAAGATGAGGTCGAAGTTGGTGTCAAGCAATCCAAGTTTCTTGGCATCGGCCTCAATGAGCTTGTTCAAGCCCAGGAGCGATTTTTTCTCCCCTTTGTCCTGTTGATCGGCGAGGGCTCCAACTATGCCCAGGGGGCTCAAGTCGGCGTTTCCTTCATCGATGGTCTTGGCGAACAGGTAGGATACTCCGGCGCCGCTTATCCCCCGGGCGCCGTCTAAGTCGTGGAGGAGGGGGTTGATGTGGATGATGTTTGAAGGCTCGACATCAACCGGGAGGTGGTGGTCGAGCACAACGACATCTGAGCCGGAAAGATGCTCCTCTAACAGGTCCAAGTAAGCGCCCCCCATATCAGCGAAGAGGACGAGCGGGGGATCCTCAGCTCCGACGGCTTTCACCATCTCCTCGTCTAACCGCTTCTCGCAGGTCGTCTTGAATCTGGCCCCCATCCTCCTGAGCAACTGGCTCAAGATTCCTCCCGCGGCTACACCGTCGGCGTCATTGTGGGTTATGATCCTGATGACGTTCCCTTTCTCGATGTGGGCCTTGAGGACCTCCGCTGCTGGATAAAAGGATTCGAGGAACCGGTCCGCGGAGGCTATGGGCTGCTCCCTCATATGGTGACTATCTCGTCCCTGTGCCGCCAGTCTTGGGGGAGGAAGCCTTTCTTCTTGTAGTAGCGGGTGAGGGCGTAGATCTTTGATTCGGTCAGTTGTAATCCTCGCTTGTTGCTGAAGTCCTTGGGGTTGCGCTCCAGGTGCCTCCTCAACCTCGTGGCTCTCACCATTAGGTTGTAGAGATCCTCGGGAATTCGGGGGGCGAGGCCCGCCTCTACTAAAACTCCCTGGATACCGGAGCCTGTGATGGGCTTCACAAGGGGTATTCCGTGCTCGTCCCGAAGGATGTTCCCGATCTCGCTCTGCGACTTGCCCTCCCTGGCGAGGTTGATGATGAGGGCCTTCACCTCGTCCGGTTGGTAGATCACCCAGTTGGGCGGCCTCTTGGACACCGGCCTCGTCGAGCGGGATCGACCCCTCATGAGCGCCATCTTCCCTACCATGTTCTTCAACCAGATCTAAGACTTTCCCGATTGCTCTAGCTAAAAAGACTCGTTCATTTAAAAACCTTCCTCGGAGCCGGAGAGCCACTCCCCAAGGCTTCGGAAAGCCCTTGCCCGGTGAGACAGAGAGTCCTTCTCCTCCGCCGACATCTCTCCGAATGTCCTGCCATCCCCTTCCTCGGGAATGAAGATAGGATCGTAGCCGAAGCCGCTAGTCCCCCTGATGCTTTGAGCGATCTCACCTTTGACCACCCCGTGGAAGCATCTGATTTCACCTCGCATCCGGAAGGCGACCACCGATCGGAAAGTAGCCTCTCTGGAGCCGACCCCCTCCATGAGTTTGAGGATGCCGGGCAGGCTGATAGTTTTCAGTGCGTAAGATGAGTAGGGGCCGGGGAACCCATCGTAGTGTTCGATGAAGAGACCGGCGTCCTCCACGAGCACCGGAAATCCCTCGTCGGGTATCCCGCTCATGCTGTGGGTGGCGATCTTGGCGGGGTCATCAGACTGGATCTCCTCTCGCTCCCACTCCATCCGCTCCAAGTGGACATCGAACTCCAAGAGGACTCTTCGCCCCTCCTCGAACTTGTGCTTGCTGCCGGTTGCCATCCAGATCCTATTCTCTCTCAACATACCTCCCCCGCTTCCCGATCTCCTCCATCCGCTTTAGTGCGTCATCAGCTTCTTTCAGAGTTGCCCTGTAGCCCTTC
Source organism: Candidatus Bathyarchaeota archaeon (assembly GCA_020354065.1). Lineage (GTDB taxonomy): Archaea > Thermoproteota > Bathyarchaeia > TCS64 > TCS64. The sequence goes on from CP070640.1 coordinate 1,218,191, forward strand.
TTGAAGGCCTCGAAGAGCTCCTCTGTGTGCTCGAAGTGGGTGCTTGTGAGCATTCTGTACATGAGGTTGAGGTCGACTCCTCTCTTCTCGGTCTCCTCGGATGTTTCGCTGAGGCCGAAGTCGATGAAGACGACCCTCCCCTTTGATAGGATGATGTTCGAGGTGGTGAGATCACCGTGGACGATCCCTGCGCCGTGTAGGAGGCCAGCCTTCTCTCCAATTGAATGGAAGAGCACCGTCCTCTCCTCGGTGCTAAGACTATCGACGGTATCCTTGACCATCTTCCCCTCGACGAACTCCATAACTATGATTGCATTCTCTGGATCCATCTGGTATATGAGGGGGGTGGGGACCCCCGCTGCCTTAGCCCTATGGATGACGGAGCTCTCCCTGATGGTCCTCGACCTGCGTATCTCAATGTCCAGCTCGTGGATGCGGTATTTCTTTTCCCCTCGTCTCTTGACAATGACTTTCACCCCATTCCAGTCAGGGTCAAGCCAGAGGTCCGCCTCCGCCCCCTTTGCCACGAGCATCAATCCCTCCATGGCACCTCCACTCTGTCCAGCCTCCACCGGCTGTCGATGTAACTGGTCTCAATGGGAGTTCTAATCCCGCTCTGATATGCTAGAATTCCCGTCCAGGCGATCATGGCGCCGTTGTCGGCGGCGTAGCCTATGGGCACGAACTCAGGGGAGGCCCCGTGCTCCTCTGCTATAGCACCAATTATCGAGCGGAGCCGCTTGTTGGCGGCCACACCCCCTGTGAGGAGCAGCTCCGCCTTCTTGGTATGTGCTAGGGCCCTCTCCGTCACCTCTCCCAACATACTGTATGCAATTTCCTGGAGGCTGAAGCAGAGGTCCTCAAGCCTCCACGTTCCTGTTCTGTACTCTTGGATGACGGCGGTTAATAGCCCGCTGAAGCTAAGATCCATTCCTTTTACGACGTAGGGGAGAGGGATCAGCCGCTCTCCTTCTAGCGCGTGTTTCTCCACGGCTGGGCCGCCGGGGTAGGGGAGCCCAGCTTCCCTAGAGAAGGTATCCAAGCAGTTCCCGACAGCGATGTCGAGGGTCTCACCGAAAATACGATACCTGCCTGCCTCGTACCCCGTAACGATCGTGTTTCCCCCGGAGACGTAGAGGGTGAGGGGGTCCTTGGCTCCCGTTGCAAGCCTCCCAATCTCGATGTGGGCGACGCAATGGTTCACCCCGACTAGGGGCACATTGAGATAGGATGCAAGGGCTCTGGCCGCTGTCGCCCCCGTTCTCAGGGAGGGGCCGAGGCCCGGTC
>CP070640.1:1219577-1223608 GCA_020354065.1 Candidatus Bathyarchaeota archaeon
AACACGATCCTCAGGGTGGGCCAGCTGGTCTGGGACTTCCCCGAGATCGTGGAGATGGACATCAACCCAGTCATCGTCTACGGGTGGGGGGAGGGCTGCATAGCCCTTGACGTGAAAATGACTTTAACCAAGGATTGAGGATGGTATAGCGATGGTCTACTCGATCTACGTTTCGGGTTCCGGTTTCAGCGGGAAGACAGCCCTCAGCCTGGGCCTCTTCGGAAAGTTCCTCGAGATGGGTCTGCACGTGGGCTACTTCAAGCCCGTCGGCCAGGGGCAGAAGATGATCGACGGGAAACTCCGGGACCAAGACGTAATCCTCATGAAGGAGGTGATGGGCCTCACAGAGTCTCTTGACGAGCTCTGCCCCGTGGTGCTGGGGAGGCGATACCTAGACCAGATAGCGGGCAGGTGCAAGGGATCTAAAGAGAGGATCCTGCAAGCCTACGAGAAGGTCAAGGAAGACAAGGACTTCCTTATCATCGAGTCATCCTCCCGCCCCGAGTACCTCACCTGCTGCGGCCTCGACGTGCCCAGCCTGGCGAAGAAGTTCAAGGCGAAGATTCTCTTCTCTGTCAAGGGGAACAACGACGACATAGCAGAGAGGGCCATCCTCTACAGGGACTATGCCGCCTGGAAGGGAGCTGAGATGCTGGGCGTCGTCCTGAACTTCGTGCCCCTCCAGCAGCTCGAGAGGATGCGGGGGATCGTGTCCACCGTCCTAGAGGAGTGCGGCCTCGAGGTCCTGGGGGTGGTGCCTGACCGCAGGGAGCTAACCCAGCCCACGGTGCAGGACCTAGTGGACGCCCTTGGCGCCGAGGTCCTCTCGGGCGAGGACAGTCTCGAAAACCTTGTGGAGGGCTACCTTGTGGGCGCCATGTCACCCGAGTCGGCAATGGGCTGGTTCAGGAGGAGCGTGGGGGGCGCGCTGATCACGGGCGGTGACAGGACGGACCTCATCCTCACGGCTCTGGAGACGAAGCCGAGCGCCATCGTCCTCACCGGGAATATCTACCCATCTGTCCAGGTCCTCTCCACCGCCGAGGAGAAGGGGGTCCCGGTCCTCCTGGTGCCAAATGACACCTACACGACGGTGACCAGGCTCGACCTCCTAGACGGCAGGATCGTCCCCTCACCCAGCTCGGTTAAGAAGATCCAGCTTACCCGCCAGATCGTTGCGGAATACGTCGACTGGAAGAGAATACTGGACGGATATGTCGACTGGAAACACAACAAAGCCCAGTAGGAAATAGGCTTCTAAAAATAAGCTGAGTGGAAGATATCTACGATTCTCTCAAGGCTCGCGCATGCACATTCTGAAGGTCGTTTCGACGAGTGCGAAATGCCTAAAATGTCTTCTGTCTCCCTTGTTCGAACCTGTTAGAACTTTGCATGGGATCTCAAAACGTGTTGATAAACCACACCGTCAACCATCTATGGAGTAGACATTTTCATGCTAACCCTGCTTGATTATGTCGAAGTATAACGAAATTGATCGGGGTTTAAGTTACTCTCAAAAGGTGAGAATGACATGAGCGATCATTTTTCGGAATGCGGTAAAACTCCCAAGACAGGAAAGTCTGAAAATTCGCTACTGTTCTGGTATTACTCCGCATTATGCCAAGATAGTACTACACCTGGATTCAGAGGGCCGTATTAAAGCGAGTTGGAATAGTGCAGGAAAAAATGGGTATTACTTGAACAGAGGGCCGTCTTGAGAGTACGATCTCCCAAGCCTGAGAGCGAGCTCAGCCTTCATCAGCTCCTTACCCAAATATGCGGCGTGGTCATATTTGCCGACGAGCCCCTCCCGGATGATAGTTTGGTAGATCTCCCGGGCGGTCTCCCCCCGGACGATCACATCGGGGCCTTCCACACCCCGGAAATGGGTGGCGATGACAAAGCCCCTCTCCCTATCCACCTGGATCAGGAACCACCCAGTCCTATCATACTCTAAGGCGTCCTCACCCCGAGCGTCCAGAACCCTCTCTCCCTCCTCGGCTGAGGGATCGTAGGGCTCCTCTGCATGGCGCTTCTCCTTCAGCAACAGGAGGTCGAGCCCCAGGTCCTTCGGGGGGACCTCCCTCCTCTGGGCCAGGAACATCATCCTCGCGGCCTGCGCCGTCTCCCGGACGCTCCTGCGTGCCTTAGGGCTGTACTCAGGTATGAACAGGAGGTTTGCCCCGACCTCGCTCGCCAGGGCCGCGAGGAGGCCGTTCACCCCCGGCGAGTCGACATCAATGAGCTCGGTCACGTTTCCCAGACCGAAGAGAACCGGGGTCTCCGAATCCGCCCGGCGGAAGAGCCGATAAGCCATCAGGGACTCCAGCAGGCCAGGCTTCACCGCAGGCTCCAAGACCGGATCCGCGATGATCTTGCTGAATCCCAAGTCCCTCGCGCGCTCGATGTTCTCCCTGAGATATGCTACCCTCTCCTCAGCCCCTCTCGGCAGGATTCCTTCCCTCATATTAGAGGGGAGAACCACGACGGGCGTGTCGGAGGCCGAGGCTGCCACCTCCTCCATGTTGCCCCTGTCCACGCTGAGGACTAGGTCCACCCCCGCATCTGCCGCGGCCCCGATCTCTGAGGGATCTAGGGTATCTATGCTCACCGGTAGCTCCACCGAGGACCTCACGACCTCAACCAGCTCCGCAGCCGCCTCGGGCCTGGGGCTCCCGGCGAGCATGCCGATGTCGACAATGTCCGCCCCCTCAGACTCGTAGTATCTGGCCCTCCTCCTCACGGATTCGATGTCGAGGGTCGGGGCATTCACGATCTCAGCGATCACCCTCATCGGGAGGGCGGAGCCCACAGCAACCACGCGACCCTCCCCCCCGATAACCATCCCCCCGTGGCGCTCCACCAGCTCCCGCCAGCTCCTCTCCACCGTCTCGAGCTCTGATGCCGCTCTATCACGTCGCGCATCTTGGATCAGGTCTGAGGCGGACTCGGTCTTCGAGAACTCCACCTCGCCCAGCAGGTCGAGAACGATGGGGAGATCGTCAGCGTTTGAGGGCCCCTTGAAGGTGGGGATCCCCGTGGCCTCCTCCACCGGAGAGACGTCCCCCCTCACTGTGCCGGGGAGGAGTATGAGTTCGTAGTCGCCTCGCCGCAGGAACCCGAGGGCTTCCGCAGCCTGATCCGGGGTGATGAAGGCTGCGACGGAGACGGGCAGAGGACGGACGTCCACCGCGTGCTTCGAGCCGGAAGCCTTGCGCCTGATGCTCTCCTCGGCGATTTTTCCCGTGACAATGAGGACCCTCAGACCGGTTCTCACCCCAGCATCACTACATGTTTACGGAAATATCCGCGCCGCGGTTGTTGGGTCTGGCGACGAAGGCCTCCCCACACCTCCCCCCGCTGTTCAGGAACCCTTTGAGCTTCTCCGAGAGCTCCGCGGCGTCCTTCTCCCCCTCGACGAGGCCGTAGAAGGCGGGGCCCCAGGAGCTCTGGCCGACGCCGAGGGCCCCGTTCTCCAAGAGGCAGTTCACACCGGCCTCGATGAGGGGGTGGCTGAACCTGCCACCCTGGACCCTCTCCCAGAACGCGCCGAACCTGAAGTCGATGCTGGTCATGGCCTCGCCGAAGCTGAAGACGTCCCTTTCGAGAATCGCGGGGATCATCTGGATCAGGATTATCCGAGATATCTCTCCGATGAGGGCCTCGGGAGGGGAGCTGAGCTTTTTAAAGGCATCCGCCTCCACGAGGCCGCTCCTGTCTTGGACGAAATCCGGCAGACCGATGACGAAGAGCCAGTCCTCGGGGACATCGACACGAAACAACAGGGGCGGGATGCCCTCCTGCCTATCGGTCCTGTGGCCGCCGTCGACAATGAAGCCGCCGTGCTTGAAGGCGTAGGTGCCTATTCCCGACCTCCTTGAGCGGTCGAGCTCCAGAGCGATCTCCTCTGCGGAGAGACCCAGACCGTAGATCTCGGAGAGGGCTGTTCCCACGGCGAGGCCGAGCTGTGTGCCTGAACCGAAGCCGGAGTGCTCCTGGATGTCAGAAAGGATCCTTACCACTGCGCCTCC
>CP070640.1:1223708-1227704 GCA_020354065.1 Candidatus Bathyarchaeota archaeon
GGCTGACAAGCTTCTCATACTCGTATCTTCCACGCTCATCGTTTGCTATTTAGGCGGGATCTTCTACTCGAGGACGAAGATACCCGACATCATCTGGGTTCTGGGCCTGGGAATACTCCTGGGACCAGTACTGGGCTACTTCGATAAGACGTTCTTCGAGTCAATCTCCCCTCTCATGAGCACGGCCGCACTCGCCATCATCCTCTTCGATGCCGGGATCAACGTGGACGTGAAACAGCTTATGAGGACGATGGTAAAATCCACAGTACTCTCAATAACAACGATATTGACTGTTATTTTGTCTGTGGGCTATCTTCTGAGCTATCTCATGCCATCAAGCTTCACCCGGTTACAGGGGATGCTGCTGGGTGCGATGGTGGGGGGGACTAGCACCGTAGCCGTCTTCGGAGTTCTGGGCGGTTTGGAGAGGATAATACCAGACATAGATGGCACCAGAACGCTTCTGATGATGGAATCTGTGATCTCAGATCCCATCTGCATCGTATCCTCGATAACAATAATAAAGATGATAATGCTGCCTGGGGTCTCAATCGAGGACAGCCTGAAGGATATAATATACATCTTCGTGCTCTCCTCGGGCCTGGGCTTCGCCATAGGGATGATGTGGGCCGAGGTGCTCGACAAGATAAGGGGCAGATCCCTGAACTACATGATGACCATTGCCATCCTCTTCCCAGCCTTCCTCATCGCCGAGAGGATCATCGGCGAGGGAGGAGGCCCCATGGCGGCCCTGACCTTCGGGTTGATGCTCACGAACTACAAATACATTGGTAAAAAATTGGGGCTCACGAGGAACTTGATGATAAACAAGCGGAAGCTCAGAGAGTTCCACGAGGAGATCTCCTTCTTCATCAAGGCGTTCTTCTTCGTCTACATCGGGCTGATCGTCACGATCTCAATGCAGTATGTACGGATTGGAGTGATCGTCCTAATACTACTCTTCATCCTCAGGTATGTCGTCGTCCTATTTGTTGGGCGCATATTCAGCTTCTCAAAACAGGAGAAGATCCTGAGTCAGTTCATCTATGCCTCAGGGCTCCCCGCTTTCGTCATGTCGCAGCTGCCACTGATTTTCGATCCCGATCGGCTGTACTTCCTCAACCCCGAAATATACCCGAACCTGACGATGCCCATAGTCCTCGGGACAGTTCTCATCGGCGCAATTGTAGGTCCTATCATGGCAAAGAGACAGCTAACCTGAGAAAACAAAAAAGAATTTTTCTCTGGATCAGTCCAAATGTGCTGCATCTCCAAGCCCTCGAAGGATTGGAAAAGAAGGGGATGGAGAAGGTAGACTAATATTCTACTACATTCACCCCTGAGTATATTGTTAAATATTCTATGGAATCCACCATGTTCCAAGGTTCCGTTGTCCATGTTCCCCTGAACACCGGTGGAATCTTCTGAAAAGACCTGTGAGGAGTCATGAATAGCAACTCGGGATCGACCTCAGAGCATAGCCCGCCGCGGAGGCTGGTCCTCCCGACCCTCGCCTTCTCTAGGTTCGTCGTCGGGACTCCGGGCATTCTCTTCGGCCTCCTCCTGATCGAGATAGGGCTGACCTTCGGGAGCCCAGTGGGCGTCACGGGGCAGATCCGGACAGCCTCCTCGATCATGGCTGTCGTGTCAGCTCTCGCAATGGGGGTCCTGAGCGTCAGATTCGATCATAAAACCCTTCTGATGGTTGGCCTCGGCGTGTGCCTCATCTCGGCTCTGGGATGCAGCCTCGCGTTGAGCTTTGGTATGATGCTGCTCTTCTATGCCCTCACCGGCATGGGGATGGCCATGGTCATGCCGATGGGATCGACCCTCGTCGCGGAGTACTTCCCCCTCGAGAGGAGGACCGGAGCCATCGGGTGGCTGGTCGCAGGAGGCGCCTCCTCATACCTCGTTGGAGCGCAGGTGATCGCCTTCATAGCTGGGATTGGAGGATGGAGGCTCGCCTTTCTCGGGTTCGTGCTGCCCTCCATCATCATCGGGCTGTTCTTGGTGAGAATCTTTTTGCCCCGCAGGAAAACGAATCCAGGTGCCGCGATGGGTAGAGGCGGGTACCTTGAGGGCCTCAGGGTGGTCGCGTCCGAGAGGGCCGCCGCAGCCTGCCTGGCTGGCACCGCCCTCCGTTCGGCCTCCTTCCAGGTCGTGCTCCTCTACGCCACCTCCCTTGTGAGGGAGAAGTTCTTGGTGTCTCGGGGGTCAGCATCCATGTACATGACCAGCGCAGCTTTGTGCTACATCCTGGGGAGCTTGCTCAGCGGCAGCCTCGTTGAGAGGGTTGGACGGAAGACGACGACGGTCATCGCCCTCCTCCTCGCCAGCGTCTTCACCATGGCCCTCACCCTTTCCAACAACCTCTTGCTCGCTCTTGCGACGGACTTCATCAGCGCATTGTTCTTCGGGATGGCCACTTCAGCAGGCCAGAGCCTGAACCTTGAGCAGGTGCCGAGGTTCCGGGGCCCGATGATGTCCATGAACTCAGCCACTATGAACATCGGAGCGGCTCTGGGGGCGGGGTTTGGAGGATTCGTGATCCTCATGTACGGCTACGAGCCCCTGGGAGTAGCCCTGGGCGTGCTGGGCATCATCGCGGCGCTGGTCATCCAATTCTTAGCAGTTGATCCGACCAGGGCTTAAACCTCCGTTGGGCAGCTCAAATGTGGATACAGGACTCTCTTCCTCTCAGCGCTCCCTCTAAAGGAGTCTGGAGAGGTATGCATTCATCGAGATGTGGAGTATTGCGCCAGGCACGATGTCCCCGGATTTCAGGTAGATGTACCCAAAGAGGAGCCCCCCGAGGAATGTCTGGATGCCGATGGAGGCGTCCCCGACGAGATCCGTGAACCCGTATCTGCTCACCAGAAAGATGAAGTGTGCCAGGCCGAAGACCAACCCGTTGAGCAGGAGCCCCCTGAGGTCCCCGAGCCAGTCACGGAACCTCCCCATAAGGTAGCCGCGGAAGTAGAGCTCCTCGGCCAGACCGATGTAGACGAGCTGCTCGACCAGCTCGACGACCAGGCCCCAGTCCACGCCGACGACAAGGGCGGGGAGGATCAGGCCGATGAAGGCGAGCGCCGCGTACAAGCCGTACCTATTCCGGCCTACATCCAGGCCTAGCGACCTGAGATCTCGCTTCTCAATCGCGAAGACGACGAAGATTGGCAGGATCCAGTCGAACAGCACTCCCAAGAATGGGATGACAAGGATGCTACGGAGGAGGGGTGCGCTGCTCCCGAAGACGTTCACGAATGAGATGACGATCTTGTCGAGAGCGTAGATGGATAGAGCGATGAGAGCAAACCGCCTCACATCCCTCTCTCCGCTGTTCCTGTCCACGATTCTTCCCTGCAATTAAACCCTGTTATTTAGAGTTATTTGCTTAAAAAATGGTATGTTCACCCTGGGTTAAATCGTCAATTAATCTTTTAATTGAACTTATTCTTTCATACGAGCTATTGTATAAGGGGACAAGATTTTTTCTTGAGACCATTAAGCTGCTGATTCTATCGAGGAAAAGAGTTGGGATAAAGAGAGAAGGGATTAGGTCTTGAGTTCGGGGTGTTGTATTTCTGCGATTGATTTTATTTGATAGTATAGATACTCAAACCATTCCATATACTGGGGCCAGTTGAAACGTTTCCTTGTTTCTATTACTACAGGTCCAAATTTTTTCCCATGTTCTCAAGATGGGACTTGATATCAAGTCGTCTACTATTGTTGGGTCTATCAGATTTCTCTTAACGAGCACTCCTATACCCTCAAGTCGACCTGCAAATGAGGTAAACAAAGAAGATAGTTCAGGACTGAGTAGCATTCCATATTTTTCCCAATAATCGTCAAAATCGGACCAGTCCCAATTCCAGATAGTAATACGTTGCATTACACATTCTGTTGAAAGAGATGGTCATAGATTTGCATAAATAAACGTGCTTGATTTATCTCCTTGTTCTCCCTATTCTGCTGAACCCATGTCACCACCCC
>CP070640.1:1227804-1231475 GCA_020354065.1 Candidatus Bathyarchaeota archaeon
ACCGGTGAGGGGCAGCTCATAGACGTGTCCCAGCTGGACAGTATGATCGCTCAGACCGGAGTCTCCATCACACGGTACACCATGAGCGGTGAGCTACCCTGGCAGGCGAGGAAGAAGTACATGGGCCTGAGCACATTCGGGATGTTCAAGGCCCTCGACGGCTATGTGTACATCGCTGCGGACCCCCACATGGTCCCCAGGCTCATAGAGGGGATGGGTGTGGAGAGCCTGGAGAAGACCGAGGAGCTGCAGGAGTGGGTCTCAAGGAACAGGGTGAAGGACATCGTCGACGCCCTCGTCGCAGAGTCCGTCCCCGTAGCCCCGGTCAACCAGATCGATCAGACGCTCGAGGACCCCCACGTCAAGGCCAGGGACATCATCATAGAGATGGATCATCCCACGGCGGGCAAGGTCAGGTCCCCAGGCTTCCCTGTGAAGCTCAGCAGGACGCCCGCCGAGATGAGGCTGCCAGCCCCCCAGCTGGGGGAGCACAACGAGGAGATCCTCACACAGCTCCTGGGATACACGAATGAGCAGGTAGCAGACCTGAGGAAAGCCGGGGTCATCTCCTGACCTCCAGAAACCATTTTTAACCCCCTGCGCATTCTTCGATCGGGTTCCCATGCCTGACTTCTCCGACCAGAGGACCCGGATGGTCCAGCGCTACAGGAGGGCCGGCTACATCAAGACGGAGGCCATGGCCCAAGCCGTCCAGAGGGTGCCGAGGGAGGAGTTCATGGACCCGTCCTACGCCGAGTACGCCTACGTTGATCAACCCTTCCCCATCCCGGGGGATGGGAGGCAGACCATCTCGGCCCCCTACATGTACCCCATCTTCTACGAGCCCCTTGACTTAAAAGAGGGAGACAGGGTTCTCGAGGTTGGCGCGGGCTCCGGGTACGGCGCGGCCCTCGCCAGAGAGCTCGTCGGCCCGCCGGGTCTCGTCGTCTCCATAGAGATCAACCCCACGACACACAGGTTCGCGGTCGAGAACCTGAAGCGGACGGGGTACGAAGATGTCGTTCTGGTGTTGGGCGACGGATCCCTCGGATATCCGGAGGAAGCCCCCTACGACGCCGTCTGCGTTACTGCTGCCTGCCCCTCGATCCCCCAGCCCCTGATCGATCAGCTGGAGTCGCCAGGGAGGCTGATGGCTCCTGTGGGGGGCAGCTACAGCCTCTACGGCCAGGATCTTGTGTGTCTTGAGAAGGATGTCGAGGGGAGGATCACGATGGGCACGCTCATGAAGGTCTCCTACGTGCCCCTCACGGGGGAGTACGGCTACCCCAGGAGGGGTCGGGGCTGATACCTGTTTTATAAGGATTGGGACAAACTCATAGGTTGAGCGACCTTGAAAGCGGGGTTGGTTTCTCGCATCGACAAGCCTGAAGCCCTGGAGCTCATGCGGGGTGTCCTCGAGCATCTGGAGTCTAGGGGGGTCGAGGTTCTGGTGGAGACGGAGACGGCCTTCGCAACGTCGATGCCTGGGAGAAACTCGGATCTCGGCGAGATGGAGGTGGACTTCGTCGTCACTGTTGGTGGGGACGGCACCATCCTGCGGACGGCGATGCAGATGCGGGAGCCGGGCACCCCGATCTTGGGGGTCAACATGGGTAGCAGGGGTTTCCTAACCGAGGTGCTCCCAGAGGATGTTTACGACGCCCTCGACAAGGTCTTGGAAAAGGACCATCGCATCGAGGAGTGCATGAAGCTTTCCTCGAGGAACACGACCCTCGACAAGGACTTCCCGGACGCACTGAACGAGGTGCTCGTGGCCTCCAGCCTCCCCTCGAAGGCCCTCGATTTCCAGCTCAGCATCGACGACCAGCAAATCCTCGACATCCAGGCTGATGGCATTATAGTCGCGACCCCGGTCGGCTCAACGGCCTACAACCTCTCGGCGGGGGGATCCATCCTCTCTCCTGATCTGGGGGCCCTAATCATTACGGCTATCTGCCCGTACAGCTACTTCAGAAGCATCGTGGTCCCCCAGGAGAGCCGGGTGGGCATAGAGCTCCTGAAACCCAACGCCGACGCTCTGGTTATCATCGACGGGAGGGATTACACAGCAACCAAGCCCCTCTCCAGGATCGAGGTCTGGGCCAGTCGGCACAGAGCCAGGTTCATCAGGTTCAGGAGCTTCTACGAGAGGCTCGAACGCCGCCTTGTGATTAAGGAAATTAGATAAGGCCCCGCGCAATCAGGATACGAGGTTCGCCCTCTGCCAGGGATTGATATGTTGGATGATGGTTCTGCCCGGCGTGTGCTGCTCCTTGACACCTCGGCTTTCATAGCAGGATATGGAGCTGGCGTTGTCGGCGAGGAGCACTACACGGTTCCCGCTGTCCGGGACGAGTTGAGGGAGGGGGGGCTCCCGAGGATTAGGTTCGAGAACGCCGTTCAGGCGGGAAGTCTGAAGCTGCTGAGCCCGGATCCTCAATCTTTGGAGGAGTTGAAATGGGTGGCGAGGGAGCTGGGGGAGGAGGGTTCTCTCTCGGAGGTCGATTTACAACTCCTGGCCCTCGGGCTCTCCCTCAAGTACAAAGGCCTCGATCCCATCATCGTCTCCGACGACTACTCCATCCAGAACGTCGCCGACCGCCTAGAGCTGGGCTTCCGAAGCCTGGCAACCGCGGGGATTAAAGAAAGGTTTCACTGGGTCATCTACTGCCCCGGATGCCGCCGAGCCTTCCAAACCATTCAGGAGGGGAACATCTGCCCAGTTTGCGGCACGACCTTGAAGATGAAACCCGGCACCAAGAAGAGGTTAGATCGGGCGAAGGGCGTTTCTTCCGTTTAACCGCCGGATTAAAGCACCGGGCATCTCAAGGATGGTGCAGACCACCCTCGACAGCATCTCTCGTCTCAGACCTGGAGTCCTCGGATGGAAGGCGAGCAGCTCTTTCCTGACTGTCGTGTCTTCCACGATTCGACTCGCATCAATTAGACCCTGAATTGAGCGAAATATGGCGTCAGGGGGTCTCAGAAAGATTAATCTGTCTAACATGGCAGGATGGATTGGTGACTGTTCTTGGCCGTGGACCTCGTGATAAAAGGCGGTAAGGTATACACCCCGGATGGTTTCTTCGAGGGGAGCATCATCGTAGATGAGGGGAAGGTTCAGTCTCTGAGGCGGGCTGGCCCGCTCCCCGAAGCCTCGAAGGTGGTGGATGCAGGGGGCAAACTGGTCCTCCCGGGCATGATCGACATGCACGTCCACTTCAGAGACCCCGGTTTCCCAGAGCTGGAGGATTTCGAGACCGGCACCCGCTCTGCCGCCGCCGGCGGCGTGACCACGACCGTGGACATGCCCAACACGGTTCCCTCCGTGACATCAGTCGATGCCGTGAGGGATAAGGTCAAGATCGCCAATAGGAAAGCCCTGGTCGACTTCGCTCTAATCGCAGGTGCTGGTGAGCTCTCCCCGGAGACGCTCATAGGCATGTCGGAGGAGGGAGTCGTGGGCTTCAAGACCTTCATGATCGCCAGGTTCAAGGAGCTCGCGGCCTCAGACGGCCAGATGCTCGAGAACTTCGAGACCATAGCTGGCACTGGGCTCCCTTGCCTGGTCCACGCCGAGAACGAGGACATCGTGTCCCGAGGGATGGAGAAAGCGAAAGCTCTGGGCCGAGTCGATCCAATCGCCCACTCGGAGTTCAGGCCCCCAATAG
>CP070640.1:1231575-1236110 GCA_020354065.1 Candidatus Bathyarchaeota archaeon
CGACACGAAGTTCATGACTTAGGAGGAACTGCAGTCGATGTACGAGGGAGAGATGGTCCTGGCGGTCAACCCAATTCCTGGAGATCCTCCCGAACAAACCAACGGCGACACACGCGCAAAAGAGAACGGAAACCACGCTCTACGTGAAGTTGTAGGAGCCAATTTAGTTCGAATCTCTCCTAGGGCTACCATTCTCCAAGCCTGAATTTCTCCGATGTTCGCGTGCGCAAACATCTTGCATGGTGTATGTATGTCCTACCAGGCCGCATTCGATCCAAAGCCGATGATGTGCTCACACTTCTCGCAGACGTACGCGTAGTGAGGCCTCCAGAAGGTGGTCCTGATCTGCACCACGGTCAGATCCCTCTTGGAGATCATCTCCCCGCACTTCGGACACTTACCAATGAGATAGCTCATATCAGAGCATGAGACATTCCTGTGATAATAAATTTAACTAACAAGCAGCCCTCCCAAGTCGAGCGCCTCGAACGTGGAATCGCCCTCCTCACCTGTACACCACAGCCAAACCACCGGGGGTCTATAACCTAAATCATTATAATTTGCAGACGATCATAGCCTAAAGGGGTCACATCAATTGGAAGAAGAAGACGAGGAGAGCGGTATAGACCTCGAGGTGATCAGGAATCAGCGGTTCATGATCGAGACCGCGAGGGACTTCCTCAAGGAGGTCGCCCCCTGGAAGACGCTGAGGGACGAGGTGGACGACGAGCAGTGCATAACCCTGGAGGAGTTCAATAAGTGGAGGCGGCACCTCCTCAAGATCCTGGGAGTGAGCCTGGATGAGTAACCAGGACGTACTACGGAAGATCGAGAGGCTGAAAAGCAGGGTGAGGGAGATCCAGAAGTACGAGCTGATGACGACGAACCAGTACCTCAAGCAGGTGGACCTCATCATAGAGATCCTCGAGGACCTCAGCCAGTCGGCGTGACCCGGAGCTTATTCTGCTCGATCAAAGGGTCGTTGAGAGCATGCTGAGGTTCTACCAGACCCCCGGGAGCAACCTATATCTTACCCTCTTCGCATAATCGGCGTATCCAGCCAACTCGACGTGGAGCGTCTTGTCCTCCAGGTGGGTGCGGAGGATCATCATGGCGCTGTAGAGAGCGACTGGGATATAGGCGTACAGGGACCCGATGATCAGGGGGATGGACGAGGTCCACAGGATTCCCGATAAGTAACCAGGGTGCCGCACGAACCCGTAAGGCCCGGTGGATACCACATAGTGCCCCCTGTCCGCCTGGATCCTGACCGTCGCCTCGAAGAACGGGTTCTCCACCATGGCCCAGACGATGAGCACCGAGGAGACGACGAAGAGGAGGAGGCCCAGACCGGCGTGGAGAACACCTAGCTGCGACCATCGGTATCTCCCGACATCCAGCCCCGCCACCGCGGGGACGACCAGCATCGCGGTGAGGTTGATTGCCCGCATCAGTATCTCATCCCACGCCTTCGATCCCTCTCGTCTTATCGTCAGCCTCATGGCGAGGAGCTCGGGATTGTACCTGTAGATTGCCGCCGTGCTCGCGGACAGGTAGAGGAACGTGGCGGCGAAGAACACCCACGCCCTGGGGATGTCGATCCGGCCCGCCAAGGCGAAGAACACAGCCATCATCATCGCGAGCAACAGGCAGGACACCGCTGCCTGTCTGATCCCTGCGCTCCTCGTCTCCACGGCTCAGACACCACCGTCCTCTAGTACTCGATGATTATATATACGCAAGGGGTAACACGACGACCGCACATGATTGATTTTTATAGGGAAAATGTTCAGCACGTGAGCGCGCATATGATGCTTCTGAAGACCTCTTGGAACCTGCCCTTGATAGTGCTGATACCATGATTTAAAAGTGTAAAGTGAGATGATAAAGAGAGAAAATTACAGCTTTAACCACGCGCGAAATTGGTTTAAATTAGTAATAAATTAGAGTTATGATTTGAGGGAGTCGGCTTCTTGGGGGTTCCTATTCCTCTGGGCCTTCTAGTCCCCACCATCATACTGTTTCTATCATTGACATACGTGTTCTTCATGATCCTCCTGTTCATCAGAGACCAGATAAGTAGAATGCTGCAACCAATCAGGACTCGACCAAGAAGCACAAGCACGCTCTTTGGACTATACGCGATAACATACATCGTGTCATGCTTCTTGATGATGACAAAACTGGAGGCAGCTATCAGGTTTGATGGAGTATTCATAGTAATCTATCTGGCAAGTGCATTGAGTAATCTAATCAGCCTCTTGCAGATTTCTAATTGGTTCTTTGTAAGACGTTTTTAAATGCGTGGGTACGAATTTTAGGGAGAAATCGCGCGCGCAGGTTAAAAGCCTCTGGCATCCCGATTCAAAGGTGAAGGTCTGTCGTCTCCTTCACGGCGTCAAAAACCATGCACGTGAGGGTCTTCTCGATCCCCCTGACTGTCCTGAGCTTGTCGACGACGAAGCCCCCTACGGCTGCGACATCCCTCTCCTTCACTTTGATGAGGAGATCCCAGTCGCCGGTGATGATGTGGACCTCTTGGACCTCGGGGAAGCGGGCGACCTGTCTGGCGATCTCCCGCTGGTCGAGGGGCTCCAGGGAGCCGGGGACCCTGTATGTGATGGAAGCGAAGATGAACGCCGTCGTTGGCCTTCCCAGCTTCCCGGCGTCGAGAAAGGGCTTGTAGCCCTTTATAACTCCCGTTTCCTCGAGCCTTTTGATGCGAGAATACACCGTCGTAATGGGGCTCTCGATCCTCCTGCTGATTTCTTTGGCTGAGATCTTGGCATCGTCTTGGAGTAATCTCATGATCTCGAGGTCCTTCTCGTCGATGGACATCCTACATCCTCTGTAATAATTACAGAAATGTAATCTAAAATATAATCTTTTTCGTAAAAAAGTCGAATAAAATTGGAAAAAATTTATATTGAGGCCGACCAGTTCTTTGTAATTCATCGGAGGCCTTTGGTCATGGACAGGCAGGAGATCCGGAGGCTCCTGATGGAGCGCTACAGGCGGATTAAGGACCCTGAGATGAGGAGCGTCCTCCGGGTTCAGGACGAGATCCTATCAGCCCTGAGGGATTTCTTGAGGCGCAACGGCTTCGTCGAGATACTAGCTCCCATCATAGGACCTGTCACGGACCCCGGGATTAGGGGAGCGAAGCAGGTATCCGTCGACTTCTACGGTCATGGATTCAAGATAATGAGCAGCATGATCCTATACAAGCAGATGGCAGTCTCCAGCCTGGAGAGGGTCTTCGCCCTCTCTCCAAACGTCCGCCTTGAGCCCTCGGAGTCCATAGAGACGGGGCGCCACCTCTCTGAGTTCAGGCAGCTCGACCTGGAGGTCGCTAACGCTTCTTACTTTGACATCATGGACATCGGAGAGAGAATGGTGATTTATACCTGCCGTAGGATAAGGGAGGCCTGCCGGGATGAACTGTTGCTCCTCGAAAGGGATCTCAAGGTGCCATCCGTACCATTCAGGAAGATGACCCACGAGGAGGCTGTCGAACTACTCAGGTCCGAGGGATACAAGGTTAACAAGGGTGATGAGATCCCGTGGGTAGCCGAGGAGGCGATCTCGAGGATGTTTGACGAACCCTTCTGGATCTACGACTACCCGATGACAGCGAGGGGCTTCTACGACAGGGAGGACCCAAAGAGGTCGGGCATACTAATGGACTTCGATCTCATCTACCCTGAGGGCTTCGGCGAGGCGATCTCCGGGGGGGAGAGGGAGTTCCAGCTTGAGCGGGTGATGGCGAGGATGAGGTCCAACGGCGAGGACCCGGAGGCTTACGGCTGGTACCTGGAGATGCTCGGGGAGGGCGTATCCCCATCGGCAGGCTTCGGCATCGGCGTCGAGAGGTTCACCCGATACGTCTGTGGCCTGGAGAAAATCTGGGAGGCCGTCCCCTTTCCGAAGGTGCCAGGGATCGTCTCCCCATAGAGCCACCTCCAATATGGGCATATCTCAGTCTGCCAAGACATTCTCCATAACGGAACGGTCCACCTCGCGCGCGCAATTATGGCAATAAATCGGTTTTCATAATGTACCAGTGGTAGTAAGCACGCGCGCGCAATCATATATGTAGTACGCGAATGTTGAGGTAGAGATGGCTAGAAAGAAAAGATGTCCTAGTTGTGGAAGCAAAAAGGTGAAAAAAGAAGTTAGGGAATGGAGGTGCGGTACCTGTGGAAATACTTGGTCGAGCAAGACTAAGAGATCCAGTTCTAGGAAGGAAAAGACAAGATTTAATGGATGATGCGAGTTTGCGCGTGTATGATCTTATCTTGATGCGCACGCGCACGTACTTGTTTTATTTAGTGTATGTGGGGTATGCCCAACTGACACAATAAATTATAAAAGTTAAGGCAAATTTACTGTTAAGGGGGTTAAAAACTGCTGAGAGGCCTGATACCTACGTCTGACCCCTCTCAGATTAGACGTGGTCACCTCTCAGCAGAAACCCCCCATCAAGAAGCCCGCGAGTGAGGTAAGAGCATGACCACAGCTTTCGTCTTTATCAG
>CP070640.1:1236210-1240270 GCA_020354065.1 Candidatus Bathyarchaeota archaeon
AATTGTGTACGTTCACCTGTTTACGCGCGCACTGTAATGCTTGGGGAGTGGGTTGAATCAAGCTTGGGCGGCTAGTCTATGCATGGTCCATCTATGGTCCAAATTTTCCGAATTATACTAACCGATAGTAGTGGGGAGTTTTTTATGCATGCCTAGGGGAATTTCGCGCGCGCGCAATGGTGCGGGGGGAGGGATTCGAACCCTCGGAAGCCTGAGCTACAGGATCTTGAGTCCCGCCCCTTTGGCCACTCGGGAACCCCCGCCCACCACCAAAAACCCCCCAGACTCCTTAAAACCCTATCCCCCACCCACCCCCCTTAAATACCCAGATGCCAAACAAAAACCGAGCCATGAAAGTCTCCATAAGCCTCGGCGGCAGCCTCCTCACCAGGGAACGGACTCCCCAAAATTTCAGGAGGTACGCGGACGCCCTGAGGAAGCTAAAGGAGGAGGGCCACCAGCTCATCGTCGTCTGCGGGGGAGGTCGCCCAGCCCGGGAGTACATCTCCATGGCCCGAGAGCTGGGAGCCGGCCCAGACATCCAGGATCGCTTCGGCATCCTCGCATCCCACCTCAACGCCCTCCTACTAATCGCAGCCCTGGGGGAGGACGCCCACCCCCACATCCACCGGCGCGGCAGCGAGATCAAGAGAAACCTCGGGGACAAGATCCTCGTGGGGGGAGGGCACCTCCCGGGCTCCAGCACCGACTACCGGGCCGTCCTCTTCGCCGAGGCTGCGGACGCAGACCTGGTCGTCAACGCCACAGACTACGGCGGGGTCTTCAACAAGGACCCCGGCAAACACACCGATGCGAAGCAGTACGAGAGGCTGACGTTCCAAGGGCTCGTGGACATCATCAAGCACAGATTCGAGCAGGCTCCCGGCGACTATGGCCTCTTCGACCTCAAGGCCGCCAAGCATCTGAGAAAGATCCAGATACCCCTGGTCATCATCGACGGAACCGACCCAGAGGAGATCGTCAGGGCGGTGGAGGGCGGCCACCGCGGCACCGAGATCCGGGACTCGGCATGACGTATCAGCTCATCAAGCATCCTCAGACTCTTCCCCTCTGAACATCAGCCTCCAACAGAAGACCTGGAGCCTGTCCTGGTGGGCGTCTCGTCCAATGAGACCGCCACGAAGCCCATCTCCCCACACATGGAGATCGCGGATCCCTTCACCAGATCTCTAAGACTCTCGAGTCATGGGTCTCATGCATCAAACAATCCGATCAAAATGCGTAAAACTGTTTCAAATTAGGAAATTACCATCTTTGAAGAACGGCTCGCCGTCTGCGTATATTTCACCCCCTTTCGTCATGTCTTTCAGGATGTCCCAGTGAATCGCCGATTTGTTCAAGCCTCCAGCCTCGTGGAAGGAGTTCCCGAGGGCCACGTGGATCGTCCCGCCCATCTTCTCGTCGAAAAGGATGTTCTTGGTGAATCGGTTGATGCCTTAGTTTGTCCCGATAACAACCTCTCCGAGGCGTGCGCGCGCGGGAGAGTCTCCGATACGAGGAGGGCTATTCAGTAACGTATATAACAGGTTGGGCTGTAATTTGAACGACCGCGGAGGAAGCCCCATGCCCGATGAGGAGAGCAGGTCCCTAACGAGGTTCCGGTTCCAGCGGATGCTGGAGACCCTGGAGACCAAGCAGGGCCGGGGCACAGAGCTCATCACCGTCTACATACCCCCAGGGAAGCAGATAAGCGAGGTGATGGGAGACCTCCGAAACGAGCGGGGCACCGCCGGGAACATCAAGTCCAAGACCACCCGGAAGAACGTCCAGGACGCCCTCACCAAGGTCATTGAGCAGCTCAAGCTCTTCAAGGAGATCCCCGAGAACGGCCTCGTCCTCTTCGCAGGGACCATCGCCAGAGAGCAGCTCGGGGTCGGCGACATGGAGACCTTCGTCCTCATCCCTCCGGAGCCCCTCGGAACCTACTACTACCGCTGCGAGCACAGGTTCATGCTCGAGCCCCTCTGGGAGCTCCTCAGGGCCGAGGACGCTTACGGGATCCTAGTCCTCGACTCCAAGGCCGCCACGTTCGCCATGCTCAAGGGGAAGAGGGCCGACATCGTGAAGGACATCACCTCCGGTGTGGCTGGGAAGACCCGGGCCGGGGGCCAGAGCGCCCGCAGGTACGAGAGGCTCAGGGAGATGCACCTCAACGAGTACTTCACAAGGGTCGGCAAGTATGTCACCGACATCTTCCTCGACGCCCCGAACCTGAAGGGCATCATCGTAGGAGGCCCAGGCCCCACCAAGGAGGACTTCCTCAAGGGGAACTACCTTCACTACGAGCTCAAGGACAGGATCCTCACCACGGTGGACACCGGCTACACAGGCCACGAGGGCGTCAAGGAGGTTGTGGAGCGCTCCAAGGACTTCCTCCGAAACGTCCGATTCTACGAGGAACGCAAGATCGTCCAGGACTTCCTCTACAACGTCGGCCAGGACACCGGCCTCGCCACCTACGGGGAACGGGAGATCATGCAGGCCCTCAAGAGCAGCAACGTCCGGACCCTCCTCCTCAGCGAGGGGGTGCGCCGGGCCCGAGTTAAGCTCAGGTGCAGGGACTGCGGCTACGTAGAGACCCGGATCGTCGACCTTGACCGGATGGAGGAGTTCGAGGAGAAGCTTGAAGACCTCAGGTGCCTTAGATGCGGCAACGGAGCCTACGAGATCGAGGAGAGGGAGGACCTCTTCGAGGCACTGGTGAGGATGGCCGAGAGCGCAAACGCTAGAATAGAAGTCATCTCCACTGAGACCGAGGAGGGCGAGATGCTCCTGAGATCCTTCGGCGGCCTGGGGGCCATCCTCAAGTACCGCCAGTTCAGCTAACGATGGAGAAACACACCCCATGGTAGCCATCCACGGGGTTGTCCCCGCCCTCCCCCTCATGGATCTCTACGCCGTCCGCCTTCACCGTCGCGGATATATCCTCAATACCCTGCACCAGGCTCTCCGCCTGCCAGGGATCAGATGCGTAGACGGAGATCCCCTCCAGCTCTGAGTTCAGGGGGATCCCAAGCCGGTTCTTCTCCCTCCGGATGTCTCTGATCACAGCCGTTACCAGGTCCCCCCTCCTCTCGTCCTCCTCGTCGATGAGGGCCTCGTCGGCCTCTGGCCACCTGCTAAGGTGGATGCTGTCGGTCTCCCCTTCTGCGTACATGAAGCTGTAGATCTCCTCGGTGAGGTGGGGCATCACAGGGGCCAGGAGCTGGAGCATCCTCCTCGCTGCGTGGCGCAGGGTCCACTGGGCCGCCAGCCTCTCCCCTCCCCCGCCGTAGAGCCTGTGCTTCACCGCCTCCAAGTAGTGGTCGCAGAAGACGTGCCAGACGAAGTTCCTCACGGAGTCCACGGCGTTCATGAAGCTGCATTTCTCCAGTTCCTCGGTGGCCAATCCAACCACGCGCTCCAGCTTGCTGAGTATCCATCTGTCCAGCAGCTTGGGCTCCGCATCGGATGCTGTGAAGTCCTCCAGTTGGATGCTGGTGAACCTGCATGCGTTCCAGAGCTTCCTCATGAACCTCCAGCCGTACTCCACGTCGGCCCAGCGGAAGGGGATGTCGGTGCCCGTGCTTCCTCCCGTCGCGGCCCACATCCTGGAGGCGTCGGCGCCATACTTCTCGAAGACCTCCGGCGTGGCGACGAAATTTCCCTTTGATTTGCTCATGGCTCGCCCGTCGCTCCCAAGCACCATCCCGTTGATCAGGACGGAGTCGTAGGCGGTCTCCCCGAAGAGGGCGAGGTGCCTCACCATGAGGTAGTAGGCCCAGGTCCTGATGATGTCCTGCCCGGACGGGTGTATCGAGGCCGGGAAGAGGTTCCTCCAGTCCCCCCTCTCCGGCCAGCCCGCGTGGATGGCGCAGGTGAGCGAGGAGTCGAACCACGTGTCCAGGACGTCGTTCTCGGGATCCCATCTGGTTCCACCGCACTCGCATGCGTCGTCGATGTCGGTCACCCTGGGATCCACAGGGAGCTCCTCGGGCTTCGCCATCCTGATCTTACCGCACTTCTCGCAGTACCATGCCGGGATAGGGGTGGCGAAGAC
>CP070640.1:1240370-1245393 GCA_020354065.1 Candidatus Bathyarchaeota archaeon
CATGAACAAGGCAGCCCTCCAGAGCGTGGGGAAGGCCTTCCTCCTGCCCCTCGACTGCATCCTGGGATGGATCCTGTACCCCTCGATTAGGCAGAGGCTCTTCAACAACCTGTCAAAGACGGTGGTTCTGAAGAAACATAGATGAAGAGATCTCCGTTTCCCCTTTCATATATCATGGTTCTCGGAGCTGGATCGAGGTCGATGGAGCTATCGTCGCCGTCTGGATCGACGGTAAGGGGCCGTGTACTTCTGAATGGGCGATCCATAACTCCCCTTCTTATCACCTTTTCTAACCTTTCTTTCTAACACCACTTCATTAGTTCTTTTCTGATTACCTCCTGCTACTGCACTTATTAACTTCCTTTCCCATGTTCATGTTAAATATCGGGAAGGGAGCATATGAGCTTCGTCGAGAAGATGGACGTCCTGGACATGATCATCGAGACCCTCAAGGAGCACGAGAGGATCCTCGACGACCTGGTCCACAGGCTCAACGCACGCCTCAACGGAGAATCTATAGAGAACATCTCCTCCCCTGAGAACGAGGCCTCTCTTGAGAACTGGCGTTGATGCGAGTTGAAGGGGCAGATAAAGACCACGACTCGCGCAGAGGCGTACCAGAGAGCGCTGCGGAAGGAGGACTGCCCCTACGTGTTCGAGTGCGGGGCGCCCATCACCAAGGACTACTTCAACCGCATCTGCAACTCAGCGGTATTCGTGAAATGCCACCACTTCGCCAAACGGATGGGGGAGCTCAAGCCCCCCATGACCTGGCTCCAGAGACTGGCACTGGAGGAGGGGCCAGGGGATTCCTTAGAGGCGCGGAGGATCATCCCGACCGACGCGTAGAAATAGCGTCACTCCAACCAACCCAGCGGTCTACATCCGGATTCTTTCCTCTCCTGAGGTTGTTGCGATGAGCAAGACTCACCGATATATCCCTGAATCAGGAAAAATCATCTATTGGATCTTAAGGAAACAACCACAAATTCTTCGAAAAACGTTTACGACTTCCACCAAATGCTTAACAATTTTTTATTTTTTTTATATTTTTAGTGCATTTTATCCTCCGGCTGTCGTACAATTTAAATTCAATCTATATTAATTTGGTGCAATGTCTGTTTTCAAATTTGACCCCGCGAAGAAGGGATTGAGAAAGACCCTCAGAGAGTACGAGGAGCTTGCCCTGAGGTTCATCTGGTCCGTGGGCGAGGAGGGCTCTGGCTCAGGCAAGACCTGGGACGTCGTGAACAGACAACTCGGCTCCGGGAACTCCATCTCCAGGGCCTCCATCATCTTCTTCCTCAACAGGATGGTGGAGCAGGGGGTCCTCGACTTCAGGGACGCCACAGGCAAGGGAGGACACCACAGGATCTACTTCCCGATCCTGAACGAGAGAGAGTACAGAAAGTACGTTCTGAAGACGATCGTCCAGAGCATGCTGAGGGATTTCCCCGAGGAGACAAAGGAAGCCCTGAAGGAAATCCTATAATAATAACCTCTCGTCTTTCGTCGGTTCGTGCCCAGGCCGACAGCTAATCCACAGCATCTCACCCAGTTTCAAGTATTGGTCGAACTCTGACACGACAGCGCGCTTTTCTGGCGCTCGAATTGCTGATCATGGGGGTTTTCGATCTTTTTCACCTGGGGAGAAGAGATTAATATCTCACAGGATTGTATATGAGGGATGCCTGCGGCCGTGGTCCAGCCTGGTAAGATTTCTGCCTGCCACGCAGACGACCCGGGTTCGAATCCCGGCGGCCGCACCAAGACTTACATTCTCCTGCTGGAGTTTGCTCGTAGAAGCTGGGACGTTTTACAGCGTCTCTATTGCCAATTGGCGTCACCATTTAACGATTCTAAGAAATTCAACGATGGTATCCATCAAAATGACAGCGGATTGAGAGGGAAAACCGGTAACTGAAGGAGGTGATTCATATCTTTATGCTTTTTGAAATTATGAGGTGTGCTTTTTTAAATAGTTGAAATCCATGAATGAAAGCATCTTGATTTTAAAGAAACTTTATAATGATATCTCATGGTAAGTCTTATTCATACAGGCATATTTACATGATTTTGTAGAAAAAAACATGTGATTTCATAGGTGATGTTATCAGAGATACTGTTTCGATAAATCTAAAAACTGTTATAAAATTTATGTTGTGATATATGAACATCTTTAATAAGGAGAAGAACTAATAACAATCGAGGTGATAAATTCTTGAGCGAAGTAAAGTTCGATTTGCAACCTGTTTCTAGGAAGCCTTCAAGGAAGTACAGGAAAGGCAGCAAATATGACCCAATTCTAGACAGTTTCATTGATGGAGAACACAACCTCGTGATGGTAGAGGTGCCGGACAAAGACGCCAACTACCTCCGGACACAGCTGAACAAGAGAATTGAAGCGAGAGACCTCTTGAGCCGGGTCAAGGTATCTGTCGTCAACAACGTCGCATATCTGGAGAAGGTGTGAAAACCTCTCTAAACATCACCTTTTTTATTATGAGTTCTTGAAGAGAAGCTTCTGGATGACCAATCCTACCATAACAATCGATGGTTAATATGAAACATAAATTGGTGAAGGAAATAAGTTTGTTTTAATTGGAAATATCGGTAAAGCCGAACATTTGCTATAAATTTACTTAGTCCTCGGGGATGTTCACGATGATCCGAGCCTTGCCTCGCGAGGAGGTCGACGACATCAGAGACCATCCCTCCTCAACAGGCTCGCTCCTCCCTCCTGCCACCTGGCTCTCGCGGACTGGTTCAGGATGCAGTGATAAGCGAACACGACCCTCTCACTCTTGGAAACCATTTCACCCCTCCCACGCAGAACCATCAACGTATTTTAAAATAGTCGTTCTGTTTTTTCTGAATCTTTAAGCTGAAGATTTTATATTCTAATAGTCATTCTCAAATAGATATATGTCTCACGCCGTGGTCTCTAGGACGGAGAATCCCCCCCGAGAACGAGTTCTCGTTCTCGGCCTCGACGGGGCGACCTTCGACCTCATAGAGCCCATGGCGGAGGAGGGCAGGCTTCCCAACCTGGCTGTGCTGATGGAGAAAGGGGCTCGGGGTGTCTTGGAGTCTACACTGCCCCCCGTCACGATCCCGGCCTGGGTCAGCATGATGACTGGTAAGAACCCGGGGAAGCTAGGGTTCTACGACCTTCTCAAGCGTAACGAATACGGCGTCGAGCCCAACAGTAGGTGCTATGCAGAGCACACCCCCCTCTGGCAGATGCTGAACAGGTACGGGGTCAGGACCGGGGTGATGAACCTTCCGGGCACCTACCCCCCCGATGAGGTGGATGGCTTCATGGTGACGGGGATGATGACGCCCTCCAAGGGAAGCCCCTACAGCTACCCGGAGAAGCTGGGGGCGGATCTGAGCACCTCGGCGCTGGACTACGAGATCGACGTCCCCCAGTGGCAGTACTTCGACGAGGGGGTCTTCGTCAAGGACCTCTACAAGGTGACGGAGAAGAGGGGCCGGGCTGCCGAGTACCTCATCAGGTCCGTCCCTTGCGACTTCTACATGATCGTCTTCACCAGCGGCGACAGGCTCCAGCACGTCCTGTGGGACAAGGGGGATGTGGTGGAGGCCTACTGGGAAGAGCTGGATCGCGTGATAGGCAGGATTCTGGAGTTGGTCGGTGAAGAGACCACGGTGTTCGTGGTCTCCGACCACGGGTTCGGTGCCCTTGAGAGGACTTTCTTCGTCAACGAGTGGCTCAGGCGGAGGGGTTTCCTCAAGGCGAGGAGGAAGATAAACGAGAAGGCCCTCGTGAAGCTGGGCAGGTTGGCAGAGAGGCTCTATCGCTTTCTGGGGGAGAGGAGGCTCGTCCGCCCGGTGGCTGCCCTCCTCAATAGGCTCATCGGCCTGGACAAGCTACAGAGGTACACCTACACCTACCTCTCCAACGCCCGACTGGAGGGCCGGGTCAACTGGGCCAAGACGAGGGCCTTCAGCTGCGTCCACACTCCCCACTTCGGCCAGATCTACCTCAACATGGAGGGCGAGATGAGGGAGGGGTGCGTCTCGGAGGAGGAGAGGGATGAGCTCCTGCGATCCCTGCTCGATGAGCTGATCAACCTCAAGGAACCGAAGTTCGGGGGGAGGGTGAAGGTCGAGGCCTACCTGGCCGGCGATGTCTACCGGGGGCCCCATCTCAACGAGGCTCCCGAGATCGTCTTCATCTTGGATGGCGGTAGATGCGAGGTGGACGCGAAGGTTGGGGAGGACAGGCTCTTCGTTGAGGGGGCGCCTCTCACGGGGTGGAAGGGCACCCACACCAAGGAAGGAGTCTTCATAGCCCGAGGGCCCCGCATAAAGCCGGGATTCAGGATTGAGAAGGCGACGATCATGGACATGGCGCCAACCCTCCTGCACGTATACGGGATACCCCTTTGGGACGATATGGACGGGAGGGTCCTGGACGAGATCTTCATAAAAAACGCTTCATTCCCTGAGAGAGAGGCCTTGGAAGTCCCCATTGGAGGAAAGGAGCCCTCTCCGGGCCTCGATGACGAGGAGAAGGCCCTGATAGAGGCCAAACTGCGAAAGTTGGGGTACATCTCCTGAAGTAAAAAAGGAAGCCTCAATTATGATGTAATGTTGTATTTTCCCTGACAGAGATTTTTTTATATTTAGGCGAAAATGCTTTCTTGGATAGGAACTCTTTTGATGAAGTAAAAGGGATTGGAAGAAGAAAATGAGTATTGAGGAACAGATCAAAAGCATCGCAAAAGATGAATTGGCGGGGCAGCTGGACGAGGTAGAGAAGCGGATGAAGGCGACCTTCAAGCGGGAGAGCTCGCAGCTGAAGAGCAACATCATGGACCTAGCGGGGAAGATCGACGAGGTCAACGCTCAGCTTGAGGACCTGCGGTTGCGGATTGAGAAGCTGGAGGAGGAGCTGAACAACAGATGGAGCCTTGTAGTCAAGCTGAGGAAGTACACTTTGGACCAGTTGATGTCTGAGTACAAGCGGCTCACGGGTCAGATGCGCCCCGAACAA
>CP070640.1:1245493-1248088 GCA_020354065.1 Candidatus Bathyarchaeota archaeon
GATAGGGGCGGCCGAGTTGCCGCAGTTCCCTACGACCTCAGTAGTCACCCCTTGCCTCACCTTGCTCTCAGCCTTCGGGTTCACCAATAGGACGAAATCCGAGTGGCTGTGCATGTCGATGAATCCAGGGGCTAAAACCCTATCTGAGGCGTCCACGAGCTCGTCCGCATAGCCGGGATCGATGGTGCCTATCTTCACAATTCTGCCGTCCCTTATTCCAACGTCAGCACCGAATGCTCGGTACCCGGTGCCATCCGCGACGAGGCCACCATGAATGACCAATTCAAAGCTCAAGGGATCCCCTCGATGATCGGTGTTTCAAAGGATTCATAATACTTTGGGGTCTTCGAAGGAGATCAGCTTTTCACTGGTTTGTGCCTGTCGCAACTGAGTCATTTGGCGTCTCTTTTACGGCACCCTTGTCGCAAAGGATATAAAATCACCGCCTACTGAAGGTAGGCGTTGGTGAAAGGATGAGCGGGCTCTTCAGGTCGAGGCTGGCAAAGGAGTTCGGCGACAGGGCCGCCAGGTTCCACACGTCCGTGGTCGAGGATCTCCGCATCTTCGAGGACGATATCAATGGCACCGAAGCCCACGACATAATGCTTCACGATCAGGGCATCATCCCCCGTGATGGTCTTAAGCAGATTCTGGCTGCCTTGGAGGAGATGAGGGAAAGCTGGCTGAGAGGCGAGATCGAGATCGGGGCCGAGTACGAGGACGTCCATGAGTACATAGAGGCCAATGTCATAGAGAGGGTCGGCATTGACGTTGGCGGAATGATCCACACAGGGCGGAGCAGAAACGACCAGGTGGTGATCGATATGCGGCTCCGGGTCAGGGATGAGCTCCTGGGGATCGCCGATCAACTTCTGGAGCTGATATCGGCCCTCATCGCCAGGGCGAGGGAGAATACGGAGACCCTGATGATGCTCTACACCCATGGGCAGCACGCCCAGGTCGGCACCTGCGCTCACTATCTGCTGTCTTACGCAGACGCCTTCGTCAGGGACTTCCAGCGACTGATGGAGTGCTATTCAAGGGTCAACCTCAACCCCCTCGGTGCAGGTCCCATCGGAGGCACTAGCATCGACATCGACAGGCAGAGGACCATGGAGCTTCTCGGCTTCGACGGCCTCGTCGAGAACTCCATTGACGCGACGAGTGGGAGGGACTGGGCAATCGAGACCGCGGCTACCTGCTCCATCCTGATATCTAACCTCAGCCGGGTTGCCGCTGATCTCTTGGAGTGGTCTACTGTTGAGTTTGGCTACGTCGAGCTCGCTGACGAGTATGCCTCATCGAGCAGCATAATGCCCCAGAAGAAGAACCCCTCCACTCTCGAGCTGATCCGGGGCAAGTCCGCCGAGGCATACGGTTGCCTCACCGAGCTCCTCACCATGGTGAAGGGCGTCAATAGCGGCTACTGCCAGGACCTCCAGCAGACGAAGATACCCCTCTGGAGGTGCCTCGACACGACCCAGACCAGCCTCGAGGTGATGACCGGAATAGTCTCGACCCTGAAGGTGAACGCAGACAGGATGAGGGAGAGGCTGGGGGGTAGCCTCGTGGTCGCCGTCGAGCTGGCCGAGATGCTTGTGACCGAGGCGGGCCACTCTTTTCGGGAGGCGTACAGGCTTGTTGCCTCGCTGGTGAGGGAGTGCATAGAGAAAGGAATAAGTCTCTCGGACCTGACACCTGCAGACCTGGAGAAGAAGTCAATCGAGTTGTTGGGAAAGGGTATCAAAGTCAGAGATAAGGAGCTGAAGGAGGCAACTAACCCGGAGGCCTGCCTCATGAGGAGGAGGTCTCAGGGTAGCCCCCACCCAGACCAGGTGAGAGGTATGCTGAGTCACCTCGAAAAAATGATGTCGGAGTACAGGAGCCTGCTCAAAGAACGAGAGAATAAGGTATCCAGGGCAATGGATGGTCTTAGAAAGACGGTAGAAAGCTACATCTGCCAATAGATATTTTCCATATAACATTGCGCACACGGTAATTGGTAATTTGATTATGGCAGTGTGTTTAGAGAGAATATTGTTTAAGCGTAGTCGACAAAGTCTATTTCGAGAAGCCTTTGAGCAGGAACCGGTTGATAGCTCTGTTCTTCTTCGTCATCATCGGCGGCTTGGTGGCCTTCGAGTACTGGAGTGGCACCCTGTACCCTGAAATCGGGTTCGAGCCTGGTGCCCTCCCGCCGCTGGCTATCGGCGTCGAGAGGACATACGACTACTACAAGGAAGATGTGAGGGTCGGGTCATATGTGTTCAGGGTAGAGTCCAAGGGCCTCTACGCCGGTGAGACGGCCTATTTCACAAGCTCCAGGACCTCCGTGACGTACGAGGACAAGCCCGTTGAGATCGAGACGGTCTACATCTTCAGCGAAGAACTCGAACCATTGGAGTACCGCCTCAACGCTTCCCTGGGCGACGACAAGCAGCGGATCGCTTGCCTATTCGAGGGCTGGAGCGTGGACGCCTCGCTCGTATGGGGAGAGACGCGGGTCGAGGAGCCCCTAGAGCTGCCGGAGGGCTCGGTGCTCATCGACTACTTCATGCTAGGCCACTGGGAACTACTGTTCAAGTCGTTCGAGCC
>CP070640.1:1248188-1254537 GCA_020354065.1 Candidatus Bathyarchaeota archaeon
CGCCCTCACCAGGGTGACCAACCCCGTCACGGGCCCCCTGGAGGTGGAGGGAGCGGAGCCGGGAGACACCCTTGTAGTGGAGATCCTGGATATCGAGATGCCGGGGCAGGGGACCATCGCCATCTTCCCAGGGTTCGGCTCCCTGGAGGGCTGGCTGAACCTGATGGAGCCGAGGAGGAAGACCTGCGAGATCGAGGACGAGAAGATCATCTACCCCACAGACGACGGGAGGACCCTAGAGATCCCTGCCGACCCCTTCGTCGGCACCATAGGGGTCTCCCCCGAGGTTGAGGCCATCACCAGCCTCTCCCCAGGCCGCCACGGCGGGAACATGGACTGCCCCGATATCAGGCCTGGCAACAGGCTCCTGCTCCCCGTCTTCAGACCTGGCGCCCTCTTCAAGCTCGGGGATGTCCACGCCGTCCAGGGAGACGGGGAGATCTGCGGCGTGGCCATAGAAATCGACGCCGTCGTGACCCTCAGATTCGCCCTGGAGAAGGATAGGTTGATAAACTGGCCGAGGATCGAGTCCCCCGGGGAGATCATGACCGTGGGGAGCGCCAGGCCCCTTGAGGACGCCGCCCGGCAGGCTTTCCGGGAGATGGTGGACTGGATGGCCTCCGACTACGGCTGGGTGAAGGAGGACGCCTACATGTTCCTCAGCCTGGTAGCGAAAGCTAGAATAGCCCAGTTGGTTGATCCTTTATACACGGTGGTCGCGAAGCTTCCTAAGAGGTATCTGGGTGGAGGATGAGATGGACGAAGTGAGCGAGGAGAAGGTGTGCCCCAAGTGCGGTGGGGCGATGGTGAAGGGCGGCCTGAAGGTCCCCTTTGAGCGTGCCACCACACAGACGGTGAACCCCCTCACTCCAGGGGTCTCCATGGGGAGCCTGCCCCCAGTGGTGGAGGAGGTGTCGACCGAGGCCCATTGGGAGGAGAAGACCGGGAAGAAGACCGGCTTCATCTTCAAGACGGACGAGATCAGGCGGATGAGGCTCGAGGGCTACCGGTGCAGGCTATGCAACTACGTCGAGATCTACACCAGGGGGAAGTAGTGGGGACATTAAACCAAATTAAACCAATCTATATTGGTTTTAATCCAAAATCTTTTAAACTGAATTGATTTAAATTTTAAGATACAAATTGAACCTCCCCTCCGATGAAACCAGATGTCTCACAGAGACCTCAATCACACACTTGCATTCTCAGCGGTGTAACAAGAGCCCCCTAGAAATGGCCATTTCTGCATATTCAAGTGCTCCCTAGAGGTTCAACATTGAATTTCTTGGCTTTCCTCCTTGCGGGTCTCTTCTGCGGATTCGTTGACAGCAGCCTCGGGATGGGCTATGGGGTGACCTCCGCATCCGTTCTCATCGCTTTTGGCGTCGCACCGGCCGTTGCAAGTGCCTCGGTCCACACGGCCGAGGCCTTCGTTGACATCGTATCCGGCATCACCCATTACAAACTCGGAAACGTTAACCTGAGACTCAGCCTGCACATGCTGGCCCCTGGAATAATTGCCGCCGTTCTCGGCGCTATTTTCCTGAGCGGCCTCTCCTTGAAAGCAGCCAAACCGTTCATCCGTGTATCCCTCCTCGTCATGGGGCTTTTCATACTCTACCGGCATTTGAGGGAGTATAAACCCCATCAGGGAAGTATGGAGAGAGGTAAGGCGATGATCCTGGGGTTCATAGCCGCTTTCGTGGACGTGGCCGTGGGTGGGGGGTGGGGGCCGCTTGGCACGCCTGCTCTGATCCTTTCCGGCGAGGAGCCGAAGAAGGCCGTGGGGGTCATCGAGTTCACGGAGCCCATCATCAGCCTCGCCGCCGTGTTGACGTTCGGGGTCACCCTTGGCTTCGAGAAGTTCATGTGGAATCTGACCCTGCCAATGATCATTGGGGGGATCATCTTGACGCCCTTGGCGGGCCTCCTCACATCGAAGATGCCGCGGCGTACACTCGGAGTCCTGATCGGCTTCTGGTTGGTGTCCCTGAACCTCTGGGGGCTTCTCCAGTAGAATTATCGAGAGGATCTGTCTATCGCTCTTCCAGCATGAAATTTTGCGATTTAACGGCTCACATTGTGTCTTATACAAAGTCCCCAGAGGGAGTAGATGTTATCTGTCGTGGTGAAAGATAGAGGATTTGACGCATGCCTTTACGCACTTCCCGCATACCTTCCTCCCCAGGCCCAGAGACTCCATGTACCCCAGGCAGTGATCCCTGTAGTTATCGAATTTCTCCCTGTTGGCTAGGATAGGGCAGGCATTGAGGCAGTCCCTGCAGTCCCTGCATCCCCCTTCCAAGGGCGGGGTTCTCTCAAGGGGCAGTTCGGTGATGACGGAGGCGAGCCTTATGGCGCAGCTGTGTGTGGGATTCACGATGAGCTCGTTCCTGCCCCTCCAGCCTATCCCGGACTGCTCCGCAGCGACCCTGTGAGAGACAGCGATTGGGTAGTAGTCCTCCGATTTCCTGATCTCCACCTCTACTTCAGGGGTTGCGGGGATGGCGAAGCCCCAGACTGCCTCGGCAATTCTCTCGGCCGTCGCGTCCAGCGCTGAGTTCAGCCTGTCGTATTCCTGGGCGTAGACGTTCCACTTCTCCATGTCAAAGCCGTCACCGGTCTCGACCGCGATCGAGTCGATCACGTACTCGGGGAATGCGTAGGCTAGGCAAATGACCGAGCCCTCCTCCATGAGTCTGTCGAGCCTCTCTCCGGCCAGCTCCCCGAGGAGTCTCTGCTGGATTGGGAGGAGGGCCTCGTACACTCCTCGGAAGGGGGCGATCCCGAGCACGCCCTTGAGCCCTCGGGCGGAGGCCTCTGTCTTAAAGAGTTCCTTTATCTCTAAGATGCTGCTAAAGTAGGCCATATCCAAATGAGGAGTGATAGTGGTCTAAAAAATGTTGGCGGTCTCCCGTTAGGTGTAATTGAGTGTATTTTTGAGGACGAACTCTACGTACTCTACCACAGTCTTGAACTCCCCTCCACTCAAAACGATCTCAACCAGCATCCTATTTGCGCTCTCATCTAAACGTGTTTTACGCACTTTTTTCTAAAACCAATCTCGACCTATAAGCAACGATATTAAGTTTCCACAATTCTTGTTGCGGAACTGTTATGTCTTTGTAAAAGATTAGTTAGAAGTCGGAGAAATCGTAAAAACTTTCAGATTGATGACAGGAAATGGGAGGGAGATCAGAGAAAAAATGAACAAGGCTATTGAAGAGGGATGGGAGTTAGTTAAATCCGGTTTCTCCTCGTGGTGTTCGAGATACTTGGCTTCAATGGTTAAAGACGAATAAGTTGCGTGATTTGGCATGGGAAAGTGGTTGAAACCGATCCTTTTGCTAGCGGTGATCTCGATCATAGGAGGCGTCCTCATATTAAATCCGCTGGGAAACGAGCGCATCGAAGGAGTAGAGGTTCTCGCACTGCTAGGAGAGGACTTCGATTATCAGGAGTTTAGAATCATGAAGGCGCGCCTTGAGGCGAGGGGGGCGAGGGTTACTGCTTCGAGCTTCGAGGCGGGGTGGCTTCAGGGCGATGGGGGGTCGTACACTCCCGAGATCACGTTCAGCGAGGTCGACGCCTTGGCATATGATGTCTTCTTCATCCCCGGTGGGGGAGGTCCCTACGACCTAATACACAACTCCTACAACGATATAGAGGGGCATCAGACACCCATGGATATACTCATACAAGCCAACGAGGCGGGGAGATTGATTGCTGCAATCTGCCACGGCCCAGAGGTTCTCGCCGCAGCGGATGTGGTCAACGGGACCCATGTAACCTGCTACGACCAACGGCATTTGATCAATAAGCTTCGGGCGGCAGGGGCCATTGTAGACACGAGCAGATCGGTGATCAGGGACGGGAACATCATAACCGGCCGTAGCCCGGTAGCCACCCCTAGGTTGGCGAGGGAGATCGTGAATGCCCTCAGTGGAGAGCGGTAGTGATCTAGTTTCAAGATTCCCCTCTGATGAGTTATTACATTTGGATTGAATGAATGACTCTGGATCGAAGGCCTTGGATTTAACAAGATTGCTTACATCCAAGGTCCTTGTGTCCCTCGATGTTCGCACGCGTGAGATCTGTGATTGACTGGCCGCGAGATTCTTATGAATGGCGCTTCCCGTTACCCTCGGAGCAGAATATAACCAAACGAATGCCTTTTAATTAAAGGATATAATAAAAAGGGCGGCCCTGTCGTTTGGCCGTGTAAGGGAGGCCCTAGATGGACAAATATCTTAAATCACTCTTGTTGCTGGCGTTCGCCATTGTCCTGATAATCGGGGGCTCCTCCACACTGAACCGCTCAGATGATGGGAGCCTCGAAGGCGTCGAGGTCCTTGCACTGGTCGCTGATGGTTTCGATTACAAGGAGTTCAGCGAGGTGAAGGCGCGCCTCCAGTCTAAGGGGGCAAGGGTCACCGCCGCGAGCTTCGAGGCGGGGATGCTCCAAGGCGACGGGGGGGAGTACAGCCCGGAGACCACGTTCGACGAGATCGACGCCATGGACTACGACGCCTTCTTCATCCCCGGTGGGAATAGCCCCTACAACCTGATACACCACCGCTTCAACGTTGAGGAGGGGCATCAGACCGCTCTCGACATACTCACCCAAGCCCACGAGGAAAGGAAGCTCATCGCGGCGATCTGCCACGGCCCCTGGGTCCTCGCCGCGGCGGACTTGGTCAACGGGACACGAGTGACCTGCTACATCGACCCATACTTGATCGCGGATCTAGAGAAGGCCGGAGCCGTTGTGGACACAGGCCGATTGGTGGTCAGGGACGGGTTAATCATCACGGGTTTTGGCTGGGACGCCATCGAGTCGTTCGCGAGTGAGATTGTCAGAGCCCTCAGCAGCGGGGCCGAGTGAGGCCCAGACGGTTTGTCGAAAAGCCACCATTAGAATGGTTTTAAGCTCAGGGCGAGAATTTACGATCGGCGAAAACATTGGACTATTCAAGCCTGCTTCTATCCGGGGCCCTTGTGCTCCTCGTCGTTCTGATAGTCTTCTACCTCGCCTACCTCTTCAACAAGCTAGTCAGGTTCGGGAACGCGGCGGACGCCAACCTGGGCCAGGTCAGGGTTGCCATGAAGAAGAGGCTGGACATGATCGAGCAGCTCCTAGGCGCCGTGAAGGGCTACATCCGCCACGAGCGGGGAGTCTTCATGGAGGTCACTGACATGCGGACGAAGATATTCGAGGCGGGTACCCAGGGGCTGGGAGACATAGACCGGGAGACCCGGAGCATCGGAGGGGGGCTCATCGCCGTGGCCGAGGCCTACCCCGAGCTGAAAGCGAACGAGTCCGTGAGGAAGCTCATGAACGCGGTCTTCAGCGTAGAGGATGAGGTCGCCAGGCACAGGTACACCTACAACAACATCGTGCAGCAGTTCAACACGATGGTGGACTCGATCCCCTCCAACCTGGTCGCCCGGAGCGCCGGCTTCGGGAAGCTGGACTACCTCCAGTTCGAGGAGGAGGTAGAGGTCAGGCCAGACATCGCGGGGATCTCTGAGAGTTGAGCGAGCGGAGACAGATCCTCACCCTGGTCGGGATGACCCTCCTGATCGGTGCAGCCGCCGTCACCCTAATCTCGTACCTCCCATCCCTCGAGCGGGAGGACGCCGTTGTGGAGGAGTACAAGGCAACCTTCTATCCTGACGGGAAGCTGGCTGAGGAGTACACTTACACCATCAGGGAGAGAAAATTCAGCTTCTTATTCAGGTTCTGGGAGGACCCCCTCTCCGCGGAGCGACTGGACCACCCCTACATCGAGCCGTTGGAGATAGAGGAAGTCCCCGGGGCGGCGGGTTACTACAAGGACCATCAGGGAACGGTCTCCGTGGAGGAGCCCTACGAAGACAACTTCAACATCTTGAGGATCATTCGAGCCCGGGCCTTGCAAAACGAGGCCGGCTCATACAAACACGAAATGTACGACCCGGGGACCTACACAGTCCGCTACCTGTTCGACATCCATCCCCCCCTGGAGTACGACGACGAGGCGGGCCACCTCAACCTGAAGCTGGCCAGCGAGCACATCACCTACAAGCAGGTCACCCTGGTCTTCGAGGACGCGGGCTACATCGAGAGGCTCTACCCCCACCCCCCCTCCCTCAGCGTCGAGGAGGAGGGGGGGAGCATCGTCGTCCGGGGGAGCTCCGGGGAGGATGAGCTCATCGAGGTGGAGATGCTCATCGACACGGACGCCCTCGGGGCCCTGGACGGCTTCCCTAGGCGGGTGGAGGGCGTGAGGGCGCAGACCGTGAACGCCAACCGCCTGACCTCCCTCCAGTACAGCGCCGCCGTTGGCGTGGGATACGGAGTGAGGGC
>CP070640.1:1254637-1261406 GCA_020354065.1 Candidatus Bathyarchaeota archaeon
ATGACAGAAAACCTGGAGAATGGCTATGAACAATACATCACTGCAGCCAGATCTAAAGAGAGTAGCATGTTCTCAACGTATGTCAATAGGATTTTCTACATCATCGTCATATTCACATTATCCGCCTTCGTATTTCTCACTAACTTTGTTCGTATGGAGGTTGTAGTGGGTGGTTGGCCTCAAACCTCGTACTACTACCTCGCGGGCTTTGGACTGTTGGTTATTGCGGTCCTCGTATGGTTAAGGAGCTTTGTCATGAAAGAGGCGGAAAAGGCTTCGGAATGGTGGATTCGGTTGATAGATAGAATTACAGGGAGGTACCGTTGAATTGATAGGAAGATTCTCGTACGCGCATCAATGATAAAGAGAACATGAAAATTTTCCCGCGCGAGGGGAGTATATGATCATGAGTAAACAATCATACTGGTTCTTCAAGATCGATTTCGCTATATTCTCTTATGACCTCATGTCAGTACATCATTCATCAGGTAGCCCATGATGACGACCCAGGTCTTCCTGACCTCGTTTCTATCCGCCCCCATCATCAGATGACTGTAAAGCCCATCACGCAGAGCCAGAATCCCCCTTGACAACGATGAAAAATCAACATCGGCTCTTATCTTGCCATCGCTCTTCATTTCTTCTATCAGCTTCACGAGTCCTTGACCCCAGCCCTCTGCGATCCCGACCAACATTTTCCTTAGTGCCTCGTTGCGGGCTGTCTCGCGAAGCAGGTCAATGCTCAGCTCAAGACTACCTAGACGCAGCTCGAGCATCTCATCGAAGAACTCGCCGGTGGATATTGACATCAAAGAACCTGATTCCAGAAAACCCCGTACGACCCTGGCCCTCCTCTCTCCATGATGCCTTAACACTTCGACAAACAGCTGCTCCTTGCTCTCGAAATACTGGTAGATGGCGCCCTTGCTCACACCTAGGTTACTAGCTATGTCCGACATTCTTGTACGATAGAATCCTCGTTCAGAGAACATCTCTAGAGCTGTTTCGATGATTCTCATCCGAGCTTGTTCCTTGTATTCTGGTACAACTTTGGGCATAGAGCCTCCTCGTAGTATTGACGCAAAAAGATATTTAAATAACTGACCCTTATGTACGAAATACTGAACTAAAGGTATGTTTTTATACTCAGAAGTCATAATGGATCTCGGTGCGCTATGGATGGATGAAGATCTCCTTTTTCGTCTACTCTTCATAGTCATCTATGCTGCCTTCTTCGGCGTCAGAATACGCTACCGCGTCGAGTCTGCAAGAAGGGAGCCTGAACAGCGTCATAAAACAGAAGGCATGGCCTATAAGATACTTATCATTGCAGTACTCAGTTACATCGTGTCAATCGTTCTTTACATGCTGGCCATTCCATGGATATCTTGGTCACAAATAGCAATGCCTTCTTGGCTACGCTGGCTGGGCGTGATTGGAGCAACATCTTCTGTCCTGCTTGTGGCATGGATTCACAGCACATTAGGAAGGCAGTACTCCGCTGAGTTGGCTATCCAGAAAGACCATGGTCTTGTGACAAGCGGTCCATATGCCAGAACCCGACATCCGATGTATACAGGTCTAAACATGTTCTCGTTTTCCATGGCCGTAACTACCTCCAACCTTCTCGTTCTTCTTTTCGCGGTTCTTGTCATCGTGCCGTTTCCATGGATTGCGAGAATGGAGGAAAAGGTACTACTAGATACATTTGGAGAGGACTATCGAGAATACATGAGAAGAACAGGGCGATTTTTCCCACGAATACGACAGAGGTCTAGCTAGCTGGGAATGCGCAATTGCGCACAACCCTTCGCGCGCGCATAAGTATGTGTGCCTCAATATCATTTATGGAATCCCAGTATCCTTCTT
Organism: Candidatus Bathyarchaeota archaeon; assembly: GCA_020354065.1. Lineage (GTDB taxonomy): Archaea > Thermoproteota > Bathyarchaeia > TCS64 > TCS64. The sequence continues at coordinate 1,256,507 of CP070640.1, forward strand.
GCAGAAATTTTTTTTACTAATTTTTTTTAAACAAGTTCCTAGCGCGCGTGAAGGTAAGGACAGTGCGTGCTTATGGCAGAGCCTAAATGTGAATAGGGGAAGGCACACACGGAGCTTATGGGGAAGGCGAGGGCGCTTCTCATTTTCCAGTTGGTCGGCGCGCGCGAGTGAATGGTGGGCTAAAGCATCCAGGGGTGAAAAAATGAGGAAATCTGGTCTAGTATCGAGCTTGACATTGTTGTACGCGCTCTCCCTGGTGATCCATTCCGCGTTCGCCTGTACAATCTTCACAGCAAACAAAGGAGAAACAGTCCTTTTCGGGGGGAACGAGGATCAGGGACCGAACGACGCGTACCTGATCGTAGACACCAGCAGATCGTACGGCGTGGTCTACATCGGGACCTCCTGGGGCCGCTTGTCCATGGTTGAGATGACGGGGATCAACGATCGGGGCCTGAGCTTCGACTGCAACTGGATCCCCTCCGAGGCGCTGAACCCCCACCCGGAGCGAGGGACTCCGGGAGAGTGGATGGTCACCCACATCCTCAAGTTGTGCGCCACGGTGGAGGAAGTCCTCGAGATCGCCTTCACGTTCGACTGGGGCGAATCGATGGACTACCAGGTGCACTTCACCGACGCCATCGGGGACGCAGCCGTCATCCACCCCGGGACGGACGGGGAGCTCACCCACACCAAGAAACTCGACGGGGACGGATACCTGGTCTCCACCAACTTCAACCTCGCAAGCATCGAGACCGGCGACTACTCGTGCTGGAGATATGATACCGCATCCGAGATGCTGTCGGAGCTGGAGACAGGGGATGCGCTGACCGTGGAGTTCATGGCCTCGGTGCTGGACGCCACCCATCAGGAGGGAGAGGTCTCCACCATCTACTCGACAGTCTACGACCTCAAGGGACGCACCGTATACCTGTACTACGATCACCGATTCGAAGAACCCGTCATCCTGGACGTTGCGGCCGAGCTTGAGAGGGGGGGATCAACAGGTTCACATCAATGAGTTACTCCCAGCAAGCCAAGGGGCTTCCAGGGAGACCATCGTCTCCCGGTTGCTAGCCCAGCCCCTCACAGGCATCCTAGTGCTGGGAACCCTTCTCACCGTAGGATATTACGTTTATAAAACGAGAAAGTCCAGCTGAAGGAGCGAGCGCGATTACTCCAAAACTCATTAAATTCTGGGGGATTCAATCCCTTAGAAATAGTCCCTAAAGCTGAAAACATCGCGTACCCACATTAATTTCAAATACGACAATTAATTTCATTGTGCGCACTGACATAACCTAGATAAGTAGTAAACATCCAAATATCTAACAGAAGGTAGAAAAATGCCAAGCTATTGCCCCGAGTGCGGCGGCGAACTGGTCTGGGACAGGAAGATCAGGATGTACAGCTGCCGTAGCTGCGGTGTCACCTTTAACGAGGCCCAGCTCTCCGACGCCAGGGACCGGCTCTACTCCAGACCCGAGGACGAGGATGAGCGCAAGAAGCGCCGGCACAGCGACTACCTCGACTGGTGGACAAGCAGCAAGAAGAAGCGCGACTGAGGGAGGTTCAAGCGGAAAAATCCCGAAGACCCCAGTCGAAATGTTAACAGAGTAAAGGGATCGTCCACAAACCCTTTACGCTTAATAAGAATGGGTACTAAATATTACATAGCTTCAGGTGCAGGGTTTGGTTTTTCCAGTCGAGAGCGAGGACAGAGCACTCCGTAACCTTCTGATGCTGTGCCAAGACCATGCTAGGCTTGTCGTCGAGATCTACCGCAAGGTCCTCGTGATGATCGACAACCTGGTTAAGCACGAGACCGGGGGTGTCAAGGAGAGGCTGGAGGAGATCCAGAAGATCCAGATGGAGTCCATCGAGATAAAGAGGAACATAATGAAGGAGCTCCACGAGACCGGGAGCATGCTCTTCAACCGGGAGGACCTCTACCGCCTCATCAGCAAGGCCTCAGAGGTCATCGACCACGCAGAGTCCGTGGGAATCCGCCTCTGGGCGATAGAGGCCCGGGACTGGAAGATCCCCCCGCAACTGGGGGAGGGCCTCACCGAGATGGCCGACGCGGCCTTCGACACCCTCGTCAAGCTCCGGGAGAGCCTCATCAGCCTCGGCTTCAACTCCGAGCGCTCCCTCGCCCTCACCCGGGAGGTGGAGGAGCTCGAGCGCCGGGTCGACCAGCTCTACAGGCAGCTCGACCTCGACATCATCACCTGCAAGGCGGAGCTCCCACTGATCCTCATCCTCAGGGATGTCTCCATGAAGCTGGAGGAGATGATCGACGCGGCCGTCGAGGAGGCCGACCTCATCAGGATCCTCGCCCTCTGAGATGACCGAGATGGCCAACCCCCTGGCCAGGGTGGAGGCGCTGACAGACAGCCGCCTCATCGTCTGGTCCCCCGAGGAGGCGAGGAGGCTCTACAACTCAGGCTACTACGGGAAACCCCTCGGAATACCCAAACCCAGGGAGGACTTCGACGCTCCCCTCGTTCTGGATCCCATCGAGGGCCTCTACCTCCTGGAGAAGGGGCTGATCATCGTCGTCTCCGGGTCGGAGGAGCGCGAGGTCGGTCTAGAGGAGCTCAGGACTGTCTCGAGGGGGAGCCTTGAGGGGCTGGACGACAAGTACCTCGTCTACCGCGACCTCAGAGAGAAGGGGTATGTCGTCGCCCCCGGGATAAAGTACGGGTGCGACTTCGCCGTCTACGAGGAGGGCCCCGGCGTGGACCACGCCCCCTTCCTGGTCAAAGTGAAAAAATCGAGCGACGAGATCACAGCCGCCGAGATCGTGGAGGCGGGGAGGCTAGCCACCACGGTGCGCAAGACCTTCATCGTCGCGATGGTAAAGGGGGATAAGGTCCGCTACCTTAGCTTCAAGTGGTGGAAGCCATAAAATCTAGGGGGTTGCGGGCTTTTTAGCCGCCTCTACTCAATCCAGTAGCCCGCGATGGTGCCCAGGATGGTTACCTCCTTGACATACCAGGCCTTGTCGACGTACTTCTCGTCCAGAAGTCTCTCTGTCTCAGCCTCGTAGAGGAGGAACTTCACGTCGAAGTACTTCTCCACCATCCACTCCGTGCACTCGACGTAGCCGACGATCATCGTCTCCAGCTGTCCTGAAAGCAGCCTCAGATCCTCGAAGCCGCATGACTCCCATTCCTCGGTGCCGTGTAGTCTCCATTTGGTCACGATGATGTAGGTCGTCTCCAACTGACCGTTGTTCTGGATCTTCACCTTGAAATGGACGCTCTGCCCGACCTCTTTCTCTAGCGGGCCTGTCTCCATCGCCGCAGCCATGGGGATTATCTGCCCCGAACTTGAGGGGCTCCCGGAATAGAAGGGGCCTTGTAGAGCTAGGCCAGTCATCGAGATTGAGATCATCAGCAGAATCGCCAGTATCTCGTGGACGCGTGGACCGGTTCTGGTTGACACGTTCTGTCACCACCTCTCTCCTGTTTTCCTGCGCCATTCTCGTGCCCTGACGAGCCTTAAATCGATTCTGAAGGTGATTTCTGTATTCCTGTCAAATCTGTGCAGGACTGTCCTGGGCTCGGAACAGGGGTGACCTACTAGTCTGAAGTAGTACGGGTTAGTTCCTCTCTTGCGGTTCAGGCGTCTCTTCTCCATCTCTTGAGGATGACCAGGCTCTCCTCGACCTGGCTCCTCGCCTCATCTACGTCGCCGTTTATGTAGTGCAGTATGCCGTTGTTCATCCTGATGTTGGCCTCCAAGGTCTCCTGGGTGTAGGGGTTGAGCATGGGCCTGCGGATGACCTCACCTTTGCGGAACTCGAAGAAGCCTACGAGTATCGCCGTCGGTATGTAGACGGCGGCGAAGATCACGATGAACGTGCTCAGCCTGCTCATGTACTGGCTGAGGAAAGGAATGTAGGATATCAGCAGCCTATGCTGCAGCACAACGAAGTTGAGTATGCTTAGGGTGTACACGAGGTAGCCGCTGTGGCCTGTCTTGAAGTATATCCAAAGATCTCTGAGCCTCCTACCCGTCTTCCTGATCATTGGTACAATCTCCTAGGTCTTAATAGCGTGAATCTTGGTATTTGCTTTTTTCAATCCCTTAAACTACCCTGGGCTTGGGCCTTGGGCTGGGTTACAGCAAGAGGGCCGTTGAGGAATAGAGGGCGCTATCAATGCCTCGGATATCTACTAAGAGCCATGAGCGTTGTGCTCGTTTTCCGCATGTTGAAAAGGTCTTTAAACGAGGAAGGCGTTCTGGGTCTTTGTGGGAGAGGGGATGCTCGAGCGTTTCGGCGAGAGGATAGACGAGCTTGAGGCCGTGGTCCGGGAGATCGCCATCGAGATAACGACCGGCACCGTGGTGGACCGTCTCCCCCCGGAGAAGGTGTGGGAGAAGACCGGCCCCAGGGTGGAGATGGTGAGGGAGCTCATCAAGGAGCTCAGGGAGTATCTCTACATCCTGAAGCCTGAGAAGGTGCCCACTATCCAGGAGAAGGTCACGGGCATCTTCGAGCGCCTCGACCTGTTCGAGGAGTCCCTGACCCTGGAGCCCAAGGCTCGCGGAAAGACCTCACAGGCCTCCGTGGACGAGCTGAGGAAGGCCCTCAGCGAGATATCCGAGTACGTCTCCCTGTGCAGGACGATAAAGACAGACCCCTCCGAGATCATACAGACTATCTTGGACCTCAGGGAGGGGCAGCAGTCCGAGGCCCTAGGGATGACCCCGTCCAGGATGCAGCACTTGGGGGATCTGGTGAGGGAGGCCCAGGCCTCATACGAGGAGGTAGCGGAGCTCACCTCCAAGCTGAAGAACAGGCTGGAGGCCGTCAAGACTGAGTACGACGAGCTCTACTTCAGCCTGAGCAGGAAGGAAGAGGAAGAGTAGAACCACCGAATTTTCTGGG
>CP070640.1:1261506-1290745 GCA_020354065.1 Candidatus Bathyarchaeota archaeon
AGCAGCAGCATCAGGCCTATGATATACCCGATCTGGGAGAGGTTCTCCAGCCTTCGTCCGTAGTCCTTGAAGACCGAGACCAGCAGTGAGCCGAAGGACCTGCCCCCTCCCAGGAGCTTGACCGTCATGTAGAAGGCCCCGTCGGGCCCCACCACCGTTACCCCCAGGTTCGTGGGCTCGAGGCTGTACGCCCTGTTTGCTATCTTCCAGCCTATGGCCAGGCCCGCCACCATGAAAAGGGCCACGCCCCCCACTCGCGTGAGGGTCAGAGCCCAGACCGCCCCGATGTTCGAGGGATTCTTGGCGAATGCGACGATGACCTCAGCCGCCCAGGAGCTCGGAAACAGCCCCAGCAGCGTCTTGACCATCTCGTTCGTCCCCGGGTTCAACAGCGCTGCGGCAATATTTCCAAACATCAGGCCGTACATGAGGGCGACCAGAGGCAACACAAGGATGAAAGACAGAGCCTTTCCTATGTCCTTCCCCTTCGCGGTCCTACCGAGGGTGGTCCTGGCCACAGCGGTGATCACGGTGCCCACCCAGAACGCAATGAGGCATGTGATGAATGCTAGGAATATTATCAGAGCTGTCTGCAGGGGGCTGAGGCCCAAGGGGACCAGCAGCGCCGTGAAGAGGCCTGTGAAGGCGATGGCGAAGACGGCGTAGAGGGGGGTCTTCCCCAGGAACTCGCCCACCAGAACGTCTCCGGGCCTCACCGGGGCCTTGAGCATGAGCTCTACCCGGCCTATCCCTCCCTCGTCCTTCAGGGCGTTGGAGACCGGGATGATCGCCAAAAAGGCCGACAGCATGAAGAGGATTATCTCGAATAAGGCTACGGCCACCTGGCTCACCAAGATCTCGAGGAAGTCGTCCACCAGGGACTGGACCATCATCGGGGCCAAGTAGAAGACCCAGACGGCGAGGAGCCCCGCCGCCGCGAAGGGGAAATACCTCCTAAAGCCCCTGATCCAGCTGGTCTGGACCCTGTACTCGTTCTTGGCTATCACGAGCCACTTAGGGCTGGGCAACCTGCTCCCTCCATGCGAGGAGCTCGCCGTTCACGAGGCCGCCAGTCAGGGCTATGAACGCCTCCTCTAGGGTCCCCTTGCCCGACTGGGCTATGATCTCCTCCACAGTCCCTACTGCGATTAGCCTGCCGTTGTTGATGATTCCTATCCGGTCGCACAGCTCCTCCACCACCGGCAGGAGATGGCTGCACATGAAGATCGTCTTACCCGCCGTGTCCGCCAGCTCCTGGATCAGCTCCTTTACCATGTGAGCGGCACGGGGATCCAGGGACGAGGTGGGTTCGTCCAGGAACAGTATCTGAGGGTCGTTTATCAGAGCGGCGGCGATGAGGAGCTTCTGCTTCATGCCGCTGCTGTAGCCCTCGATGAGGTGGTCCCGCCTGTCATTGAGGCCGAAGAGCTTCAGCAGCTCGTCTGCACGCTCGGGGAGGATGGCTCCAGGGACATCGTACAGAGCCCCCATGAACTCCAGGAACTCGTAGCCACTGAGCTTGTCGTAGAGGCCCGGGGACTCGGCGAGCATCCCGGTCGCCCGTTTGACCTCGTTTCCCTTCTCCAGGATGTCGTATCCATTCACCGTCGCCGTTCCCCTCGTTGGCTTGATGATGCAGTTCAGCAGGCGTATCGCTGTGGTCTTCCCAGCCCCGTTGGGTCCTAAGAGGCCGAAGGTCTCTCCCTCGTAGACCTCGAGGTCGAGCTCGTCGACGGCCTTGATCTCGTTTCCCTTTCCGTAATACTTGGACAGGCCATCTGTCTGAATCACAACTTTCATCGTCTATCAACTCCTACTGCGGATCTGAACTATTAATGCGACCTCCGTTATGACCGCTATTATAGCGACCCCGAGGGCGATGTAAGTCAGGTTCTTGGATGAATCCAAGGCCGATTGAAGCTCCATGTTTCGGCCATCTAGCTCGATGATGGTGTTTCGCAGGCTGGTTGATTCGGATTGCAGCTCCTCTATGCTGCTTTCCAATTGGCTGGTTCGCCCCTCGAACTCAAGTTTCACATCTCCTAGCTGACCCTGAAGATTTTCAATCGTATTTTCAGCGGTTTGAAGCTGGGAAACGAGGCCACGCACCCTTCTCGCTGGATCCTTGAGCCAAGCCTCGAGATCGTGGAGAACGTAGTCCTGTATGGGTCCCATGGTTATGCTCCAGTAGTCCTCGGGGTAGAAGTAATGCCCAAGGCCTGTGTAGGTGATGAGGGTGTGATCTGGATGCCCACTCTCGGTCAGCCTCTGCTCTAGGAGAGAGGCGTCCTCAAACGGAGTAAGTATGTCGTTTTCTCCTTGAAGTATCAGAATGCTCGATGAGACATTGCCGATCATGTCCATTGTGCTTTCCAGGGCCAACTGAGATTGAGCAAGCTTTGACCCCGGATATTCGGCCGTCATCGCGTACTCGATTAGCCGGACAAGGAAAGACTCGAACTCTTCCTCAATATTCACGAAATCGTCTCCATCTGGATTCCAGTGAGGACGCCAGAGCCATTCTCCCGTGCTGTTCTCAATCAGATCTTGAGCTGAGATAGCCGCCTTCGCACCCGGTCCCAAACCTTCAATCACTTCCGGTATAGAGAGTAACCCGTCGTGATCAGTATCCAGAACATCTTCGGCGAAGATGACCCTCAGGTCGACAGTCTTGAAGTATTTTATATCGTAGTAGCTGCGTCCGGCGGTACCCATGAGCACGATCTTCTTAACGCTCGGATTGTCGACCGCTATTCTGGGTGCAATGATCGTCGATTCGCTGTGGCCGATTAGGGTTATGTCGCCTGCTTCGACCTCACTCTGCTGCATCAGGACCTCAAGGGCCTTCTCAGCATCTCGCTCCAGGTCTTGAATTGTAGTATCGAAAAAGACCTCCGGATCTACCAGGGTGCTGTTAAAGCCGATGCCTCTCTTGTTGTACCTGAGCACCGCGAAGCCTCTCTCCGACAGATACTCGGCTATCTGGAGAAAGGGCCTTGCTGGTTTCCCAGTTTCCGTAGCATATGGCGGCATGTATTCATCCATGTCTGGCGTGCCGCCGCCAGGAATGAGGAGAACGCCTGGGAAGGGTCCTTCCCCGACTGAAGGATAAGTAAATTTAGCATCTGTCATCAGTCCGTCTCCAAGGTCTATCACCAGGTCTCTGCGCATTATCGTCTCTTGATCTAGAGCTTCAGCAATTGGGAGAGAGGAAAGCATCAAAACTGCTAAGAACCCCGCTATCAGCGTCTGTATCGTGCGCCTTTTAATCTCAGGGACCATCTTAATCGACCCCCTTCTTGGAGAGCATCTTCCTCAGGTCACCCTCGCTAAGGTCTAACCTCAGGACCCCGTTTGCGCCCCTGACCACCAGTATCTCGCCCTCGATCAAGCAAAGCTCCTCGAGCTCGCCGAGGTTCCCCTCAAACAGGACCCGGTTGTGGGTCTCATTCGACATCGAGATGTTCCTCACGTTTTTCTTGGATTCCATCTCGACGGAGAACCCGCGCTCCGCTCTTCTCTTGCCCATTTTTACCTTCACGCAACCCCGCGATGAGATCCGAGATAAAGCCTCCGCAAGTGGAATACAGGATTATAAGTATCGATGTAGAGAGATCAAGGTGGATTTTAAGCAGGGGCTGGTCATGGAGAACCTATACGACCTCTTCTTTGAGGTCTCGAACGAGGACAGACACAGGATACTTCTCCAACTGGAAGAGGCAGCGATGAACGTCACACAGCTCGCTAGGAGGCTGGGCCTCGGGGCTCAGGAGTGCAGCAGGCACGTTACACGCCTCGGGAAGGTTGGGTTGACGAGGAAGGACGTTGACGGATTCCATCGTCTCACGGCCTATGGCGAACTGGTCCTGAGGATGCTTCCTGGATTCGAGTTCATCTCTAAGCATAGGGATTACTTCACCAGTCACTCCATGGTACTCCTTCCCCCCGAGTTCGTGAGCCAGATAGGCGAGCTAGCGGACAGTACATATACGAACGACATCATGGTGGCCATCGGCAGCATAGAGGAGATGATGCGTGGGGCAGAGGAGTACATCTGGATAATCCACGACCAATACACCATGAGCATTGTTCCCCTGGCCAGTGAGGCGATTACACGAGGGGTGAAAATAAAAACAATAGATCTGAAAACCTATCCTCCTTCTCGCATGCCTAGAGGGGAGGTGCGTGCAGAGGACCAACAGGTTCTATCCAGGGCGCTAACCACCGGGGGCTTAGAGATGGGGATGCTGGAGCGACTCGATGTGTTCCTCTTCATGTCGGAGAAGGAAGTGGCCGCGATAGCCTTCCCAACCCTCGATGGAAAATTTGATTACCTGGGCTTCAACTCCACGGATGAAAGAGCAATTAAATGGTGCGGCGACCTATTCCAGTTCTACTGGGAAGAAGTCGAACCAAAGCATGAATTTACCCTCTTCTAAGGGAGTAACTCATCCAACGGAAACGAAAGTACGACTCCACACGCACTCCTTACCCTAAACCTACCCCACTTGGAAAGTGTCGACGAAACCCTGTGTGATGAGACGACCCTGTAATAATCGATGGCAAATTCCCCCTTACCGATGTTAATATCCCTGCATCATACTTGCGAAGATTGTATTCGAAAAATCCTATACCTAAGGGGCATAGGATGGGGATGAGTGCTTGCATTCTGGAGGAAGATCAAGTTTGAAGAGCGCTCAAGAAGATCATGAATTGAGGTATTAGCAATGAAGGAAATTATAGGCTACTGTGGCTATTACTGCCAATTGTGTGCGGCGAGATCCGGCGACCCTGCCATCAGGCAGAGGAAAGCCGCTTGTATGGATCACCTCTTTCATTTCAATTCTTCTCCTTCTTCCTTGAGAGCAGTTTTCGCAGCTCGTCCTCCGACAGGTCCACTCTCAGGGTTCCGTTTGCTCCTTTGATCATGAGGGTGACCTCCTCCAAATAACTAAGTTCCTCTAAGTTTCCAAGAAATCCCTCGAAAAGGACGCCCTCTCGTTTCGCGTCCGCCACGGAGATCTTCCGCACATGGTCCTTTGATTTCAACTCTATGCTGAAGGAGTGCTTCCTAGCGTTCTTCTTCATATCTACCATTCTCATTAATCCTGATTGGATGGAGTCTGTCGTAGAAGGCCAACATCCGAGCTGGGGCCTCGTCCAGACTGAGCGCCTCATCCTCCGCAATGAGGATGATCTCCTGCAATCCCTGCAGGGCGTCTTGACTGCACTGCCTGAGCAGCAGATCGCGTCTGTTTGCCTCGCATGGAAGGCCTGTGATTATGGTGGTTTCAGTCGATGACCCAGATGTCATACAAGTCTCATTGTGTTCCATGTTAATCCTCCACTGAGCACTTTTATGGAATATATAGCGTTCCTTCATCTGCTCTATTTCGGCGTAGTCGAATTCATCCAGGTAACTTTCGAGGTAAAGGTCGTAGTGGTCAACCATGATTCTCCACCTGGGGAGACCGTAATCCCCCTCCGATGGGGTCTCCGGTCTCTGCTGCTTGTTGAAGAACTCCTCGAATAGGCGGCAGTAGTAATCGAACTCCCCGATGGAGATGATTATCTCGGGCTGGTCTGGCCCCGTCTGCACTGTGATGACCTCTCCCATGTCCGTCTTTTCGTTCAGGCTCATCCTTCCTCTTTTGAGATGAATAATCATCAGATAAGGCATCCGCAAGCTTGATCTTGTGGAATTTATATTGATGCTGATAGGTCAGGATCAATTATCAGGTGGTAGCCAGGCCCAGCGATTTCTCTATGTCATCCATTCTGGGCAGGGCAGTGAACCTCTCGGAGACCTCCCCGCTCTTGAATACGAGAACTGTGGGGATTGAGAGGATGTCGTATTTGCGCCAGGTCTCGGTGGAGGAGATGTCCATCTCGTAGATTTCAGCCCTCCCCCCGGCCTTCTCTCCCAGTTCTCTGAACGCTGGCTTGAAGACTTGGCATGTGGGGCAGGTCGGCGAGGAGAAGAGGACGGCCACCGTCTTGGATGCGTGGAGGACCTTGCCGGGGAAGTCGAAGTCGGAGATGGAGGGTATCCCCTCTGGCTCGCCCCTCTTGAGCAGATCTTTGAGCCTGGAGAGGGGGCCTGGATATCTCTTGTAGGCTATCCTGTAGCCCACCCGCTCTATGGCTGATTCGATCTCCGCCAGCTGCACACTACCCGGGTCGTAGGTCACCTTCAGGGCCTTCGTCATGTAGTTGCCTCTCACCTCCTTGACTCCCTCCAATCTCATGACCTCCTTCTCGAGGACCGGGATGCAGGTGGGGCAGTCCATCCTTGTGATTGGGATGGTCTTCACGATGAGCTCTGCCATTGATCACACCTCGGGCTTAAACCTGCGGAGGAGCAGGGAGTTGGAGATGACGCTGATGGAGCTGAAGGCCATCGCTCCTGCTGCGAAGATGGGGTGCATCATGATGCCCAGGGAGCGGAAGACACCGGCCGCCACGGGAATGAGGGCGGAGTTGTACCCGAAGGCCCAGAACAAGTTCTGCTTGATCTTGGAGTAGGTGGCCTTGCTCAGCTGGATGGCGGTGACCACATCCATCAGATTGTTACGGATCAGAATAATACCCCCTGTCTCCATCGCCACATCGGTCCCGCTGCCCAAGGCTATGCCCACGTCCGCCTGGGCGAGGGCGGGAGCGTCGTTGATGCCGTCCCCCACCATGGCTACTACAAGCTCCTCCTCCTGGAGCTTCCTCACCTCCCCTACCTTGTCTTGGGGGAGAACCTCGGCGAGGTAGCGGTCGATGCCCACCTTTTTGGCGATGGCCTCGGCCGTCCGCTCGTTGTCCCCGGTGATCATCACCACCTTGAGACCCATGGACCTGAGCTTGGAGACGACCTGGGCGGCGTTCTCCTTGAGCTGGTCTGCCACGGCGATGATGCCTGTGACCCTTCCTCTGGTTGAGACGAACACGAGTGTCTTGCCCTGCTCGAAGAGCTCGTCGGCCTTGCTTCTGATCCCGTCATCCATCTCGGCACCGATCTCCTCCATGAGCCTTTGTGTTCCGGCTATCATCTCCAGGCCGTCAACGTTGCCCCTCACGCCCTTCCCAGCTATCGCCTCGAAATTCTTTGGCTCCGGCAGGTTGAGACCTTTCTCCTCGGCGAACTTGACTATAGCCTCACCTATCGGGTGCTCCGACCTCCTCTCAAGAGAGGCGACCAGCCTGAGGAGCTCATCGGAACCCGGGGCGTGTACATCGGTGACGGCGATCTCCCCCTTGGTCAGGGTGCCCGTCTTGTCGAAGGCGATGGCCTGGAGCTCCCTGGTCTTCTCCAAGTAATCACCGCCCTTGATGAGGATGCCGTTCCTGGCTCCCTGGGCCGCTCCCACGAGGATTGCGGTCGGCGTGGCTATGCCCATAGCGCAGGGGCAGGCGACGATGACGACCGCGACGAAGGAGGTGAGAGCCAGGCCGAAGTCTCTAGTTCCATAGTACCACCCCACGAAGCTGATTAGACCTATGGCGATGACGGTGGGGACGAAGTAGGCGGCGACGGTGTCTGCGATCCTCTGGATGGGGGCCCTACTGAGCTGGGCCTCCTCCACCATGTGGACGATCTGCTGGAGTGTGGTGTTCATCCCCACCTTTGTCACCTCGACCTTCAGCGCCCCCTCCTTATTGACCGTCCCCCCGATGACCTCGTCCCCCACCATCTTGGCCACGGGGATGCTCTCCCCCGTGATCATGCTCTCATCCACGCTGGACGCCCCCTCGATGACCTGCCCGTCCAGGGGGACCTTATCCCCTGGCCGGACGATGAGCACGTCGAAGGGCATCACCGTCTCGACGGGCACCTCCTCCTCGGTCCCGTCCTCCTTTATCAGGCGGGCTACTGGGGGCTGGAGGTCGAGGAGCCTGCGCACCGCCTCTGAGGCCCTCCCCCTGGCGATCTCCTCCAACAATTTGCCCACTAGGATGAGGGCGAGGATCATCGCGGCGGTGTCGAAGTAGACCTCGTGGCTCGGCACCAGGTTTGGGAGGAAGACGACGAATGTCCCGTAGACCCAGGCGGTGGTGGTGCCGATCACGATTAGTGTGTCCATGTTCATGGTCCCGGCCTTGGCGGCGCCCCACGCCCCCCTGTAGTACCTCCATCCGGCGATGAACTGGACGGGCGTCGCGAGGAGGAACGCCCAGAGTTCCTTGGAGAAGAAGGGCAGGGGCCCCCCGTAGAACATGATGGCCATGGTGAGGAGGCCCAGGCCGAGGCTGAAGACGACGATCCTCTTAAGGTTCCTGCGCTCGATCTCGGGCTGGACGAAGGTGAGCATGCAGGCCTCGCTGCAGAAGTAATAGGTCCTGCCGTCGACCTCAGCGGTGAAGGCGGCGTGCTCCTCGTCGACGAACATCCCGCAGACAGGGTCTCGCGCCATCCAGATCACTACAAAACTCTTTGAAACAGGGCGGCTAATAAATATGTCATTTTCAGATATATTTTTCGGGCAGGGACATCTCAAGTAACCTTTCTAAATTACCATCTTGATCTAGAGCACATGGTGTCCAAAAAGGAGTACAGGGGCAAGACCATCTACCTCTGCGACAAGTGTGGCGTCGGTTACGAGATAAGGGAGACTGCCGCCCGGTGCGAGGAGTACTGCAGAAAGCATAACAGCTGCAGCATAGAGATCACAAAGGAAGCGGTGTACACGCCAAAACCCGTAGAATAGACCGATTCTGAGATCTGAAAAAAAGGTTTCTCTACGGGTTCTCCTTCAGCCAGTCTGCAAGCTCGATCCGGTTTGTGTTGTAATACTTCTCGGCGGTCACGACGCCCCTGCGGATGAGCCTCACCAGGACTCTGTGGGTCTTCACCCGGGAGTAGCCGACCTCGTGGGAGATCTCCTTCTGGAGCATCGTACCCCCTGCCTCCACGAGAGCTTCAACGACGCGCCTCTCATCGGGCTCTAATATCCTCGTGGCCACCTCGATGGTCCGGCTCTCCTTCTTTTGGGTCTCCTCACTTTCTTCGACTCTCTGGGTCTCCACCATTGGCCTTATGCTCTCGGTCGAACTGAGCCCTCTAAGCCTTGGGAACAATAAGAGGATCAGAACGACCGCCAGTAGAACAACGGCTGTGACCGTGATTATCAGAAGGTTCGTATCTTGCTGGGTCCAATGCCACCACATGGGACCGCGCTGACCGACAATTTCAAGGATGAATTCCCGCATGGCTCATTGGATGTAAGAATCCGGGCTTAATAACCGTTGTTTCATAAAGTGAAACGCCCGTTACAGGAACCATCTATATCATGTTTCTCCGCATAGGGTGCGTGGCAAGAAGGAGGTGAGAAGAAGTTTGAAGAACGGAAAAGCCCTGTTGACCCTGTTGGTCGTGGCCCTCGCCATCGGAGGTTCCATCTTCGTCTTCCCAGCACTGGCACACCCCTACTGGAGTGAAGACGAGTCCGGGGACTTCGTCCCCCCGATGGGTGATGAGGCTGGCTACAACGGCACCTACGGTCCTTGGCACTTGAGGAACCGCTGGTGCCCCTGGTGGAACGGAGACTCCGAGGGCAACGAGCCCGAATCATCCTATCCTCCCTGGTACGATCCAGACAACCCCCCCGAGGAGGAAGGGCCTGGATGGCAATCCCCCGGCTCAGTCTGTGGGGGCATGGGGCAGTGGGGCCCAGGCCCACGGTGGGTTAGCCACGGACATCGCAGGGGCGGTTACAGGAGCCAGATGGGTGGCAAGGGCTATCGAGGGGGGTAGTCCTGAAACTCCCTCACATCAGAGATGTGAAACTCTTTTTTCATCTGTTTTGACCGTGATTTTTATTAAAAGCCAATCGCTCATCAATCTACTCTCGCTTCGAATAGCAAAACGGGCGGCGAGGACTCACCACACTCCCTCACCATGTCAACAGCTTCCGTATACCCCTCGATTGCCTCAGCCCTCCTCTCCTCCGGAATGGATGCTGGGTTCGGGACCCAGATCGGAGGCGCCGCTGACAGACCGAAGTCGATTATCTCCGTGCGCGATGGGGACATCCCAGCTTTCCCGAACATCTGAAGAAGTTCCGCCTCGGTTAGAAGTGGGTTGTCCCCCTTAACGTATTTAGTTCTCACTTCAAACATCTTGAGATGGGCGGCCTGGGCCTTCGTGTTTGCTCTGGGAATATTCTCAGCAATAATGACCCGTCCGCCCCTCCGGGTCACGCGTCGCATCTCCCTCAAGGCCTCAACGATCGTATTCCTGTTGTTGAAATTCCGCAGGGCATGGGCGGAGACCGTGAGGTTGAAGGATGCGTCTTTGAAGGGGACCCCCGATGCACAGGCCCTCACGCCCATCACCTTCCGGCTCAGATTGAGAGCGGCCATCTCCGCTTGGAAGTCCGACCACCAACCTCTCCGGCCGAATCCGTTCATCAGATCCAGGCCGCAGACCCTGTTGCAATCCTGGGCCAGGGCGATCGTGAGGTAGCCCTTCCCGCATCCGACATCGAGTACGACATCCCCATCTTCGACCCGGAACTCCTCAACCAAAGCCAACCTCTCCTTCCCAACGTCTGAGTACGCGTAAAAATCCCACCATGAGACCCCGTGCTCCTCCACAAGGGTCCTGGCGTATCTATCGTATTCCCTCAGGATCCGTATTAACTCCTCCAATCTCAAACCATACAACATGTTCTCTCGGGGGAGGTCGAAAGGTAATCCTCTTTCTTCAGCCAGCCTGGGCACAGCTTGGACGGCTATCCACTCGGTTAAAAAACGGATCAGATCGGTCATTCCGGATCAACAGGTGCTATCTAAGCTTGAAACATTGACGCAATAAACTTACTGGTTTGTGTTGGCTCAGGCTGGGAACCATCCTCCTGACACGATCTCGGCCCTCCTTCGCGGGAAGCCTGCAGAAGTAATCGAACTCCTCCTCGCTGAGAGAAAGATACGAGACCTTCTTGGGATCCACCTGATACGCTGTTGATCTCTGGTCTCTTGGTCTTCACGATAGGGGATTGGCACCCTTGAAAAGTGCCTCAGCGGTTGACCTCGGCTCGGATCTGCCCTTCCACTTCCTCTGCGGGCCGGTTCGCGTCGATGATGGTCCACCGATTGGCCTGGGCGAGGCTGACAGCCCTTCTCCCTATCTTCCTGAGCTGCTCGATGGACTCAAACATCTCAAGCTGGCTGCGGTTCTCGGTTATGCGCCGATGAGCCTCCCTGGGGTCGACATCTAGGAAGAAGGTGTGCCTCGGCTTGGGGAGGATGGTGGAGAAGAAGTGGTGGGCGAAGATGTGGAGGGGCGGCGGGAGGTATGCGGTGCCCATGAGGTACCTTACGTATATTACGTGATCGTGGAGGCGCCATGGGGTCAGGAGGATGCTGCGGAGGACGTCGAGAATGTAGAAGATGGCTGCGGCGAAGTGGGCGCTCCTACCCTCTGCTAGGAGGAACCTCCGAGTCTTCTCGCCGGCCCAACAGTCGTCCGAGGGATGGAAGCGGTTGTAGACGGTCTCACCTCTTCTCGTCAAATAGTCTTTCAGCCTGTTGGCCTGAGTTGTCTTCCCCGAGGCGTCGAGGCCGTCGATGACGATGAAGACCAGGCTAGAGCCCCCCTTCCACTAGAGAAAAGGCCAGCGCCCCTAGGAGGGGTACAGCGATGTTGTCAAGGCCCCTCGGAGACAGGGCCTCTGCGATGGCCACCACCGTTGCTGTGGCCAGAGCTGGGAGGAGCTTATGTGCAAAATTGTAGCCGTAGAGGGTTGAGAAATATGCGAGGCTGAGGGAGAGGGTGATGAGGCTCGCGGCGAACATGGCGATGGACCCCTCAAGGGTTTTTCCATTGATTATGATGCGTTTTCCGTATCTCTTGCCGACGAGGGCCGCCACGCTGTCGCCGTAGGCCATTGGGAGGACGCCTGCGGCGATGATGCTGGGCCTTTTGGGGAAGAGGGCGGCCAGGAGGGTGTAGGATGCCGCGTAGAGGATCAGGCCGAGGTTGTGGCCCTCCTCGGTGAGGTCAGACAGGCCCTTGAGCCTCTCTCTTAGCCCCGGATTCGGGGAGTAAGGGGAGGCCAGGTAGGTGACGAGGATGAAGGGGGCTGCGACGAGGGCCGGGGCGGGGCGCCAAGAGAAAAAGGGGATGACGAGGGGGAGGTTGCCGATCATAGCGTGGAGGAACTTCCTCGAGGCCTTCCTGTCTATTTTCAGGATTCCCTCTAGGCGGTCAGAGGCGAGGATCATGGCGAGGACGTAGCCGTAGCAGAGGAGCATGAGGAGGAGGTCTCCTGTCCCAGGGCCCATCACCTCGTCCATGATCTAGTTCACAGTTAAATCCAGTTACTGTCGACAAAGGGTTTTCGCTCGACAACCAATAAATATGGAACCCCCTGGTAGTTTAGGCCGTTGAGGGAGAAACGTCATGGTTGGCGGCATTGATGACCTCGGAACCTGGCTCGAGAAAATTATCAAGGAGTTCGTCAACGAGTCTCCCGATAACACCCTGAGGAACGAGGCCAACGAGAGGGCCTGGGACAAGCCCCTCGTGGGATTCTCCAGCGGCGCCGATCCCCTCTATGATTTCTTCAAGGAGGATATCGGCCTCTTCTTCCTGAAGCCATTGGAGTGGTTCGAGGTGACCTTCCCAGAGCTAGAAGTCCAGGCAGGGGAGCTGACGGTGATAAGCTGGATCCTGCCCCAGACCGAGACCACAAAGGCGGAGCATCGGCTGCCGAGGGAGATGCCGACGGAGAGGTGGGCGAGGGCCCGGGTCCATGGTGAGGAGTTCAACGATAAGCTGAGGAGGCATGTCGTGGAGGAGCTTGAGGACGCCGGCTATCAGGCCGTGGCCCCCATGCTCTCTCCCCACTGGAGGAGGGAGACATCGGAGAGATACGGATACGCCTCCAGCTGGTCTGAGAGGCACGCGGCCTATGTCGCAGGCTTAGGAACCTTTGGTCTATGCGATGGGCTCATCACCCCAAAGGGCAAAGCCATGAGGACCGGCTCCGTGATCGCCAGGGTTAACATGCTCCCATCGAAACGGACATACGATGATCCCCACGCCTACTGTCTCTGGTATGCGAAGGGAACGTGCAAGGAGTGCGTGGCTAGGTGCCCGGTGGGGGCGATCTCGGAGGATGGCCACGACAAGGAGAGATGCCGCACCTACCTGCAGGCGACAAGGAGGTACGTTGAGGAGGCCTTTAAGTTCAAGGGGTATGGCTGCGGGCTCTGCCAGACAGGTGTTGCATGCGAGTCCCGGATACAACCTGAGATTTATCAATGATCCTCTATACAAGTCGTGGACGCAGATGGACTTCATGCGTCGTCAAGCGCACAGTGAATGCAGGGAAAGCAGGTCTCAAAGAAGGGTAAGCGAACTTCTATTGTAGAAATCTGATTTCTGCGATGCGGCTACGCTGTTTCCCATTATGTATCTATAGTCTATCGCGAAAATCATTGTATTCCAAGGGGCTGATTCAAAGCGATATAGTCTATCCTAGATATATCTCCCAGAATCGACCTCCGACTCTTCTAGGTCCACGTAGACCACCGTTTCATCAATCCTGTAATCCACCATGCGCCACGTATACCTCGGGGGGGCTTCATCAAACGACCCAAAGCACCCCCTGTAATACCGGAAACCCAGAGGAGCTAGTTCAACTACATGGATCCTCGGTCTGAAGTCAGAGATATCTACCACCGGCACCTAGTCAACGCCGAGCGCCTGATAAAATCGACCGAGGTTCTTGGACCGGGGAGAGCTGAGTGAAAGTACAGTATAACTCCCAAGCACCCTTATGACTACTGGCTTATTTCAAACCCAGATTCGCAGCGAGACAGTTTATCTAAAAACATAGCCCGCTATATCCCTAAACCTGTGCTCCTATCAACGACCCTGGACCGGAGGTGAGCTGATCTCTTTCTCATCATCATGATGTTTTAGGTGGTTGAACAGGCCATTTGGAGCCTGGGAATGCTGGGGAAGACGGAAGCTTTTAGCCTATGGCAGTATGATGAAAGTAAATGCGGGTGAGGTTACAGCAATGGAGCGGGACTCTCGAATTTTGTACAAGGAATACCTGTCTGGGGCAGTCCTTTCTGTGGGCCTGGTAATCATTGCACGGGAAATCTTAATCGCCCTCCTCACCTGGACTGGGGCTGAGATCGAGAGCCTCGGCGGGGCTCTCCTAGGCCCCTTCGTGATAATCCACATCATATGCGGGTTCTCAGGAGGTTACATGGTGTGCAGGAGGAGGGAGAACGACCTCCTCAAGGTGGGGATCGCCACCGCACTCCTCGCCTACGTTTTAGAGTTCATCGTCAACACGATAATTATGACCGCCTACGTGACCGGTCTCTGGGTGGGGGGCGGCTACTTGGTAGGAGGAGGCCTCAGTGCTGTCTACGTGATCTATGAGAGAACTGGGAAGCTGTTCCACCCCACTCTTATAAGGCTGAGCACTCTACGATTTGGGTCACAGAAACCCGGATACAGGCCTGAGGATGTCAAAGCCCGAATTCAGGAAACAGAGCCCCTCATCGCATCCAGGGGGTACGAGCAGGTACCCGTTGAGCCCCAGGAGTTCATCGACTACCTGTCCAGACCCACCCCTACAGGTGAAAAGACAACCGTGGAACAGATCCTCGGAAGCCGCTACCTTATGGTACACGAACTTGTGGAGATGAGCGAGTTGAAGAGAAGTGGCATCCCGCTCAAGCCGGAAGCCGTGGAAGAGTATCTCAAAATCGTTTACGAGGCGCATTTTACGGCCTTCGAGTTCGAGCTTTCGATGGCCCTGGAGGAGGACGCCGGCGAGTGGGTGGCTGACAGGATAAGCCTCGTTGACAGCTGGATTGAGGACGAGTCGATGCCCCCAGAACTGATCCAGGTTTACTTAGAGCTGAAAGAGAAGTTTGCTTCATAAAGAAGAGAAGATTACGCGTCCTGTAAGGCTGGCTGGGGTAGCTCCTGGATCCGGAACTGTTTCAGCCTGCCGTTTTCAGACATGGGTATCAAGGCAAACGGTTGATGGAGGCCTGGTTTAACATTTCGGCTCCCTTGTTCGTAGGTGGAGAAGCTAAAAAAGATGATAATGGGCATTTATGGGTGTTATTAGGTTCAAATAGGAAGTGGGTCCAGCTATTCGAGGAAAAAAGGCCATAAAAATCACTAATATTCTAAAATCGGGGTCCTCGAACGCTTTATTCAACATCAGAAAGGCTATATAATCGGCGAAAAGTTAGTTTGAGAGGCAAGTACATGCCGCTCTCTAATTTCCTTCTTAGGGGGGAGAACCTCCATAAACTCGTGGCTCTGGAGAACCCCCATGTCATCAGACAGGTCAGGAGGTTCATCGACCTCTGCAAGCCCGTCAAGGTCACTGTCATCGGCGACGATCCTGAAGAAATCGCCTATGTCCGCCAGCTCTCCCTCGACAACGGCGAGGAGGTGAAGCTGAAGATGGAGGGCCACACCATTCATTTCGACGGCTTTCACGACCAGGCCAGGGATAAGGGGCACACGGCCGTCTTGCTGCCCTTTGGCGAGAGGCTGAGCCGAGGAATAGTCACCTTGGAGAGGGAGGAGGGCCTCAAGGAGGTCCTCGGACTCCTGGACGGCTCCATGAAGGGGAAGGAATGCCTCATACGGTTCTTCAGCCTAGGCCCCACCAACTCCCGCTTCTCCCTCTGCGCCCTCCAGATCACCGACTCCGCATACGTAGCCCACAGCGAGGACCTCCTCTACCGGAGCGGATACGAGCAGTTCAAGAGGCTCAAGGGCTCACATGACTTCTTCACCTTCATCCACTCTGCGGGGGAGCTGGACGAGAGGAGCTGCACAAAGAACGTCGACAAGAGGCGTATATACATAGATCACCTCGACGGGAAGGTCTACTCCGTAAACAACCAGTACGCGGGCAACAGCCTCGGCCTCAAGAAACTGGCCCTCCGCCTCGCCATCTACAGGGCTAACCACGAGGGCTGGCTGGCGGAGCACATGCTCGTCATGGGGGTGCACCCGCCGAGGAAAAAAAGGGTGACGTACTTCACTGGGGCATACCCCAGCGCTTGCGGGAAGACCAGCACGGCCATGATCCCAGGGCAGACCATCGTGGGCGACGACATCGCATACCTCAAGATCGACGAGGACGGGAACGCGAGGGCCGTGAACATCGAGTCGGGCATCTTCGGCATCATAAAGGACGTCAACCCGGTGGACGACCCCCTGATCTACAAGGCGCTGACCACGCCTAGGGAGCTCATCTTCTCCAACGTCCTTATCGTAGATGACGTCCCCTACTGGCAGGGCATGGGTAGAGACGACATACCGGAGAGCGGGGTCAACTTCTCCGGCGAGTGGTGGAAGGGAAAGAAAGACGATGATGGGAGGGAGATTCCCTTCGCCCATAGCAACGCCCGCTACACCATGCGCATAAGCGAGCTGGAGAACGCCGATCCCAAGATCCACGATCCCGACGGCGTCATCGTCCAAGGAATATTCTACGGCGGCCGGGACTCCGACACGAACGTCCCCATCTACGAGGCCCTCAGCTGGGAGCACGGCGTCTACCTCGGCGCTACCATCGAGTCCGAGACCACATCGGCCACCCTGGGCCAGGAGGGGGTGAGGAAGTCGAATCCCATGGCGAACATGGACTTCCTGGTGATCCCCCTCGGAACCTATCTCCGCAACCACATCGAGTTCGGCAGGAAACTGAGGAACAGGCCGAGGGTCTTCTCCACCAACTACTTCCTCAAGCACGAGGGCGTTTTCACCAACGAGATCCTTGACAAGAAGGTCTGGGTCATTTGGGCCGAGGGCAGGGTTCACGGCGAATATGACGCCATCAAGACCCCCATAGGCTACCTACCCAAGTACAAAGATCTCAGAGACCTGTTCAGGCAGGTCTTCGACAGGGAGTACACCCTGGAGGAGTACCACCAGCAGTTCTCCGTCAGGCTGGACAAGTTCATGGAGAAGATCGCCAGGATGGAGGCCGTCTACCGTACAGAGCCTGGGATGCCTAGGGAGTTCGGGGAGATCCTCAACCAGCAGAAATCGGAGCTGGAGGTCCTCAAGGCGGAGACCGGCAAGTCTACACTGACCCCGGAGTTCTTCATATAATCCAAATCTGGTCAACAAGGGTTGACTAGTGTTTCCGTGATAGCCGGACCCATGCATCGCGGCGTTAAACCTATTAATTGTCAGGAGAGAATAGCGTATCCAAAGAGGGATCTGATTTTGAGGAGCTACGAGGATAAGACGCAGAGGTCCAAAACCCTCTTCGCCCGGGCCAAGAAGGTCCTCCCTGCAGGGGTCTCCTACTCAATCAGGGATGTCATCCCCTATCCTTTCTATGTCACCTGTGCGAGGGGCGCGAAGCTCACAGACGTAGACGGCAACGTCTACACCGACTACTGGATGGGTCATGGGGTCCTCCTCCTAGGCCACTCGCCGAAGAGGGTCATGGACGCCGTGGCCGAGCAGATAATGAAGGGGACCCATTTTGGCTTCTCTCACGAGCTGGAGTTGGAGCTCGCTGATAGGATCGTGGACCTAATCCCCAGCGCCGAGATGGTCAGGTTCACGAGCTCGGGCACAGAGGCCAACATGTACGCCAGCCGCTTGGCCCGAGCGCACACCGGAAGGATGAAGATGGCAAAAGTGGAGGGAGGCTGGCACGGCGGTTACGATAGCCTCCACAAAGCGGTCCACGCCCCCTTCGACATCCCAGAGTCCGCAGGGCTCGACCCGAAGGCTCTGGAGGACACCCTTGTCGTTCCCTTCAACGATCTCGACTCGGCGAGGTCAGCCCTGAAGGGGGAGGATGTCGCGTGCTTCATCGTGGAGCCCGTGATAGGCGCGGGAGGATTCATCACCCCAGAGCCCGGCTACCTGGAAGGGCTCAGAGAGATCTGCGATGAGACGGGAACCCTCCTGGTCTTCGATGAGGTGATCACCTGCTTCAGGCTCTCCCCCGGCGGGGCCCAGGTGTTCTACGGGGACGAAGCAGACATCACTGTCATTGGGAAGATCATGGGAGGGGGGTTCCCGATAGGCGCCTTCTGTGGGCGCATGGAGATCTTCGAGCGTCTCGATCACAGGCGATACCCTAAGATGCAGGAACGGGCCTTCCACGGGGGTACCTTCACGGGGAACCCTGTCAGCATGGTCGCAGGCATCACAACCCTAGACATCATAAGGGACGGCGGGGTCCACAGGCACATTGATGCTCTGGGTGACAAGATGAGGAGAGGCCTCGAGGACATCATTGATCGGAGCAGGCTGAGCGCCTCTGTCACTGGTGTCTGCTCGGCCTTCGCGATTCATTTCCAGAAGGAGAAGCCCAGGAACGCCAGGGAGGTGGAGAGAAATGATACTGAAACCTCAAAGGCCTACTTTTCACACCTGCTCTCCCATAACTTCGCTCTCGTAAAGCCGGCGCTGATCCACTGCTTCACCGGGGAACCCCACACCAAAGAGGACATTGAGGAGTACCTGGCGGCGACGGAGGAGTTCTTCAGCAGCTATCAAGGCTGACAGGCCGAATTGCTCAAGGGGTCTACGATATTTTTACTCATTGAATCTGCAATGGGCGTCCGCAACCATCGAAGATGCTCTTAACCTGATCTAAGGGAAGTGCGTACCTAGTGTTCCCCTCTCTTCCTTTCATGGTTTCTGCCTTGAACAGTGCGTTTACGATGGCCTCCTCCGTGGCTTCCACCGTGGCCTTGTAAACCGGATTCAGGAAGTTATCAACTGGTTTCGGACGCTTTTCATCCGATGTGGCCTCCACTATCTCCTCGACGCTCCTCAGGCCTGTGCTGAAGGCGATGGTGAAGTCACCGCTACTGTTTCCCCCGTAGGAGCCCGTGCGGGCCAGCCCCAGGGCAGTCCTCTTGGCCACCTTCCAGAGCTGGCGGGAGTTGACATCCAGATCCGTTGCCACGATCATCATTATGGAGTTCCCTGGGGCACTCTCAGGGGGGACTGGGAGTTCAATTAATCTCCCCACGGGGACGCCGTCGATCATCAGATCCTCCTTACTTCCGCAGTTAAGCTGGACCAGGACGCCCACGGTGAAGTTGGGGTGGACCCGGGATGCCGTCCCTATCCCGCCCTTGAATCCGTAGCCGGTCATCGGTGTGCCGCCTCCCACGTTCCCCTCCGGAACCGCGCCCTGACCCCCTTTGCTCCTTGCCGCATCTATGGCCTCGAAGACATGGTCCCGACCCACGTGCCTGCCGATGTTGTCTGTGAGGTAGCCTCCGTTGGTCTCCCCCACCACGACGTTCAGGGACCTTGGTGAGACCTCGTGTCTCTCCATGAAATAGTCGAGGACGGAGTCAGCAACTCGCCAGGTGTTCAGTGTCTCCGTGAGGAGGATCGGGGTCTCTATGACTCCCTCGAACATGATCTGGGGGAGGCCGGTCGCCTTCCCAAAGGCGTTGAATAGATCCACAGTCGCAGTCATCTTCTCCTCGTACGGATTCTCCTGATGGGGGACGATGGCCGTCACACCGGTCCTGACATTGTCTCCCGAGATGAGCGTCGAGTGGCCCACGCCGACGCCCTCGACGTCGGTGATCGCGTTTAGACGACCCGTCTCCATGGAGCCTATCTCTATTCCGAGCTCTCTCGCCCTGACTCTCTCGATCATACTTGTCAAGACGAAGGATGTCGGTTCATCGGGATAAGAATTCGGTCTGCAAAGAGTTTTTACTGGAGGACGACACGAATCACCAAGTGGTTCCATGAGCGTCTATAGTGAACTTGGGTTGAGGAGGGTGGTGAACGCGACCTTCCCCCTCACCCGGCTGGGGGGCACCATCCTCTCCGACGAGGTCTTGGAGGCCATGGCCGAAGCAAACAGGGGGTACTGCTCCCTCTGGGATCTCGAGGAGCGTGCCGGCGAGGTAATCAGCGAGATCACAGGCGCAGAGGCGGCCTGGATCACCCCTGGGGCCTTCGCCGGCTTGGTTCTTTCGGCTGCGGCTTGCATAGCTGGGAAAGACCCAGAGAAGATGAAGAAGCTGCCTAACACAGAGGGGATGAAGGACGAGATCGTAATCCAGCGGTGCAACCGCTTCCTGATCTACGACAGGAGCATGGAGGTTCCCGGAGGCAAGCTTGTCCAGGTCGGGGACGAGCGGTCGGGCTGCACCCCCGACCTCATCGAGGCTGCCATCACGGACAAAACCGCCGCCATCCACTACGCCATCCCACTCTGGCCCAAGCCTGAGGTGGCTCCGCTGGAGGATGTGGTTAAGGTGGCCCATGCGCATGGGGTGCCCGTAATAGTGGACGCAGCCGGGCAGACCCACCCGATAGAGGGCCTCAGCAAGTACACCGAAATGGGCTGCGATCTGGTCTGCTACGGGGGGAAGTACGTGGGGGGACCCAACTCGACGGGCTTCGTCATCGGAAGGAAAGACCTCGTGGAGGCTGTGGCCCTGCATAGCTTCATCGGCGCGGAGTCGGGCCCCCTGGAGCGCCCCGGCTACTGGCGGAGCATCGGCAGGGGGTACAAGCTGGACAGGCAGGAGATCGTGGGCCTCTTGGTCGCCCTACGGCGCTGGGTCGAGCTGGACCACGAGAGGGTTCGCATCCAACCGGCCTGGGAGAAGGTCAGGCGCATCGAGAGCCATCTAAGAGGCCTTCAAGGGCTCTCGGATGTCAGGTTCGACTACGTCCCCCGCTCAGGTGAGGGATGCGGCTACCACGTCATCGGCCTCGAGATGAGCTTCAATAGGACAGCAGCGGATGTGAAAACCATTACCAAGCGTCTAAGGGAGGACGACCCCGAGGTGTGGGTAAGGCAAAGGGGCGGCAACAGCTTCATCATCAACACCCTCTATCTAATGCCGGGCGATGAGCAGATCATCGTGGAGCGTTTCGCCAAGTATTTCGGTTAAAAAAACCGATAAAAAACCAGGTTTTTACCTTTAATACTTCAAGAGCCGATCTGTGCCCAATTTTTAAACCCCGGGTGCCTAGTTGACTCGGTGACGTTTTTGAGCGAACCACTCAAGGTTCACGGGTTCACCGAGGAGGAGCTCATGGAGGTGGAGCCGGTGGTCCTCCGTGCGATCCTCCACGAGAGGACACACCACACCATCGAGGTCAACATGTACCGGATCATGGCGGGGAAGCGGGGAGTGACCCAAAACTTCGGGGAGACCGCAGAGTTCCTCATGGACATCTGGAAGAGGAGGGGCCTGCCCACAGACGCCCCCGACATCAAATGGTGCCTCAACTACATTGGATTCGCCCGGATGCTGAGAACCGGAGGCGAGGTGGAGCTGGACACCGAGCTCCCCGAGCCCTTCACCGGCGTGGAGATGAAAACGGTCGAGAAGCTCATCTACGGACGCCGATCCATCCGCCAGTTCAAGGACAAACCCGTTCCAGAGGAGATGATCCGGAAGATACTCCACGCAGGCCTCTACGCCCCTCACGGCTGCAATGTCGGATGCACCCGCTTCCTGGTGCTCCGGAACCCCGAGGAGTGGAAGCTTGTGAGGAGCGACATCCCAATCGAGAACTGCGTCATGATCGTGGTCTGTCAGGACATGAGGATGTACAAGGCAATGAGGTTCGACGAGCTGGTCCCCCAGAACATCTACTACGACGCCGCTGCCGCCGCCGATCACATCTGCCTCATAGCCCATGCCCTGGGCCTTGGAGCCTGCTGGCTCACCCACGGGGAAGAGACCCAGAGGAGGCTCGTGGAGCACTTCGGCCTCCACGAGGAGATCGTAAGCCGCAACCATATCGTCGTCGGCTGGCCTGACGAGGCGCCGATAAAATCCCAGAGGATGAAGCTCGACGAGGCAATACTAACAAGTGATCTCCTCCCTCCACCCTCCTCTTTTTAACCGGGCACAATTATTCTTGAACCAAGATGAGGATTAAGAAGGAAATTGCTTGGGGCTGGATCGAAGGCAATAAGGAGCATATCATCGAGATAAGCGACGCTGTCTGGGAGTACGCTGAACTAGGCCTGGTCGAGGAGAGGTCGTCGAAGCTCCTGGCTGACGAGCTGGAGAGCCACGGCTTCAAGGTGGAGCGGGGTGTGGGCGGGATGCCATCTGCTTTCTACGCGACCTGGGGCGGGGGCAAACCAATCGTTGGGATCATGGGGGAGTACGACGCCCTGCCTGGCCTCTCCCAGGAGCCAGTCCCTCACAAGGAACCCTTGATAGAAGGAGCTCCGGGGCACGGTTGTGGCCACAACATCCACGGAGCCTCAGGGATGGCTGCGGCCATCGCCCTACGCTACACCCTAGAGAAGCTGGGCCTGGCTGGCACTGTCAAGTTCTTCGGCACCCCGGCCGAGGAGAACTACGATGGAAAGGTCTTCATGGCGAAGACAGGCATCTTTGACGATGTCGAGGTATGCCTGAGCCACCACCCGAGCTCCATGAACATGGCGGGGCTGCGGAGCAGCAACGCCATGAACTCCGTCAAGTTCCACTTCCACGGGAAGACAGCCCACGCCGCAGGCTCCCCGGAGCAGGGGAGGAGCGCCCTGGACGCGTTGGAGCTGATGAACATCGGGGTCAACTACCTCAGGGAGCACGTAATCGAGAAGGCAAGGATCCATTACGTTATCGAGGAGGGGGGCGGTCAGCCCAACGTGGTCCCCGACTACGCCCGAACATGGTACTACATACGAGCCCCCGAGAGGGATCAGGTCGATCACATCTACGAGTGGATACTGAAGATCGCCGAGGGGGCGGCCCTCATGACGGACACAAGGCTGGAGGTTGATTTCCTAGGGGGCATCTACAACAAGCTGCCGAACAAGACCTTGAGCGAGATCGTCTTGGCCAACATGAGAGAGGTCGGAGCCCCCGAGTACACCGAGGAAGAGCTGGAGTTCGCGAGGAAGATCGGCGAGACTGTCCCAAAGCAACAGAAGATAGACACCTTGAGGAAGAGGGAGATCCCAGACTGGGAGAGGTACGTAGACGTGGACCTTGTCACCGACATCCTCGACCCCTGGGACGAGGGGAAGGTGAGTGGGGGCTCTACCGATGTCGCCGACATCAGCTGGATAACCCCAGCCATGGAGTTCAGCACTACCGCCACAGTCCTGGGGACCCCAGGCCACTCTTGGCACTTCGTCGCCACAAGCGGCATGAGCATAGGCCACAAGAGCCTGATCTTCGCCGCCAAGACAATTGCAGGGGCCGCCCTGGACCTAATGACCAAGCCCGAGCTGCTCAAGAAGGCCCGGGACGAGCACAAGGAGAGGCTTGTCGGCAGGACCTACAGGTGTGCGAACGCTGATGTCGAGCCTCCACTAGAGGTCGCGAGGAAAGCCGCGGAAAAGGCTATAGGGAGAGCCTAGAGCTTCCGGTTCTCAGCTCTCTTTTTTCCAGGAGCGATGAGTAAGAGAAAAAGGGGTTAGGGGTATGCTTGGGGTGCCGTGATGGGGAGGTCCTTGATGAACCTCTCGAGCCTTGTGGCTACCTCCTCCAGCTCCTCTATCGGCCTCACGAGGGCGAACCTGATGTGCCCCTCTCCGTTAGGTCCGTACTGGGTGCCCGGGGCGCAGCGGACCTTCTCGTGGTGGAAGAACTCCCTGGAGAAGTCCATTGAGGGGCAGTTGAGCTCTGAGATGTCTGGGAAGACGTAGAAGGCTCCCTCCGGGTAGGGGCAGCTGACGCCCTCTATCTTGTTGAGCCTTGGCACGAAGTACTCTATCCTCTCCTTGAAGGCTCGTCTCATCTTCGCCACGAAATCCCAACCCTGTTTCAAGGCCACGATCCCGGCCCTCTGGAAGGGCACCGGCATCCCTGTGATACCGATGGGTACCGCCGAGATGATCTTCATGAGCTCGGGCCCCGCGATGATGTAACCCGCCCTGCAACCCGTCCAGGCGAAGGTCTTCGAGAAGCTCATGAGCACCATGGTCCTCTCCTCCATGCCGGGCAGGTTGATGATCGGTCTATGCTTTCTTCCCCCCCAGACGTACTCGGTGTAGATCTCGTCGGCTATCACCACGATGTCCTTCTTGACTGCGATCTCCGCGATCTCCTCCAGCTCCCCCTGGGTGTAGACCGAGCCACAAGGGTTGTCAGGGTTGCAGATCAGTAGGGCCTTCGTCTTGTCTGTCACGGCCGCCCTGATGTTGTCCATGTCGGGCCTGAACAGACCGTTCTCGTCCTTGGTCATCTTCGCCCTGGTCAGGGTCGCCCCGAAGTAGGCCGCCGGCCGCCTGTACCCCTGATACGCGGGATCCATGATGAGGATCTCGTCCCCCGAGTTCAGGATCGCCCCGAAGGCCCTGAAGATGGCCTGGCTCCCCCCTGATTCGATGAGGACCTGGGTGGCCGGGTCCACGTCGACGCCATACTTCTTGTAATACTCCGCGATGGCGGCTTTGAACTCCGGGTCTCCTCCGAAGGCGTAGTGGGTGTAGCTCGCCTTCATGGCCTCGTAGACCGCCTTGTTGATGAACTCCGGTTGGTCGAAGTCCGGGTCGCCTGCTCCCAGGTGGATCAGGCCCTCCATGCTCCTGATGCTGACCCTGGAGATGGCGGCGCCCGTCTCCATCTTGACAATCTCCTTTTTGGCAAATCGCTTGGCAGACTTTTTCATCTCGTATCGTCTTAGCTTCCGGGCCTCGGTATAAAAGTTGATCGGGCTCTTCCAAGGTTAGCACTAAGCACTCTGATTAGTAAAAAGGAGAGGGGTTCAGCCGATGAGGCCGTTGAAAAACAGCTTGAAGGCGGCGTCGCTTTGGGCCCTGAACTGCGGGGAGAAGCCGAAGAGGATGATCCTCCCGTCTCCCTTCTTGGCTTCGATGAGCGCCGCTTTCCTGCTCAGGTGCTTCTCCCCGATGAGCCAGCCGCTCTCCATGATCCTCTCGTCCGGGTATGAGAGGACCACCTCCATCTCCTCGTTGCTGGCCCCAGGCTTCACCTCGAAGGCCGGGTGGTTCCTGAAGATTATCAGGAGGTCCTCCACCACCCCCCAGGTCAGGGGATGCTCCTTGTTCACGTTCACGTGGAGCGTGGAGCCAGGGCAGAGGAAGTCTGCTGGCTTGAGGTCGGATAGGACGTTCTTGACAGGAAGACCTAGCTCCTCGATGGCGAAGTTGGATGCCTGCCCCAGGGTGACGAGGACCCCGCCGTCCTCGACGAACTCCTTGAGCTTCTCCACGCCCTCCTTCCCTATCCCGCTCCTGTACTCCTCCGGTAAATTCGGTATGGTGAACAGCCCCCTGAAGCGCTTCTGGAAATACTCCTCGATCCCCTCCCCGGTTATCAGGCTCTTGTGGTCGCTGGGCAGAATGATGACGTCGTACTTTCTGATGAGCCTGCCCCGTTTGATGTCCGCATCCCTCATGGTCCTGTACCGGAAGCGGTACCTCTCCAGGAGCCACCGGGTCCACCCCTCATCCATGTTGCCTCCCCAGTACCTCTGGTACATGCCTATCCTGAGCATCCGTGCCGGCTCGTGGGCGAACTCAGTCGAGGGCGCAGCCCCGAAGATAAGGTGCAGCCTTCTGGATAGTCTACGCAGCTCCTCTTCGATCCCTGCTCCGGCCGGGATGTAGAAGGAGCCCTTGCCATAGGTCCTGTCTCCGGCTTCCACTGGTTCCCTGATGCGGTGCACCTCGATGCCTCTCCTCAGGAGGCGGTTGACCGCGGCGAAGCTGTCGTTGTATATGCAGTCGAGGAGGTATCCGTGGGGGGCGTCATCCACCCGCCCCCTTGGGAACCGCACGGATGTCAGATCCTCGAAGTCCCCGGCTAGCGGCTCCTCTACCTCGTGGAGGGCCACGCCCATGAACTCGGAGATGTTGTAGGTGCATAGGTCGTAGGGGGATATCGGGGTGCCGTCGGGCCTGAAGCTGAAGGGGCCTGCATGGTAGAATGTCCTCTTCAACAGGGAGATGATGTAGGGGCGGCAGCTCTGGGCAGTGAAAATGACGAATGTGCCCCTGGGGTAGGTGACCCCCTCAGCCTTGAACTCACGCCTGCTCCGGCTCACGGTGACCCCCATCTCCGTCAGGAGCTTCATGAACTTGTACGCCGTCAGCTCGTCGTGCTGCTCGGGCTTGACGACGAAGGCGTAGGGGGGCCTGCTCTTCCCGGCCTCGATGCTCCTCATCGCCTTGGTGTACATGTTCCTCAGGATCAGCTCCCTGAACCTCGCTGCCACCTTCAGCGTCGCGATGGCCGAGATCTTCTGCTGCTCCACGATGTCCCGGAGCCTCCACCAGCCCCCGGACCAGGGGTGGGGGAAGCCCATCTGGGTCCTGTACTCGGGGCGGCCCCTGCGGCTGGGTTTGAGCTGGTGGTGGTGGACGTAGTGGGGGGTGGCCAGCTTGGCGGATGCGGACTCGGTGAGCATCCCGCAGATGTTGTGCCAGCAGGGGATGTAGTTGAACGTGGGCATGAACTCCCCTGGATAGGTGGCCGCCGACTCGACTCCGGTCTTTCCCGCCGCCTCCAGCATGGTCGCCATCATCCCGCCGTAGAGCTGCTGCTCCGTCCAGATCAGGGGGTCGACGTTCGGGTCGATGGGGTTGGTGAAGGGCGGGATGTAGAACCGGGCGCCGTAGCTCCCCATGTGGTGGTGGTCGATATAGGCCTGGGGATACCACTCCCTGTACATGACCTTGGAGACCATTCGGGACTCCGCCTGGCTGAGGTGGATAGCGTCCCGGTTGTTGTCGTGACCCGTGTACTTATGGTATAGGAAGGGGGTGCGTACTCCCTCGTACTCGGTGTCCAGATATTTGTCGTACCAGTCGGTGACCATGATCTGGCCGTCGGGGTTGAAGCATGGGAATACTAGGAGCACTGTGTTCTGGCGTACCTCCTCCAGCTCGGGGCTGGTGGCCACCTCGTAGCAGAGCTCTGGTGCCATCTGGGTGCCCCCCACCTCGGTGGCGTGGATGCTCATGCTCATGGTCACCACGGTTTTTCCCTCCCTGATGATCCTCTCGACCTGCTCCTCGCTCAGCCCCTCGGGGTGGGCGATGCTGTAGCTCATCTCCCTGATCTCATCGGCCTTCTTCAGGTTCTCTGGGGATGAGACGATGACGAGGAGGAAGAGGTTGCCCTCCGTGGATGGTCCCAGGTCTGTGACCTTTACACAGGGGGACTTGTCGAGGTGGCAGAAGTACTCGACTATCCTTTCCCAGCGGACTAGTTTTCGGTCCGCTCCCATCTTGTGTCCAAAAAACTCCTCAGGTGAGGATATTCCGTCTGTCATGTTCTATGGTTCTCGATGAAATATTAAAAATCATTCATAAGGACCCTAAAAATCACAAAAAAGATTGAATATTAACGTAAAAATGTTTAATATCCGCAAAATGTCGTGTTTCCTACCTTTTCAAACAAGACGTTGTGGAGGAGTCTGAATCCTTCCAACCAACACCACTCTATGAAGTTAAATCGAAGAAGCGCAAATACTGGTTGAACCGTCATGCCCCCGAGGAAGATCAAGATAGAGGATCTCAGGAGGTTTGTCTTCGTCTCCGATCCCCAGGTCTCACCTGACGGAGGCAAGGTCGCATTCGTCCACACGAAGATTGACTACAAGAACGACACCTACAACAAGCACATCTGGATCTGGGACAGGGCCACGGGCAAGGCGGAGCAGTTCACCCACGGCACCGGGAGCGACAGCTATCCCCGCTGGTCACCTGATGGGGAAAGGCTGCTCTTCCTCTCAAGCAAGCGCGAGCCGGAGAAGAAGAAACCCCAGCTCTGGGTGATCCCCATCTCTGGAGGTGAGGCCAGCCTGGTTGCTGAGATCGAGGATGCGGGCGTCTCCAAACCCGCCTGGGCCGTTGAATCCAAGAGAATACTCTTCCTGTCCAGAGTCTGGACGGAGGGAAAGCCCGATACGGATGTCGTCGTTGTGAGTCACCTCAGGTTCAAACTCAACCAGGTAGGTGTCTTCGAGGGGCGGCGGGTGCACTTGTTCGCGGTCCAGCTTGGAAGGAAGCCGAAGCAGCTGACCAGGGGCGACTATGATGTTGAGGTGGCCAAGTGGACGGCCGATGGTAAAGATATCGCGTTTACCACTAACATGGAGGAGGACGCTGACACCAGCCTCGTCCGAGACATATACTACATCTCAGTGAGGGGCGGTGAGCCCCGAAAGCTGACTGATGGGAGATACGTGATCTCCGATCTTACTTGCTCGTCTAATGGCTCGTTGATCGCCTTCCTAGGTCATGACAGACCTGACTTCGCGGGTAAGAACACGGACATCTGGGTTATGCCCGCTGAGGGCGGGGAGATGAGGAACCTCACGGAGGAGTTCGATCGCTCCATTGGGAGGGGAGTTGGCTCGGATTTAAGGGTGGCGACGCCGAACCCTGGCGCTGTCTGGGCTCTAAAGATGGATGAGATATTCTTCCTCACTGGGAGTGTCCCCACATCTAACATCTATAAGGTCAGTATAGAAGCCAGCGAGGTTGAGCAGCTCACGAACGGCATGAACATAGAGGGGTTCAGCTTCTCAGCAGATAGATCGGTCCTCGCCTACACGGCCATGGACGCCACCCATCCCGCAGAGCTTTGGGTCAATGATGAGAAGGGCGAGAGGCGTGTGACCAGGTTCAACGACAGGCTGCTCAAGGGCTTGGTGCTCAGTGTCCCGGAACACTACACCTTCAAGAATCAGCTGGGAGAGGACGTAGACGCTTGGGTGATGAAACCCCCAGACTTCGAGCATGGGGAGAAGTACCCTGCGGTCTTAGAGATCCACGGGGGCCCTAGGTCCATATACGGCAACACCATCTACCAGGAGTTTCATCTGCTCAACTCTGAGGGGTACGTCGTCCTCTACACCAACCCCAGGGGCAGCGGCGGCTACGGAGAGGACAACGCGGCCGTACTCGACGGCCGTTGGGGAGAGGTAGATTATCAGGATCTTATGGCCTTCTTGGACGATGCCCTTGATAGATTCGACTTCATCGACGCTGACAGGCTGGGGGTGACCGGGGGCAGCTACGGCGGCTACATGACCAACTGGATTGTGACCCAGACGGACAGGTTCAAGGCCGCCGTCTCCTGCAGATCCACGTGCAACAGGCTCAGCCACCACGGCTATAGCGACTTCGGCTTCGCCCACGGCTATTCCGGCAACATGGGGTACCCGTGGAAGGACGAGGAGAAGCTGATGAGGCAGTCCCCCATCAGGTACGCCGCGAACGTGAGGACGCCGACGCTCCTCATCCACTCCGAGGACGACCTCAGGTGCCCGATGCCCGGGGCCGAGGAGTTC
>CP070640.1:1290845-1301524 GCA_020354065.1 Candidatus Bathyarchaeota archaeon
ATGAGCTCACGTTCTACCCCGTCTCGAAAAGACTCCCTTTCCGTGAGGTCGCAGGAGCCGACGCCGGAAGCCAGGTCTTACCATTGGCATCGCGGAGGTATGCTGTCATCAGCGCCCTTGTCTACACCCTTCCCTCGGGCGAGCGGTTCTTCCTTGAGCCGGAGTCCCACATTTTCCCGCATACCTCCGGAAGCGAGAGGTTCAGCAGCGTCGTGAACGTAAACAGGGAGGCCAGGCTCTACGAGACAGCTGAAAGATTTCTGGAGAAGAGGAGGCCTCAGCTGCTCCTGCTAGACGGCCCCCTCGCCTTCAGCAACTGGTGGAGCATGGCTGGAAGGGAGGAGGATAGGCAACGCCTCGTCGAAGCAGTCCGCAGCCTCCTGGATTTCTGCATGAGGGAGGAGATTACCGTGGCCGGGGTCGTGAAGCGCCCGTCTGCCAGATACCTTGTCTACAGCCTGGGCCTCCAAAGGGAGACGGATCTCCCAGACTCCTTCCTGATGCTCCAGACCCTCAAGCCCGGGGAGAGGACCGACATCTTCTCACCCCGGCTCGCGATCCAGAAGGCTGTGAGAACCTCCCCCTTCATGGACACCATAGGTCACCCAATTTACTCCTTCTACGTACGCCTCTCGGCGGAGTGGTCGATACCCCCTGTCAGGATCGACCTCCCGGCCTTCTCCCTGTGTGAGTTAGAGGATGTGGCTGATTATTGTCATGGTTCCAGCTTCTGGAGAGGGATACCCCTTCCCATTGTTCGGGCCGATGAGGAGGTGAGGATAACAAAGAGGTTCATCGGGGAGGTCTACCGGGACATACTGGACAGGGTGAGCAGGCGGACCGGGGAGATAAGTTACCTGGCGCCTTGCTGGGGCGAGGGGAGGTGGATGGGGGCGTGACTGTCGGCTACACCTACAGCGAGACCGGGGAGTACCGGGTGGACGAGGTCACCCTCGTCCTCCTCAGGGACAGGGAGGTGGCGAAGGGTGATCTGGTCTACGTGAAGCACCCGAAGAATGGATCCCCCGTGGTCTACCAGGTTACATGTGTCTACCCCCACAGGCGGGTGAGGGAGTACGAGGAGGCCCTCCTCCGGGAGGGGCAGATCTTCGGGGACCTGGAGGGCACCACGATCCACGCGAGGACCTACCAGTGGGGCTGGATAGACGGGGACGGCAGCCTGCGCCCTCTCAGACACCCCATCCCCCCCAACACATCTGTCCACCTCGCCGAGAAGGATGTCGTGGCCAGGTTCACCAAGCCAAGCGGTGAGTGGAAGCTCCTCCTGGGGACGGATCCAAGCACCGACCTCGACGTGGAACTCGGGGTCTACTCCCTGATCAGGCAGAGCTGCCTCATCTGCGGGGCGGTGGGGACGGGGAAGACAACGACCGCCGTCTCCATGGTAGCGAGGGCGGCGAGTCTGAACCCCCCGGTCCGCTTCTTCATCATCGACAAAGACGGGGAGTACTCGAGCCTCATCGGGAGGCTGGGCCGGGAGAGGGTACTGAAGGTCCCGTGGATGCGCTTCTTCCAGCCCTCCGACATCCCGTGGGAGGATTACCTGGCGGAGTTCGGCTGGCAGAAGACCTGGTGGAACGCGAAGATCCTGGTCAAGGCCCTGAAGATCCTCTACGCCCAGGCGCTTCCGGTCACCAAGGAGAGCCTCAGGAGAGCTGTGCGGTATGTGAACTCAGAGTCCCTGGGGTTCAGGAAGAAGGAGGAGGAGTTCGAGAGCTACAGGCTCCAGGTGCTCAACGCGGTGAACGGCTCGAAGCTCATACCCGACGGCGACCTCCAGCCCCTGGATCCCGTCGAACTCATTGCGGAGCGTCACGTGGTGATCATGGACATCTCCCAGGGCAGAGACACCTGGTCACAGAAGCACCTCGTGATCGCCCAGGTCCTCCGGCGCGTCTTCGGCGAAGCCCTGGAGAACAGGAGGTTCGGCTGCGTCGTCGTCTTGGAGGAGGCGATGTACTACGCCCCCCAGCGGGGCATCTTCGACATAGGCGACAGGGAAACCAGGGGGAAGCTCCTAGGTGTGGTGAAGGAGATCGCCACCAACGGCGGCAGGAACGGTGTGGGCCTCTGGATCGTGACCCAGCGCCTCGCGACGGTGGACAAGACCGTGGTTACCCAGTGCGCCAACAACGTCATCTGCCACAGCCTGGAGGACCTGGATAAGCAGAGGCTCGCAGAGATCGTGGGCGACGAGTTCGCCAAGCTCATCGGAGTCCTACCCCAAGGGGAGGCAGTGGTGAAAGGCACGGCGCTGAGGTGCAGGTTCCCAATCTGGGTGAAAGTGATCCCAGAGATCTACCCCGCCTCGGCCGTGGCCACGCCCATGAGCAGGTTCATCCACATGGAGCTGGCCTCGAGGGGCGAGGCCTCCCAGATCCAGGTCATCGCAGACAGCTGAACCTGTATCTATTCCTCTTTAAGGGCTTTCTCGATGGCTCTCTTGGCGATGTGCCCTGCTACGTGGATTGGGGCGTCCTCGAAGTGGCGATCCACCCTCCTAGAGGCAAGGCATGGATAGATCTGGACGAGGGTTCCCGCCCTGGCACCCGCCTCATCGACCGAGGTTCCAGGGAGCTCTTCGGCCATGTAGTCGGTCGAGCCGCAGGGCGCGCCTCTGAGAACCTCGACGGACTCCACCTCGCCTCTCTCTGTCTCCACTCTCAGGCTCGGAGCGCCGAATTGACGGGCGAATTCATCTATGGAGTGGATCCCCACGGGGGAGAGGGTGCAGAAGGTCCGGGGGAACACGATCTCGACGCCTCGTCCTTTGACCTCGCCTCTGATCTGCCGCTCCAGGCCGAGGGGGAGCCAATCGTAGTCATCGACTGGGGCGATCACCGCCGATGTCGATGCCTTATCGAGGATCGCGGGCAGCAGAGAGAAGGCTGAAGGGGTCTCCCCCATGAATAGCACGAGGTCCCAGGTCCCGCCGATCTCCAACCTGCTGACCTCTTCCTCGGGCTGCTCGATGATAGGAGCAAGGTTCTCTGGGACCGAGACATGGCTCATCTGCCATCCCCGGGGCGCATTGAGCCTGATGTTCTCTAGGATGCGTTCCCCGTAGCGCCCCTGGGTGAAGACGAGTAGCCTCAGCGCCCGCTCAACCTCTCAGGACCCTTGAGGCTGAAGGGTTATAAACTCTCTCAGGCTCCGGCCCCTGCTTTATATGCATCCTCATCGGGATCAGATGCGATGAGCAAAAGGCGGCTCTATCCCGAGAGACCCATGGTGGGAGTGGGAGTTCTCATCCAGAACGATGACCGGTATCTCCTCATCAAGAGGGCCGTCGACCCAGACGCTGGATTCTGGTCTATCCCAGGAGGCCTGGTAGAGGTGGGGGAGAGGGTTTCCGACGCTGCGGTCAGGGAGGCCATGGAGGAGACGGGCTTGGACGTCGAGCTCATGGAGATCCTGGGGGTGGTGGATAAGATAGTTAGAGACGAGGCCTCCCGTGTCAAGTTCCACTTCGTCATCGTCGACTACTTGGCAAGGGTCAGGGGGGGCTCCCTGCGGGCGGCCTCGGACGCCCTGGATGCCCGCTGGGTGCGACGGGAGGATTTCCCCAGTCTCAGGCTCACGCAGACGCTTGTCGGCTTACTGAAAAGGGTCGGTCTCTACCCTGAGACCTAGTGGCTGGAGCCGTCGTATCTCTATTTCTCCGCGACTCCGCAGATTCTGCAGGTCAGCCACGCGTAGGCCTTGATCGACTGGAGGTAGTCCTCTACTCTGATGTGGTCCTCGTTGGTGTGGGTGAATCTCTCCTCCCCTGGGCCGAGACCAATGACGGGGATACCCCTCCAGAAGTAGAATCGGCCGTCCGTGGCGAACTTCCAGACCTTCATCTCTGGTTGCCGACCCAGGGCCTCGGCCACGGCGTCCCTTGCTTCGCAGACGATTGGGTGGTCTCCGGGATCCGTGTAGAAGCCTGTGAAGCTCCTAGCGCTCACCGGGCGTCTTGAGGGTAAGACCTGAGCGTCGAGCTCCGGGTCCGCCTCCTTCATCCCGGCTATGATCTCCTCTAGGTCGATGGCGAGCTTTTCAGCTGGGTAATCCGGGTTGTTCCTGCAGTCGATGTGGAATTTACACTCCTCTGGGACAACGTTGGGAGTGTCTGGCTTCACCGATATCCTGGTCACCGCCAGGGTGGTCCTCCCGTAGACGGGGTGGTCGGGGAGCCTCGGGATGAGTTCGGATCTGATCCTGGCGATGAGGTCGGTCGCCCCGTATAGGGCGTTGACGCCGCGCTCGGGGGCACTCGCGTGGCAGCTCTTCCCACTGACAACGACATCGGCCCTCACGCCGCCCCTGTGACCGAGGGCGAGGTCCATGTTCGTCGCCTCCCCGATCACCACCAGATCCGCTAGGAACTCGGCTTCTTCTATAGTTGCAATGCTCCCAGCTCCTACCGTCTCCTCCTGGGCGACGGCTGCGACCTTGAAATCTCCCCGAAGCCTGATCCCCAGGTCCCTTAGAATCTTCCCAGCCATCACCATAGCCGCCAGGGCACCCTTCATGTCCGAGGCAGCCCTGCCATAGACCACCTCGCCTTCGACCCCGAAAGGGGCGCCTTCCATCAGCCTGCCCGAGTAGGGGTCGTCCATGTCGCCTGGCGGGACGTGATCCAGGTGGCCGTTGAAAAGGATGCTCCTCCCCCCTCCAGTCCCCTTCATGATCCCCATCACGTCGCTCAGGCGATCCACGCTTACCTCATCGTAGCCGATGGCCCTCATTTCACCGGCCACCACCCGGGCTGCCTCGGCCTCCTGACGAGTCGGGCTCGGTGTTCTTATCAACCTCTGTAGAAAGGAGATGGCCTCCTCCCTCCTCTTTTCGACTGCGCCGCCTATCTCTCTGAGCATGCCCTCCATCTCACCAGCTCAAAGCTTGTCTCACAACTGATTAAAGCAATAAATACATCTGCGGTTATATTTCATACCCCATCAAAAAAAGAGGGAGAGACGTTAATTTTGGGTAGAAGGTTGCTGATCGCCCTCGGCGGCAACGCCATCAAGCGGGCCAACGAGGCGGGGACCACCGAGGAACAGCTGCGGAACGTCTCGATCACCTGCGAGCAGATCGTGGGGCTCATCAAGAGGCAGGGCGAGGACGACAGGATAGCCATCACCCACGGGAACGGACCCCAGGTGGGGAACCTCCTCGTCCAGCAGGAGGCCGGGGCCTACCTCGTCCCGCCCCAGGCCTTCGACGTTGTAGGCTCCATGAGCCAGGGGCAGATCGGCTACATGTTCCAGCAAACCCTCCAGAACTACCTTAGGGCCGCAGGAGGGAGGCTGGCCAGCATCCCAGTGGTCTCGGTCGTGAACCAGGTCCTAGTGAGCCCGGACGACCCCGAGTTCCTCGACCCCACCAAGCCCATCGGCAACTTCTTCTCGAGAGAGGAGGCAGAGGGCCTCATGAATACCAAGGGCTATGTCATAGACCCCCCGGCGGGGAGGGAGTACCTGGATAAGAAGAGGACCGGCTTCGTCATCAAGCAGGTCGTCCCCGCCGAGTCGAGCCCTAAGCCCTACCGTAGGGTGGTGCCCTCCCCGGACCCCATCGAGAACGTAGAGGGCGGGGCCATCAAGCGCCTCGTCGACATGGGGGTCGTGGTCATCGCCTCCGGGGGAGGGGGGATCCCCGTGATCAGGAACGAGGAAGGGAGCCTCGAGGGAGTCTTCGCCGTCATCGACAAGGACAAAGCCGGAGAGAGGATGGCCGAGGCCATCGAGGCGACCCACTTCCTCATCCTCACCGATGTGGAGAACGCGATGCTTGACTACGGGAAGCCCACCCAGAGGCCGATAAACGACATGTCCTTAGAGGAGGCGGAGATGTACCTCACCGAGGGGCATTTCCTCAGGGGCAGCATGGGCCCGAAAGTCGAGGCCTGCATCCGCTTCATCAAGTGGGGAGGCGAGAGGGCGATCATATCCTCACTGGAGAGGGTTGTCGACGCCATGGACGGCAGGGCGGGCACCCACATACACCCGTGAAACCCTGATTCCTCACTGCAGGGCTCCCCCTGTGAAATTTTAAATCAACAATGGGGAAACATTCTATGGTGTGTATCATGGTTGATTCTGCTTCCTTCAAGGGTAGAGACATCATCTCCATGAGGGACTTCAGCCGGGAGGAGATAGACTTCATCCTCGACACGGCCACCGGCATGATGCCCCTCGCCGAGAAGGGCTCCGACCTCCTCAAAGGGAGGGTCATGGCCGCACTCTTCTTCGAGCCAAGCACGAGGACCCGGCTCAGCTTCGAGTCCTCCATGTGCCGTCTCGGGGGGAGCGTCATAGGATTCGCGGAGCCGAAGGTCTCCTCGGTCGCCAAGGGGGAGTCCCTCGCCGACACCATCAGGACGGTGGAGAACTACTCAGACGTCATCACGATGCGCCACCCCTCGGAGGACGCGGCGAAGATCGCGGCCGATGCTGCCTCCATCCCCGTCATCAACGGTGGCTCTGGCCCCTGGGAGCACCCAACCCAGGCCCTCCTCGACCTCCACACCATCCGGACGGCGAAGGGAACCATAGACGGCCTCACCATCGCCCTGGCCGGCGACCTCCTCTACGGCCGGACCGTCCACTCCCTCGCAGTCGCCCTCAGGAACTACGATGTCAGGTGCTACTTTGTCTCCCCTGAGCTCCTCAGGATGCGCCAGGATGTCATCGACGACATCGAGGGGAATCTGGATTACACGGAGACCGAGGACCTGAGGGGCATTCTCCCCGAGCTGGACATCGTCTACGCGACCCGGATCCAGAAGGAACGGTTCCCTGATCCCGCTGACTACGAAAGGCTGAAGGACTCCTACCTCATCGACGAGGCCTTCCTAGCGGGTGCGAAGAAGGACATGAAGCTCATGCACCCGCTCCCGAGGGTGAACGAGATCGCTACAGGCGTCGACGCCACTCCCCACGCCCTCTACTTCAAGCAGATGAGGCACGGCATCTACGTGAGGATGGCCCTCCTCGCCCTGGTCCTGGGAGCCCTCTAGCGGGCGTTCTCCCTCAGCAAAAGGTCCCTGAGCCTCTTCCAGCGGCTTGCCTCGTCAGCGCTCCGGAGCGCTTTCATCTTCCTCTGGTAGGCGTCGGGGAGGTTGTAGAGGTAGATCTTGTGGGAGCCCAGGTTGTAGTGGTCCCCAGGGGCGGGCCTGTCCGTGGCCCAGTTGTAGATGGGAAAGTCGTGGCTCACGACCCTCGACCCCTCCCCTAACTCCTCCTCCAGCTTGGGCCTGAGCTTCGAGTTGCCCGAGGTTGTGAGGTAGAGGGTCACAACGGAGGCGGGGGAGAGATCCGCGAGGAAGAAGTTACCGTTCACAGCTCTGATGCGATCCCCCAATCCCTTGTTCTCGATCTTCATCTTGAGGGATTCGCAGAGGGCCGAGTTGATGTCGTAGCCGACCGCCTCCACAGCGTCGAACTCCTCGATGGCCGTGAAAAGGATGCGACCATCCCCGCAGCCAAGATCGTACACGACGTCTTCCGGTCCAACATTGGCGAGGCTCAGCATTTTCCTGACGACTTTCAGCGGTGTGGGGACGTAGGGCGCCACGCTGTGAGGTGTATCCCCCCATCTGAGTGAGGGGATGCCACGCCTGTAGCTCAGCCGCGATTGAACCCGCCTATCCCCGGTCATCCATTGAAAACCCATGTCATCGTTGCTTATATCTTTGTCAACCATCGTAACCCTCTTTAGCCCTGCGTCCATGATCCAGAGTGGTTTTACCGTTGGAGCTCGAAGTCGTCAAGCTGGAGACCCCCGAGGGATGCAACCTGATACTGGGCCAGAGCCACTTCATCAAGACCGTGGAGGACCTGTATGAGGCGATGGCATCATCCACTCCCACGGTCAAGTTCGGCCTGGCCTTCTGCGAGTCCTCGGGGGATCGCCTGGTCAGAGTTGAGGGGAACGATGGTAACCTGGAGAAGGTTGCGGCGGAGAACGCTCTCAGGCTTGGGTGTGGACACTCCTTCGTGATCTTGATGAAGGAGGCTTTCCCGATAAACGCCTTGAACCAGATCAAGATGGTGGAGGAGGTCTGCACGATCCATGCAGCAACCGCCAATCCCCTCGAGGTGATCGTCGCGAAGACCGAGCAGGGGCGAGGCATCCTCGGCGTTGTCGACGGGCTTCCCCCCCTCGGCGTCGAGGACGAGGATGGCGTCAAGTGGAGGAAGGAGATCCTCAGAAAGTTCGGCTACAAGACCTAGGGATCTGGTTTTCCCAGAATCTCCTCGAGGGCCTTGGGGATCTCATCTATCTCGAGGTCACCGCTTATCTCCTTGATCTTTCCCGAAGATTCGTACAGTTCTAGGATCGGGAAGGTCCTCCTCTCGTAGACATCGAAGCGGTGCCGGATGATCTCCTCCTTGTCATCCTCCCTCTGGATCAGTGGACCGCCGCACTCGTCGCAGACGCCGTCCTCCTTGGGCGGCATGTCCTTGAGGTGGTAGACCGCGCCGCACCTGGGGCAGCTCCGGCGGAGGGAGAGCCTGTTGATGATGGTCTCGGGCTTGGCGACCACGTTAAGGACGGTGTCGATGGTCTTGCTCTGCCCCTTGAGGATGCGGTCCAGCGCGACGGCCTGCCTGACGCTGCGGGGGAAGCCGTCGAGGATGAAGCCGCTCTCGATGTCTGGCTGCCTGAGTCTCTCCTCGACGATGGCGATGACGATCTCGTCGGGGACGAGCTCCCCTTTCCTCATGTATGCGTCTGCCACCTTGCCGTGCTCGGTCCCCCTGGCAAAGGCCTCCCTGAGCATGTCGCCCGTTGTTATGACGGGGATGTCGTACATCTTCCCGATGATCTTGGCGCGGGTGCCCTTCCCGGACCCTGGGGGGCCCATGATTATGATTCTCGTTACCTGTCACACCCAACGAGACTGAGAATTGGGGACCGCGATTCACGTTATAACTATTTCGCCTCCCAACCCAGATTTTTTAAACGGCTCGGGGTGACATAACCGTGACCGTGTTGGAAGCCTATTATCGACCCGTCACCGCCCTCGGGCTCATCCTGATCGTGAGCGGCCTAATCCTAGTTCTTCTACCATTCATAGCCCGTTCGCTCCCAGACCTGGACAAGCTTCCCTGGATCCTAGTCTGGGTTTATCGGAGGGACGGCTTCTACTTCGTCACCTCACCCCTGCTAATCATCCTCTCCATCGTCTCGATCATCCTCAACCTGTTCGGTAGAAGACCGCTACGATGA
Source organism: Candidatus Bathyarchaeota archaeon (assembly GCA_020354065.1). Lineage (GTDB taxonomy): Archaea > Thermoproteota > Bathyarchaeia > TCS64 > TCS64. The sequence continues at coordinate 1,300,089 of CP070640.1, forward strand.
ATGTAGAAAAAGCGTGGACTTTCCTCGATTCAGAGGTCAATCCTTCGTTGTAATGGAGTACCTGCATCCGGTATAGAGGAGAGCCTCATCGATCTGCCTGATCAGCCCCCTGACCTGTTCGAACGTGGGGGACTGCTCCCATTCTACGACGAAATCGTAATCCCCTAGATACTCCCTCCCCTTCCGGATGAGCTTCCCCGTCAGGAGGTCAAGGGAGGGGTCGACGACGGAGATGATGTGGGAGACCATCTCGCCATACTGGTAGCGTTTCGTGAGATCCTTGAGTAGCTCGTTCAAGGCGTCTATACCCTTGTCTATGGAAGGCCCGTAAAGCTTGACGTAACTCTTCAAAGCCTACTTTCCACCGCTGAACTACCAATCACTCCAAACCATTCAATATAAACACTACGCCGTAATGATCCCGTACTCCCAGTCATGAGGCTGAGGGGGCAAATTTATTCATCCTCATCGCTCAACGGTGTTCATTCGACGAGGCTGTTCAGGCATTCGAGTAATAGGAGCCTGATCCTGTTGAAGTGGGCACCGAACTCGTCCAGAAGGTCCAGGCTCTTGACGAGCTGAAGGTGTTGCCTGCAGCGCTCTGATTCAACGTGCCCCTCAAGCTTATCCAGGTATCTGAGGAGCTCCCCGATCTCCTCCTCGTCGACGCGATCCCCGAGACGCTCGCCCAGGATCAGGTCCCAGAGGAGGAGGTAGGACTTCACGAAGATCTCGTGGAGCTCCAGATCGAAGCCCTTGGCGGCCTCCTCGTAGTTGGCGAGCCTCTCTGCGTCCCTGTCGGCGATGGAGACTAGGGCGTAGCACTCCTCCTTTATGCCGTCTGCGAGCCTCTGGTTGACCGCCGCTGCGAGGCCATTGGCGTCGTAGTTCAGGGGGGCGATAACGGCCAGCTCCTTCATCTCGTAGATGATCCGACCGACCTCGGCGAGGTTCCTCTTCATGGGGCCCCACCTCGGCTCTCCGTCTAGGTGGAGCAGGATCTGGAACACGTGGTCGAGGAGCTCCAGCACGAGAGTGATATGATTGACGTGGGCCTGCCTAATCCTTCTCTGCTCATCCAAGTTCTCTTTCAGCTCGATTCTGCGCCTCTCGATGTCGGCGTCGATGATCTCCTTGATTGTCTCTAGAGCTTTTTCCTCTTGGGAAAAGAATATGACCTCGTCCTGTTCATATTCTTTTTCGTAGCTAATAGTAAGGCGTGTGAACTTCCTGTAGGGGGGTTGATTATCTTTAAGGCTAGTGGATTTTGTTGTGGTGATCGGGAGCACTTTGAGGGTTACCAGCCTCTTTCTAATGATCCCCCTCTCCTCTTGGAGGGCAACCTTCCCCTCGGCCACTTCGATGACTCCAAAGGAGCCTCTGCGCAGTCTCCCCCTGGCTTTCGCCATATCCTAGCCTCCGAAGGGAGTTTCCCA
>CP070640.1:1301624-1306239 GCA_020354065.1 Candidatus Bathyarchaeota archaeon
GGGTGCCCCTGGAGGCCGTGGAGCAGGACGAGGTCTACAGGCTTCTCGACCAATATGGAGCTATCGACAACGGTAAGAAGAGCTCCTGACCTCTTGTCCTATCCTATCTCAATGATGTCGAGGGCGATGCGATTCCCGTATGCGTCGCTGCAGGGTCCATTTGAATCGAAACTACGCCTTAGATTCATTTATCTACACAGAAGTGTCATATTTATAAAAGACATAGAACCAATCAAACGATGAATTATGTCCATACTAGACGTGCAGGGCTTGAGGATGTACTACTCGACCCTTAAGGGCGACGTGAAAGCCGTTGATGGCATCGACCTCAAAGTGGAGAAGGGGGAGGCCCTCGGCCTCGTGGGCGAGTCTGGCTGCGGGAAGACCACTTTCGCACTCTCAATCCTCCGCCTGCTTCCGTGGAACGGGAGGATCGTGGAGGGTAGCATCAAGTTCCACGACACCGACATAGTGAGTATGGACGAGAAGGAGTTCAACAAGGATTACAGGTGGAAGAGGCTCTCCTATGTTTTCCAGGGAGCTATGAACGCCCTCAATCCCGTCTTCAGGACGGGAAAGCAGATCGCCGAGGCCATACTGCTCCACGAGGACGTTGAGAAGGATGAGGCTATGGACAGAGCGCGGGAGCTCTTCTCCCTGGTCGGCATCGATCCAGAAAGGGTCACCAGCTATCCGCATGAGCTCAGCGGAGGCATGAAGCAGAGGGCGATGATCGCGATGGCTCTCGCCTGCAACCCAGAGTTCATCATCGCCGACGAGCCCACCACCGCCCTAGATGTCATAGTCCAGGCCCAGACCCTGCAGGTCATCAACGACCTCCGAAGAAAGCTGGGGCTCACCATGATGCTCATCACCCACGATCTCTCAGTGGTAGCCCAGACCTGCACAACCTGCGCCATCATGTACGCTGGGAAGCTGATGGAGTACGCCGACATCGACACCGTCTTCTCCGATTCAAAACACCCCTACACTCAAGCCCTTACCAGCGCCTTCCCCAGTATAACTGAAAGTAGGAGAGAGCTTGAGTCAATAGAAGGAGCGCCTCCGAACCTCCTCGATCCCCCACAGGGTTGCAGGTTCAATCCCCGCTGCCCTTACAGGATGGACATCTGCACCGAGGAGGAGCCCGGATTCATAGAACTGGGAGGAGGGCACTCCGCCGCCTGCCATCTGCTCTCCAAGAGGTGAGACGACATTGGACAGTGAGGAAATTGAGCTCAGAGTTGTGGATTTGAAGAAGTGGTTCCCCGTAAGAAGGGGTATATTCTCCTCCCTTCTAGGCAGGAAGACTCAACATGTGAAGGCCGTGGACGGCGTCTCCTTCAACGTGAGGAGAGGTGAAATCTTCGGCCTAGCTGGAGAGAGCGGCTGCGGGAAGACCACCGCTGGCAAGACCATTCTCAGGCTCCTCGAACCCACGGGCGGTGAGATCTACTTCCAGGGACAAAACATCACAGATATCGGTAAGAAAGATATGAAAGAGCTCAGAAGGAAGATGCAGATCATCTACCAGGACCCCTACGAGTCTCTCAACCCGAGGATGACCGTCTACGACATCATCGCAGAGCCCATCAACATCCACGGCCTTGCAAGCACACCCTCCGAGATGGAGGACTTGATCTACAAGTCCCTCGACGACGTCGAGCTGGCGCCCCCGGAGGACTTCATCACCAGATTCCCCCACGAGCTGAGCGGTGGCCAAAGGCAGAGGGTAGCCGTAGCCCGGAGCCTAGTCATGAACCCCAGCTTCATCGTCGCCGACGAGCCGATCTCCATGCTCGACGTCTCCATCAGAGCCGGCCTCCTCAAGGTCATGTTCAAGTCCCGCGAGGCCAAGGGCGACACCTACATCTTCATCACTCACGACCTCGCCTACGCCCGCCACATCTGCGACCGAGGGGCCATAATGTATCTGGGCAAGATAGTCGAGCTGGGCACCATGGACGATCTGGTTAAAAACCCTCTCCACCCCTACACCATCGCCCTCATGGTAGCAGTGCCGGTCCCCGACCCCAGGCTTGAGAAGGCTCGGGCCATAATCGGCGGTGAGGTTCCCACTCCCATCGACCCCCCACCTGGCTGCAGGTTCCACCCCAGGTGCTCAAGGGCGACGGAGAGGTGCCGCAGCGAGCTGCCCCAGTTAGTCGAGATCGAGACTGGCCACTTTGTGGCCTGTCATAATCTCTAAACTCCCAGAACTCGCTGATCTAACTTATTTTATGCGGGCTCGACATTGGATGTACATTTGAATCGGAGTAGGGTCTCACCGAACAGGGTCTCTACGTAACCGGTTCCTTGGAGCGTCCAATCCCATTTCCCCTCCCTCAAGGCCTCCTCCAGGGTGAAGGCCCTGTCTGAGGGCAGCATAACTAATTGGCTGAAGGAGATCTGTTCCTCGGGCGGAGCCGAGGGTAGATTCCTTATTATCTCATGGGTCATGAACTTACCGTTCAGCTTCACGTCGAACTCGATCCTTCTTAACGACAGGTCGCCAGGCGTGGGATTGTAGACCTTCACGCTGATGTTCAAGACCGACTGATCGAGATCCAGCTCGAAGTAGGCCGCCTCGACTTCTATGTTAGTGTTCATGATGAGGCTGTAGGTTGAGGTGTACTGGTTTACCATGTAGCCTGTGAGAAGGGCTGAGGCCAATGCAAAGGAGAAGAGGGCGATGTAACCCACCCTTAATATGCGCTCCTTGTCCATGCCTTGAGTGGTAAGGACCCGCAATCTTGGCCAGGTGAACCTTGTAAATCTCAAGCCCTCTCCAGCCCCGCTGAGTCGATATACCAAACTCATTAACCATCTTCCAGAGATATAAGACCACGTAAAGATCATGACTAACAACGTGGCTGTAATCGTGGGGGGCGTTGGTAATCCGTATTGTACTATTGTGATCATGATGAAGAAGAGGTGGAGTACAACCCAGAAGATTGGGACCATATCGGTGGCTCTCTTCGGATCTAGTACAATCAAGAAAACCCCCCTCAATATGATTGAGAGAGAATAGGAATAAACCGCTAGTAATACGAATCCAAGCACCCCTATCCAGAGTTTAGGAATGTTAACGACCCCGACGAGGTACTGGATATCTCCAAAAGGTTGGAAGGCTCCTACCACGAGGTAGACGACCGAGTTGAGATAGGACCAGAAACTCAGCCAGAAGATGGATATGGCCATGAGTGGTCGCATGCCTTTTCTACGCAGGAGAACGGATTGGCCTGCGATCGTCGTGATCGTGTCGAATATTATGCCCGCTATGGCTATCATGGCCAGCTGAAAATTCGTGGGGTCGGCCAAATCCCATGCTGTGTGGGATAGCGTGAAGGGCCATTCAAAACTGATGTTAATGCCAAGGATTTTACCGCCGAACATTGTTACGAAGAGGGCATGACCTGCCTCGTGGATGATCTCCCCTGCAATCTTCATCAGGAAGGCGAGGAATACGAATGCTAGTAAGAACCTAGCATACTCCCTCCTCTTCTCCCGTACAGGGATAGAGAGCGACATATCTTGTTAGCCTCATCAATCTGGGTTTTTTTTCTGAACTTCTTCTCTGTTAACAGCGGTTAATTCATCTATATGCATACTATTATACTCATCTAAAATGACTGGGGATGTGGATGTCAAGTCCGGAGTCGATGAAGGAGGTTCGCTATATTTAATTTTTCGTAGAGCGTGGTAATGTATAATGGGTCTTTTAGATAGGGTTAGTCCTTTGGGCCTCGTCTTTGCGAGTGCAGTCATAATCAACCTGGGTTATGTTGCCTCAAATCTCTATGATGTTCCCGGTGTGATATCGGTCATATTTATACCCTGCTCTCTAGTACTCTGGATAGGCTGGTTCCTGAAGAGTATGAAGAAGACGATAGCTTTGACTATCGGCGTCGTATTTTTGTCTGCATTGTTACTTCAGATATCTCTCTCAACGCCGGTTCTGTTTGGGATAATCGAAGACATCAGTTACAGGAGAGTGTTCGTCTACGCTGTCTTCCTCAGGGTTGTGCGTTACATGTTCATTACAAGTTTCTTCACGCTTCTCACTGCCTTGGTTGCGGGGCTAGCATTCGAATAAAAAAATAATAATTTCAGTAATAGAAATATAGTTTTATTACTATTTTATTGTTTAAAATTTAAATATGGCATCTTATGGTATAGTATTATTTCAAAATAACAAAATTTTTTTTCTCTTAACTTGACAGGTCTTAAATATGGTTGATTTGAAGAAAACGGCCTTTTTCAATTCCTAAATCTAGTTCTAACTGAAATGTGAAGGTTCCAAAATGTTATATAAATAGTTAACACACAGTTGAAAAGGAGATCAACATATGAAGAAACGCATGGTCTTGACACTGCTAGTGATTATGGCGCTGTCTTGCATCGTTGTTCCAGGCATTTCGCAGGAAACAGAGCCTTGGCAGACATGGGACCCCGACCTTACCTCTCAAGGAGTCACTATAGATGAACCCTTCGAGGGCTATTTCTACGATCCTACTATCGTTCACGGCGGGACTTTGATCATAGCGACTCCGTCAGATCCACCTGAGTTGCACCAGTGGAACGCAGGGGCAACCGCCAGCTACAACTTCCTAGA
>CP070640.1:1306339-1310798 GCA_020354065.1 Candidatus Bathyarchaeota archaeon
TGAACATCGGCGTCAACTACATGAGAGAGCACGTCGTCCAGGAAGCCAGGATCCACTACGTCGTCGAGGACGGCGGGGTCCAGCCCAACGTCGTACCCCCCTACGCCAGGACCTGGTACTACGTCCGAGCCCCCAGAAGGGACCTCGTGGATCGATATTACGACAGGCTCCTCAAGATGGCTGAGGGGGCCGACCTCATGGCTGAGACCAGCCACAATGTCCAGTTCCTCACGGGCGTCCACAACGGGATGCCCAACCGCCCCCTCGCAGAGCAGATTGTCGCCAACATGCGGGAGATCGGCGCTCCCACCTACACCGAGGAGGAGCAAGAGTTCGCCGCCAAGCTAGCGGAGAGCGTCCCCCACGAGAAGAAGATGGACCGCCTCAAGAAGCTGGCCCAGATCCTGCCCGGCGCCCTGGAGCTGGAGCACGTCAACCTCGACACTAACATCTACGACCCCTTCGGCGAGGAGATCAAGGGGGGAGGGGGCTCCTCGGATGTCGCCGACGTAGCCTGGAACTGCCCCACACAGCAGTTCAGCACCGCTTACTTCATCGTTGGTGCTCCCGGTCACAGTTGGCAGCACGTCGCTGTCGGGGGGATGAGCATCAGCCACAAGTCCACCATCTTCGCCTCCAAGGTCATGGCGACCACGGCCCTCGACCTCCTCACCAGGACCGACCTGCTGAAGAGGGTGAGGGAGGACTGGGAGGAGAGGATGAAGGGCCTCACCTACAAGTCGCCGCTACCCCCGGACCTGAAGCCGCCTCTGGACCAGCTGGAGAGGCAGCCAGAATAACCCCCCATTTTTTCATGTGTCAAAGACAATTTTCCACGAGCCAAAGGCAGCACCAAGTCTTGACCCTGACCATAGTGGAGAAGATGGATTCGCTTAAGAGGCGAGGGTTAAGTGCATCATCGAGGAACTAAGGTATTCATCGAGTAACCGCAAGGCTCAGGTCCTCAGCAGATTGAACTCGGGGCCCAGCCTCTTCAGGGCCGCGACCAAGATGTCAACGAGACTGGCCATGTCTTTCAGGTCGAAGAGCTCCACGGGGCTGTGGGCGTACCTCCGGGGCACACCTACGGTGATCGCGGGGAGCCCGCTCCTCGTCTGCGCCATTGCAGAGGCATCCGTCCCCCCAAGCTGGTAGCCTGACTGGTAGGGTATCCCCTCGGCCTCCGCGGCCTCCACCAGCCACCTCCTCAACCTCCTGTGGTAGATCCAGGCCCTGGTCCTGCTCATCTCGCCGATGTGGATGGCAGGGCCTTTCCCAACCTCGTAGACCACGTCTCGCATGTTCACGTCGGGCTGCCACCCTGAGGGTACGGAGTCCACGGCGACCGCCATGTCCACGTCTAGGTCGAAGAGGACCACCCCCGCCCCCTTGAGCCCCTCCTCCTCCTCGACTGTGCCTATGTAGTAGACCGTGGAGGGTATGGCCGCGTCTTTCATTGCCCTGGCCGTCGCTATGAGGACCGCTAGCCCTGCCTTGTCGTCTACCCCGGGGCTCGCTATCAGGTCGTTGGCCAGCTCAAGGGGCCGGGCGTCGAAGACTATCGGGGTCCCCACCCGGACGCCCATGACCTCGGCCTCCTCCCTTGTCCAAGCCCCGACGTCGATGTACATCTCCTCGATGGGTGGGAGAGTGTTAGCCTCCTCGGGCCTCGTGACGTGGCCCGGCTTTATCCCCACGACGCCATAGACGGGACCCGCCTCGGTGATGAGCCTCACCTGCTGGCCCTGGATGGCCCTGTTGGCGACATCCCCAACCTTCCTGAACCGGACGAACCCCCTCTCGTCGATGTTGAACACCGTAAACCCCACCTGGTCCATGTGGGCCGCCAGAGCGACCCTCGGAGCCCCGGGGTCGGTGCCCTCCTGGATCCCTATCACGTTCCCCCTGGGGGTGGAGTAGACCCTGTCCGTGACGGGCTCCAGCTTCGACCTGAAATGGTCGATCATCGGCTCCTCGAAGCCGCAGGGGGAGCCTATCTCCGCTAGCCTGAGGAATATCTCCTTGAGCTCCAAGCCTTGCACCTTGCCCTCAAGAAGTACGTTCCCCCTGAATATACTTTCCCAGCACGAAGCTGATCCGATGGATGAAGAGGATCTAGAGCCTCCTGAAACAATGACTCTTGCCTCCAGCTCCTGCTCAACATTTATTCCCCACCAGGAGAATCCAGAGTTGATCGGAATGAACGAGTCCAGCGAGAAGCTGAAGGCCGCCTTCGCAGGGGAGTCCCAGGCCAACAGGAAATACCTCGCCTTCGCCAAGAAGGCCGAGGCCGATGGCTACAAGCAGGTGGCCAGGCTGTTCAGGGCCGCCGCCGAGGCCGAGACGGTCCACGCCCACAACCACCTCAGGATCGACGGGGGCATCGGCTCCACCTCAGCAAACCTGAAGGAGGCCATCTCCGGGGAGACCTTCGAGTACACCAAGATGTACCCCGAGTACCTGGAGATCGCCAACGGGGAGGGGAACAAGCAGGCCGCCTGGAGCTTCGACGTGGCTAACAAAGTGGAGGAGATACACGCAGGCTACTTCAAATCCGCCCTCAAGGCCATGGAGGCCGGTGAGAGGCTGGCTGATACCGATTACTACGTCTGCCAGGTCTGTGGAAACACTGTGGAGGCCGAGGCCCCGGAGAAATGCCCCATCTGCAACGCCCCCAGAGCCCAGTTCCTCAAGGTCGACTGAGAGCACCGACGAACCATATTTCAAACCTTTTTTTAGCGAGTATCATGAGGCTCTGGTCCATCCACTGCAGCTACCTCAACTAGAAGGGACTGGGGGCCCTCTGAAGAGAGGGACTCCTGGCCTAGGCGGTCCTGCTGGGCTATGGGAAGATGGTCAATCGGAGAAAATACTGGGATGAGAGCTGAGGCTTCCCCTCTGAAATATTTTGCTACTCAGGTATGAAAATGATGATTATAAGATAATATTATAAAAATTTTAAATAAATCATCAAATTTTTTTTACATTGGGCTTTAAATGGATAGAAAGATCGATGTGGGTAGCTTTAGAACCGCCTCTATGAACCTGTGGCAGGAATATTTCAACGACATCTTCCGAGATAGAAACAAAGAACTTAATGTTAAAGCACTCTGGCTGAAGGTCATTGAGCACTCGACAAAGGTCGCCGAGGGCATCAGGAAGAGGACGTTCTCCGAATCGATCGAATCAGTCGCAAAGGCGTTTGTTTGGATATGTTCCTTCATCAGTAACAACCCAGACATTGTGAACGGGGAGAAGATCGAGGACCTAGTCTGGTACAAGTATCCTCGCGCCTGTGCCTACTGTGTCCCAGAGATGACAGAGGAGATCGAGGAGAAGATCGTCTCGGGTGTTTTTAAGGGAGTGCAATGTGTCTGCACAGTTAAAAGTGAGGAAGAACCGGACAAGTATGTCTTCTCCCAGAACCTCGTGGGCTACCGAAGGCTAAAGGATTACAAGCCGGACTCCCTGAATGACTGGGCTGACATGTTCAGCGCGATCTATCAAGACCGTCACTCCCTGATGAGCGTAGACTCGGTCTGTTTCCACTTCTTCGAGGAAGTTGGCGAGGTGCTCACGGCGTTGAGGATCCACTCCGACTATACACTCAACTTCCAGGAGGACACATTCGACCTTAAGGAGGTAAAACGCTTCTTCGATGGTATAGAGAAGTACCAGGAGCTGGCAAATAAACGTGGAGTGGGCTACCATGATTTCCTGGACTTAACCAAGCAGAGCATAAAGGACGAGATAGCAGACGTGATCTCGTGGCTATTCTCCTTGACCCAGAAGCTCTTCACGCTCAGATCTAGACTGTCCGACTACGAAGCCACGACCGTCGACTTATTGAAGAAATTCGACGAGATAGAGGCGGTGGCGAACCTCCTCGGATACTACCCTATCAGAACTCCTAAGGACGATAAGCTTCTGCATCTATCCTCAATTCTCTTCGTCTGGTATGGCAACGGCTGTTATATCTGCAGGAACTACAAGCTGGGTAAGGAGAGATGCATATGCGACTTTTCTATCTCAACCAACGTGATCTATTGAAAAACGAGCGCATCCTTACCAAATACAGATTTTTACACAAAAAACTGCAGCCTATTTACATTGATAACCTCGGTTAAGCCGATCTTAGACGCCACTCGGCACCTTCCGCGCCTGGGAATTCCCACTATACACGGTCATAGAGACTAGCTGGAGAAGGTTTTCCATGGAGCCAATCTATGCTAGCGCGATTCACCTCCCCCATGACGCTTGGGAAATATTTTTCAGTGTGACGTTAAAGTTGATACGAGTCGCCCACAATGAGAGAGAGGATTCTCCTCGCCTTTATCGCATACGGCTTGGCTGTAGGGATTCTTAGCGTCTGGTGGTGGCAGACGGGCGCAGACAGCCCCTTCCTGCCTAACATCCCCGGTGTGCTGCTCGGCGACGGAGTGTACGACTTCTCTATTCA
>CP070640.1:1310898-1314054 GCA_020354065.1 Candidatus Bathyarchaeota archaeon
AGGTTGAAGTACCAGTTCACGACCCCGACAACGAACTCGTCCCTCCTCCCCTTCACCGAGGAGAACCTCCGCACCGACTCCTCGTCCAGGTCCTCGGTCAGACTCCTCAGCAGCCTGAGGGCCCTCAGCCCGAGATCCGTCAGCCTGTACCTCCGGGACTCATCCTTCTCGATTACCCCCTCCAGGAGCTTCAGGTGGTAGTTCAGTTTCCCAGTGTTCATCCCCAGCTCGTGGAGGATGTCACTGTAGAGCACCCCGTCACCCGAGGAGGCCACGATCTCCAGGATGTTCCTCCGCTCCCTGTGACCCAGAGCCTGGAGCACCACCTCCTCGACGTCCTCTCGCAGCTGCCTAGCCATGCATCATCAACCAAACAATGGAGACCTCCCTCAGTAAAACCCTTTTTGAAAAAAAAGATATGACAAGAAACCCAGTCAACTAGCCTGGAGGGTCTCAGGATCCTCCTCGTTGTCCCACCGGTAGAAACCCATCCTCGAGAGGAATCCTTGGATCCTCCGGGGTGCGTTCCTCCGGACCCTGTTGAGCCACACCAGGATAATTAAGCTCACAAGAGTTGTGAGCCCAAAGTAGACGTACGCCGAGGACTGGGCCATCCCGCTCCCGATCATTGTCCGGATCAGCACCGCTACTCCCGCAAGGAAGGTGGCAAAGCCGATTACCACAAGCCTGAACCACCAGTTAGCTATGCCGACCAGGGTATCATCTGGAGGCATGGAGCCCCTCTTTTTCCGGCTCATGGAGGGGAGCGCCTCCCGGTCCCTGAGCCCTCTTCCCGGGCTCTAAAATCCGATTTTTCGGGTTTTCTCATCTTTTCACCCGATATTTATGACCAATTTGTGACAAATAACTGTTTTTGACTAGAATTTTCTGATAAGAAACCCGTTCATGACGAAAAATATTGTCAAGCACAGCCTGGAGCCTCAACCCAAAGCTTGAATTAACCCCACACGAAACCTCTAACCATGTCCGAAGAGCGGACTCAACCCGATTGGGTTTACAAGGACAAGAGACCTGAGGCCGATCGCGAGTACTTCGAGAACCTCGCCCGCTGCATATTCCAAGCCGGTCTCAGCTGGCAGCTCATGACCAAGAAATGGCCAAACTTCCAGAGAGCATTCGAGAATTTCGACATAGCCAAGGTCGCAGCCTACGGAGCCGAGGACATCAGACGCCTCTCGGAGGATGCCAGTATCATCCGGAACAGGCAGAAGATCCTCTCCATCATCCACAACGCACGGGAGTTCGAGCGCATCGCCCGGGAGAACGGCAGCTTCCAGGCCTGGCTCGACTCCATGGACAAGAGCAACAACTACGACCGGGTCGTCAAGAGTCTCAGATCCAGGTTCAAGCGCGTCGGCCCCGGCACTGCCCACATCTTCCTCTGGAGCGTCGGAGAGAAGATCGAGTACGATCCCACGGTCCATACAAGACAACCCACCAAGATTGTCTAACACCGTAACTTCCCGAATCCAGTGGCCCACCGCATGCGAGGTCAAGCGGTACAAGGGAAACGGGGACCAACCTGTAGAATAGTTTGAAATAAAACGGCGTCCTATCTACCACGGTGAAGCCCCTGGGTCTGAAGACCAAGCTCTCCGAGTACGCCATCAGGCACGACCTCATCCCCCTAAAGACCAGGTGGGAGCGGACAGTCAGCGCGGTTGGCAGCCTATACCGCAACTTCTACAACCTCCTCGAACCAGGGGAAAGGCCCAGGCTCTCATCCGTGATGGAGGAGATGGGCCTCGAGCACTCCAGGGAGATCCTCCCCAGGATAGGCGCCGAGAGGAACCTCCACGGGTGCGCCCTCGCCCTCATGGCCTACCACCGCCTCTTCGCTATCAAGAGCCGAATCGCCGAGGAGACTCCCGAGGAGATTGTCATCCACGTCACGAGCTGCGCCTGGAAAGACAAGGGAGGCTGGACCCCCGAGCTTTGTGCATCCATCCAGTCCTTCGAGAACGGCCTCGTCAAGGGCGTCGACACTGCTATCGGACACCGTTATACTAAGAGGAGGAGCCTCGGCGACCCCGTGTGCGAGATCCGCTTATGGCATCCCCGGTGAAATCCCACCAACGGTTCTCTGAGCATTTCCTTCCAGCGGTACGGTCCTCCCCGAGTGGAATATCACAATCAATAAGCTAGATATGAGCGCACAAACGGAGAATCAGCATCCTATCAGTAGCATATTTCCACAGCTTGGGAGGCTGGCCTCCTTCTACACGAACTTGCGGATCACAAGTATCCCCGGAGGCACATACCCGTCGAACGCCCTGAGCACAGCCCTGACGCTCCTGAAAGTCACCTCCTCCAGCTCCACCAAGATGGTCCCGTTCAACGTCAACCCCATCCCCCGCACCTCCACTATCTCACTCAGCGTGAACGCGTGATTCAGCCACATGTACAACATCTCCCGGGAGGCTGGAGCGTCGATGAAACACACCGAGACATCATGAGGCACATCAATCAGCGCCAGGATCTCTCTCTTCACCTCGGACGAGGCATCCACCAGTAGATAGACCGAGTTTCTCCTCACATCAGCTACTGGAAACAACAAGATGGATTCCAATACGGGAGACGAACCGTTGGCGATGAGGCTTTTCATGTACTCAGTTACAGAGATGCATTCCTGATGCTCGGCACCTGTTTCATCCCCTTGAACCCAGCTGGGCTCGTAGGGCGCATCCTTCACATTTGGTTCCCCTAGCCAGAGGCCCATGTACTCGTAGTAGCCCGTCTCCTCCCTGGGTGGCCTGGACAGAGCCCAAAAGCCACTTAGGCCGCCGACGAAGATCAACCCCGCATACAACGGCACGAGGAGAAACCACAGCCTCCTGTCCATGACACCTCAAACACTCCATCGCGCTTGATTATAAATAGAAACTGAATCTGAAACCCCGATGCGTAATGAATCCCTGACCTCTACAAACCCTCCAAGGAACGTCTTGAAGCCCAGAACGCAGGCATCCTAGACGGCGGAGTGTGAGCGAAGCCCCCTCGACCAAACAAAGACCAGCTCCGAGTGGAACATCATAATAGGCAATTCCACCTACTCTACCATCGGTGCGGGCTGATGCCCAGGGCCAGGAAGGGGACCGTGCAGATACGCTTCGAGATCCTCGAGTACCTGTACTA
>CP070640.1:1314154-1316713 GCA_020354065.1 Candidatus Bathyarchaeota archaeon
CACCATCTCCACCGTGTGGGTGGCGAACCCCTTCTCCTCGAGCCGCTGGAGGAAGGGGTAGACGAGGCCCGGGCTGATCTTCCTCCCCACCCTGCTCTGGAACTTCCTGAGGATGCCGTACCCGTGGGTGGGGCCCTCGTAGAGGAAGGTGAGGATGTAGAACCTTGTGAGGTCGGATATGAGGCCGTCGAACTTCGTGTCCGTCATGGGGCGCTCAGAATGTATCAAAAATTGATATATTTATACCTTACCTATCCCCGGCACCGTGCTCCATGCACCACTTGCACATCTCAAAAAACCAGATAAGCATCTGGGCGTAATTATCTTTTAAATTTGACTAGAACCGGGGTGGCAGACCTGCCAGACCGCTCGCTCGCGTTGAGGCTTCCAGAGCTCACGAGGAGAGACCTCAGCAGCGTGGGGGGGAAGGCCGCAAACCTCGGGGAGCTGATCAAGAACGGGTTCCCAGTCCCCGAGGGCTTCGCCACCACTATGGAGGCCTACTCCCTCTTCTTAAAAAAGAACGGCCTCGGGAGTGTCATCGAGGAGTCTCTGGATCTGGTGGACTACGACGACCCCAGCTCTGTCGAGCGCTGCTCAAGGGCCATAAGGGAGGCGTTCGACAATGCCAGCCTCCCCAGGGAGCTCGTAGAGGAGATTGTGGGGCAGTACAACTACTTAAAGCTCCAGAGGGTAGCAGTCCGCTCCTCTGCCACCTCCGAGGACCTACCCAGGGCCTCCTTCGCGGGGCAACTCAAATCCTACCTGAACGTGAGCGGCATCCCGGAGGTCCTGAGGCACGTCAAGCTCTGCTATGCCTCTTTTTGGACGGCGAGGGCGATCTCCTACAGGCAGAGGAACCGGATCCCCCACCGCAGGGTCAGTATGAGCGTCATAGTCCAGGCGATGGTCCCCGCGAGGAGCGCAGGAGTCCTGTTCACTGTGAACCCCGTGACCTCTGAGGCCTCCGAGCTGCTCTTCGAGTCCAACTTCGGCCTCGGGGAAGCCGTGGTCTCGGGCCGAGCGATACCCGACAAATTCACAGTCGCCAGGACGAGCCAACCAGCCGGGGACTCCTACGAGATCGTGAGCCGGGAGATAGGCGTGAAGAACCTGATGGCCGCAGCCCCGAGAGCAGACGACAAAAGCGGCGTCGATTACATAGAGCTCCGGGGTGAACGGCGCCAGCAGCCCTCACTGGACGACCAAGAGATCCTGAGACTGGCCAGGATCGGGAAGGAGATCGAGAGCTCCCTGGGCTCTCCCCAGAATGTGGAGTGGGCCGTCGACGATGAGGGTAAAATCATGATCCTCCAGTCCAGGCCCATCACCTCCCTAGAGCAGGCACCCGAAGAGGAGATCGTCTGGACCCGTGGCTACTCGGACGACTACTGGAACGATCCCGTAACCCCCCTCTTCTTCGACCTCCTCGGGGACAAGCTAACAGAGATTGTGAACGTGGAGCTCAACAAGATCATGGGCTACTTCAAGCCCGGCTTTAAGAAGACCGACCAGCTCCTCAAACTCCACCACGCCCGCGCCTACTTCAACCTCGAGGTCCTGAAGAGGAAGGTGGGGTACGAGATCCCCGCGTTCCTACGCAACGATAACATCCTCAACTACTTCCCTGAGGGCAGGGGGCCCTACGGCAAAGAGACGATAAAGGAGCTCCCCATCCGCCTCGGGAAGCGCCTCCTCGCCAGGATCAGGGTGAAGCTCCTCGACTCCAAGGGCTCGGTGGGCAAGACAGCCAAGGCCTACGAGGCCTGGACTGAGGAGGCCTTCACCCCCTTCTGGGAAGCTTTCGACACCAGGATGGCCGAGATTAAGGGAGGGCCCCTCCCATCCCTCCTCAGCCTGGCGGACGAGCTGGACGAGCTCATGGAGGGCCACTTCCGCCTGGTCAGATACGGCATCCACGTCCACAACATCAGGATGAACCTGATGGCCCAATACCTCCTCGCCCGGTGTCTCGGTCAGGAGGATGGGCGTAAGGTGTACCCCATCCTCGTCTCAGGGCTGAGGCACAAGACCGGCGAGACCAACGAGAGGATAAACCAGCTCGCCATCTACGTCCAATCCATCCAGAGCCTCAAAAAAATGATACTGGAGACTCCCTCACACAAGCTCTACGAGGCCTTCGCATCTATGAGTGACCTCGAGACCCGCTGCTTCGTAGACGAGTTCGACTCCTTCATCAGGGAGTTCGGGGCTAGGGGATTCAACCGGGAGCCCTACTACCCTCGCTGGCACGAGGCCCCCTGGTACGTCTTCGACGTCCTGAAGTCCCTGGTCACGGATCAACCCCAGGACCTGGAGGCGGTGGAGGAGGAGAGGACCAGGCTGCTCGAGGAGACCGAGGAGAGCGTCGAGCGCGCGATCAAATCGCAGGCCTGGGGAAGGATGAAGTGGAAGCTGTTCTCCACCGTCCTCAGTCACGCCCGTGATTACATCGTCTTCCGCGAGGACCAGCGCTTCAACCTCGACCGATGGATCACCATGAACCGTAGGATCTACCTGGATGTGGGCGGGATCCTCAGGGAGTATGAGATCCTCAAG
>CP070640.1:1316813-1325309 GCA_020354065.1 Candidatus Bathyarchaeota archaeon
CCTTATTATGAACACGTTCAAGGGCCTGCCAGCAGAATTGTAACTGCCTCGTCTCAAGCTCTGTCTGCTTCTGCCTCTCAGCCCTCCTGGTCCTTACGATCCAGTTGACGATGCCTGCCAGCACACCGATGGCTGCCGAGGCCATGGAGATGGTCTGTACATCTATCAATCCGAATAGCTCAACCATTTAATTTCACCTGAATAGAATTACAAGAAGCGAGGATAAAATTATGGAATGAAAAATAGAAAGAACGATCATGGATTCTGGATTGCTAGCGCGAATTGATTATTTCAGCTTTGTTCATATGGGTGGTCCTTTGAGCCTGCGTAGCCTTCTTGAATCTCTCCACCATCGCCCCATAATACTTCTCGTTAAACTCCACAAGTTTATCGGGGTGCTCAAGCTTGACATGGAACCTTACGCCCCCCGGACTCGCCCCCTGCCTGTCACAGTACGGGCATTGATATCTCTCCACACGGACAGACGACAACTTCTCCTCATTATATAGATCATATGTACACCCTATAACGGTTTTTATTGAAAGAAAACAATAAGATGCACAAAATAACCTAAAAAATTTAGGTTTTTAATGTCCCGAGTAAATAATGTGGATCAGGCAATGTAAAGACATATATATATTTTTTATTGTAAAAAGCATCCTATCGGATCTGAACGACACAATCTCTTAAAATTTTTCGAGTATAATAAATGCTGTTTCTCATTTCTAGTAGGGGCATTTGGATACACTATGATGCTCCACTACCTCAAGGCTGGGAAACTAATGACTCCGCGAAATGGTTGTATGATGGTCCGAGGAACGAAAAAGCGGAGGAGTGAGGGTTTTTGTCTCATAATTATGAGACGAAACCCGCTCGACAAGAGCCAAATTCCCGGCCATGATGCACACACGCACCTTTTTAAGAAGTCGGACATTCTCAATTTAGGAAGGGTCGTAGTTGTCTGAACGGGAGGACTCAAAAATCAACTGGATCAGCTGCCCGGACTGCGGGGCAAAGATCGGCGTGATCATCTCCGTTGGAAAGCCAAGCGAGTTGATCACCGTGCCGCGTCCAGAGACTGTGGCCCCCTGGCCTCCCGGAGGGATCGAGGAGAGGCTGGCTGCATCAGGGGTGGACCTCACCCTGGTGGATGTCGACGAAGGCGAGGAGATCGTGACCGTGAGCCCCAAGAGGTTCCTCGGCGATCTCTGGGGACCGATCAACGACGCGATTAAGTCTCTGGGGGGAGGATGGATCAGGGAGGGCCGAGAGAGCAGGTGGGAGATCCGGAAAGAGGATATGGATTAGCTCACTTAAACTTCTCTTAAGACTGAAACAGGTACAAGGCGACCTCCCGAGCCCACAACCCCGTCTCCTCCCTATCTATGACCACTTTGAGATAACCCTCCCAGGTCACACCGACGGCCTTCTCCCATTCATCGAAAACACCCCGCAGATTCTCGTACGCAGAAAGATGGTATCCACAGAAACCTGTCTCATTCCTCCTCTCCCTCCGGCAGAGACTGCAGCTAACCATCCCCCTGATCTTCCTTCCTCTTACTCGGGCAGTCGAAGTTGATGCAGAGGCGCCACGGGCGCCTCCTCCTCTGGAGGACCTTTATCATCGGGGCGCCGCACGATAGACAGATCTTCCCTGTCGCCTGGATCCTTCCTTTCTGCGGGAGAGGATAACTCACGCTGCATGTGTCATTGAAGAAGTTACTGCATCCGGCGAACCGCTTACCCGTCTGCCTGTTCTTGAGAATTCTGATCTCCCCTGTCCCACAACCCGGGCAGGGGCCGAGGGTATTTTCCCTCATCGCCTCAGCCTTCAACGCCTCGTTTATCTCCACGCCGATGAGGTTCTCGTTTGCCTTGAACTCGGCCAGGATAGGTTCCAGTATTCCTACTGCCTTCCTTACGACATCGCTCGCATCGGACTCCCCAGTCTGGATGAGCTCAAGATCCCGTTCCAAACCTCTGGTCATTTCCACCGAGAGGATCTCCGGGACGAGACGCTCAAGGGTCTCGACGATAGCGAGGCCCAAATCAGTTATCTCGATATTACCCCCCTTAGCGTAGCCCCGCCGGAAGAGGGTGTCGACCACCTCCGTCCGGGTCGCCTTGGTCCCGACGCCCTCGTCCTCCATGAGCTTGATCAAGCTGCCGGGATTGTATCTGGAAGCGGGCTTGGTGTGCTTCCGCTCGGCGTTTACCTCGATAATCGGGATCCGTAGACCGATCTTAAGGGTTGGTAAGACTACCCCTTTTACCCTGAAAAATGGCGCGTAGAACCTCGTCCAACCCCTCTCAAGGAGCTGAGATCCTCTGAGGTAGAAAATATGCCCCTCAACATCGACCTCCACGACAATATTCTCTTTCACGGCGGGATCCCCAAGGGCCGCCATGAACCTGCGGCATATCAGATCGTAGATCCTGCCGTCAACCCTGCTGAGCTTCCCAGGCAGTTTCCCTGTGGGGTGGATCGCCGGATGGGCAGGATCGTCCTTCTTCCCCTGCCTAGGCCTCAAGGTCCCCCTGTCCAGCAGACTCTGAGCCAGCTCAGAGTACTCCTCACGCTTCCGCAGCCCCTCCAAGATCCGCCTCAGGTCT
Organism: Candidatus Bathyarchaeota archaeon; assembly: GCA_020354065.1. Taxonomy (GTDB): domain Archaea; phylum Thermoproteota; class Bathyarchaeia; order TCS64; family TCS64. The sequence goes on from CP070640.1 coordinate 1,319,427, forward strand.
ATCGAGGGGGGGAGCCTTTGGCTAGAGGTTCTGGGATAGCTTATCAGTGCTCTGAGGTAGAGCCTCTCAGCCGCCTGGAGGGTGGTCCGGGGGGAGTAGCGGAGCTTGTAGTAGGCCTCCCTCTGGAGGTCCCCGAGGTTGAAGGGGGGGAAGGGCCACTGCTCTTGTTTTCTGGTGTCGATCGAGGCTATGATCCCGTCCTTCCCCTTGCACTCGTTCACAATCCTCTCGGCTTCGACGCCCGATTCAAGGCGGGATTCCACGTACTCCAGGGAGTACTTCTTCCTCCCGATCTTGGTCCCAGCCTTGATGGCCCAGTAGGGTGTGGGAACGAAGGTCCTGATCTCGACCTCCCGCTCCTTGATGAAGTTGAGGGTGGGGCCCTGGACCCTGCCGATGCTGAGGGTCTTGTAGTACCCAGTGGCGTTCTTGACCGACAGGGTCAGGGCTCGGGTCAGGTTTATGCCGAAGAGCCAGTCCACCTCGTGGCGGGCGCGCCCGGCGTGGATGAGGGGGAAGTCGAGGGTGGGGGAGCGCCCATCCCAGGCCCGGACGAGATCCTGCTCCGTGAGGGTGGAGAATCGCATGCGCATGGCCCTCTCGAGGCTCTCCTCGCCGCAGACATGCAAGAGGATCATGTAAGCGATGAGGCTGCCCTCCATATCGTAGTCGCAGGCGCTCACATAACCCCCCACGCCCATGGAGAGCTTCTTTATCACATCGATGAACCGACGGGTTCTCCCCATCCTCTTGTTCGCCTCATAGGCGGGAACCCATCTCAGGTCGAACACGGGATATGTCCAAGTGCCCTCGTCCTGAGTAATGGAAAATAGATGCCCAAGAGCCGAGACAATGATGAGGTCCTCGTCTCCCCTCCTTGCCACATGATAGTCGACACCTCGCTCATTGAAGCTCTCAGGCGCTCGGCTCTCGTCGAGAGCCCGGGCTATCCGCAACGCGGCGCTGGGCTTCTCACAGATCACGAGGGTTCGTTCCATCAACCCATTCTCTATAGGTTCGCGTAGTCAAAAAAGCTTGATGAAAATTTCTTGCTACCCGCTGACAGACGAAGTAATCAATTCAGCAGAAATATTAATCTTAGGAATAGCTGAGCTCGTCACAATCAGAGTTGACACACGCACCCAATAAAAAGGACTGGAAAAAGGGACGGCAGCACATGTCTATTTCAAATATTTCCTCATGTGGACTAGGGTAGCGTGGGGCGGCGGCAGGTCCTTCATGGTCTTGAACCCTGGTTCTGCGTTGATGACATGGGGTATCATGTTGGCGGTGATGGCTATGGTGCCGAAATCGCCGTGGACGCAGGGGGATATCCTCTCGTTTATGGGGGGCTCCCCCCTGATGACAACGCTGTCGAACTCCTCGGCCGCGCCTATGTAGGCCCTGAAGTCCATGGTTATGAGGGCTCTCCCCTTCTTGATTCCATAAGCCATCTGCTTGGACCCGGCGTTACAGCCCTTCGGGACCTTGATGGCGTCACTCGCCACGTCTTTGTCTAGCACCACAGACTCCACTGGATCCACCCTGATCTCGTCGAGCTCCCATCCGACGGCGTCAGCAACCATCTTTATCGACTGCTCCAGGCCAACGTGGCCCGTGATCTCGTGTCTGCTGATCTTCCCCTCGAACTCCTCCACGGTCAGGCCGGCGCCTATCTTCTTCTGGAAGGGGATCCGGCGGGTGGCGGCGTCCATCTGCCTCGTGACGTAGACGTCGTCGACCCTGGTGCAGACCCCGGTTAGGACTATCGGCAACGTGTCCATTAGGAAACCAGGGTTTATGCCCGTACCCAGAATCGTGGCGCCCTTCTCCTTGGATAGCCTGTCTAGTCTCTCAGCGTAACCTGCTCCTTCCTCGGTCGCATAGGGGTAGGAAGCCTCCTCGCATGTGGACACCACGTTTACCCCGTGGCTCAGAATCTGGGTGAACTGATCGAAAGTCTGCCTTAGGTAGGACATCGTGGTGTGGCAGACGATGTCAGGCCTTGTGGAGGAGATCACCCCGTCAGCATCGTTGGAGATGACGACGCCGAGCTTCTCCTGGCCGAGGACCTCCCCCAGATCCTTCCCGACTATGGCCGGGTTGATGTCCACGGCGCCCACGATCTCCACCCCCCTCTTCGTGAGGAGGTGGTTTGCGAGCCGCCGACCGATGACGCCGATACCGTAAGAGACAACCTTAATGTTTTCCAACGTGAATCAAAATCATCACTCAATTACAAACTTAAATCTTGTGTGATAGGCAAAACGGATTGGGTTGATGCCACAGGGCTAGCGGAACCGGCAGTAATAGATAGAGCCCCCGTCACCGCTCTCCTCTTTCTGGACGATGAACAAGATCTTCTCGTCTACGTCCGAAAATACAGTTATCACGCCATCCTCCTCTCTGATCCTCTCGCACAGCCTGATGAACTCCCTCAAACTCTGTTCATGAGCCTTGAAGCCTGAGGACATGTGCTCCAAGAGAGTTGAATCACCGTCTAGGATGTAATCCCTACTCCTCACTGTCTCGATTCCTATCTCGAACAACGCTCTTGTAGGATACACCTCATACACCAAGAATGAGAGCAGGAGGAGGCATGTGAGATATGGGAATGTCTCCTTGATGCTGCTCTTCTTCGAGGGAACTTTCATTTACCTTCAGATATAACTATCTTTAATTTCCTTTTAAATTGCATGACACAACAGTTGTTAACAATATGGATGTATCTGTTAATGTCTCAAAAGATTGAGAGAATTCATCTAATAAAAAATCTCAGAAAATTGATTGGAGAAGAAAGCTCACTCCAACAGCTTCTCTCTAACCTCTCCGGGGATCTTTCCCAGCTTCTTTATCTGGTCCACATAATCGGAGATGAACTTCGGCAGCACCTTGAATATGGGGAGGACCATGGGTCTGAATTGGACCCTCTCAGGCTCCAATCCCATCACATCAAGCTCCTTCTTCAACTCCTCTACCAGCTTTTCGGCCAGCTCAGCCTCGTGGCTCTCCTCGACCTCCCAGATCATGACGCCGTCCGCCCCTAGTCCTAGGGTTATGAGGATGATGTCCCTGTCTAAAATGGCCGTGGACGGGGTCCGGACGATCTGCATGTTCGTAGGGTAGTGGAGCCTCGCAGTCCCGGCGTTGTCAGCGGCCGTGTAGCTGATGTTGTCGTCAAAGAAGCCCAGCACGGCGATCTCCTCCCCCACGTCCTCGAGCAGTCCCTTTACCTCCTCTAGGAGCGCATGTCTCGTATAGTTAGGCAGCTGTAATCCCCTGGTGGCACAGACGGAGACGCAGGCGCCGCATCCGTTGCAGGAGATGATCTCCACCTCAGGGTTGTTGCCCTCGACGCTTATCGCGTCTCTCGGGCAGATCTCTACGCACAGGCCGCAACCGTCACAATCGCCGATATGCACTGGTTTGAAGGGGTCGAGCCTCAGTTTCCCCTCGCCGACGAAGTTCACGACGTGGGAGGCCGCCGCCCTGGCGTCAATGACGGAGTCATGGATGTCCTTGCAACCGATGGCTACACCAGCCGCGTAGATCCCCTCCCTCAGCGTGGAGATGGGATCAAGCTTCACATGCTTGCTCGCGATGAACAGGTCATCGCTCAGGGCGATCCCGAGCTTGGATGCAAGCTCTCTGGTGCCCTCGGAGGGGACCATGGCTGTTGATAGGACCGCAATGTCGACCTGGTTTCTGAACATCAGGCCTGTGTCGATGTCCTCCACCAGGACTTCGATGGAGCCGTCTGGAAGAGGAGTAAGCTCCCCAGGTCGGCCGTGGATGAACTGGATGCCCTTCTCCCTCGCCTCCCTGTAAAAGTCCTCGAAGCCCCTGCCTATCATCCTCATATCCGTGTAGTAGACGTAGATCTTCAGATAGGGGAGGAACTTTTTCAGGAGAATGGCCTGCTTGATGGAGTAGGGGCAGCAGACCGAGCTGCAGTAGGAGACACCCTTGTGAGGATCCCTGCTGCCGGCGCAGAGGATGTAGGCGACGCTCTTCACCCTGCCACCAGCCGCAGAGGTTAATACCTTCCCCTCTGTGAGCTCGTTCTCGATCAGCCTCTCCACCTGAATGGCTTCCACGATGGCAGGGTGCTCAGGATGGTAGGTCTTCAGCTTGTCATCATCGATCAGGTCGAAGCCTGTTGCCACCACGATCGAGCCGGCGTCTAGTTCGAAGACCTTGTCCTCATCCTCAAGATCTATGGCGTCCGCGGGGCATGCCTCTATGCACGAGCCACATCTTGTGCAGTTCTCGAAGTCGATTGTATATGAGGAGGGTACAGCCTGGGGGAAGGGCAAATAAGCCGCCTTTCGGGGATACATTCCCTGCTCGAACTCGCTCGGGACCTCCGTGGAGCATACCGCGGTGCACCGGCCGCACTTGAGACACTTGTCGGCGTCAACTCCCTGGGCATTCTGGTGAACGGTCACCTTGAAGTTCCCTGGCCCTCCGCTGAGGCCGACGACCTCAGCGTTCGTGTACAGGGTTATGTTGTCGTCGTTCTCCACCTCTGCCATCCTCGGGCTCAGGATGCACGGGGCGCAGTCAAGGGTCGGGAAGGTCTTGCTGAGCTGGGCCATCCTGCCGCCGATGCTCGGGTTCCTCTCCACCATGTTGATCTTGTAGCCGGCCTCCGAAAGTTGGAGGGCCGCGGTGATGCCCGCGACGCCTCCGCCCACGACCATGACGTCCTGGCAGACCTCCACCTCCATGTCCTCGAGGGGCTCCAGGGTCTGAGCCCTCCTGATGCCCCCCTTCACAAGGCTGACGGCCTTCTCCGTAGCCCCCTTGTCATGGATCCAGCTGCAGTGCTCTCTGATGTTGACATGAACAAGCTGGTAGCGGTTGACTCCCTCCTCTTCCACCACGTTCTGGAACATCTTCTCATGCATGTGGGGGCTACAGCAAGCTACTACAACCCTGTCGAGGCCCCGCCTCTGGATCGCGTTCCTGATCATCTGGAGCCCAGGCTTGGAGCAGAGGAAGTCGCTGATCTGGGCTGCTGTCACCCCCTCCATGTCCTTGACGGAGTCCCTCGCCTCCTCGCAGTTTACCGTGCCGGAGATGTTCCCACCGCACCTGCATATGAAAACGCCCGTCCCAGCCATCTCAGACACCCACCTTCTCCAGCAGCGCATCGACGCTGATGGAGTTTATGTCGAACCCAAGCATCTCGGGGTCTACCCCCAGGGCCAGCCCAAGAAGCTGGGGATAGTAGAGGACGGGTATGTTGAACTCCTTGTCAAGTTCGGTCGTCATCAGCTTCTGATACCTGTCATACATTATCCCGCAGAAGGGGCAGATGAGCACCATGGCATCCACGCCAATCTCAGATAGAGACTCAAGCTTGTTCATCGTCATGGTCTTAGCCAGATCCTCGCTGACGGCTAGGATTCCCCCGCCGCAGCAGTCGATCTTCCCCCCGTAGTCGACGCTCTCAGCACCTGTGGCCTCTACCAGCCTGTCGAGGCTACCTGGAAACTCGGGATCGTCGAAGCCCTCGAACAGGGCTGAAGGCCTCACGTAGTGGCAGCCTGGATGGGTAGCGACTCTAATGCCTTCTAAAGAGCGCTTCACGAGGCTCTTGATCTTCTCCAAGCCGACGTCTTGGTAGAGCATTCGAGCGAAATGGATGACCCTGGGCTTCTCGCCATCATAGGTGGAACCGATCTGTTTCTCCAGAAGCTTGTTGACATTTCTTCTCGTGGCTTCGTCTTGTTCGAGTACGCCTATAGCTTTAGAAAGCATCTCTCCGCATGCTGAACAGAGAGAGACGACTTCGAGACCTGTCTTCTTGGCCTTCTTCAGGTTCATGGCCGCCATGGAAAGTGATTTGACCTCGTCGACAGGCTCGACGGGGAACCC
>CP070640.1:1325409-1329440 GCA_020354065.1 Candidatus Bathyarchaeota archaeon
GAAATCCAGCGTGGCGGGCTCATCGCCGTACCACTCGTATGCGGGTACCTTGATCCTCATGATGCAACGGTACCTGTATGTAGCGGGGTGCATTAGAGGCTTCACACCAACATCACATCCATCATGAAACACGCACAAAACCAATAAAGGCCCTTAGAAACCTGTTTTATCAAATGCCTCCTCTCGGTACTCCGCTAGGTCGCGAAGCTACAGTAAGTTGGAGATAGGATGTGGTTGGGAGGTGAGGAGAGGAGTGGGGCAGGAATACAAGATCACCGTCGCGGTCCACATCAGAGAGAGCTTAAATGGGATTACAGTAAGCTTCTCCAAGGTTCTATGGGAAGCCTTAGAACATATCTCCGCCAAGAGAATTAACGACATTCTTGAGGTCACAAGGGTTGTCGATGATATATCCAACAAGCCACCTGCGACTATCAGATGGGTGTGAACATGGGTTTTAGCTACTCTGAGGAGGGGCCGACGGCGGACCTCATGATAGAAGCTTGGGGTAAAACCCTAGCTAGGGCCTTCGCCAACGCCGCCCTGGCCATGTTCAACGCCATGACGCCCCTAGAGGGGATCGAGGGGAGGGAGTCCAGGGCCGTGGAGGTCGAGGGCGACGACATAGAATCCCTCCTCTTCAACTTCCTCGACGAGCTCCTCTACGTTCACGAAACGGAATTGATTGTCTTCTCCGGTCTTGAGGTGAAACTCAATGAAGAAGACCTGAAGCTAAGAGCAGTGTGCCGCGGGGAGCACTTCGACCTCGACAGGCACCCCCAGGGTATCGCCATAAAAGCGGTCACGTTCCACATGATGGAGATCAGGAGGCTGGACGGGGGCTGGACCCTCACTGTCGTCCTTGACACGTGAACTCCCCCACATGTAACAATCACCCTGATCCTGAATACTGATCAGGACTTCGATTTCCTTATTTTCCCAATCGCCCCCCAGTTTCAAGAGGTCGCTCGGGCGGTTACGCTTTGAGGAATGGATCCGGCTTCGAGGGGGATCAGCGAGGCTTAACAGAAAGAGCCAGAAGCATCCAGGACACTGCCGATTGGAGCTTCCGCAAGAGCGCCATCCTCAGCCGGAGACTCTCCCAGGGCCGTAGAATTGATCATGAAGAAGCCGACAGGCTCGCCGTCCTATTGGTAGACGACGACACCCGCCTCTGCGAAAGTCTCGCCGCCCTCCTAAGAGTGGTAGGCTACGATGTTCTCAACGCCTACTCCGGGGCCGAGGCCCTCGCATTCGTGGGCTCCAGGGACTTCGACTCCGTGATCATCGACATCGACCTCCCCGACATGGAGGGCATCAGGCTCCTGAAGGAGATCAAGAACAGAGACGGGGATATCGGGACGCTGATGCTCTCGGGTAGGGCCACCGTCGAGGACGCGGTGGAGTCCTTGAACCACGGGGCCGACGCCTTCATCTTGAAGCCCGCGGATCCCGACGACCTCATCACGAAGCTGGAGAGGGTCACCAAGCTCAAACAGCTGGAGAGAGACATAAGGATCTCCGAGGCCCGCTACAGGGGGCTCTTCGAGAGCATCGGGGACGGGGCTTTCCAGATAGACCTCGACGGTAACTACACAGCCTTGAATAAGGCCGGCGCGGAGATCCTGGGATTCGAGGATCCCACCGAGGTGCTGGGCGGGGCGCTGAAGGCCTGGGAGACTTATCTCTCAATCGAGGAGTACGAGGCCCTCCAGCTCAAAGTGCTCAGGGAGGGGGAGGTCAAGCGCGTCATGAGGCGCTTCCGGAGGCGGAAGGGAAGCCTCGGATGGCTCGAGATCACCCTGAAGACTAGGAAGGACATTCATGGAAACGTTGTCGGCCTTGAGGGCATCTTCCGGGACGTTTCCGACCGCATCCGATACCAGGAGATGCTGGAGGCCATCTACAGCCTTTGGGTCGACCTTGGGGAGGTCCAGACCGTGGAGGAGGTCGGAGGGCTCACCCTGGAGTTCCTGAGGGCCATGCTCGGCATCGATCGCGGAGCCTTCTCCGTGGTCGAGGGAGAGGTCATAAAGCCGGTCGGCGCCCAGGAGGACGAGTACGACGAGCTCTCCGTCAAGGGCAGCAGCCTCGCCTCCAGGGCTGTACGCACAGGTGAGGCCCAGCTCGCACCGGACACTGAGAAGGACAAGGAATGGATGTCCACATCTGTCGGAGAAGGCGGGGAGGTGCTGACAGAGCTGGCCGTCCCAGTGAAGATGGCAGAAGGCGTGGTGGGGGTCATAGACATCGGTAGGACCAAGCCCATCCCCTTCACCGAGGAGGACATGAAGCTGGTGGAGATCATAGCAGAGCAGGTCGCCTCCGCCTTGGAGAGGCTTGTGAGGTCCAAGATAGGGCTCAGGCAGGGATCGAACCTTAGGGACTTCCTTTGACCATTCCGGAGAAACGCGAGCCTCTCGAGGAAGCAGTCAGCTCTGTAAAATATTTGGAGGAAAAGGGGTTAGGCCTCTGTCCTGTGGGTAGCCAAGACTTTCTCGGCTGCGCCTAGGCCGGCACCGGGCTCCATGTCGTGACCCAGCTCCATCAGGGACATCTCCAGAGCGGACATGGTCGCTACGAGGTCGTTTGTAGTCACGTTCCCCATGTGCCCCACTCTCACTGTCTTCCCACCGAGCTTGCCGAGGCCCCCGGCGATGATGACCCCGTACTTGATCCTCATCAGGCCTCGCATGTCGGAGTCGCTGACGCCCTCAGGTATCCTGGGCACCGAGAGGGTGTGGGCTTCCGAGCCCTTGGCAGGGAACTGCTCCAGGTTCAGGGCCTCGAGCCCGGCCTTGAACGCGTCGGAGAAGACCCTGTGCCTCCTCCACCTCGCCTCCAGCCCCTCCTCGTGGATGATGCGGAGAGCCTCCCTCATCCCGAGGACCATGCCAACAGCTGGTGTGGCGAAGTAGCCCCTCGGATTCTCCATGATGGGCCTCCACCTCTTCAGGTTTGCGTAGTAGTCTTGGATGGGAGTCTTCCTCTTCTCCACCGCCTCCCAGGCCTTCTCGTTCAGGCAGAACATGGAGACGCCAGGGGGAGCTCCCACGGCCTTCTGGCTCCCGGTGAGGCAGAGGTCGATGCTCCACTCGTCCATCCTCAGGGGCATGCCCCCGATGCCGCAGACGCTGTCCACGATGTAGAGGGCGTCCGTTTCCCTGGCGAGCTCCCCAACTTTGTCCAGGGGATTGGCTATGCCGGTGGAGGTGTCCACGTGCTCCACCGTGAGGGCCTTGTGGTCATTGGAGGAGAGCCTCTCCTCCACCTGTTTGAGGTCCAGGGGGGCACCCCACTCGAAGCGCAGGCGGTCCACGACACCGCCGTGGGCCTCCACGATCTCCTCCCACTTCTCACCGAAGAAGCCGTTCTCGACGCAGAGGACCCGGTCCCCCTTCTCCACGAGGTTCGCGATGGCGGCCTCCATGCCCAGGGTGCCGCTCCCCGAGAGCATAAAGGGCGTGCCTTCGGTCAGGAAGAGCTTCCTCTGCAGCTCCAGGGCCTCCGTGTAGGCTTCCACGAACTCCGTGCTCACGTGGCTGAGGACGGGCTTCGCAAGGGCCCTCAGGACTCTGGGGGATACCATGGTCGGCCCTGGGATCATCAAAAGCTCCCGCTCAACACCCATAAAACACACCACTCACATCATCTCCTTTGCGCTGATAACGTTTTCCGCGGTTACTGGAACAAGCTTTAATTTCTATGAGGCGTGTGAGAAAGATATTCTGGAAGGCGGAGGCTTTGAGGATGAAGAGGGCGATACAGATAGATGAGAGGGACAACGTCGCCACGGTCACCTCCGATGTGAGGGCTGGGGGGGTCGTCGAGGTGCTCTCGCCCGAGGCCAGGGTCATTGGAAGGCCCAGGGTCTCGAAGGATGTCCCCTTCGGCCACAAGATCGCCCTGACCGGCTTGGAGAGGGGGGAAGAGATTATAAAGTATGGCGAGGCCATCGGCGTTGCCACCGTTTCAATCGAAGAAGGGGCTTGGGTCCACACGCACAACGTCGAGAGCGTCAGGGTCCCCAC
>CP070640.1:1329540-1334800 GCA_020354065.1 Candidatus Bathyarchaeota archaeon
AACCTGTCGAGGCGCCTGGGGGCCTCCACCAGGATGCGGTAGGGGTCGTTCCACCAGCTGTAGATGAGGTCGTGGTCGGAGAGGACCGCGTCGAAGATAGCGCCGAGGGTCCTGTTCACCCTCTCCCCGAAGCCGCTGTGGACAACTAAGTACTTGTCGTAGGCCTCCAGCAGGATCCTCCTCTTCGTCGGTAGGGGGAAACCAGCCTTGACGTGGGCCTCTACCTCGTCAGCCGCCACCTTCATGACCGACGGCTCCGTCTTGAGCCTCTTTGATAGCGATCGCACGGCTTCCTCCTTCGAGCCGAGCCTCTCCATCTCCTGGGCGACGGCCTCCCTCAGCTCCCCCACTTCCTGGGCGACATCACGGGGCACGGGGATGAGCTCCCCGTCCCAGCCGGGCAGGGCCCCTAGGGGATCCTCCGAGTGGAGGACGTGGAGAACACCTCGCTCCTCGTCGATCTGGAGTATCCTCCAGACCCTACCCTTCAGGATGACGTTAAGGCCCAGCCTCGCTCTGAGGCTCCAGAACTCGTCCCCAACGGTGCCGATCACCTTGTCCGTGACAACGTCGATGAAGGCGTAGCGCCGCTCGTCGTTCATCATTCCCAGGTTCTCGTAGTAGTATCTCCTTCCCTTGTTCCTCATGGATACTCCCTCCCTCCTCGAGACTAGGCCGATGGCCTTGAGGAAGCTGAGGTTCTCCCCGAACTCCTCCCGGGTGAGGCCCCTATACGGGTACGCCCCCGTGACCAGCCTGTAGGCCTCCTTCTCCCCCATCTCCTCTTTGTCTAGGGAGAGGCCCACGATCTGGTGGGCGAGGACATCTCCCGCATTCATGTGGATCTCAGTCCTCTCCAGCTCCCCCTTCCGGGCCTTCTCAGCCGCCACAAGGGACTCCAGGGCGTCCTCCCCGTAGGCCGAGAGGAGAACCCCCTCGGATCTCTCGGCGAGGGTGTGGCCCGCCCGCCCAACCCTCTGGATCAGGGTGGAGACCTGCCTCGGGCTGAGGTACTGGATGCAGAGGTCGACGTCCCCGATGTCGATTCCCAGCTGGAGGGTTGAGGTGCAGATGATGGCCTTCAGCTCCCCCGCCTTGAACTTGTCCTCGACGGAATGGCGCTGCTCCCTGGAGAGGGAGCCGTGGTGGACCTCTACGAGGGGCTCTATCATCCCAAGCCTGTGACCGAGGCTCTCAGCCTGCCCCCGGCCCTGGACGAAGACGAGGGTAGATGTCTTGCCATTCACCAGGTCGATAATCCTCCTAAGCCTTGCCGCAGCCTCCGGGGTGGTGCCCAGATCAGAGGCCAGGTCGAAGTCATCGTCCCCCGGCTCCGGGAACTCCACATCATAGCTGTACTTCTTGTCCACTTCTACCTCGATGATCCGGACCGGATGCCTCCCCCCGAGGAAGCCTGCCACCTCCACAGGGTTCCCCACCGTCGCCGACAGCCCGATGCGCTGAATCGGGCCCGCAGCAAGCCTCTCAAGCCGCTCCATGCCGAGGGTCAGCTGCACCCCCCTCTTGGAGTCGGCGAGCTCATGGATCTCATCCACGATGACCCACCTAACCCCCTCCAGATGCCCCCTCATCGCCTTCGTCGGAAGGATGGCCTGCAGCGTCTCCGGGGTGGTGATGAGCATCCTCGGGGGCCTCGCCGCCTGCCTCCGCCTCTGGCTCTGCGTGGTGTCGCCGTGCCTGATCTGGACCCCGACGCCCAGGTGCTCCGCCCAGAACATGAGCCTCCTGTGGATGTCCCTGTTGAGGGCCCTGAGGGGAGTGATGTAGACGGCCTCTATGCCCCCCGAGGGCTCCTCCTCCAGGAGGGCGTGGAAGACCGGGAGGAGGGCGGCCTCCGTCTTCCCGCTCGCCGTGGGGGCGATGAGCAACACGTTCTCCCCCCCTATGATGGGCTCAACGGCCCTATCCTGGGGCGGGGTCGGCTCCCGTATCCCGAGGATCTCGAGGCCCTCCCGGATCCGGGGGTGGAGGTGAGCGAAGACAGGGGCTGTCATCCTCAGGACATCCACGGTAGGGACCGGGTTTAAATGCTACTCCTCCGCCTCCCCTGTTCTAAATATCGAGACAAAGAGAAAGTACGAGCTCCTGCCCTCTGGCCCCTGCTGAGGGAAGTTCACCGATCCGAAGGGCCCATCACACTAACCAGGTAGTACCACGGACGGATGATCAAGGGAGCGAAGGAGCATGAATTAGACCCAGGCTACAAAAGGGAATTGAAGGACATCTGCAATACAATTAAGGAATAGCCTCGAGAACATTAGGTTTTCACGGAGGTCCACCTCAATTCTGGAACCCATCGCAAGCATTAGCAGAAGTTTAATAGTCTTATGATAATAAAATATGAGGCATATCTCCGGGGTCATTCCCTGTTACATCCTCGGGGTGTGCCCATCAAAGTCTTTGGGTGAACTCCGTGAATCTTGAGATCGAGGGGAAATCCTATGTTCTGGAGCCTGACACGCAGGACAAGTATGTTGTGCCGGGAGCTTCCGTCGCATACTGCTCCGAGATGGCGGAGGATTTCAAGCCTGTCGTCATCGACCCTCAAGGGCACGGTACTGAGCCCTTCCCCCCCGAGTTCATGGCCTACCGCATCGTCGTCGACTCTGAGAAACGAGGTGTGTGCCTCCTCTACGAGGTCTATTGGAAGAGGCAGGACTGCACTTGGAGGGATCTGAACAAGGACCACGACCATGACTACGAGCAGATCCAAATCCACTTCGACGCACAGGCCTCTAGGATGCAGAGAGTCATCGTGTCGTCGGTGGGCCCCGTCGACTGCGCAGGTCACGGCGTGGAGGTCTACTCGGGGGTCACGGCACCCGAGGCGAGGAGAGTGAATTACTCTACTTCGCCTAAAGGCCCCTACCCGTGGGGAGGGAGCCATGGGCAGAAATGGTTCACCCAGGTGAGGGAGATGCCCCTGGAGATGCTGGTCTTCTCGGAGATGAGACCTATTGTCCGGCTCGTCAGCTGCTATCATGTATTCGCAGGCATGAAGAGGGGGCGCCCTGTGGCGATGGAGACCGAGCTCGACATCGATTTGAGGAGGCTCGATCGGGGGCTCCTCGAGCGTTGGTACTACCGGCATGCTAAGAACAGATTCGGGCGCGACCTCTCCAAGCCCTTCGAGGAACCCTATGTGATGTACTATCCCCCTCCAGAGGATTGGGCCTCGAGGGTGGCGTACGCCCTCCTGTGGCTCTTCGCATCACCCAAGTGAGACTCAAGTTGGGGACACGATTCACAAAGTGTTCAGACCCCATAGAAGGTTGGACTACCAGCTTCTATGTCTCGATCCTGAGTATCTCCCTTATACGGTTGAGCCCCTCATCTGCCAGCTTGACGCTTCTATATCCACTCCTTATGAGTCCCCCCAGGACATCGTCCATGACACTCTCCAAGGCTGGAGTCAGGTCTCTCAGTATCGGGAGTGTGGCCATGCCGAAGAGCACGAAGTCGGCGGCGATGTCGAAGACGTTTTGCATCCCCGGCAGCTGGAGGAAGACTTCCACCAGCCCCTCGTAGAACTTAGTGACCTCGGGATCGGGCCTCTCCCAGTTACCATCCTTCTCGTGCGCCTCATCGAGGCTCGACGGGTCGAAGGTGACATCAGCCTTTCCCAGGTCTCTTTCGTGAGCCTTCTTGATGTGCTCCACGACAAAGGGGTCGTATCCCATAAGAATGCAGGCCACGGAATCCGCAGCAACGACATCGTTGGAAGCTATTATCGTCTTAAAGTCCAACGGCCTGCAGGAGAGGGGTCCGTAGGCCTCGCCGCCGATGGTGCCGTCGATGATGGTGAGGTGGGGAGTGAAGGCCCTGTTGACCTCGTAGATGACATTCTCGATGCCGAACCGGTGGTACTTTGCCTTGTTCTCCTCCGGGAAGGTGCCGTACATGTTCTTCATGCCTAGCGTCACGTCTGTGAGGAGGTGGGTCTTCATCGCGGGGACGGATATGATAACATCAGCCTCGACCAGCTCCAGGGAGACCGGCACGACGCCGATGGCGCTCCCCTCGCCGAAGTCGAAGCGAGCTCTCCTCGTCTGCCTGAGGTTCTTAAGGGTCACGCCCTTCTTCTGGGCCCACTCCTTCCAGCCTTGGGCGTCGGCAACAGGTTTGAACTTGGTCCAGATCATGTCGGAGTCGACAACGATGGGCTCGGCATTCACCCCCCGGATCATGTCCACGAGCTTATCGACGACCTCAATCCTCGTGAAGGATCCATGGATCTGCGGGTTCCCCCCGCATATGTTGGGTTTGATAAGGACCCGAGCGCCCTCCTCCACGAATCTTCCGATGCCTCCGAGGGCCTCGACGGCTTCGCGCGTCAGCTTACGTGGGGAGCCCCCCCTCTTAACCACAAACTGGGTCTCCGGCTTAACCCGCCGACTTTTAACTTGATCGTATGACACGAGGGGAAGTAGAAAGGACCCCGTATCCATTCTTCTCGCAACCAGGAACCCTGCAATTTGCCAGCTTGGATAGAGTAAGAGCATGAAAACGGCTATGGAGAGAGGAAAATCAGCCTTGGCAATCCCAGTGTAGTTAGTATGGAACATCCAGACGGGTCCCTCGGTGGGGGGCAGGGGCCAGTCGACGATGTCCAGATAGAGCAGCGTGCTCCCGCCCATGAAGAGGATGAGGGAGATAAAGGCACCCACCGTAACCGTTATCTCTCTTCTCCATCCGAGCCTATTGGAGATGTAGTAGAGGAACATCCCAAGAAGGAAGAGCGCAGGGGGATCCAAAATATAGCTCAGGGTAATACCTCCTCGATACTTACTGTTTTATATTTTAATGCATATAATACGCTTACTATCCTATGGAGGGATATTAAGCTTACTAGAGGGTTACGAGATGAGCGTCATCAAGTGGTTAGAGGGACGTGAAGAATCGAGCTTCTTGAACGTTGTGATCGTTTACCTGCTGTTTGCGGCTGCATTCGCATCCTTCTTCTATGGTGGGTATCACACTCTAAAGCCTACCTTCTTCCTCGTGGGTTTCTTCATCTCATCAGTAGTATGCGTGTGGGCCTCGATGACAATGAGGTTCACGAGCCTGCTAGTTCTACTAACCGTGGCTCTCGGCACAGCCGCCATCGACGAGTACATACACACCTCAACCGGGACTTTCACCTACTTCGATCTCGGTCTACCATCACCCCTAACAGTGTTTGGGTGGGGCCTATTCATATTGGGGATTCTCACCATCGCAAAGATAATCAATCAAATTA
>CP070640.1:1334900-1339209 GCA_020354065.1 Candidatus Bathyarchaeota archaeon
CTGGCTCCCCCTGCTCCTCGAGGGGAAGCGATTCAACGGGGATTTCTACTTCAACGAGGACGGCAGCGAGCTCCTAGGGCACTGGCTGATGATCGATAAAGGGTTCGGGAAGGCCGAGGCCTAAGATGATTTTGAGTGAGCTCCCATGCGCTCAAAGCCTTTAAAGATGATCCGCCCAAAATCGGATCGAGGTGAAGGAGAATACCCTACATCAAGATGGAGGACAGACCCAAGTATGAGAACGCCCTGGGGGAGCTGATCGGCATCCTGAAGGAGCAGCCGGTTGACCGCGTCGACGGGGAGCTGAACTACATCATAACCAGGATACTGAAGGGCGCCTACCCACTGAGGTACTTCAACCTGAACCGTGCAGTCGGCGTTCTGGAGTGCTGCAAGCTGGAGTTCTACAGGAGGGTGGCCGCCCCCTACGAGGACACTAAGATAGAGCAGAACGGAGACGTCTGAACTCCAAGACTATGAGAATCCCCATTTCTCATTTTTTAAGAGTTCAATTGTAAACTCTCCCAATTCCACACGATCTCGACCTCTGAAACCATTGACACCTGGATGGGCACTGTGACATAAAACCGGGAAGGCTTATTTGTGATTGATTTGTTAGCCTTGCTCGGGGCGTTATTCAAGTTTGAAGATAACCATCAGAGAAGCAAGAGTAGAGGACATCGACACCATCAACGAGCTGACAGACCAGATGCACAGATTTCTCGCAGACCTTTACGAGCTCGAACTCACCATGGATGAGCTCGAGGAGGAGCACTTCGAGGATGAAATTAGAGGCGTCTACGTCGCTGAAGGTATAGGAGGGGGGGTCGTCGGATACATGTCCTTCGCCCGGGGCAGGAGCGAGTGGGCCGGCCCTTACTATGAAATCGAGCACATAGCAGTCCGAGAGGACCACCGGGGCCTAGGGGCAGGGAGAATGCTCTTCGAGACGCTGCTCAAGAAGGCAAAGAAAGAGAGGGTGAATATCACGACCGGGACCCTAGCCCGAAATGAGAGGGCTTTGTCGTTTTACGAGGGGTTGGGCTTCAAGAAGCTCTCGGTCGGACTCCTGCTCGATCTGCAGAATAGGATAGAAGAAAAAGGGCTCGAAGACATTCTTTAAAGACCGTGATCTCTATGGCAGCTGGTGTCGTGGATTCTCTCCTCTATGAATCGCAGCCCGACGGCTCGGCCCTGTGCGGGGTGTGCGAGCGCAGGTGCCTGATCGAGAAGGATGGCTCGGGCTTCTGTCGTTCAAGGAGGAACATTGATGGACACCTGTACAGTGTGACGTATGGGCGCCTGACCTCCATCACTAACAACCCCATCGAGAAGAAGCCCCTGTTCCACTACTGGCCCGGATCCAGGGCCTTCTCCGCAGGGAGCTATGGGTGCAATCTGAGATGCGTCTACTGCCAGAACCACACCCTGAGCATGGCGTCACCGCCCTCGGCCAGGGCGAGCTATACGAGCCCAGAGTCCTTTGTCACCCTCGCCCTTGACCGGGGCTCAAGGGGGCTGTCCTTCACCTTCAACGAGGCCTCCTGCACACTCCTGGAGTACATCCTCGATTGCTTCAGGCTGGCGTCGCAGAAGGAACTGTATCGCAACCTGAACACCAACGGCTACATGACCATCGAGGCCCTTGACCTCCTCATAGACGCCGGCCTCGACTCCCTCTGCGTCGACATCAAGGGGGACAACGCATTCTACAGGCGCTTCTGCAACGGGGCTAGCCCCGACCCGGTCTGGAGGAACGCATCGAGGGCGAGGAGCAAGGGGCTGCACATCGAGCTGGTTAACCTGATCATCCCAGGCGCCAACGACACAGAGGAGTGCATAGATGAGATCATCTCACGGGCCAAGGGTGAGCTCGGCAGGGACACGCCTGTCCACTTCACAAGGTTCTACCCTGCATATAGGGCTAGAGAATTCGGGCTAGACCGGGGCACCCCGGTTGAGACCCTGGAATGGGCTAGGAACCGAGCAGTGGAGGGAGGGCTGGAATATGTCTATGTCGGGAACGTCCCAGGTCACAAGGGGGAGAACACCTACTGCCCCCGCTGCGGGTCACTGTTGATAAGCCGATACGGCTTCAACATAGTGGAATACCTCATCACGGATGGAGGGCTCTGCCCAGAATGCGATTCGGATGTCTCGATCATCGGGGGAATGACAACCAGTATATGAGTTGATTCTTTTAGTATAAGAAGCCGTCTTTCATCGTTTACAGGTACCTATAATTATATCCCGACTGTTACATTCTAACCTTGAAAGCGATGACGTCCGAGAGAAGGGTGATCGTCTGCACAGGCTCCCCTGGCAACGGCAGGGACGACCTCCTGCTCCAGATGCGGGAGACACAGAACTTCCACTACCACCACCTCTTCCAGTACATCGTAGAGGAGGCCGAGCTCGAGGACACCACCCTGTCCAAGATGAACATCCTCGACTTCTACGACAGCTCCCCGGAGAGGATGGAGCGCTTCCACAAGGCGGCCATCGCTAGGATCGTCCAGGAGATAGAGAAGAAGGGGGGAACCCACATCGTCAGCACTCCCTTCCACTTCGAGTGGAAGGGAAACCGATACCAGGGCCTCCACGCTGACGAGGTAAAAGCCCTGGACCCCGACATGTTCGTCGTCATCTTTGACGACATCCTCAGGGTTCGGAACCGCCTGAAGCAGGACATCCAGTGGCAGGGGCACAAGTTCACCCTTGGGGAGACCGCGAACTGGAGGAGGGAGGAGGTTCAGGGAGTCTACGATCTCGCCAGGCTCTTCACCCCGAGGAGGGAGGTCCAGCTGGTCGCCTTCGAGAACGGCCCCGAGTTCCTCAAGGACGTTGTCTGGAGCAGGGGCCGTGAGAAGGTCTACATGAGCCACCCCATCACAGGCGAGGAAGAGGAGTTCTTCGAGAACATCTTCCGCTTCGGCCAGTCCCTCAGCGAATACTACGTCGTCTTCGACCCCTACATGATCAAAGACTGGAACATCGTGGAGGCCTGGAGGGCGATGGTGAACGAGGCAATCGAGAGGGGGGAGCCGAGGCCAACCATGCTCAGGTTCACAATGGAATACAGGACAGGCACCATAGAGCAGGAGATCGACGCCCTGGAGCTCGAGACCGGCATAAAGAACCTACGCTTCCAGATCATAGACACCGACTACAAGATCATCGAGAACAGCGCCCTGGTCGTCGTCTACCACCCACGAGCAAGCATCAGCGCCGGCGTGATGTGCGAGATGGTCTACGCCAAGGCGCTGGCCAAGATGGTCTACGTCTACTACCCCTACGAGCCGAGCCCCTTCTTCGAGTGGTACGCCACCAGGATCTTCACCGACGAGGGCGAGCTCAGGGATTTCCTGATAAAGGAGTCCAAGCTCACGGGTCAGACGCCCCTGGACATCTACTCGTCCAGAAAACCCAAGGGGAGCTGAGAGCTACTCAGTCCTTATCAGCTTCACGTCCTTGCTGTCGAAGGCCATCGAGACCTTCTCGCCTTCCTGGTAGACGTACTGGTGCCTCGGGTTGTAGGTGTCGACCCGCAGGGTGTCCCCCCAGA
This sequence comes from Candidatus Bathyarchaeota archaeon, assembly GCA_020354065.1. Taxonomy (GTDB): domain Archaea; phylum Thermoproteota; class Bathyarchaeia; order TCS64; family TCS64. Next base: position 1,338,466 of record CP070640.1, read on the forward strand.
CGGTCTCGATCTCGTACCGGACCCGGTTCCCCAGATAGCTGGTTAGCCTCACGCTGCCATCGATCCTGTTCAAGTGGCTCGGGGCCGAGCCGTGCTTGTAGAGGGCGACCGCCTCGGGCCTGACCGATGCGATGACACCAGCCCCGCTCACCCAGTCCTCGTCCGGCTCCAGCTCGGCTTTTATCTCCACACCTTCCTTTGTGGTCAGGGTTGTCTTTAGCCCCTCCTCGTAGATCTCGGAGATCCTCCCCCAGAGGAAGTTGGCGAGGCCTATGAAGCCGGCTACGAAGCTGTTGTCAGGGTCCTCGTAGATGCTCCTGGGGGTGCCTATCTGCTGCACCGCGCCCAGGTTGATGATGGCTATCTCATCGGAGATGCTGAGGGCCTCCTCCTGGTCGTGGGTGACATAGATGGCGGTTATCCCCAGCCTCTTCTGGATCCTCTTGATCTCTGTCCTCATCTGGACCCTGAGCTTAGCGTCGAGGTTGCTCAGGGGCTCATCCAGCAGAAGCACCCGGGGCTCGATCACCAGGGCCCTAGCCAGGGCGACCCTCTGCTGCTGCCCACCGCTGAGCTGGCTGGGAAAACGCCTCTCCAACCCCTCCAAGCCCACGAGCTTCAGGGTCTCCTGGACGCGCCTCTCTCTCTCCTCCCTCCCCACATCCTTTCGGAAGTTTAGGCCGAAGGCGACGTTTTCGAAGACCCTCATGTGGGGCCAGAGGGCGTAGGTCTGGAAGACCAGCC
>CP070640.1:1339309-1342468 GCA_020354065.1 Candidatus Bathyarchaeota archaeon
ACATCGACGACAAGACCATCAGAGGCTCTGGGAAGGAGGGAGTCACCCTCAAGGAGTTCACCGACCGATACATCGGATCCTTCTTCCGAGGGCTGGACCTTCTCAGCCTAAAGCGGAGCACCACCTACCCGAGGGCCACGGAGTATATCCCCCAAATGATAGAGTTCATCAAGGCCCTCCTTGACAAGGGCGTCGCGTACGTCGCAGGGGACGGTGTCTACTTTGACATAGACAAGTTCCCACGTTACGGGAAGCTGAGCGGTGTAGACGTGACCAAGGTGAAGTCCACGGAGAGGATGGCGAAGGACGAGTACGACAAGGAGGCATTGCACGACTTCGTCCTCTGGAAGAAGTCCACCGAGGAAGAGATCGAGCGGGGCGTTTACTACGACTCCCCGTGGGGCGAGGGACGCCCAGGCTGGCATATCGAGTGCAGTGTCATGACCCGGAGCTTCCTGGGCGACTCCCTGGACATCCACGTTGGCGGAGAGGACCTGGCTTTTCCGCACCACGAGAACGAGATCGCCCAGTCCGAGAGCCTGACTGGCAGGCAGTTCGTCAACTACTGGATGCACGTGCGCCACCTGATGATCAACGGGAGGAGCATGTCGAAGAGCTTGGGCAATTATGTCTCCTTCGACGAGGTCATCTCCAAGTTCGGAGCGGAGGCCTACAGGTACTTCCTTCTCTCCGTCCACTACCGCAGGCCGTTGGACTACACGGAGGAGACCATGGAGATCGCCCAGAACTCCACAGCCAAGCTTGAGAATACCCTGGACCTCATAGATAACGCCATTCGAAGCAAAGACAAGAACCTCGACTTCACGGATAGGGAGAAGAGCTTTCTGAGCGAGGTATACGAGCAGAGGCGGCGCTTCGAGGAGGCGATGGACGACGACCTCGACACCCATGGAGCCCTAGATGCTCTCCACGCCCTCTCAGGAACCATCAACGAGTACGTCTCCGAAGCGCCCAACAAGGGCGTCCTACTAAAGGCATACGAGACATACCGGAAACTTCTTAGTGCGCTCGGCCTCTTCGAGAAGCGCGGAGTAGAGACCGACGAGCTGACCGAGGAACTCATCGTTGTCATATCCAAGTTGAGGGAGAAGCTGCGTTCAGAGAGGAACTACCAACTCTCGGACTGGATCCGGGATCTCCTCGCCGAAACCGGGGTGATCCTCTCGGACACCAAGGAAGGCACGAGCTGGAAGATAGAGAGGAAATAGAAATCTATCTATTATTCACGATTTTTTCTCCATCAAGCAATCCAAGGCCAAACCCCAATAATCAGATCCAACAATGAAATAACGATGGCAACGCCTTTCGACTTCTACGCCGCCTTGAACGATCTCCTGGACCAGGTGCCTGAAGACCAAGTCACCACGCCCCGCCAGTTATCCCTTGCCATGGGAGACCCCATCGCAACCCAAGCCATAGAGGATGCCCTGAGGAGAGAGGATTATGAGGAGCACATCTACAAAGTTGTTCAATCCCTCGGCTCCGGAAAGGCGGCTTTCTCGGATTTCGTGACTGACGAGCCTCTGAATAAGTTGGCGGAGACCCAGAGGAGGATGGCGGAGAAGGTCATCTCCATCGACACCTTTTATGGGATAACTAAGATCGCAGGGGTTGACGCAGCCTACTATGACGATCGAGCATACTGCGCCTGCGTTGTCTTAGAGAGGGATCGTGCCATGGAGTGCGGAACTGCAGTTGTCGACTCCAGCTTCCCCTACATCCCCGGCTACCTCGCTTTCAGGGAGGCTCCGGCTGTAATCTCCGCGGCCAGGAAGGTTTCCGGCTTCGACGTCCTCCTCGTCAATGGCCACGGCGTCGCGCATCCCAGGGGCTGCGGTCTTGCCACACATGTGGGTCTTGAGCTGGATGCCCCCACTATAGGGGTCGCTGGGAGGAGGCTCGTGGGGGAGGGGAAAGAAGATAGGGGTGATTGGAGGCTCATTGTTCACAGGGGGAGGGTCGTCGGCGCAGAGTTACCACGGGAGGAGGGCTCCGCCCTCTATGTCTCGGTGGGTCATCTAATATCCCTTGAGACAAGCGTGGAGATTGTGAGGAGCCTGATGGGCAAACTAGGTCTACCGAAACCCATTGCCATGGCTCACGCGAGGGCTCTGGACGAGAAGAACCACCCCCGGTGATCCTGATCAGATTTTAATTTTGACACGTAGCGAGTGCATCGGTATTTTCTTTGACCAGATGACTCGAGTGGGTCGAATGGCCTGCATCCGCTTGATGATCTCGGACCAGAAGACCTAAAGCTCCCGCGTCATCCTTTTCCCGAGTAGGGTCTGCCCATGCCCGAGATCGCTGATGGTGTTTTCCAGCTGGAGATACCGATGCGTTACAACCCCCTAGGCCGCACCTACTCGTACCTGCTTTTGGATTCCTGCACCCTGATCGACACCGGCGTACAATCCAAGGAGGCGTTCAAAGCCATGCTGGAGCAGCTGAAAGGCCTCGGCATGAACGTAAAAGATCTTGAACAGATCATCCTGACCCACCTCCACAGGGATCACACAGGCCTCGTGGACAGAATCAGGAAAGTTTCCGAGGTCAGGATTCTCGCCCACGAGGAAGCCGTCGAGATCCAGAAGAGGTGGGCGGCTCTTGGAAGGAGGGGCTACGAGGAGACTCGAGATGAGACTAAGATGTGGGGGGGAGGGGGGCTCCTCGATATCCTGAGTAGGTATGAGCAAGCCTTCAGAAGGCCTCGACCCTCCCTCAAGATAGATGGGACTGTCGCCGATGGGGCGACCCTCGAACTCGAGGGCTCCATGCTACACGTCATCTGGACTCCGGGCCACTCAAGAGATCACATCTGCATCCACGACCAGGGTAGGGAGCTTCTCTTCTCGGGCGACCACGTCTTCCCGAAGATCACCTCCCACGTAAGTCTCCACACGTTCCAGAAAGGCGATCCCCTCGCCGACTATCTCAGATCCCTGGAGCGCCTCAGGGGACTGGGGTTTAGTATTGTTCTCCCCGGCCACGAAGGCGTTTTCGAGGATCTAGAGGGGCGGATCAACCAGTTGGAGAGGCACCACGAGATAAGGTGCGGCGAGATCTAGGGAGTCCTCGGTGCGGTGGCGGAGACGGTCTTCGAGGTCTCCTCAAGGGTCTCATGGGAGAGCAGGCCCT
>CP070640.1:1342568-1363663 GCA_020354065.1 Candidatus Bathyarchaeota archaeon
ACCCACGCTCTCTATCCGGCCTGGGCGCTGGTGCCACAAACCTCTGGATCATGAGTCCAGCGCATTAGCCAAGCTATGCTACCCCGGCCACTGCAACAAGAATACAACCCCCGGATTTAAATCAGTACCCCACCCCGTGGGGAGCCTTCAGCCTCCCACCAGCCTCGGCTCGCTCAATGCCACAGGAGCACCGCCCTCATAGTAGACCCGGGGCGTCAACAGGTTCAAACCCACGCAGAACTGGTAGGGCGAGATCCCAGCCGTCTCCGAGACCCGCTCCAGGGAGAGCTCCCCCTCCAGCGACACCAGCTCCACCACATCCCCCGGCCCCACATCCAATCCCTCCAGATCAACCACGTGGTGGTTCACCGACACCGTCCCCAGCACGTGCTTCAACACCCCCTCGACCTTAACCAAACCCCTCCTCGTCAACCCCCGGGGATACCCATCAGAGTAGCCCACGTGCACCGTCCCCACCCGCATCCTCCCAGGCGCCACGAACCTCCGGCTGTAGGTCAGGCTGTCCCCCGCCTCCACCACCTTCACATGCTCCAGCCTCGCCTTGAAGGAGAGCACCTGCCTCAGCTCAAGCCCCGCCCCCCGGTCCTCCGACTCCGGATAGAGGCCGTAGAGCGCCAGCCCAGGCCTCACCGCATCCAGATAGCTCTCAGGAAGATGGAAGACCGCGTTACTGCTCGCCAAGCTCCTGGTCTCAACCTCGATCCCCCTTTTCCTGAGCTCCCGGTCCACCCCGAGTATCCTCTCCAGTTGCACCGCGTCGAGCTCCCGGTCCTCGGAGAAGGTAGAAAAGATCCCCTCAACCACCACCCCGGGAAGCTCAGAGATGCACTCGACGAGATCTGCAGCCTTCTCATGGCGCACCCCCACCCGGCCCAACCCCGTGTCCACCTTTACGAAGACCTCCGCCTCCCTCCCGAGCCTCCGGGCTGCCTCGCTCACCCCCCGGCCGTGCTCCCGGGTGTAGATAGCCTGCGTGATGCCCCTCCGGACGACCTCCTCGTACTGCGCGTCCATAAACACGGGGTCGAGGTTGATGATCCCCAGGTCGAGGCCGGCTTCCCTGAGCTGCAATGCCTCCCAGAGCTTCGCCACCAGAACCCGTCTGACCCCCCTCCTCATCAGGTAGGCGACCACGGGGACGAGGCCATGGCCGTAGGCATTCGTCTTAACGCAGGGCAGCACCTCGACCCCGACCCGTTCCCTGATCTGCTCAAGGTTGAACCGCAGATTATCGAGGTCGATCTCTAGCCAGGATGGGAAGTCCTTCACCCTCTCCTCTATCTCCGCCGGGGAGGGCTGGGACCCGAAATACGCATCGGACATGGCACTCACTCCGTGATCTGCTCCAGGGGTTTAAAAAACTCCGAGGGACGGGTCAAGGTTAAAACATTCTACTATTATATTTTCCCGGAGGATCATCGCATGCCCTACGGATACAACGGTAAGACCCTCAGGGTCAATCTCACCGACGAGATCATCAGGACCGAGGAGCCCCCCGAGAACTGGTACCGAACCTACCTCGGGGGCATGGGCGCCATCGCCTACCACATCCTCAGGGAGGTGCCCCAGGGAGTAGACCCCCTCTCCCCCGGGAACATCCTCTTGATGGCCCCCGGAGTAATCTCAGGCGCCCCGTTCTCGGGGAGCGGCCGCAACGCAGTAGGAGGCCTGTCCCCCCTCACCGGGGGATTCGGGGAGGCCGACGCCGGAGGATACTGGCAGACCGAGCTCAAGAACGCCGGATTCGATCAGATCATCGTCGAGGGAGCCTCGGAGAAGCCCGCCTGGCTCTGGATCGAGGACGGCGAAGCCGAGATCCGGGACGCGTCCAAGCTCTGGGGCCTCGAGGTCGCCGAGTGCCAGGACAGGATGAGGGAGGAGGTCGGCGACGACCAGGCGAAGACCGCCCTCATAGGGGAGGCCGGTGAAAAGCTCTCTAGACTCGCCTGCGTCATAAACGACCTCAACCACGTCGCCGGTAGGAGCGGCATGGGAGCCATCATGGGCTCGAAGCGGCTCAAGGGCGTCGCCGTACGCGGGCACGACCCCCCCGAGGTCGCCGACCCGGAGAGGCTGAGGGCGCTGGCGAGGAAGATAGTGGAGCAGCTACAGAGCCGCCCCTTCGGCCTCAGCGAGTACGGCACTGGGGCCGCCATGCACGCCGGCGTCGCGACGGGGAACCTCCCGACACGGAACTTCAGGGACGGCGGCTTCGAGCACCCCTCGGAGATCGACGCCATCGCCGTAAAGAACAGGTACAGGGTCGGGATGGGGACCTGCTACGCCTGCGCCGTCCGCTGCAAGAAAAAGGTGGAGCTCGAGGAGCCCTACGAGGTCGAGGCCCGCTACGGCGGCCCAGAGTACGAGACCCTCGCCGCCCTCGGCTCCGACTGCGGAGTCGCAGACCTCGCCGCGATCTGCAAGGGGAACGAGCTCTGCCAGCGGTACGGCCTCGACACCATCGGCGTCGGGGCGACGATCGCCTTCGCCATGGAGTGCTACGAAGAGGGCATCATCACCCTCGAGATGACTGGGGACATCGACCTCAGATTCGGGAACGCCGAGGCGATGGTGAAGCTCGTGGAGCTGATCGGGAAGAGGGAGGGAATCGGCGACCTGCTGGCGGAGGGCACGAAGCGGGCGGCGGAGAAGCTCGGGAACGGCGCAGAAGCCTTTGCCGTACACGTGAAGGGGCAGGAGGTGCCGATGCACGAGCCCCGGCTCAAGCGGGCCCTGGGCTTGGGATACGCAGTCTCCCCCACGGGCGCGGATCACCAGCACAATGTCCACGACACCGGGCTCAGGGGCCGGGCCATGGAGCGCCTCAAGGCGTTTGGCGTCCTCGAGCCCGTGGCTCTGGAGAGCCTCGGCGGAGAGAAGGTCCGCATCTATAAATACGTCTCAGAGATGCGGGTCCTCACCAACTGCCTCGCCATCTGCAACTTCGTCCCCTGGGACTACCATCAGTACGTGGAGCTTCTCAACGCCGTCACGGGCTGGGACACCACTCTCAATGAGCTAGCCAAGGTTGCCCAGAGAACACTTGCCCTGGCGAAGATCATCAACCTGAGATCGGGCTTCACCGCCGCCGATGACTGGCTGCCCCCCCGGATGTTCACCCCCCAGACAAGCGGGGCTCTCTCTGAGACCGCCGTGATCCCCGAAGAGCTCCGCCACGCCGTTGATCTCTACTACGAGATGATGGGATGGGATCCCGCCGGAGTACCCCGGACGGGCACCCTCCACGAGCTCGCGATTCCCTGGGCCAAGGAATACCTTCCCAGCAGGGGAGCCGACAGGCTCATCGTCTGAAAACGGATCAAAGGAGAAAGTCAGGGGGCAGGGTCATCTTATTTATCCGTGTCCCCGTGAGGGCCTCGATGCGGGCCAGCTCGTAGTCCTCCTCGTATGTGACGAAGGTCACCGCCGTCCCAGCCTTGCCTGCCCTCGCCGTCCTGCCGATCCTGTGGAAGTACATGAGGGGGTCGTCGGGGATGTCGAAGTTTATAATGAAGGGGATGTCCTCGATGTCCAGGCCCCTGGCCGCGACCTCGGTGGCCACCAGGAGGCTGAGCCTGGCCTCCCTGAACCTCTCCAGCACCGCCTCCCTCCTGGCTTGGCTGAGCTGGCCGTGGAGGGCCTCGGCGTCGTACCTGGCTCTCTTCAGCTGGTTCGTGAGCCTGTCCACAGTGGTTCTACGACGGCAGAAGAGGAGGGCCCGGTCGATGCGCATGTGGTCTATGAGCTTTGTGAGGATATCGAACTTCTCGTAGGGAGCCACCTTGATGTAACGCTGGTCAATGGTCTCTAAAGCTATCTCGTCCCTGCTCACGAGGATCATCCGAGCGTCGGGCATGTAGCGCTTGTAGAGGCGGCGAGTCCGGTCGTCGATGGTGGCGGACCAGAGGCTGATCTGCTTCACTTCGGGAGTCCGCCTGAGAATCCACTCGATGTCGTCGACGAATCCCATGTCAAGCATCCTGTCGGCCTCATCTAGGACGACGGCCTTGATCCTGCCGAGGCTGAGGGTCCCCCTCCTCATGTGGTCCATGATTCTCCCAGGGGTGCCGACCACCACATGAACTCCCCTCCTGAGCTCCTGGATCTGCCTCTCGATGGAGACTCCGCCGTAGACGGTGAGAACCCTGAGGGGGGTGTACCTCCCATAGTCGGAGAGGTCGCTAGAGATCTGGAGGGCGAGCTCCCTGGTGGGCGCTAGGACCAGGCCCTGGACCCCCTCCGCGTCCCAGTCCAGCTTCTCTATCATGGGCACACCGAAGGCGGCGGTCTTCCCGGTGCCGGTCTTGGCCTGCCCGATGACGTTCTCCCCCTCCAGCATCCTGGGGAGGGCCTGCTCCTGGATGGGGAACATCTCCTGGAACCCCAGGTCAGCGAGCCCCCTCCTCACCTCAGGGCTTATCTCGAGCTCATCGAAATTCATAGTCGATCAATCGCAATCCTACAGACCATCTTCAGCCGGGGTGTTCGCAAAACATCTTGGTAAGGCTCTAATAAACCTTCTGAATCATGTGAAAAACGGGGGCCTACCCCTTCTTGGGGTAGTCAAACTTCTTGCAGGTCTCCTCGATGGTCCCCTCCAGCAGCTTCAGCCCCTCGTCCACCTGCTCCTCCGTGATGATCAGATAGGGCATCATCCGGATGATCCCTGTGCCGGGGCTGGAGCCTATGATGAGGCCGTTCTCCTTGGCCTTGTCGGAGAGGTAAACCATCGGGTTGTGCTCAGGGTCCTTCTTCTGCTCCGGGGTGAGGCCCTCGGGCCGGAACTTCTCCTTAGTCTCGGGGTTCGCGACCAGCTCGATGCCCATGAAGAGGCCGAGGCCCCGGACATCGCCGATGACGGGCTGCCTCTCCTGCATCCTCCTGAGCCCGTCCATCATGTAATCCCCCATCTTCGCTGCTCTGTCGGCGAGCTTCTCCTTGTGATAGTAGTCGATGACGGCGAGGCCGGTGGCGCAGGCCAAGGCATGGCCGCTGTAGGTGTAGCTGTGAGGGAAGCCCTTCTCGTCGAAGTGGTCAGCGATCTTCTTGTTCACGATGGTCGCCCCGAGGGGGACATACCCGGCGGTGATTCCTTTCGCGTAAGTCTCGATGTCTGGGACGATGTCCCAGTGCTCGCAGGCGAACATCTTACCCGTCCTGGCGAAGCCTGTCATCACCTCGTCGAAGATCATGAGGACCTCAGTATCGTCGCAGATCTTCCGTATCTTCTGCCAGTAGCCGTTGGGAGGCACCACCTGACCCGCCCAGCTGCAGATGGGCTCGGCCATGAAGGCTGCAACCGACTTCTCCCCCTCCTTCTCGATGGTGTAACGGACGAAGTCGGCGCAGAGGAGGTCGCACTCCGGGTGGGTCTTTTTGAAGGGGCAGCGGTAGCAATAGGGGCTCGGGACGTGCTTGAACTCCTCGAAGATGCTGAGGCCTGGGGACTGGCGGTTCCGGCTGCTCCCCCCGACGCTCACCATCGCGTAGGTGGAGCCGTGATAGGCGTCCCAGTAGCTGACGATCTTCGACGCACCCCTGTAGAGCTGGGCGAGCTTGATTGCCACCTCGTTCGCCTCGGTCCCGCTGTTCCCGAAGAAGGTCTTGCAGAGATCCCCGGGAGTGATCTGGGCCAGTCTCTTCGCCAGCTGAATCATAGGGACGTTGAAGTAGCTGGGGGAGGCGTAGGCCATCTCGTCCAGCTGCCTCTTCGCGGCCTCGATGACCTCCCTGTTGTTGAGGCCGATGTGGACGTTGTACAGCTGGGAGATCAGGGCTAGGTAACATTTACCACCAGCATCCCAGAAGTGGACCCCCTCGCCACCCGTTAGAATGAGAGGCTTGAATCCGGGCCTAGGCTCCCACCTCTGAACCAGGTAGGCCTTGGCGTCCGCATGGAGGCTGGCCACCTCTTCCTCGGAGAAGAACTTGTGACTCATGAGAACACCATGAAGGATCATCCCTTTTTACACTCTAAAACAATTTCCTACATGGAGGATCCAGATGGGGGGTTGGAGAGATATCCTGAGAGCAGATCCAACGGGTTGGCTCATCGAACCAGGTAATCCATCCGTTCGCTACTTCACACTGGTTGACCTCCTCGAAAGACCACTTGATGAACCCCAGGTATTGGAGGCCAAAAGAGCCATAGGGGCCTCAAGGCCGGTGAACAGGATTTTCAGCAAGCAGAAACCAGGGGGGTTCTGGGAGTCAGAGGCGCAGCCATACAAGCCTAAGTACAAGAGCACATACTGGCAGCTCATGATCCTCGGCATGCTGGGCCTGGACAGGAGCGACGAGCGGGTCAGGAGGGCCGTGGACTACATATGGCGGTTCCAGCACGAGGACGGGGGTTTCTGCTCTGAAAAGGAGGAAGGAGCCCACATCGAGTACGTGAAGGTGGGTGAGAGGCTTGCGAGGAAAGGGAAGAGCCTCCCCCCTTTTGAGGAGTGGGCTCCAGGAGCCATCAGGGAGTCGGAGATGACCTGCCTCACGGGGAACGTCTGCGCCGCCCTCATCAGGATGGGATACGCAGACGACAGGCGGGTCCGAAAGGCGCTCGACTGGCTGGTGGAGGTCCAGAACAGGGACGGGGGCTGGCTCTGCCCCTACTGGAGGGCCCACATAAGGGACAAGCACGGCTGCTTCATGGGCACCATAACACCACTAGACGCCTTCACCGAGTTCCCTGAGAGGCTGAGGACCCTTGAGATGAGTGAGGCCGTCAGCAGGGGTGCTAAGTTCCTCCTGATGCACAGGCTCTACAAGGCTGACCACCACGGCTTCAGGATCATAAACGATTCTTGGCTGAGCCTCGGCTTCCCACGATTCGGCTACGACATCCTGAGGGGGCTGGACGTAGTCACCAGGCTGGATTACTCAAGGGATGAGAGAATTAATGACGCCCTCGATGTCCTGCTTCGGAGAAGGGACCCTGACGGGAGATGGATCCTCGATCACACTCCCTCAGGGCGCATGCAGACGAACCTAGAGCAGAAGGGTAGGCCCAGCAAGTGGGTGACACTGAACGCGCTGAGGGTATTGAAGAGGGTGTACCAATCGAAGAGCGCCTATATCACCGGGTTATTCGGCCTCCCTCACGAAAGCCAGTATGATTGAAAACGAGGCCATCAGGGATAGGAACCTGACGAGCATGGGGGCGCCGAATCCCAACGATTCGTATAACAGCCCCCCGATGTAGGGTGCTGGGATCCCGAACAGCAGGGGGAATGTGGAGAGCTTCCCTATGGCCGACGATCTCCTCTCAGACGGGACGCGCTCAGTGACCATCGCCAGCTGGGCGGGTATCCACATGGCGTGGCTCATGCCTGAGATGGCTTGGAGGACCAGGAAGACAGCGAAGTCCCTTGAGAGGATGTAGCCCGCCATGACAGCCATCGAGGCGACCTGGGAGAGGAGCAGGAACCACTTCCTCCCGTAGCGGTCCATGAGCCACCCCACGGGTAGTTGGGAGAGGCCCCAGGACAGGCCGAAGAGGGTCGACATCAGCCCCAGCTGGACCGTGTTGAATCCCAGGTCGTCCACGAGCAGCCCGTAGAGGATGGAGTTGCTCAAGCCGTAGCTGACGCTGCCGATGACGGCGGCCGCATAGAAAGGGAGCAGAGCAGCCTCAGGCCTCAGCAAGTCCCTGAGCCCCCTCCACCATCTCTCAGCTGGCTCTTGTGAGGCCACAGTTCTCTTGTCGAGGGTCTCTCTGAGCTTGAGGGAGAAGAGGGCGGCGTTGAAGATCTCCCCCAGTATGCACGAGAGGAAGATGATCCGGTACCTCCCGTTCAACGCAAGGTAGCCGCCGAGGGAGGCGGTGGATATGGAGGCCATCATGCCGAGGGACATGGTGACGCTTATCGCCGTGCTGACCCGCTCATCGTCAACGGACTCCGCTGTAAGGGCCGAAATAGCCGGGTTGTACTGCTGCCATGTCGCTGAGAGCCCCATGAAGACGCTGAAGCCGATGAAGGACCCCCAGCCTCGGGCCGTGAGGCAGAAGATCAGGGCTGCTATGCGGCAGAGAATCGAAGCGATCGCTACGGGCTTTCTCCCCCAGGAGTCTGAGAGGCGTCCCCACAGGAGGGAGCCCACCGCTGCGAAGAGGATCATCACTCCCTGGACGAGGCCCAGCTGGGGTAGGGTGGCGCCTAGCTCCAGCAGGTAGGGCTGCCAGACCACGTAGAACATGCCAAAGCATGCCTCGGCGATCAGGGCCCTCACCGCCATCGTCCTGATGTTGCCCCCGAGCGCAATGGTCTGCCTCAGCTCGTCCAGCAGGTTCATGGCCCAGATCAGCCCCGGAGGCTGATAGGCAGATGCGAATATAAAAAAACCCTCTCGATAGAGCGCTTAAGCAGCGTTACGGTGTGGTCCCTAGTCTGTGACAGCTATGTCGGGTTTGGCAGATCGTCTATCAGCTGTTCCCAGCTCTTGACCACCCTCGTGGCGCCCCTGTCGATGAAATCCTGGGGCGTGTGGCGCTTAGAGAGAAGTAGACCTATCCTGTCCGGTATGTCGAACTTACTGTAGATGGTGAAATAGCCGGGGTAGTCGTCGACCACCCTCACGACATCGTGCCGCTGCGAGATGGAGTTGAGCAGCCTCTCCCTGGCTTCGTTCACCCTGCCGCCGCGCCAGTCCTCGAGGGTGACCATAGCCATCTCGATGTTCTCCGTGGGGAATCCGAACCTCTCCAACTCGGTCATGGTCAGGTCACAGGTGGTCTCGGGCCGCCCCGTGAGGTAGACTATCTTGCAGCGATCGCTCCATGCCCGCAGGGTCTCGTCGGCGAAGGGGATGGGCTCATCTAACCCAGCCAGCTCGACACCTTCCTCGTCCTCGCATAGGAGTAGCTCAAAGAACCTCCTCTGATGCTCTGGTCCTTGCTCTCTCTGCTCCTCCGGGGCGTGCTTCATGAAAATTTCGCGCAGATTGAGGGTCTCGACATCTTGGAGGGGGACTCTGCGACCCAGAACCTCCCGCCAGATAGCCTGCATCCTCCGCCGGGTGTCTATAAGGGTGTCGTCGATGTCGACTACGACGCTGATCAACCCTTCATCCTCTTCTGCCATTGATCGTATCATCTAGTCTCCCCCGGATCTTCTATTATCACTTCCCATCGCTAGTTTGCCGTTCGGAAGGAGTTATAGCGGGCCGCTCCCGAACCTTCTTGAGACGAGTTGTCAAGAGTAGCCGTTGTCAGGGGGAGCAGGGGCCACGAGCCCGTCCGAAGGGCCTTGGATCTCGTCGATTACAGGAAAGTGGTGGAGGGTTGGGACCGGGTCCTCGTCAAGGTGAACTTCATCACGACGAAGACCTGGGACACAGGGGCCACCACAGACCCCCTCGTGGTCGAGGCTATCATCCACAAGCTGCAGGAGCTCCCGGTGGAGGTTTTGGTCGTCGAGTCTGACGCGACCATGACCAACGCTACCAAGGCCTTTAAGGCGACGGGAATGGCAGAGTTGTGCGAGAGCAACGGTGTGGAGTGGCTGAACCTCAGGCACGAGAAGGATAGGGTGGAGCTGCTGATACCCGACGGGCTGACCCTGAAGAAGATCAAGGTGCCATGGCTGGTGGTGGAGTCGGCGGTCATCAGCGCAGCGAAGATGAAGACCCACAACGCGACGAAAGTCACACTGGGGATGAAGAACATGTTCGGCCTCCTCCCGGACAAGTTTAAGGGCAAGTACCACATGATGGGGATCCACAGGGTTATCACGGACATCAACACCGTCCTGAGGCCTGCGTTGACGGTGGTGGACGGCTTCGTTGCTATGGAGGGCAACGGGCCCGTCAACGGCAGCCCGGTCCAGATGGACACCATCATCTCTGGGACCGATGTGGTGGCCACCGACGCCACCGCCGCCAGGGTCATGGGCTTCGATCCCCGCGAGATCGGTCACATCAGGAGGGCCCATGAGAAGGGCCTAGGCGAGATAGACGACATCGAGGTCGTCGGCGACGGAGTCGAAGCTGTGAGACGGATCTTCAAGAGGCCTTAATTGTCTGAAGTCTTCCTCGTAAGGCTCAGAAAGTCCCCTAGTTTGAAGGGATACATGTCCGCGAGCTCCTTGGCGTCCTCAGGTGGAATGCCGGAAGCGATGAGTTCCTTCTTGAAACGGTTCTTGGCCTCATTGCGCCGTAGCCGCCATTGGATGGTTATAACGGGGAGATTCACGAAGAGCTTCATGCCATAAAAAAAAGTGGAAATATAGCCACGGATACCCATGGAAGGATTACTCCTCTTTATGATGACCACTTCGCCGTGTTTCCCGTATCATACCTTTCCAGTTTGTGAGGGTCTTGAGATATTCCCGGGTCATCGCCAGGGCCTCGTCCTCGGGTATTCCTCCCTCGATGAGGCTCGTCCTGAACGCGGCGACGGCTTCTCCCATGTTCTTCGCCGCCTCAGGCGAGAAGAAGCTTTCTATGATCCCCTTGATCAGGTTTGGTAACTTGCCGGAGATCATGTCTAGAAGCTCGGCGATCTCCTCCGGGCTTTCAGGGTCCCAACGTTTTCCCATGTGTTTCACTTGATCTATATGTGGGGTGGTAAATGGCAATAGGTGTTCTGGATAAAGCTATTCAGATATTGATCACCTGGCAAGTAGATTGAGTCCTGTGTTCTAAGGGGGTCATGAGCCCATCGAACATTCTTTTTCTCGTGCGAACCTACTTGGCATGAGATGATTAACCAGCTGAAATAGCGGTCAGATTTCAAGTTGATCTGCTATCTTCTTCCCGAATTCTCTGCATTTGGGAAGCTCTCCTTCCGCGATGGGGCCCTTGGACTTCTCAACAAGTATCGATAGACCAGGGACCATTAGCTTCAAGCCGGGTACATTCTCGTTGATCCTTTTCTCCATCCTCTTCACTGCCTTTTCATAGAAGCCTGCACCCAGGTAGGTGTCGAAGACGGCTCCATGTTTCCCTTCTAATCCAATCCCCCCCAGTCCATCGATGAACTCTTTGATGTCCTTAGTTGGTCCCCCGTAATGATTTGGAGAGCCGATGAGGATCAAGTCGCAATCAAACATCTCCGCTGGTTCTGTCTGCTCAGGCCTCCCAATCACAGCTTCTATTTGTCCGATCTCTTTGATTCCCTCTACGATTGCCTCCGCAACTCGTTTGGTGTTGCCGTACCTCGTGTCATATACGACGCAAACTTTCACCAAGAGCTGTCCCTCCATCAAGTCATTTACTTAATCACAGTAATAAACCGCATTCTTCTGAGTTTTTTCTTTCGTTTTCTGCCTGCGAATCGTTTAATATGATCTGAATGTCGATTGCCTATTATGGGCGCTGAACCTTTCTGGCTTGAACCGAGGCAAGTCGTGTTGAAGGATGGTACCTTGGTGACTCTCCGCCCGGAGGAGAAGGGAGATCTGGAGCCTGTCTGGGCGATGTTCTCCACTCTCTCGGAGGAGAGTCTCAGGTACCTACCCATCCCCATAACTCGGGAGAGAGTCGAGGGCTGGTTCAGGGAGATCGACTACGAGAAGGCGCTGCCCATCCTTGGGCTCGTGGGGACGCAGGAGGGGGAGAGGGTCATCGCGGCCAGCAGCCTCGAGTTCAGTGAGAGAGGGCATGATGGGCACGTCGCGCGTTTCGGGATAACCGTTCACGATGACTACCAGAATCTGGGTCTTGGGAAGAAGCTCACCCGGTACATGATCGACATCGCTCGGGCAAAGGAGTTGAGGAAGGTGGCTCTGGAGGTGGTGACCTATAACAGCATAGCTGTGAAATTGTACCAAGACTGCGGCTTCAAGATCGAGGGAAGGCTGGTTATGAACCACTGGAACAATGTCCTGAATGAATATGGCGACGACTACGTGATGGGCTTATTATTATAGAAGTGATACCCTGAAACGCCACATTAACCTTTCAGGTGACTCTATAAGTGTAGCGGGGGGTAAGTGACATAAGTCGTTTAATTGTACCGGTTGTCAAACCGCGCGCTCATTATACCCCTATTCGATATCTTTTCTTAATATTGGTTGATCGCCTTTTCTCTCATATACTAAATTTGGTGTGACGAATACCCTAGATAATAGCTTATTATTTTTCATTATAGTAATCATCCATGCCCTTTTACTCTTAGCCCCATCATGTACAAACACAGGTTGACTTATGGAGGCTTCTTTATATTGTTGAAGTATGTTTTCAGCGTGTCTCATGGCCTTGGTGGATGAGAACCAAGTTACCGTGGATGGGCAGTTTTCCAAGTTCTGAGGATGTCGGTAGAAGTAGCCGTAGGCTGAGACAACTCCATTCATCTCAACATTGATATAACCAATCACCTTTTCTTTCCAATTTACAGGCACGATCCAATAGGAGGGCTTCAACATTACTGTTCGTACAAGAGTAGGGACTCCCACAGAGGCTTGTCTCCAGGGATATACCATTTGATCCGGCTCAGTCTGAATCATTCTGAATCTTTCTTGGGCTATCGATCTCGCTTCACTTGCTGATACGCATACCATTGTTCTCACTTTAAAAAAGGGGAAGAACTCCTTTAAACCATACTAAAAGAGTTCTCACATTTATGCGCGCCTGACGAAGATGAAGTTGGTGTGCGTTACGGTATCCCAATTTTCCCAGTATACTGATCCGCCATCTCCTGATGGGTCGGGTGGCCATGGATCGTAGATATAGAGCCATTTTTCAGTTCCCCACCTCTTCCATCCAGCACATGCTCTTGCATGGCCAGGAATGCCACTTTTTAGTGGGCGGTTCTCGTTGATCTCGTCTCTTGCCTTTGTCCAGGTTGCGTTGGTATCATAGGTGGCATCTAGTTGATTATTTGAGAGAGACTCGTATCCGTTTACTTGACCGGAGTTGTATGTTCCAGAGGCACCTGTTCCCATTGCCGTGGCAATATCATTTTGATCGGAATAGTATCTCCACCAATCGAGAATCATTTGACCTGTGGCTACTGCGCACCAGACGGGATCTGTCTGTCCATGAAGTTCGAAGCAAAGAGGAGTTTCAATGTATGGGAAGATGCTTAGTCCTGTCGCTGTCGGATGGGAATGAGGTCCAGTATGAGGACAGAAAGTGACTACCTTTGACCCTATTTTGAACCATGAAATGATAGCTGTTGACATTGTGTTGACATCTATTGTTTGAAGCCTTTGAGCTGTGAATGTTTTCGTTATATCAATTGCGGACTCGGTCCTCGCCTTCTCCAAAACGGATGCAGATTTTTCCCAGTTTTCAACTAGGTCCTTTCTTTGATTCATAGGTATGCTGTTGTATAGGGAGTACATGCCAGTACCTTCCATATCTGGTTTAGGAGGTTCTTCGGGGACAACATGATAATCTGCTGCATCTACAATGACGCGTCTAACCCTACCACGTGTATCCTTGAACCGTACTGAGATCCCCATCTTTGGGTAGCTGTAGCATACCACTCTTGTTGATTGTATTCTGGATCTTCTGTGAATCTTTCTTGCTTGTTCGATGGCTTTATCGGTTGCTTTTCTTAGGTCCCATTTTCGTGGTCCTAATTGCATTGAGTAGACTGGAGCCCCAAGTACTTTGCTAGCACTGGTTAGTATTCTTCCAACCATCTGATTTTTCCGAACTAAAGGGAATTGCCAGAACAGAGTTTTTCCATTAAGGTCGTATATTTTTAGGGGACGACCAAATACTCGGGCGTTCCTCCAGATTTCCATTCCTGGGCTCTTTTGAACTACCTCTCTCAGAGCATGCATTGCTGCATTTTCACGTGCCTTAGCTATCCCGACATAATTTGCTTCCTCTTTCCACTTTGTACTCATTTAAAACGCCTCGCACTTGAAGTTTTAGATTTAATATATATAAAAATATCGAGCATCAGGCCTGTAATCTAGTTTAATTACGAGTGTAGATATCTTCAGGTTTTATTACTAAAAAAAAGTTAGGCTATGATTTATATTTTGATCAACATGATACTTTTTGCCCCTGACTTCGTTTAAATTTGATCCCTCAGAGTCTGGTTTGAGGAAGACGCTGAGGGAGTATCAGGAGCTGGCTTTACGGTTCGTTTAGTGAGTCGGTGAGGATAAGGCGAAATCAGGTGCTGTCTCGCGCGCGCGAATCTGGGAGATTCCTCCCACCCCCTTTTTTTCTACCCCGCGCGCGCGAGTAAACGACGACGATGAAAAATATTCCCACTCCTCTCAAGACCCTACAAACACAAAGAACTGACAGCGGGGGGGAGATTTGAACTGCCGACCTTGGGGTCATAAGCCCCACGGGCTGACATTGCTGCTCAAATACGCTAGCAAACACCCTATCTCGGGAGATCACATCTAGCAGTCATTCAACGTGTTTCTGCCATCACACGCTCCTGATCGTCTCAAGCAGGGCCCAGACCCCGGCTCGTTCCGCCCTCTCCTTCAGATATTGCCAGTCCAGATCAACATCTTCTCTCTCAAAGACACTCTTCACGTCCTGCTCATCGATCACGCCGCGATCGGGTCTGGCCAGCTTTGACACGATGAAATCCTCGGGGGATATTATCCAAACGCTTTTACCTGCGATGGTGACCTTTCTGCGCCTCTCAAGGGTTCTCCAATCCCACTCCACCCCGTCGGGTTGGCTCCAGACCTCGATCTCATAATCCGTGACTCTGTCGTGGAACAGACAGACGGGGCTCTCGAACGAGCCGTGGGATATCGAGTAGCTCGCCTTTTCTGCGTCCTCGCAGAATGATTGGAACTCTTCTTCACTCAGTATCGCGACGGCCACATCGATGTCTAGGGTCGTTCTAATCCTTCCGTATTGCGGTAGGGCATACCCGCCGATGAGCATGTAATCTAGCTCTTTCCTTTCGAGGAAAGATACTATCCTGCCCAGGGTCTCAGCTATATCTGACAAGGCGGTTCAGCTCCAGGAACGCGTCATAGGGTTCCTTACCCCGTGCGATAAGCCTGTTCACGTACTCCGCATCCCTCTTGGCCTTGACCAGATCGTTCTTGTTACTCCTGAGAGGCTTGATCTTCAGCCTGTTGAAGCTCTCGAGGAAGTCGTCGCCGAGCATGGTGGCTCTGACGATCTGCCTGGGTCTGCCCTTCGCATGCGTTTTTTCTGGTTTCACGTCGACGAAGCCCATGGCGTTCATCTTCTTGATCAGCGAGACCACTGCATGAGTCCGCCTCCGCATGATTCTTGAGATCTCTCTCACCCAAACAGGATCTTTTTTGATGATGGCAAGTAGGTTTGCCTGATCTTCGAGGGACATTTTGTTTCCCATTCGGAAACTTATTTGTTACATAGAAACTACGCATATTTAAACATTATCGAGCGAAAACCCGTTAATCGTCAGAGTGGTAATGATGGTATCTTTGAACACCAATCTCGGGGTCACAAGCCCCACGGGTTGTACTGAACTAAAACCCCAAAAGACATCTCTTCAGATCACAACGGTATAAAAACCATTCCCGAGAAACGATGATGATGAAAGTTCCCCCCTCCCCCCTAGAACACTGCTCATACGAATGGTAGCGGGGGTAGATTTGAACTACCGACCTTGGGGTCATGAACCTCACGGGCTGACCCGGCTGCCCCATCCAACTAAAATCGCGCACATTATGCATAGCTCCCTACCTTGGAGCCAGATTCCTACTAGAATGTTAATAGAACCCTGAACGCCAATGGACCCTTTGAGTCTATAACGTTCTAGACCGTCAAAATAGCTTCTTTATCCCAACTCTTATCCTCTTATTTCACCAGTTTTCAATTTGAAGTATGCCCATACCGAAAAGGATAGCCGTTTTCAACAAGTACGTGACAAACCGATTCATCCTCCTATTCGCAGGTTGGATACCCCCACTCGCAATAGTGAATCACAGAGGGAGAAACTCCAGTCGTAGCTATCGAACACCAATCATGGCCTTCCCCACAGAGACGGGATTCGTGTTCGCCCTCACATATGGACGGAAAGTAGACTGGGCAAAGAACCTGATGGCCTCAGATGGTGGAAGCCTCGAATATAAAGGAGAAGAGATCCCAATTTGTGGAATACGATTCGGTAAGTATGATGATGTGAAGGAGATGTTTCCTTTCTGGATTCGATTACCTCTAAGCATCATCTCAATAGAAGACTGTGTACTTGTGGAAGTAAGCAATTAGAATAGGCAAATAACACTACATACATTTCCCAACTCTTATCCTCAAAAGAATCAGCATCTGAGTTGTTTCAAGAAAAAGATGGAAATATCATCTTCTGCTCTTTATCAACCAGATAAAACCTTCACGCCAGCTAACACCAAATGTGAAATACAGAAAAATATATTTTGGTACGAAAAAATAACCCAGTTAAACGAATCCACGACCCCATTCACGAAAAGGAGGCCTAAAACACCGTTTCGAAGGGGGAGGGGGGGGTCATACCATCCACGCATGAAAAAGCCGCATTTCAACGAAAGCAACGTGAAAAACGCCCCTCTTCGATCCCATTCATGTCAAAAGGGGTACAAATGCATACCAAAAACGCATTCTCAGACAACGAACCCAGCACAGAAAAACCCTAATACCCAGCCACCAACGCGCGAAAAACCGCAACAATTGGCATCAATCCAGCCCCCGGAAACCCACATCACAACCCACCACACACAACAATCTGAAAGAGAGCACCGGCCGAGAATAGAACAAACGGCCAACAGCCTACAAGGCTGCCCTACTGAAATTTTACATATACCCCCTCTTACTCAGATACAAACCATATCTGACCAGGGCCACCATGGCGTAGGCCGCGTCCTCCGGGGAAGAGTAGGCCGGGATGCCAAGCTTGTTGAACCTCGACCTAATGTACATCGCCATCTCAGTCTCCCCGATGTCGCAGCCCACAATCGGCTTCCTGTAGACACTCGAGAGCTTCGCGATTCTGTCCGTGAAGTCCTCCGTCAGATGCGGGGTGTGATGCAGGCCCAGGACGATGATCCCGTGAACATCCCGATCCTCCAGCAGAATCCTGGTGGAGAGCTCATACATCTCCGAGGTGACGACCCCCGTGAGATCCACCGGATTCTGGTACGTCGCGAAAGACGGGATCTTCCCCTCCTCCCTCAGAGCCTCGAACCTACGCAGCGTCTCATCTGAGAACCTCCTCACATTAAGGCCGAGGGCCTCACACTCGTCAGCAGCCATGATCCCGGGCCCCCCGGCGTCGGTTACGATCGCGATGTTCCTTCCCGTAGCGGGGGGCTGGAGCGCGAGGGCCTCTGCCATGTCGAAGAAACCCTCCATGTTCCTCGCCCGAAGAATTCCAACCTGCTTGAACAGGCCGTCGAAGATCCTGTCGCTCCCAGCGATCGCCCCGGTGTGGGACAGGGCCGCCCTAGCCCCGGCCTCGGTCCTCCCCGCCTTGAGAGCTATGACCGGCTTGTGCCTGGTGACAAGCCTGGCGACCTCCACGAACTCCCTGCCCTCGGTGATGCCCTCGATGTAGAGGAGGATGACCTTCGTCTTATCGTCGTGAAGGAGGTAGAGAAGCACCTCCGCCTCGGCCACATCCACCTTATTACCGAAGCTTATGAGCTTGCTCAGCCCCATCTCCTGACCGGCGAGGTGGTCTACCGCGGCGGCGCCGAAGGCTCCGCTCTGAGTGACGATGGCGATGTTCCCAGGCGTCGGACGGGGGGTGGCGATGACCACGTTCCTGTTGCTCAGCGTCTTGGTCTCGGGCAGAAACAGCATGTCCACGCCCGTGTAGGAGTCGTACACACCGAGGCAGTTCGGTCCCAGGACCCGGATCCCGGCTCTCACAGCGATGGCCTTCACCCGCTCCTCCAGCTCGTTCTCACCGATCTCGCTGAACCCAGAGCTTATGATGACCGCCGCCTTCACCCCCTTCTCCTCAGCGTCCTCCATGATGGAGGGGACAATCCTCGCCGGCACCGCGATCACAATCAGCTCCACCTCCTCGCCGATCTTCTTCAGGTTCGGATAGCACCTGTATCCCAGGATGGACTCCTCGTTCGGATTGATTGGGTAGATCTCCCCCTCATAGATGCCCCTCCGCCGGTTATCTGCAAGGTTCCTGAAGATGATGTGCCCGACTTTACCAGTCATCCTAGACGCGCCCACGACCGCAATCGACCTGGAGTTGAAGAAGATGTCCATCTGCTCGATGACAGATTTTGTGTCCTCACTCAAGATGTCCCCAGGCTCCATCTATCCCTCATCGCACCACAACGAAGACGAGAGTAATAAATGCGTATCGCAATTCCCCAGAATTGGACCTATCAACTCAATCAGGGAGACCTATACCCCTCATGGTTTGGAGCCCCGGGCGGGAGTCGAACCCGCGGCCAACAGCTTACAAGGCTGCCGCTCTGGCCACTGAGCTACCGGGGCGCACACAAGAATACCACGAGGCCACATATATTTTTGGCTCGACGAGAGAACGAGACCCACCACAAACGCCCTCGGAGCCTGGCACAGAGAAACCTATGATGGCCTCCTCTCCCCGACGACCCCCATGACCCCCTCCACAAACCTGAGCCGGAAGAAACCAGCCTCCCCCAGACGACGCATCACCCCCCTCCGCAAATCCACACGCCGCCGCCTCGACCCCGGCTCCCCCGTGTAGTGGAACACCCGCCCCCCCGGCCTCAGGACGCGGCTCATCCTCGCGTAGAACTCTCCTCCATATAGGTGCCCCGCCAGGGCGAATCGGGGAGGGTCATGGATGATCCAGTTGAAGAACTCATCCGGGAAGGAGTCGATGAGAGAAAAGGCGTCCCCGAGAAGGAGGTGGACCCGCCCATCAGTGAAGATGCCCGAGGACCATGGGTTCAACTCCGCGATCCTGAGCACCTCCACCCCCCGCTCGATGGAGACCACCAGCTCCACACCCATCGAGAGAGCCGCGATGGCGGTGTACCCAAGGCCCGTACAGGTGTCGAGAACCCTCCCCCCTTCAATACCAAGGGCTTCCACCTTCTCAGCGGCGTCCCTCTCAGGGTTAATCCCCTTCGTCCTGTGCATCCTTACACCGTCAATCTCCAGCGTCGGAGCACCCTCGGTCAGGACAAGCTTATAGTAATGGCCGTCCGAGATCGCCACCTGATACAGGGAACCCCCCTCAACGAAGAACACGCCGTCCTCCCGCATGGAAACCCTCTCCAGATCTTCGAAGCAGACAAAGCACCCATCAGGAAACCGGACCCCATCATCTGTGAACGAGACAACTACCTCAGAGAGGTCGAGGTCTGTCGAGACCTTTCCCTGCAGCCCCAGAAGTCTCTTAGCCGTCTTCGCCGTGAATAGGCGTGGCTGTGGCCCCCGTCCTCCCATCCCAGGCCCATGATGTATAGGGGTCTCGCTGCATATCTCAGTTCTCCCTGAAAAATCGCTGACAGTCAATGATGTAGATGCTTCCAAGAAGCTTGATTTGAGAATTGAATGTAAAATTTAATAGTGGCTGCCCATGGAAAGAACGGTGGAGCCTGCTGGACCAGGAGTAGAGATATTCGCTGGTTCATTACATTTCCCGTGTAAGCGGGCTCCACCACCCGATTCTGATACATTCATAGTTGTACAGTTACGAAAGATCACTGTTCCAAAAACGGGTTCTAACAGAGTTACAATGCGTACAAACCTAAAACTGGTTAATCAGCATTGATGTCAATCAGACAATGTTATCGAGCCTCTCGACGAGCAGTCTCACCCTCTCCCTGATCTCGTTCCTTATCTCTCTGAACTTCTTGAGGGGCTTTCCGGAGGGATCTTCCAGATCCCATTCAAGCACCTCCTTTGGTACTATTGGGCAGATGTCCTCGCCGCAGCCCATGGTCACGACGATGTCGGCTTCATCGACCATCTCGGCGGTTAGTCTCTTCGGACTTGCCTCTCCGATGTCGATGCCTAGTTCGACCATGACCTTCACCGCGTTCGGGTTCACATGGTCTCCTGGCTGGCTGCCCGCGCTAATCCCCCGGTGTCTACCACCGACCATCTCGTTGAAGAAGGCCTCTGCCATCTGGCTTCTCGCAGCGTTGTGAACGCACACGAACAATACGGTCTTCATGGCCCCCAGCTCATCATCGTCCTTGATGAACGTGATCGCCACCGAGCCATCGTTGCCGATGAGGAAGTTGTGCCTCTGGAAGGTGTAGCTCACGCTCTCCGGGCTCCTAGTGTACTTAGCGTTCAATTGGGACAGGAAGATTATCGGCAGAACCGCCTCCAGGGGCCTGTTCACGGTGGCGATGATCTTGAATCGATCCGGGTCCGCCTGACAAGGGCTCCTGTGGATGACCTCCCATGCATCATCGTCGACCAACTTGTCTCCGAAGATCAGATGCATGAAACTTATCCCGGTCTCCCTCCAAGCCCACTTCAGCTTCGAAATGTCACATCAGGCTCCAGGGCCACCTCTGCCTTTATCGACTGCCATATCAGGCTGTACTTCTCGGCGAGCCTCAGAGCCCTCTGGATGTCTCTCTCGCTGCACCCTCTGACCTCGATCCTCGGACGTATGGTGACCCTGCTGAAGGTCGAGGTCCTATCCAGGAACTCCTGGACCTGTCCGACCGCCTCACACTCGTAGGAGACCAGGTTAATGTTCAGTCGCTCGACGGCCCAGATGAACATCAGCATGAAGCACGAGTTCAAGGACCCGACGAAGGCGTCCTCGGGGGTGAGGACGTCCGCCTCGCCGTGGAGGTCCGCCGGAGCCGAGAAGGGGAGGGTGGCCCCGTTGCTGCAGCTGAGCTCCCCCCTGTGGCCGCCGACCCACACGGCTTTCGTAGAGTAGTCAGCCATCCAGGGCCTCCTTGACCGCCTCGATCTCTCGTGCGATCTCTCGGGCGACCTTGTACGACTGGGCTTGATCTTTGATGTTGAGCTCCCTCCTCAAGGCGGGAGGCTTCTCCCCCCAGGAGTCCAGGAGCCCCTCGACGTCCACCGAGGCCGCCGTCTCCCCGCTGTACTTCTCAATCGCCTTCTTGGCGCAGAGCTTGTGGCAGCCGTCGACGGAGACTGTCGGGAATTTCTCTGCGAACATCCTCTCCCCGGAGTCCCCGGCGAGGAACAGGGGGAGGCAGATGGTCACCGTCTCCCCGAACGCC
>CP070640.1:1363763-1367739 GCA_020354065.1 Candidatus Bathyarchaeota archaeon
GAAGTCGTCGCAATCCCCGGAGCCAAGCCCCAAGGTCTCCACAGCCGCCCTGATCACATCTTCCATCACCAACTGATAATCGACATTCTCGTAGATGAAACCCAGGATCTTCTCGATCATCTCGCTGGGCGTCTCAGAGCCCTCGACATCGCAGAACAAGAGAACCCGCTGCAGCCTCTCCCAGGCATCCACATAACTATGGTTCCCCACATCCTGAAAGTAACTGAACTCCAACGTGCCCCAGGTATTGTACCCGAGATCATGGAGAGCAAGCTTCGCCCCGAACCTCATCTTATCAGCCTCCCCAGCCCACCTGCTCTTGTCCCCGGCGAGACCGTAGTCCCTCCTCACGCAGTCGTAGAACGAGGTCAGGCTGTTCCCCGCCTCGAGACCCATCTTCACCTCGTAATCGCCTTGGAGCGAGTCGTACTGAGTCTGAAGCATCTCAAGCTGGGACTCCGTCAGGTCCAGCTGAGCCTCGACCTGGCTCTTCTCGACCCTCACCCCCTCAAGCTCCGATTCCGTGGAACTCAGCTCAGCCTCCACACTGCTCCTGACGGTCTCCAGGCCCTGGATCTCAAGGTTAAGATCATCGATCTCCGACTCCTTCGAGGTAATCAAGGCATCCCTCGAAGCAATCTCCTCATCCCGATCAGCGATCTCGGCGTCCTTCGCCTCGATGACCGACTCCAGAGAATCTATCTCGGCCGAGAGGCTCGTCTCCACCCGATCCAGCTCAAAGACCAGGTAACCCGAAAGCCCGAAACCCCCGATGACCATAAAAATCAAAAAAACAGTTTTAGCTTGCATGGTCTGAGAGTCTCCGCAAGGTTACTTAAACATTACAATTGAATTCATCCATCGAAAAATACCAAATGAAGGGTCAGAGAATCGAGAAACTTCCAGTACCGAGATAGCCTCAGCTTGGAGTCCAAGAAATATACTTGGAGGTGGTGTACTTCTGCTTCACCCTCTCGCCGAAGCCTATCTGCAGGATCTCCGGGAGGACCTCGTAACGGAACCTGCGGCTGGGCTTCCCTATCCTGATGCCGTCGCACTCGGGGTCCATGTAGACATAGACATCGTTCCCCCGAAACCTGTAGGCGCTCGTGTCCCCCCTCTTATAAGCGGGCTTCGACTGGATCCTGAAGGGGAAGAGCTTGCACGCGAGAGGCTTCATCGCCTGAAGGCTGCAGACCCAGCGGTCCAGGGATGGCCTCTGGAAGACGCAGCGATTCCCCTGACTGTTCTTCAGATAGACCTTACCCAGGCCAAACTCCAGGACCCCAATGCCGTAGACTCGGGCGACCTTAGCGTACTCATCAAGCTTGAGGGGCACCCTGTAGCCTAGGCAGCACTTGCCACAGGCTACACAGGACCAGGAGTGCACCTCCGTCCAAGGAATGAGGCCTCGACCGCCCATCCTATCCAGAAACCCCTCACGCGTCGGGAGCTAAATATCTATCGCCCACGGAGATCTAAGGATGGAAACGGCTATATCTTCCCTATCCTCCAGCTCAAAGAGATATCCGTAAATGTCCCAATGCTGTTTGATCAGCTAGATGGCGGAGAGGCCGAAGAGGTAGATGATGAAGGTGGAGAACAGGAAGATCACCAATGTAATTAGGGTCATTTGTCCAATGCGACGCTTGATATGAGCCCCGAGTTGTTCTGTCCTCATTTGAACTTCTCGATGGCCACCGCCATCACCCACGCATCCTCCCCATCCATGTAGTAGCCGAAGTTGCGCTTCGCCTTGGAGAAGCCGAGCTTCTCGTAGAAGGAGATGGCTGCATTGTTGGTCATCCTGACCTCGAGGAAGCACTCGGAGGCATTGTAGTTCTCCATTCCCCTCTCCATTGCCCTGGTTATTAGAGCCGTGGCGATCCCTCGCCTCCTGTAGGCCTCCCTCACCGCGATGGAGACCACGTGGCACTGGCGAGCGGGCCTGAGGGTCTTGAGCTTGGACAGGCCCCGCTCGATGCGGCACATGATGTATCCTTGGATGTCGCCGTCGGCCTCGGCCACAAGAAACGTCTCGGGGAAGCGTCTGTACAGGTCCCGGTAGAAGAAGGAGCTGTAGTTCTCGGGGAGGCACTCCAGGTTGATATCCTTCACCCGGTTTAGGTCGTTGGAGCGGAACCCCCGTATCCTGAAGCTCTCCTCATCCAATCTAAACGCCCTAAACGTTTTGACCCATAGATTTAAACTCTGCGATACCCGCATTCCTCAGTTAGGTTTTTAGGCTCCCATAGCCTAAGAGACTAGACTGTCAGAGTCACACTAAAGGAAGTTAACGAGGGCTTGAGTGGATACATCATCGCTGACCCGGCTGCCGAGGATTCTCTGGAGAGGCTGTTCAATGTCCAAGAGAGGTACTTCTACCTCGACCAGCCCACATTCGTCGTCGCTCCTCTCGATCCTGCGAACCCCGAGCAGTCGGTGAAAAGGAGTTTCCAGCAGCTCGTGGATGAGCTCCGACCTCTCGGCTACCTCCCCCGCCTCAGCAAGGATCTTAACCGTTACAGAATCAGCCTCATGCGGATGCAGCCGGCGAGGAAACCAAACCAGAGGACAAACGTCTATCTCTTCGCGATCACAACCGCCACAATCTTCATAGACGGCTATCTCAGGAGCAACAACCCCATCCTCCTCAGGGTACTGATGCCGGACACTCCTGTATACCTCCACGCCCTCTACTTCACCCTGGCCATCCTATCGGTCTTCGGGCTCCACGAGCTCGGCCACAAGGCGGTGACGTCCCTGAGGGGGATTGAGGCCTCCATGCCCTATTTCATCCCCGCTCCCCCGGGCATGGGAGGGACCTTCGGCGCCGTCATAACGCAGAAGGAGCCCCCCGCCAACCGGGACGCCCTTTTCGACCTGGGATTGAGCGGTCCCATCACAGGGTTCCTGGTCACAATCATCGTCGCGATCATAGGGCTGAAGCTCTCCTTTGTCGTTCCACAAGCGGAGGTGAACTCCTGGATGGCGATGTTCCCCGAGGTCGGCTTCCAGTCCATCCCCTTCCCCCTCTTCCTGAACTGGCTCTCCTCGGTGTTCCGACCCGAGGCCGGGGACATGGTGCTCATCCTGCACCCCGTCGGCTTCGCGGCCTGGGTGGGCTCCCTGGTCACCTTCATCAACCTCATCCCTGCCTGGCAGCTTGACGGGGGCCACATCAGCAGGGCCCTCCTTGGGAGGTCTCGCCACAGGATAATTTCTGTGGCTGGCATCCTCCTGATGGTTCTCTCGGGCTTCTACATCATGGCAATAATGGTCGCCCTCTTCATGATGAGGACGAGCAAGGAAGCTGACGGCCCCTTGGACGATGTCTCCCCCCTGAGTCTCTCGCGGAAGCTGCTAGTCCTCGTCTACTTGGGGATGATAGCTCTGACCCTAGTCCCCCTTTTCCTCATTTAGTCGACGACTGGCACAGTCGAGCAACCGTGGGTGAGGATCAGGGTCCTCCTGCCCCGCCGCCTCTCGAATACCTTCTCAACTGCGTCGTTTGCCGTCCTCTCCACCGAGAGGCCCAGGGGCTCCGCCAGGTAGCCTGGCAGGGAGGAGACTAGAACCACCTCGTTGCTCCTCAGGGTCGACTTGATCACATGCACCGCCCTCGCCCCCAGCATGTACCTCCGCCTAAGTTCACCAAGGGTGTCAACCTGGGCTAGGATGTCGAGGCCCTCGGCTCCCAGCCCCTCGGAGCACTCCGCTAGGAGGATTATTGTGGCCCCCTTCTTGGCGATGGGGGAGACGCCGCTCAAAGCCCAGACCGCGTTGTAGAGGTCGAAGTCGAACCTGCTCCCACCCGCGCTCACGACTATAATGTCTGCGTTGGGTTCTGCCTTCACCTTGTAGGAGTCGCCGAGAGCGGGCACGGCACTGCTCCACGAGGCCTCAAGATCTCCCGAGAAGGAGGAGAGCAGCTCCCCGTATCCGTTGGTCAGGAGATGCACGGCGAAATCAACCC
>CP070640.1:1367839-1372607 GCA_020354065.1 Candidatus Bathyarchaeota archaeon
AGGGTCTCCGAGATCCAGGTCTCAAACGAGAAGTGCCTGAACATGCCCCTGAGCCGATTCCGGGAGATCGTCGTGGGGAAGGAGATACGGTCGGTCGAGCCCCGGGGGAAGTGGGTCTTCATGGGCCTGGACCCAGATTATACCCTGCTCTTCAACTCGGGCATGGGGGCAGACGTCATACACTTCGACGCCGGGGACGAGCTTCCTGAGAAGTACCAGATCAGGATGACGCTTGAGGATGGCTCCGGCTTCACGGTACGGGTCTGGTGGTTCTGCTACCTGCACCTGGTGCCCTCAGACGGGCTGTCGGAGCACAAGCTCACAGGGGCTCTGGGCAGATCGCCGCTGGAGGACGGGTTCACGCTGGACTACTTCAAGGAGCTGCTGGCAGGCAGGAGAGGAGGCATCAAGAGCTTCCTCCTCAACCAGAGGAACATAGCAGGCATAGGCAACGTCTACATCCAGGACACCCTCTTCGACGCGAGGCTGCACCCCAAAAGGAAGATCAACACCCTCTCAGAGGATGAGATAGAAGCCCTCTACAGATCCATGAGAACCATCCTGAGCGAGAGCATCAGTATGGGCGGGCTGGCCTACGAGAAGGACTTCTACGGAAGGTACGGGGGCTACGGCAAGGAGCAGTACAGGGTCGCCTACAAACCAGGCCTACCGTGCCCCGAATGCGGAACAACCATAGAGAAGATAAAGACCGGCTCGACAGCGAGCTTCATCTGCCCCAGCTGTCAGCAATTGAAAGAGTAACAACAAAGCGCGCATTCTAATGGCGCCTGTTTGTGTTATAGTCAGGATCCAGTTGCCGCACGCGGTGGAATCATATCTCCAATCGCTCGCTTGTCTATGTTCGTTTTATCAGATGCGGTGAGAAAATAGTTAGAGAAATCTCTTCAACAAAGAGAATATGCGTGCGTTAGTTAGGTAAAATGAGTTGAAGAAGAAGCGTTTAATTTTCCCACCAGAATGGCGTTTTTCAAGCTCGTTCCACACATCAATGATGGTTGTTTTTTCGTATCCAAACTGCATTTTCTCTTCTTTTAATTGACCATAGTGTTGATTCCACTCGTCCTCAATTTCAGGATTCTCATCGAAATAGTCTTTGATCTTTCCAAGTAAAGGTTTGATCGTGTTCTCACGATCAAAAAGAAGCTTCGCGTTCCCTAAGGGGTGCAGCAGGTATGGAACCGTGTCTATGCTGTGGGTGAGGACTTGATAAGTGAAAAATAGGTTTCCCACTTTTATGCCATCGATCACCGTGTTTTCTATCCCTGAAGATGGCTCTTGTTTTAGCAAGACTGTCATTACGTCGATGTCTGATTTTTCATGGTGTGTTCCAGAAGCTACGGATCCGAAGACGAGGAAGCCGAGGGTGTTCGGATCACTTTTCGCCTTTGCGAGTAGTTGTTCAAGTATCTGGTTATGCTTCATTTGCAAATCTTTCCTTAAACTGGTTACGGGAAATATTAAATGTATTTAAACGTTCCTTTGGGTTTCGCGCTCGAGATTCGCGCGCGTACAAATATTAAATTATTTTCACACGCGACTCACAATTACTCATATACGACGTTTAGCGTTTTCCTGGGTATCTCTTTTGTGAAACGTATTCTATGATAGAACCGAAAATCAATAGAGCAGTAAAGGCAAATAGGACTGCAGGTAAGATTTCTGTTTCCGTTAGAAGTAAGCCGTATCCAAAACAGAATGAAGAAATCGATACGACACCCCATGTGAAGGCACGAAGGACTCTCTTGCGGCGTATAATATTAAAGCCCTTTAAGCATCGCTCAAAGTTTATCTCCCAGCCCAGCCACATTGTCTCCCAATCCAATAGCTTTTGTGTGGCTGCAGATCCCATTTTTGGTACTTCGCCCAATATGTAAGGTATCTTTGTTGCTTCTATCTCCTCTCGGATGTACTGGGCTAACGAATCCGTGTAAAAGTAGGTGCCAAGGATCATGGTATACATAAACACTGCGTACCCAGACGCTATTAGCCAAACTAGGGAGTTGGCAACCTGTAGTGCATATCCGATTAGGGCGACTATTCCCACTATATAGAACTGGGTAAGCTGTGTACGTTGCTGTATCCGAAGTTTAATCTCATTCCTGCAGTCGTTGTACTCAGCCAGAACAGCCTGTAACTTTCTATCCAGGCTATTTTCGCTCTCTCTTAGTGTTTTGCGCTTCGAAACATCATTATGTTCGACCATTTTACGATCTGCCTATTTCCATTGCTTTTTTGGTACGTGCAACTAATTCTGAACTTCTGATACTTTTAATTTCCGATTAAATTACAGATGCAAAGCAAATTCAGCAGAGAGTAAAAGATGTCCATTGATTAACAATATTTCTATCTGCGCCTGCGCATCTCCGTATCGTGCGATTTTAGATATTAGCGAAGAATAAAATATTCAGCAACGGTTCGATGTCTAGGGGAATGTGACATGAAAGATGAGGAGCCAATCGTCCATCCTTACATCCCAAACTCCGTGCCCGATGTTAAGGAGCTGATGCTTGGAGAGGTGGGGGCGGAGAGCGTGGAAGAGTTCTACGAGGATGTTCCCGGGGAGCTCAGGCTGAGGGAGGACATGAGTCTACCGGAGCCCTTTCTCTCCGAGTACGGTCTGAGAAGACACGTGGAGGGGATCCTCTCAAAGAACAAGACGTGTAAGGAATACCTCAACTTCCTGGGGGCCGGCTGCTGGCAACACTACGTCCCGGCTGTATGCGATGAGGTGAACCAGCGGGGCGAGTTCCTGACCGCATACGCCGGCGAGCCCTACGACGACCATGGGAGGTTCCAGGCACTATTCGAGTACGCGAGCATGATGGGCGAGCTTCTCGAGATGGACGTCGTTAACGTCCCAACGTATGACTGGATGCAAGCTTCCGCCACATCGATCCTCATGGCGGCGAGGATCACAGGCCGACGCGAGGTACTGATGCCGAGAACCATCGGAGCCGACGAGCTGTCGAAGATCAGGGACTATTGCAAACCCTGGATAGAGCTGAGGCTGCTCGACTACGATCCCGTGACCGGGCAGCTGGATCTTAGCTCCCTGGAGTCTGGGGTCTCATCGTCGACGGCCGCTGTCTACTTCAAGAATCCATCATACCTCGGCTTCATCGAGGGGCAGGGAGAGGAGATCTCCCGCATAGCCCATGACAACGGTGCTATATGCATCGTGGGTGCCGACCCGATCTCGCTGGGGGTCATGGCTCCCCCGGTCGAGTATGGGGCGGACATAGTTTGCGGGGACATCCAGCCCCTCGGTATGCACATGCAATTCGGGGGAGGCCACGCCGGGTTCATAGCGACCCGGGACGAGGAGAGGTACGTAGCGGAGTACCCTTCGAGGCTTTTTGGGATAGCCCCGACCTCAGTCGAGGGAGAATACGGCTTCGGCGACGTTGCCTACGACAGAACCTCCTTCGCGCATCGGGAGGAGGGAAAAGAGTTTGTGGGCACGGCCACCGCTCTCTGGGGCATAACCGCCGGGGTCTACCTCGCCCTCATGGGCCCCCAGGGCATGAGGGAAATCGGGGAAGGGATCATGCAGAGGTCCCGCTACACGATGGCGAAGATATCGGAGATCGAGGGAGTCAGGGCCCCCGTCTTCAGGTCGGCCCACTTCAAGGAGTTCGTAGTCAACTTCGACGACACCAACAAGACGGTCGAGGAGACAAACAAGGAGCTGTTGGGGCACGGGATATTCGGTGGAAAGGACCTGACGATGGAGTTCCCCGAGCTGGGGAGCAGCGCGCTCTACTGCGTCACTGAGGTACACACAAAGGAAGACATCGACAGATTCGCCGATTCGATAAGAGAGGTGGTCGGCTAGGATGGCGGTGGACATCACGATGAAACGACCGAAGATTAGGCGGTTCCACCAAGCAAAGTGGGATGAGCCTGTGATCTTCGAGCTGAGTCAGGAGGGGGAGAGAGGCATCCTCGTGCCCGAAGTCGAGGAAGAGGTGAGGAGAGAGGTAGGGGATGTTCTCTCATCCATACCCCGGGGCGTCAGGAGGAAGCGACCGCCAAGACTACCAGAGATCTCCCAGTCGAGGGTTCTCAGGCACTATCTGAGGCTATCTCAGGAGACCCTGGGCACGGATCTGAACATCGACGTGGGCCAGGGGACCTGCACCATGAAATACAGCCCGAAGATAAACGAGCAGCTGATCAGGACGCCTCACATGAACGAGATCCACCCTCTGCAAGACGAGGAGACCGTCCAGGGAATCCTGGAGACGATGTACAGGTTCAAACAGATCCTCAAGGAGATCTCGGGGATGGACGAGTTCTCCCTCCAGCCCGGCGCCGGCTCCCAAGGCATATACGCGAACGCGTCCATCATGAGGGCTTACCATGAGGAAAGGGGGGAGGAGGACGAGAGGGACGAGATGATCACGACGATCTTCTCCCACCCCTCGGACGCGGCGTGTCCCCGAGTTGCCGGTTTCAAGGTCGTCACGCTGTATCCCGACGAGGACGGGTATCCGGACCTGGATGCGTTGAAGGCAGCGGTCTCGGAGCGTACGGCTGGGCTGATGATAACGAACCCTGAGGACACGGGAATATTCAACCCGAAGATCGCTGAGTTCGTGGATATCGTCCACGAGGTAGGTGGGCTCTGCGCTTACGACCAGGCGAACGCAAACGGAATACTGGGGATAACTAGGGCGAGGGACGCCGGCTTCGATCTCTGCCAGTTCAACCTGCACAAGACGTTCTCATCGCCCCATGGGTGTGG
>CP070640.1:1372707-1375871 GCA_020354065.1 Candidatus Bathyarchaeota archaeon
GATCTTGTTCCTCCCAGAACGGACTCTTGCAATCGTGAGTTGAGGGCTGAATCGTCTCTTCTCCGGCTTGAAGCCCAGGCCCGTGAGACCCGCCTCCAAGCGTTCAAAGATCTGTCTGAGCTCTTCCACTCCTTGAGTCAGCCCCACCCACACGACCATTGGCCTTCTAAGGTTCGGGAAAGTACCGACTCCTCTGAGCTCCATCCAGAAGGGGTCGAAGATGATTCCTGAGATAATGCCCTTCATCTCCTCCAGAGTTCCCTCGTCTACATCCCCGAGAAATTTCAGGGTGAGGTGTATGTTCTCCTTCTCAACGGCCTTAAGATCCGCTCCGGTCGCCTTCAGACTCCCCTGGACAAGCTCGATAGCGTCCAGTATGCCGGGGTCCTCGACATCGACCGAGACGAAACATCGCACTCCCATGCCCCCGCAGCCTCAGAACGCTTATAGTGCTTTTTCCTGTTTAATCTTACCTTGGCCTTCTCCCACGCAACCTAGAATGTACCGGCGAAAAGCGGTGACCACAGGGAGTTCTTCATGTGGCCCATTACTCTCATCTCCCTCCTCCCGGTCTTCTACTTCCTTCTCCCCGACTGGAGGCTCCCCCCTCGATCTTACCGTACATGCTGTTGAGCGCCATCGCAGGGGTCCTCCTGCTGGATGAGAGGTGTGGCAGGGTTGGCGAGCTGAGTTCGTTCATCATGTTTCCAGGGATCTACATACTAGCCGTTCTTACCTGATCTCTTCTAGGAGATACGAATCCGTTCGAACAAGTCCTTCACCCTGCGGAAAATCTGTGTTGATTGTGACCCTGTCTTTTTTTTTGATCAGGAAGCTTCTCGAGGATCTCGTCGACCCTCCTTGGTTGTGTGATCAGCGTCTCCACGATCAGGTTGAGCAGGTTGAAGAGTATCAATGCGGTCTCGGCATCGTCTCGGGAGTCTATCTGGCCTGGGTTCACGGCGTCCTCTCCGATCATCCTGACAGATTGTAGCGCCTTCTGGAACTTCACGTCCAGCCCCCTTTTCCTCAGGTTCTCGATGCTGCTCTCTGCGGACTCCTCTTCCTCACCTAGCCGGGACACGAGCTTCTGAAGGGCCAATCTGAGCAGCGCTGTTGCGGCTCTCGGGGACGCGTCCAAGATCCTCCTAGCCTCTAGGAAGTCCTTCTTGATTTCCTCAGGCATGTCTCCGAGGGGGAATGGAGCGGCTGCGGATCCAGGGTAGATGATCTTGCCATCGATCCAGATGGAGAATTTGCTGCACTTCTCGCAAGTGCTGACCGAGAGTACCTCTGGGCTGCCCTCGCCCCTCTCTGAGTCTCCCTCCAAAGTCACGTCATACCAGTGCTGGTGGGCGAACACCCCGCAGTGGGAGCAGTGGAACCCGTCCCCCTTGAAGCTTGGTGGGGTGTACTCAGATTTCATGCTGTGAGCTAGTTTCTTTTTGTGGCTTAATAAGTTGCTCGTCTTGAATCATCACTGTCTTCTCGGCTGGTAAATCCCCTTGTTATGAGTGTTTAACCATTCCAATCATATTTTTCTAGTTTCCAATGTTATTTTAATTTCTCTTCTCAATTATGAATAATGAGTGTGTGAGCATAACTCATTGATGTATTTCCAGCTCTTTATTTCTATAGTGAAAACTGATGTCTTGATAATATGTATTTGAAATTCATGTTCCATCTAGATGTTTTCTTTTTGGATTCATCTACCACTCAAAACTGTATGTTGCTTGGGCTACTTACACACTGCTAAATTAAACTGTATTTTTAATACAGATCAAAAAAATGGGGGTATAATCGTGCAGATTGAAGCCGAAATCGATCCAACCATGGTAGCGGAGAAGAGCATCGAGGAGATAGCTAGAGAAGCAGTGCCCAAGATCAGCATACTGGGTATCGGCGGCGGCGGATCCAACATCGTGTCATGGATGAAGAGAGATGTCGTCTCAGCCAGGACGATTGCGCTGAACAGCGACGCACAGCACCTCAGCATCAGCAAGGCCGACGACAAGATACTCCTTGGATACAAGACCACCAGAGGCCTGGGCTGCGGGGGCTTCCCGGAGCAAGGGCTGGAGGCAGCCGAGGAGAGCGCCATAGCCATCGAGAAAGCCGTAGGGGACGCAGGACTCGTATTCATAACGACCACGCTGGGCGGTGGCACAGGGACGGGGGCATCGCCTCTAGTCGCCAGGATCGCCAAGGAGCTCGGTAGCCTCACCCTCGGCGTTGTGACCATTCCATTCGAGGTGGAAGGGACAAGGCTGGCCAAAGCCAAGGATGGCCTCCAGAAGCTCGCGGCGGAGTGTGACTCCGTCATCGTCGTGGACAACAATCGTCTGAGGGAAGTCGCAGGCGAACTCCCACTGAGGGACGCGTTCGGTGTCGCCAACGAGAGCATCGGCGTCTTCATAAAGGAGCTCGCAGAGACCCTGGCCAGGCCGGGACACATGAACATGGACTTCGCCGACCTGAATGCAATCATGAAAGGCGGCGGGGTGTGTGCTATCGGCTTCGGGGAGGGCGCAGGTGACACCAAGGTCGAGGACGCCATCGAGAAAGCGCTGAACACACAGCTCTTGGACATCGGAGACATCAAGAAGGCGAAGGGAGCGCTCATCCACATCGAGGGCGGCGAGGACATGACCCTTGAGGACGTGAACAGAGCCGGAGAGATGGTTCTCGACAGGATCTCTCCCAGCGCCAGGGTGATCTGGGGCGCAAGAGTCAGCCCTGACCTGAAGAATAAGCTCCGTGCTACGGTCGTCCTTGCGGGGGTGGAGAGCCCGTTCTTGACAAAGAAGCCGTCCGAATCCAAGAAAAAGCAGACGCCAAAGCTGGTTGCCAAAAAGGTAGGTAAGAAGGCTAAGAAGACCCTCAAGGTCTCCCGTTCTCCTCCTGCAAGCGCGACGCACTAAGGCTTTGCGTCGCTTCTCATTTTTTTAGACCCTGTCCACGTAGTCAGTCAACCATTCGAATCTCGGTCGAATCCCATAAATTGGTTAAGACAGATGCTGACTTGGCTTTGCCCAACGTAAAAGGATATAGAACAACTGGCATCGGTCAAAAAAGAATCGCGATGACCGCCAATTTTGACAATCTCTTCACCACCAAGGGAGAGACACTGGAGGAAGCCGTGTAACCTCCTAGGGGCTCGGAAC
>CP070640.1:1375971-1381445 GCA_020354065.1 Candidatus Bathyarchaeota archaeon
ACAGATACTTGGCAAATCCCCCCAAATTCTACCAAAACACGACCCACTTAAAATAAGAAACGTAGAGTTAGCACGGCATTCACAGGAGAGAATCAGAGCCAAGAAATCTTTACTTTCGGTTCTACATAAATGTTTTATTTGGACTCGATATTCATTCCTTTGGTTCTCGGAGATCCCTATGAGAGTCTGCTTCGTCTCCCCAGAGGTCTTCGCGTGGGGCTACTACGGTGGATTTGGGTTCCTCACACGCACTCTGGGAAGAGAGTTGGTACGTAGAGGCGTGGAAGTTAGCGTCGTCACGGTCCGGAGGGAGGGGCAGGGGGAAGTGCAAGAGCTGGATGGGATGACGGTTTATGGCTTCCCGACTCACGGGAGAAAAACACATGCCCTGAGGGCTATCCTCTCCAGACTTGGCTCCCTGGACTACTACAGAGAGGCCAACTGTGAGATCTATCATAGCCAGGCCGTCAGCTACAACACGCTGGTGGCTCAGATGGTAATGCCCCGACGGCTCCACATCATCACCTTCCAAGATCCCTACGACCTTTATGAGTGGGAGAGGATCTCCCGAGTAGACCCTAGGTACAAGCTCGCCGTTCCATTCAAGACAAGGCTCATGTTGGAAAACCGGGTACTCTCCCTGGCCTGCCACAAAGCAGATGTCCTCTATGCACAAGCGGGATTTTTGGCTGACAGAGCGAAGAGGCTCTTCCGGTTGACTTCCTCCCCTGAGATCCTCCCCAATCCCGTGGAGATTCCGGGGCGGGCTATGAAAAAATCGGATTCGCCGCTGGTGTGTTTCCTCGCCCGCTGGGATCCTCAGAAGCGCGTCAAGAAATTCCTCAACCTCTCGAGAGCATTCCCTGACGTATCTTTCATAGCCATGGGCCGCTCCCATGACAAAGAAACCGACCTGCGTCTGAGGGGGGCCTTCGCTGGCATCCCCAACCTAGTCCTCACCGGTTTTGTCTCAGAGGATGAGAAGTCCCGGATCCTGGAGAGGAGCTGGGCTCTGGTGAACACGAGCGTGAGGGAGGCCCTCCCCGTGTCCTTCTTGGAGGCCCTGGTCCACGAGGCCACCATAATAAGCGGGGAAGATCCCAACAGCCTCACAACTAAATACGGGTATCACGTTGAGGACGAGGACTACGCCCAGGGCTTGGAACGTATGCTCCATGACGAAGAGCGTCGGGATAAGGGGAGACGGGGAAGGGAATATGTGGAGAAGAACCACGAGCTGGGCAGGGTCGCCGATCTGCATATAGAGATTTACGAGGGCCTTTTGGAGGGCGACGATGACCGAGGGAGAGAGTTTTGACAAGGTTCTTAGTGTTCGGAGGCTGGTTCGGCTCGGCTAACCTGGGGGATGACGCCATCCTCATCGGGTTGAGGAGACTATTGACCAAGTGCATCCCGGGCGTCGAGATAGTTGCCCTCTCCACCGATCCTGTGTACACGAAACGGATCTGTGGCGTAGAAGCTATCCCTTTGAGGAGTCCCAAGGAGCTGCTGAACCCTAGTAAGTGGTGGGAGGTCAACGCTTACAAGAGAATCTTCAGCGAGGTGGATGCTTGCATTATGACAGGTGGCACCCCCATCTACGATTATGGTCATCTGTCAAGAACAATCCACCTCACACTACCCAAGCTCCTGGGCAAGAAACTAATCTGCTTCGGCATAGGGGCGAAGCCAATCCATTCA
This sequence comes from Candidatus Bathyarchaeota archaeon, assembly GCA_020354065.1. GTDB lineage: Archaea > Thermoproteota > Bathyarchaeia > TCS64 > TCS64. The sequence continues at coordinate 1,377,673 of CP070640.1, forward strand.
ACAACCGGGAGGCTGCTGATAAAAAATCTTCTCCGCCAGGCCAACGCCATCTCGACCAGGGATCATCCATCCAAGATTGTACTGAAGGATCTCGGGTTAGACAAGGAGATTATGGTCACCGGGGACTCAGCCCTGTTTCTGGAACCAGAGCCTGCAAGCGAGAGAATCCTAGAGTCGTCCACTGTTGACATAGGAACCCCTGTGTTCGCCGTCTGCCCGAGGGCGCTCAGCCAAGACTACAAGAGGCATTATCACAGTCCCCTCTCGGAGGATATCATAGCTCAGATCCGTCGCAGCGTGGCGAGGACGGCTGACAGGCTCTCCGAGACGGGCCTTCATGTGGTCTTCATCCCTTTGCACAGGGTGCCCCCAGATGACGACCTGATGGAGGTCGCAAGGATCAGGGCTCTGATGCGCGAACCGTCGAAGGTCGTGACATCCATCTCCACTCCGGGGGAGTTGATGGGGGTGCTTGGGCGGATGGAGCTCGTTCTCGGTTTAAGACTTCATGCCCTGATTCTTGGAGCCGCGCATGGGATTCCCGTGATCGGGATCGACTATGACCCAAAGATCAGGGGTTTCATGGAATTGGCCGGCATTCCGGAATATCTCTGTCAACTTGAGATTGATTCAGAGTCTCTTTCGGAAAGGGCCATGTCGGCCCTGGACGAGAAGCAGGCTCTGAAAGACAGATTGACTAGCTCGTGCCAGAAGATCCGCTCAAGGATAAAAAGGGAGGCTGCAAGGGTGGCCTCCATTTTGGGATAGATCACCAGCCTATAGCGTATGCTTCACATGTTCTCGGGGAGGCGCCCCCGAACATGACGCCTGTCTCAGGATCGTATCGGATCGCAAGGCATCTCCCGTGGCTCCAGGGCCTACTTACGACTATCTCGTGATCCCTCCTCTCCATCCCCTCGACGACCTCTCCCGGTATTCGGGGCTCGACGTAGACCCTTCCGGGATAGGCGGCGTGGGGCCAGAATGATCCAGATACATGCCTAGTGTGGACTGTTGGCTGGTCCAAGGCGAGCTGTACGTTCATGCCGAAGTCGACATGGTTGAGGAAGAACTGGAGAGTCCACTGATCCTGATTGTCGCCGCCGGGCGTGCCGAAGACCATGTAGGGCTTATCGTCCCTCATCACCAGGCTCGGGGTCAGGGTGGTGCTCGGCTTCTTTCCAGGTTCCAGCCTCTCCACATGGTTGGGATCGAGGTGGAACATCTGGCCCCGGGTGCCCATGCAGAATCCCAGACCAGGAATCAGGGGCGATGTCCGAATCCAAGCTCCGCTGGGCGTTGCGGAGAGCATGTTGCCGCTGCCGTCCACGGCTTCCAAGTGGACGGTGTCTCCCTCAAACCAGTCCCCCTCCTCCGACTTCCTCAGCCTGTAGGGAGCCACACCACCCGGTCTCATCTCCAACGAGGCGTGATCAGGATCCACGAGACCCCTGCGGTCCGTTGCGTACTCCTTTGAGAGTAGTCTACCCAAGGGAACATCGACGAAGTCCGGGTCAGCGTAGTAGCGCTCTCGGTCGGCGAAGGCGAGCTTGGCGCACTCGACATAAGTGTGGAGATACTCCACTGTGTTGTGGCCCATGGAGGCGAGGTCGAAGCCCTCTAGAAGGTTGAGCTGCTGGAGGAGTACCGCTCCCTGGCACCAAGTGTCGCACTTGTAGACATCGAAGCCCCTGTAGTTGGAGGTGATGGGCTCCTCGATGCGGGCCCTGTAGCCTGCGAAATCCTCCAACGTGAGGAGGCCGTGGTGCTCCTGACCGTAGACGTCCCTGCATTTAAAGGTCTGCATGAAGTCGACGATGGTCTCGGCGATGAGCCCCCGGTAGAAGTAGTCTCGAGCCGCGTCTATACCCGCGGACCTCCCCCACCGGCGCTCTCTCCTCTCGGCCTCTGCTACCTTTTTGAAGGTCCGGGCCCAATCAGGGTTTTTGATGAGGGATCCCACCTCGGAGACCTTGCCTCCGGGCAGGTAGACCTCTGCGGAGGTAGGCCACTCCCTCTTGAAGCGTTCTGCGTTGCGGGTCAGAGCCCTCTTGAGACTCGGGTAAACGGGGAAACCCTCTTCAGCCAGCTTGATGGCAGGGTCTAGCACCTCCTCAAGACTCATGGAGCCGTACTCATCGAGGAGCGTGAGCCAGGCGTCGAAAGCTCCAGGGACGACGGCGGGGAGGAATCCATCCTCGGGGATGAGCCTATAGCCGTTGTCCTTGAACCAGTCCATGGTGGCGGCAGCGGGAGCAGGACCCTGCCCGTTGACCGCCAAGACCCTCCCCTCGTCAGCCCAGTAGACGAGGATTGGGACCTCACCGGCAACGCCCGCCAAATACGGTTTGAGGACGGTGAGGCTGAACCACATCGTGGCACCGGCATCGACGACGTTGCCCCCTCGCTTGAGGGCCATGAGGCCCCCCTCCGTGGCAAGGTAGTGGGTGGAAGAAACCATGCCATTTGTGCCCATGATCACCGGTCGGGTTGTGAACTCCATACAGATCAGGCTGAATAGGGTCAAATCTCTATTAATTAGCTGCGTACGTAGGATCAGGCTCCTGAAGATCTTGTGGATGAGATACAGTGCGATAGAAATCTCTTGGAGATATGTCTCGGTTTACTTAACTTACATGTAGTCTATCCTATTTCGTTCTGTTTGCGAGAATCTTGATCATAAAAAATGAACCATCTGACAAATTGCGTAGATAGGGTCAAAAAGAAGGATTCCTATGGTCTTGGCGACCTCTCTCTCGCCCTTAGAACGCTCCAGATGATGAAGAGACCGAAGGCTATCACCAGGACTGGCCAGAGCCTGTCCCAGCTGGCCCACCAGAAACCGTACCACACATCCAGCAGAGAAATGACTCCCGCGAGGATGATGAGGAACCCGAAGAGGGCCACCCAGTTCCGCGCCGAGGTCTCAGTCTTCTCCTCGAACTCTTCTTTCTCGTGCTTCTCAGTTTTCTCGTCCTTCTCCGCCTTTTCTTCCTTCTCGCCCCGCCTCCGAGGATAGACAACCCTGGGCACGTCCTCCGCCAAGGGCGCCCCGCATTTCGTGCAGTACCTTACTCCCTCCTCGTTCTCGGCTCCGCATTCAGCGCAGTAGACCATGCAACCACCTAAGCCTAATTTACTATATGGATTATTGAAAGTTTTGGGAAGCAGGAAAAGATCAACAAGCGATTAAACACCGGAAAGACCAAAGTCGGATCCCTTACAAACTACTATCGTTTCACGAGCGCTTGCACCAGATCGTCAATGAAGCCCTTGAGGCCATTTAAGGGGATGCTGGCGCCGCTCGCCCTCTTGTGACCCCCACCAAACCCACCATGCTTGTAGGCTATGCCCTGGGTTATCTTGCCGAGGTGGTATCTCAAGCCCCGCCTGCTCCTTATAGAGAGGTTCACGAGATCACCTTTCACCTTGTAGCAGAGGCCGACGTTCACGCCCAAGGCATCCGTTATCAGCCCCGCAACGGAGCCGATGGGCATGTCGTCATCGGCCTCGACGTAAGCCAGCTCCCTCAGGTTTGTGGCGATCTCTTTCAGGGTCTCGATGTGGAGCGCCATATCCTCTAGGTGAGTTAGAGCAGTCTGGGTCACGCCTTTGATTCTGTGGGGGATGGTGAGTTTGCTCATCTCATCGACCACGAGAGCCCTGAAATCCTCGGTGGGCCGCTTCGTGAGCGCGAAGGCTAGGAGGAGACCCTCCAGCTGCACCGACTGCCTATCGTAGTCTCTGAGGAGTTCCTCGGCTAGGGGTCCGTC
>CP070640.1:1381545-1390403 GCA_020354065.1 Candidatus Bathyarchaeota archaeon
ATGTCGGAGCCATGTTCCTTGTTTCTCGTCCGGGAGTAGGTCATTTCTCCGAAGATGGTCTCGATTTTTTTTGTCTCGATCTTGGTCATTGGGATGTGAGTCCCCTCGTTTCCAGAAAGGTTTCGCTCTATTGCGATATATATTTTCAATGCCCAAGGCCTGATGAGAGCCCTCACGATTGCTAATGCCAGGGGATGCAGGGTCGAATGGAGTTGACCAACTGTTTTTTTCCTGTGCAGGAGCGGATGGTGGGATTCGAACCCAATAATGAATCTTTAAGACGAATCATTATTTTGATGGAAAATAAAAAAAGGGGATACCTTGATTCGGCTCCTGGCTCTCGACTACTATTGAATGGGCACGAAAATCTCTGGTCTGAGCATCATCTGGCGGATCTGGGTGGTGCCGTCTATGCTCGTCTGTTTGCCCTCGTGGGATTTGAGGAGGCGGAAGGTCTCGTCCTGCATGGGGTAGATGCCGAAGCCCTCCGTGACGATGAGGGTCAGACCCACCTCCTCCGTGCCGGTCACCCCCACTCCGATCTCCTGTCCAAGGAAGTCTATGAGATCCTTCTGATCCACGCCGCCGGTTATGATCCCCCTGATACCCATCTCGGCTGATTTGCGCAGGGCGTCCAAGGTGACGATGGAGCCCCCAACCAGGATCTTCCCTTTATACCTCTCTTCCATCACCTCGGTGGTGAGGGCCTCCCGCGGCTGGTCAACGGCGAAGATCAGGTCGCCTCGCGCCTCTCCGCCGACGCCGAAGACACCGTTGATGAGCGCCCCCCGCGACTCGACCACGGCCCCTTCCCCAGGGATCACCTCCAAGATCCTCCCTGGTATGTGGGCCTTCGCCTCGACGGGGATGGGGTGCCCCCTTATGATGACCCGCCCGGCCTTCCTCAGCAGGACATCTATGAACCCATCCATGGGGGACCTGCAGGTCTTGGTGAGGGCGCCGAAAAAGGCCCGGAAGATGGCTATCACCTCATCCTTCACCACCGCTTCACCCTCCTTCTTCAGCATGTACCGCTCGATCTGGTCTGGGTCTACTCCGAGCTTGGCGGAGACATTCACCTCCATCGCCTCGGGGTTCCTAACGGTGCCACTGACTATGACAGTCTCGGATTCCACGACGTCTCCAACGTTGACGAAGACCTCTCCCTTTGCGGGTATTCTCCTGACCTTCCTGACCAGCGTCTCTTCCTCGAGTTTCACTCCATAGCGCGACATGATCATCCCCCTATTGCGTTGGAATGGGAGCCGTCAGCCTCGGCTTCAGAGACTCCGCCCACGCAGAGAGAACCTCCTTTTTCCCAGGTATGTCCATTGGCCTTCCTCGTGCGTCGATGATGACTCCATTCTCACCGCCCGTTACCACAGCCTCCAACCTCCGGCCTCTGCCCGCGCCGACGTCGAATCTTCTGGTGGGATTTACCTCGATCTTCGCTGACTCGTCTGCTCCGAGGGGGAGGGTCTTCAACTCCCCGAAGGCTATTGTCTCCTCCATGAGGGCACCGTCTGAGGTGCTCATGTGCAGCCTCATAGCCTCGACCCTCTCACCCGCCTTGCCCTTGGCTGCCACGCAGGTTCCAAGCTTTCGGAGGCACAAATTCGACAGTATCTGCAAAGCCGCTGCTCTGTTCGAGTCCAAGAGCATCCCGAGGTGGGGCATTATGCTGGAGCTGTCGACAAAGATCTCCGTGACGCCTCCGGGTTGAATAGCGTCGAGTAGCAGTAGCGCCGCAATCCTCAAGTTCTCCGGGTCGTTGAATGTGCTCCCTCTTCCGATGACGACCTGGGTCTTCATCAGGTTCAGGATCGAGGGCTCCAGGATCTGCCAGCTCAGGGGGCTCACACCCATCTCTCCGGGGCGTCTAAGCTGGACTCCCTTGAGCCTCGTGGCGTAACTCTTGTGCTGTTCCAACCCGAGCCTGATGGCCTCCTTGACGGCGGCCTGCTGCACCATCGCCTCCTCGTCTGTAAGGACCTCTGGCTGTAGGGCCATGATGTTGCTCACGATGTTACGGACCTTCCTCTCGCTCAAGGATCCGGGTATCCAGCGCATGATGTTCTGGACCCCGGCCTCCTTCATGATGTTGCTGATGCCGTAGGTCATCCCTATGTCGGCGTCGAGTGATCTGTTGAAGATCCCATCATGGACCGAGTAGACATCGGTGGTCGCCCCTCCGACATCAACAGCCAGCAGGTTCACCGCCCTCTCCTGGGCGTAAGCGTATAGGATCTTCCCTATCGCCGCCTGGGTTGGGATTATGTTGCCCTCCACCCACTTGACCAGCTTGTCGTAGCCGGGGGAGTGGATTATCACGTGCTCCATATAAGAGTCGTAGATACCCTCCCTAGCCGGCCCAAGATTCTCGATTTCGATGAGGGGGCGGACGTTGTCCACGACCCTCGTGGCGTACTTGTCCTCCGTCAGGACTTTCGAGACCTCCCCCCTGACCTCCACGTTTCCAGCGTAGACCACGGGCAGCTTGTAGCCTGCTCCGAATCTCGGCTTCACGTCTGCGGCGTCCATCAGGCCCGCCATCTCCAGGACCTGGGCCTCCGCCCCACCATCCGTCCCACCGGCGAGAAGGAAGACCTCGGGCCTCAAGCTCCTCATCCTCTCTATCAAGACGAAGCGGGGTCGGTGGTCGTCCTTGGAAAAGACGTCCATGAGGAGGGCTCCTGCCCCGAGGGCCGCCCTCTGGGCGGACTCGGCGGAGATGTTCCTGACGAGCCCAGCTACGGTCATATAGATGCCCTCGCTCGTGCTGCTTGAGCAGAGGAATCGATGAGCATCCGAGGGTCCTTCGCTGCCCCAGAGCTCCTTCCCAAGCCTCTGGCCGAGGCCCCTGACGGCGTTCTCCACGCCGATCGTTACGTCGAGATCAGGCTGATCCACCGTGGTGGGCGCCTCGTTCGTCCCACTGAAGCTGTAACCGTCTCCAGTCTTCTCTATGTATGCGGCCTTTGTTCGATTGTTGTCAATGTCCACAATCAGATAGGACAGTTTCTCAGAATCCATTTTTTCCCATGATATGATATCAAGGGTCTCCGGTATAATGATTACGTTTTATTAACCAAATAATATTTAAATGACAAAACGATTGCTTTACTGGAGATTGGATGAGTATGATGACTGATCAACCCGAGCCGAGCAGGTTGTTGAAGCCGATTAGCGAGAAAGCCTTCGCGCTCCTGGGAGACGAGACGAGGAGGAAGATCATCTTCCTTCTCAGGGACAACGAGCTCACCGTGAAAGAGATCGCCTCGAAGCTCGAACTGACGACCCAGAACATCTACCATCACATAAGGAGGCTCCAAGAGGCCGGGCTCGTCCAAGTGATCGACGAGAGGCGGGCGGGGCATCTCATTGAGAGTTACTACACCGTCACGGCGGACACCTTCATCTACAACGAGGACAGGATGGAGGAGAGGGGCTTCCAGAGCTCCATCGACATCATGAACGGGCTCAACGAGCTGGGCTTCGGGGTCGAGGTCAGCGAGGAGAACGCCGAGAGGCTCTCCGAGCTCATTGAGATGAGGATCAGGACACCGAGCGCCCCCTCGGTCGAGGAGGGGATATGCTTCTACTGCAGCTTCTCAGGTTACTTCATGAAGTTCGGCCCGATGAACCCGGTACTTCTGAGCCGGATCCTGCAGTATGCCAGTCTGATTGAGATGAGTGACGAGGAGCTCGAGGCCTACCTCGATTATGTGAGGGAGTTCAGGGAGTTCCTTATCTCCATCAGGAGCTGAGGGGGATTAAGCGGATTTTCTCCTCTGCTCTTCCGCGAATTCTCATGTAGGGGTGTAGGATTCAAACCCTCGAATTCTTAAGAAATAGGCCCCTCAAGCCTACGCCTTTGATCTGGCTTGGCAAGCTCTGCCCGTTGAGCACCAAAAAACCATTCCTGACTTTTCAACATCCATCTTGCGGTGCTTATTTATAGGTTTATAAGATCCCTTGACGGGGATTAGGGCATATGATTAGACGCGCACGCTCTGGCGTAACAACCTTTCAAACTGTCGCTATCATAGCCTTCATCGTTGTAGTGGCTGGAGGTGGCTACTGGTGGTATACGACATCAACTCAGCCCGAGCCCACACCCTCACCACAACCATCAGTGGAGCTCCCCGAAATATCTCTGAGGTACTCCAGGTTCGGCTTCTCATTCGACTACCCGGAGGGTATGGCCTTCACGGCAGGGGCCCTCCTCGGGGGCTTCGACCATGCCCGACCCTTCTCCGGCGACGTTCAAGGGGTGATAATGCAGATCCCCGAGTTGGTGGGGGTGATCTGGTTCCACGCCGATGCGAGCATCCCCTTAGATGTCTTCCTGAACGAGCTGTTCGCCGTCTCAGTGGAGGCCGGTGGCTTCCAGGAGCTGTCTAGAGGCTCCCTAGTAACTTCCACGAAAGACGGACATGAGATGGCACAGCAGGCCTTTGACATCATTGATGCCGAAGGGGCCTCCCAGACCGGCGTTTTAGGGGTCTGGTACGAGGAAGAGGAACAACGGATCTATGTGTTGTACACTGTGACGCTCCTAGAGTTATCGGATCAGATCGACCTGAACGCCAGGTTCCAGCAGTACCTGGACTCCTTCGACTCCGAGGGCTGGGAGCCCCCCACGGGAGACATCGAATCATACTGGCCCACGGAGGGCTGGCGTTTTGCGTTGCCCGAGGACGTAGGGATCGACCCTGTAAAGCTGGAGGAGATGGTCCAGCACATCAATGCGGATGGCATCGGGGCCGACAGCGTCATGGTGATCAAGGACGGCTACGTGGTTCTGGACGCCTACTTCCCCACCTTCGATGAGGGGGAGCTCCACATAGTCTACTCCTGCACCAAGAGCGTGGTCTCGACCCTGATCGGTATGGCCTACGAAGAGGGCCTCATCGAGTCTCTGGACCAGCCCCTCCTGGAATTCTTCCCCGGGAGGACCGTCCAGAACGTGAGCCAGTGGAAGGAGGAGATCACCCTCAGGGACATGCTCACCATGTCCGCCGGATTCGACGCCCGGGACAACTGGATCTATGAGTGGGAGTGGCTGGGCAGGCTGCACGACGCCGAGGACGCCGTCCAGTACATGCTCGACCTTGAGGTGGTCCATGAACCCGGGACGGTGTTCAACTACACCAACGGGGTCTCCCACCTCCTCTCCTGCATCGTCACGGAGACTACCGGAGTGAGCGCCCTGGAGTATGCCCAGGAGAAGCTCTTCGGACCTCTTGGTATCACCCACGTTGAGTGGGACACGGACGTCATGGGGAGGAACTGGGGCTACAGCCGCCTCTACTTGGAACCCCGCGACATGGCTAAGATCGGATATCTCTTCTTTAATGAGGGGGAGTGGGACGGTCAGCAGATAGTGTCAAGCGAGTGGGTGGAGGATGCGACGTCGAAGCACCTGGACGCGAACCTCATGCCGGGGTACGGCTACCAGTGGTGGGTCCACCCGAACGGCTACTACACCGCCATAGGGTACAAGGGGCAGTTCATCCACGTGGTGCCCGACCTGGACCTGATAATGGTCACCACCAGCAGAGACGCCAACGACTTCAACAGGATCCTCGACCTGCTGGAGACCTACGTGATCCCAGCAGTGATCGATTGACTCCCTCTTCTTTCCGACGGTGCATGTCTTCATGGATTTCGTTTGATTATTGCTGGTGCGGAGGGTGAGATTCGAACCCACGTAGGACGCAGGCGCAGAGCAGAGGATGCCGTGGAGCTGCTCCCAATGCGGGAACCCGTACTTCTGGCAGGCCCAGAGATGCCCTAGGTGTGGGATGTCCCTCAAGTAGAAATATCTGTGATCAAACATCACATAATACTCTCTTATACGAGCCTTCAGTCGTTATTAGTCGATCTTTTGGGGATGTGTTATTCACTTGAGGGGTGTTGGTGGAGGTGCCATTCGTTAAGGTCGGGGACACAATATAAGTGCGCCCGTGCGGGAGGCTGAACTATGGAAGACTATAGGCACGGGCACGGTGAATGGACGCTCCACCGGATTCAGAGGCACGCCTTCCTCATCGGCCTCCTGAGCACGGCCTGGTTTTTCCTCAAGACCGGAGGGAAGCCGTCGAGGGCCTCATACCCCTGCCAGATCGTCGCCAGGGCGAACAGCGAGGTCTGGCTCGCCACCTACGTCATCCCCTTGGTCACGTTTCTCCCGCGGAGGACTTCTGTACTCTTAAGCGGGAAGAGAGCATACATTATTGCCTCGGCCCTGATCGTCGCTTCCGCGGTTGCGACCATTGGGTGGTGGTATTTCAGGGCGCCGAGCCAGGAGCCTCAGATCATGGCTGAAACGGATATAGGGGTTACCCTGACCGGGATGTCCGCATCCCTCTCGCCTGCCTCCGACATCTTCGTCGTGAGTGGAACCACGGGGAACGATGGCGGCGTTGACAGGCTGATAGACGTCATGGGGCGCCATGGATTGCCGTTCTACGAGTCCCCATCGACGGGGGGGAACAAGGGCCAGGACGGCCTGATCGCCGCGGACGACGTCGTCTTGATCAAGGTGAACAGCCAGTGGGACGAGAGGGGAGGGACCAACACCGACCTGGTGAAAGCCCTGATCCAGGCGGTGCTGGATCACCCCGACGGCTTCGAGGGAGAGATCGTCGTCGCCGACAACGGGCAGGCGCAGTACGGGTCGACCGGCAGGGGTGGGAGCCTCGACTACGCAAGGAACAACGCCGAGGACACCTCCCAGTCCATCCTGGGGGTTGTCGACTCCTTCTCGGGATCCCATAGGGTCTCCATCTACCTCTGGGACACCATCACGACTAGGAGGGTGGAAGAGTACTCCGAGGGGGATATGGAGGACGGCTACGTCGTCAACGCCACAGCCAACCTGAGGACCGGGATCATGGTCTCATACCCCAAGTTCAAGACCAGATACGGCACCCACATCAGCTTCAAAGAGGGAGTCTGGGACCCTGAGTCCAGCGCCTACGACGACGGAAGGCTCAAGGTGATCAATGTCCCCGTGCTGAAGACCCACGGGGGATACGGGGTCACGGCGTGCGTAAAGCACTACATGGGGGTCCCATCGGACAAGCTGACGGCAGGGCTGGGCTCAAGAACCCACAACACCATAGGTCGGGGCGGTATGGGGACCCTGATGGCCGAGACGAGGTACCCAGTCCTGAACATCTTGGACGCGATATGGGTGAACGCGAACCCCAGATCCGGGCCGAGCACGCCCTACGGGAGGGCAACGAGGGTGAACGTAGTGGCGGCGAGCACCGACTCTGCGGCCCTCGACTACTGGGCGGCGAAGCACATACTGCTCGAGGCGGCTCCCGAGGGGGCAGACAAGACCACCGTCGACCCTGATTACGACGAGCCGGGCTTCTTCGGACGCTGGCTGCGCCTGTCGCTGCAGGAGATAGTAAGGGCCGGTTTACAGGCCACCGTCGACGAGGACCAGATGAACGTCTACATCTCAAGGTAGTAATGAACTCAGCGTGCGCATAACAATGTGCACGGGGACAGGGAATCAAGCACCGATTTACTGGTAATAAATTGGTTAGAAAAATATTAAGGATTAAACCGAATTAAGATTCACGTAATAAACGAAGTGGCCTGAAACCCCTATGACCTCTCACCGACAGGCGAAAAAAGAAGGGTTGGTGCGGGGGGTGGGATTCGAGCCCGGCGTTTCACTTAGGATCAGCGGACCGATGGAAAATACCTCCATCAGGTTTTTATTTACCCAACTCATTGGGTAAATAGGTGATCCGTTGGCCGAGACGACCTATTACAAGGATAAAATGTACGTGCCGAGGGAGATAAAGGAAAAACTGGGGCTCGTCGATGGGGACAAGCTGGAAATTGAGATCGTGGACGAGGGGGAGGCCCGATTGCGCGTCGTGAGGAAGATGGATGCCACGGACAGGCTCTTGAGATGGCTGGACAACCCTCCCAGCCTGGGCGAGATAAAGGGCGGGCTGACGAGGAGGGAGATTTACGAGGACCATCCTTGACACCAACATCCTCGTGCACGCCTTCAACAGCGACTCACCCAACCAATCCAAGGCCTCGGAGATTTTACGCGGGGCGATGAGAAGGGAGGTCGAAGCCGTTTTGACCCATCAGATCCTCTACGAGTTCTACTCAGTGATGACCGACCCTAGGAGGGTTGACAAGCCTCTGGACCCAAAGAAAGCCGCCGAGATCTGCATGGACCTGTGGAACAACCCTCATGTTGGCAAGATCTCGCAGAAGCCCTCGACACCGAACCTCGTCTTCACCAAGTCCCAAGAGTTGGGATTGATCGGGGCGGATGTGTTCGACTGCGTCCTCACAATGATGGCCGTGGAGAACGATGTGGAAGCCATCTACACGGAGAACACGAGGGACTTCGAGAGATTCGGAATGTTGATGGTCGAGAACCCACTGATCTAAAGAAGTCAGAGTCCACACAATGGTGCGAAGGGTGGGATTCGAAACCACGAATCCTTCCGTAGTAGCAGCCTAAGAGCGAAGAATCTCGATTCAACGAACCAGTGAACCCGTGTAAGCATCATCCTTTAGACTTCACACGGAACCATGAAAAACCTGAAAACCTTATGACAAGCTACCATCGCGAAAAACAAACATAACTACCACAGTAACCACTCCACGAAAACCCTCATCCCCAGCCACCACCGGATCGCAACCCTCGAGAGACCGCTCTGCGTCGAAAAGAAGGATCAATGCACGCTCCAATGATGGAATGAATGCGCGCGCAACTTTATCTGCTAGATTTTCCGAACTCGGGGACTACCTTCTCCGCGAAGAGATCGACCTCTCTCCTCCAGCTCGGCCCCAGAAAGCTGAGGATG
>CP070640.1:1390503-1413850 GCA_020354065.1 Candidatus Bathyarchaeota archaeon
CAAAGGGCTGGAGATCGAGGTGGGGAGGATCTACGACGAGGAGTGGGAGGAGCCCATGGGCCCGACGCCGTTCCCCAGCGTCGGCACCTTCAGGAGCTGGGACAGGAAGCTCCTGGACAGGTACAAGCCCTTCTACATGCCCTTCTGCGACCTCTGCTGCCTCTGCACCTTTGGGAAGTGCGATTTGACGGGTGACAAGAGGGGTGCCTGTGGTATTGACATGGCGGGTCAGCAGTCGAGGATTGTCCTCATAGCTTGTTGCATCGGAGCATCCACGCACGCAGCACATGCAAGGCACATGCTCGACCACCTTCTCGAGGAGTATGGTCGCGATGCCCCCTTGGATGTTGCAGTAAACACTGGCGTGGAAGCCCCTCATGTCCGTCTGATTTGCGGAATAAAACCTAAAACCCTCAGGGACTTAGAGGACGCCCTCGACTACGTCGAGACTCAGATAGTCCAGTTAGTAGCGGCGGCCCATACAGGCCAGGAAGGTGACAACCTCGACTTTGAGTCTAAAGCCTTCCACGCAGGAATGCTGGATCACGTCGCATTGGAGGTGGCGGATATTATGCAGATTGCCACCCTCGATCTACCAAAAGGCGATCCGGAGGCTCCCTTAACGGAGCTTGGCTATGGAACCATCGATGCCACAAAGCCAGTCATCATGTGCATAGGTCACAATGTCCTGCCGAGTGTGGACATAATAGACTATATGATGGAAAACAACCTCTTTGGCGAGGTGGAGATCGGAGGCCTCTGCTGCACGGCTCATGACATGAGCCGCTATGACAAGCGCTCAAAGGTCATTGGCCCTATCTCTTGGCAGCTCCGCTTCATCAAGGCTGGTATCCCTGATTTAATCGTGGTGGACGAGCAGTGCCTCAGGACCGACGTGATGATCGAGGCCAAGAAGATAGGGGTCCCCGTCATCGCCACCAGCGAGAAGAGCTGCCTCGGCCTCCCCGACAGGACCGATGATAACGCGGAGGTCGTCGTGAACGATCTGGTGAGTGGATCCGCAGACGGTGCGCTCATCCTTGAGCCTCGGAGGGTCGGGGAGGTCGCGGTCAAAACCGCCATCGGAGTTCGAAAGCGCAGAGGGTCGAAGGATTTCGATTTGGAGGAGCTCTCCGAGCTGGCGGGAAAGTGCAGGACCTGCATGGAGTGCGTCCGCGCCTGCCCGAACAACCTGGCCATCGTCGACGTGATGAAGGCCGCCAAGGAGGGCGACTACGAGCCGTTGGCAAGCCTGTACGATCTTTGCGTCGGGTGCGGCCGCTGCGAGGGTGCCTGCCCGGTCGACCTGCCCATCATCCCCATGATCACCAAGGCTAGCGAGCAGAAGATCGCTACCGAGACCTACCCGCTGAGGGTGGGCCGCGGTGCTATCCAGGACATCGAGATCAGGGAGGTAGGGCAGCCCGTCGTCTTCGGGGAGATCCCAGGCGTAGTCGCCCTTGTCGGCTGCGCAAACTACCCCGCCGGAGGAGAAGATGTTGCTAGGATCGCAGAGGAGTTCCTGAGGCGCCGATTCATCGTGGTGACTTCAGGCTGCTCGGCGATGAACATAGCCATGACCCGGAACGAGGAGGGCCTGAACCTCTACGAGAGGTACTCGGGTAACTTTGATGCTGGAGGCCTCGTGAACGTGGGCAGCTGCGTTGCCAACTCCCACATCACAGGAGCCGCCATCAAGATAGCCAACATCTTCGCGAAGCGGACCCTGAGGGCGAACTATGAGGAGATCGCTGACTACATTTACAACAGGGTGGGCGCCGTCGGCGTCGCCTGGGGTGCGATGTCCCAGAAAGCCGCGGCCATCGCCGCCGGCTGCTGGAGGCTCGGGATACCTGTTGTGGTGGGCCCCCACGGCGCCAAGTACAGGAGGATGCTCCTGGGCAGGAAGGAGAAGGAGGAAGACTGGACGGTCTACAATGCCCGGGACGGCGAGGAGGTCTACATTGGTCCCGTCCCCGAGCACTTGTTTTACGCCGCGGAGACGGTAGAGGAAGCGATTGCCATGATAGCCAAGCTCGCCATGCGCCCCAACGACACGAGCAAGGGCCGGGCCGTGAAGCTCAGCCACTACATCGACCTCCACAAGCGCCACTACGGCTCCATGCCCGACGACCTCCACCTCTACGTGAGGAGGAAGCAGGATATTCCCTTCACTATGATGGGCGAGATAATGAAAGCCCTTGAGGAGAATGGCTGGGAGGAGGACAAGATCGCCATCCCCGACCCGACCCTCCTCGAGAGGATGATCAGGAGGCGAGCGTGATGTCGTCTAAGATGACCCTCGGGCAGACCGCCGAGATCGCTGGCCCAAAGAAGGCCTTCGTAATCCCGAAGCCGGAGGTCGCCGCGTCGATGATAAAGAAGGCGAAGCGTCCACTCCTCGTGGTGGGCTCCGAGGCGGTTAGCACGAAGACGAAGGACGGGGACCTGATAATTACTGCGATCAGGCTCCTCAAGAAGGGGAGGGTCACCGTCGCCGCCACCGGTCACACGGTCAGCGAGTTCAGGAGGAGGAACGTGGAGGGTGTTAAAAGTATGCCCCTCATGAACCTCGGGGACCGCCTCAGGGATCCTGATTGGTTGGGATTCGACGGTGGGGGCCAGTACGATCTGGTTGTCTTCGCTGGTCTCCCCTACTACCTCGAGTGGCTGGTGCTGAACGGGCTGAAGAACTTCGCATCGGGCCTGAGAACCATCTCCCTGGACAGGAGCTATCAGCCCAACGCAAGCTGGAGCCTGGGCAGCATGCCCGAGAAGGAGTGGGAAGATGTTTTAGATAAAATAGTGTCAAAGTTATAGGAGGAAGCGAAAGATGTCGATGTTCGAGGATATACCCGTGGATGTCGGAATCATCTACGAGGGCGAGAGGATCAGGGGCCGGGACATGCAAGTGGAGCTGGGCGGCCCCAGAGAGGATTACAAGTTCGAGCTGGTCCAGGCCAGGGGCATGGACGAGATCGAGGATGGCAGGATAACGATCATCGGTAAGGACATCCCAGAGCTGGAAGAGGGGAAGAACACCACCTTCGGCCTCCTCATCGAGGTCGCCGGCAAGGAGATCGAGAAGGACCTAGAGGGCGTAATCGAGCGCCGTATCCACGAGTACTGCAACTTCATAGAGGGCTTCATGCACCTCAACCAGCGGTACGACATCCAGATGAGGTTGAGCATGAAGTCGTACCAGAAGGGTTTCAACAGTTTTAACCACATGGGGACGGTCCTAAGCCGCCTCTACAAGACGGAGATGTCCTTCATCGAGAAGATACAGCTCACGTTCATGACCGACCCCGAAGTCATCAAGGAGTGGTACGGCAAGGCCATGGAGATCTACGAGGCCAGGGATGCAAGGGCTAGGGGCATGAACGACGACGACGTCGAGGTCTTCTACGGCTGCAGCCTCTGCCAAAGCTTCGCCCCCACCCACCTCTGCGTCATCACCCCACAGAGGTACGCGAACTGCGGGGCCATAAGCTGGTTCGACGGCAGGGCCACCGCGAAGGTCGATCCCAAAGGGCCGGTCTTCGAGATACTAAAGGGGGATTGCATCGACCCCCTGACCGGTGAGTACGAAGGGGTCGACCAGGTCATCAGAGAGAAGTCCCTCGGCGAGATCGAGAAAGTCCAGCTCTACACTGCCTTCGGCTACCCCCACACCAGCTGCGGCTGCTTCGAGGGCTGCGCCTTCTTCATCCCAGAGGTCGACGGCTACGGCGTAGTCCACCGCAACTACAAGGGAGAAACTGTGAACGGCCTCAGCTTCGTCACCATCTCCGACCTCACCGCCGGTGGAAGGCAGGTGGACGGCTTCCACGGCCTCTCCATCGAGTACATGCGGAGCCCCAAGTTCCTCGCTGCCGACGGCGGCTGGGACAGAGTCGTCTGGATGCCCGAGGAGATCAAGGAGCGCATCAAGAACTACATGCCCCCTGAGATCATCCCCAAGATAGCCACAGAAAACACAGTCTCAAGCTTGGATGAGCTCAGGACGTTCCTGACAGAGAAAGGGCACCCCATCGTCGAGACATGGATAGAGGCTGCCGTCGAGGCGCCAAAGGGAGTCGGAGAGCTCGCCGTCCCCACCCTCGAGATGCCCGCCTCAGCCCTCCCCATCCAGGGAATCCCGGCGGGGATGGGCATCCGGATCATCCTGAAGAACGCCAAGATCAAAGCCGAGAAGATGATCATCAAGGTCGATAAGGGTAGGTGAACCCCTTGACCGAGAAGAAGAAGGAGAACCTTCCGATCAGCCTGGATCTGCTCAAGACCCTCGCAAAGTTCCAGCAGATCGAACTCGAAGACGTCGAGATTAGCTTTGACGAGCTGGAGCTCAGGCTCTCCCCCGGCATGGTGATGGCTCCCCCCGGCGCAATGCCTCCTCCAGCTGTGGTGAAGAGAGAGAAGCCCACCGCGCTGCTGGAGGCCGATGTCGGAATCCCCATCGGGGAGTACCCCGGCAGCATCGTCAAGGTGAGGCTTGGCGCCACCAAGGCCGAAGGTGGGACCCGCAGCCGAGGCATCACCATTGGCGGTGAGACGGCTCCGGCCTTCTACAACTTCCAGGCCCCGCCTCCTCACAAGCCTGTGATAGCCTTCGATGTCTTTGACTGGGCCAAGGTTCCCCTCTGTAAGGCGGTCAAGATGCACTTCAGGGAGGTGTTGGATGACCCGGCTGAGTGGGCCAAGCTCTGCGTCGAGAAGTTTGACGCCGAGATGATCAATGTCCACCTCCTCACCATCGACCCTCTGATAGAGGACGCCCCGCCTAAAGCTGCCGTCAAGATCTTGGAGGACGTGCTCCAGGCGGTAGACGTGCCCTTGGCCATCGGCGGCTGCGGTGACCCCCAGAAAGACCTGGACGTCTTCAGCGCAATAGCCGAGGCCACCGCTGGCGAGCGCCTCCTCTTCGGCTCGGTGACCCTCGACATGAACATCGAGGCCACGGCGAAGATAATCAAGGACAATGGCCACGCGGTGATCGCCTTCACCTCGATGGACGTGAACAAGGCCAGGGAGCTGAACAGAAAGCTCTACGACTTCCTCCCCAAGGAGGATATCGTGATGGACACAACCACCGCGGCCCTGGGCTACGGCCTCGACTACGCCTTCACCGTGATGGAGAGGTCAAGGCTCGCGGCTCTCAAGGGGGACCCAGAGCTCAACCATCCCATCAGCTCGGGCTCCACCAACGCCTGGGCTGCAAGGGAGGCCTGGATGAAGATGGGGCCCGAGTGGGCACCCCGAGAGTTGAGGGGGCCGATCTGGGAGACGGTCACCGCCCAGACCCTCCTCCTCGCGGGGGTTGACTACTTCATGATGATGCACCCCGCATCGGTCCAGGCAGTGAGGACCGTGATCAACAACCTGATGAGCGGGAAGAGCCCGAGCGAGGCCACTGGCTGGGTCTCGCTCAGGCTCTAGGAGGCGAATGGGATGCCAGCAAAGGAACTCAGCCCAATTGAGGTCTACAAGATGCTCCCCGGCACCAACTGCAAGGAGTGCGGTGAGACCAACTGCATGGCCTTCGCCGCCAAGCTTGTGAACCGGGAGGCGACCCTCCAGGAGTGCCCGCCCCTCCTCGAGCCCAAGTTTACCGAGGCGTATAATAGGCTCTGGGTGCTCCTGAAGCCCGCCGTCAGGGCCGTCCAGGTCGGCGTCGGGGACAAGGCGGTGACCCTCGGCGGGGAGTACGTTCTCTACCGCCACGAGTTCACCTACTTCAACCTCCCTGCCGTAGCCGTCGACCTGAGCGACGAGATGCCCGACGAGGAGTTCGAGGCAAGGATCAAGGTGGCCAGCGAGTTCGAGTACGAGTACATAGGGATGAAGCTCACCCTCGACATGGTGGCCATCAGGTCCGCATCCAACGACCCCGCCAGGTTCGAGGTCGCGGTTAGGAAGGCGGCCGAGCTCACCGAGATGCCACTCCTCATCTGCTCCCTCGACCCAACAGTCATGGAGCAGGCTCTAACAGCGGTTGGGGACAGGAGGCCTCTCATGTACGCCGCCACAAAGGACAACTGGAGGGAGATGGCGGACCTCGCCCTCATGTATAACTGCCCACTGGTCGCCTCTGCCCCATTCGACCTGAACATGTTGAAGAGCATTGCCAAGACCCTCACCGAGTACGGCGTGGAGGACATCGTCCTAGACCCCGGGACCCAGTGGGACGATGGTCTTAGCAAAACCCTGGACAACTTCACGGTACTCCGCTGGAACGCCATCAACGAGGAGGAAGAGTACCTAGGCTATCCCCTCCTCGGAGCCCCCATCGCAGCCTGGACGGAGAAGGCCGAGGACCCAGTCATCAACGAGTGGAACGAGGCGATGCTCGCCTCCGCCCTCATCACAAGGTTCTCAGACATCCTGGTGGTCCACAGCGTCAGCGGATGGTCTCTACTGCCCCTCGTGTTCCTGAGGCAGAACCTCTACACCGACCCGAGGAAGCCCGTCGCCGTCGAGGCAGGGGTTAACGCTTTCGGTGACCCGGACGAGGTGTCCCCAGTGTTGCTGACAACCAACTTCGCCCTTACCTACTATACCGTGGCCTCTGACATCGAGTCGGCCAAGATCGACTGCTACCTCGTGGTTGTCGACACCGAGGGACTCTCGGTGGAGAGCGCCGTGGCAGGCAGGCACCTCACCGCCGACTCCATAGCCGGAGCCCTCGCCGAAAACAAGGTAGGAGACCTGGTGAAGCACAGGCACCTCGTCATCCCAGGCAGAGCGGCACGCCTCAGCGGCGAGATCCAGGAGCTCTCGGGTTGGAATGTGTCCGTTGGCCCCCTCGACTCCTCGGGGATCGCAAAGTTCCTTGAGGAAAAGTGGAAGCCAGAGTAAGATTAGGAGACCCAACCTTTTTCTTTCATGATCATTTGAGGTTCTCTGATGGCAAGGAAGCTGGTCATCTCGATCTCGGGCAAGGGAGGCACGGGCAAGACGACCCTGACGGCTCTGCTCCTAAAGTGGCTGATCCAGAACACGGAGGAGATACCCCTGGTCGTCGACGCCGACCCCTCCACAAACCTCCCGGACATCCTGGGCGTAAAGCTCCCCCGCACAGTGGGCCAGGCCTCCAAGGAGATGAAGGACAGGATCGAGGCCAGGGCCCTCTC
The DNA here is from genome assembly GCA_020354065.1 of Candidatus Bathyarchaeota archaeon. Classification (GTDB taxonomy): domain Archaea; phylum Thermoproteota; class Bathyarchaeia; order TCS64; family TCS64. The sequence goes on from CP070640.1 coordinate 1,397,637, forward strand.
CCCAACCCTCTCGAAGAAGGACATCCTCGAAGCCGACGTATTCCAGACCCTTGTGGAGGAGGAGCGCTTCGACCTCCTCGCGATGGGCCGGACCGAGGGGGAGGGCTGCTACTGCTTTGTGAACAACGTCCTCACCCGCATCCTGGACACCCTAACGGGTAACTACTCGGTGACCCTCCTAGACATGGAGGCGGGGCTGGAGCACCTCAGCCGGAGAACGGACCGGGACCTGGACGCCATGATCGTCGTCACAGACCCCTCGAAGATGGGCTTCGAGACTGCGAGGAGGATCAAGGAGCTCACCGAAGAGGTTCACATCGACGTGAAGGACATCTATCTCGTAGGCAACAGGTTCCCTCCCGAGATGGAGGGGCTCCTCAAGGAGACGGCTGAGGAGCTCGGTTTGGAGCTCGCAGGGGCCATACCGGTAGATCTGAACGTGATGACCTACAACATGACCGGGAAACCACTTCTGGACCTCCCCGAGGACTCCCCGGCGTACGAGGCGATAGAGCTGATAGCCGCCCGGATCGGCTTAGACAAGCTGTAGGAGGCAACGCCGTGAAGATCGCGGTCGCGGGGAAGGGGGGAGTTGGTAAGACCTTCGTCGCCGGAACCTTGGCGAGGCTCCTTGCCAGGGACGGCTACAACGTGCTGGCCGTGGACGCAGATCCGAACATCAACACCGCCTCATCCCTGGGCATCCCTGCCGAGGTGGCCGAGAAGATCGTCCCCCTCTCCGACAATGAGGAGCTCGTCAAGGAGAAGACAGGGGTCGCTCCGGGCAAGTCCTACGGCCAGATGTTCAAGCTCACCCCAACGGTCAGCGACATCGTTGACGAGTTCGGGGTCGTGGGCCCAGACGGCGTCCAGCTCCTCGTGATGGGCACCGTGAAAGGGGGAGGCACAGGGTGCATGTGCCCCTCGAACGCCCTGCTGAGGGTTCTCGTGCAGCACCTCCTCATCCAGAGGGAGGATGTCCTGGTCATGGACATGGTCGCCGGCCTCGAGCACCTGGGAAGGGGCACCGCGAGGAGGATGGACACGATGCTGGTCGTCGTGGAGCCGAGGATGAAGTCCATGGACACTGTGAAGCGCATCCTCAGGCTGGCGAGGGAGATCGAGGTTCGGGATGTCCTGGCTGTCGGGAACAAGATCGGCTCCGAGAGGGAGAGGCTTTTCATCGAGGAGAGGCTGGGGGAGCTCTGCGTCCCCGTCGCCGCGTACATACCCTATGATGAAGCTGTGGCCGAGGCGGACATGCTGGGCGCTGCCCCCATCGACCACGACCCGGACTCACCAGGGGTCGAGGCCCTAGCCCGACTCAAAGAGTTCCTCAAGGAGCGTTACGGTTTCTAGCCTATCTCAACGATTTTATTCACTGAGTCAGAGACTAGAGGAGCAGAGACAACCGACGTGGACGATCTTTGAAGCTCAAAGCCATCAGGGTGAAGACGGGGTACTGGCGTCCAGGCACAGACTACGTCCGAGAGATTGTCGACGCCGTGGATGGCATCGTCAAAGACGGGGACATCGTCACCGTCTCAGAGAAGGCCCTCTCCACAGCCAAGGGGCTTCTCGTCGATGAATCCACCGTCATAGCAGGGTGGCTAGCGAGATTCCTCTCCTCATTCTGGATGCGTAAGATATGGGGCGGACCCTTGGGTGCTCTCACGAAACTGAGGGAGCACACCCTAAGACGACTGAGGAACTACCCATTTCAGGAGGGAGCTGCCCACAAGCAGGTCGCCCTGATGAGAGCGGGGCTACTCCAAGCCCTTAGGCACTACTCGGAGGGGGGGATCGACGCCAGCAATCTGCCCTATAGCCTCGTCAGCCTCCCCCTTGGGAGTGCTGGGGCCTGTGCGGAGGAGATAAGGCTCGCTTTTGAAAGGATGGGGAGGAGGGTGACGGTAGTTGTCGTGGACGGGGACACCACCTGCTCCCGGGAAAGTCTACACCTCTCCCCTCGGAGGGTGGATGTGCCTGGACTGGTTCATGTCGGGGGATTCTTGACCTTTGTACTGGGACGGGCGTTGGGCTTCAGATCCCGTTCCACCCCCATAGCTGTATCTGGGAGTAGGTTTAACCCTGATTGGGTTCTGACTCTGGCCAACGTAGCCCACAGGGTGAGGGGGCATGGGGCCGGGAGGACCGTATGGGACATGGTAGAGTTTCTGGGTGTAGGGCTAGCAGAGGTCTCCTGGGAGATGCTGGAGCGGATTAACCATTACCCTATTGTGGTTCTGCGAGAGCTTGCCCCAAAGTTAAAATCCCACGTTTCCTAGTGCACTAGCACATGGAGGACATGTTGAGTTAGGCTTTTAATGCGAGTAGGGTTCGCTTTGTCATCATCGGTCATGGGGCAAATCCCAAATATATGAGCCTGTGACAATCTGGGTAGGCGATCTAGATGGAACCGGCACTCAGGGGCAGCGTTGAGAAGATAATCGACATAAACCTCGACGAGGAGAGCCTCATCAAGAAGTATCAGATATTCAAGTACTACCAGGAGCAGGGCGTCATAAGCTCCGTCGAGAGCGCCCTATTCGGCTCGGTCTGGACCAACGTGATCACGGCCCTCGTGGACGTGAAGACCAGGGCCAGGCAGGAGATCAGCGAGAGCGAGATGGAGGAGTTCAAGAGGATATTCGCCTCAAGAGCCCTGGAGATCCGGTCCAGGATCAGCGAGATCGCGAACCTCTGATCCTTTTACAAACATTCTGCGCTGCCTTTCCTACCATACAAAATTGAATCCACGCGGAGAGGCTTCATTCCGAAAGGAGTATGGATGTTCCCCCCAGTCTGGGAAAAGTTATAATTCATGGCGAGTCACCATCTGCGAGAGCGCCATGTCACCGGAGCAGAGCCCCCTTGCGATTGTCAGGGGGACCCTAATAGATGGCACGGGCAACCCACCGGTCAAAGACAGCGTTGTGCTGGTGAAAGACGGCTTGATCATCGCCGTGGGTGAGCGGGGCGAGGTGGAGATCCAGGAGGGGGCGGAGATCATCGAGGCTTCCGGGATGACCGTTCTTCCCGGTCTCATCGACGCCCACACTCACTTCCTCTGGATGGGGTTGAGGATGATGAGGACGATCGACCTGAGCGATACAAGGTCGATAGAAGAGACCGTGGAGAAGGTCAGGAGAAAGCTCGAGGAGACAAAGAAGGGAGAGTGGATGCTCGGAAGGGGCTGGGACGACAGCAAGTGGGAGGAGCGGCGGTTCGTCAACAAGTGGGACCTGGATCCCTTCTCCCCGGACAACCCAGTCGTGCTCACGAGGATCTGCGGCCACATGGTCACCCTCAACTCCAGGGCGCTGGAGATCGCCGGCATCACGAGAGAAACCCCGAACCCGATCGGAGGTCAAATCGACAAGGGGGATGACGGTGAACCCACAGGCGTTTTGAGGGATGCGAGGCAGCTCATCAACCCCTTCATACCCTTAGCGACAGAGGGGCAGGTCATCGAAGGCATCAGGAGGGCCTGCGACCACGCCCTCAGCCTGGGTTGCACGGGCATCCACGACGCCGGCTTGAGGGGCTCCGAGATTAAGGCGTACCAAGACGCTCTCGAACAAGGGGTGCTGAAGATCAGGGTTACCATCATGTGGCGCGTGGAGCTCTCAGATTCCATGGAGGCCCTCGGCTTCCAGACCGGTTTCGGAAACGAGATGATCCGGCTGGGTCCGGCCAAGCTCTTCATAGACGGCTCATTGGGCGCCAGGACTGCGGCTCTTTTTGATCCCTACGAGGACGACCCCTCCACAAAGGGGCTTCTCATGATGCCCGCGGAGAAGCTTAACGAGAAGGTGAAAAGGATCCACCGACTGGGGTCCCAGGTGGCGGTCCACGCCATAGGAGACTACGGCATCGAGCTCGCAATCAACGCCGTCGAGGAGGCCCTCAGGGACTCGCCCCGGAAGGATCACCGACACCGGATCGAGCACTGCGAGATCCTCTCCTCCAGCCAGATAGAGAGGATAAAGCAGCTAAGCATCGTGGCCTCGGTGCAACCTAACTTCGTCTGCGAGTGGAGCGGCCCGGACGGCCTCTACGAAGCCCGCCTGGGCAAGAGGCGCCTCAGGCAGAACAACCCGTACAGAGCCCTCCTCGACGAAGGGGTGAGGATCCCTTTTGGCTCCGACTGCATCCCCCTCCACCCCCTCTACGGCATCCACTCTGCGGTCAACCACCCGATAAGAAACAGCCGAATCAGCCTCGAGGAGGCTGTGAAAGGGTACACCCTAGACGCAGCCTATGCCTCCTTCGAGGAGGACCTCAAGGGCAGCGTCGAATCGGGGAAGCTGGCTGACATCGTGATCCTTGAGAGAGACCTGACCGAGGTCCAAGCCCAGGAGATCAAAGACATTCCCGTATACATGACGATTATAGGTGGAAAGATCCTCTATTCTAGGAGCTAGATCATTCTCGGGCTATCAGCAACGCTCTGGAATACCCCGTCTGAGGGAATCTTATCGTTCATAAACTTCGCGAGGTCGTGCTATGAAAATCATCTTTCCAACAGTGATCCCTGGGTCGATCGAGGATGTCGACAGTCGGGAATGCCTCCCCTGAACTTTAAAGGGCCAATGCATCTATTCAATTGGGATCCTGATGGGCAAGATCAAGACCGTCGAGATCGTCGTCAGGGGAGACATAGTTGAGAAGAACCTCATCCTCAAGCTGGCGAACAGGCTCAAGGAGTCCAATCTTAGAGCGGACTTCAGCAGCAGCGTCACGGTCCCCCCATTCCTAAAGGCCGTGGAGAGGCGCTATCCCAGCCTCGCCGTCCTCTACGGCACCGTGGACATTGAGGACCTATTCCAGTTCAAGGCCCTGGTCGAGAGCCTCTGCTGCGACGAGGAGTGCGCCATCATCTCGTTCGAAGAGCTCTAGACGGTGCGGCCTTGGAGTCGAAGAGAGCTCTCGTCCTCGCATCCGTTCTCTTGTTTAGCCTCCTGGCAAACCACCTCACGTCTGGAACACTCAACGCGGATGAGAGATCGGCGCTGGTTTTACTTATCGTAGCCGCTGGTCTGTGGACATCCGAGGTCGTGCCCCTGACCGCAACCTCCCTCCTCATCCCTCTCCTCCAGTCTCTCCTAGGGATACAATCCTTCAAGGCAGCTCTGAGCCCATTCTTCGACCCGGTGGTGATGCTGCTTCTTGGAGGATTCCTGCTGGCAATAGCTGTTGAGAAGAACGACATCGACGAGTACTTCGCCCACGAGATCATCTCCCGGGTGAGGGCGGACTCCAGAGTCGTGGTCCTGGTCCTGATGCTGACCACGGCCTTCCTCTCCATGTGGATCAGCAACACCGCCTCAACCGCCCTCATGCTCACCATGGCTCTGAGGATGACGGAGAGAGTCCGGGACGAGAGAGGGAACTTCTCCAAGATCCTGGTGCTGGGGATAGCCTATTCGGCCACGGTCGGGGGGCTCTCCACCCTCGTCGGGACCACGACCTGCGCCATGGCTGCGGGCTTCCTGAAAGAACTGATTGGTTACGAGATCACCTTCCTAGGATGGATGTTCTTCGGGTTACCCGTCGCCCTCCTCATGATCCTTGTAATCTGGTTGGTACTTTTCATCCTCTTCCCCACCGATGTGAGGCAGATCGAGGACATTGGATTCGAGAGGAAGGAGCTCAGCAGGAAGCAGAAGCTCACGCTGATCGTCTTCGTCTCTTCAATACTACTATGGCTCTCGGGGAGGCTGCCAGAGCCCATCGCCCTGGCCATCGGCTGGCCCGGGCACGGCCTCTCCTCGAGCGTGGTGGCCGCCATCATCGCCGTTCTCCTCCTCTTCACGGGCCTCATAGGCGAGATGGACATCCCGAGGGCAAACTGGAGCGTCCTACTCCTTATAGGCGGTGGCCTCAGCCTTGGCGGCGCCCTCGAGGCCTCGGGGCTAGTCGGCCGGATCAGCGAGGCTCTCCGCTACTTCACAGGAGGGGGGTCAAACCTTGTCATCATCGCCTTAATGGCTGTTTTCAGTTTGGGGATCAGCATCGTCGCGAGCAACACGGCGAGCGCTGGTATCTTTCTCCCCATTGCGATTGGACTGGGCGCCTCCACAGGCGTCGGCCCCGTCATACTCGCAGTGGTTGTGGGCATCTCCACGAGCCTGGACTTCATGCTGCCCGTGGGCACACCGCCCAACGCCATAGCCTACTCGACCGGTAGGGTCACGATGCTGGAGATGATAAAGTCCGGCTTGATCTTGGATCTTGTAGGTGCGGTCATTGTCATCACCTTAGCCTATCTCCTCTGGCCACTCCTCGTCTAGGAGTCCCGAATCTTCACGCCGAATAGGAGCACAACCACCCCGATCAGGTAGACGGTAACGGAGGCGTAGAAGATGCTGGCGAGGCCGAAGGTTCCGCCGATATAGGCGGCAACCACCGGCGCGACCGCTCCCATGATGCTACCTGGCAGGAAGAAGAGGGCATAGCCCAGCCCTCTCTGCCCTGTGGGGGAGAGCCTGGCAACGATGGACGAGGTCGCCGCCATCCCTAGGAAGTTGAAGAAGCCAGAGAGAAGGTAGAATGCCGCGAAGATCGTTGTGTTCGGGGTGATGAAGGCCAGAGCGAGGGAGATGTACGACAGGGATAGGACGGCGAGGAGCAACCTCTTCTCATCGTATCTTGAGGCGATGGCTCCGCCGAGGGGAGCGGCCACCAATCCCATCAAGGTGTTGCTCCCGAAGATTAGGTTGGAGAGAGAGTCGCTCAGGCCCTTGACGTTGACCATGTAGATGGGCAGGAAGGATCCTATCATGGTTCTCCCTGAGGTCCTGATCCCCACGAACACTAGGAACATAAGAAGACTCATGGTCAGGAGCTTGGAGGGCCCCACATTTTTGACGGAATCCTCCTGAGCCTGCTCCTCTTGATAATCGTCACCTGGCTCGGCCTTGATCCTAAGGACAGCGAGGGTCCCCAGTAGCGGGGGGATGAGCCAGAAAAGGTAGACCTGCCGCCACTGGAAGGCGAGGAGCCCCCTCAGGAAGCTGAGGGAGATGGGGCCGATGGACATCCCAAGGGTCCCGCCGGCGCCGTGGATCCCCAGAGCCCTCGGCCTGTCCTTCGATCCGACCAACTTGGTGGTGAAGCTGTAGGCCGCTGGGTGGTAGATGGTGGTATTCACAGAGAGGAGGCTTATGGCCAGTATGAACACAATCGGGTTGGGGGCCTGGCTCGCGATGAGGCTGCCTAAGGCGGAGACCGCCATGCTGATGAAGACCATCCTTCTGGATCCGTACTTGTCGGAGAACATCCCCATGGGGATCGATAGCAAAGCCGAGCAGAGGGGCGGTATCGCCGCGATGATTCCTACTTGCTGCAGAGTGAGGTTGAACTCATCCGGCCTCATGAGGGTGGGGAAAAGGGCTGAGGGCATCCTCTGGAAGACGTGGGTCACCGTGTGGGTGATGGTCATGACCAACAGCCCGTAGCTGAAGATCGTCGCACCCTCCCTCACTCTCTCAGGTTTCATAGGTCACCCTCGAAGGATTTCTTAGAATGGAACAGGTGTCCATATTTAAGGGTATGCAGAGCCCCAAGGTTTAAACGAGTAAACCCCAGAGCTCTTAGTCATGATCACCAGGGAAGAGTCTCTGAAGCTCGCCAAGCAGCACGTCAAGAACAAGAACCTCGTCAACCACATGATCGCGGTCTCAGCCATCATGGGGAGGATGGCGGAGCACTTCGGAGAGGACCCCCAATTGTGGGAGGCGGTTGGCATGCTCCACGACGTGGATTACGAGCAGACGAGCGACAACTTCAGCAAGCATGGCTTGATCTCCGCAGAGATGGTGGCAGACCTGCTCCCCGAGGAGGGCCTCAGGGCGATAAGGGCCCACAACGAGATGACTGGGATGAGGGCGGAGAGTCGGATGGAGGTCAGCCTCTTCGCCGCCGACGCAGTCTCGGGCATGATCGTCGCCGGAGCGCTCGTAAGGCCATCTAGGCTGGAAGGGATGAAGCCCAAGAGCATCATCAGGAGGATGAAGGACAAATCCTTCGCCAGGGCTGTGAGCCGTGAGAACATCAGGCGTTGCGAAGAGCTTGGCATGGAGCTGAGTGAGTTCCTCGCCCTGAGCATAGAAGCAATGCAGTCTGTTGGCAAACAGATAGGGTTGTAATGTGACGGTATCTAAAGAAGAGATCAAATGGGGAGTTGAGGATCATCGCCACCACCCGGTTAACATCGTGAATCAGACAGATTGGGACGAAGGTTAAAATCACATTCACCTACGACGAGGGGAAGAGGATTACACGCATCGCTGCCCCATGGGCTGCATCTATTTTGGGGCTTACTGTCTTTTCCACGTCGTGTCTTTCTCATAGGCGCAAATTTTTCTTTGACTTGGTCAAATGCTTTAGAATCGTCTCATGTTTTTATGACAAACTGGGCAATCCGCCTGAGAAGTGGGCGATTTACATTCTCACAGTGTCCATTTTCATCCAAATGTCCCATATGGGAAGAGGGAGGCTGACACCCAGGCCATCAGGAGCACATTGAAAACCACTCCCTGACCTATTCTCCCCGTTATTCGACGGAACCACCACGAGGTCGCTGTGCTGATGGCGAAGAGTGGTACTATTGCCCAGATGAACTCGACGAAGAAGCCCAAGAAACCGGGTATAAGCCGCATCCCTAGCAGGTACATCGGGGCGTACTGAACCGACAACACCGCTAAGTAGGGGAGGAGTTTGATGACGATGACCTTGACGAGGTCAGAGAAATCCGAGCTTGCGCCCCTCCTCAGCTCGAAGAGGTAGAGGCCCTCAACGAAGAAGAAGACGAAGAAGAAGGGTATATACGCTGGGAACGTTGCAACTCTGCTTGCTGGTTCCAGGGAGTTCAGGATGGGGACGAAGATCCTGAGGTTTATGCTTAACATCTTCTCAACGGCGACGGATGTGAGATAGAGAAAGACGATGAGGGCTGAGGCGAGGAGTGCATCACTCTTCTTGAAGGATGCGGAGATCAACCGCTTCATACTAAATTTGGAGTAGGCGTCCCTTGAGGATACGAACCAGATTATGAGTGTTCCTGCGGCCCCGATCGATAGCAGCCACCAGGCCATCGACGAGCCGAAGAGCTGGGGCGGGAAGGGCAGAAGGACTCCCAGCCCCATGAAGGGCAGGAATAGACCCAGACCGAGTCCGCCCCAGATGATGAGTACCCTCAGCCCGCTGAGGGGCTTCCTCCTGACTCCACCCTTAGACCTTTCCTCATGATCTCCGAAGTAGGTCTGCATGAGCCGTGAGAGGGGGAACACGAGCCCTATCATGGCGGCAAGAGCCAGGAGGATGGCGGCCTCTCTCATGATGTATGTGATGTTATCGAGGGGCAGCTCTCTTCCCGATGGGACATCGAAGGCCTTGAGGAACCAGTCTACAACCTCTTGGACGATGACGGGGACCAAGGGCTCAAGAAGATGGATTGTTGGGGTGACGACCAGCCTCCTCGCTAGCCCTGACTCCATGTCTCCGTAGGTTACGCCGGGCTCTACGGGCTCACTGGATCTGAATATTGGCTTGAGTTCCTCTCGGAGGGCTTCGATGTTGAACAGGATGTCGTGGCTGCCAACTGCTATCAAAATATTCCTAGGATGGGTCGAGTTCATCACCCCCTCCTGCTGGTATGCCGTGGACTCACTGACCCCGCCTCCGATGAGGGCGCTCGCAGGTGCGTCCATTGAGAAGGCTGTGGCCCTTGCGGCTCCGGCTCCAAGGCTGTGCCCCGCGACGCCTATGGAGCCTGTGTCGACGTAGGGCAGGGATCTGAGGTGGTTCACGGCCGCCAGCATCCCGATGGTGGGGTCTGCGGAGTTCAGCCTTCCCTCGGAGTCGCCGTGGCCCAGGAGGTCTATGGTGAGGGATATGACACCCCTCCTGGCGAGCTCGAGGGCGATGCCGCTCACGGTCTCTTTGGTGCTGCTGATCCCATGGCTGAGGACGACGGCCGGCCTCGGGTTGTCGGGGTGAGCTTCAGGAGGGGTGTAGATGAGACCTGAGAGAGTGCGGTCTCCCGAGACAAATGAGATTGTCTCGACCTTGAGCCTCCCGTTGTCGGTGTTCAGTTGATGGGCGAGCCAGATACCTGAGGCGATAAGGAAGGCGAAAAACACGGCTGCGAGCAGGTCTTTTCTATCCGACATCAGCTACAGATGGAGAAGAACCCATGTAAGAAAAGGTTGTGGATTCTCACGCTTGAGCCTCGAAGACCGTCTTGCCTCCCAGAATGGTTCTCAGCACTCTCGTGTCCTTGATGTCATCCAGGGGGCAGGTGAGGATGTCCCTGTCGATGACGATCATGTCCACAAGCTTCCCTGGTTCGATGCTTCCCTTGATGTCCTCCTCGAAGGTGAGGTAGGCCCCGTTGATGGTGTAGAACCTGATTGCCTCCTCCCTTGTGATGCATTGCTCCGTCCCCACCTGAACGTCGTTTATCTCCGTCCTTCGAGCGATGCTTGCCCAAAGGCTCGGGAAGGGATGATAGGGGGTCACGGGGGAGTCGGTGCCCGAGGCCACTACGATGCCTTCGTCGATCCAGGCTCGGTGGGGCTTCAGCCAACTCGATCTCTCGCGGCCCACGTTCTCGTAGAAGCTCTCTCCAAGATAGTAGAGGAAACTGGGCTGGGAGGCCACCGTGATCCCAAGCCGCCTGCAGGCCTTGAAGTTTTCCTCGCTGGGCTGGTAGGCGTGGATGATACTGTAGCGCCTCCCCTTGATGGGCTTCAACTTGTCCGTCTCCTCGAAGGCCTTGAGAACGATGTCCATCGCCTTCCCGCCGGCGCAGTGGACCCCCACCATCATCCCGGCCAGATTCCCAGCATCAACGCGTCTCTGAAGGTCCTCCTCGGGCATCGTCAGGATGCCGTAGTTGTTCGGCTCGTCCTCGTAAGGCTCCCGAAGCAGAGCGGTGCGCCCCCCGATCCCCCCATCGATGAGCAGCTTCAACCCCAGGAACCTGAGGAGATCGTTCCCGTACCCGGTCCGCATGGTGAAGTCCCTGATCCGCTGGACGCTCTCCTCCACTGACTCTTCTCTGGAGCGTAATCTACCCCTGAGCATCACGTTCACCCGCACGGTGAGCCCCTCCTCCTCCGCCACCTTCTGGTAAGCCTGCATCTCAAGTAGCTCGATCCCAGCCTCGATGACGCTCGTTAAGCCAGCCTCGCTGAAGGTCTTCGAGGCCAGTCTGATGGCCTTCGCATTCTCCTCGAGGCCACGGGGCGGGATATGCTTCTTGACTTGGATATAAGCTGGACTCTCCTTGAGCAAGCCAGTCGGCTCTCCATCATCCCGTTTCACAATAATGCCGCCCATCGGTTGGGGAGTATCCCTGTCGATCCCGGCGATCTCGAGGGCTTTGCTGTTCACGACCACCACGTGCCCGCACGTCCGAGTCAGTATGACAGGATTATCGGGAGCGACTTCATCCAGATCCCATCTCGTAGGGTTCCTGTGCTCCGCGAGCTTGACCTGATCCCAACCTCTACCCTGAATCCACTCACCATGCTCTGCCTCAGAGGCCCTCTCCCTGACTGCGGCGATGAGGTCAGAGATGGATCTCATGGGGGGCGTCCTGCAGTTGATCTGGGTGAGCGCCACCCCGGTGCTCAACATGTGCAGGTGTGAGTCTATCAGCCCTGGCAGGACCATCTTACCCTTGAGGTCGATGACCTCTGTCCCATCTCCTACAAGGACTTTTAATTCATCACTCCTTCCTACCGCGAGAATTCTCCCCTCCAGAACTGCCACCGCCTCGACCATGCGGAAGTCCGGGTCGACGGTGACGATCCTCCCGTTCAGGAGCAGGAGATCCGCCCTTGAGGCTTCCTCAGCTATCGACATGACAAGTACAACCGCAATACAACTATGGGAGCCGCATATTATCTTTACACTCAGTGTCTACCAGGTCAGGAAGGTGATCTCCTTGACCAGGAGATCGGGGACGAGCCGCCGCCCCTCCTTCACGAGGCCAACGAACCCCAGGTTCTCTAGGATTTTCAGGTCGTTGTAGACGTTCTTCACGTCTCTCCCGACCCTTGAGGCGAGCTCGTTTATGGATTCGACCCTGTGCCTGGATATCTGGTCCATGAGTTCAAGGCGGCGGGGGGTCAGCTTGGAGAGCTCTTCCTTCTCTAGGTCGACTATGTCCTCGGTGAAGTAGTCGAAATCCTCCCCCTCCCCATAGGCCCTGAGGGCGTGCTCCATCCCCATCCACTCGATGTAGTCCTCGAAGGCCTCCCTGCCCAGCCTCCCGTCGGTGAAGCGGTCTGAGATGTCGTCGATGGTACCGTCGTATTTCCCCTCGAGCCAAGCGATCCTCCGCTGGACCTCTGCCATCGAGATCCTCCTGACTATCCTGATCTGCATCTTAGACGCCTATTATTGGTGTCTATGCCAAAAAAACCTTATAACCTCTCCCTTTGATAACGACTCTGAAATACAATGGATGTTCCCATCAAGAGAGTCGACGGCCTCATCTGGGAGGTACCGGTTGAATACAACCGGTACATGAGGGTCCCCGCTAGGATCTACGCAGACGAGGCGCTCCTGGGAGGGATGAAGAGGGATGAGACCCTCCACCAGGGGATCAACATCACCCAGCTCCCGGGAATACAGAAATACGGCATCACCCTGCCCGACGGTCACCAGGGGTACGGGTTCCCAATCGGGGGGGTGGCTGCTTTCGATTTGGACGAGGGGATCATCACCCCCGGGGGCGTCGGCTACGACATCAACTGCGGCGTCCGCTTGATGCGTACCAATCTCACCTACGACGAGGTGAAACCCAGGGCCGGGGAGCTCATCAACAGGATCTTCAAGCTGGTCCCCTGTGGCGTCGGCGTGGGGGGTAAGATCCGCCTCTCAAGCTACGAACTAGACAATGCTGTTTCTGAGGGAGTTGATTGGGCTATAGGTAGGGGCTACGGCTGGGGCGGGGACTCGGAGCACATGGAGGAGGGGGGCTGCATGGAGGAAGCCAATCCGGACAAGGTCTCTGCCCGGGCCAAGAAGAGGGGCTCAAGCCAGTTTGGCACCCTCGGAGCGGGCAACCACTTCCTCGAGATCTCCAGAGTCAGGGAGATCTTCGACGAGGACGTAGCGAAGACCTTCGGGATCACCCAGCGAGACCAGGTAGTGGCCTGGATCCATACCGGCTCCCGGGGGTATGGCCACCAGATCGCCTCCGACTACATCAGGGTGATGGATCGAGCGGTCAAGAAGTATGGCATCCGCATCCCTGCGAGGGAGCTGGGATGCGCGCCGTTGAGCAGCCGGGAGGCTGAGGACTACTACGAGGCGATGTCCTGCGCGATCAACTGGGCTTTCATCAACCGGCATGTCATCATGCACCACGTCCGCCAGGCCTTCGAGGAGACATTTAAGAGGTCCGCGGAAGACATGGGCATGAACCTGGTCTATGGGATGACCCACAACACGGCCAAGAAGGAGGAGCACGAGATCAACGGGAATCGGTTGAATCTTGTCATCCACAGGAAGGGCGCCTCCAGGGCTTTCGGACCTGGGAGGGAGGATCTGCCCCGTGACTACAAGGCCACTGGCCAGCCCGTGCTCTTGGTGGGGACGATGGGGACGGCGAGCTACCTGCTCGTCGGCACGGACAAGGGTGAGGAGATCTCCTTTGCGAGCACGGCCCACGGCGCGGGGCGGGTGATGTCCCGTACGGGAGCGAGGAAAAGGTTCCAGGCGAAGAACATCGTCACCCAGCTGAGGCGGAAGGGGATCGTGGTGAAGGCGGCGAGCGGGAGGGTGGTGGAGGAGGAGAGCCCTGACAGTTACAAGGATGTCCACCGGGTCGCAGAGGTGAGCCATAGACTGGGTATCGGCAGGAGGGTGATGATGTCGGTGCCCATGGCGGTCGCCAAGGGCTGAGTATCCCCCCATTAATGTCGTTATTTCAAACTCTCTGATTTGTAGGCCCGGTCTATCGTGAGCTCTGCGATATCTGCGGTATGGTGGCTGATCTTATTGATGCTCTCCCTGATGTTGATGACGTTGGAGAGCATGGAGGCGTCTCCAGGCATTCCGAAGAGGGGGAGAGGCGTTATCCCCTGATAGAGGTCGTCGATCTCTCTCTGCCTGTCGATGATCTGGTTCGTGGGTTCTATGTCCTTGGAGAGGTATCCCTGGACAGCCTGGTCGTATGAGGTGAAGGCGATCTCTGCTGACTTAGTGAGGGCCTCAAGGATGTTTTTGGGGATCTCCATCCCGCTCTGGGCGAGGGCGATGACGCTTTGAGCTATGATGGTGGCGTGGTCGGCGATCCTCTCGATCCTGTGGACCAGGGTCTGGTAGTCGAGGCAGTCGAGGGGATCCAGGCCCAGCTGGTTCCCTAGGGAGGGGTCGATGGCAGCGCTCCTTATGAGCCTGAGGAGGAAGAACATTAACTGGTCCACGTCGTCCTCCAGGGAGACCACGGACCTCGCGAGGCTCTGATCCAGGTTTCTCATGGAGTTGAGTATGTCCCGGCACATCGAGTAGGTGATGATGTGCATCCTCTCGACGCTGGAGGAGACAGAGGCCTTGGACTCGTCGATGAGGGTCTGGAGGACCACGCTGCTGGCCTCGGACTTCATGATCATCATGTAGAGGGTGCCCACGATCCCTCGGATGGCCCTCTGCTGCTCAGGGGAGAAGATTTTCGTCGAGGTGAGCTTCATCGCGGTGTAGCCGTCGAGGTAGGATCCGATGATCCGCCTGATTATGGACTCTTCGGACTCCTCCGCCTGGATGCAGAGGTGGATCTCCTTCCTCTTCTCCCTGATCTCGGAGGTGGGATAGACGGTCAGGGTGCCGTCGGGCTGAATTTGTAGAGAGACTCTGTCCCCCCTCTCTAGGTCGTTCATTCTCAGCCAGGGCTTGGGAATCGAGATGACCAGGGAGGATTTTCCCAACGCCATGATCTTCCGCTGCTCCATGTTTCCACCCTGAATTGTTATCTGTGTTCAGATGTTTATATTTTCTCGTTCACTACTTATCTGGGTTCATCACCTAATACAAATATGTATCCGTATATGTTAACATCTACGATAATGCTGGAACGTATATATTTTTCTTCGGGGCTCCGTCAAATAGGAGAGATAGTCGTGAAGTATAAATGCCTGAAGTGTGGCGACGAGTTCGACGTAACATACTCGGCCAAGTGCCCGAAGTGTGGTGCGACCGGTTGGGACGTTGAGCCTCTCCGGAAATTCAAGGAGAGACAGGTCACCCCGGGTTGAAGCGCGGCGCTATCTGTGTTTGACGGCTGACCAGAATGAAGTTCAAGTGTTTGAAGTGCGGGACCGAGTTCGAGGCGAAGATGGTTGCCCAATGCCCCAAGTGCGGGGAGTCGATGCAGGTCGAGCCCGTCTACACATACAGAAACCCACCTAGACGCATCTGAGCTTGGGATGGACTCTCCCGGCAGGTGGAGAGAATGAAGAAGGGGATAGAGCTCCTCTAGCAGACAACGGCTTGGCCATTTGGAGAAAGCTTTGACAAGACGTTAAGCCTGGCTGGGTTCTGGCTGAGTTCCCAAGCAGTGTCATCGAAGAGGCCCACTGCCCGGTCCTCGTCGTGAAGTAGTAGTTTCTCCCCCTTTTTTGGCGTGGGATCAAGAGGTATATATGAGAGGCGTACATGGTTTCACGGAATAGAAGTGACCGACGCCGGTGTGCCTCTCAAGCCCTTCCTGTGGTTCACCCTCTTCGAGCTCATGAAGCTGGGCGCTTCGACCAGGCCGGTGAGAGTCTCCACGAATGAGATGGCGCGGCTTCTCGGGATCTCCCAGCAGTCCGCCTCCCGGCATCTGAGGCTACTGGAGGAGATGGGGCTGGTGTCGAGGCGGATCGGGAAGAACGGGAGCCTGATCCGGATCAGTGAGGATGGTCGGGGGAAGCTGGTCGAGGTCTATTATGCGATGAGGTGCGGGCTGGAGGGGGCGGAGGAGGAGCTCTTCTTCGAGGGAGCCCTCTTCAGCGGAATGCTACAAGGGGCCTACTACATTTCCAAGCCTGGTTATCGGGATCAGATCCGGGAGAAGCTGGGATTCGACCCGTTCCCGGGGACCCTGAACCTGAGGCTGGGGGAGGCCTTCCTGGAGCAGAGGAGGGTCTTGGAGAGCTGGACTGCGACGATCTTAGAGGGGTTCAGGGACGAGGAGAGGGCCTTCGGCGGGG
>CP070640.1:1413950-1419092 GCA_020354065.1 Candidatus Bathyarchaeota archaeon
CTCCGCGTAGATCCTAAACAGCGGATCCCCTATCTAGACCTTATCCCCAGTCTTGACATGGAGCAGAAGACCCAATCCCTTCTCTCCTGGAGCGCCGGCTTCCCGGGCCAGATGGGCGAGAGCCCTGTTGCTGATCCAGAGAACATTCCCAGAACGACTGGCCTCGACATCGACCCAGTGCTCTCCCACTGCCAGGTCCTCTGGTCTCTTGTCTGGATCACCCCCCTGGGCTTCGATGATCTGTCTCATTTTTTCGAGGGCCCTTCCAGAAGATAGAATCTTTTGGGCTTTCTCCTGTCCATCGTTCTCTCCTACCATCTCAAGAAGCGTGCCGGCTAAGCCTGTGCTTTTCTTAATCAGGTCTTCAGGTCCCCTTCCGGCCAGAGTCTCCAAGGCTTCCCGGGCCTCGAGGACGGGGCCTATCGCGTTTCCCACTGGCTGCCCTCCCTCTGTGAGGACGCACTCCACGCTCATCCCCAGTCTTTCCCCAAGTTCTATGAAGTTCATGGCCAGCTGCTCAGCCTGACCGCGGGTCGTGATCTTGGCCCCTATGCCGACGGGGATGTCCACGATGACGTGGGTGGAGCCCATGGCAGCTTTCTTGCTCATTATGGACGGTAGAAGCAGGGGATCTATGGACAGGGGATACTCCACACGGATGAAGAGGTCGTCTGCGGGGGCGAGGTCGAGGGATCCGCCCCAAACGATGCAGGCGCCCACCTCGCTGATGACTTCTTTTATCTGGTCCAACCTGAGGTCGACAGGGGAGAGGGCCTCCATGCGGTCGGCGGTCCCCGCGGGGGAGGTGATGGCCCTGGAGGAGGATTTAGGGATCGTGAAGCCGGCTGCGGCGACGATGGGCACCACGACCAGGGTGGTCTTGTCCCCTGGTACGCCCCCGATGCTGTGTTTGTCGAGGATTATGCCCTTGTCGAACTTTATGGTCCTCCCAGATCGCACCATCGCCCGGGATAGGGCCTCCACCTCCTCCATGCTCGTCCCATGGATCTGCAGCGCTGTGACGAATGAAGCGAGCTCGATGTCACTCAGATGGCGCTCGACCACATCCCTCACGATCGCCCCCAGCTTCCAGGGGGTCAACCTCTCCCCGAGGATCTTCTCCCTGATATAACCCAAGGACTCGGGCCTCTGGACGGGGCTTATTTGCAGTATGTCTCCTTCTTCCAGATCCAACCGAGATTTCACCTCCCGGTAGACGCCTAGATGTCCCTCTGGGAACTCGGATGAGATGTTTATGATTGTGACCACCCGATTGTCGTCTAGCCTGAGCATGACCCTGTCGTTGGACAAGACCCCCATTCGCTCGGCGTCTATCTTACTCAACACCACTATGAGGTTACCACCGGCCTCGATCTCGAGGATTTTAGCTCTCAGCTCCAGCTCTTAGACCCCCAGAATGCGATAAGTATAATGGATGAGGAGGATAAAAACTATCAGAATAGAGTGAACTCGTGGTGAATACTGGGGTATGAGGTACATAGACTTCGTCCATCTTGGGTACGATCCATCTGAGGAGGATCTCATATGCGAGTTCCATGTGAAGCCTCTGGGGATAACAATCGAGGAAGCGGCGGGCGGCGTCGCTGCCGAGAGCTCCATAGGCACTTGGACTGAGCTGACGACTGAGAAGCCTTACGTCAGAGAGCTGCAGGCGAGGGTGTTCAGCATCGAGGGGAACGAGATCAAGGTGGCATATCCAATAGGCCTCTTCGAGGCGGGGAACATGCCTAACGTCCTTAGCAGTGTGGCGGGGAACGTTTTCGGCCTTGAAGACATACGACGCCTCAGGCTCGAAGACATCCACCTCCCGTCGAAGCTGGTGGATAGCTTCCCGGGACCCAAGCACGGGGTCGAGGGCGTACGCAGACTACTCATGGTGAAGGGGCGCCCCTTGGTGGGGACCATCATCAAGCCGAAGCTGGGGTTGAGGACCCCGGACCACGCCGAGGTAGCGCACCAGGCCTGGGTCGGAGGGTGCGACGTCGTAAAGGACGACGAAAACCTGAGCGGGCAGGGGTTCAACTCCTTCGAGGAGCGGGTTGTCCAAACATTGGAGAGGAGGGATCTGGCGGAGGAGGAGACGGGGGAGAGGAAGGCCTACATGGTGAACGTGACTGCGGAGACAGAGGAGATGGTGGAGAGGGCCGAGTTCGTCGAGGCCCAGGGGGGAAGGTATATGATGGTGGATATCATCACCTGCGGCTTCTCCGCCCTCCAGACCCTCAGGAAGAAGGGGCTGGACCTCGTAATCCACGCCCATAGAGCCGGGCACGCGGCCTTCACCAGGCTACCCGACCACGGCATAAGCATGAGGGTCGTGGCCAAGTTGGCCAGGATCCTGGGGGTCGACCAGCTCCACGTGGGGGCAGTGGTGGGTAAGATGTCTGAGACGAGGGAGGAGGTGGAGGCCAACATCGACGCCCTCGTGGGGCGGATGCATGGCTTGAAGAGGGTTCTCCCTGTGGCATCGGGGGGCCTTCATCCAGGTCTCGTGCCCGAGCTTATAGAGATCTTCGGTTCTGACTTCGCCATGCAGGCTGGCGGCGGCATCCACGGGCACCCGAGCGGGACCGAGGCTGGTGCCAAGGCTATGAGGCAGGCTGTGGAAGCGGTCCTTGAAGGGGTGGGCCTGGAGGATTACGCTGAGGATCACAGGGAGCTGTCTCAGGCCCTCAGGACCTGGTCAGCCACCTAAGGCCTCGAGGATCCAGGGGTATCGTCTCCTCACGGCCTCCATGATGGAGTGGGGGGAGATGAGACCTTCCTCGCTGATGATGCCGTGGATGTAGTCCCTTCGAGTGACGTCGAAGGCCGGGTTTCTGATCTCCAGCTCCTGCGGCGCCTGGGGCCAGAGCTCCTCTGGGGATCTCTCCTCTATCGCCTCGTAGTCGCCGTGGATGGTCTGGGGGTCGAACTTGAGGAGCTCGGAGGCGACGTAGAAGGGGGTTCTCGCCTCATGGGCTGCGAGGGCGAGGAGGCTCGTGCCGATCTTGTTGATGATATTCCCCTCGGAGGTGATGGCGTCGGCGCCTACTAGGGCGAGATCGACCTTCGTCATGAATGATCTCACGGCGGAGTCGACTATCATCGTGGTCCTTACGCCGGATTCAAGCATCTCCCGGGCGGTTATCCTTCCCTGGTAGACGGGGCGGGTCTCAGTGAGGACCACCTCGAAGTCCACGCCTTTCTCCTTGGCGACCTTCAGGATCCCGCTGACGGCGGATGAGTGGCAGTGGGTGAGAACTCTGGAACCATCGAGCACCCGCTTTGATCCCACCTCGATGATCCGATCCCGGGCCTCCTTGAACTTGTTCAGCAGATCCTCTGAGAGGCTGTGGATCAGTCGGTGGAACTGGCTTGTGGTCTCCCATCTCTCTCTGGCGATCCCCCACTCGATGTATCTGATGGCGTTCCTCATGAAGGGCTCAGTCTCCCTCGACTTGAATAGGATCTCCTTCGCCTCGGCAATCTCGTGGAGAGCGGAGTCGATGTCTCGGACCTGGGAGGCCTTCATCTGCTCCACCAGCGCCTTCATGGCGGTGAGGGCGACGTTTGTGGCTCCTTGGACTTCAAGCCGCTTGATCCTGTCGGCGGCCTCCCTGACCCTTTCCATGCTCATCACAATTTAGATATAAGCCCCTGTATGATTTAACTGTCCTTGATGAAGAACCAGATTACATGTGTTTTTCCCGGGTCATAAGCGAGCGATGATTCCATCTACGTTTGAGTAGAAATCTGTCTCCGTGAACTTCACCACGTTGCCGAGAGCGTCTTCTAGTCCTGGGTCGAAGCCTACCTCCCCTAGATGACATACCTTGTTCATCGCTAGCTGCTCTCTGACATAGTTGGAGGGTTTCATGACCATGTTCTCTAGCACACCTATGATGGTGATCTCGAGCCGCCTCAGAAGCCCGATCTGCTTCCTGACGGTCTCATAGGCTACCTTCGAGGGCGTGGTCACAAGGAGGAACTGGATCCCCTCGACCAGGCGTATCATGTCGAGGGTGGCGTCCCCGATGCCCGGCGGCATGTCGATGATCAGGTAATCGAGCTCCTCCCATCTGGTTATGGCGAGGATCTCGATGATGGCGTCGGAGACGTCGCTTCCTCTCAGGGGAGTGGGCTTGTCTAGGGAGTAGTAGGTGATGGACATGTACCGGAGGCCGTGGGCGAGGGGGGAGATGATGCCGTACTCCTCCTCAGGGTATAGGCCCTCCACTCCCAGGATGACGTGGCTAGCGGGGCTGGTGAAGTCTAGGTCGAGGAGCCCGACTCGGTGGCCCCTGTCCCTTAGGCCGAGGGCCAAGGCGGAGGCCACCACGCTCTTCCCCACGCCTCCTTTGCCGCTGGAGACTGCTATGATTTTCCCGATTTTCTCCAAGCGTTGGCCTATGATACCGGGGCGGGGATCACTCATCCCTTTTTACCCCTCTGATGGAGGCGAGGAGGACGCCCCTGCCCTCGAGGACATGGAAGTCTGGGCTTCCACAGCCGGGGCAGCTGATGTATGCGTGGGCGACCTCGGGTACGAAGTGGATGGCCTCGGAGGTCTCCTCGCTGAGGCTCTCGGGGTTGAAATTCCACTCCTCGCCGCAGATCCGGCACTTCAGCCTCCCGGGGATGGATTCTATTGTGAATCTGGCGTTCCTCATGGTCGGGGTCCTGAGCCGCTCCAGGGCGAATCTGAGGACCTCGTGATCCACCTGTTGGAGCTCGCCGACCTGGATGATCACCTCTGTGATCTCCGAGATGCTCTGCTCCTCGGCGATCTTTGCAGCTGTTTGGATGACACCCTCCGCCAGCGCCAACTCGTGCATGTCAGCGGTCATCTTGGGGTGGTGGTTTATTTCTTTTCCTCTCCACCAGGCTCCCGGGATTCATGGAGGAGAAGCACAAAAGAGAAAAGAGGCGGTGCACTCCAACAGTGAGAAGAGGGTTGAGCAGATACCTCGAAGAGCTTGAGAGGTCCGGGAAGAACCTACTAGTCTTCAACGGGGGGGAGATGATCTTCTCAAGCGGCAGTCGTGGGATCATGCCCCTCATCGAGGCCATCGACGCCCTCGGAGGGAGCCGGCTGGATGATCTCGTCACTGCTGACAGGATTATAGGGAGAGCCGCCGC
>CP070640.1:1419192-1428601 GCA_020354065.1 Candidatus Bathyarchaeota archaeon
CCGGACGAGAAGTTCAGGGACAAGATGGCGAAGAGCATGAGGGAGTGGGTCACAACCCTTCGGAGGGAACTGGGAGCCCCGCCGACGGTGGAGGAGGTGAAAGAGACCTACGTCGAGGCTGTCCAGGAGGTTCTTCGTGTGAGGCTCGTGAGCTCAGAACACAGTGAGCTGGAGTGGATGATCTTTGAGGAGGAGACCAAGCTGAGGCACACCTCAGAAGAATGGCTACACATGGAGGCTCCGCTGACCCAGCGGTGGGAAGGGCGAGCTGTCAAGATCGCCCACGACGTGAGGTTTGTCGAGGCAGACCACAAGGCGCAGAAGCTAATACGGGTCAGGGCTGAGATGAAGGGTGGTGAGATCAGGCGGGTACAGATAAGGGGGGACATATTCGTAATCCCGAAAGAGGCAGTATCTGTACTGGAAGAGATGCTCATCGGAGCTAAGCTTGTAGAGGAGGAACTCAGCTCGATAATAGATGAGTTTTACGATACCACGAACGCTCAGACTCCAGGCATCACTACAAGTGATATGAAATCAGCCCTGATGAAGCTGAAGGAATATCTTTGAGCCGATTTCCTCCATTCTTCTCGTTGTCGGTAAACATAATTATAATAAATCGTTATATCCTCTCCTAGTGGGTTGGCCATGGTCAAGATAGATGGTAACGAATTCCCTGAGGATCTCTACTACCACAGGGATCACATGTGGGTGAAGATCGAGGAAGGGAAGGCAAGGGTGGGGTACAATGACTGGGCGCAGGAGGCTGCTGGCAAGCTGGTGAACCTGAGCACCCGAAAGGTTGGCAGGTCCGTGAAGGCGGGAAAGACCCTGGGCACTGTCGAGAGCGGCAAGTGGGTTGGCCCCCTCAAGACACCCCTCAGCGGGGAGATCGTTGAACTCAACGAGGAGGTCCTCAAAACGCCCTCCATCATCAACGACGATCCCTACGGTAGGGGCTGGATTGCCCTCCTCGCCCCGAGCGATCTCGATGCCGAGATGGGAGAGCTCATCAAGGGCGCTGATAAAGACATCCTCGAAGCCTGGTTATCGGAAGAGAAAGCAAAGCACGCAACCTGAGAAAATACCTGAGCCAGTTTCAGAACACCCTTTTTTTCAATATTTAACTTAGTGTTTGCAGGCGCGCTAAAAAGGGGTAAAAGGTCATTAGACTTCATCGACCCGAGCCTGAGGATTCGAACTATAATTCGATCAAGTAGTGTGCTTCATGCGCCATTTCATATTTTCAATGACATAGAAAATGTTCATGTACTATTTTCCCGGCACATCAGTAAGGTTGAAGGGTTTGCCCTCTTCTAGGATTTTTCCTGGAACAAGTTCCCTCCATCTCTTCAACCATTCAAGGTCTCTCTCTTTTTCTCTGAGGTCGTCTGGAAGCATCTCAGGTATTGTTTCGACGGCGCTACCAATTGGATACCAACGGTGACACTCAGGACAGACGAGCAGCCCGGCATCCACCTCGATCAGGTTAAGGAACCTGTAGAGGGCGTCGATGTCTTGGGGAAACTCCCTGAGAAGATCCATCTCGCTCATCTCCAGACTCTTTTCTAGACGGGAGAGCGCGTCGAGGGCTATTGCCAGGAGCCCTTTTGAGCTTTCTGAACCTGAGACATCATTCACATTTCGAAGGGCAACTGGGCTGATGGTCCCGTCAACCAGTTGCTTCGACAGGTGCTTGTAATTCTTCTTGAATTGATAGGATTGGAGTCCTGCCTCTGAGGCTATCTTCCTCATCTCGTCTTTTTCGGTCTCCCAGCTGAAGAAGTAGGCCTCCAACGGGTGGTGTTTGTCAATAGGGCAGGCCAGGATGTTCAGGAGCCACGGCTTCATGGGAATATCAATTTAGATTCGGCTTGTACAATAAAAAATGTATCAGCCCCGTTTTCCCCTGAAGAGCTTGAAGCGTTTGAGACGGGGCCACCCGGACTTAGAGTACTTCACCATCTCGGGGTTGGCCCTCAGCCACCGGTACATGTGCCAGAAGCTCTTCCCCCACCTCTCTGTTCGGTCGGACAGGGGCTCGTACCCTATGTTCCTTATCTCATCGAGGTAGGCATCCTCGACCAGTTCTTGGGTTTTCCCCTCCACCTTGACTCGTACCACCCTTTCTTCGCCATAGATCCTGATCAGAGTCTCCGCGGCCTTATCCATTATGTCTCCACGGCAGATCTCTATTCGCTCTCCTTCTTCGAGCCTGAGCCTTTTTACGAGCTTCTGCGTTAACCTTCCCGCCTCTCGCTGGTACTCCTTTTTAACGAACAAGGGTTTTTGGAAAAACTTGACCCTGACTACATCGTAGGCAAACTCTTCTTTCTCGGGGCGGTATGCGCCTATGACTACTCCGAATAGGAGATCGCCGTACCCCGCATCATCGATGAGGATTGTCATGAAAATTTTCTCACATCGTTTAACCTTTAAGTCTGTTCACGATCTCTTGGGCTTTGTCGAAACGGATCTCTCCAGAGGTTATCAGCTCCTCTACCGCCCTGTTGATGAGATCGCCTTCGGCTCCTGCCATCGCCACAAGGTTGCGGGCGTGGAGTCGCATGTGGCCTCGCTGGATCCCCTCCTGAGTCAAAGCCCTCAGGGCACCGAGGTTCTGAGCTAGGCCAACGGCTGCCATCACCTCGGAGAGTTCCCTCGCCCTCGACACACCCAACACCTTGAGGGCAAGCCTTGCGATCGGATGGGTCTTGGTTGTCCCACCCACAGTGCCCACGGCCATGGGCATTTCTAACACGCCGACTAGGTCACCGTCCTCGTTCTTTGACCACCTGCTCAGGGACCTGTATCTCCCCGTCCTCGCCGCGTAGGCATGCGCCCCGGCCTCCAGAGCTCTGTGATCTTGGGCGGTGGCGAGAGCGACTGCTACCACCCCGTTCATGATGCCCTTGTTGTGGGTCGACGCCCTGTACGGGTCGGCGTCCGCTAAAGCCCATGCGGCGATGATGTCGTCAATGGCTTTCTCTCCTCCGATAGCCTCCTTCCGGATGACCGCCTCAGCTCGCACTAGGCGTTTGTCAGCGAGGTTGGATATGATACGGAGGAGGACGCGTCCGCCGGTCAGCTCTTCCACCATCGGGGCCAGCGCCTCGCACATCGTGTTCACGGCGTTCGCTCCCATTATGTCCTGGCAGTCTACGAGCAGGTGGAGTATGAGCATCTTCCCGACCTCAGAGTCAATCACCCGCGACTGGAGGTCCCGGGCTCCACCACCAACTCTCACCAAAACTGGGTCCTGCTGGTTCGCGTGCTCGAGGAGTCTTTGCTTTTCTTCGGAGAGGGTTTCGAGAGCAGAGTCGATATCCGGGACATCGAGCACCTGGATCTGGCCGATCATGACAGGGTCGGTGCTGCTCGTCTTGATCCCCTCTCCCTCACGCATCAGTCTCGCCATGTTGCTGGCCGCGGCCACCACTGAAGGCTCCTCCAGGACCATGGGAATGAGGCGGTCGCGACCGTTGATGCGGAAGTTCACGGCCACGCCGAATGGGTAGGCCATGGTCCCCACCACGTTCTCGATCATCCTATCTGCGAGCCCTGGGCTGAGACCTCCACCAGACCCGAGGAGCTCCACCTCATCATCCTTTAGGTTCGCCTTCTTTGCGATAGTAGACACTCGTCCTTCGACCGTGAGTTTGTAGAATCCAGGAATTCGACTCGAATCCTCATCAGAAGCCAAACTAAGAACCCCTGATTTGGTCTCAACGGGTAGACCACTTTATATAACCCTTATGGTAAAATCCCGATGAAGCCGAGAGAGCATGTTGCTTTGAAAAAGGAACTGCAAATCGGGTAAATTGGAGTTGGCTCATCTGGATAAGCGCCTTCACCTCGTGAGTGTCGGCGGGACCTTCGATGTGTTCCACAAGGGGCACTCGCTCCTCCTCGAGGAGGCCTTCAAGGTCGGGGATAATGTCCTCATAGGCCTATCTACGGATGAGTTTGCAGAGAGCCTGAAGAAACCTCACAACATCGACTGCTATGAGAAGAGGCTCATGGACCTGAACCGCTTCCTCGCGGAGAGAGGGCTTGAAAAAAGAACGGAGATTATCCCCTTGGATGATCCCCATGGCCCCACGATTGAGAGCGACGAGATCGAAGGGATCATCGTTAGCGAGGAGACCGAGCCCGGAGCCGAGGAGATCAACATGCTCCGGGTGAAGGAGGGCAGGAGGCCCCTCCTCATAATCGTATTCAAGATGATACTGGCCGAAGACGGGAAGCCCATCTCGAGCACCCGCATCCGAAAGCAAGAGGTTGACAGATACGGCAGGCTCATCGGCTAGTGGAGTTGGAATTCCTGGACGACCTTGTCAAGTACATCGGAATAGTGGAGGAAAACCTTCCTAGAATGAATGAGTTCCTCAAAGAGCTTGTGAGTACCCCAAGTTTATCCGGTGAAGAGAAGAATCTTGCACTGATTGTGTCACGAGAGCTAAAAGATCTAGGGTATGATGTTGAAGTCGATGAGATGGGAAGCCTGATCGCAAGGCGTGGGGATGGAGATGGGAGGACCATCCTCTTCGACGGCCATCTAGACCACATCCATCCCGGCGCCAAAGAAGGCTGGAGATATGGACCATATGCTGCGGAGGAGGTTGATGGGGTTCTCTACGGGCGAGCGACGGTGGACATGAAGGGCGCCCTGGCCGCGATGATATACGGCTGTTCAGTACCCAACGTAAACGGAGAGGTTATCCTCTCCCTCGTCGTCCATGAGGAGACCAACGAGGGGGTCGCCACCCGGAAAATCATCAGAGAGAGGGGGCTGGAGCCCGACATCTGCGTCATCGGGGAGCCATCGGACCTCCAGCTCAGCATCGGCCAGAGGGGCCGGTGCGTCCTCAGGATTGTAACGAGGGGAGCCACGAGCCACGCGAGCATGCCCAAGCTCGGGAGGAATGCAATCTATGAGATGACACCGATCATTGATAGAATCAATGAGGCGAATGAGGGGCTCCCAAGCCACCCCTTCCTAGGCTCAGGCACAATGGCCGTGACCTCCATCGCCTGCAGGCCCGGGACCGGCCCCATCGTCCCCGACTACTGCAAGATCCAGGTCGACAGGAGACTCGTCCCCAAAGAGACCCTCGACGGCATCCTAGAAGAGATGAGGAAGCTGGCAACAAAAGGCGAGGTGGAGCTACTTGTTGACGAGCTGAAGTGTTACACTGGTCAAAGGGAGAAGGTGGACCAGTATTTCAAGGGATGGTTAACCGATCGGAACCACTGGGCGGTCAAGGAGAGCCTCGATGCCTTGGAGGAGGGCATGGGGAGAAGGCCCAGAATAGTCGGATGGAGGTTCAGCACCGATGGCGTTGCGACAGCCGGGGAGCTGGGCATACCCACGGTCGGGTTTGGACCAGGGGATCCAGCCCTCGCCCACCAGCCCGACGAATACATAACCCTCGCCGATGTGGAAGCGGCTGCAAGAGGCTACTGCTCACTCGCTTACAAGCTGGCGAAATAACATCATCCAGCGTATGCAAAACAGCGTTATAAGGTCGTTAAGAGGATTTTTGATAGATCAACATGCTATCAGGAGCCTCATATCCAACGGTTGAGCACGAGCGGGCTTCCGAGACCATTGTAGAATTCTTCTCAGGTTGGCCGGATGTGGAGGCCGTGATCCTGACCGGCTCCTGTGCACACGGAAGCGCCTCCCACGACAGCTGTCTGGATGTCATGGTCATGGTGCCCCAAGATGTGCTCGCCACGAGGGGTGGGGAGCTCGGACGATTGTGGAACAGCTTCTACGAGTCTGATGGTATACTCAAAAGGCTTCGAGGGATTGGGAAGTTTTCCCACGTTGACCTCGTCTTCACCGATGGATGCTTCGAACCCCAGCCCAGGGATTTTACCTCCGGGCCGGATGAGTTTGAGCTGGAGATAGGGAACACCCTCGTCTATAGCGTCCCCCTCTGGACACGGGGCGACCGCCTGGAGCGGTTGAAGGCCCTATGGCTGCCCTACTACGGCGAAGATCTCCGAGGGGAGAGGATCACCATGGTGAGCATGTACTTGCTCAACAACCTGGACCACGTCCCCCTCTTTGTCGACAGGGGCCTCCACTTCCAGGCCTTCAATCGGTTTTACGACGCTTTCAGGGAGTTCATCCAGGCCCTCTTCATCTCCCGGAGGATCTACCCTATTGCTTACGACAAGTGGATAAGGAAGCAGATCCACGAGTTACTCGGTGAGCCCGAGCTTTTCAGAGCGTTGGTGAATCTGCTTGAGATTGGAAATTTCGAGGGGAGAGACATAGCCGAGAAAGCTGAGGAGCTTCAGGGCCTCTTCGAAGAACATGTTGTTGAGTGATGTTGATTTTCAAATAATTTGTAGGGTTCGGTTACTGGCTCTTACCCCTCGCCGATATCTTCCATAAATCTTCCAGTGAGCCCTCCCTGATGCAATGATAGTAATCGTAGAGATTGGTGTTGGTGCAGCAGTGGGAGACGATCACCTCTAACTTGTCCCCTACCCTCAGCCCTGAATCAGGTTCCACCTTCAGCCTGCCGTGCTCCTCGGAGGCCCTCTCGTAGAGGACTCCGTTCAAGCCCTTAACAGTGGGGAGCGGCCGGCTTGGCTCGATGGTTATGGCCTTCAACCCCGCGTCGCAGACAGCCACCCCCTGGCGAGGCAGGCTCATGATAGTCGTGAGGACAGTGAGGGCGCAGTTGAAGTGCTCCAGCCCCTCGACCCTGCTGTATGTAGCGTCCATGAATACATAGGAGCCAGCCTCGACCTCGGTGACTCCGGGGTACCTGCCTGTGATCATGTGGGTCCCCGTGCCGCCGGCGCTGACGATCTCCATGTCGAGTCCTTTTTCCTCCAAGAGCTCCTTTGTATTGATCAGCTTCGCCATCGCCCCGTGGGCCTTCTCCCTCCTCTCCTCAATGTCGCGTATGTTCTGGCAGAATCCCTCGTAACCGAGGAGCCCCCTCAGGTTGAGGTTGTTGTGGCCCGCGACCTCCCTGGCCAGCTCCAACGTGGGCTCGCCTGGGTCTGTCCCGCACCTGTTGTTACCGATGTCCACTTCGACGAGAACATTGAGCCTCACACCCTTCGACTTCGCTCTATCGGCTAGGTGCCTCATGTTGATGTAGCTATCGACGGCTACGATGACGTCGCTGTGCTCCGCCAGGTTGACAAGGCGTGTGACCTTGGGCTCCCCGACGACCTGGTTGGCGATGAGGACATCCCTGATGCCACCCGCTACCATCGCCTCGGCTTCCCCCAGCTTAGCGCAGGTGACGCCGATAGCCCCAGCCTCGATCTGCTTTTGAGCGATGACTGGACACTTGTGAGTCTTTGCATGGGGCCTTAGCTCGGCCGGGACGGACCTGAAGAATCCCGCCATCGTCTCGATGTTCCTCTCCATCGTGTCGAGGTCGATGAGAAGCGTGGGTGTGTCTAGCTCGTCTATCTGAGCTCCTATCTTAGCAATGGACATCCTTTATCCATAACAATGAATCCCTTAAAGGCTTCACGAGAATCCATCCTCAAACCAAATACATTCACCAACCTCCCCCCTTCACAACGATCAGCAACTGTTTTACAATAATTCCATATACGAATGGCCGGGATCATTAGTGAGAGCATCAGCCCTACTGCCCCTCCATCGTGGGAGGGCGCCGAGGTGGCTTTTCGGCAGAATGGTGAAACTCGCCAAGTACATCGCGGAGATCATCATCCACGAGTACGGGGTGAGAGTGCTCCTCACTCGACTCTCGGATCCCTGGTTCTTTCAATCTCTTAGCTGTGTCCTTGGGTACGACTGGCACTCGAGCGGAACAACAACAGTCACCTGCAGAGCCCTGAAGGAGGCCATAGAGCCCTCAAAGCTGGGAGTCGCCGTCGCAGGTGGGAAGGGCAGGACATCTCGCAAGACTCCGGACAAGATAGAAGAGTTCGGTGATGTCTTCGGCTTTTCTTCATTCCGAATTGATAAACTGAAATACGCAAGCAAGATGACTGCCAAGGTGGACAATGCTCTCATCCAGGACGGCTACAACATCTACCACCATACCTTCATCTTCGACGAGGACGGCGACTGGATTGTCATCCAACAGGGAATCAACGAGAATCGGGGCAACGCGAGGCGTTATCACTGGCCGCCTGACAGCGAGGCATTCATCGACGAGCCCCAGAACGCTATTCTCTGCGAGAGCAGGCTGAAACGTGTGCTCGACCTGACATCATCTGTGAGCAGGGAGAACCGAGAAGTATCTCTGGACTTGGCTAGGGAGAGTCCGAGGCGGCTCAGAAAACTGATGGTCAAACCGGTAGCTGAGCATCAGAAGACTCTGGACGGATGGACGGGGACCAGAATACCCTCCAGGAGCCTGGTGATGCCGGCGACCATAAACTGGAAGGCCATGAAGGAGATCTACGAGTTCCAGCCGAAAAGCTACGAGGAGCTTGTGTCCCTGAGGGGCGTCGGTCCTTCAACGGTCAGAGGGCTATCTCTAGTAGCTGAACTCCTGTACGGGGAGGAGGCGAGCTGGCGTGACCCGGTCAGGTTCAGTTTCGCGTTCGGCGGGAAGGATGGGGTCCCATTCCCTGTGGATAGGCGGGCGATGGATGAGGCCACAGACCTCCTGAGGACCGCAATTCAATCCACACACATGAAGATGGGGCAGAGGCAGAGGGCCTTGAAGAGTCTGAGGAAATGTGTTCCTCCCATCCCGGCTGAGAGGCTAATCTCCTGAGGACTCTTATGCAAGTCTTATGCTATATCGGTGTGAGCGTCTGCTTTTCTGGGAATAATCTCCAACTCCCTCATTGGACTACCCCATTGGATATGATAATGATGCGTTAGCTGATTTACAGCGAATTGGGCTTCAAAAGTGTGGGATTTTCATGCTTCAGCTTCTCACCCATGTGTGGTTGCACTTGACGCAGGTGAACCGCTCCACCACCCGGTCTTGCTTGATCCCTGCGTGTTCCCCTTGGGTCATTAGAACTGTTCGATAGGCCTCTGTGCTTTCACACCTCGGGCATTGCTGGTTCACCTTTGGACTAGGACTCATTGAGCTGTCAACGACATGGACCTTTTCCGGTGACTCTTTCTTCTCTCTGCGGATCTCTATTGACTCGACCTCGACCTCTTGACCGCATTTTGGACAAACATATCCTATGGCTGAAACGTCCATGAAAGTGCCACATCTCTCACAGAACTTCAACAGACTGCACCACAAACGCTTAATATCCGTTTTTAAAATCGAAATCCGGGCTGATAAGTTTTGATGAAAATAATAGAACCTTGATCCACAGTTATTTGTTGATATGTTTCTACTGGGATCAGACCATGTTCTCAATCGCGCCTTTCCAACTTGATGGAGATGATCCGAGATATTTGAAATTCATAAAGTAATCCTCTATC
>CP070640.1:1428701-1431662 GCA_020354065.1 Candidatus Bathyarchaeota archaeon
CCGTTGGTTCGTACCCCAGCCTCTCGATGATCTCCTTGATTCTCTCGTATCTAGCGACGATCTCTGGCCTGAGCACGAGGTCGATGTCTATGGATCCGCAGTGGTCGAAATGCCCCAGCGTGAGGAAATATGGTGCCCATCCCCCTGCCAAGACGATGTCGCGCCGGTATTGGTGTAGGGCCCTGCAGAGCTCCACAAGGGCGCCCTTGGAGGTCTCCGTTGCATCGCTCTCATACATCGCATGTCGCCTATCTCGCCCGATGCCACTCCTCGAGGACCTCATCCAATATCTTAGAGGCGGCTTCCTCGCCCCTCGCCGGGTAGTTGTACAAGTCCACATAGAGCTGAATGTTGGAGACCACTTTGACGCCTGTGACTTCGCGGGACCCATAGAAGACACCTTCATCGTAGGGTAGCACGAGCTTGACGTTGCCTCCTCTGGGTGTCGGGTGTAAATCGATTTCTCGAGAGATCTCCTCCACGGTTCCTTTATTAGGGATGTAGAAATGGAGGTCGGAAGGACGGACGTGAGGCGATACCAACCATGCTCCTGCCAGTGTTGTTGCGGCGTACGTCGAATCTGATTTTGCGATCTTTTTGAAGGTTTCATCGACCTCTCGTTCAAATGTGTGATAATCGAGAAACTCGTTCATGGCGTCATATTGATGGTAGGCTGCCCATCTCTTCAACAGCCTCAGGGGGTCGGTTAGGACCATTCGATCGTAGTCGTTCCTGGTGAGATACCCCATCTCTGTGAGGGCTTTGCACACGTAATGGGCCATTCCGCGCGATGTGCCCGCCGTCTCTGCGATCTCTCTCTCAACCCAGTCTCGGCCGGCCTCCGTGAGAAGGACCCTGATTATCCTTGAAGATTTAGGAGCAAAGATGTTTGATATTTTTGGTGACAAAGACCTCATTTATATTTGCTCAATGTGGTATATAAATGCTCAATTTTATTGAGCGCTTCTCACGCTCAACGGATTATATATATGCTCAACCCGATTGAGCAGCATCTTTAAGGATTTATGTATGTGACCATCCCTGTGGTATACCAATTAAATGAACCTCTGCTCAGTGTATTCTTCGTTTCAACAGGCGATTAGATAATCCTTGCAGTTGGCCTCAATGGCGGTGGTTTCGCCGGTTCCGCTGCGTAGACAGCGAGGGCGACGGCGCAGAAGCGATCATCGTTCGTGCCCTAGAGATGGTTTAACAGCAGCTTCCCCGACTTCGACAGCTCGTAACATTCGAGGTTCAGCTCGTGGACCAGGTCGGGGTCAAAGGGTATGTGCAGCAATGGCCTCAGGCTCACGGTGTTTCCCTCCTCGGTCGTGCAGCCATCGGGGCATGTCGTCCTCCACTCCTCCTCGTGGGCGTCGACGTAGCCCTTCCAACCGCATGAGGGGCAGATGGCGCTCATCATCTTCTCCTTGAGACTGGTGGCCATGGACTCCTTGCTGGCATAGGTGAAGTTGATGCCGTGCGCGCCTCTGACAGGAGTCCGAATTTCCCCCGGGCTATCATTCACATTTGAAAAATATGTGAAAGGGATTCGGGGGAAAATGGCCTATTTGAACTTGCCCTCGGGTATCTCGACCGCGAAGCGGCAGCGCGGGTTCCCGGCGATGGCGCTCTCCAGGACCTCGACGCAGACCTCCTCGTCGAAGGCCATGTCGAAGAGCAACTTCTCGTAGCCGCCGCTGCAGTAGCACCATGTTGGGGATATCTCTGGCTTTCCCTCCAGTATCGAGGCCCTGGCGAGGGGGCAGTGGCACATGTAGTACCTCTTCTTCAGTGGGTCCGTCTCCCTCAGGTAGTCGTCGGGGTCGTATGGTATCTTGGTCATGTAGATCCTGTCGTCCCTTCGGACGCCGGCGAGGACCTCCTGGTTTCCCCTGACGAACTCGACGACCCGTGGGGTGATCTCCTGCTCGTACCAGATCCTCCCCTCCGACATGTATCGCTCCAGCTCCGCTACGGCCCTGTTGTGCAGTTCCTTGAGGAACTCGTCGATGCTCCCCGCCTTCAGGAACATCTCCCTCTGCTCCTTGAAGCCCTCGACGGGGACCCTGTGATGGTTCCCCGCGAGGACCCTCCTGCACGCATCGGGGGATAGATTCGCTTCGAGCCTCTCCATCAAGAGCTGCGTTACCGTGGGGAACCTCTCAGGGGGAGAGCCCAGGGGAGGCGGCTCCACCCCCTCAAAGATCCTGTCCTTTGCCTCCTCCCCGGCTATCGTTGCGAGCCTCTCGGATATGGAGGGTAGCACGCTCCTCCCGCCGAGTATTGACGTGAAGTAGATGTAGAAGTTGTTCCTCCCCACAACGTAGCTGTAGCGGGCCAGCGCAGAGAGCCGATCCCAAGAGTTCCTCCCCTGGGAAACGAGGAACGATATGTACTCCCTCAAGTCCTCGACCGAAGCGGACTCGAAGGCCTCCCCTTTGGTCCTCAGGTGCTCCTCGAACTCGAGGACCGCCGCGACGGCGGACTCGGTGTATTCCTCGCCGAGGTTTCGCTTCAGGCAGAATTCACGGAACTCCTTCTCCTGCGTGCTTCGTCACCTCTTTCTTTCTTCACGGTGGTGGCCTTGCTTCAAAAACCCTTTTCAAGAAGGGTCTTAACTTTCAATGATCGATTTTTAGGTCTCAGCCGGGGCACCATCTCTTCCGATTGCTTTTGTTTGTGTTGATTTTAGTGGAGGGGGGTCTTTCATCATCGTCGCCGTTTTTGGGTCATGGATGGTGGGTGCTGACGGCGTTTTTATGCGGGGGGTTAAGATGAGAGATTTCTGATGTAGCTATATGTAGTCAACGGTGAGGGTTCCTGGTGCTGTAATCGTTACCGAATTAAACTGTTATCCGCGTTATCGTTGAAGCTGTGCTTTTTTGTGAGGAGTCGGATAGTGGATAAGAATTTTTAAGGTTCTCTAGTCGATCGGCTTTTGCCCACAAATGAGGTGAG
>CP070640.1:1431762-1437013 GCA_020354065.1 Candidatus Bathyarchaeota archaeon
ATGGGGAAGGCGCTGCTCATGGCTGCGGCGAACGTCGCCATGGCTATGGGTCTTTCCCTCGCCAACCCGGCGTACTCGCAGAAGTCCCCGGCGTACATAATCAACTTCCAGGGTATCGCCTTCCTCGCCTTGGGGGCAATGATAATACCTGACATGGTGATCCACGTAGAGTGGCTCCACATGCCCCTCGCCTGGGCGCTGGGCCTAACGCTGCTCTACCTGGGATACAGGAAGCTATCGACCATGGAGTAGTTGATCAATAAAGAGAGAAGGAGATGAGAGATAGTTGGCAGTTGCAGGAGGAACCGCCGCTGCAGTCGCTGCTACGCAGCATGCTAGCTCATACAGGGTAAAATTCAGGCGCAAGGAGTTCCTCAGGCTCGTGGAGATCGCGAAGCCCAAAATCATATACCACAGGCGCAGGATGCACTTCTTCGCCTTCGACGGCTTCGTGATGTACACGTTCGAGTGCGAGAACAGCGACTTCAGCCAGCCGGTACTGGAGACCATCGAGTTCTCCAACTACACCTGGTCGGAGTGACCTCGGAAAGTGGAAATCAATCCTATCCTCCCACTACAGATGCTAACGTCGCTACATTCAACGTGCAAAGACTTTATGTGAATAAACCGACCTGCGATCCTCCGAAGCCGGCATGAGGGACAGAGGTTCAGAGCACGCTTTCTCTGTTGAGATGAGGAGCAAGAAGCATGTACGCCACATCTCCATGTCCAACACGACCCAGGACCGCGTCTTATTCGAGGGATATCTGGGGGAGCTGGAGTGCCTCTCCATGATCGAGGGGAGGGTCCTCAAGGTACACGGGGAGAACGGGACCCTGAGGATAGACCTCAGCATAGAAGAGCTGCGGGACCTCCTCACGAAGAAGAACGAGTAGAACGTTCTGACCCATGGATTGCGAGCATGTCCGAGAGGTCATGAATCGACTAAAAACATCATCTCTGTCCTGAACAGCCCCAAGAGAGGAACCATTTAAGGAGCTTATCTATAACAGGTTTCTTGATATCATCATTCAAATCAGATAAATTAAAGAGAAAGCCACCTCTCGATGACGCTCCATATTCGCCAACTCTATCACTGGGCCATAGCGAACTCGATCTCGACGACGTTCCCTTCCTGGTCCACCGTGCCCTTCCACTGGAAGCCCGCATCGCCTGATAACTCCACCTCGATGGTGTAGACTGGCTCCTGGACGACGGCGTTCGAGACCTTGACGGTCCATCCGCCGCTCGTGTACTCCACGGTGTTCGACCCTACCCAGCCCTCGGGGGTCAAGTTCCTCTCACGCCAGGCGGAGGGGACCTCAAGCCCGCCCAGCTTCTCGTGGCTCTGGAGGATGTAGGCTAGGGCTGTCCCCCGGCCGAACTCAGGGCCTTTGTGTGTGTCGCTGGCTTCATGCCATGCGTAGAGCGAGGCCGCGGGGAAGATCCCGGCTATCACCAGGGCGAGCACGACGCTCAACTTGAGATTCGTGACTTTTCACCTCAGCCTATAAAGCAAACATACCTTCACTATAATCCTACACATTCGAACATCTGTTCGAGAGCATAGAACGCACACCGGAAAAGATGAGAGATATGTTATGCTCTTTGGGGCATGGTCAGCAGATTTCTAATTTTTCAACTATTCGCATCTTGACTTGTTCTCGTTCTTATGAACTCAGAAATGTCCTCGAAATCTTCTATATGCTCAAGATATTTTCTCCAAGCATGCGCTTCCTCCTTTGCTTCATGAACCCATCCAGCGAATTCTGGTATCGCATAATCGATATAATTGGATCTCGAGTCCAACCTGATGGCTATCTCCTCTTCTATCAGCTGAATGTATGGGTGCTCGATCTCATCGTTGAAGTCGAAGTTCTGATTGAACAACACATGAGCAAGCTCATGTGCCAATGTCTCCGGGTAGTCTCATCCTTCCCTGATTCTGCCTACTATGATCAGCGGGATGTCCCTGAACGGTGTCTGACCGGCATTAAACGGAACGACACAAACCACAACAAGTGGCTGTTTGAACTCGATTTTCGTCAAGTCCCTTAACCATTTGATGATTTTTTCCCCGTGTTCCAGCCACTTTTCTTCAACAACTTTCTTTATTTTACTGGCAGCACAGCACTCTGCTTTTAAACTCGCCTCAAGTTCTCTAAATAAAAATTCATCTTCTTCACCTTTCTTCTCCTTAAATAGATTTCTCCATCTACCTCTATCAACACCATAATCCCTAATCTCTCTAAGCTGCATTATGTACGCGATAGCCAGTTTATTTACTTCAAAGACAATGCACACCAATTGTGAGGACAGCCTTTAAACGAATCAATTATTTTCTGGTGTTTATGGGTTTTAAGATTGATTAGTTAAGATAACATACTGCTTTACCTATCCTACGGCTTGTGGGTCTCTCAGACGCGTCCTCATGCGCATCAGACAAGGAGATATATGTCGCCGAACAATGATGCCTCGGTAGAGGGAACGCGATGAGGCTTCTCCTCGACGAGATGTACACGGGCTTGAAAGATCATCTTGAAGTCCTTGGCTGGGAGGTCGAGACCGTCAGAGACGCCGGCTTCAGCGGGATAATGGATAAGGAGATCGTTGAATACGCCAAGAAACGCGATCGGATCCTCGTGACCCAGGACCAGAAACTGGCAGAGCTCGCAGAAATTCTGGAGGTCAAACATGTCTTCATATCCAACGCGATGGTCGCTAAAATGATAGACCTAGGGATCAGGAGGAGATACCATGAGTCGAGTAGCTCATGAGAACGAATGAAGAATCGAAAACAGTCTCGATCGACTGGGAAAAACATTGGGAGAGAGTGGACGAGCCCGAAGGAGCACGGGATTTCGCGGAGAAAATGGCAGACAGGCTGAGGGAGTTCATTGAAAACAAGAAAATTGGGAGAATGGTGGACTACGGCTGCGGGCCTGCGACAACTCTCTTCAGACTGGCAGAATACTTCCCCGACATCGTTTTCAACGGATACGACGCAGCAGCATCCATCATACGGAAAAACTCGGAAAAGGCGCGGGAACTGGGGCTTACGAACCTCTCCTTCGAACAGGACAGCCTACCAAACCCCAGAAAATCGAAGATGTTCGACCTAGTGACCTGCTTCGCCACACTGCATTATATAGAAGATATTGAGTATGCAATCCAGAAGCTCTTCGAGTTATTAAACCCGGGTGGGTACCTGATCTTCAACTATCCGAGCGCCTACACGAGGAAGAACTTCCGAGAGGATATCAAGCCTGACGATGAGTACAGGAGACAACGGTTTGCGGTGCTCCTAGCAGGGAAGAACCTCATCTCGCAGAGGAGGATCGGGGAAATCCTCGGTGCGAGACCCAAGAAGTTCTATTCCTCCATCAAGTCCAATATCTATGTCTCGGTTCGTAAGGCAAGAGATTGAGGATGTAGGTTTATAATTCTAGCTAACGGATTCGAAACACGAAATCATTATACATGACCTCTCACCATCTCTTTCGAAACCCAGATCCTGAGGGCCCCGATGGAGCAGCTGCATCACAACGGAGTTATGGTCCCGCCGAGGTACGAGGGAGTAGGCCTCACGATAAAGGTCAGGGGGGAGACCATCAGCCTCACCGACGAGCAGGAGGAGAGGGCCATGGCCTGGGCCAAGAAGATCGACACTCCCTACGTTGAGGACCCAGTCTTCGCCAAGAACTTCCACAGAGACTTTGGCGAGGTTCTCGGAGTGAAGGTACTCCCAGGCGATGTAGACTTCTCCGACGTGTATTATATCGTTCTCGCCGAACGGAAGTGGAGAGAGAGTCTATCTCGGGAGGAGAGGAAGGCCCTAGCGGCCGAGCGGAAGGCCATCCGCGAAGCGAACAAGGAGATGTATGGATGGGCCACTGTCGACGGAGTCAGGATGGAGATAGGCAACTACACCGTCGAGCCGAGCAGCATCTTCATGGGCCGTGGGAAGCACCCGATTAGGGGAAAGTGGAAGGAGGGCCCCCGTCACGAGGACATAGAGCTCAACCTCTCCCCGGACGCCTCGGTGCCCCCTGGTAACTGGAAGAAGATCCTATGGGAGCCCGACACCATGTGGATCGCCCGCTGGAGGGATCAGCTCAGCGGTAAGATGAAGTATGTCTGGCCTCACGATTCCTCCCCCCTGAAGCAGGTGAAGGACATCGAGAAGTTCGAGAAGGCCCTCGAGCTCAGGAGCAGCCTGAGGAAGGTGAAAAGGCACATCGCCGAAAACCTAGACCACGAAGCCCTTCGCCGCAGGAAGACCGCGACCGTCACCTTCCTCATAGACCACTGCAAGTTCAGGGTGGGCGACGAGAAGGACGAGGATGAGGCGGAGACCATAGGCGCCTCCACCCTGAGGCCGGAGCACATCAGCTTCAACGGCGATGGAACAGTCACATTCGACTTCCTGGGCAAGGACTCGGTGCGCCACCGCCTCTGTGTCGAGGTCCCAGACCAGGTCGTCAGGAACCTGAAGGAGTTAAGCGTCGACCCCGAGACGCCCCTGTTCGAGGGCGTCGACTCCAAGAGAGTAAGCAACTTCCTAGATGAGGTGATGACCGGCCTCTCTTCTAAGGTCTTTCGAACCCACTATGCCAGCACCGCCGTCGAAAGCAAACTAAAGGTAACGAAATTGAAGCATGAGTCCCCAGACTACGTAAAGAAGCATGCCGCCACTATGGCGAACCTCGAGGCCGCTAAGGTCTGCAACCATAAGCGCACCATCCCCAAAACCTGGGAGCAATCCCTCCTGAGGAAGAAGGAACGGCTCAAGACCCGCCAAGCGAAAGCGAGGGAGAATGAGCGGAAGCTCAAGCAGCAAAT
This sequence comes from Candidatus Bathyarchaeota archaeon, assembly GCA_020354065.1. GTDB lineage: Archaea > Thermoproteota > Bathyarchaeia > TCS64 > TCS64. Next base: position 1,436,605 of record CP070640.1, read on the forward strand.
CAGGGACACCGGTAAGAGGTACGAGGAGAGACTGGAGAGCTACGAGGGGAAGCTAGCAGAGCACCAAGAGAAGCTCGCCGAGTACCAAGATAAACTGAAAGAGAAGAAGAGCCAGGGAAGATCAACAAAGGGCCTGGAGAAGAGCATCGCCTCCAAGCGCAATGCTATCAGGACCCAGCGCGAGCGTATCAAGAAGCTTAAAGCCACTCACAACGAGAGGATGAGGAAGCTGAAGGAGCGGCTGGCGAGCAGAAAGGAGAGGGACAGGCAGGCCATCGAGAAGCTGAAGCTCCAGATCAAGGCCCAGGAGGAGACCCGAGACTACAATCTGGGCACCTCACTGAAGAGCTACATCGACCCCAGGATCATTTACGACTGGGGGCGGAAGGTCGACTACGACTGGAGGAAG
>CP070640.1:1437113-1439916 GCA_020354065.1 Candidatus Bathyarchaeota archaeon
GGGCGAGCTGGCGGCCCTCGCACCATCTCCACTCTTGGGAGTCTTTTGGGAGTTCGTGGCGGAGGTGCTTGAAGTGGAGGCGGCGGTCCAGGGTCTCCCGGGTGAAGTCGACGATGAAGCCCTCCTTTTCCCGGAGGTCCCTCACGTTCTCGTAGCTTACGTTCCTTCTGACGATGATGTTGGGGAACATGCTCTCGAAGTCGAGGGAGGCGACGTTCTCGTGGAGCCCGACGTCGGGGGTGAAGATGAGGCCGCCGCTGTCCCTGTGCAGCAGCTCTTGGAGGGTCATCACCGGCTGGAAGCCTCCCCGGTGGAGGAGGAGGACCCCCCGGCGCCGGGCCTCGTAGCACTGCCGGCTCTCGATGGCCCTCCCCGCCGCCCACTCCGCGGAGAGCCGGGCGGGCAGCCGGGTGTACTGCACCCGCTCCACGAGGCCGGCGAGGCTGAGGCGGCCGTAGGTGGAGAGGGAGACATGAGCCCTGCCCCCCCAGAGGACGGGGCCTTCCCTGGTGACCCTTCCGAAGCGGCGGAGGCCGAGGAGCCGGCCGAGGTTGAGCAGGTCCTCGAGGTCCCGACTCCGGCAGGCGACGATGTCCGGGTCCAGATCGGCGAAGTGGTCAAGGAAATCGCTGAGGACCCGCCTGACGAGGCCTGTGAAGGTGTACTCCTCCTCAAGGTTCTCGTCGAAGGTGAGGACCTCGCCCTCCCCGCCCTGGAGCTTCATCCCGAAGCAGAGGAGGCTCAGGGGGGGAGGCTCGACCTCCAGGCCCCGGGGGACCGGCTCGATGGACTTCACCCTGCGCCCCTCGGCCTCGATCTCCACCCGGCCCAGGGGGGTGAGGCCCCGGTCGCAGAGGTATTTGAGCTCGTGCTCCAGGTCGGCGTCGTAGGTCGCTGCGACGCAGGGCATCCTGTCCACCTCGCGGAGGAGGGGCCGGTAGTCCTCCACCCGGTCGACCCAGACCCTGACCACCTCGGTCTCGGCCATCTCCCTGATGGAGGAGCGCCTGCGGGCGACGGAGACGCCGGCGACCAGGTCATGCTCCTCCAGGAGGTCCCTGAGCCGATGCGCCTCCATCCCCAGGGGCTCGACGTAGAAGTCGGTGGTGTACCGGTCGTGGAGCTTCACCCTGCCCCTCTCGGGGTCCCTGATCCAGAGATGGGCGCGGTCCCCCTCGAAGCCTACGTCCAGGATCCAGCCGTCAACTTTCATGCCTCTTCAGCTCCCGGAGGGCCTCCCTGAGCTCCTCGATCTTCCTCCTGTTGTCCACGGCGGCGGTGAGGAGCAGGAGGTCGAGGGCGGAGAGGACCTCGGCGTAGATCATGGCCCCCTGCTCGCTGGACCAGGCGGGCCAGAGCTCGTCGAAGGCCCTCTGCATCTCGTCGTCCTTGAGGGCAGCCCTGTACTTGTTCCTCAGCTGGACCATGGCGTCCTGGAGGCGGCCCCTCATGGAGTCCCTGGCTATCCTGCCCAGAACGCCTCACCTCCCCCGTTGAAGTGCACCGCCATCCCCGTGCGGCCCCTGTCCGGGTGCTTCACCGCGTAGGCCGACGCCAGGCCCCCCCCCGATTCCCGCAGATAGACGATGGCGTTGGCCGAGTGCCTCAGGAAGCTCCCTCCCTCGGGCAGGGGGACGGGGCGGCCTCGCCCCGACGACCGGCAGGTGGCCGCGAGGATCACATCCCTCTCGGAGCACATGGCCCTCAGCCGGGAGACCACGCCGGTGAACTCGGAGAGCTCCTCGTGCCTGAGGGCATCCTCGCCGTAGAAGAGCTTGGCCAGCTGCTGGACCGCGACGAGGACGAAGCCCCTCTCCCCCTCCAGGAGCCCCTCGACGAGGCTCGGGGCCTTCAAGAGGTGCCTCTCGGAGAAGGCGGAGACGATGTGGATCTTGGAGAGGGTGCCGTCCACGTCGAGGCCGGCCCCGTCGATGAGGGAGAGGAGGAGCTCTGGGTCCATCACGGTCCTGGAGCGGCGGTAGTTGCCGCAGAGCAGGTGGGCCGCCCTCGCCCCCTCATCTCTCACGGCCTCGACGAGCAGCCTCATAAGCAGAGCGTCAGGAAGATCGCAGCCCTCTTCCCCGTAGAAGAGGTAGAAGAGGCCGGGCTCCAGGCCGCCGGTGAGGCGGTCCAGCTCGGGGCTGCCCGTGCCGAGGGGCCGGGCTCCCTCCCGCCTCTGGAGGAGGGTTAGGGCGGTCTCGAAGGGGGGCCCCGTCTGGGGTCCTCGGGCTTGCAGAGAATCCATGGTGGTGCGGGGGAACGCGCGTCCCGCGCCCTCTTAAGGCGTGCGCACCTCCTCGGGGGAGGGAGACTAGTGAAAATGAGCCCCTGAGAGGCGGCGTAGAGGGTGCCTGACTCTTCGCCTAGCCGGGCTGTCTTTGAGGGACAAGTACCGGAAAAAAATATTAAAAATGGTTAAGCTTCGTTTTTGCGCCCCGGCTTTCTTAATCTCCTATCCTATGGTATCGGTTCCTCTCGATGTACATGTCTACCTTCCCTGATTCGTCCACGGTGAACTCCACGGGGATCCTGCCCCCGGGCAGAGGCACTACGTGGAACCTGTAGTTCTCCATGGTGGGCGTCTCCGGGATCAAGGGGTAGCTCGTCTCTATGTCGCCCATCTTGGATTCTAGGTACAGCTGCCCGTTCTTATCCACGACCGAGCCCTTGCTGATGTTTTTGTATGTCGCGTATTTTCCCGTCAGCTTGCTGATCCTCTTCCTTACCTCGAACAGAGGTATCTCCTTCTCAGGGTCTTTCCCCATCATGGCTATGAGGGCGCCTGTGAAGATCGGCACGGGAC
>CP070640.1:1440016-1444129 GCA_020354065.1 Candidatus Bathyarchaeota archaeon
ACCTGGCGACGGCCCCGCAGCGGAGCGCCCACCCGGCTCCCCTCTCGTTCGCGACCTTTTCGTAGAGACCGCTGGCTATATCATAAGCCTCGACAGCTTTCCCCAACCTCTCTAGGAACTCCTCCCGGCTCTCCGCCTGGAATGCAGCCCTTCGAAGCGAATATCCTATCTTCTCCTGAATCTCACCTCTCCTGAAGTAATCCTCCTCATCAACACTCATCAGGGCCTGCTCGTAGAGGCCTGAGGCCTCTAACCACTCGTACTTCTTCTCCAGCCCAGCGGCTTCGCTGAGAAGCTCTTCAGGATTCACTGACAAGCCCTTTCTATTCCTTCAATTTACGATAAGAATATTAAAAAGGTCGCGTGCGAGGTATCTCTCCAAAATTTTTCTTAACATATGGTTACTAATTGGTATCCATTTCTCTTGAGAAACAATTACCCCTTTGAGATGAGCGATATGTGTGTTTGGGTTTGGATTTGGGTTTGGGGTAAAATTATGGAAAGAAGGGTGATGGGAAGACTGGCCATCTAAGTGAGTCGTCAATGCCTCATATAGGACGTCTCCTCAAAATCAATACAAGATTAACCGCAATCGCTATTGCGGCGATTCCGAGGGCGACGTATGTCAGGTTCCTATAGGAGTCCAAAGCGGACTCTAGTTCAGTGGCATCACTCTCTGCCTCGGCTAAGCTGTTTTTTAGGCTTGAGGATTCTGACTGCAGCTCCTCGACCAGGCCTTCAAGTTCGCTGGTTTTCCAAGCGAGTTCAGAGCTCAGGTCACCGAGTTGACCTAGAAGCGCCTCTATCGTGCTTTCAGCTGTCTGGAGCTTGGCTTCGAGGTCACGTGAGCCTCTTGCTGGATCTCTGAGCCAGGAAGCGAGATCTGAGAGGACCTGTTCCTGTATGGGGCCAAGCCACTGCACCAAGCCTTCCACGGGGTAGAACGAGTGCCCGAGGCCCGGATAAGTGATCAGTGTGTGATCCGGATGCCCCACCTCGGTCAGCCTCTGCTCCAGGAGGAAGGCCCCCTCGACCGGAGTCTGTGTGTCACCCTCCCCTTGGAGGATCAGGATGCCAGAGGAGACATTACCGATGAGATCCAGGTTGCTCCTCAAGCCGAAGTGCGATCGGAACCATATGCAACCCGGGAACTCGGCCGTCGTGAGGTATTCAAACGTCTGCTCCCAGAGAGGCACCAGCTCCTCGCTGATGCTCACGTAGCCGTCTTCGTCTTGGTCGATTCCAGGTAACCAGAGCCAGTCTCCCGTGCTGTTCTCTATGAGGGCGTCGGCCAGGACCGGTGGAAGCACGTACACCTCTTGTATCGATATCGATCCGTCGTGATCGCTGTCTATCTCCTGGAACATGTCGATGTTTCTCTCGACGAGCTGGTAGTATAGCAGGTCTTTGAGGTTGTGGGCCGCAGCGCTCATGAGTACGATATTCTTCACCCCGGGCTCTTCTATGGTGATCCTGATCGCTATCCACGTCCCCTCGCTGTGACCGATTATGGTTATGTCATCCGCCTCCACTTCTGGCTGCTGCATTAGGATCTCCAGAGCCCTCTCGGCGTCATGCTGCAGCTCCCCGAATACGGTGTTAGTCACCACCTCCAGATCCAGCACCGTGCCATTCATACCGATGCCTCTCTTGTTGTACCTCAGCACCGCGAAGCCCCTCTCAGACAGATACTCCGCTATCTGGAGGAAGGGCCTCGACCCCTCCTCCGTGCCGGAGACCTCGGGAGGGAGGTATTCATCCATGTCCGTGTTGCCGGAGCCGTGCACCAGGAGGACCCCGGGAAAAGGACCGTCCCCGACCGAGGGAAGAGTGAGCTGGGCATCAGTCGTCAACCCTCCACCGAGGTCTATCGCCAGATCCCTGCGCTTGAACGCCTCTTCTTTAAGGCATGAAGCCTGTGGGAAAGATGAAAGGAGTAAAATTACCAGGAACCCGGCGAACAATGCATTCTTTGTGTGCCTTTCCCTTTCAAAAACCATCCAGTTCATCTTACCCTTGGTAGAGGATGCCTTTAAGACGTGGTCACCGAAGGACAGACGTTGGGATGTTAATATTGGTGTCGGGAGGTTTAGATCGATTATTTTTCCCAGTGTCAAGATTGCAGCCGCAATCACCGCTGAGATTGTTTGCTAACTCAGGTTGAACGCTCGGATTTAAATCAGAACGATCGTCACGAGATCGTCTAAAAGGAGCAGCCTTCTCTTCATGATGTCTTCGACTTCCTTTTTCTCATCCTTCATCTACTTTTACCTCCTGAGCGTGCGTGAAGAGCTGGCCTCGTCTTACGAATTAAAAGGTTGTTCCCGGCGCGCCTTTCGAGCTACGCTGGGCGCACGAAGAGCTGGTACTTCTCCTGCTCCGAGAACTCGTTCAGTATCCTCCTCACGAGGAGCTTGACCGGGTCGGTGATGTTCACCCTGTTCTGGAGGTCCTCGAAGCTCTGGAAAGGTATCCTCTCCCTCTGGTCCAGAACCTGCCACATGAGGCGCTTCCCGATGCCGGGGATCAGCTCCATGGAGTGCATCCTCGGGGTGAGGGGCTGGGACTGGTTGAAGAACCCGATGAACCTGGCCTCGTCCCCCCTCACGATGGTCTCCACGGCTAGGGGGAGCTCAGCCTTGGCGGCGGAGGTCAGCTCGTCGTAGGCGATCCTGCCGAGGATGTGCTCGACCTTGGTCCTCCCCTTCTTCCCCACGTAGATGCGCTCCCTGATGATGAACTCGGCGTCCTTCCTTGGGACGGCCTCGAGGAGGGTGAAGTAGGTCTCCCCTACCATCTGGATGATCGCCCTGCCGTGGTAGGTGGAACGAGCGGCTCCCGGCCTGCCGTGGGGTAGGTCGTCCAGTATGTAGGCGTACTCCTCATACTTTTTGGGGGCTCTCTCCACTCCTCGCTCCTCCCGCAGGGCTCGCTTAGAATATTAATCGGACCTGTATTTCTCAATTATCCCTAAAATAGAGTTCATGACATCCTCAGAGATGATGCGCCGGCGCCCAAGGAAGGTCCTGAGCTCCCCGATGCTCTCAGGCAGGCTGTTCGCGATCTGGACCGCCAGCCCCCGGTCCACCCCAGCCTCCACGAGCTCCTCCACCATCGCCTCCCCCTTCTCGGTGGACAGCTTCGAGAACCTGACCGTGTAGTCGTGAACCCTCCTCTGGAGGGGGTCCAGCTCCTCCAGGTTCCTCTCCAGGATACCTTTCGCCTCGGCTACCGTGATCGGCTTCCTCTCATCGACCGACATCCCACCACCCCTACATGTGCCTCTTCAGGTGCTCAGGGCCCGCGATAACCATCTTCGAGGTCTTCCTCTGGGGGATGTCCAGAACGTAGGCCTTTCCCCTCCTCTCCACGACGGTGCCCACCTTGCCCTGGAACCGCTTGTGGGGCATGCCCTTGTGGACGCCGGAGTCGATGTTGATGACAACCTTGTCGCCCACCTCGTACTCTGCGAGCAGCCTGCTGAGCCCTATCTTCCCCTTCTCCCTGACTCGCTTGGTGAGCACGCTGCGGCTCTTCCTCCGGGGTCCCTTGGATTTTCCCATCTCTGACTGTCCTCATCCCAGCTTGAAGGGCATCCGCCGGAGCATCCTACGCCTACCCTTAAACTGCTTGAGCATCTTACGCATCGCGTTGTACTGCTTTATAAGTTCTCTCACATCCCGCTCCTCGGTGCCCGAGCCCCTTGCGATCCTCCTCACCCTGGAGGCGTTCAGTATCTTGGGGTTCTCCCTCTCCTCGGGAGTCATTGAGTCGATGATGTACTTGTACCGGTCCATCCTCTCCTCGGCGAGGTCGAGCTCAGAGTCAGGCAGCTGGTAGCTGAACCCGGGTATCATGGAGAGCACCTTCTGGAGGGGGCCCATCTTCCTCATGGCCTCGAACTGCTGGTACATGTCCGCCAGGGTGAACTTGCCCGAGAGCATGGCGCTGATGTCTTTCTCGGTCACTTGGACCTCGGCCTCCTTCACCTTGGCCACCAGGCTCTCGATGTCCCCCATCCCCAGGATACGGCCTATGAACCGGTTGGGCACGAACTGCTCCAGGTCCTCGATCTTCTCCCCTGTGCCTATGAACTTGATGGGCGCCTCGGTG
>CP070640.1:1444229-1448957 GCA_020354065.1 Candidatus Bathyarchaeota archaeon
CCCCCCGAGGCAGAACCCCATTCAGACGAGGACCAGGCGGCTAGGTGGGCGGCAGACCTTGACATGAAGGGGGTCGAGAAGGTGAACTTCGTCACGGGGGGCGGCAACGACAACCTGGCCAAGATCGTGGAGAAATACCATGACAAATTCACGGGATTCGCCCACCACGCCCTCTTCGAGGAGGGAGCAGCGGAGGAGCTCGAGAGGGCCGTCGAGGACCTCGGCCTCAGGGGCTACAAGCTCATCGGCTCCGCCCAGACAACGCCCGTCGACGACGAGGCCACCTACCCTGTCTGGGAGACCGCCGAGAGGCTCGGGGTTCCGGTGCTCATCCACTTCGGCATCCTCGGGGGAGGGGGAGGGCCGCCCTATGACCTGAGGAACATGAACCCCCTCACCCTCTGGGAGGTAGCGAAGATGTTCCCCCACCTCGACTTCGTGGTTCCCCACTTCGGCTCAGGCTACCTCAGGGAGCTCCTCCAGCTCTGCTGGTCCTGCCCCAACGTCCACATGGACACATCGGGCTCCAACCAGTGGATGAGGTGGCTGCCCTACGAGCTCGACCTGGAGGGACTCTTCAGGAAGGCTGTGGAGACCGTGGGCACCGACCGGATCCTCTTCGCCACCGACTCCAGCTACTTCCCCAGGGGGTTCAGCGAGCCCTACCTTGTGGAGCAGCTCAGGGCGTGCCGAAGTATCGGCCTCGAAGAGGATAGCATTGAGAAGATCTTCTACGGTAACGCGAAGAGGCTACTGAAGCTGGAGTGAAGGCCCCCTCCATTCGGAAGGATTTTTAGCGTCTGGGCGGGATGAATAGCAGTCACGGATCCATCTGTGGTCGATTTGGCTCGGGAAAAAGATCTGCCGCCCGCCCACAGGCTCTACACGAGCCATGTAGAGGCGGGTTCAGAGGGGAGCGTCGCCGAGGAGCTCTGGGGGCGCATCCCTGCGACCCTTGGTGAGGCTTACATGCTGCTCGCCGGTGTGAGGAAAAGTTACGGACCCGGCTCAGAAAACCTCGAGGAACTCAAGAAAATCGTGAAGGACAACCTCAGGAGGCTGGGAATCCTCACATCCAGGGTCTCGGAGAACATCGACCGCCTAGATCGGGGGGCCATCGAGGCCGGTCAGCAGCCCAACGCCCTGGGCGGGCCCAGCCTCGTCCTAAACAAGATCGCCTTCATCAAGAGCCTCAGCAACCTCGGCAGAGAGAGATACACGCCCCTCTTCTACGTCGCAGACTATGACAGCGTCCAAGCGGAGCTCATAAACGCCAGGGTGCCCAGCCCCTCCCCCAGAGGCCTCCTCCTCAGCTACCCCGTCCCACCTGAGCTCGAGGGCTCGCCTATCCACGAGCTGCCCAACCCTCCCGAGGCCTGGCTCAGGAAGACTATCGAGAAGCTGAAGAGCAACTACAGGGGCTTGCTGAGGGAGGCGGAGCCAGGGCTTAGGGAGAGATCCCTACTCAACCTGGACCACGCCCTCACCGTCCTCAGGGCAACCTATCACTCGACGGAGAACGTCTCCGACTGGTCGACTAAGACCCTGGGCACACTGGTAAACCTGGAGGCGGATCTCGGGGTGCCAATCATGACCTTCTCAGCCACCGGCACTAGTCAGCTGTTCCAGGGGAGTTTCGAGCTCCTGCTGGCGGAGCCGAACCGCACCAAGTTCCTCAATGCCTCCAACAGAGCCGTAGACATTGTCGAGGGAGCCGGGTACAGACCAGGCATCGGACCCAGGGACGAAGAGTACGTCCCCTTCTACTTCGAGTGTCCCACCCTGTGGTGCCACAGGACGAGGATCGAGCTCAAATATCGACGTGACCCCGGGTCCTCAACAGCCCGGATAGCGGGAAAGTGCCCGAAATGCGGCGAAACCCACGAGTTCTCCATAAATCCAGGGAGCCCAGATCTCACCGAGATCATCGACATGATCTCCCCGAGAGTGGACTCCCGGCAGATCATAGTCGACTCCGTCATCCCGGTCCTCGCCCACGCCGGAGGACCCGGGGAGACTAGCTACTACCCAGAGATCATCCCCGCAGCCCGGGCCCTCGGTCTCCCCTTCCCCGTCTACCTCAGGTACAACAGGCTCTTCTACAACACCCTCTGGAACGAAACCTATGCCCAGAGCCTGAAGGGGAAGGGATATCCAACCCTGACGGATGATGACTTGTTCAAGGCCCTGAGCGGCTGGGTCGTGGCCAGGAACCAAGGGGATGCACACGGGCTGAAGGCTGCCCATATCCAGCTCCGGCGGATGATTGAGGAAACGAATGAGAAGCTCGTGGAGAGGCTCGACGGTTTGAGGCTGGAGGTCGAAGCCATAAAGCAGAGCCTGAGAGACCCCGAGAAGAGGGACTCCCTGATACAGGAGATGGGAGGGAAGCAGGCTCTGGCCCAGGAGATCGAGACCTATCTCTCCTCAGCCCTGGGTAGGTTCAGCCCGGAGAAGTTCGGTCAGGAGGTGAGCTGGGCCTGGCTGGACGTCGCTGTAGTCGCTGGGCTGGGGGACCTCATGGGAGTCTTCCTCCGCCAGTACAACAGGAACACCCCCAACTCCTCGGTGTTCTTCACCAACCTCTAGCTGGAGATGACCTTCTCGTAGATCTCCATGTACTGGCCCACAACTTTCTCTGAGGTGTACCTCTCCAGCACCGTCTCCCTCGCGGCGCAGCCGAGCCTCCTCCTCAGCTCTGGATCCGAGTTCAGCCTCAGGATCCTCTCGGCTATGGCCTCCGGATTCTTCGGTGACACGAGGAACCCATTCACCTCGTCCTCGATGATCTCCGGGATCCCCCCGACCCTTGTGGCCACCACCGGGAGGCTGGCACTCATCCCCTCCAAGAGAGTCAGGGGAGCGCTCTCCGTCTCTGAGCAGAGGACCACCAAGTCGCTGCAGCCCAGGAGGTTGGGGACATCGCTCCTGAAACCGGTGAGGAGAACCCGCTTCTTGAGATCCAGGCGGCTCACCAGCTTCTCCACGCTGTGGCGGTCGGGCCCATCCCCCACAAGCATCAGCTTGGCGCCCGGGGCCTCCCTGGCCACGATAGCCATGGCGTAGACCAGGTCGTGCACCCTCTTCACAGGCCTGAAGTTGGAGATGTGGGCTATCACGACGTCCCTCTCATTGTTTCTCTCCATCACCTCGCATGAGACTGGTGCGAAGGTCTCGGAGTTCACGAAGTTGGGGATGACATGGATCTCCTGCCGGATCCCGAGCCTCTCGCGGGCCTCCTCCGCGACGAACCTTGAGACTGCGGTGATGGCGTCTGCCTCCTCGATGGAGTTGGTGTTCACTGGCAGGTAGGAGGGGTCGCTTCCCAGGATCGTCACGTCCGAGCCGTGGAGGGTCACCACATAGGGAGCCCCCGTCATCCCCCTGGCGAGGAGAGCCGCCGTCGAGTGTGGGATGGCGTAGTGGACGTGGAGCATGTCGAGGCCGTGCTGCTCCGAGGCCCTGAACATCTCAGAGGCCAGGGCGATGGTGTAAGGTGGGTACTTAAACAAGGGGTAGTCGAGGACCGAGACCAGGTGGACGAAGACGTTCTCGTGGTCTACCCCCTGGATGGCGAAGGGCCTCTCATATGTGACGAAGTGGACCTCGTGGCCCTGCTTCGCGAACTCCACCCCAAGGCGGGTGGCGAGGATTCCGCTCCCCCCCACCGTGGGATAGCAGGTGACACCGATCTTCATTCACGCGTCCTCCATTCCAGGCTTGAACACGTATGGCTGAAGAGAAGAGGGATATAAAGATGGATGGATCGGACCACTAGCCCTACCCTACCTGCCGCCGTATTGTTCCCAGTGCTTGTGCGAGCTGCCCCTCGTGGTGGATGATCTCGGAGATGAGGAACATCACAGCGTACTCCCTCGGCCTCCCGCCGCCGAAAGGGATCTCCTCAGCGAGCTTCTCGGCGGTCAGCTGGTCCAGAGCCTCTAGGAACAACTCGCTCCCTTTTTTCAGGTCCCCCATTATCCTCCCCAGGGAGTAAGATCTGTTGTCAACATAGTCCCTAGGCCAGCCCTCCGGCCAGTAGTCCCAGTCTCCCCTCAAGACCTTACAGATGAAGACGTTACCCAGCTGAGCCGTGTGGGTCAGAATCCAACGGACCGAGTTTGCCTCCTCGCAAGCCCTCCAGCCCAACACCTCCTCCGTGAGACCCCCCGCCTCATCCTCCAGTCTACTGATGGCGAGCCTCGTGAAGGCCTTCATGGTCTCGATCTTCTCAGACATCCTCACACACCCGAACTCGATGTATGCTTGGACTCTAACTTGATGAGGCTAATAAGTCCTCAGGGTTGGAGGTCGGACTCATCAGGCCTGGATCTCAGGTCTTTTGGGTGTTCAACCCCCGGGAGATGGCGTTCAGGCCGATGATGGTCTTCGCGTCCTCGATGACGTTCTCATCCACCAACCTCCTAGCCTCCTTGAGTTCAATCCGTTCCACGGAGATATGTCCTCGTCCGGCTCAGGATCTCTCCCCACCTCCCTGAGGCCCGTCGCTACGAAGAGATGGATGATCTCGCTGCTGTATCCCGGGGACATGTAGCAGCTGAGCAGGGGCTCCAGTTCCTCTGCCTCGTACCCTGTCTCCTCCCTCAGCTCCCGGGAGGCGCAGACGACTGGTGGTTCACCAGGCTCAAGGGTCCCCGCGGGTATCTCAAGAAGAGTCTTGTCGACCGGGTACCTGTTCTGCCTGACTAGGACAACCCTGCCGTCCGG
>CP070640.1:1449057-1474320 GCA_020354065.1 Candidatus Bathyarchaeota archaeon
ACGGTCCACGCAGACTACGTCCGGGAAGTGAAGGGGACCTAGGATGGTAGAGAAGACATTCAACTTCATCGTCAACGGCGGCGAGGCCACCGGGGGACCCCCGATAGGCCCAGCCCTCGGCCCCCTCGGCGTCAACATAATGGCCATCGTCAACAAGATCAACCAGGAGACCGCTGAGTACAAGGGCGTCCCAGTGCCCGTCGATGTCACCCTCGACACCGACACCAAGGAGTTCACCGTCGAGGTCGGTATGCTCTCCACATTCGCCCTAATCACCCAGGCCCTGGGCATAGCCAAGGGCTCCCCCACCCCCAACACCGAGCACGTGGGCGACCTCGCCTTCGACCAGGTGGTAGACATCGCACGGAGGAAGAGGCAGGGCCTCTTCGCCTCGACTCTCAAGGGGGCCGTGAAGGAGATCGTGGGCAGCTGCCAGAGCATGGGGGTCACCATCGAGGGATTTCCTGCAGGGGAGGTCCAGGCCCAGATCACAGCCGGTGAGTTCGACATGCGGCTGGCAGAGGCCGGATAAAGTTTTATAATGCGTCTTGATTGATGACAGGGAGAATCCGAGATGTCGGTCCGGAAGGATAGCATATTAGACGCCCTCGCCAAGGCTAGGGACGAGGCTCCGCCCAGGGGCTTCGAGCAGTCCGTCGACCTGACCGTCAATCTGAGGGACCTTGATATGAGGCGGCCCGACAACAGGGTCAACCTCAGGATCCAGGTGCCCCACGGAGTTGGCGGCCAGAAGGTCCTGGTCTTCGCCTCGGGGGACCTCGCCCTCAGAGCCCGGAGGGCCGGGGCGGATAGGGTGGTCGAGCCCGCCGAACTCAGCGAGATGGGCTCAGACAGGAAGGAGGCGAAGAGGAGGCTGAAGGATTACGATATATTCGTGGCCGAGGCGCCCCTGATGCCGACCGTGGGCAGAGTGGCTGGCCCCATCCTGGGTCCCCGGGGGAAGATGCCGACACCGGTGCCACCCCAGGCCCCTATAGACGCCATCCTGGAGAGGGAGAGGCGGACGGTGATCCTGAGGAGCCGGGAAAGATCCTTCGTCAAGTGCAAGGTCGGCAAGGAGTCGATGCCCGACGAGGAAATAGTCGAGAACGTGGAGGCCGTTCTGGGCAGCCTGTACGGAGCCCTGAAGCGGGGGGAGAGCAACGTGAAGTCCATCTACCTGAAGCTGACGATGGGCCCGGCGGTCAAGGTGGAGTGAGCGGAGATGTCCCGGGTATCAGTGGAGAAGCAGGGGATCGTCGACGACGCAGTGAAGCTGCTGGACGACTACAAGCTCATCGGGGCCGCTGACCTGACAAAGGTGGGGAGCGGGATGCTCCAGGACCTGAGGAAGCAGCTCCGGGGCAAGGTCACTATCAGGGGCATCAAGAACACCCTAATGCGCATCGCAATGGAGAAGGCCGGCCTCGAGGGCACTGAGGATTTCCTCGACAGAATCAAGGGGCAGAACATCTACATCTTCTCCAACGGCAACCCCTTCGAGCTGGCCATGACCCTCCACAGGAACAAGGTCAGGGTCTTCGCCAAGGCTGGGGACACAGCCCTGGAGGGCATCGTCGTCCCCTCGGGGAACACCGGACTATCCCCTGGCCCCATCATCAGCAAGTTCGGGAACCTTGGGATCAGGACCCGCATAGAGGCCGGGAACATCTGGGTGGTCCAGGACACCGAGGTCGTCAAGGCAGGGGACACCATCTCCGGCGATCTGGCGGATCTCATGGCACGCTTGGGGATCCGAGCCTCGGAGATGGGCCTGGAGATCAAGGCGGTCTACGAGGAGGGGATGATCATACCCCGGGAGGATCTCATCCTTGACACGGACGCCTACGCCGAGCGGCTCGCCAGGGCCTACGGCGGAGCATTCCAGGTAGCCCTGAAGGCGGCGTACCCTACTCCGGACACCACCGCCCCGCTGCTCTCCTTGGCGGCTCAGAACGCCAGGATAGTGGCTCTGGAGGCATCCTACCTCACATCAGAGACGGCGGCGGAGCTCATCGCAAAGGCCAACGCCCAGGCGAGGAACCTTGCGAAGGCCGTGGGCAGGGCCCAGGCCAACATCTGACAGTCTAACGGTCGGATGGTCGCGTAGGCAGTTTTAGGCTCTCCAGACCCCCTTCGCGGCGGATCATTGTATTTTATAAGGGACCATTCCGCACTAGTAGCCCGTCTAGATATGGGTAAGAAGCTGGTGAAGAGCGAGAGCGACGTCAGGCGGAGCATGCTCATGCCCAACCGGAACGACATTCTGGGTGTCGTGGACAAGAACCTAGGATTCACCCGGATGAAGGTCATCTGCCAGGACGGTTACAGGAGGATGTGCAGGGTCCGGGGCAAGATGAAGAAGCGGAACTGGGTGAGGGAGGGAGACGTAGTCTTGGTCTCCCCGTGGGATTTCGCTTGGGAGCAGAAGGGCGACATCATCTTCCGCTACACAGCCAACCAGGCCCACTGGTTGAGGGAGAAGGGCATCCTCCAAATCGGATGAGTTCCGAGAAGATTCTAGACTCCCGATTGTGTGTTTCTCGAAGCCGCAGTTTTCCGTTTTATCCCTTGAACCGTGCCAGAAGTTTATGGAAGGCGAAAACCTTTATACGCCCAGACGTTTTCAGAGTTTACGCACTCCGGAAACCGAGCCGTATCAAGGTGGACAAGTCGTGAACGGGCAGCGGACAACAATCATCGACGCCGAGGGACTCATCCTCGGGAGGATGGCGAGCATCGTAGCCAAGAGGCTCCTCGAGGGGGACCGCATCGAGATCGTGAACGCGGAGGGCGCCGTGGTCTCGGGGAAGAGGAAGATGGTCATCAAGGAGAGGAAGGAGTTCCTCGAGGTCGGAGGTCGGGAAAGGGGTCCCCTCCACTACAGGAAGCCCAACGTCATCGTCCGCAGGACCATCAGGGGCATGCTTCCCCACAGGAAGGCCCACGGCCGGGAGGCCTACCGCAGGCTCAGAGTCCACATCGGCGTCCCCAGGGAGCTTGAGGGGGCGGAGGCGGAGAGCATCCCCAACGCCCATGTAGACAGGCTCGGCGGGAGGTACGTCACCGTGGGCGAGATCGCCAAGAACATCGGGTGGAAGGTGTAGATCGCATGTCATCGAGGAAGAAGGCTCAGCTGACCGTCGGCAAGAGGAAGACCTCCAAGGCCCGTGTGGTCATCTCCGAGGGGAAGGGGAGGATCAGGATCAACAACACCCCCATCCAACTGTACCAGCCCCAGCTGGCCCGGGAGAAGATCATGGAGCCCGTCTGGCTCGCCAAGGACGCGGTGAGCAATGTAGACATCAGGGTCAAGGTCCACGGAGGAGGCTACATGAGCCAGGCCGAGGCCGCCCGGATGGGCATCGCCCAGGCCCTTGTCAAGTGGACAAGGAGCAAGAGGCTCAGGAACGCCTACATCGAGTACGACAGGACCATGCTGGCGGGGGACGGCCGCCGCAAGGAGTCCAAGAAGTTTGGTGGCCCAGGCGCCAGGGCTAGGAAGCAGAAGTCCTACAGGTGACACGGCATGGTAAGGATGATCTCGCCAATCGTCAGGCGTGGGTCAAAGGGAAAGACTGGTAAGGGCTTCTCCCTCGCCGAGCTCAGGGAGGTCGGCCTGAACCCGGGAGAGGCACGCCACCTCGGGATCCCAGTTGATGTCAGGAGGAGCACGAGCTACCCCGAGAACGTGGAGAGCCTAAAAGAGTGGGTGGAGGAGGCCAGGAGGGAGGGCTTCAGAGTCCCCAGGCCGAAGCAGTCCTCGAAGGGTCAGAGGGGGCGAGCCCACAGAGGCCTCACGAGCTCGGGGAAGAAGATGAGGGCCCTTAGAAAGTCCTGAAACCGAGAGATTCTCCCCCTTGTAGTATCGGAAATAACAACCCCTGATCCCCCCATGAACTTTGTGTCAAGCACGACCGTCCATCATGCTTCCAGCCAAGCAGACTCTTCATAGAGCTCATACGCCGAGACCCACCATCAGCCAAGCTGCGGATTGGGCGAGCATCATAACCGCCATCGCATAGATCGTTCCAGTAGCGATCTCCCTCCTCGTGTAGGCGAGGCCGCCCCAGACCATCAGCGGGAGCGCGGCGAGGCTCATCACCACGACTGTTATGGGGATAATCGTACCCACTAAGAGAAGCAGCGCTACAAACGAGATCACCCCCACGATGTTGTGGAGCCTGCGCAGACTCCCCAACCGCCAGCGGGTGGCAAGCGTCATCTTGCCCGCCTGGGCGTCGGCCTTCCGGTCGGGCCAGGTGACCGCGAGGAGGTTGTTGAAGCAGAGCAGGGTGAAAGGAAGGCATGCGAGGGGAACCCGCAAGTCGAGACATCCCATCAAGGTTGTACAAGCGTGGAGGGGGAGCATCATGCCCCCCAGAAGGGCGTTGGTGGCCTCCCCCAGGCCCCGCCAGGCTAGCCGTAGGGGAGGCATCGAGTACATCCAGCCCCCTGCCGCCCCGATCACT
Organism: Candidatus Bathyarchaeota archaeon; assembly: GCA_020354065.1. Taxonomy (GTDB): domain Archaea; phylum Thermoproteota; class Bathyarchaeia; order TCS64; family TCS64. The sequence goes on from CP070640.1 coordinate 1,453,530, forward strand.
AAGATCGCCATCGCCGACCAAGGATGATGCCCGGTCAAAATCGCCACTGTCTGCACGAGGAAACCCGCCGTCAGAGTCGTGAGGGCGGCTTGGATCGCGATCTTCCTAGGCACGATCCCTTCAGTTATGACCCCGCTCCCTCCTGAGTATATGGTTCTTGTAGTCAGCGAGTCTGTCACATGGTCTGCGAACTCGTTTGCATAATGGATCGATAGGGAGACGAGCAGCATGGCAGCTAGACCCCACACAAGGGAGGTCATCTCCAGGGTTTTAATGGTACCAAACGCGATTGAGATTCCCAGCAGCCACGCAAGAATCGCCGAGAGCAGAGGGAGGGGCCTCGACATCCGCCACAACCCGACGGCGAGGGTCCTCAGCGAGACCTGGGCTCCCATGAAAGCTGGCTCCGGGGCTTCTGTCAGTAGGAAATAAACCTCGGTGTAACACAAACGTTTTGCAACCCTCCGGCGTAATGGCTCCCGCTTATCCAGGCCTCTTTTCGAGGCTAGTTACCGGATAGAAAATCTTCACCGGATGGGCGGGCAAGAATGTGGGATGGAGCGAGCGTGATATCCCCACTCGCGGTTCTAATGGAACTCTCTCAACAGCTTCGATATGTCGATGCCCTCGATGCTCTGCTTGACCAGCGGGCCTTCAGCCAGGGTAGGGAAGCTGTTCGTGTACTCCTCTCTCTCGGCCATGTACAAGACCCCTATGGGGATCCTGTCCCCCCACTCCCCGGCCCTTCTATAGGCCTCATCGAGGTCTGAGGGGTCGTGGCCCTCTTCCTCGAGCTTGTAGACCCTCTCCTTGTAGAAGTCGTAGGTGTTCACCCTGTTCCAGGCCACGCAGGGCTGGAGGACGTCAACTAGGGCGAAACCCTCATGGGCGATGGCCTGCTTGAATATCTCGGTGAGGTGGTGCATGTCCCCGGCGTAGCCCCGGGCCACGAAGGAGGCGTCGGCGGAGAGGGCCTGGGTGAGGGGGTTCACCCCGAACTCGAAGGAGCCCCTGGGGGTGGTCTTGCTCCTGTAGCCCCGTTTGCTGGTGGGGCTGGTCTGGCCGGTAGTCAGGCCGTAGACCAGGTTGTCGTGGACGATGTAGGTGAGGTCGATGTTCCTCCTGGCTGCGTGGGGGAGGTGACCGATGCCGATGTTGTAGGCGTCCCCATCGCCGGCGAAGCCCAGGACCGTGAGCTCCGGGTTCGCGATCTTGACCGCGGTGGCAGCTGGGAGAACCCGGCCGTGGATGACATGAAGGCCGTTGGTCTTGATGTAGTCGATGACCTTGCCGTGGCAGCCGATGCCGGCTACGGCCACGACCTCCTCCCGATTCAGCCCCAGCTGGATGATGGCGCGCTTCACCGCCATGAGGAGGCCGAAGTTCCCACATCCCGGGCACCAGGTGTTCACCACGGGGGTGGCCAGATCCTGCATCGTCGTCATCCCAGCGCCTCCCTCGCCTTTGCGTAGATCTCCCCGGGGTTGAAGGGCCTCCCATCGTACTTCAGGAAGACGTGCTCGAAGGCTAAGCCGTTGTGGAGCTTGATGAGCTTCCCGAGCTGGGCGGTCCGGTTGGCCTCGACCAGTATCCTCCTCCCAACGCCCTCCAGGGCCTCACCGACTGCCCTCGAGGGGAAGGGCTCCAGGTAGACTACCTGGACGAAGCGTGCCTTCACCCCCTCCCTCCCTAGCATCTTCAGCGCCTCCAGGGCCGGGCCCTTGGTCGACCCCCACCCGACCAGAGTGACCTGAGCGTCGGCGTCTCCATAGGTCTTCACAGGGTCCATCCCCTCGACCTCCTCCCTGAGAGCCTCCTGCTTCCTGAAGCGCTTGTCCACCATCGCGACCGTCTTCTCGGACTCGCTCGTGGTGTAGCCGTAATCCGTGTGCTCGTTCGAGTTGGCCAGCACCGTGGCGCCCCTGGTCCCCGGCAGGATCCGGGGGGAGACGCCGCTCCCACTGAACTTGTACCTCCTGTACTCCTCTTCTTCCCTCCATTTCTCCATGATCCTGAGATCGCCCCTGTCGATGGCGACCCTCTCAGAGTCGAAGGGCTCTGTGGACTTGTGGCTCTCGATGAGGTACTTGTCGGTGAGGATCAGGGACTGGACTTGGAACCTTTCCGCCAGGTTGAAGGCCTCCATGGTGAGGTAGAAGCACTCCTCGACGTCCCCTGGAGCCACGATGACCCTGGGGAACTCTCCCTGGGAAGCGTGGATCGCGAAGAGGAGGTCGCCTTGGGATGTGTAGGTAGCCAGACCAGTGCTAGGGCCAGGGCGCTGGACGACCATGAGGACTAAGGGGGTCTCGGTCATCCCGGCGAGGCCCAGGGCCTCGGTCATCAGGCAGAAGCCCCCTCCTGAGGTGGCGGTCATCGCCCTGATCCCGGCGTAGGAGGCCCCCACCACCATGTTGACGGCGGAGATCTCGCTCTCTGTCTGGACTACCGCCATGCCCGCCTCCTCATCCTTGGCCGCGAGGTAGTGGAGCACAGGGCTGGCAGGGGTCATCGGGTAGGCGGCGTAGAGCTTGCAGCCGGCGCTGATAGCCCCGAGGGCGACGGCGTCGTTCCCCGTGGGCAGGATCCGCCCAGGGTTCTCATCGGAGGGCTCCAGCCTGCACGGGTAGCTCTCATCGTAGGGCTCACGGGCGTGGGCGTGGCCCTTGTAGATGGCCTGGCGGTTCATCTCGATGATCCTGTCACGGCCGGCGAAGGTGTCAGCGATGACCCCTTTCATGATCTCCTTGTCGTAGCCCACCAGACCTAAGGCGGCCCCCAGGGCCACGGTGTTCCTCATGATCGCGATGCCCCCCATCTCCTCCACCGCGGCGGTCAAGGGAAACGGGAAGAGCACGATGTCGTCCCTTTCGAGCTCCTCCTCTCCCAGCTCCACCTGCTCATCGTAGACGATGCCACCCCCCTGGGTCAGCTCGTCCTCGTGGAGGAGGATGGTCTCCTTGTTCAGCGCCAGGAGAAGGTCCACCGAGTCCCCCTGGGACCAGATCTCCTCGTCCGAGACCCTGAGCACGTAGAAGTTGTGGCTCCCCCTGATCACGGAGGGGTAGTCGTTCGCCCCGAATACATGGAAGCCGCCCCGCATCAGCGCCTTCCCCAGGAGGGAGCCGCTCCGGGTGATCCCCTGGCCGGCCTCCCCGCCGATGAGGAAGGAGACGCTGTTGTCCATCAATCCGGTGATCCTCATTAGATGGCCTCCGAGAGCTTCTGCACATTTATCGCTTGGAAGGGGCAGGCTTCCTCGGCTATCTTGTAGCAGCCGAGGTCGTCGACCACGATGAAGTCCTTGACGTTCATGTCCCCTTCCACAACCTCCTCGGCTCCTCGGATCTTAGATCTACCGTCCTCCCCGAGGTAGAATGCGTGGGGGCAGAGCTCGACGCACGCCCCGAAGCCATTGCACTTCAACCTGTCGACTTCCACTCTGAATTGAGGCATAAAATCACTAAGAATCGCTTTTGGAGGGAGCCTATTAAACCTGATTAATATGAGGCGCAACTGAGGAGACTCCTAGACCCCCTGTTTCTGTAATCCCAAAATCTCAGGCTTGGCGATTGGGAGTGTGAACGCATTTAAGGTCTCAACGCGCGATTTAAACTGGTGCCTGGCATGGAGGGAGATTACAGGTACGGAAGGTGCGGGGTGTTCTGCGAGATGTGCGCCGCCGGGAATGGGAGGGTCAATGAACTGGCTGGGGAGCTGAAGCGGCTCACGGTTGACTTCTTCAAAGACTTCCCCAAGGGCCAAGGCGGCTTTGACTGGGCCGAGTACAGGAAGGGGCTCGAATACTTCCACGAGTCCTACGGCTGTCCCACCTGCCTCGAGATCGAGGAGCCATGGTGCGAGGTCATGAAGTGCGAGAAGGTTGAGGAGGTTGAGAGCTGCCTCCTCTGCGGGGAGTACTTGGATTGCCCCCGTACGGAGTATCAGAGGGAGAGGTACCCCTTCGTGATCGAACACTACAAGCGGGTGAGGGAGGTTGGCTTCGAGAGGCTCCTAGAGGAGGAGAGGGAGCGAGCTCGGAGCGGGGTCCTGCTCCACGACATCAGGAAATACTGAGCCCGCCCACACCAATCTCCGAGAAAATGGTGGCTAAGTGGGATAATACCAACCCGCATGGTTCTCCTCAAATATCAGGCTTGTAATAAAGTACAGAGTTGTGGGTGGAGCCTGTGAAGAGTGCCGGACGCAGTTCTGCTGAGATGATCGCTGAGTCCCTTGCCGATTACCTCAAGGATTCGAACCCCCAATGGGAGGGTCTCGTCGTGAGGGGGGTGGAGGAGCTCACCATGGGCTGGGAGACGGAGCTCTACTCCTTCACAGTAAAGCACGATGTGGAGGGGAGCGTAGTCAGAGAAGATTGGGTCGTCAGACTCTACCCGGGGAAACATGCGACGGAGAAGGCGGCTAAGGAGTTTAAGGTGATGGCTAGACTCCACAAGGCTGGCTACCCGGTCCCCCGGGTCTTCCACTGCGAGACGGGCAGCGAGGCCCTTGGGAAGCCCTTCATCATCATGGAGCTGATAAAGGGGCGGATGCTGGATGACGACCTTGAGGAAGCCCCCGAAGGTTCAAGCCAACCCCTGGGCACCTTCATCAATCTGTTCGCAGAACTCCACGCCCTCGACGTGAAGCAGCTCTTCCCCCGTGAGGCTTATCCCCTGGACACCAAGGAGTACCTGAAGGGATTCATGGCCTCCCGGAGGAGGGTCCTTGAGGAGCTTGGCCCTCGGTGGCTGCTTCCCGCCCTCAAGTGGCTCGATGAGCGGAGAGAGGATGTCGTCGTGCACGGGACCTCCCTTCTCCATAGGGACTTCCACCCAATGAACATCATACTCAGGGAGGATGGCTCCCCAGTGGTGTTAGACTGGGGGGCTGCCTCCATCGGCGACTTCAGGGAGGACCTGGCCTGGACAACGCTCCTCGCGGGCACCTTCAGAGGGCCCTCCCTGAGGGAGCTCATCCTGGAGAGCTACGAGGGAGCCACGGGGCGAGAGGTCATGGGCATCGAGTTCTTCGAGGTCATCGCCACTATTAGGAGGATCCGAGACATCTACGTCTCCCTCACCAAAGGGGCCAAGGAGATGGGGATGAGAGAGGGAGCCGAGGATCAGATGAGAAGCGTCTCTGACCACGTCAGAGGAGTCTACGGGGTTCTGGTTGAGAGGACGGGGATAATGCTCCCCGAGTTCGAAGAGCTCCTCAGAAGCCTCTAGATGAACAGGGTTGGTGGGAGGGTCGGGGTCCATCTGGAGAGGCGGTCAGAGCTTGGCGAGGGCCCTCTCCATCCGGTCGAAGACCTCGTTGAGGATGGCCTCGCTGGTGGCGATGCACATCCGGAGCTGCCCCTCCCCCTGGGAGCCGTAATCAGTCCCGGCGCTGAAGGCTAGCTTGCCCACGTTGAGCATGTGCTCGTAGAGCTCCTCGCTGGTCTTCCCGTAGTCGAATCTGGGGAACATGAGGTAGGTGCCCTCCAGCTCTGGGTAGGTCACCCCTGGGAGCTCGTCCAACCTATTGTAGCAGAGGTCCCTGACCTTGTGGAGGTGCGCCATGATGTCCCTCCTCCACCAGTCGAGCCGGTGGTCCAGCATCACCGGGGCCGCAGCCCTGGCCAGGTTCGAGGTCCCCCTCATGCAGTCGGCTGAGTGCATCCTGAGGCTGGTCATCATCTCCTCGTCGGTGGCGCAGGTGTAACCCATCCGGAGGCCTGCTACTCCGAAGGTCTTTGAGAATCCCCAGGTCGTCATCGTCAGCCTCTCGATCTCCGGGCTGAGGGAGGCGAGGGTGATGTGCTGCCTGCCGTCGAAGAGGATGTCCTCCCAGAGCTCGTCCACCATGACGGCTATCTCGTTGTCCACGGCGATGTCCGCGATGCCCCTCAGCTCCTCCTCAGTCATGACCCTCCCCGCTGGGTTGTGGGGGTTGCAGACGAAGATGAGCCTGGTCCTCGGGGTGACGATGCCCTTGAGCCTCTCGATGTCGAACCTGTAGCCCTCCTCCAGGCGGAGGTTCCAGGCCACGGGCTTGGAGCCGGCGACTTTCTGGGCGGAGAGGAAGTGGTGGTACATGGGGTCGGTTACAATGACCTCGTCCTCAGCCTTGCAGGCGTGCCTCACAGCAAGCCACATGGGCGGGATCACCCCCTGGGTGATGAGGATGTCGTCCGCGGTCGCCTCGATCCTGTTCCTCCTGGTGATCTTCTCGGCCATCGCCTCCCTCGTTGGGAGGTCGTTGCTGTAGAAGAGGTCCTCGTCGTGGACCGCATTGATCAGGGCCTTCTTGATCTCCATCGCCACGGGGAAATCAGGGTCAGCCAGCCAGAGGGGGATCACATCGGGCGGGTACTCATGCCACTTGAGGCCGGGGGCCCCTAGCATCCCCTCGATGGTGGCCAAGTTGAAGAAATCTCCGCTGTACATACCTTTCCACCGGTATGGGAACATGGTGAGGCACTAGCTCTAATAATGATTTTGATTTTCACGGATAGAGACAGGCAGAGCCGGCTAATCGCAACAATTATATCGGAGACCTCTGTTGGTAGGGGAAAGGGAGTCACCATGATTATCCTGCTCTACTTCGACTGGATCGGCAGCTGCAAGGAATTGAAGGACTGGGAAGACAAGATCGCCGAGTCGTGCAGCAGGACGGGCGTCGAGTACAGGGGTCTGTACGGCTCGATGAACGAGAAGTGGAACTTCGTAAGCGTCTTCGAGACCGACGGATACGACAGATTCCTCGAGATGGGGAGGAAGGTCGTAAGACATGTGAAGATGCCCCACCACATAACCGAGCTGCTCCTTCCCCAGAAGCTCTGATCACAAGCTCCCCAATTTTCTCCTTTTATCGATGCAGTCTAATGGTCAGATCAGGCGGGCTCCTACATCTTCCACAGGCGTCACGCGGACCCTGTGACCGGGCGCCGCATCCCTGAGGGCCTCGGCTACCCCGTTGGCCTCCTCCCTCGTGACCAGCGAGAAGAGGGCCTCCCCGAACATCGCCATGGTGCATGGCGCACCCGCCTCATCCATCTCCCCCAGGATGTGCCTCAGCCTCGGCGTCATGATCCCCACGTGCTCCGTGAACCACCTCGAGAGCTCCATGAAGCTACGGGGGTTCAAGTCGTTCATGATCTCGTCCACGAACCTGCCCCCAAGCTCGTTGATCCTCCTGCGCAGATCCTTCTTGGACAGGGCCTCGCTGGTGGCGATGGGGCCAAAGTGGACGTAGACAACCGATAGGTCCTCGCTCCGATCGTACTTGATGGCCCTCCCTATCCCGGGCGCCCCCGGCTCATAGAGGACCCCGAAGCCCCCCTCCATGGCAGCGAAGACCGTGCCCAGGCCGGTCCTGCACTCGATCTCGGCGACGTGGGCGACCCAGGAGGCCTCCACAGGGGACAGGCCCAACTCCAGGGCATCGTTCAGCGCCAGAGCCAGGGTGAGGGCTCCCACTCCACTGGAGCCGAATCCCGCTCCCAAGGGGATTCCCAGCTCGTGCTCGACGACGACCCTGTAGGGCTGCCCCGCCCGCCCCAGCATCTTATCCAGGACGTTCTCCGAGACGATGGCTTCGTTGGTGGTCCTGCCGTCGATCCTGATGATATAGGAGCTCTCCTCGAAGGGCTCGACACTGACCCTGGTGTGGACTCCCTCCGGGATGGATGCGCCGCAGCCCCTCGACCCCTTCCGCAGAGGGTCCTCGGCCTGGTCGCAGATCTGGAAGAAACCCGTGATGTGCCCTGGGGCGAAGGCCGAAGCTTCCCTCATCTTTTATTCCTTATTCAGCGTAAGGAACCCTCCGATAAGGGTTGTGCCTTCGCCATGTCAGCGGAATGAGTGTTCCTTGTCCGGGAATTTCCCCTCGACGACCTCCTCGATAAAGCTGTCCACGGCCTCCCGGATGGAAGCCTCGAGGTTGGCGTACCTCTTGACGTGCCTCGGCTTGTGGCTCCCCTCCATTCCGAGCATGTCGTTTATGACCAGCACCTGGCCGTCGCAGTGGACCCCAGCTCCTATGCCTATGGTCAGGGCTCCCACGGCCTCGGTGATCCTCCTCGCCAGTTTCCTGGGTATGCACTCGAGGACGATCGAGAAGACGCCTTTGCTGTCCAGCTCCAGGGCGTCTGAGTGGATCCGATCCGCCTCGCTCTGCTTCTTCCCCTTGACCTTGTACTCCTCCGCGGTCTGGGGAAGCAGGCCCACGTGCCCCATCACGGGTATCCCGGTTTCGACGAGGGCCTCCACCACCCCGGGGACGTTCCCCTCCGGCTTCACCGCTTCGGCCCCGGCCTCGACAAGCTTCCCTGCGTTGACCATTGCGTCCTCTACACTATCGTAGGAGTTGATGGGCATGTCTGAGACGATCAAAGCCGAACTTGCCCCCCGGGCCACGGCCTCGGTGTGCCTTACCATATCGTGCATGGTCACCCTCTTCGTGTCCTCGTAGCCCAGCACTACCATGCCGAGGCTGTCCCCGACCAGGATGATGTCCACCCCTGCGGAGTCGAGGATCTTGGCCGTCTGGTAGTCATAAGCGGTTAACACGGTCACCTTCCTGAAGTCCTTCAGGCGCCTAAGCTCCCCTACGTCCACTTCCTCCCCTCCATGAACCTTACGAGATGGGCCAGCGTGTCGTTCACCGGCGTGGCTATCCCATGCCTCCTACCCAGCTCTACCACCCTCCCGTTCAGGAAGTCTATCTCCGTTCTCCTCCCTTTTAAAATATCTTGGCACATGGAGGAGACGTTCGAGTACGAGGCTGCGGCCTTTGTGATCTCGTCCGCAATCGAAGGGTCCAAGACCACCCCCTCGGCCTCAGCCACATTGAGGCATTCCTCCACCACGCCCTCGCGGACGGCCCTCAGGTGGTCGGTGGCTATGGCGTTGTTCGGGACCCTGAAGAGGGCCGATAGGGGATTTATGACGCAGTTCATCACCAGCTTCCGCCAGACCTCGGCTTCCATGTCCTCCGCCAGGTGGACCTCCAACCCGCATGCCCCGAAGAGACGCCATAACCTTTTCCCTGTGGGGGTGGCAGGGAACACAGTCTTACGGACAAGCTTGACCTCAATCCTGCCCGGAGCCGGTAGCTCCACACCGGTCGAGGCCAGGCCCCTGACGACCTCTCCTTGGGTGACCATCGACCTCGCGATCGCCTCGATCCCCAACCCGTTCTGGAGCACGAGGACCGTTGTGTCCGATCTGAGGAGATGCCTGACGCTCCTGACCGCCGCCTCGAGATCGTAGGCTTTCGTCGTTACCATCAGTAGGGCCTTCTCGGGGATGGAAGTCAATTTAGTGGAGGCTTGGACCTTGTGGGTCGCCTTGATCTCGCCGGAGACAACGAGGCCGTGCTCGTTGATGGCTTCGATGTGGGGAGCCCTCCCGATGAGCAAGACATCAATGACCCTGGATAGCAGCGAACCATAGTAGCTGCCTAGAGCGCCCGCTCCCAGGATTATGACGGTCTCAAAATCTGGGTGAACCTTCTCAGCCATGGGGTTGGATGAACACCCCCTTCTCGGAGAGAGACTGCAGCCTCTCCTTCATCAGCTTGAGGGCCTCGGACAGAGCCTCCCTGTTGCTGAACCCTGAGATTAACGCCTCCAACTCATTGCGGCTTGATCCCTTCAGCCTCTCCACCTCCTTGATGAGGAGGGGCATGGCCCTGACCACGTTGTCGACGATGGTGATGGTTGCGAACTGGGCCGTCCTGGACATCGGGTTCAGGTCGATGGTGATCACCCTCTTCCCCATCCTCACGAGCCCCTCGGTCCTGTCGCCGTCCTCGAGGGGGACGAAGACCGCATCGGCAACCAGGATCCCTCTCGGGTCTACCCTCCTCCGGTCGCTAGACACCTCGTCGATGCTGGCCGAGGCGGCGTCCCCTACGCCTAAGACCTCTCGGGCGCCGGCGTCCTTTAAAACCCTCTCTATGGCCTCCTCCCTGCCCGGCAGCCTGTGGAACAGGTTCACCTCAAGCCTTGCGCCGGTTGCCTCCCAAAGCTCCACGAGCTCCCTGGGGCAGAGGGCCGCCACGTTTCCGTTCACCGAAAGGACGGGGTACTCGGCGAGCAGCAGAGCTGCGGAGGCCGCCGTGATGGCCCTCATGGCCGGAAGGGTAGTCCTCTCGCCCAGGATGTAGTCGAATGCCTCTCCCCTCCCGTGGGCTATCAGGCCCGCGAGGGCGAGGACCTTGGTTTCCACCTGCCTCGTCAGCTGCTCCCGGATGCGGATAGACTCCGCTCTAGGGTGCTCCTCGGATACGTGGTGCTCGCCGGTCACGCTTCACAGCCCTCCGCGGTTTGGTCTGAGAAACGAGAATAAAAAACCGGCGTTCTGCTGCCGGGGCTCAGCTCCAGGGAGATTGTTCACAGGCTCTTGTAGTCGATCTTCTCCCCGACGTCGAAGACGGGAGCCTCGACCTCGAAGAGGTTGGTGTACTTGAGGCCGGAGCCGGTGTTGAAGAGAACCACCCTCTCGTTTCTATCGATCTTCCCGTCGTCTAGAAGGGTTTTCAGACCAGCGAGGGTTGCGGCTCCCTCGGGGCACGCGAAGAGGCCCTCCTCCCTGGCCATTAGGCCGACGGCGTCCATGATCTCCTCGTCACTCACCGCCACCGCAGCTCCCCCGCTCTCCCTCACGGCCCTGAGGATGAGGAAGTCCCCGAGGGCGTGGGGCACCCTGAGACCGGCGGCCAGGGTCTCCGCCCCTTCCCAGAACTCAGACTCCTCCTTCCCCTCCTTGAAGGCCTTGGGTATCGGGGCGCACCCCGAGGACTGGACCGAGACCATCCGGGGCCGCTCGCTCCCGATCCAGCCGAGCTCCTCGAGCTCGTCGAAGACCTTCCACATCCCGATGATCCCGGTGCCACCCCCGGTCGGGTAGACGATCACATCAGGCAGCTCCCAGCCCATCTGCTCGGCTACCTCGAGGCCCATGGTCTTCTTCCCTTCGACCCGGTAGGGCTCCTTGAGGGTGGAGAGGGGGAACCAGTCCATCTCATCTTTGCCTTTGGCCACCATCCTCCCGCAGTCGGTGATCAGGCCCCGCACCAAGACCACCTTAGCTCCCACGGCTTGGCACTCGATCTTGTTCACATCGGGAGCGTCCACCGGCATGAAAACATAGCTCTCCATCCCAGCCCGAGCTCCGTATGCCGTCATAGCACCCGCCGCGTTCCCTGCGGAGGGCAGAGCAAGCCTCTTGATGCCAAGCTCCTTGGCTTTGGAGACGGCCATGGCGAGGCCCCTTGCCTTGAAGGTGCCTGTGGGGATGACCCCCTCGTCCTTGATCCAGAGGTCTGGCAATCCCACGGCCTCCCCGAGCCTGGGGGCAGGGGTCAGCGGGGTCCAGCCCTCGCCCAGGAAGACCTTGTTTCCCGTGTCCATGATGGGGAGGAGCTCCCAGTACCTCCACATGGAGGCTTCCCGGCCCACAAGGTCCCCGGGGGAGACGGCCTCGCCCACGGCTTCAAGGTCGTACCGGGCGAAGAGGGGCTTCCCGCACTCCCTGCAGACGGTCTGCACCTCGTTGTGGTCGTGCCTCGCGCCGCACTTCGAGCATTCCAGATGGGTGAGGAAGCTCATCCTGACCAGCTCTCTTAGGATGAGATCTTCGATGTATAAATGTTGATTCCGGGGGGCTCCGGGCCTCTGGAAAGTCTTTTAGGGGTTTCGGTGTTACGTTTATCCATGACGAAAAGTTTGGAGAAGGTAGGAGAGGTCACCCACTATTTCAGGAAGATTAGCGTCGCCGTGGTGGACGTCACCGCCCCCATCAAGCTGGGGGATAAGATCGCCGTTAAGGGGATGACCACCAACTTCGAGCAGACGGTCAAGTCGATGCAGATCGAGATGAAGGACATCGATGAGGCCAAGCCCGGCGACGACATCGGGATGAAGGTGGTTGACCGGGTCCGCAAGGGAGACATAGTTTACAAGCTCTTGGAGTAGGGTGTGCCCAGCTCCACACAGCAAGTTTTTTATTCTCTGTGCTCGTCTCCCCTATCCACAAGCCTATTGGAGGCCTTGATATGGGGTATCGATCTGTCCGGCCCCTGAACGGGGGGATATCTTAATGGGGTATTGTTTTATTTAGGGTCCTAAGACCCAAAACGAGACACGACGCTCTTCAGAGCGTAGAACTTTTCGAGAGAGACCTTGCGGAGGTCCTAGGCGGCCCCAGGTCTGCGACCAGAGGGTTGGAGGTGTCCGGCCCTGGTTGAGATGTCCGGGGCCAGGGCTTTCGTCGAGGCCCTGAGCCAGGAGGGGGTGGAGACGCTGTTCGGGGTCACCGGCGGCGCCGTCCTCCCCATCTGCGATGAGCTCTGGGGCTCCGACCTCAGGTTCGTCATGGCCCGCCACGAGCAGGGGGCCGCCCACATGGCCGACGGCTTCGCAAGGGTCAGCGGGAGGGTCGGGGTCTGCCTCGCAACCTCGGGGCCCGGCGCGACCAATCTGGTCACCGGGATCGCAACGGCGAACATCGACTCCTCGCCGGTGGTCGCCTTCACCGGCCAGGTCCCTTTGAGCGTGTTGGGGACCGACGCCTTCCAGGAGGTGGACATCATAGGCATAACCGCCTCGGCCACCAAGTACAACATCCAGGTGAGGAGGCCAGGGGAGATCCCCCACGCCGTGAGGTCGGCATTCCACATCGCCTCCACCGGGAGGCAGGGAGCCGTGCTGGTCGACCTCCCCAAGGACACCCAGATCGACTCAGAGGACATGGAGTTCCCCGAGGATGTAAGCTTCAGGGGCTACGAGGTGCGGCTGGAGCCCAATCCCAGGGAGTTGGACTGGGCGGCGACCCTTCTCTCCAAGGCCCGGAGGCCGGTCATCATGGCAGGGGGCGGGGTCGTCGCATCCAACGCCTCGCCGGAGCTCATCAGGCTGGCTGAGATGCTCGTGGCCCCAGTGGCCACAAGCCTCATGGGGAAAGGAGCGATCCCTGGTGACCACCCCCTATTCGCCGGTCTCTGCGGGATGCACGGGACCGGAGAGGCGAACCTTCTGGTCTCGGACGCCGACGTCCTCCTCGTTTTGGGAGCCAGGATGTCCGACCGGACCACGGCCCGGCTTGAGGACTTCTCCCCAGCGGCCAAAGTCATACACGTTGACATCGACAGGAGCGAGATAGACAAGAACGTCGAGACGGTGACCCGGGTCATTGGCGACGCAAGGCTCGCCCTCAAGGGCATCCTGGAGAGGCTCTCCATGATGAGCCTCGACCGGAGCACCAACGGGGAGTGGCTTAAGAAGATGGAGAGGTTCAGGGAGGAGTACACTCCCCCTGAGCTTTCCGGCAACCCACATCTGAGGGCTCCGGCGGTAATGAAGGCCCTGAGGAGGGCCCTGCCCAGGGACGCTCTGGTCACCACCGAGGTGGGCCAGAACCAGATGTGGGCTGCCCTCTACTTCGACGCCTACGCGCCGAGGACATTCCTGAGCTCGGGCGGGCTAGGGACGATGGGCTGGGGCTTTCCCGCCGCCATTGGAGCGAAGGCGGCCCGCCCCGACCTGCCTGTGGTGGACATCGCTGGGGACGGTAGCTTCGGCATGACGGAGAACAACCTGGCCACCTGCGTGGAGGAGGATCTCCCGGTGGTCGTCGTGGTCCTGAACAACAGGGTGTTGGGGATGGTGGCCCAGTGGCAGAGACTCTTCTACGACCGCAGGTACATGGCCGTCGAGCTGGGCGAGTCCCCGGACTTCGTGAAGCTAGCGGAGGCCTACGGGGCAGTGGGGGTCAGGCCTGAGACCCTTGAGGAGTTCGAGAGGGTCGTTGGAAAAGCAGTATCCGACAACATGACGACGGTCATCGACGTTATGATCGACCCCGAGGAGAACGTCTTCCCCATGGTGCCCCCGGGGAAGGGGCTGAGAGACATCCTAGTGGAGGCCTAGGGATGGCGAAAATGAGTACCATAGCCATCTTGGTGGAGAACAGGCCGGGGGTCCTCTTCAACGTGGCCAACATGTTCAGGCGGCGGAGCTACAACATCGAGAGTATCTCGGTGGGCCCCGTGGAGAACACGGAGCTGGCTCGGATGACGGTCTCTGTGGAGGCAGACAGCAGGGAGCTGAACCAGATCGTGGAGCAGCTGGACAAGATGGTGGACGTGATCAAGGTGAAACGCCTAGACCCGATGCGCAGCATCATGAGGGAGATGCTCCTCGTCAAGCTGGACACTGGGGACCCCATGGCCAGGGAGGAGACCCTAAGGCATGTGAACGCCCGCCACGGGCTGATCCTCCACATCGACCCCGAGTGCATCGTCGCAGAGGTGACCGGGGAGCCCGAGGAGATAGACGAGTTCATCGAGCTCACCCGCCCGATAGGCATCGAGGAGCTCTCGAGGACGGGAATCACGGCCCTGGAGAAAGGCAGGCTGAAGCTGTAGGAGGTATGAGAGATGATGAAGGTATACCACGAACAGGACATAGACGAGAAAGTCCTGGAAGGGAGGAGGGTGGCCGTCATAGGCTACGGAAGCCAGGGGAGGGCCCAAGCCCTTAACATGAGGGACTCGGGGGTCGACGTGGTCGTCGGCCTCAGGCCCGGGAAGTCTTGGGACAGGGCGGTGGCCGATGGAATGGAGGTCAAGCCGGTTCTCGACGCCTCTGTGGAGGCCGACATCGTTCTGATGCTTATCCCCGACATGGCCCAGCCCACAGTCTACGGCGAAGAGGTCTCCCAGGTCCTAAAGCCGGGGAAGACCCTGCTATTCGCCCACGGATTTAACATCCACTACGGGCAGATCGAGGCCCCAGAGGGGGTGGACGTGGTGATGGTGGCACCGAAGGCCCCGGGGCCCGAGATGCGCAGGCAGTATGAGGAGGGGTTCGGGGTGCCGGCCCTCGTCGCTGTCCACCAGGACGCATCGGGCCACGCCATGGAGACCGCCCTAGCCGTCGCGAAGGCCCTGGGCTCGGGGAGGGCGGGTGTGATCGAGACCACCTTCAAGGACGAGACGGAGAGTGACCTCTTCGGGGAGCAGTCGGTTCTCTGCGGGGGGGTCGACCAGCTCATCCGCAGGGGCTTCAAGGTGCTCACGGAGGCTGGTTATCCTCCTGAACTCGCCTACTTCGAGGTCCTAAACGAGCTGAAGCTCATCGTCGATCTCATCTACAAGTCTGGGATCAGCGGCATGTACGAGGCCGTCTCTGACACAGCCAAGTTCGGCGGCATGTCTATGGGCCCCAAGATAGTGGACGACCACGTGGAGGAGAACATGAGGAGAGCCTTGAAATCGGTCCAGGACGGCAGCTTCGCCGAAAAGTGGATCGGCGAGTTCGAGGCCGGCTCTAAGGAGTTCAGGCGTCTCTACGAAGAGTGCAGGAACCTGGAGATCGAGAGGGTGGGCAATAGGGTCCGGCAGATGTCCGGCCTCGAGGAGTAGGCCCCCACACTCTTTTTTCAATAGCCCGTTATCAAATGCCTGCACAGAGATTCTTGACCAGGGATTCCTCTATCGGGTTTCCTCGCAGCACCTCGGGTTCTCGTAGTACTCCCTGGACATCGTAATCAGGGCCTTGTCGTTGGTCATCACCGCCACCCCGTCCTTCCAGCTGGAAACAGTCAGAAGCATTCTCATGTCGGAGATGACGAGGTTCGAGTAGCAGGCAAGGATCTTCACAGGACCAAGCTTTCCCAGATCTCCGGTCTCCCAGAGCTTCCTAGTCGTCGCAAGCTTAGTATCCACCCTCTCCCTCGCCTTGACGAGCGAAGACTCCAGCCCGTCTAGCAGCTCCTTATCCGACACGTAGACTAGGACCTCCTTCTGGGCCGAACCGATCAGATCCCTCATCTTCCTGGCTATGTTCCCCTGTCCGTGGATCACGTAGGCTAAATCGATGTCCCCGTCGCCCCCAGCGCTCTCATAGATCGGGGTGAGGGCCTCTGCGAGGCCGTCCGCGATGCCGGTCTTGTAGTTCAACTCCTCGATGAGTTGCTGCTTAATGTTGGACTGGGCCTCCTTCGGGTGGAGGGCCTTGTAGATGTTGGGAGTCCCCTCCTGGACCGCGATCATCCCCCTCTTCGAGAGCTCGCTCAGCACGTAGTAGATCTTGGAGTCGGGTATGCTCGTCAGCTTGCAGAGGGTGCCGGCCGAGGCCGAGGGCTGGGAGACGAGGGCGAGGAAGGCTCTGGCTGCATAGGTCGAGAGACCCAGCGTCTTGTACCTGGATATCAGGTTCTCGTTGACGGTCTGATTCGCTTTTTCCACGGGTCCCACTCTCTTCGACTAGTAAGTATCGTTCAGAGAACGTTTAAATTTCTTACTACTACCATTCGGTTGTAGAACCGGTGGAGATCATATGAGTGTTGATGTGAAGAGACTGGATGGAGCCGAGGGCTTCTTCGAGGTCGTCGAGAAGAGGCATTCAGTACGCAGATACAAGGAATACGACATCCCCGACGAGGACCTGAAGAAGATTCTCGACGCCGCACGCCTCGCCCCCTCAGCGAACAACTCCCAGCCCTGGCGTTTTATCGTGGTGAAGGATGAAGAGACGAAGAAGCTCCTCGCCGAGCCCAGGCCCCAGACCTTCATCGCCGACGCGAACGCCATCGTCGTTGTGCTTGGCGATGTCAGCGTCTCGTGCTGCAACCGCGCCACCTGGGTCACGAGGGATCCCATGATTGCCACGGAGCACCTTGTGCTCGCGGCGACGGCCATGGGTTACGGCGCCTGCTGGATCGCGATGTACGAGTCCCGCCCCCAGGAGTTTCTCGACAGGGTCAGGAGGAGGCTGAAGATTCCTGACAACATGCACATCGTCTGCCTAGCGGCGATAGGCGTCCCGGAGACGGAGCCGAGGCCGACTCCCAAGAAGGCTTTAGAGGATATCTGCTTCGCCGAGGAATTTGAGAAGCCACTGTTCCAATAAATTCTTTACACCTTTTCTTGCTTTAACGGGATGTTCGAACGGTTTAATACTCAAATTAGGATCGACCTTAAGTTTTTATCCTTCGATCTCTTCCTTCATTGAATATCATGTGTCAACTAGCCGCCTACGTGGGAGACAGGCCCATTGCGCCCCTACTCCTCAGAGCTATCGAGCTCCAGGAGCCGTACGCAGGAGCTCACGCCTCGGGCCTAGGGGTCATGGACGGGGACGCCGTCAAGGTCGAGAAGGATTTCGGCCACGTCGCACGGGTGAGGAGGACCACCGCCATCGAGTCCCTCCGGGGGACCACCGGTATCGCCCACACCAGGTACAACAGCACCGCCAGGGACGATCCCAGGTACAACACGGCAACGATGGCCCACCCCTTCCTGAACGACGGCGGGGATCTGGCCCTGATGCACAACGGGGGCATCTCCAACTACAAGGAGCTCTGGGAGAGGCTCAGGGGCAACCACACATTCAAGTCCTACGTCGAGGAGGTAGACGCCATCACCGACAGCGAAGTAGCCGTCCACATGCTCAGCGACGCCCTGGAAGGGGGGATGCCCATGGGGGAAGCTCTCAGAACCGTCGCCGCCCAGCTCAGAGGGTCCTTCCTCCTCGCCTGCATCACTCCTGACCACCCGGAGACGGTCTGGATAGCGAACTGGCACCAGCCGTGCGCGGTCGCAGTGGGGGACGATGAGGCCATGTTCTGCAGTAGCCACATCGGCTTCCACGAGATCCGGGGCGAGGTGTACAGGGTCTTCGAGCCGCCCAAGAATTCCCTCATCAAGCTTACAAGGGGCAGGGTCGAGGTCTCCCCGCTGCTCAAGGAGAGAAGACCTCCAAGTCTTAAGCTGAACAGGAACGCCTTGGCCGAGCAGATTCTGGGAATTATTAAGGAGAAAAAGGAGGTTGACTACATCAGGATCAGGGAGGAGCTCTACCCCGAGGGCTGGGCCAAGAGCTACGGGGTCTCCCCGGAGAGGTTGGTGGAGATCTTCAGGGTAGGGGTGAGGATCGTGAACCCCTTCATCGAGGTGGTGGACTCCCTCATCGCCGATGGCCTGGTCCGGGAGCGGGTGGACCTGAGGCCCGAGGGGGGCGTCCCGGACACGCCCAAATTCTCCTACAGCCTCGTTTAGCCGGCTTTTTAGGCTGTCCTAAAAATTTATATATTCCAGTTCATCCCAAATCACGATCGACCTTGAGCAGCGACAGCGTGGAGGAGTATCTGGAAGCCATCTACGCGTTCAACGAGAAGGGAGAGCTGGCCAAGAACACCGAGCTGGCCAAGAGGCTGAAGGTGGCACCCCCTAGCGTCACCCAGATGATCCAGAGGCTAGCCGAGGAGGGCCTGGTGGAGTATCAGCCATACAAGGGCGCTACCCTCACCGGAAGGGGGATGGCCCTCGCCCAGAATGTGGTCAGGAAGCACCGCCTCTTGGAGAGGTTCCTCCACGACACCCTGGGCATGAACAAGGAGAAGGTCCACAACGAGGCCTGCAGAATGGAGCACAGCGTCTCCGACGAGGTCGCTCTTGCGCTCTGTGATGCCTTGGACAGCCCCGAGACCTGCCCGGACGACGGGAGCACCATCCCACCATGCCCAATGGAGGTAGATGACTGCGAGGAATGCGCCATCTTGAGGGAGAGCGAAACCCCGAGGTTGCTGACCGAGCTCTCCAACCTCAAGCCTGGGGAGAGGGGCAGGATCGCCTTCATCAGGGCGGGGAGAAAAGCGAGCCAGCGCCTCCTTGACATGGGCTTCACCAAGGGCGCAGAGGTCCAGGTTGTGAACGCAGCCCCCTTCAAGGGCCCCCTTGAGATCAGTGTCAGGGGGTCCTCCCTAGCCCTGGGGCGGGGCCTTGCTTCCAAGGTCTTCGTAGAGATTCTGAACGGGCTGCTCAAGCCAGAGCATGTCCACCCCCACGGGCCCCACCACTAGGCCTCCACCGCCCGTTTTTCATGGGGATACGTCTTGAGGCGTAGGCATCATCGGGGGGGATGGCCACGCCGCAAGGGCCGGGCACGGCACGGGGGTTGGGGACCCCAAAGGGATGTGCTCACTGTGGCTCTGGCCGGCAACGCCAACGTGGGGAAGAGCGTCATCTTCAACGAGCTCACAGGCCTCCACCAGCATGTGGGCAACTGGCCCGGGAAGACCGTGGAGAGAGCCGAGGGTACCCTAGTCTTCAAGGGCTACACCATCGATGTCATCGACCTCCCCGGCATCTACAGCCTCTCCACCTACTCCATGGAGGAGCTTGTGAGCCGGGAGCATATCGCTGTGGAGAGGCCGGACGTCCTGGTGAACGTGGTCGACGCCTCCACCCTGGAGAGGAACCTATTCTTCACCGTCCAGCTCTTGGAGCTGGAGCCCAGGATGATCCTCGCCCTCAACCAGGTGGATGTGGCGGAGAAGCAGGGGATCAGGATAGACGCCGTTAAACTATCTGAGGAACTCGGGGTCTCCGTCGTCCCGATGGTAGCCGTGAAGGGGGTCGGCCTCCAGGAGCTGATGACTGCAACCGTGGCGGCTGCAGAGGGGGGACAGGACCCCCCGGCTCTGATACCCTATGGCTCCGAAATCGAGGATAGGATCCAGAGGTTGGCTGAGATGATCGAGGGCATCGAGTCCCCGTATCCCAGTCGCTGGCTGGCTATCAAGCTGTTTGAGGGCGATGAGGCGATGAGCGGGCGGCTCTACTCCCTGGAGCCCTCCCTGGAGGCGTCCGTGAAGGGGATAGCTAGGGAGATCGAGGAGATCCATGGCCACGACGCCTCCAGCGTCATCGCTTCTGAGCGGTACGCGGTCGCGAGCAGGATAGCGGCCTCGGTCACGATCCACCGGGAGGCTGAGCGCAGGCGGGGGCAGAGGCTTGAGGATCTGACCTCCCACCCGGTCCTGGGCTACGCCTTCATGTTCGGGGTCATCCTGGCCGTCTTCTTCGGCGTCTTCACTCTGGGAGACCACTTGACCGGTGTGATGGATGCCTTCTTCAGAGCCCTGAGGGGAGTCTATGAGGCCGGAGTCGGGGCGGGACCGGTCCAGGACTTCGTCTGGGACGGGCTGATTGAGGGTGTAGCTGCAGGAGTTACTATCGCCCTCCCCTACATCGTTCCCTTCTACCTCGCGCTATCGGTGCTGGAGGACTCGGGCTACCTCGCCCGGATCGCCTTCCTCATGGACTCGGCCATGCACAGGATCGGCCTCCACGGAAAGGGATTCATCCCCCTGATGCTGGGCTTTGGCTGCAGCGTCCCGGCGACCCTGGGCTGCCGGATCATGGAGACCGAGCGGGAGCGCCTAATCTGTGCCTTCACGGCGAGCATAGTTCCCTGCGCGGCGAGGAGCGTGGTGATCATGGGGCTGGTCGCGGAGTACGTGGGTTTCGAGTGGGCCATCACCCTCTACCTCCTAGACTTCGCCCTCATCTTCGTCTTGGGACGAATCGCCTTCAAGGCCCTGCCAGGGGAGCCCATGGGCCTGATAATGGAGATGCCCTCCTATAGGATGCCAACGGTGAACGTGACCGTCAGGAGAGCCTGGATAAGGATGGAGAACTTCGTCAAGGAGGCTTTCCCAATAATGGTCGCTGGGAATATTGTGATCCATCTCGCTGGACTGGCCGGCCTCTTGGACTCCGTTCAGTGGCTTCTTAAGCCTATAACGGTGGGCTGGCTGGGGCTGCCCGCCGCCGTGGGAGTCACGCTGATCTTCGGGGTGCTGCGTAAAGAGCTCACTCTGATTCTCCTGGCCTCGATGCTCGGGACAGCAAACTTCGCTCAGGTCTTGACCCCAGTCCAGATGTTCGTCTTCGCCTTCGTTGTGATGATCTACGTCCCGTGCATCGCGACTATCGGGGCCTTGGTGAA
>CP070640.1:1474420-1477976 GCA_020354065.1 Candidatus Bathyarchaeota archaeon
AGGACGAAGAGGAACAAGGATTGATGAAGCAGGCGGGTGAGCTCTCCGACATCGGGATGGAGGCTGTCAGGGAGTGCCTCAGAGATGGCATCCGTGAGTACGAGGTGGCCGCCGAGGCAGCGTACGCAATGAGGAAGGAGGGAGCTGTGGACATCACCTTTCCCTTCATCGTGGCCTCAGGGCCCAGATCTGCCTACCCCCATGCAGGGGTCTCCGGGCGGAAGATTCGGAAGGGAGACTTCGTCACCATCGACTTGGGGGCCACATGCAATGGGTATCTCTCGGATAACACCAGGACTTTCATCATCGGCTCACCATCAGAGAGGCAGAGGAGCGTTTATGAGACGGTGCTCGAGGCGAACGAGGCTGCGCTCCCCGAGATCAGGGATGGGGCTGAGGGGGTCAATGTGGATCGGATTGCCAGGGACATCATCGAGAGCGCCGGCTACGGCGATGCCTTCATTCACGGCCTCGGGCACGGCCTCGGCCTAGAGGTCCATGAACCCCCCTCACTGAGCAAGAGAAGCAAGGACACACTGAGGGACGGGAACGTTGTTTCGGACGAGCCGGGGATATACGTAAAGGGGTTCGAGGGCGTCCGGATCGAGGACACCGTATTGGTCTCAGCCTCCGGCCCCAAGAGGTTGACGAAATACGACAAGGACCTGGACGTAATGCGGATGTAATTCTCTCTACTTTCCGAACCTTCTGTAACGGCTCTGGTAGCTCCTTATGGCCCTGTCCAGGTCGATCTCCCTGAAGTCGGGCCAGTAGACGTCAACCATGAAGAGCTCGCTGTAGGCTGACTGCCATATCAGGAAGTTGCTCAGGCGGGCCTCCCCGGAGGTCCTTATGATGAGGTCTGGGTCTGGTTTCGGGAGGTGAGATGTGTAGAGATGCCCCTCGATCAGGTTCTCGTCGATGTCTTCGGCGGTGAGCTCTCCACTCATCACCTTTGCCGCTATCTCTCGGGCTGCGTCCACTATCTCGGCCCTGCCCCCGTAGGCGAGGGCGATGTTGAGATAGAACCGCTCGTAATCCTTGGTGACTCCCTCGATCTCCTCGATTAGGCTCTTGACTCTCTCCGGGAGTAGGTTGATCCTGCCTATCGCCCTGATCCTGACTTGGTTCTCGTGGATGATGTCGGAGGTCAGGATCTCCCTGAGGTTCTCCTCGTAGATCTTCATCAGCTCCTCTACCTCCTCCTCGGATCTATTGAAGTTCTCCGTGGAGAACGCGTAGAGGGTGACGGTATTGATATCCCGTTCGAGACACCACTCCAGAAAGCTCTTGACCTTCTCGGCGCCCCGCCTGTGGCCTTGCCAGGGGATCATCTCCCTCTGGGACGCCCAGCGCCTGTTACCGTCGAGGATGACGCCGATATGCTCGGGGGTTTGGTCCAGGTCGATCTGGGTGCGGAGCCACCTTCTGTAGATCTTGTAGATCCCGAGCGCCGAGAGCAGTCCCTGGAGCACCTTCGCCGTCCTCCGATTACCTTGTGGCCTGAGAGATAAAACTCTACTGTATGGATCTTGTGGGTTTTGGTGTGCTGGTCACTGGAAGGGGAGCCTCTTGTATGAGCTGTATATCACGAAGACCGATGTGATCGTGGTAACCACCCCTGCGAGAGTGAAGAAGACGAGGGGGGACCACAGGGTCAGGGTCTTCTCCGGTTCGAGAAGGACTTTCGCAGACTCGATGGCGATGAACCTCAGCCAGAAGGACACAATGATGCCGACCACGTTCTGCCACATCTTTGGGTCCTTCCTCATATAGTGGGATGCGATCCCGCCGATCAAGGAGACCATGGCCCCTAGGATGATCAGGTCTATTCCCTCGAGGAGGAAGTGGCCTATGAGGTTGGGTGACCGCTGGAGCCACCACGAGAAATTGTTCCACCAGGCAGGGGCGGGGGTGTCCAGGTAATTCCAGGCGTTCACAACCCCCCTTATGCAGCCGACTAGGAAGAGGATGAAGCCCACGCTGAGGGTTGCCAGGGTGAGCTGGCGATCCGGTGAGGGCAGCTTCAGCCTGACGATGTCCAGCTTCTCCTCCCAACCGAATCCCTTGATGAGGAGGACGATGCCCAAGACGAAGGTGAGGATCATCCCCGCGTTCTGGAGCTGGTTGAAGACCAGGAGGACGCCGACGATTATGAGCATCACCCCAGGCACCCCGAGGCTGACCCTGGAGTAGTATGGGTCCTCCACGAGCTGCCTGATGTACCTGAACATCACCGCCCACGTCTCCTCGAGGCGCTCGCTGTGCTTCACTACCACATGCTGGATGGATGTGATGGGCACCCTGGATTGGATGAGAGGGATTACGGACTCGTCGGCGTAGCCATCGGTGACCAGAATGACCCCGTTCGCCTCGAAGGATTCAAGAATGCTCTCCAGCTCACTCACGATCTTCCGGTCGGCATCGATGCCCCCCGAGGAGGTGCCCGCGATGGTGGCCACCTGATAGATCTCGTTTGGATAATCCTCAAGGAGGCGGTCGTAGAGCCTGACGGCGCCGAACATCGCATTGGCGTCCGCCTCCTCGGGGTCGGCCAGGGCCAGGGCTTTAGCCGCCTCCAGATTCGAGTTCCTGCTCAGAATCGGGGTCTCGATCTCCGCCTTTTTCCCTATGTCATCGTCCACATCGATGCAGAGGATGAGGGTCCTCTCGCTCTTCCCGTCGGATTCGGACATGGGGATCCCCAATTCAGTTGGGGTCAGGGGGTATTTATCGGTTCTCAGATCTCCAAGTTGAGGTCTTCCTTGAGGCCTTTGTACCTGTTCCTGATTGTGACCTCGGTGACCCCTGCTGCGTCGGCGATCATCTTCTGGGTCCTCTTCTCGTCGTTCATGACGCAGGCGATGTAGAGGGCTGCGGCGGCGAGGCCCATGGGGTCCTTGCCGGCGGTGGTCTTCAGCTTCTCGGCCTCCCTGAGGATCTCGACGGCCCTCTGCTGGGTCTTCTCGCCGACGCTCACCTTGGCTGCGATCTTGGGAACCCTGAGCTGGGCCGCAGGGATGGGCATCCTTATGTTTAGCTCTCTGAGGAGGAGCCTGTAGCAGCGGGCGATGTCCTTCCTGTCGATGGGGCTGTGGACCGCCAGCTCCCTCAGGGTCCTGGGGGTCTGGGTGGTCCTGCATGCCGCGTACAGGGATGCGGCGGCTATGGCCGAGATTGAGCGACCCCGGACGAGACCCTTGTCCAGGGCCTTGCGATATATGACCGCCGCTCTCTCCTTGATGGTGGGGGGGATGTGGAGCTTGTCGGTCAGCCTGTCGAGCTCCGCCATGGCCTGGGCCAGGTTCCTGTCCACGGAGGAGTGGACTCTGGACCTGATCTGCCACTTCCTTAGACGGAGCATCTGGAGCTTTGTCTTCAGGGGGATCTTCCTGCCGAAGGCGTCCCGGCCGACCCGGCCTATCATGGTGGTGAGGCCCTTGTCGTGGACCGAGAACGAGAGGGGAACGCCGACCCGGCTCCTGGACTCCTTCTCGGTCTGGGTGAAGGCCCTCCACTCGGGGCCCTTGTTGATCACGGAATCGGTGATGACCAG
>CP070640.1:1478076-1484937 GCA_020354065.1 Candidatus Bathyarchaeota archaeon
GAATCCATTCAAATACGCCGGCCTATTTAATCAAATGAGAAATATTTAAAGCAAGGCTCTATGAAGGGTTCTCGATGGGTCAAAATTTGGGGCTAGCTGGACCAGTTCAAGTCAACAGAGATTTCTGCAAGAGATGTGGCTACTACTTCGAGTTCTGCCCCAGAGGGGTGTTCGAGAGACCCGACGAGATCACACTTAAAGGTGTGACACCACCCCGGATTAACGAATGGGCGGAGTGCACCATGTGCAGCCTTTGCACATTGCTCCGCCCTGATATCGCTGTCTCGATTGAGGTGTAGAGGAGGAGACCTGATGAGTAGAAAGGTGCTGACCGGAAGTTATTTCGTCCACGGCGACTGGGCCTGCGCAGAGGGCGCCCTAGCAGCCGGTTGCAAGTTCTACGCGGCGTACCCCATAACCCCGGCGAGCGAGATAGCCGAGAGGATGGCGGTCAGGCTCCCCCAGGTTGGCGGGGCGTTCATACAGTTCGAGGATGAGCTCGGAGCCATGGCCGCGGTGGTGGGGGCCTCCTACGCCGGCAAGAAGGCGATGACGGCCACCTCAGGCCCCGGCTTCAGCCTGATGCAGGAGAACATCGGGCTCGCCATCATGACCGAGGCCCCGTGCGTCGTAGTGGACGTGATGAGGGGGGCCCCGAGCACGGGCCAGCCGACGAAGGCGGGCCAGGGGGAGATGATGCAGGTCAGGTGGGGGAGCCACGGGGACTACGAGATCATCTCCCTCGTCCCTTCCTCGGTTCAGGAGACCTTCGATCTCACTGTCGAGGCGTTCAACCGCTCAGAGCGGTATCGCATCCCCACCTTCGTCATGGTCGACGGCATCCTGGGGCACATGTACGAGCGCATAGAGATCCCTGAGCCTGAGGAGATCGACATCGTCAACAGGAAGAAGCCCACCCAAACGCCTGAGGAGTATCTGCCCTTCAAGGCAGATGAGGATCTCATCCCCCCGATGGCCAACTTCGGGGACGGGTACCACTTCTACTCCACGGGACTCACACACGACGAGAGGGGATACCCCGACATGTCCATCGAGGTCCAGGACAAACTGATACGGAGATTGAGCGACAAGATCAGGAGAAACGAGGAAAAGATCATAAGGATTGAGGAGGTAGATGTCGAGGACGCCGAGATCCTCGTCGTCGCTTACGGGATCCCCTCTAGGTCCGCTCTGAAGGCCGTGGAGCAGGCTAGAGCTGAGGGGA
Source organism: Candidatus Bathyarchaeota archaeon (assembly GCA_020354065.1). Lineage (GTDB taxonomy): Archaea > Thermoproteota > Bathyarchaeia > TCS64 > TCS64. Next base: position 1,479,302 of record CP070640.1, read on the forward strand.
TCAGGGCTGGCCTGCTGAGACTCATCACCGCCTGGCCCTTCCCGACTAGAATCTTGGAAGACCTCTCCTCGCAGCTGGACGCCGTCATAATGCTTGAGATGAACTACGGCCAACTGGTGAGGGAGGTGGAGAGGGCTGTGAAGCCGACGCCGGTGACCTTCCTCCCGAAGCTCGGGGAGGAGCCTCACAAGCCGGATGAGATACTGACGGCGATAAGGAGGTGTAGCGGATGACCCGTGCCATAGAGGAACATCCCCTCACAGGATACCTGAGGATAGACAGGGTCCCCCACATCTGGTGCGAGGGCTGCGGCCTCGGGATACTTCTGAACTCCTTCGTCCAGGCCCTGAAGGATCTCGAGTTCGACATGGACAAGCTCGTCGTCGTCTCAGGGATCGGGTGCACAGGTAGAGCCTCAGGATACATAAAATCAGACGCCTACCACACGACCCACGGGCGTGCGATAGCTTTCGCTACTGGAGTGAAAGTCGCCAACCCCGATTTGAAGGTCGTCGTGATCAGCGGTGACGGGGACCTCTTCGCCATAGGCGGGAACCACTTCATCCACGCGGCGAGGAGGAACATCGACATGCTGGTGATCTGTGCGAACAACTTCAACTACGGGATGACGGGCGGCCAGCTCGGGCCCACCACGCCTATCGGTTCCAGGACCCAGACATCGCCCTACGGGAACATCGAGCAGCCCTTCAACCTATCCGCCCTCGCGGCTTGCTCCGGTGCCGTCTACGTGTCGAGGTGGACGACGCTCCACGTCAGGAGGCTGACCGAGTCTATCAAGAAGGGGATCCATAAGAAGGGCTTCTCTTTCATCGAGGTCATAGCGCCATGCTCCACGGTTTACGGTAGGTACAACAGGCTTGGGGACGGGCTGGACATGATGAACGACCTGAAGGAGATATCCGTCATCAAGCACGGGATCTACCCTACGGAGGCGACCATAGAGCCGGGCAAGGAGATCGTGGTCGGAGACTTCGTCGACATCGAGAAGCCCGAGTACTCGGACATGGTCCAGGCCTTCATCAAGGAGCAAATGGAGGGATGAGATGGCAAGGTACGAGGTGAGGATAGCCGGCTTCGGCGGTCAGGGCGTGGTCACTGCCGGATATGTCCTCGGCCAGAGCGCCTGCCTCTTCGACGGCAAGAACGCGACCATGACACAGTCCTACGGACCGGAGGCGAGGGGCGGGGCCTGCAGGTCTGAGGCGGTCATCTCGGACACGGCGATAGACTTCCCGAAGGTTGTCAAGCCAGGCCTCCTCGTCGCGATGTCCCAGGAGGCATACCTGCTCTACCACGAGGATGTCAAGGAGGGGGGGACGATAATCCTAGATGAGGACCTGGTCTCCCCCTCGGAGGAGAAGAAAAACATCAAGTATTACAAGATCCCAGCGACCCGGACGGCGGAAGCCCTTGGAAACAGGATCGTGGCGAACGTCGTGATGCTCGGGTCCGTGGTGTCGTTGACGCGGATGGTGAGCGAAGAGGCGATGAAGAAAGCGGTGGAGGCAAGGTGGCCGAGGTTCTCAGAGCTCAACCTGAAGGCCCTCAAGAAGGGAATGGCGTTGGGTCGCCAACTCCTGGAAAAAGAGTAGCAGGTTAATTTTACAGCTTTCGATCTGGATGCAAAAAAGATATTAACGTGCCACCTCTACAAGCTGGATCTCTTCCGCTTCTTCTTCGCTCGTCTCCGCGGCTTTTTCAATTACAAAGATGGCGAAGTCCGGGCAGACTGCGGAGCAGAAGGAACAGAGAACGCACTTGCTCTCATCGACGACTCTTGGCGGGTGGAACCCCTTCTCGTTGATCTCATCGGATTCCTCCAGCACTTTCATGGGGCAGAAAGCGATGCAGAAGTTGCACCCCTTACACCTCTCTTTGATGATGTGGATCTCAGCCTCGGGGTGCTCCACCTTGTCGATGTCGAGGGGCTCTCGCCAGATCCTCAGGGGCATATCTAACTTCCACCTAGCGCCGTTTTAAAAACCTTTTTGGCGTTCTCGATCTCCTTGGGCTTGATCTTGTCGAGCATCGAGTGTATCTCACGGATCTTCGAGGCGAACTTCTCGCCCTCGGCGGCGGTGGCCCAGAGCAGCTGCAGCCTCTCCTTGTCTAACTTCTTGGCTTCCATCCTCTTCCAGAAGCGCTCCACGCGCTTCTTGGTCTGGTAGTTCGCGTCTATGTAGTGGCAGTCCCCCAGGTGGCAGCCTGCCACGAGGACCACCCCGGCTCCCCTCGCGAAGGCCCGTTCGATGAACTTCGGGGCCACGCGCCCGGAGCACATGGTCCTGATGATCCGGACGTTCGTCGGGTACTGCATCCTGCTGACACCCGCGAAGTCGGCGCCTGCGTATGAGCACCAGTTGCAGCAGAAGGCGACTATCTTCTTCTCTGGGTCGTTCTCTGTCACGGCGTCTATCTGCGCCATGATCTGCGTGTCGGTGAAGTGGTTCTGGGTCAGGGCGCCGAAGGGGCACTCTGCCGCGCACGTCCCGCAGCCACCGCAAGCAGCCTCCACGATGTCAACGCGCTTCAGATCCTTGTCCAGGGTGACGGCGTTGTAGGGGCAGACCTTCGTGCAGAGCCCGCAGGCCGTGCACTTCTCAAGGTCGTATATCGGCGTGATCGCCTCGACGGTGACTCTCCCCCTCGCCATCAGTATCCCCGAGCGGGCTGCGGCTGCGCTCGCCTGGGTCACGCTGTCCTTGATGTCTTTGGGACCCTCAGCGCAGCCGGCGAAGAATATGCCCCCGGTCGCGGCGTCCACCGGCCTCAGCTTCGGGTGAGCCTCCATGAAGAACCCGTCCTGGGTCCTGGAGAGCGTCAGCAGGCGCTGGATCACGTCACTGTCCTTCTGCGGCTCGAGGCCGACGGAGAGTATCACCATGTCAACGTTTATCTTGTACAGCTCATTCAGCAGGGTGTTCTCCCCAATGAGCCAGAATTTGTGGTCCACCCTGTCCTCTATGATCTCCGCGGGGAGACCCCGGATGAATGCGACTCCCCCGGTTTTCGCGCGTCGATATAAGTCCTCGAAGCCCTTCCCGAAGGCCCTTATGTCGACGTAGAAGACGTAGATCTCCGTCTCGGGCCAGTGCTCCTTGATGAGGAGGCTGTCCTTTATCGTGTTCATGCAGCAGACGTTGCTGCAGTACTTTTTGTCGCTCCTCTCCGAGCGAGAGCCGACGCACTGGATGAACGCCACTCTCTTTGGGATCTGCATGTCACTCGGCCTTATCAGGTGTCCCCCCGAGGGGCCGCCCGCGTTGATCAGCCTCTCGAACTCCAGGGAGGTTATCACGTCATGATACCTGCCGAATCCATAGTCCTTCAGCGTTGAGGGGTCGAAGACATCTGCGCCCGTCGCCACGATGATTGTGCCCACATCCAGCTCCAGGGTCTCAGGCTTCATCTCGAAGTCTATGGCCTCCCGCTCACACTCCTTGATGCACTTGTCACAGACTATCACGCCCTCCTTGTTCAGGCAAATCTCCATGTCGACGATGTAGGTAGACGGGACCGCCTGAGCGAAGGGCGTGTAGATGCCGTGCCTCACGGCCAGGCCCACGTCGAACTCGTTCGGGGCGATGACCGGGCAGATCGGTGAGCAGTCCCCGCAGGCCGTGCAGTCATCGGTGACGTAGCGAGGCTTCTTCAACACATTTACTTTGAAGTTGCCGATGTACCCCGACACCCCGACCACTTCGCTGTTGGAGATCAACTCGATGTTGGGGTGATGACCGACGTCGGACATCTTGGGGGCGAGGATGCAGATGGAGCAGTCCATCGTCGGGAAGGTCTTGTCTATCTGGGCCATCCTGCCGCCGATGCTCGGCTCCCTCTCCACCAGGAAGACCTTGTACCCCGTGTCAGCGAGGTCCAGAGCGGCCTGGATGCCGGCCACCCCGCCCCCTATGACGAGGGCCCTCCTGATGATGGGCACTTCCATCTCCTCGGAGGCTCTGAGCAGGGCCACCTTGGCCACAGCCATCTTCACAAGGTCCTTCGCCTTCTCCGTCGCCGCCGCCCGGTCGTGTAGGTGGACCCAGCTGCACTGCTCCCGGATGTTAGCCATCTCGAAGAGGTACTTGTTCAGCCCGGCGTCCTCACACGCCTTCCTGAACGTCGGCTCATGGAGCCGAGGGGAGCATGAGGCCACCACGACGCGGTTCAGGTTGTGCTCCTTGATGTCGCTCTTGATCTGCTCCTGCCCCTGTTCGGAGCAGGTGTAGCGATTGTCCAACGATAGGACCACGTGTGGGAGGCTCTCCGCAAACTTGGTCACCTCCTCGCAGTCAACAGAGCCCGCAATGTTCAGACCGCAGTGGCAGACGTAGACCCCGATACGGGGCTCCTCCATTTCTTCGAATACTGGTTCCATTACCATTTCACCACCCTCCAAGAGATCTAATGTAGCCAAAGATTGACTCCGCGGCACACTTCCCGGCCCGGATCGCCTCGATCACAGTCGCGGGCCCCGTCACCGCATCACCCCCGGCAAAGACGCCCTTGAGGCTTGTCTCCATGGTTATCGGGTTGACCCAGACCGAGCCGTTCTCCTCCAGCTCGATCTCCTCAGGCAGGAAGCCCAGGTCGGGGGCCTCACCTATCGCGAGGATCACCATGTCCTTCTCAAGCGTGAACTCCGAGCCCTCTACAGGCGATGGCCTCCGTCTCCCAGATTCGTCGATCTCGCCCAGCTGCATTCGGACGCACTCGATCCCGGAGACCCGCCCGTTCTCTCCAAGGATCCTTGTAGGAGAGGCCAGGAACTCTATCTTGACGCCCTCTTCCTCAGCCTCTCCGACCTCCCAGGGGATGGCGGGCATCTCCTCCCTCGACCTACGATACAGTATCGTGACATTTTCTGCTCCAAGCCTCAGGGCGGTCCTGGCGGCGTCCACGGCGACGTTGCCACCGCCGATCACCACAACGTCTTCTCCTCCTTCCCCAACCTCCCCGGAGTTCACACCCCAGAGATAGTCGACGGCGTGGATCACACCCTCGAGTTCTGTGCCCTCGATCCCGATTATTCTGCTCCTGTGAGCTCCGGCGCCGATGAAAATGGCCTTGTGCCCCGCTCTCCACAAATCTTTGAAGCTCAGGTCCTCGCCTATGGTGAGGCCGTTCTTTATCTGAACACCGATATCCTCCAATAATTGAATCTCCCTTTTCAATGCACTGCTTGGCAGGCGATACTCGGGGATGCATTTCCTCAACATCCCGCCAGGCTCCAGTAAGGATTCATAGATCGTCACGTCTAATCCCTTCCTACTAAGTTCATACGCGACGGTGAGACCAGAGGGACCGGAGCCGATAACCGCGACCTTTCCTAGGGATCTCCTCTCCCCCATCCGCTCCTTTTCCTCCTCCAAGTATTCCTCGTACATGCGTTCAATCTTCGAGGTGACCTTCTCCAAGTCTAGGCCGGCGCGTTCGGGATGGAAACAGACAAACGTGGTCACGATGGGGAGGGGGATGTTCTCCACGATTTTTCCAATGGCGTTCTCGAAGGGTTCGGTATGCCCCCGCTCATTGGCTATTGTTCGGAGGGAGAGAAAAATCTCTGGGAGCCTCTGGCCCTGGGGGCAGCGTTTGTAGCAGCGGTAACACCAAGC
>CP070640.1:1485037-1498638 GCA_020354065.1 Candidatus Bathyarchaeota archaeon
GAGTCAAGATAGTGGGCGATGATGGGTCATCCTCACAATTGAGCTCATCAGTCATTTTAGTATGAGGAAAAAGCAGTATAGAACCTTTCATAACAACTAGGAACACATATTATTGAAATCAGACATTAGCCGATGTTCTGACAGGCGTCTATGTATCTGTCCCCAAACTTGTTCACGAACTCGCTCAAAGTAAAGGAGGTGCAATGGGTGTCGAAGATGAACTCCATCCGCCCGCTCTGGGCTCCTACACCGATGACCACCATATCAGCAGCCTCGAGCTCCCTCAGTGTCTCGGTGGCAGCCGGGTAGATGTTAGAGTACCCGTAGGGCCAGCCGTCTGAGATGACGACCAGGATCTTCAGCTCCTCATTCCGACCACCCAACGCTCGCCCAGCGATCTCCATCGCATCAGGCAGGTAGGTCAGCCCTTTAAACTCCAGGCCCCCCAGCCTCGACTTAACTCTGGTGTTGTACGGCTCGTTGAAGTCCTTGATGATCTCGAACCTGTCGTTGAAGGCGAAAACGCTCAAGGAGGTTGTATCGAGGAGGATCTTACTCGCCGTCTCGGCGAGGACCACGGACATCTCCAATGTGTAATCCCTTATCTGCCTCATGCTCGTGCTGGCATCGATCAGTATGGCCCAAGCGAAGCTCTTCTGGATCTTCTCGTCGAGGAGAAAGACGTCGCTCCTGTCGCTCTTGCTGGCGATGACCTGGATCGCGTCGGCGAGATCCAGGACGCCATGCAATTTCCGGATGTCCTCCATATACGCGTTCAACGCAACAAGGAGCATCTCAGTCATCTTACTGGTGCTCTTCTTACACCGGGCTTTCGCCCTTAGGAACTCGGTGTAATCCTTCCTAGGGAACCCTATCGAGTTGAACCGGGAAAAGAAAGCGTACTCCTCGTATCTTGAAAGGATCTTCTTTTCCTTCTCCTTCTCCAAGAAGTGAGAGTCGAAGACTTGCAGAGCCTCCGCTTCAGCGGCCCCCCTCCATGACAGTTGGTCTTCCTGGACTTGGGCCACGCCCATACCATCCAGACACTCAGCCATCAGGGCATCCAGCTTTACATGAGGCCCCACCTTCTTGGGTGGAAAGAGGGAGTTGGGGCCGATGTTCTCAGTGTAGGGCAAGGAGGGTGCCTCGATGATTGGTCCTCGCTCCATGATGTTCTCATAGATGGGGTCGGCAGCCTTTAGTTTTTCATCTCTGATATCCATCGACTCATCGGCTATAGACTTGAGGATCACGGCTTTAAATCGGTCAATCTCCCCGTAGAGCGGCTCGATCACGTCCCTGTCAGCCGGGGAAGTGAACCTCCTCACCCCCGTGTTCGCGTAGATCATCAGCGACGCCATTAGCCGTGTGGCCTCGATCCTGATGTTCTCGATCCTCCTCATCCTTTTGAGCGCCAACGAACATACGCAAGCAAGATCCGTCAACCGTTCTGGATACCATTTCACGATGTGTGATTTGACCCCTATATCCTCCAATAGAGAAATGACAAACCTTGACAGGACCTCGTTCTTCCCTAGCGCCCAGGCCTTGTACTCCTCGTAGCTCGAGGCTGCTGAATGGCTGCTTAGATGGTAGACGGCGACTCTGAATAGACGAGCGACCATCTGCCTTCCATCAGAGCTTTCAGGGAACTCGAATCCGAATAACGAGATCGACTCCTCACCGAATACAGGTAAGGGGAGATGGGCTGTGAACCCATGGTCGTCTTCATAGAGCTTGGAATAACGGGAGTCCTCTACCAATAGAAACTTTAGTTTCAGCGGATCCTTTTCGAAGGATGTCTCGTTGGCGTACTCAAGGAACCCCACTACTGACCCCCACGCAGCAATCCACTATGAACCTTTCCAGGACTCCTCACCTCGGGATGCCTCGTCTCTCATGCTATGGATCCCCCGATTTCCATTATCCGAGATGAAGACATCTCCTTGGAGACCATGGCTAAGATCTCGGACTAGACTTCCCCCGGTTCCATTATTAAGATGCGTCTGTCACGCGGGAGACGAACAACCGAGGGTGGAATCGGGGGTCCTTCTCAGAGGTGGAAGGAGTACTCAATGATCAAACCTGAGGCTGAACGGCCTTTATGATAGTGAATCCTCTGTTGAAGGTGAACTTTTCCGCAGTGCTCTCATCCATTGGTTTAATGACTACTTTGCTCAGGACACCGTCCTCCAGATAGCAGATGTAAGTAACATCGTTGCCGAGACCCACCTTCCTGAGCTCCTCGACAGACTCCCTCGCCTCGGTGAGTCTATCCAGCTTCTGAGTGATGGCTGATATGGCCTCGAACATGATCTCGGCCTCACCCTGGACGCTTGTGGAAAGTTCCAGGTTCTTGAATGGGACCCAAGCCTCAGCGTTCTTCGACTTCTTACCCTTCTTTTTCTTGTCGCTCTTCGATTTACCTTTCCCGCCGCCTAGTTTGTCGAGGTTTATCTGCTTGAACCAGTCCTCGTCGCTGTGCTCCTCTTCGGCGTCTCTGAGGAAGCTGCCGAGGCGCTCGCTGTATTCCTCCTTCTGGGACAGGTAATGATCGATCTCAGCCTCGAGCTGACTATTGAATTCTTGCAGCGAGCCAACGATAACAACCTCAGTGACGAGCCTACCGGTCAAGTTAACCCCCTCTAATGCTTTCACAGGTCTTCCTTATTGGTCGCCTCTCCAGCCCGATCTACGACTTGAAGTTCTAATGAGGATTTGTGAGTGCTGAGAACTACACACTCAGACCCGTCAGCATACTACTGAGAGGCCCTTTGGCCAAGAGGGATAGGGCGAGGTCCCCTAGGAGTATCGCCAATATGTAGCCTATAGTTATGAAGACAAGGAAGGGAAGGGTGTGTGAAACCCAGACCTCTTTCACTCCTCCCTCCTGCAGGTGCCGGAACATCTCCAGCGCTGATTCATCATTCTGGATGTCAGGCATCAGCACCAGCCTCCTCGTAGCGTCGTTCTCCCCGTCTGGGATCTCCAAGGGATACTGGAAAGGGGGTCCCCTAACCGATTCCAGTGGAATCTTCAACCCTGTGACCATGACAACGAATCTCTTCCACACTGGTTCCGATCCGAGGCCTTCGAACAAGGGCCTCCCCCTCCCCAGGGACACCAGGTTCCTCCCGAGGAGGATCAAAGCGAACATCGCTCCACTCAATGCCGAGTTGGAGAAAAGAGTGAGAGGATAGATTATCGAGACGATCCCCAAGGCTGGCTTGAGCCCTCGTGGTGGGAATGGGTGGAGGATGGAGAGGGCGATGATGGCCTCGACGTCGGCTCCCCCGAATAACCCGAGATATCCCAGGGTGATTGAGGCCGCTACAGATACCAAGACAGGCAGGATGAAGCCTGCGAGGGACAACGAACCAGCGTACACCTCGTAAAAGGCGATGATCACCCCGAGGCCCCCGAACACCAGCCATACGAGATCGTAGATCTCCCGGGTCTTCACATCAACCCATGAGGTGTACCCGAGCATGGTTAAACTGAACAAAATCCTTACGGCATCCAGTTGGTTCAGGGGGTCCACCTCATACTTCAAACAGATTTACCCTAGCCGATTCCGTTTAAGGAGTTTCTCTCACCCCTCCGTGAGGGTCGCCTCAGCCTGGACGAAGACCCCCCTCTCATCGTAGGTTTGAACCCTTACCGGGACCTGGTTTCCTGGAATCGTATCCGTGAATGTGTAATGGTATGTGCCGTTCCCGTAATCCACGGCTACGTAGTCCCCGAGGATTGTAGGATCCTCCCAGCTGCTGGATTTCAGATAGTTCAGGGTAGTCGAGTTGGTTAGTGCTTGAGCACCCTCGTTGAATAGATACATGACAACCGTAACTTCCTTGGTGTCGCCCCCAAGGTCCGAGTAGCTCCCTGTCACCACCACCCGGGTGGTTCTGTTCAGGCTGAAGCTCAGGTCTATCTCTGCGCCCATTCCGCCTATGTTGAGAGTGAAGTCGGAGTAGGCGCTCGACACGCCCACGCTATCCGTCCCCCAATCCAGCCAGATGCCCTGGGTATAGGGGGACTGGGATGCGGATGTAGCGTTCAGGGAGCATTGACCCATACTGTAATCAGCGGCTATGAAGGACTCCCCTCGATCGAGGTTGCTCTGAAGGTTGTCATATGCGCCTCCTCTGGAGATATTGACAAGCGAGGCTGTCACGGTGTGCTCAGAACCTATTTTTATGGCTTGTACGTAGTCGCTCAGGAAGCGGTATCCAGAATGGACCTCCGTTCTGCTAAGAGTATAGATGTAGGCCTGGGTTGAGAGCAGGGCCAGGGCTATAACTAGAGCAGCGATGACGAGGACCTGCCCCTTTCTACGTTTGGCTCTCACGATCTCATCCTCCGATTTGCAGGCGCAGCCTGTAAATGGGGCAGGAGCCCGACTCGACTGAGATTGGATACTCCAGAGACTCGACTCTACGCCCTAGGAGCCCTCCGTTGGAAATGCTATGATTATTTATAATGGCCCCTTGTTCATCGAACACAGTGGCGTTGAAGGAGACCCACGTGGGGAGAGCGACCCGAATGGCGCGCTCTAGGCCGTCCCAATCGTTGTCATCCACCAGCCGCCCGAGAACCCCGTCACCGTCCAGCCTCACCAGGGTCTGCATCCCGAGGGCGTCCAGGTTCTCGTCCTCTAGGTAGTCCCTCTCCCGCGGGATCTGGGAGGCGTAGAGCAGGGCAGTGACTATTATGATCGCGGCGAAGAACGAATCCAAGGTGTGGACAACGCCTCTCCTAGTCATACTCAGCAGGGCTCCTGAACTTGATCTTGAACTTGTAGAGCGCCCCCTTGATATCCACGATGTAGCTGACGAGGCCCACGTCGGAGATTAGATAGTCGTCTGACATGTCAGCTCCCGCCTGCAGTGGGACTTGGGGGTAGGCGACCCACTCGGCCCAGTGATCGGAACCATTAACGCCGGTCAGAGTCAGTACCAGTGGGCTGGCATCTAGAAGCCTAGGAATTGAGTAGTCGGAGCCGTCGGCCGTCAGGTTGAAGGAGTAGGAGTAGGAGAAAATGGCTCCGTTCCATGCGCTTGCGCCGCTAGTTAAATCTACGTGAAGGGTATAGTTCAGCGGGCTCAGGTTCGCGAAGGTCCCGGCCTGTGCCGGAGCTCCCGAGTCATGGGTGAATGGGAGGACGCAGTAGCTCACCACCGATTCCTCGGTCCTCGCGATGCCGATCAACAATCCCGTCCCGTTCTGTGAGTTGGGGAGGGTGAACTGGACCGGCCCAGAGCCCGAGCTGTTCGTGGAGCCGGAGTCCGAGTAGGTGGAGTTCCTTATGGCCACGTAGTAGCTCACCTGGCACGGGATGGGGTATCCGCCGCGCGTCGTTGAGGCTGTGAAGTTGTACACTGTGTCATCCCCCTGAATCTGGGAAGATGTCAGGCTCAGGGCGATGCTGAACATCTGCTCGACCTCGATCCTGAAGGACACATCGTCCACGCCGAGGGACTGCCAGAGGCTTGAGTAGTTGAGGGAGTATACGTTTTCTATGTTCAGACGGGTCACCTTGTCGATGTCGAGGTCGTATGGTTCCCCCGTTCTAGCGAATCCCAGGCTGGAAGGCGTGCCCCCGCCGCCCCAGTCCTCAGGCTCGCCTTGGGAGAGGAGCATGTACCTGCCGATCTGGTAGTAGCGCTCAAAGTTGGGCGGTGAGTCTCCATTGAATGGGGATACCACCATGTTGACTCCGAAGATGGCGCCCATGACTATTAGTATCATGGCGATGGACGCCATTGTGAAGTCGATGGAGGCGGTGGGCAACTAGAACATCCCCCCGAAGAGGCCGCTCACCAAGCCTTTGGAGAATATCAACGTTAGAAAGGAGGTCAACGCAAGGAACGCAGCATACTTGAACCCGGAAGCGAAGTTCCCCTCGCTCACTTTCCCGATGAAGAACCCGGAGAGCCAGCTGTGGAAGACGATGCCCGCCTCGATGATGCTCCCACCAATTGACAGGTCGAGGTTCATGGAAGGAGCGGTGATAGCGCCCGCGGCCAAGACAGGGATCTGGGACAGCGTCTCCAACGTGAAGGTTATCGTAAACGCCATAAGGATGGTCCACACGAAGGGCAGCACGACGTAGGGCCTGAGCATGTCCCTCTGGCTCTTCTCTATGGTCTGGATCCTCTCGCTGTACTCTGCGAGAAGCCCCAGGGTGTTGGCGTCGCCACCCCCGATCTCAATGGTCTCCACGAGGATGAAGAAGTCGACTATGACCGGCCAGCTCTTGATCCACTCGGTGAGGTTGGTGTAGATCTTTCTCAGGGAGACCCCCCACTCGATCTGGTTGATGATCCGTCTCAGGTCCTGGGTGAAAAGACCGTAACCCCTGCGGTCAGCAGCGTGAACTATGCTCTTCTCCGGGGAGATCCCCGTCCTCCTCGCCTCCGTCACATCCCTCATGAAGCTCGGCATCGCCTTCTCGGCGGAGAAGTTGCGGCGGGCGATTTTGTGATATGATATCGCAGGGGGAATACATACGACTATCAACCCGGCGGTCACTAACCTTGGCAAACCGAACGTATCCGTTATCGTGGACAGCCCGGGCACCAGCTGCGAGGCAAACACAATCACAGCGAACAAGGCTAGTGGCAGTGCCCCTACGATGTAGGGCTTGCGAATCCCCCTGAGGGTCCCTGGCCTGCTGATGTTCGCTAGATACATGAAAAACAGTGAGAAGATGGGGATGACGACCAAGACTAGCGGATAGATGAACTCAGAGGTGTCTGGCAGGCCCGTGTCCCCCAGCATCATCGTTGCCGGAGAGGTCACGGTCGACAGTATGTAGAAGCAGAAGATGACGATGAGCATCACCATGTAGGCCTCGACGAGGGTCTCGAGCCTCTCCACCGCGTTCTTCGCTTTCGCGGATTGAACTTCGAAGATGTTCTTGAGCTTGCTCGTCAGGTAGTTCATGATGCTCCCCCCACTCCTCACCGAGGAGATGTACCCCTCGAGGAACTCCGCATAAGACCTCGAGATGGTCTCGTCGGCCCGCTTCTCCATCGCGGTGAGGGGGTCGTTGCCCAGAACCTCGACCTGCCTGACGATCTCCTCCCCCTCGTCTTGGAACTTGGTGAGGATGTCCACTTTCCTGAGGCGTTTGAAGCTCTCGTAGGGAGTGATGCCACTGGCCGCCATGAGGGTGATCATCATGGTGGCGTAGGGGAGCTCCGCCTCAAGCTTGGTATCCGAATCCCCCTGGAAGACCTTCTTGATGCGGCTCCTCAATCCCCCTTCTTCCATCTGTCTCCCGCTCCTAGATGCTCTGGACCACCTTCTGGTACAAGGCCTCGGGATTGTTGTAGTACTTGGTGAGGATCTCGTTCACACTCCTGTTATCCCGGATGTTCATGTTCGCCATCCAGAGGAGGACATCCCTACGCCTCTCCAGCTCCTTGAGGAGGTAGTCCACCGAGAGGTCGAGGCCCAGAGCCATCTGCTTGAGGAGGTGGCTGCCCTCAAAGCTCTCGGTGAAGGTGTCAGTGCCGGGGTTCCACTCGCTTATGTCGTTGGTTTCCCCGGACTGCCTAACCTCGGCCACGTGAACGAACTTCCTGCTCGATGCAAGCTTCTCGCCCTCTGTGAAGACGGGCGCTTTGACGTGTTTGATCACGATGAGGCAGTTCATCAGGGGGAGGATGGAGGGAGGGATGTTCATCGGCGGCTGGGTCAACCGTTTGAGAGCGATCTCGATACTGTCCGCGTGCATTGTGCAGAGGCCGCCGTGGCCCGTCGCCAGGCTCTGGAACAGGACGTAGGACTCGTCGCCCCTGATCTCACCCACGACGATGAGGTCGGGCCGATGGCGGACGGCCGACTTTATTAGATCGTAAAGGGATATCTCCCCTGTTCTCTCTATGCCAAACCCGGGCCTGGATATTGTTGAGACCCAGTTCTCGTGGGGGAGGTTGATCTCGGCGACCTCCTCCACGGTGATGATCTTGTAGGAGGGGTGGGTGAGGCAGGCCACAGCGTTCAGGGCGGTCGTCTTCCCAGCTCCGGTAGCGCCCACGATCATCACGGAGAACTTGTTCTCTATTAACAACCAGAGGTAGGCGGCGGCTGACTCGCTCAGAGTCTCCATCCTGACCAGGTCGACGATGGTGAAGGGATCGGTCCTGAACTTCCTGATCGTGAAGCTCGTCCCTGAGGGCGTCACCTCCTTGCCGTAGGTCACGGCGAGCCTGTGCTTCCCTGGGAGTGTCGCGTCCATGATCGGGTAGGCGAGGCTGACGTGCTTCCCGGCCTTGTGGACGAGCTTGATCACGAAGTCGTTCAGCTCCTCTTCCCCGAACTGGACGGTCGTCCTGATGTTCTCGTACAGCCTGTGCCAGAGGAACATGGACTTGCTGAAGCCGGTGCAGCTGATGTCCTCGATGGAGGGGTCGTGCATCATGGGGTCGATCTTGCCGAATCCGGCGATGTCCCTCTCCAGGTAGTAGAGGACCTTCTTCAACCCGATGGGTGTGAGGTTGGCCACCAGCTTACGGTTCTCGTCGACTATGACGGGCACCTGCTCGTTGAACGCCTCGATCAGTGTCTGATCCTCCCTGGGGGCCTCCAGCTCCTTCTCGAGCAAATCCCGGAGCCCGTTGAAGACCACCCGCTCCTCCATGTCCATGGCGAGCTCGTCGATGACGTAGAGATGCTCAGAGGTCTGCTCGTTCCTAGCTATGATGCAATAGGAGAAAGGGGCCCTGAGGGGGTAGCTCTCAACCTCGATGTAGCCCTCCGGGACCCGCCAACGGGTTATACCCAGAGCGCCCAGTAGGGTGTCCCGGGGCACCCCCTCGTCCTTCTCCTCCTGGAACCGCTTCTTTTTACGCCCGAACATTATCCACTAACCACCTTCCCACCTTCCCAGGGTCAGCGCCAACCCTGAGCCCTGGATCGTACAGTTCAAGGCAAGGGTCCCATATCCCCCTTTGTAGGTACCCGAGACTGACACATTCCAAGGGAGCTCGACCCTGTGATCAGGCTGGCCGGTCCACGGGTCTCCGAAAGCGCCCTCGACCCAGGCATCGTCTGCGTCTGACGCGAGCCGGATCCAGTAGCTCTTGTCTCCTATCAATAGGGGCATGTGGAGGCAGACCTTCGCCGATGCGTTCGTGGCCTCAGTGAGGGCGGCGAGCTCGGTGACCTCTGCTGCCACGCTCACGAGGATTTCCTTGAGCTCGCGCCTCTCGGACATCGCCTTCAGGCTACTGGCGTGGAGCCCGAAGGCGTTGGTGATCATGAGGGCGACCACTCCCATGGCCAAGATGGTGTAGAAGTAGTTTGTTGCCTGGGCAGGCATCAGATCGACACCCCCTCAATCTTGACGTTGCTCACCACTACCTCGACCCTCACGTGGGAGCCAGAAGCTCCGACGGTTATGGGCACGACCACCGACCCGCTCGTGCCGTCGAGGTCTGAGGTTATCTCCATGGACGTGATGGATTCGCTCAGGTTGTAGGTGTGAACCTGTGTGGTCACGTTATCACAGGTGACCTTGATGTGGAATTCCCCTCCGGAGGTGAGGGCCTCCGACGCGTTGAGGTTGACGATGTAGATCCTGATGTTGTTTATCCTCCGCCCGGCGGAGAGCCCCCCGACCGATGACGAGACCAGGGGCCTGTACTGGGACACTAGCTCTTGATACTCTGTCCCCGTCTCAACCCTCATGAGGGCCTGGTAGGAGGTGCTCTGGTTTACGATGGCCCTCTGATCCCCCCGCAGCCACCTGCCGAGACGTCCGACGATCGTGCTCGGGAGCTCGTACACGAACCGCCCGGTGTTGCTGTCGAACACGGCGTAGGTCGTCCCGTCCATCGTTAGGTTTACCTGGAGGGAGTTGGCGCTTGGCTCGACCCTGAGCTGCCCCCCGTAGTCCGAAAAGGCGAACGCCCTGGAACCCCCGGGAGACCACGCCACCGAGGATACGGCCTCCTCGAGGTCCAGATTCTTCTCCTCCGCGGCTACGAGCTTCAGATCCTCCCTCCGGTTGTCTATCTGCCTCACAGCGTAATTGTAAGCGATGGTCGAGACCATGGTGAGGGAGAAAAGTATGAGGAGGAGGCCGACTGGGGCTGCTAATCCCCTCCTCGGACTGAATACACCAATTGATTTCTCCGACCCGGTCATCCGCATCCCGATCACCGCTCAAGAGAAAAAGGAGAACCCGCTGCTGTCCTTCACACCCGTTCGTTGTGTCCCCTGCATCAACAGCCGAGTGTTACAGACTTCTAGTTCTACTGATACCACTCGTGATGATGCCATCTCTCGACCGAAGCCGCCTACTGCCGCTTATCCCCAGCCTCCTCTCGGTTAGACTGACCACTTTGTTTCCCCCACCCCATCTTCAAGAAGACCGAATATGTCGATTTGTATGTAGTAATAATCTACAGAACTTATGTCGAAAAAGTGATGATAAATAGGTTCAAGCTATCTTCTGGGTCATTTGTGCGGCTTCGACCATCTTGAGAGCATCGTCGCCTGGCTGTTTCCAGAGAAGGTCGAAGAGCAGCTTGAATGAGTTCACCAGTGTGACGTAGTTTGTCCACATCGCGTATGGCTTTCCCTCTCCGTCCTGGCCCCTATTCATCAACAGGAGCATCTGCCCGGTGTCCGATATGATGAAGCACGGGGCCTCGTCTAGGCCCTTGTAGATGAAGTCTCCCTTCCCGAGGCTGACCTCTTCGAGGACATAGGTGCTGGTGGGGGAGAAGTCGGTGATGAGCTGGACGTTTATCCCCCTCTTCCCCGAGGTCTTCTCTAGATCGTCGAAGAAGGGGGAGTTGTAGAGCCATAGGAGGTTCTCGTCCGTGAGGATCATCAGAAGCTCATCTGTGCATCCGTCAAGGAGCTCCGTCGCTTTCACGCCAACCTGCCTCCTCCCCTCCAGGACTTGGAAGGTCTCCTTGCGGGTAGTCCTGTCCTCTGGCTTGGGGAGGGACCTCCAAGTCTCCATGAGCTCCTTCTTCCACAGCTCCATCTGGTGGATCCGTTGCCGCCTCTCCTCGATGAGGTTGCCGAGGGCCCTCTCGAAGGGTATCGAGACGAACTTCATCGGCCTCTCGAAGACACAGGATACCAGTCCCTGCTTCTCCAGCCGGCGTAGGATCTTGTAGGCCTCGGTCCTGTGGACGTTCAGGGCCTCGGCTATCCTCTGGGCCTTCTGGGCGCCGAACCGGGCGAGGAAAAGATACACCCGGACCTCGTTCTTTGAAAGGTCGAACTTACCGAGGGCGTCCTTGATGCGCCTCAAGGCCTTGAGATGCTCCGCCTCCTCTTTGGTCACTCTGCGGGTGGACGATCTGTTGTGAACGGTGAGAAGCTCGATGTCAGATTCTGAGTCGCCGATATCGCTATTCTTCTCTTCTAGATGTGAATAACGTCCTACCTGCATTTACCTGTCCCGGGATAGGGTGCCTAATAGTTTAAAAGAGAATTATGGAAATGTAAGACGTATCAGGAATCCATAATCTCATAAGTCTTTGAATTGAACCGGAAAGCGATACTTCTCGCTTGGACTGAGTATGTATAAAATGCAGTGACAGGGTATGATCTAGGTAGATGGTGAAGTTCGGCTTCCACGTCTCCATCTCTGGTAGCGTGGACAAGGCGGTTGACCGGGCTCTGGAACAGGACTGCGATGTCTTCCAGATGTTCACCGGTAATCCCCGCAGCTGGGCCTCGAGAGACTTTGAGGAGGATGAGATCGAGGCATTCAAGGAGAAGAAGTTGAAGGCTGGGCTCGATCCAGTGTTCGGCCATATGCCCTACATCCTGAATCTCGCCTCTCCAGATGACATCGTCTATGGTCGCTCCATAGAGTCCCTCAAGGTCGGCATGAGGAGATGCAGGGCTCTAGGGGTCTCCATGCTCGTGACCCACATCGGGAGCCATCTGGGCCAGGGGCCGGATCTAGGAGTGGCCCGGGTGGTGGGGGCCCTGAATGAAGCCATAAAAACCGAGGCGAGGATCACAGTTCTCCTGGAGAACGGTTCAGGGTCAGCGAACAAGGTGGGTTCCAGTTTCGAGGAGTTGCAGCTCATCCTTGAGAGGATATCCGACGTGTCTAGAGTGGCTATCTGTCTTGATACGTGTCACGCGTTCGCCGCAGGGTACGAGCTCAGAACCATCGGAGGGCTCGCCTCGACCATCGACTCATTTGTTGAGACAATCGGCCTCGAACGGTTAAAACTGGTACACCTGAACGACTCGGTGGGAGGACTCGCCACGGGAATAGATCACCACGAGCACATCGGCCTCGGGGAGATCGGTACCGACGGGTTCAGGGTGATCCTCAACAGCCCTTTGGCTGAGATACCGATGATAATGGAGACCCCAATCGATGAGAGGAGGGGCAACGCCGACAACATGCAGATTGTAAGGAGTCTAGCAGGGTCTTGGATATCTACGACTCCGGGGAATATACCTCAATATTGATTGGTGAGATGCATCAGGAGGCTCGTCTGGTGATTTTTGGGATGTTCTCTTGGTTCGTTGATTTTTACTCTTAAGGTCGTCCTCGCGCGCGCAAGAACGAAAGGAAAAATAAAGTTCTTTTCTCATTTAGTCCTGAAATAAAATGATTTGAAAGAGGTGATAACAGTTGTTTATGATTTACAATACAAATATCTGTAATCAAGTCATTTCCCAATCAATTCGTCTGCAAAAGATGGCAAGATTAAAATCTTTGTCAGGGGTCACTTAGTTTGCCAATTCTACGCCCCGGTGGCTTAGACTGGCCAAAGCGTCTGCTTGGTATCTCCTGGATGGGGCCAATGAGCAGGAGATCGCGGGTTCAAATCCCGCCCGGGGCTCCATTTCGCGTTAGTAGCTTGTCATAAGGTTTTCAGGTTTTTCTATTGTTCGTGTTATTTCTGGGGGTTTGAGAGTTTTGGGGTTCACACTTCTGTGCTGGGGTTGTTGGTTAGTGTTTTTTACCATGAATGGTAGCCCCTTTTGGTAGGAATCGGATCAGGGAGAGGCTTTTTTAAGGTCTCTTTCATCGTTTGGCTTGTTTTTCACGGGCGGATATTATGACCCCCTCTACCCCTCATGTCGACGTGGCTGTCTTCAACCCTGCGGGAGTAGGGGTTGTTCCTTACCACGCGGTGGGCCAGAATTTTTCCGGTGTTGACTAGATCAATCACTGTATACGTGTCGTCGCCGACCTTGACCTCTCTGCGCGCTGCTATGTCTCAATACAATGACTCGATATGAAAAGAATACAATTTCAGAGACAGCTTGGAAACCATGCGAATATGAACAGCATCAATGAAGAACGTAACATACTATCACAATATGTTAAATGTAATGACGACTTTTTTTTCAGCGCGTGCGCACGGCAACTGTACAAGGTGCATGTTACGTAGTACGCACGTGTCACACTCAGAATTAGTGGGTGGTGATGTAGGTTACATTCCAATTTCGCAGTTGAGCCAGCTTTGGTCGGTAGGGATCAGGAAATCGGACAGCTCAGGCAGCACCTCGACTCCGCCCTCGCTGGAAAGGGAGCCACCGTGTTCATCGGAGGAGAGGCCGGAGTAGGAAAGACGAGATTGGTCAACGAGTTCCTGAAC
>CP070640.1:1498738-1501986 GCA_020354065.1 Candidatus Bathyarchaeota archaeon
GGCTGGGAAGTGGCGCCTATAGGCGAGCTCGGTGTCCAGGGCCCAGAAGGTCCCGATGGACCTGAGGGTGTGGGTAGTGACCGGCTCGCTGAAGTCGCCGCCGGGCGGCGAGACAGCTCCGAGAATCGTCACGCTCCCCATCCTCCTTCCAGCTCCGAGGGTGACGACTCGGCCTGCCCTCTCGTAGATCTGGGCTATGCGGTCCGAGAGGTAAGCGGGGAAGCCGGCCTCGGCCGGGATCTCCTCTAAGCGACCCGAGATGTCCCTGAGGGCCTCGGCCCACCTGGAGGTTGAGTCGGCCATGACGGCGACATCGTAGCCCATGTCCCTGTAGTACTCCCCGATGGTGACCCCCATGTAGACGCTGGCCTCCCTCGCAGAGACGGGCATATTGCTCACGTTCGCTATGATGACCGTCCGCTCGATGAGCTTCCTGCCGCTCCTGGGGTCCTCAAGCTTGGGGAAGTGGGCTACCACGTCGGCCATCTCGTTCCCCCGCTCGCCACAGCCGATGAGGATGATGATGTCGGCGTCGGACCACTTGCTGATCTGCTGGAGGGTGACAGTCTTGCCCGTGCCGAAGCCGCCTGGAATGGCCGCGGCGCCCCCCTTGGCGACGGGGAAGAAGGTGTCGATGACCCTCTGGCCCGTCATAAGGGGCATCTCAAGGGGCAGCCTCTCCTTGATGGGCCGGCCGAGCCTGACTGGCCAGCTCTGCATCATCCTCAGGTCCACCACGCCGCCCCGTGTCTCGAGCCCCCCTACCACATCCTCGACGGTGAAGTCCCCAGACTCTATCGACTTTATCGTCCCGGACAGGTTGGGGGGGATCATGACCCTGTGCTCGAAGGACGCGGTCTCTTGGACGGTGCCAAATATGTCGCCGCCTGAGACTTTGTCGCCTGCCTTGACCTGCGCCTTGAAGGGCCACGCCTTCTCCCTGTCGATGGGCAGGATGTTCGTCCCCCTTGTCACGAAGGGGCCCGTGAGCTCCCAAAGCGTCGTCTCAGACCTCTCAACGCCGTCTAGGATGGTTCCCATGATGCCCGGGCCCAGCTCGGCGACGAGGGGCCTACCGGTGTCGACGACGGGCTCGCCGGGCCTGATGCCGCTCGTCACCTCGTAGCATTGGATGTAGGCGGTCTCCTTGCTGAGGCGGACGATCTCCCCCATGAGCTTCAGTTTCCCGACCTCGATGAGGTCGCCTATCTTGGGCTCTGCTTTAAACTTCGCCACGACAAGTGAGCCATTAATCCTCTCTATTGTTCCTGCAAGCGACATCTATATCACCCCGAGTATCTTTCCTACCTCGGCCTGGATCCTAGACTTCACATTCTCCAGCCTCCCGTCCAGCGTGTTGTAGAAGGTCTTCGTGCCCTCGCTGTTCTGGACGACGACGCCGCCCATGATATCTAGGGGGCTGTTGTCCAGCTTGAGGGTCCCCTCGCCGAGAACCTTCTTTAACTGATTGTTCAACTTCCTGAGATTCTTCTTGATGAAGGCATGGTCCCTCTCGTTGGCGGCTACTATGAACTCTTCACCGCCCATCGCTACGGCGGCCTCAACGATGAGCTTCCCGAGGATGACGCCGTAGTCGACACTGGGGTCCTTTCCCTGGGCAATCTTCTCCAGTTGTTTCTCGGCCTCCTCAAAGACGGATGAGAGCATCTGATGCCTAGACGCCATCAGCATCTTCCTGCCATCGAGCTCCGTTCTCCCGACTATCCTGTCCCTGACCGCCCGAAGCTCCGAGCCCACAAGGGAGAGGACCTGCCTCTCTGTGTCCGCCTTGATCATCCCCACCTCCTGCTCGGCGGTCTTTACTATTCTCTCTGCTTCCTCCTCGGCTCGAGCCAGGCGTTCCTTCCGCTTTTGGACGATGCGCTCGATGAGCTGGGTATCCAGCTCAAGGGACTTGGAGCTCACTCGGGGAGCACCTCCTTCAGCACGAAGACCACGGCCTCTTCCATCTTGCCCTTAGGTATTTTTTTCAGTGCTTCGGCTCTCGCCTCATACTCCTCCATTTTTTTCTCTGCCTCCTTCCTGGCCCTCTCCTCCGCCTCCTGTATGAGCTCGTCTATGCCAGTGCCGCGCTGGACCACGCTCCGCCTCCGCTCCGATTCGGCCTTGGCCTCAGAAACCATATCTTCAGCTCTCTTCTGGGCCTCAGCCAGTTTCGCCTTTGCTTCCTTCTCCGCTTTCTCAAGGAGCTTCTGGAGGCGCTCTCCTATAGATAACACGCTTTCCATTCCCATCTCATCACAACTCCAGCCTCGTTCCAATCGCCAGGGAGACCACCGCCTGGAGTTCCTCCATCCTCATGCCAGTCTCCATGGTGAAGTCGGGTATCAGGGCGAAGACGGGGGTAATTTCCCCCCTTGACATGACGCGCTCTCGGAATAGGCGGGTTACCTCCGCGAACCGCTCGGGGATGATGATGAGCTGGAACCTCCCCTCGTCCACGAGGCGGCCAAGCGTCTCTGCCACAGCCTCCCCCGAACCGGCATCGAAGCCCTCGGCCCCGATGAGCTGGAAGCAGGTGGTGAACGAATCTGGACCGATGACAGCGACGCTCATTTCCTAAAAGCTCACGTTGACTGCATTAAAAAAACTTGTGTAAATCCAGAAAAGGCTGATATCGGGTTTGATCGAGTCCCACATCTACTGAACCTACATTGGGAGCCTATTTATGGAAAATTAATGTTGGACGGTTGGGGCCATAGTTTCCATTGCGTGGGTGAAGAGTGGAGGAGGAAGTCGGCGACGAACTTCGGTTATGTACCAATGATGATCGTAAAGACTGTGGAAACTAGAAGAGGACCTACTGTCGTTAAGGATGCCTGATTCAACACGCCCTTATCCTAATCAGTCATCACCACGGTAAATGTTCAAAGAAAACATCCAGAGGTTTCGTTATGAGCATGGGCCATATGCCGAACAATATTGATAGGGCGCTCAGCGCAAGCAGGGCTACGATCATCGAAAGGGGTACTTCCCTTATCTCTTGTAATTTTCTCGGTAACTTGCCGTAGAAGACCCTCCACACCGTCCTGAATTCATAGGCAAGCGTTATCACAGTGGCTACCGTCGCCGCGAGTATGGCAACCATCAACTCGAGTGGGGAGTGCAGGAAGGCTCTCTCAAAGGCCCCGGTGAGGAGTATGAATTTCGACTTGAAGCCGACCGAGGGTGGGACGCCCCCGATGGTCAGGAAGCCCACTATGGTTGCGATTATGGAGGAGGGCAAC